>WGMO01000016.1 GCA_016125075.1 Terrimonas sp.
ACCTGATGCGGGTCAATGTGCCCTCACGGCCAGCTATAGTGTTACCATCAACCCGAATATCACACCTACTTTTTCTTTTGGCACCAGTGCCAGTTTCTGTGCAGGCGCTTCCGTTCCCAGTTTGCCTAATACCTCGGATAATGGTATCACCGGTACCTGGAGCCCGGCTACTGTCGATAACCAGAATTCCGGTACTTATATATTTACACCAACTGCGGGTCAATGTGCCCTCACGGCCAGCTATAGTGTGACCATCAATCCGAATATCACGCCCACCTTCCCTTTTGGCACCAGTGCCAGTTTCTGTGCAGGTGCTTCCGTGCCCAGTTTGCCCAATACATCGGATAATGGTATCACCGGTACCTGGAGCCCGGCTACCGTCGATAACCAGAATTCCGGCACTTATACCTTTACGCCAGACGCCGGACAGTGTGCAACAACTGCCACACTCACGGTAACCATCAATCCGAATATCACGCCGACTTTCCCTTTTGGTACCAGTGCCAGTTTCTGTGCAGGTGCTTCTGTGCCTACCTTACCCAATACCTCGGATAATGGTATCACCGGTACCTGGAGCCCGGCCATCATCGATAACCAGAACTCCGGAACCTATACATTTACACCTACAGCCGGCCAGTGTGCAACAACTACAACACTCACGGTAACCATTAATCCTATTCTGACGCCTATATTCAGCTTTGGCACCAGTGCCAGTTTCTGTGCAGGCGCTTCAGTGCCCGCATTGCCCAATACCTCGGATAACGGTATTTCCGGTACCTGGAGCCCGGCCACTATTGATAACCAGAACTCCGGCACTTATACATTTACGCCTGACGCCGGGCAATGTGGTACTGCTACCAGTTTGTCTGTGACGATCAATCCCAATGCAATACCTGTATTCAGTTTTGGTCCCAGTTTATCAATTTGTGCAGGAGGTGCTGTCCCGGCCCTGCCCAATATATCTGATAACAGTATCAATGGAAGCTGGAGCCCGGCTATTGTTAGCAATCAAACCAGTGGAACCTATATATTCACCGGAAATGCCGGGCAATGTGTAACGCCCTATACCTTTACCGTAACGGTCAACCCGATCGTCACCCCCAGCTTTAGTTTTGGAAATTTCCAATCCGTTTGTATCGGATCTGCCGTGCCCAATCTTCCAACTGTATCTGATAACGGTATTAGCGGAACCTGGAGCCCAGCTGTGGCAGACAACCAGGTAAGTGGTACTTATGTATTCACACCAACACCTGGTCAATGTGCGAATAGTACGCAGTTTACCCTTGAAATTAATCCTGTACCGTCGGTCACAGTCAGAGGTGATACGACAGTGTATGACGGGGACCTGCTTCCGGTCTACAACTGGATGGGAACACCGGGTTCGGTGATCAACTGGGTGAATTCAAATACAGACATCGGCTTACCCGCGAGCGGTACCGGCAACCTGCCTTCATTCACTGCCATCAATAAAGGGGATAACCCAATATCCGGTACTGTCATCATAACACCAGCCATTAATGGCTGCACCGGTCTGGCACAATCCTATAAGATAACCGTCCTGCCACTTGATAAGGATGTATTTGTACCCAATGTTTTCTCGCCCAATGATGATGGCAAGAATGATATACTCTATGTATACGGCAACTATATCGATAAGGTTGACATGCATATCTATAACCAGTGGGGCCAGGAAGTGGCGACCATCAAAAACAAATCACAGGGATGGGATGGCAGGCATAAGGGCAATCCGCAGCCGGTGGGGGTATATGTGTATGTACTGAAAGCAGAATTATCCGGGGGCAGAACGGTGCAACTGAAAGGTTCCATTACCCTGGTAAGATAAAAAAGCAAAGAAAAGATCACCCGAAAAAAATCATATCCTGATCAACATGAAAAATACAAGCCTACAAAGATCCACGTGGATGATCGCTACCCTACTGCTGTTGTACGGCACCCGCACGGCAGCCCAAACGGATCCGCATTTCACCCAAAACTATACATTTCCCATGTACATCAATCCTGCCTTAACAGGAAGCAGTGATGGGGAGTACCGGGCATCGGCTATTTACCGGACACAATGGAGCAGCATCAGCAATCCTTACCGGACTGTTGGTGTTTCCTTTGATACCCGTACCAATAAAAATATAGCCCTTGGCTTCAACCTGCTGAACCAAACAGCCGGTGATGGCGGGTTCAGTTACCTGAGCACCTATGGATCCTTTGCCTATACCGGTGTGAAATTCGGGAAAGACAACAATCACCGGTTGGTACTGGCCTTACAGGGAGGGATCATCAGCCGCAGGGTAGATCCTTCAAAATTCAAATGGGGTGAACAATGGAACCCCATTACCGGCTACAATGCCTCCAACATCACGACAGAATCTTTTGCCAATACCTCCAATACCTCCTTAGACGTCGGTTCGGGCATCCTCTATTTTGACGCATCCCAGGGTAAAAAACAAAATGTTTTCGGCGGGATTTCCTTTTTTCATATCAACAAGCCGAAAGACCCCATCATCTCTTCCCAGAGTACTGCATTGAACACGATCCCCCTTCGGTATATAATACACGGCGGTGTGAGTTTTAACCTTTCAGAAAGAACACATATCATTCCGCATGCCCTTTACATGCACCAGGGCACGGCCCATGAAATGATGCTGGGTGCGTATGCGCAATACAACGTGAATGAAGAAACAGATGTAATGGTTGGTGCCTATTACCGGGTCAAGGATGCAGTGGCCCCGTTTTTCGGGGTGGACTGGAGGAATTTCATTATCGGTTTGAGTTATGATGTCAATGCATCCAAACTTGGATCGATGACACGGAATGTCAACAGTTTTGAACTGAGCCTTTCCTATGTTAAGCGAAGCGGCACCCGGAGTATTTTTGATTTTATCCGTTGTGCGAGATTATAAATAAGTACCCATCAAAAGGACTGAACCATGAAACTACTTAACCATACCGATCCAACAATAAAATATGTTGCCGGCGGACTGTTGTTAATCCTTTGCTGTTTCTCCAAGGCACAGGCGCAAAAAACAAAAGGGCCCCTCCAACTGGCAGATGAATATTTTGCAGCCGGTGAATATTATACTGCTGCCAATCTTTATGAACAATACCTTCATCCCCCCAAAACAAGCCGGCAGGTCAGTGAATTTCCTTTGAATGTGAAGCGCAATACCTACCAGGTTTCCAAAAACAAAATCACTGATAAAGAAATCCTGTTCAGGCAGGCAGAAAGTTACAGGCTCGCCCACTATTGGGATAAGGCTGCCACAATTTACCAGCAATTGTCAGAACAATATCCCGACCCGAACGGAGAAGGAGCGCAGTACTGGTTAGCCGTTTGCCAGCGAAACCTGGGGGATATTGCCCAGGCCCGTCAATCCCTTAATACCTTTCTTACATCCAATAACAACCCCTCCTCTTTAAAGACAGCAGCAGAAAAGGAATTAAGAACGATCAACTTTATTCAGCAACAACAGCAAAGAGCGGACAGTATTTTATTCACGGTCGGGAAAATTGATGCCGTAAACAGTAGTGTTTCGGGCCTGTTCGGGGTAGCCGCAACAGGAAACAATCAATACCTGGTAAGCAGTACCCGTACTGACAGTATACAGACAGCGGGCATAAACCCCTACCGCAGCAACTTATTCCTGGCCACGCTCAGTGATAATAAATTCGACCACCTGACACCCCTTGACCTATCAATGGCCGACCCCGCCAATAATCTCGGTGCGGGCACTTTAAGTCATGATGGCAGGTATCTTTATTTCACAGCATGGAAAAAAGAAAACGGAAAAAATATTTCATCCATTTATTATACAGAAAGAACAGACAGTGGATGGAGAACTCCCCGGAAACTGATGATGGTCGACCAGGCCGGCTATAACAGTAAGCAGCCCTATTGCACTACAGACGGTAAATACCTGTTTTTTTCATCCGACCGCCCTGGCGGTGCCGGTAAATTTGATATCTGGTATGCACCCCTGAACAATGACGGCACAACCGGAAACCCAGTTAATGCCGGAACAGGAATCAATACGCCGGAAGATGAAGTCGCCCCTTTTTATCATGTACATACAGGAACACTTGTTTTTTCTTCATTGGGATATGATGGTATGGGCGGATTTGATCTGTTTGCCGCCAAAGGGGATATGAACCATTGGGAGCAACCCATGAACCTCGGATTTCCGGTGAACTCACCCAGGGATGATATCTATTTCTATGCAGATGAAAACAAGGATCTACTGGGTCATGTTCTTTTAAGCTCCGACCGTGGATCGGGCTGTTGTCTTGAGACATATGCTTTGACCCGGCAACCAAAAGATAAGATTGTGAACGGGTTGGTCAGGGACTGTGCAGACAATATGGCGATTGAAGGTGCCCGTGTTGTAATGCAGGATAACAATGGTAAAACCTGGGAGACCACCACAAACAAAGATGGCCGCTATTCCTTTGCGCTCCAAAAAGAGCCCTTCAGCACCCTCAGATTATCGGTCACCAAAGATGATTACAGGGATACTTTCAGCCTTTTCACCCAGGAAAGAATTGACGAATCGGATTTGCTGACCGACCATTTATACAATACAGCCATTTGCATCCAACAAATTCCTCCACCCGAACCCGAACCGGTACTGGTGATTAAGGCAGAAAATGTAGTAACGGTCTATTTTGATTTTGACAGGAGCCGGCTGAAACCGACCGCCATCGCAAAACTGGATTCGATTTACCAGGTACTGGTGGACAATCCCACGGCTACCCTACAAATATCAGGTTATACGGATGGGCTGGGCAGTGATGCCTATAACAAAATCCTTTCCGATAAAAGGGCAAGGGCCTGTGCCGAATACCTTATAAGGAAAGGGACCGAAGCAGTCCGGATCAGCTTTGTTTCTTTTGGGGCCTGTTGCCCGGTAGAAATGGAGATCATCAACGGAAGGGATAATCCCGATGGCAGGAGTATGAACAGGAGGGCCCTGATCAATATAAAAAAAGATTAAACATAATCGACAAAAAAACGTCCGGAATTCCGGACGCTTTTTTGTCAATTATTAATAAGGCCTGTTTTTTTCAATAATTTCCTGTTGATCCTGTAGTGTGTAAACTTATATACAAGGGCGTACATTACCGGTAAAATGAGCAGGGTCAGAATAGTGGATGTAACTAAACCCCCGATCACAACCCTGGCTAAGGGCTTCTGCGTTTCACTGCCTATACCAGTAGCAATAGCCGCCGGTAATAAACCGATGGCTGCCATCAGTGCTGTCATGACGACTGGCCTTACCCTGGCAATCACCCCATCGCGGATGGCCTGGTCCAAATGAAGTCCATTTTCAAGATTCTTCCTGAATACACTGATCAGAATAACCCCGTTTTGGATACAGACCCCAAATAAAGCAATAAACCCAATGCCGGCACTGATACTGAAATTCATCCTAGTTATATGGAGTGCTAAAATCCCACCGATCAGCGCAAAGGGAACGTTCAGGATCGTCAGTAAGGCATCTTTCACATTCCCGAAAGTCATAAACAAAATCAAAAATATGATCAGGAGGCAGACCGGTACTACCCGGGCCAGTGTGGCATTCGCCCTTTTCTGATTTTCAAATTCACCATTCCAGGTCATGGAATACCCTTTAGGAAGGGAAACATACTGGTTGACCTTTTTTTGTGCTTCCGCAATCGTACCACCCAGGTCTCTTTCGCGGACTGAGAATTTTACAGCAATATGGCGCATATTATTATCACGGTATATAAACGCAGGTCCGGTAAGTGTCTCAATCGATGAAATTTCTTTTAAAGGGATTTTTGCCCCGTCCTGCGTGGGGATCATCAACTGCTCGATGGCTTCACGGGTAGCCCTGTATTCCTTCTGGTATCTGACCCGCACATCAAACTTTCGTTCGCCTTCGTATAACTGTGTGGCTGCCTTTCCCCCGATGGCCATCTCAATGGCGGCATTGGCATCGACGGTATTAACACCGTATAATGCCATTTTCTGCTGATCCAGGTTGATCCTGAATTCAGGCTGTCCAAGATTCTTTAAGATCCCCAGGTCTTCAATACCCCGGATCCCGGACATATTTTTCATGACCGCATTTGCTAAACTGTCGAGGGTATTGAAATCCGGCCCGAATATCTTAACCGCCAATGCGGCATTGACACCTGCAACCGCTTCTTCCACATTATCCCTGATGGGTTGTGAGTAGTTCAACACGAGCCCGGGAATTACATTCAACTGCCTGTCCATCTCATCGATCAGCGATTCCTCGCTAATATTTCTTTTCCATTTCTTTTTTGGCAAAAGGTCTACCTGAATCTGAACATTGAAAAAACCTTTGGGGTCCGTACCATCATTGGTCCTGCCGATCTGTGAAAGCACCTGCTTCACTTCCGGAAAAGAAGAGATGATCGCGATCATTTTTTGGGATACAGAATCGGCTTCATTCAGAGAAACGCTCATCGGCAGTTCTGCTTCCACCCATAATGCCCCCTCATCCAGTTCGGGTAAGAATTCGGAACCCAGGAATTTAAAGGAGAATAAGGAGACCAGCATGATGACAAAGGCGATGACCACACTCTTTTTCTGATGGGCATATACAAATTTCAACAACCTCCCCACCCCTTTTTCAAAAAACCAGACCACGGGGTTGTGTTTTTCCCGTACATTCTTTTTCAGCAGGATACTGGACAGGGCCGGTACCAGTGTCAGGGTAAAAATAAGGGCCCCCAGGAGTGCAAACCCCAGGGTATAGGCCAGGGGGGAAAACATTTTACCTTCCACTTTCTGGAAGGAAAAAATGGGCACCAGGCAGGTGAGGATAATGATCTTGGAGAAAAAGATAGCTTTTCCCATCTCCGTTCCGGTACTCTTAAACAGCCCCATCTTTGCCAGTTTATTAAAGCGCTCCATCCCTACTTCTTTTGCCCGGTGATCCAGTGCCACAAACAAACCCTCGACCATCACGACTGCCCCATCGATGATAATACCAAAGTCAATGGCCCCCATGGAAAGGAGATTGGCACTCATCCCCCGCCATCGCATCAACATAAAAGCAAAAAGCAATGACAAAGGAATGATGATAGCGACGGTGATGGTAGTTCTCCAGTCAGCCATAAATATCAACACAATGACCGTCACCAGCACGATCCCTTCAAACAGGTTGTGCAGTACTGTATCCTGGGCAAACTCCATCAGGTGGGTCCTGTCGTAAAATGTATCGATCTGGACATCCGAGGGCAATACGGTCTCATTCAATTCTTTGACCTTCAATTCAACATTATGCAGAACCTCGGAAGGGTTTTCTCCTTTTCGCATCACGATAATTCCTTCTATAACATCGGGTTGGTCCAAATTCCTGGAAACCTTCCCCAACCGCGGCTTGCCCCCTTCCACAACCTGGGCAACATTGCCGACAAGGATCGGAACACCGTTCTGTTTATCAATCAGGATATTTTTGATATCATCGATATTCCTTAATACGCCGATTCCTCTCACTACATAACTCTGTCCATTTCTTTCAATCACATCGCCGCCCACATTGATATTACTTTTTGAAATGGCATTGAACACATCCAGCGAAGAAAGGTTGTACTTAACGAGAAGATCAGGATTCACACTCACTTCAAAAACCTTTTCCTCGCCACCAAAACTGTTTACATCGGCGACACCGGGCACGCTTTTAAAGGCCCGGTCCAAAACCCAGTCCTGGATGGCGGTCAGTTCCCGGATATCCCGGGTTTCACTTTTTAAGGTATAACGATAGATCTCCCCTGTGGGACCATAGGGCGGCTGCACATCGGGCTTGACCCCATCGGGCAGATCAGCACCTCCCAAACGGCTGAGCACCTGTTGACGGGCAAAAGCATCATCCACATCATCATCAAAAATGATCCTGGTATAACTCAACCCAAAGGCCGAAGTGGTACGGAGACTGACCTTTTTCTGCACACTGTTCAAAACCACTTCGAGGGGAATAGTGACAAATTTTTCAACTTCCTCGGCACTTCGTCCGGGCCATTGGGCAATAATAATGATCTGTGTATTGGTAACGTCGGGAAAGGTTTCTACGGGTGTATTTTTATAACTCACAAAACCAATGACCGCCAGAACGGCCGTCATGAAAAAGACAAAATAGCGATGCCGCAGTGAAAAATGTATGATGCGTTTGATGAATCTGTTCATAAAGGTTATAGGAAAGTTTGATTGGTTCGGAACATATCCTGATTATTGACCCGACTCCCTTAACTGACGGTAAACCAATATCTGGTTTCGGGTCAATATTTTTTCGCCAGCCTCCAGCCCGGATATGAATGTAAATTCGCCCGATTTTTTTTCAACGCGGATCTCCCTGATGCTGACATCGTTCTTATTCCTGAATACCACGGCATAGTTCATCCCGTTTTCGCTGATGATACCGGAGGAAGGAATGGCTATACCCTTCTTGCTCTCCTGGTTCTCAACGGTAACATTCGTAAACATTTCAGGTTTTAAATACCCGGCATGATTAGGGAGGATGATTCTTATTTTCATTACTTTGGCTACCGGGTCCAACACGGGGTTCACTTTGTCAACTGTTCCTATGAAAACACTGTCGGGATAAGCCAGTGTAGTAACCCTGGCCCGATACCCCGGTTTTACCTTTGCCACATCCGTTTCATACACATTGGCCCAGATCCAAACATCACTGATGTCTCCAATGGTAAACATATTGCTGTTGTTGTCATTCCTGATGAAAGAACCCGGGTTAATGAGTTTTTCCACAACGTAGCCACTCCGCGGGGCTGTAATGATACAGGTGCCGTTCGAAGCAGTACGACCACCACCGTTAATGGCAATCAATTGCCGGATCCGGGATTGGTTGGTAAGCATTTTATCATACACCTCTTTTGCCTCGATATACTCTTTTTCACTGGCAATGCCGTTTCTGAATAAGCTTTCCGCATTTTCCATCGATCGCTTCGCCACTGCCAGGTCATTACCGGCAGAAGCCAGGTCACTGTAATACCCGGCTACATCTGCACTTTTGATTACCGCCAGTTCCTGCCCGGCTTTAACATAATCACCGATCCCGACACTGGTACTGATGACCTGCCCGCTGCTGAAAGGGAAAATCTTGACCACTTTATTTTCATCAAAACTCACTTCGCCACTGAGTTGAACTTCATCATCAATATTGCGCACCACCGCAGAATCGATCGTTAACAACTGCAAGGTACTGTCACTGATGATGGTCGATGCTGCTTTACTATCCTTGTCATCGGTCGCCTGATGGTTGTTACAAGCCAGCCACCCATTCATGATAAAGAGTAAGGAAAACAATAGGGGATTCCCACGCATAAATATTCAGAGTTTGATGATATCGGTGTCGGTTACAAAATTCAGTGTTGCTGCGGCATTACGCTGATCCCTGATCATTTGGATCCGGCGGATTTGATTATCTTTCCAGGCTGTAAAAAAATCGATAAATGCTATCAGGCTGACCTGTCTTTGCCGATAACTCTCGGTCATATTCAATAGTATCCTGTCAAAATCACTCCTGTTCTTATCATCATCATCATCAATAATATCAGAGAGTTTTTGCAGTTTGAGCCAGGCCGTCTCCACCTCATTCCTGACCATTGATTCAGTTTCCTGCGTTTTGGCTGCCGCCTGTTTAATGGAGTAATCGGCAGCATTGATATTTCCCTTATTCTTATTGAACATAGGAATAGGGAAAGAAAGGGATACGCCATAGTATTTCGGCACATAACTATTGGACCGGTCATATTCAATACCGGCAGTAATATCCGGCACGGCTACTGCTTTTTGGTAAAGAAGGTTATGTTGCTGGTAAAGCTGGTTATTTCTCGCCAATGCCAAATCCGGTCGTTCCAGCAAGGCTGAGTCCTGCAACATGACAAAGGCCAGGCGCTGGAGGTCTGTTTTGGGAATTGCCATTAAAGAATCCGTAATTACCCAATTTGAGTCCGGCAATTGCAAAAGGACCCGTAAATCTTTTTCCAGGTCTTCCTGCTCGAGGAGATTTTCGTTACGATCCTGTTGCAAAGCATATAAAAGACCTTTCATCCTGATATTTTCCATTTCAGATATATCTCCCTCTTTAAACATTGCTTCCATACCCGTTACCAACCGCTGCAGTAATGCCATTTCCCTGGCATAAACCTTCTCTGTTTGCTGTAAACCCTGCAGGGTATTGATATCCGTAATTAAAATCAATTTCAGATTACGCAGTTCTTCAGCAAACTGGTTTTCGGATGAAACAATATTATCCTCAGCCATTCTGACCAGCCTATTACGTTTGCCTGCTGTTCTGATCAGTTGTTGTAATTGCAGGTAAATCTGGCCAAAATAATTACCGTTTTCATATTTATGGCGGAAAAATTTACCATCGTAAATATTCTGATCGGTATTGATCACCGGGTTATCCCAGTAAGTGGCCTGCAACTTTATGGCCTTATTAATGTCGATATCATAATGAGAAGCGATTAAAGTCAGGTTATTAGCCAGAAAGGTTTTCTCAGCATCCTGCAGCGAAAGCAATACGGTATCCCCTGCCGGGTTTTGTGCCAACAAGGATGCCCCCGGGTAACCTGCTAAAAAAAACGAAAGGGAAATGCCTAGAATAAAAAAATGATTCCTGGTACCCGACACCATATAATGTTATGTATTTTAACGGAGCAAATGTCATTTGCAAAGACCAAATCCCATATAAAAGTCGTTGGAAAGGCGAAATCGCTCGGCCAAAATTGGGTTTTACGATATCCATCATAGCAGCCCTAAAATCTTTTTACGGAAACTATGAAATCGAAGTCCGGCAGTAAGGGAAACATTGAAGCTACCCGATTGAAGGAATGCTTTATGAAAATAGCTGCTGGTATTATCATAAATGCTATTCAGGTAAAAGAAGTAATTAGCACCATTGTATCCCCCATTCAACCTGAATTGAAAGCCACTTAGCGGATAGAGCTGGCGATTTTGATTGTTCATTTCCTTTAAAACCCCAGCTTCCAGAAAAGCGATAGGATTAATGCTCCATTTACCTTTTTGAAAAACAAAATTATAACTGTACCCGTAACGGAGGGCCATAGAAACCCAGGAGGGCTGCCTGACTATAAAATTATATGAAAGGCTGTCCGGCAATGAGATATTATTGCCAAGCTTTGTTTTAAACTGCTGGTATCCGGGTGTTAGCATGACCACAGAGCTTCCAGCACTCTTCAACTGTCTTTCACTGTAATACATAGAAGAGAGGTAGGAATAATGGCTATGATCGAAAAAATAATAAATATTTGAATTGACACCGGTATAGCGGACCCCGGGAAAAGTTTCAAAAAAACTATCCTTAGACCGATCCTTTACCAAAAGCCCCCTGAACTGTGAAAAATTCAATTCAAATCCCCAACTTCGCCAAAAATGGTAAGACTGCAACTGAATAGATTTAATATTCTTGTCTTTTTTATCAATATTGGTTCCCGGCAAATTTGGGCTTACTAATAACGAAAACCATTTATAATTTAGATTCAATCCCGCATAAGCACTGGTGTTTCCCAATAACTCATATTGAGTTTTCCGATAGGAATGTGCTGTGACGGCAAAATTATTTTGATAAAACCCCGTGAACACCTGTATGTTATCATCCCTGTCAAATAACTGCAGATAAGAGCTGTCAATTTTAGCCTGGGAAAGAACCTCAAAATGACCTGAGATCATCAGCAGTAGTAGTGTAAACCATTTGCAACGCAGCATCAATCAAATATGTTTTAAGATGATATTTTTCACCTGTTCCGTATCACCGTCAAAATGATGCCCTCCCGGCAGAACCTCATGCGTATATCTTTTCAGCCTGATACTGACAAATGGAAAATTCATTTCATCACTGCCGGTAATGATCACCAGAGGGAAATCACCCATTGCATTGATGGCACTTACAACATCCATGTCTCTTTTTTTATGCCCGCCCAAAATATCAGACCAATGAATTTCAAAGTCGGTGCTTTCAGAGGGCGCCATCAGGCAGGCTGTTTGCAGCTCTTTTTTTAATGGCTCATCCAATAAATTAACAATAAAAGGCAACACGTCGGCCCCGAAAGAATACCCGATAAATAGCCAATGCGGGTTGGATCTTCCTTGTAATTGGGTCTTAAGATAGGCCGATAATTCAGCGGTAGCAATGGCCGGACTCTTCTTGTTCCAAAAATAGGACCTGGCATTTAAGGCTACCACATCATAGCCCGCCTGATGCAAGGTCTTACATAGTTCAGTTGAAAAATTATTAAATCCCCCATCCCCGGTAATATAGAAAATAAGGGGGTTATCGGTATACCCATTCAGCCATTCCTTTACAGGCAAGTCAGTATTGGCCGCCTGTAATTGAAAAAAAACAGAAAAAACAAGAAATATCAAAAAGCATTTTCTCATGATGCGTTCAGGGTTTCATAACTTTTTGCAATGCTGCCGGTAATTGTACAAGGTCGAAATCATTCGAATACACGATATATTTATTCTGCCAGACAGAGGCATATTTTTCTTTAAAGCTTCGAAGAGTCTGGAAGTGACGGAAACGCTTCATTTTTTCTGCTGCAAATTTCACCACCTGTTCGGCGGGGCTCTGGGGTTGTATATTACCGGTCATGGGCACTAATCCAAGGTTGATATACTGTAGCCCTTTTTCCCGGGCATATTCGACCAGTTTCACCACAAGCGCATCCATACAGCCTCCCGGGGCATCCGATTTCTTTCGTATCAGATCGTAGGTACATTCCATAGGACTGAAATCGGGTATAATATTCAGAAAGGCCACTATTTCACCCAGGGCATCTTTAACCACAATGATATCCTGCCCCCTGATTTCCGAAGGCTCAAACATGCCCTGGGAGAATACCTGTTCCTTTTTTGCGAAAGCCCGGAGCCATTCATCTGATATCGTTTGCAGGCTTTGGAGCAGGAGATCGTCATGCGGAGCAGTCAAAATTGCAGTTGCAAAGCCTTTTTTCTGCAAACTGTTAAGACCATTGCGCAGGGATTTCTTATCCTTCCCCTCTAATGAGAAATCTGATACCTGCAGGATGGCCTCCTGGCCGATGAATATTTTTTGTTTCCGAACCTGGTTAAACCAGGGAATACTGTTCTCATCCACCCTGTAAAATGCCAGTTTCAGGCCCATTTTGCGGCAATGATTGTCAAATTCGCGGATCACACCCACCTTATTTTCTTCGGCACAAACCGGCTCTTCCAGGACAATGGCAAATCCATTGGCAATACGGTACGCCATAAAGGCATCATACCGGTCCGAAAAAAATAAAAGCTTGTCCTTATAGGTTTTGAAATAATCCACTGCAGAATTGCCGTATTGTGATAACAGGTATTTAGCCCTTTCCTGAAAGGAAGCGTCATTCCCATAACTGGACAAGTAGGGCCTGATCAATGTAAACAGGGCAAAACCCCAGGTTCCGAAACCCAGGGCCCGTATCAAGCGTATGTATTCTTGTCCAAAACGAGTGACAGGGTGCAGGGTGTTATCAGCAGACAATAAAAAGATCTTTGCCGAATAGACCAGAGATTCCTGCCAGCTAAAATCAATCCCAAAATGTTTTTTATCGATAAAATAAAATCCAATGAAACCAAATATACAAACGGCAATAAATACGGTCACTACCGATATCAGACCCAATCGCATCCATTTCAGGCTACTCCTGACCCTGTATTGGCTGGCGCTAAACACTAACAAAATAAGAATACAGGTTGCAAATATGGCTTCTTCATAATCAAGGGCCTTTGTTAAATTACCTATCAAAGAAATAACACAGAAAATGATTGCCAGCCACCAGGCACTTCGATACCCTTTGATCAGAAAGGCGGATGCAACCAATAAAGCGAGTCCGATAAATAACACCAATAAGTTGGAAGCATGGATCGCTTCCTGCGGAATAAACTGACGGGTTAAGCGTAAACGATCGGCTAATGGTGGCGTAACCACAGAAATGATATTAATAAGACCCAGCATGAAGATCAGCACTGCCGGGGCAATCCGGACAAACAACTGCTTCCCTTTTAATGCAAAAGAAATAAAACCTAGCGCCAGGGGCAACCAGAATTCAAACAAACGATACAACACGGTAATCGAAATTGCCTCAAGCGAAGAATACCCAAATAATTCCAAAATATAGACCAGTGATAACTCTACTGCTCCCAGTCCCCGCATGAATGGTGAAATAACCATCAATAACACAGCGACCACATACCCAACAGCCGAGGCTTCAAAAGAGGGATGCACCCCCATTGCCAGCATCGCGATATAAATATGAAGGATCCCTGTGCATTCCACGCCGACTGAATACCCAATGACCCCTGCATACGATTTACTGTTCACATTTGCGGCAAAGAGTTCATCGATGGATGGCATCAGTTTCGGGAATATCTTTTCAACAAGGAGATAGGCCTTCCCCTTCTTTTTCAACGAACGGCTTATCAACACAAGGAAAAAAATGATAGCCAGAATGACCAACAAACCCCACCAGGCATTTTTAAAACTGTTTGTGCCTGTAAGGGAATAAGTGATGACAGGAAGGCCCACAATGAAAATAGTCAGCAATCCGGCAAATGCGAACAACCCGCTGGCCTGGTGGGATTGCATCCTGTTCAAACCTTCTTTTCTAAGCTTTGAAGGTGTATATGCCAAAGCACTGACTCCCCCTGCTGGAAGAAAAACACTCAGGAAATTCCTTTTCAAAAACATTTCTGCGGCATGTAAAAACTTCAAAGACGCACCAATTGACTTGAAACTCAGGACATACATGCCAGTCTGAAAAAAAATATAAATAGCGGTTACACATAGCCCTGTTAACAACCAAAATGAATTTGCCCGTTCCAGCTGGGGAACAATAAGGCCTAATTCCCTTCTCTCACTCCTGAAAAAAACATAGGCCAGTAACAGCATCAGCAATGCGATTACTTCTTTCCAGTAGGTTTTAGATAAATTAAGCGTATGCCTGCCTATTTTTTTTAGCATATTGAATTACCCAATAAAATTACAAAAAAGAGGCTCCGGTCATTAGAGCCTCTATCACAGTTTCCATGGGCCTCAATTCTACTTGTTTTTCTTGTTCTCCTTATAACGTTTATCTGGGGTGCCGTCTTTTTTTAATGGCGTCTCCGGCTTTTTCTTATTGACGGCATATCGCATGTCCGGCTTACCATCTTTTTTTAGTGTTGTTGCCTTCGCCGTTGAAGGTTGAACAGATTTACTGGCCTTTTTTTTCTTCATATCTGCCATAGCGACTTCCTTTTTGGCAGATTCTTTTTTCAGACTTTCTTGTTTTTCCTCTTTGGCGACCATTGTTGCTGAAGACTTTTTCGCTTTTACTTCCTTTTTAACAGGAGCCTTTACAATGGCCCTGGATGGTGCTTTGCTGGGTGTGACAGCTTGTGCCATTGAAACCATGCTGAAACTTGCTACGGCAAGCAGGAATAATAATAATCGTTTCATAAAAAAATTTTTATAGGTGATAATGCACTGTAAACTTACATCCGTGTACACTGAAACAATCTGGCATTCGGCGAAAAGGCAATTGCAGTCGGCGAACCATTAGCCCGGCCTGAAATTTTTCAGGAACTTTGATTCGAAAAATAAGGTATGCTACTACTGAAAACCATGAGCATCATTTTGCTGCAGTTGGCGGTTTTGAAATCATCCTGCCAGGAAAAAAAGCCACCGCTCCAGGTCGGGCTATCTCTACAGGATCTCCTGACTACTCATGGCAATCAATTTAAAGGTGCAAGTTTTCTGTTCAGCAAATCGTTCACGCCCAAATTGATCATGGGATTGGGTGCAGAATTTTCCTATGCGCCCTACCATGAAGACAATGGTTGGGATCTTAGCAGGGTCCATTTTTTCCCATTCTTTGCAGATGAACAGTTTCATATCCTGCCCGGCAGGAAACTTAATCCAATATTTCATCTTTCGGAAGGCATTTCCCTGGCCGATTATTTTAAGAAACCGCAGGGTGAGCAGGCCGGTTTTCAAAAGGTCAGGGAACAGGGTTTTTATGCATATGCCGGCACCGGGCTGGGCTGGAAGGTTTCGAAAGGAATAACTTTTCTGGCTGAAACAGGGATCAAGGGTTTTCATATTTCGATGAATTCCCTGGATGTTAATCCGCATGGGGTCAATGGTCGACTGGGCATTCTGTTTACATCATCCCCCCGTGGCAAATCCCTCAAATACAGTCATTCCCCCATCAATAAAAATACTGGCCCCGGTCACGTAATCTGAAAAATCAGAAGCCAGGAAAACAGCAAGATTCCCAATATCGGTGGGCTGCCCGATGCGGTTATAGGGGATCAGATTCATGAGATTGTTCAGCGCCTGTGGTGTTTCCCAGGCTGACTTATTGATGGGTGTTTGGATAGCCCCGGGACAAATACTGTTCACCCTTATCTTCCGATCGCCATACTCCTGGGCAAGGGTCTGCATCAGCATCCGGATGGCGCCTTTGGAAGCAGCGTAATTGGCATGACCAGCCCAGGGAATCATTTCATGGACACTGCTCATATGAATGATCTTACCACAGGCCACTGACCTTTCAGGTACAATACCCCTGCGCAAAAACTCCCTGATCGCTTCGCGGGCACACAAAAACTGCCCTGTAAGGTTTACATCTATTACGAACTGCCATTGATCGAGGGTCATATCATGAAAAGGGGCATCCCTTTGCAAACCGGCATTATTCACCAGTATATCGAGGGTACCATATGACTCCACAACCTCCTTAAACATATGTATAACCTGGTCTTCTTTACTGACATCACAGGAACAAATCATACCCTCACCCCCTCCATCATGGATATCCTTTAATACAGACAGTGCAGATTCCTTTGCGGCTTCATTGGGATAATTAATCACTACCCTGGCTCCGGCAGCAGCCATCGCCCTGGCCACCCCGGCTCCGATTCCACTGCTGGCACCGGTTACCAGGGCAACTTGTTTCGCTAAATTGATGTTCATGGTTTGAGATTTTTATGCGCACAAAAAATAATTTTTCTTATGACTGAAATTCCATTTTTACATTTCCCGTTCTTTTGAGCACGCCCCAGCCCTGCCCCTGCCCTTTAATGGCTTTCCGTATGGCTTTGAAGAAAACGAGATACATGATTTGCCGGTAGGCAAATCGTTGCGGTATGATCCATATCAATTTAGATAATTTCTCTTTTTCGAAAGCAAAAGCGATCATACTCACCAACATGTCTACCAGTAAAAAGACCAGGTAATAAGTCCCGATTTTCTGCAGACTGGCCGGATTATGACGGTTCCAGAATAAACCTGCTAATAACATGATATCCGCCAGGGGGGCCAACAAGGGTAAGAATATCTGGAATATCAGGACATTCGGGAGTGCAATCATTCCCAATCCCCGATAGCGGGGATTAAAACAGGCATCCCTGTTCTTCCAGAAGCTTTGCATTACCCCATAGCTCCAGCGAAACCGCTGTTTTGTAAATTGCCTGAGTGTTTCCGGCGCTTCTGTTACGGCGATGGCTTCCGGACAATTTACGACTTTATATCCATGTCTCAGTATGCGGATTGTCAGGTCACAATCCTCCGCAAGTGTATCAGATGTAAATCCCCCTGCAGCTTCAATGGCTTTTTTTCTGAATGCTCCTATGGCACCCGGAACAACGGTGATCCCATTGACCAGGTCAAAAGCCCTCCTGTCGAAATTCTGTGCGGTTGTATATTCAATGCTTTGCCATTTGGTGATGAGATTTTTCTCATTGCCCACTTTAACATTACCCGCCACGGCCCCTACTATCATGCCGGGTGTACTTTCCTGTTCATCCCTGTTCGGAAAACCCTGAAGGGAAAACTGCTGCATCAGTTTCGATATGGCATCCGTTTTTAACTGGGTATCCGCATCCACGCAAACCACAAAATCAGCTGTTGTTTGACGGATCCCGAAATTCAGGGCGCTGGCCTTGCCCCCATTTGTCTTTGTCAGTATGTTCACCCGGGGATGATCTGCAAAAGCCGAATACACCTGCAAATAAGTCTCATCTTTAGAACCGTCGTCGACAAAAATGATGTCAAAAAAAGGGTAATCCTGTTTTAAAAGGTTCTGAATTGTCCTGACAGCATTGACTTCTTCATTATAAGCGGGAACAATGATGCTGACTTTCGGCTGGTAGCCGGCAATACCGGTCAGCGGCGATTCCGTTTGAGACTTTATTTTTTGTAATACAACCATCACCGCCATTATCAAAATACGCAATAACCCCAAAATGATCGCCACCCAGAAAGCGGCCATAAGAAAGCGTTGCAGCCAATACAACAAAAAGGCTATCTTACTATCAGCCTCAAGCAGGTTGCTATGAGCAGGTGGCATGATCACCTCTTTACGCTTCCCCAATAAGTTGGCTACCGTTGTAAACTGAATCCCTTTTTGTTTGAAATAATGTATAATTCTGGGCAATGCGTCAACCGTAGCCTGACGGTCACCCCCTGCATCATGCAAAAGAATGATTCCCTTGGACGGATCCTTTTCATACTGCCTTACCACACGGTTGTATATACTGTCTGCCGTTGAATTTTTATCCCAGTCATTGGGGTCAATACTTTCACCTACTGTGTAATAATTATCCCGTTTGCTGAGCGCCACGGGCTTGAGTTCAACTTCCAATTGAGGTTCGGCATCGGCATTATAGGGAGCCCGGAACAAAATGGTACTGCTTCCCGTGGCTGCTTCGATCAGTAACCGGGTACTCTCCATTTCCGTCAATGCCCTTTCCTGCCCTACTGCAGCAATATTGGGATGGGTGAACGTGTGATTGCCAATTTCAAAACCCTCTTTAAATATTCTTTTCAATAAAGGGAGGTTATTTTCAACCTGGATGCCCACGACAAAAAAAGTAGCAGGCACTTTTTCATCCTCGAGTATTTTCAATATAGCAGGGGTATACCGCGGATCCGGTCCGTCATCAAAGGTCAGGATGACCTGTTTATTTACCACTCCATATCGCTTGATAACATATTTGGTAGGTAATTGCACATAGTTTTGCTCAGCGATGATATTTTCATTGCTGTCAATAGTTACATTGATAATGCCTTGCTGGGGGTCACTGATCACACTTAAAATTTCACCGTCACCAATATAGTCAGGCCGCTCTGTAGGCGTATTTACCGATCGTAAAAGATTATAATCAAAGGGGTCTTCCTGCAAACTCCTGGTATCGAGGTCCCTGTTATAAAAACTCCACAAGCGCTCATCCTCGCTGCCCAAACGCCAGAGAACTGTTCCGGCTGTACCATATTCGTCTGCAAAACGGATCGTATTAAAATTGCTGGCTGCATCATTGAAATAAACAGTATGCACTACCTGGTCGCCATCAGTATAGGTATAATCATTGTTGTAATGATCATTATCGAAATCAATTTTGGCATTAAACTCTTTAGCGGTTGCCAAAGCTTCCTGGTAGGTGACGGTGGTGGCAACCGCACCTTTTGGCCAATCATACCCATAACCCGCAAAAGCAAGGATGATCTTCTCAGTAGGCACATCGGCTGCCGATTCGTCCAGTACTTTCTCAATCCATTGCTGGCCCGAAACAGGCCCCGGTACGCTGGTAGAATAATGCTGGTCATAGGCCATTAAAACCAGGTAGTCATTATACCGGTTCAGCTCCCTGATATTAAAGTCAGCATCATTGGGCATGATATCCTGGGTTACCATCAACCCTTCATGATGCAACCTTTCATATAAAGCCTTTTGGAAATTGATGATCGGTTCATCACTGTTTTCCCTGAATTCCTCAAAATCGATATTGACCCCCTGCAAATGATAAGCCTGCAGGTTCTTTACAATATCATCAATCAGTCTTTGTCTTTTTTCAGGCTGGTGAAAAATCCGGTGTAATAATGCTCCGTTAAATTCACTTTCACCGGTCTGAGGGTTTGTCCAGGTATTATTAAGGATGGGGACAATCTTTACATTTTTTCTTTTCATCAGTTGCAGGGCATCCCCATCTATATGCGTAACAAGGATATCAGTTACCGGGTCAATAAAAAACCATTCCGGGAATACCATGTTCAGCTTATCAATATTTTTTTGCAGGGAGTAAAAAGACTGAGGATCCCAGTCAACATAAAAGGCAGCCCTTACCCTGTTGGTGCGCAACTTATGGGAGGCCATAAGTTGCATGACCTTATTCCTGGACCTGATATAATTCTGGATACCGGAATATCTCCTGAATTCCCGCCTCGACAAATCTTTGGGAAACACAGGGTTTGAGAGCACATGCTTAACATCAGCATCACTGGCCAGCAGGGGAAGTTCCGGTTTTTTATCAATATACAAAGTAATCCATACCACGGGAATCATCAGCAATACGCCAAATAAAATGAACCGTGTGGTCCATTGAAAAGCCCTCCATCGCAACAATGATGAGGTCTCAAAAATCTGTTTGTTGATGGCCATAAAAAAATTTTGTGGGCCGTTCGGAATTCCCGCTATGTTTGAATATCATTTTTTTCAACCGGGGCATCGGAGCCTTTTTCTACCCAAAAGCATACAGGATAAAATGGCAGGATAAAAATCTTAAAAAAGCCCCTGAAGTCAATTCCAGGAGCTTTAACCATCAAACTTAGCCTATATGAAAATCAATCTTGAATACTTGAAAAAGATAACCTTGAATGATCCCAGCCAGCAGTTTTCCTTTCAAATTCATACCGGGGAAACTTTCTTCCCTGCAAGACCTGAAGATTTGGCCTTGCAACTGTGATACCAGAAGGTTCATTTTCACCCGACAGATAGGGCATCCTGTTCTTCATTAAATATTGTTCAACCGTATCAATGATCCCGATTGCCTGCATTTCAGTTAATCCGTATTCGCTGGTGAGTTGTTCAAATAACTGGTCCATGATCAAATTGTTTATGTAAAAATACTTTTTGACAAAACCCAGAAAAATACAAAGTCGGTCAACAGGCAAAATGAATCGGTAAATATGCACATAAAAAACCGGAAGGTATTTGACAGCTATTGAAGCCCGCTATTGGCTGTTTTTCAGAAAACTGACAATCTTTTCCCGTTCAGCGGCTGTGATCAAAGCCCGGGACTGCATATGCAGACCGATCGTTTCCCATTGTTCCGGTGAATAGGAAGACGGGGAAGGCGTATTATGACAACGCTGGCAGTTTTCTGCCCATAATTGTGCCCCTGATTTCATAGCGATATCCTTGGATGCCGCACATCCCTGGATGGAAAAATATGAAACCAGGAGAACTACGACAATCGCAATGGCCGTAATATTGGTAAGTGTTTTTATTTTTTTCATGATCAAAGCATTTATAGCTGGATGGCAAATTGCAGATACAAGGCACTTGTTTTTGTCAACCCGGTGTAAGCATCGAGAAATTTACTGGCAGTACTTTTCCCCTTATAGGCTTCATAGGTAAGTTTTACAACGCTGCGCCAACTGAGCCAGTAATTCAAACCGGCGGCCACGGATGACTGACGACTGCCAAACAATGAATTTGCCGGCGTGTCAAAATGAGTATACCGGCCCGCCAGTTCAAAATTCCGGATCAGTTTTCCGGCACCGGTGGGCCGCAATGCACATTGTATAAAAGAGGAGGAAGTATGATTTTTAAATGAATAGGTTTGAGAGGGATCCCGGGGATCCGGATAGGGCTCACCGGTGATATCCTGAAAATTAAACTGTGATTTGATATTCACCAGAACCGGTTGAAAAGTGTTCACATAATTCAGATCGGCTGCATACATTTTTCCCGAAGCATTTGCAAAGGGAGTACCCGCATCACCAAGTTTTCCAAACATTCCGGAAATACCCAGTTCCAGGGTTGAATTGGAGAATGGCAACCAGCCTAAACGGGCAGTAAGGGTTTTATTGGTATTATTATCGGTGATATCCCCGCTGCTGATCGTACCGTCATTCATTAACTGGCTTCCATTGGATAATGCGATATCATAATTCATTTTCATTTTACCCAAGGGTAATCCTCCTTCCATTTCAATACCATAATCGGTAGGCGTCATATCGGCAATACCCATCGGGTCGGTCGCCAGTTTGTCAATCCAGCCGGCCGCCAGCCGTTTTGAATAGGTACCAAATGGCAGCACCAGGTAACCCGCCCGCAGTATCAGGCCTGGGGCGGCAAAATAGGAGATATCCGCCCAGTTTACACCTAATCCGTTATCACTGAAGGAAGGCTCAAACTCCATCAGGAGTTTTTGTCCATGGCGCCA
Source organism: Terrimonas sp. (assembly GCA_016125075.1). GTDB lineage: Bacteria > Bacteroidota > Bacteroidia > Chitinophagales > Chitinophagaceae > SpSt-398. The sequence goes on from WGMO01000016.1 coordinate 22,262, forward strand.
GAGCAACATCGGGCTGAATTCAAAATGATCGACATCACCCAGGCTGTTCGTCTTTTCACGGGTGGTGAAACCATCTACCGTATTGTTGATTTTTTGCGCCGAAAAACCAACCGTCGCCAAACCCGTAATCAGAAAATGTTCCTGGCCGGGTTTATTGTAGTGGATATCCTTTTCAATAGCACTGAGCCGTTCATTCAATACGGAGTCAGCGGCATTATCCTGTGCAGAAAGGTTGATAGCAACCATCAGGACCAGGAAAAGCAATTGAAAATATTTGGCAGGTAGTTGTGTTTTCATACAAAGCATTTTGTCGTTATCAGAGAAGACCGATCGCTTATTTGTGTTTGGCCAGCGACCGGATATAATTTACAAGCTCCCAGCGCTGCTTCACGGTAAGCGTTGATTTATAGGCCGGCATAGGGGTATGCCCCTCACTCATTTTCCAGAAGATCGCCCCGTCCGATTCTTTTTGCACAAGATCAGAAGTATGATCAGCCGGTTTAGGGTTTAAAGCAGCAGCAGCAATACCATCGCCCTTTCCGGACTTGCCATGGCAGGGAGCACAATTGTTCAAATACAGGATCCTGGCTTCTTTTAAAACGCTGGTATTGCCGGCCAGGGGATTCTTTAAGGTATTCGCAGAAGCAGGATAATTCCAGGCGGGTTTTGCCTGTGCAGCTGCTTCACTGAAAAAACCAGGAAGTAAAATCAATAAAATAAAAACTGAAAAATTCCGGGACAGTAAAAACGGGGAGTTATGGGTTTTTATTTTCATAATGGCTTTGTTCATTGTATACAAGGTAGTACCCTAAATACGGCTTCCTTGCTATATTCGCTGAATCCGTATTAAGGGTCGCTGAATCCAACGATACGATCGATACATTAACAAAACCTGTCATTTATCTATAAAAAAGATTCAATCCCAGATCAGGGAATTAACATTCTGCATATTGATGCATGAAAGAGTACTCCTTCCGTCGTTCCCGTCGTTCGGGGGCAGTGGGAACGATCATGAGAGGAATGGCAGAATGCCTCATCACATCACTGACCACACTCCCCATCAGTAATTTTTCAAGCCCGTTATGGCTTTGTTCACCCATCACGATCATGTCTGCCTTCCATTCAGCAGCAAATTGTAAAATCATATCGGCGGTTTTTCCTTCTAAAACCCGGGGTTCAATCCTTCTGTCATCCAGGTATTGGATAACTGCCGCTAAAAAACCTTTTGCTTCCCTGAGTTGTTCATCCGGGTCAGTAAAAGGTCCATCCACGCAGAACCTGTCAAAACCCATGACCGGCTGGTAAGCTTTCGAATAAGCTGCTATATCGGTAATCACATGCAGGATGGTAATCTCAGCCCGCATGGCCATTGCTATTTCATAACCCGATTCAGCGACGAATTTTGAGCAGGGATTATAGTCGAGCGCAATCAGTACTTTTTTCATAGTTGATGTAAATTGATAACGGTTTTATAGCGTTCCATTGGGTCATTAATTACGGACAGTGGTAAAATAACTCACTTCTCCATCCATACTACTTTCCAATACAATATTTTCATTGCCCTTTCTGAGCTCAATAAAATAATTATCCTCATCCCCAAAAGCACGATCATATAAAATCAAACCATTTGGGTTGAATTCGTTGTCATCAAACAACAAAATAGGACCCTTCTTATAATCTGGATACTTTTCATTGATATACTGTTGTGCATTGATCGGAAGGTCAGCAAAAGAAACTTCTGTAGTTGTCCCAATCAATCGGGTATCCAGGTCATAATAAGCAGCATACAGTTTACCATCCTTATTAAAAATAACTTTATCGTATGCAGGATCGGTTTCACTCCTGATGATCGGAATATTTCCAAAATCGATATTGAACTGGCTCAGTGTTAATTCCCCCGCTCCATCATATACAGAATTTGCTTTTTCCCTTTTAAGTTCATGTTTTTCTTTTTTTATCAATTTGGTATCGAGCTGATCTGTTCCCTGCCCCCATACATGATAAAGAGGCCAGGCAAACACGGCACTGATTAAAAATATCTTTTTCATGGTTCTTGAATTAATGAGTGAATAATAAATGTTGAAGTCAAATGTACTCATCATGCATTGCCAGTTCAAAGACAGAATCGTTGAACCCAGCGATCGAATCGGTGTTTCACCTATTTTAATATTTTAACTCCATCTGTCTGTAATGATGATTACAAAAATGCACTTATGGAAATCTTTGACAAAAAGTTCCATGCGGACAACAAGCATTCTTCCTATTTAGAATCGGCAGGAGCGTGTAACAGCATATTTCAGGAAGGCATAGATTCCAAGAGTAAAGCCGCCTCATCAAAAGCTGATAAGCAGACCTTTTCGATGGTGTTGACTATTTCCGGCAGGTTTGGATCAGCAGGTTGGGCCGATTCGATTTTATCAAGAAAATCATCCAGCTTATTGGTTAATCCCAATATGGAAATACTCGTTTTAAGGTCATGAGCAATCTTACGCAGGGTGTTAAAGTCTTTGTGTTCCAGGGCTTGCTTTAAGGCCTTGATATCGCCGGGCACCAATTCAAGAAACTGCCTGATCACCGTACGCTCATATTCCATGTCCCCCTGGCTTACTTCTTTCATATAAGCAAGATCAATAATCTTATATTTTCCCGAGGGGTTCCCAGTTGGGTTTTCGTTCTCCAATTTCATCCCATCCAGTTTCTTTTTTAAGAACCTGTTTAAGATCGTTGCCAGTTCCCTTTCCCGTATAGGTTTCGACAGGTGTTCATCCATTCCATAACTGAAACATTTCTCCCGCTCCCCAGCCATCGCATGCGCTGTCATGGCGATAATGGGTATATCCTGTTTCAGGTTTTCCCTGATCGCGCGGGTGGCCGTATATCCATCCATTTCAGGCATCTGAATATCCATCAGCACCAGGTCAAATTTTTCCCTTTGTAACTGCTGCACACATTCCCTTCCATTTTTCACAAGGGTATAGTCGATCCCCCACACTTCAAAAAGGTGTGCGATTAATTTTTGATTGATTTCATTATCCTCTGCAATAAGTATTCTTGCACTACCTGTTAGCGTTGGTTCTATGGCATCTCCTGCCGGTTTGACAAATCCATACTGGTCCGGTGAAATGATATAGGGGATACTGAAATAGAAACGGGTTCCCTTTCCCGGGGTACTTTGCATTTTTAATTCCCCGTTTTGTATCAATACCAGGTCTTTCACAATCGACAATCCAAGACCGGTACCCCCAAATTGCCGGGTGGTAGCATCTTCGGCCTGTTTAAACCGCTCAAATACGGCTTCCTGCATGTGCTCCTGGATCCCTATACCCGTATCCGTGATTTCAAACCGGAGATTAAACCTGTCCGGATCCCGCTTTTCTCCGTAAATCCGGATAGCAATAAAACCCGCATCGGTGAACTTTACCGCGTTGCTGACCAGGTTGACCAGTATTTGGGTGAGCCTGATATTATCTCCAATCAGGATATCCGGAACATCATCCTGTATTGAAAAATGAAATCCCAGGTCTTTTTCTTTCATTTTATTTGTAAACATCATCTCGATCGACTGTAACATACCCCTCACACTAAATGGAGTGGCTTCGATCCTGATCATCCCTGCTTCGATCTTAGAAAGATCCAGGATATCATTGATGATCGCCAGCAGATTTTCACCGGAACTTTCAATGGATTTGATGTATTCCCTTGATTTTTCGTCTAAGGGTTGTCTTTCCAGAAGATGGGTAAACCCAATGATAGCGTTCATGGGTGTCCTGATCTCATGACTCATATTGGCCAAAAAGTTTTCTTTGACCTTTGCGGCCTCCCTTACCCTTTTTTCGGAAGCATCCAGGTCATGGATGAGTTCCTGTTGCCGCTTGATCTTATTGATGATAAACAAAAAAGCGGTGATGGTGGTCAGGATTACAAATACCAGGAATACATAACCCCATAAATAGGCTTTTTTCCCATTATTATCGAGGGATGTTGTGATCCGGGATAATGTTTTTCGCCGTACGGACTCCAGTTGTAAAATGTTCCGGGTAATGGCATCCGTAAGGCCTTTACCATTCTTATCGGCACTTTGCAATTCAGCGGCTTGTTTACCCGCATCAAAATAAGTTTGCAGGACCAGCCTGCTAAAAAATATTTTTCTATCCACCAGGGAATCCAGTTCATCAACCAGTTGCACGGTATTATCGGTATCATCCAGTTCCTGCAACCGGGCAATGGTCGTGTTCACCTTGTTGATCTCAGTTTCAATGCCGGCCACATGCGAGGTATCCCCGGTCACAATCACCCCCCTGATCCTGCTTTCAATGTTCAGGATCAGGCTTTGGATATCCCGGAGATCCTTATCATTCCTGAATTCATTCAGCAGGTTTTCATTGTCAGCGATCAGCCCTTTCAGGTTTTTATTGGAATTATACTGCATGTAGACCGTGAGCAGGATAATCGCCACAAAGACAAAAGTGAGAAAATAGAGAAAACGCCTGAAACGCATAAAATAATTGTTCTCCTAAATTATCAAACTATTTTATGTTATACTGATTTTTTTGGAATGCTTATATATTGGAAATATAAAAGAGGAAAGGATAAGGACCGTCCAGTATTGATCTTACCCAATGTGGTTTGAACAATCCAGGCAAAATAACCACATGAGCCTGTCACCCAATTCAATTTTCTCTACATTTTATTTTACCCTTACTAATTTTACCAGGCATTCGGACCCGCTTTCTATTTTACAGGCTGCTTAGGAGGCACCCTTAAATACCTCGTCAGTGTCAGAAACAGTAAAACGATCAGCATCACGATGCCAAGGGCTATGCCGGATAGTTGAAGAAGACCGGAATGATTGTCAATGGAATTGAAAAAATAGAAAAGCAACAGGATCAATCCAAAGGCTGTAAAAAGGAATAATATCGTATAAATTATTTTCATCTTTTTTTAAAAAATGGCCCTGATAGAGATCAGGGCCCAATTAACCAAAACCAACTGCTTATGAGAAAACTGAAGTAAAGAACTGCTTGTGATGTAAAATTGGTTGGAATTACCTGGTTCACAATGGCGTTTTAGGTAAACGAGCTGAATAAGTAGGTGAAACGGCCAAAAAGATAGTTAAACGATTGGCATCTGCTGCTCCCCATCTGAAACCATAATGATAAATAAAGTGAAGGAAACTGTCCGAAAATCACAGGATATTCATCCGTTTATTGACCTGCGACCGGTAAGCATCTGCTACCGGTATGGGTTTTCCGTTTATCACGAGGGCACCTTCCTGGATGGTATCAATCTTGGAAAGCGCCACGATATAGGAGCGGTGAACACGCATGAATTTTTTTGTCGATAGTCTTTCCTCAACAGATTTCAAGGTGATGTGTATGGCGTAAAACCGCTGGGCGGTATGAATTTTCACATAGTCACCCATCGCCTCGGCAAAAAGAATATCATCCGTTTTGAGCCTTCTCACAATATTTGAATCCCGGATAAAGATGAATTCATCTTCATTCATCTTAATCTCATTCTTATTGCTGTCCAGCAATTCCCTGGCCTTTTCCAGGGCGAGCAGGAACCGCGCGGGCATCCCAGGTTTTACCAGATAATCGGCTACATTCAATTCAAATGCCTCCACCGCATAATTTTTTTTGGAAGTGGTGAAAATGATCAGGGGCCTTTCCCGGCCCAAATTCCTGGTAAGCTCAAGACCGGTCATGCCGGGCATTTCAATATCCAGCAAAAGCAGATCGACAGGATGTTGCTGCAAAATATTATAGGCTTCCATGGCCGAAGAACATTCGCCAACAACTTCCAGGTCATTGACCTGGCTGGCCAGTTTTTTCATGGTGGTTCTGGCTATCTTATTGTCATCGATGATCAGGCATTTCATATGATAAAGGTATACCAATAACAAATTGACGCATAAGGGTTACCGGCATTTATGTTCATTTTAATAAATCTTTATACCTTTTCAGGGCCTCAATAAAATAATAATCCGCATAGGTCAGGGGAACATCCACTTCCGAATTTTTGGGAAAATGGCCTACCCCATGTTTCAGTATAAAACCGCCAAGGCTGCCTTGTTCAGCCAGGTAGTCCGGACCGGACAGCTTTTCGAGGATCGCTTTTGCAACCGATAAATATTTTTTCGATGTTTTGTTATCAACATAACCGCTCAGTTCAATCAGCGCCGAGGCCGTAATAGCGGCCGCCGAAGCGTCCCTTAAGGCATGGGGAATTCCCGGCGCATCAAAATCCCAGAAAGGAATCTTATCACCGGGAAGCTGCGCGAGGATATATGCTGCAATATTTTTTGCCTGTTGCAGGTAAAGATTATTTTTTGTTTCCCGGTAGGTAACGGTATACCCATACAATCCCCAGGCCTGCCCCCTGGCCCAGGCAGATGAATCATTTGCGCCCTGGGCTGTCAGTTTTTTTTGTACAGCCCCTGTTTCACTGTTATAGTTTACAACATGGTAAGAACTGTTATCGGGTCTGAAATGATTTTTCAATGTGGTATTGGCATGGGTAACGGCAATTGTATAGAAGGAAGAATCCCCGCTCATTTTTGTGGCCCGGAATAATAATTCCAGGTTCATCATGTTGTCGATGATCACCAGGAAATCCCCGGGCTGTGAATTCCAGGAACGAATACAACCCACTTTTTCATTGAAACGGGTGGAGAGTGACCTGGCGCTGCTGAGGAGGATATCCCGGTATCGGGGATCTGGCGACAATCTTTCTGCATTCCCAAAACTGCAATACATCATAAACCCCAGGTCATGTGTTTCCTTATTATTCTTCTGGGGTTCAAGGAGGGAAAGCATACGCAGGGCTTCCTTATACAGATTACTATCGCGGTTTTGCTCAAACAACAGCAATAAGGTACCGGGATAAAAACCGCTGCACCACCAACTGGCATTACTGAATTCATAGGAGCCGGATGGGGGAAAATAGGTCTTGGGAAATTTACCGGGTGGCAGGTGCTTTGCCAGTATTGCATATTGTGAAGCCGCCGTTCTGAAATCCTTATCGATGATGGACAGGAACTGTTTATCTGCCCTGTTCAACTTTGATTTTTGCGGATACCCGGATGCATGGACCAGGAAAAATAGACAGCCGGATAAAAGGAGTTTAACCATTTCTTTTTTTGAAAAAACCCGTTTTTTGTTAATCACGGATAGCACACAATATACTTACAAACTCCGAAAATGGCCATTGGACAGCATTTTGGAAGACCCGGTTCACGCCTCACCGGAAACGAAGGCTGGAAAACATGAATTTTTCCCTTTTTAACCACCCCGGAATTCAGTACCTTTGCGCCTTCAAAAAATAAATAACGTCCGGTATGATCAGTGTAAATAATGTTACCCTTTCCTATGGAAAAAGAGTCTTGTTTGATGAAGTGAGTCTCAGCTTCACCAAAGGAAATTGTTATGGTGTGATCGGTGCTAACGGGGCCGGTAAATCAACCTTTCTCAAGATACTGAGTGGAGAAATTGAGCCCAATAAAGGAACCGTCACCATCTCCCCGGGTGAACGAATGGCGGTTTTGAAACAGAACCAGTTTGAGTTTGACGAAGTAACAGTGCTGAATACCGTGTTGATGGGCCATAGCAAACTCTGGGAAATCAGCAGGGAAAGAGAATTGATATATGCCAAAGAGGATTTTACAGAAGAGGACGGGATGCGGGCCGGAGAACTGGAGCATGAATTTGGAGAAATGGGTGGCTATGAATCGGAGAGTAATGCAGGCGCCCTTTTAAGTGACCTGGGTGTGGCAGAAAAATTTCACAACAGCCTGATGAAGGACATTCCCGGTAACCTGAAGGTGAGGGTTTTACTGGCGCAGGCACTGTTTGGAAGCCCGGATATCCTTTTACTCGACGAACCGACCAATGGACTGGATATAGAAACGATCAGCTGGCTGGAAAACTTCCTGGCCGATTACCAAAATATTGTGCTGGTGGTGAGCCACGACCGTCACTTCCTGGATACGGTTTGTACGCATGTGGCTGACGTTGACCGGCAGAAAATTAAAATATTTACGGGTAACTATACTTTCTGGTACGAAAGCTCCCAATTGATGGCGAGGCAGATGAGTGATAAGAATAAGAAAACAGAGGATAAACGCCAGGCCCTGATCGATTTTATTGCACGCTTTAGCGCAAACGCATCCAAATCCAGACAGGCCACCGCCAGGAAAAAGGCACTGGAAAAACTGACCATTGAAGAAATAGAACCCAGTAACCGGAAATACCCCGGTATCATTTTCCAGCCACAACGTGAGGTGGGAAACCAGATCCTGAATGTTCACAAACTGAGCAAATCAGTGGATGGCCGTGTGCTTTTCAGTGATATCTCCTTTACCGTGAATAAAGGTGATAAAATCGCTTTTTACAGTAAAGACCCCCTGGCTGTAACCAATTTCTTTGATATCATCAATAAGGAGGAAAAAGCGGACAGCGGGAAATTCGAATGGGGCACCACCGTTACCACGGCCTATCTCCCGATTGAAAATGCTGATTTTTTTAAAGGGGATATGAACCTGATGGAATGGTTAAGGCAATGGGTACCCGACTGGGTCACCGATGCAGATGAACCCTTTATCCGGGGCTTCCTTGGAAAGATGTTATTTAGCGGCGACGACATCCTGAAGAAAACAAAGGTCCTGAGCGGTGGTGAAAAGGTCCGCTGTATGATCAGCCGGATGATGTTGCAGGCACCAAATTGTATCATTTTAGATCAGCCGACCAATCATCTTGACCTGGAAAGCATCCAAAGTTTCAATGAACAATGTGTGGATTACAAAGGGATCGTGTTGCTTTCCTCCCATGACCATACCTTCATGGAAACGGTTGCAAACCGCGTGATTGAAATAACACCTTCCGGGGCGATTGACCGCCTGACCAGTTTTGATGAATATATTCTTGACGAAAGGATTCACCAGCTCAGGGATGAAATGTATGGCGTGATGGCATAAATATGTAAATTTTTAAAGCGCAACCACGGTCCGGTTGTCATAACAGGCATAACCATGAATTTTTAATGCCATCGGACTACCAATTCAGTAATTTCGGTATGCGTTAATAAATTTACTACCCAACCGCTAGCGTAGAAATCAGCCTCCATATGAAAAAACAGGTCTTCATTTCCTTTTTACATATCACTTCTCTCGTTTCTATTCTTTTTCTGGCAACCTGTAAGAAGGAATACAGTTATGAAGGGGGCAATAGCTCAGGTACTTCAAGCGGAACGGCAGTGTATAATTTTATTGGCGAAGGAGGATCCTGTACCGGAAGCATCGTAAGCGGTGATTATTTTTCGGGAATATCACTCATCGCTACGAATTCAGTTCAACTGGAAGTAAATGTATCGAGTACCGGAACTTATCAAATCAGCACCAATAGCAAAAATGGTATGTCATTTTCTGCTGCCGGCACTTTTACCAATACCGGAATACAAACGATACAGTTAACAGGTACAGGCAAACCGGTTACCAATGGCAGTTTCATATTTGATACCCCTTTGGGTGTGGGTTGTTTTTTTGAAGTGATCGTTAATAAACCATCGGATGTTGCAGCTAAATTTACGCTTTCCGGAGCCCCGGATGATTGTGGGAGCGCAATAGTCAGGGGTGATTATTTTCCTGGTAAAAGCCTGACCAATGCCAATACAGTCTCACTTAAGGTAAATGTAATATCTATAGGATTTTATTCCATCACCACGGATACACTTGATGGAATTAGTTTTTCCGCTTCAGGTGTGTTCAGTAACACTGGCATCCAGATGATCACCCTTATAGGTTCAGGCTCACCCGCCTTGCCAAGAAACCTTGCCTTTCATCCCTCAGTGGGTTCAACAACCTGCCAATTTTATGTTACAGTACTTAACCCGCAACCCATAGCAACTTATGTTATCGAATCAGGAGGTGGTTCCTCTCCCGGCCAATGTGTTGCTACCGTATCTGGAAATTATTTTGCCGGAACAACCCTTTCGAATTCAGAAAATGTGAGTATCAGGGTTTATGTAACGATTGTTGGTAATTTCACGATTGCCACTGATATGACCAATGGAATAACCTTTTCCTATACAGGCACATTTACCACAACAGGTTCACAAAATGTTCTTTTATCTGGAACCGGAACGCCCCTTTCCCCCGGGTCCTTTACATATCTCCCGCAGATTGTTGGACCCAGCCCGCTGGGGGGACAAGCCTGTGCATTTGATTTAACCGTTCTATAATCAGCGCAGCAAATACATGCTATCAACGCTGCCTTTATGACCCTAAAAAATAATAAAGAAGGGAAATATATTACAATGCTAGGAGTTGTCTGAAGAAAGGCGTTAATTCATCTGAAAGAATGGCATGATCATCCAAATTGGGATGCCCTGAACAACCCCTTGTCTGCATAGGTCTGAAAAAGAAAGTGGCTACCGGCCTGTCCTTAGGGTACATCCTGTCAATGCTGTCTTTTACAGCGGTTATACAATTTTGAAGGATAATTCTTCTATCCCCGTTCAGCATCGGGCTGCTGAGCAGGGCGATCTGCGCCAGGGGATATTTTGACTTCACCGTCTTTACAAACCCAATGTATTGATCCACAAACCTGGCGCTATCAAAAGGGCGTCTTTCTTTTTTCCCGTCACCATTACTGTAATCATTCGTACCCAATGCAATGCTGACAATCACAGGATGATTAATTGAAAAATCCCAAAGTCTTTTACTTCCCGATTGGAAATCCGTTTTAGTATAAAGCTCGGGCATGGTGGGACCATCGCTGTTCCAGTTCCTGTATACCCCTATTCCGCTCACACTGCTCAAAATATAATTGAGCCCCAGTTTCCTGGCCACCCGCGGTCCATATGCCCCGTAAGCATTATGCTGGTCATGGTAGACCCCTGTTCCGCAGGGTACTTCCGACGGATCTGCAGCCGCTCCGCAGGTTATGCTGTTGCCGATAAATTCAATCAAAGGTTGATCAGGAATGTTCAGGGGCAGGATCTGCTTACCGGATACCTTATCGACAAAAATGGGCCCGGTATGGGCTTCTGTTGCCTTATAAACCCAAACAGTATGCTTTCCCCCTGAAGCAGCTTTGATCAGGACCGGCTGGTTGCCATTGCCTTCAATCCGGACCCTGCCCTGGTCAACTGCATCCAGTTCGTACTGCAGGTAATTATGTCCATTAGCATCGTCGATATGGGTCGTGATCCAACATTGTTTTCCGTAAAAACTGAAGCCGAAATGGACAGCGGAGCTAATCAGTTCCAGTGCCCCATTTTCAGTAACCGCAAAACGTCCCAACGGCTTCATGGATGAACCCTGTAATTCGTTTTCAACAGCATTGATCCTGTTTGCAGGAGCGCAACCGCCCAGCAAGAGGATAAAAGGGATAATGACATAAACGATCTTGCAGGTATATTTCATAATTTTAAATGGTTATGCATGATAAAAAACAGGTTACTAAGTTCAGGTAAGTAACAGTCTGCCGGTTCAATACGTTAAAAATAGGACACACATGGATAAAAATATATTATCTGTAAGGGAGATGCAATATGAAGATATCAAACTGATTATTGATTATTGGATGCATGCCGATGAAAATTTCCTGCACGCTATGGGAGCCGATAAGCACAAATTACCCTCTCGGGACGAATGGCAATCCATGCTGGAAAACCAACTCACACAATCCTACCGGGAAAAGCAATCCTATTGTATCACCTGGCTTGAAGACGGTGTACCCATCGGCCACTCGAATGTTAACAAGATCGTATTTGGGGAGGAAGCCTTTATGCACCTGCATATCTGGAAAAAAGCCCTCCGCCAAAAAGGTGCCGGTAAAGCGCTGGTATTGATGACCCTGCCTTTTTTCTTTTACCGCCTTGAACTTAAGACCCTGTATTGCGAACCGTATGCTTTGAACCCGGCTCCCAACAGGACGCTTGAAAAAACTGGCTTTGTATTCGTCAGGAATTATACAACGATTCCCGGCTCCATCAATTTTGAGCAGCCGGTAAACCGGTGGCAACTTACCCGGGAAACCTTCCTAACTTTATAAGAAAAAATGAAAAAATATTTTTTCTTACTCCTGATGCTGACGGCAATGTTTGCTGGTACAAATGCCCAATCATTGAATGCCGTAGCAGGCCTTCTTTTTAAAAATATTAAAACCAAACTCACAGTTGCAGAAAAAAACCAGATTGCCAGCTCCCTGGGTTTTGTGCTTTCGGACGACAAAGATCTTCCTTTTGCCCAGGATGCTAACAGCAAGGAATATCCCTTCAGCGCATTCGTTTACCCCACTGATATGAATAAGGATGGCAAAGAAGAGATTTTTATTTCTTTCGGGAATACCTATACCTCCGGGCAGGATGGTCAAAACATTTCCCTTTTCATCAAAAACAGTGCGGGCAGGTACCAGGAACAGCTTGGATTTCCCGGTACCGTACCGGATATGCTGTCAACGGGTTTTGCGGGATATCCGGACCTGCTGATTGGCGGGGCAGGCTTTGAGTATCCTGTTCTGAGATGGAATGGAAAAACCTACGCCAATTACAGGACGGTAAAAGATGCTGATTATGGAAAATTAAAAATGACCAATACCGCTGAAGTGAGTAAAAAATACCAGGCTGGCTTACCCAACTGAGTGCTGAGGCTTCTTTTTTGTTTCCAATCAATACAATACCAATGATCAAAAGAACTGCAGTTTTTATTTTCATCATTTTTACAGGGTTGCATGTTTTTGCAGGAGACCTGGATACGGGGGAAGACAACAGTTTCAGGATCTTAAGTATATTGGCATTGCTCGGGGCGGGGATACTGGCGATCTATAAACTTAAAAACATGAATAAGAAATGAAACATTTCGTGTTATGTCTTTGCCTGATCTCATCCTCCCTCAGTCAGTTTCTAAATGCCCAGGACATACTGATCAGGACGGAGCGGGACTTTGCTCAATACGCTGTTACGCACAGCACAAAAGAAGCATTCCTGGCATTCTGTGATAGCAATGGCATCGTCTTTAACAATGGTAACATAGAACAGGGAATTCCATACTGGACTAAAAAAGAACGGAATACTGCCGTACTCCGCTGGCGGCCTGATTACTCACAAATCTCAGCATCCGGCGATCTTGGTTTTAACAGCGGGCCCTGGACCTACCAGGCAGCAGGGGGCAACAGCCCTATTCTTGCCCGGGGCAGGTTTATTACCATCTGGCGTTTTTCGCCAACAGGCCAATGGAAATTTATGCTGGATATAGGGGTCAATAATGCCGATCCTCTTTTCAAAGACAGCTCAGACGTGATGGTACTTCCTCCGCCCCGATCATTCAGGAAAGGTAATATTAGAAATTTATTAAAGACCGAACAGGATTTTATTCAAAACACAAATCAGCCGGTCTCAAAACAAAAGGAACGGGCTGCCTGGTACCATGATAATGCTGCATCATATTGCCTCCTGAATCGAAATAACAGGGCTCCGTCAAACCCAATTTTTTCATTGACCGCGGTAATTGAAGAGATGCCTGCAACGATCAATTATATGATCAACGGTTCGGGCATTTCATCGGCGGGAGACCTGGGTTATGTGTACGGCACCACCCTTATTGACGGGAAAAAAGACAATTACCTTCGTATCTGGGTAAGGGAAAAAAACCGGTGGAGACTGGCCCTTGAAGTTTTACCCTTCTAATATACCGACTGTTTAATCTTTTGTGAGCAAACCAGCAGCTGCATCATCTACAAACCATATTAACTCCCCGTTTTCCGGATGGATTTGCTGGGAAGGATAGGTATCAGGATCGTAGGCTCCCTCCAGCACCTGTTGCAGGGCTTTCGCTTTTCCGGCACCGGTGACGAGGAAGATTATTTTTGCAGCGAGGTTGGCAACCGGTGCCGTAATGGTGATCCTGTACATATCCTGTTCTTCCAGGAAAAAACTAAGGGCCCATCTTTCCGATTCCTGCACCACTTCGTACCCGGGAAATAGGGATAAGGTATGCCCATCGTCACCCATCCCCAAAATGACAAGGTCAAAGGAATGGCTTTCTTTGTCAAAATAAGCATGTAATAATTCCTCATAGGAAGCGGCGGCTGCATCGGGCGAAATATCCGTGCGCATGATATGGATATGATCCCTGTTCACCGGTACCTGATCCAACAAAGTGTCAAAAGCCATCCTGGCATTGTTACGTTCGTCATCAAAAGGAACAGCCCGCTCATCACCCCAGAAAAAATGTATTTTACCCCAATCGATCTTATCCTTCAGGGGTACCGCTGCCAGTTGCTGGTGCAGTTTTTTGGGGGTACTACCCCCTGAAAGTGCAATCGTAAAACGATCCTGGCTTTTTAAGGTTTCAGAAATGTATTCAGCAATCCACAGAGCGGCAGCACTACTCAGCTCATCTGCATCTTTGTAAATATTTAATGACATATTCCCTATTTATCATTTTTAGTGGGTAGTGAAACCCAGTTATGGCCATCCCTGGCAATCAGGGCTTCTGCATCCTCCGGCCCCCAACTGTCGGGTGAATAGTTTGGAAAATCAACCGGCGGCCGGTTCTCCCAGGCTTCAAGAATGGGCATCACGAGTTTCCAGGCTGCTTCCACCTGGTCGGCCCGCATGAATAAAGTGGCATTCCCTTCCATCACATCCAGCAATAAAGTTTCATACGCTTCGGGCTCATCGGTTTCATAAGCATCCTTATAACTGAAAATCATGTCGACCGGGCTTAATGACAATGATTGCCCGGGATGTTTGGCCTGGAACCGCAACCGTATATCCATTTCTGGTGCAATGCTGATCGTAAGCCGGTTGGGCCGCCAGGTCTCTGCCGCTTCGGGCGGAAAAGAATAATGCGGGGCCGGTCTGAACTGGATGGTAATGATGGTGGTTTTTTGGTTCATCCTTTTACCGGTCCTCACATAAAACGGCACTCCCTGCCATCGCCAGTTGTCAATATGGAATTTTACGGCAGCAAAAGTATCGGTACCAGATTCCGGATCCACCCCTTTTTCCTGGCGGTACCCGGCAATTTTTTCACCTTTCATCCAGCCTTCACCATATTGGCCTCTAACGGCAAATTCATGGGCCTGTTCTGTCCTTATTTTCCGGATCGCATTTAATACATCCACCTTTTTGTTCCTGATTTCATTGGCATTAAAGGAAACCGGCGCTTCCATGGCAACCATGCACAATAACTGTAGCATATGGTTCTGGACCATATCGCGTAAAGCACCGGATTGTTCATAGTATCCACCCCTTCCCTCTACCCCAACCGTTTCAGCTGCGGTGATCTGCACATGGTCAATATAGTTCCGGTTCCAGATCGGTTCAAAAAGCGCATTCGCAAAACGCAGGGCCAGGATATTCTGTACGGTTTCTTTACCGAGATAATGATCAATACGGTAGATCTGCTCTTCGTCAAACATGGAAGAAAGCAGCAGGTTCAGCCGGTGGGCACTCTCCAGGTCATGGCCAAAGGGCTTCTCCACAACGATCCTGGTACACTTTGTATCTGAACAGATATTCAGGGGACCGAGTTTGCTGGCGATATCTGGTACCAGTTGTGGAGCGACAGCCATATAGAAGATAACATTGGGATGTTCCCCGAACTCTTTTTCCTTTTCGGCTACAATTGCCGCGATCTTCTGGTACTCGGATTCATTTTCAGCATCCATCCTCAGGTAGGTGACATGCCGGGAAAATTCCTTCCACTGTCCGTTCTGTTCACCCTTCCTCCTGCTGAATTGCTGTATCCCTTCCAGCAGGTGTTGCCGGTAGGCATCATTTTCATAGTCTGTTCTGCCAATCCCGACGATGCCAAACTTTTCCGGCATCCACTGATCAATGAAAAGGTTATATAATGCGGGTGAAAGTTTCCGGTAATTCAAGTCGCCGCTTCCGCCAAAAATAAATAAGAGGGAGGCCGGTGGCCTTTTATGTTGTTCCATTATTTTTATCTATTGATTAAATTGTTCCCAGTTGGTATGGTATTTCCCTTCCCGATCTGTCCTTTCATAGGTATGGGCCCCGAAATAATCCCTTTGTGCCTGAATAAGGTTGACCGGCATCCATTCGCTCGTATAAGCATCAAAATAAGCGAGTGAACTGCAGAGGGCACCCGAAACGATCTTATGCTGAGTGGCTGATTTGATCAAATTCCTGCAATGCTTTTCCTTTTTCCGGATCAGTCTCGCCACTGTTTTATCCAGGAGAATATTGGGCAGGGCCTTATTTTTCCGGTAAGCCTTATAGAAAGTTTCCAATAAAGAAGACCGGATGATACAACCACCCCTCCATATTTTCACCACCTCCTTCATCGGGATTTCCATTTTCCATTCCAGGGAAGCCTGGTGCAACATGGCCAGGCCCTGGGCATAACAGACAATAATCGAAAAATACAGCGCGTCATGTGCCTGCCGCACTAACTGTTCCCTGCTGAGTCTTACAGGCTTTCGCTGATTGACATACAAATCTGCAGCTGCAACCCTCTCTTCCTTATAAGCGGAAAGAATACGCATGGCCACGGCCATATCGATCACCGGAACAGCTACCGGTAATTCCATCGCATCCTGTGAGGTCCATTTTCCGGTACCTTTTGATCCTGCCCTGTCCATTATCATATCGATCAGCCGGTTTTCAGTTTTGTCATCTTTTTGCAGAAAAATATCTGCTGTAATTTCCACCAGGAAAGACTGTAGCTCACCTTCGTTCCATTGTTTGAAAACCTGGTGGAGTTCATCATTGTCCAGTCCCCCACCGCGGTGTAAGAAATCATAGATTTCGCTAATAAGCTGCATAATGGCATATTCGATACCGTTGTGAACCATTTTTACATAATGGCCTGCCGCGCCATTACCCATATACGCCACACAGGGCTCACCGTTCACTTTTGCTGCTACAGCCTCCAGCATGGGCCTAACCAGTTTATATGCTTTTGCATCTCCACCCGGCATGATGCTTGGGCCCTTCCTGGCACCCTCTTCCCCGCCCGAAACACCCATCCCCATGAAATGAATGCCCTTCTGTTCAAGATACTGGACCCGTCGAAGGGTATCGGTAAAATGAGAATTACCCCCGTCAATTACCACATCACCCCTGTCCAGCAAGGGCAGCAGGCTTTCGATTACCTCATCTACCGGTTTGCCGGCTGGCACCAGCATCATGATCTTTCGGGGTGATTCCAGCAAATCCAGCATCGTCTCAAGACTGTCAACACCTTTTACAACGGTTCCTTTTGTAGCAGCCTTTTCCAGTGAAGCCGCTTTATCACTGTCCTTGTCAAAGCCTATCACTTTAAAACCATTATCTGCCATATTCAGCAGGAAATTCCTTCCCATCACACCCAATCCGATCATTCCGAAATTATACGTTTCCATATCCAGGTTGGTATTAAATGAGTGGTAAAATTAAGTATAAAGAATTGTTTGTAAACGAGGAACCATAAGCCGCAGCAGTTATCCGGCACCATCTGGTCGATGGACACTAAAAAATGGAGCCAACTATCGGACTTGAACCGACGACCTGCACATTACGAGGGTGCTGCTCTACCAGCTGAGCTAAGTTGGCTGATGGAACCCAAAATTAAAAAAGAGTTTTCATTTCTTTTTTTTTATCCATCTATATCCATTATTTATCTATAAAAAAGGTTTTTGTAATTTATAATGGATATTTACTGTACAATTCTTTTTCTCAACGCTTAATGGATATATATGAAGATTTATGGCCGCATCATTTTTTTTGTTTTATGGATGAGTATGGGTATCACCATTTTTTCCCAACCTGTTCATGAACATGGTAAATTAAAAGTGGATGGGACCCGGCTAAAGGACGCTTCGGGAAACGATCTAGTGCTCAGGGGAATGAGTTTCGGTTGGCATTGTTTCTGGCCAAGGTTTTATAATTCCGGAACCGTTCAATGGTTGTATACAGACTGGGGTTGCAATATTGTCAGGGCTGCGATGGGTGTTGAGCCCAGGGAAGGATATCTCGAGAAACCGGAATGGTCGAAAGAAAAGGTCAGGTTTGTTGTCGACGCCGCCATCAGGCAGGGCATCTATGTTATCATCGACTGGCACAGCCATAATATCCAACTGCAGGAAGCCAAAAAATTCTTTGCTGAGATGTCGGCTGCCTATAAGGACTATCCCAATATCATTTATGAAATCTTCAACGAACCCGACCAGGAATCCTGGAAAGATGTAAAAGCTTATTCCATAGAAATCATTAAAACCATCCGGGAGCATGATCCGGATAATATCATCCTGGTGGGCTCTCCGCATTGGGACCAGGACCTCCAGATCGTAGCAGATGACCCGATAAAAGGATTCAGCAATATCATGTATACCCTTCATTTCTATGCCGCCACCCATCACCAGGGGTTAAGGGACAGAGGGGATTACGCCTTGAAGAAAAATATTCCCCTGTTTATTTCCGAATCAGCCGGCATGGAAGCAACGGGCGATGGACCGATCAATGATGAAGAATGGATGAAATGGATCAACTGGGCGGAAAAAAACAAGATCAGCTGGATCACCTGGTCCGTTTCGGATAAAGATGAAACCTGTTCCGTTCTGCAAACGACGGCTTCGGAAAATGGCAACTGGACGGAAAAAGATTTAAAAGAATCGGGCCGTAAAACCCGTGAGCTGATCCGGAAGTATAACGGCAAACAATAGAACGGCATTTATTCGGTAAGCAGTTCCCAACTCACAACGGGATGTTTGGCCGGCGCTTCAACGGCATTGAGTACTTCAAAAGGTAATTGAAAGGAGGATAAACGGTCTTTTGTCTTGATCTCAAGTATATTGACCCCGGGAACAACCGTTATAATATCCTGAGAATTATGAAATGTAAACGATCCCCTGTTCATTAATATGAATTCTGCATTTGTTTTATTTTCCACCACGACTGATAACACGTTTGTATTTCCGATATAATTCGCGGATTTAATGATAAGTGATTCCCTGATCACCGGGACCAGGAATTCCTTCCTGCCAATCAGGGTATTCTTAAAAAAAACAACGGTACGCCTGTTCATCAAACCTTCTTTGATTCCCTTCTCCGTTTTTTCTTTGGCAAATACGAGTGTTACAGGCCGGTGCCCCCCCTTGGGTACAGAAAATTCCCAGTCAATAAGGCCATGGATATCGCTGGTACCCATGATAGTAAGGTTATTATCCAGGGCAATCTGTAAAGCCTCATCGGAGTAAGTATGCTCGTTGACCACCTCAATACCATCCAAAAGTTGTTCCCGGATCAGGAATTGATGCATATCCGTCAAAGTAGCCATCCCATCCTTCCTTTGGCTCATCCAGTTGGGATGGTTCCAGAAAACAAAGGCCCCCTGTTTTTGGGCTTCCCGGAATACTGCAATGGAATCATCCACCAGTAATTTATTAGCATCCTGGATAAATACCGCATTACAATGTCCGGGAGGCATTTTTCGCGTGATCTCCGATCCCCGGATGATGATCAGGTCATGATCTTTGGCCTCTTTTAGCGCAATTTCGTAGGACCGGTTCCTGTCAGGATGGGGGATATCCGCTTTATGGGGCTGGTACTCCAGGTGCTCGGTCAGGGAAATGGCATCCAGTCCGTCCATCAGGGCTTCCATCACCCGGATATCGGGCCATACCTTTCCATCCGAAAAAACAGTATGCTCATGCAGATCACATTTCAGGGTATAAAACCCGGGGATATCGGGAAACCGGATGCTCCTTTCCAGCGCATGGCTATGGCTGGCTTGTGAAAAACCCTGTAAGAAAATGAAAAAAGATAAAACGGTGACGGCTGTTTTCATATCCAATGTTTCCTGCAATTTATCAAATCCCGGGTATAACAGCGATTAATAAACTGTAAACAAAAATTTCGCTCCCGGCCTATAAAAAGGAATTTCAGGTCACTGGGATTTATCTTCCTTTATTCACTTAATTTTAGTCTGGAAATTTACCTCTCCCATGACAATAAAATCTTCAGCCATCAGGATCGCCACGATCTTCAGCGCCATTCTGATTGCGCTGATCGTTATCGTCCAGGTCATCTGGCTGAAAAGAGTATACCAGCTTGAACAAAGGGAATTCAATGCCAGGATATTGAATACGATCAAAGGGATCTATGAAGCCACTGGGGAAAAACTGTATACCACCGCTCCCCATCTCAGCGACCTGGTGAGCAATCCCGAACCCTTTGTTTATTTTGCTAAGATCAGTTTACCGGCCAACACCAAACAGATTGAAGCCAAACTGAAAGAAGGACTTATTGATTATAATGTATTCACTTTATGCCAGGCAGCCATCTATGAGGCGGCATCCAATAAAAATATTTATGAGCATGTAATCCCGTCTGCCAATTCTATGTATAAAACGGGAAAAAAATTCCCGGTCACCACCCAGCCCTATGACCACCTTACCCTTTATTTTCCCAACAGGAATAAGTATATCCTCTCGCAAATGAACTTCTGGGTCATTTCCAGTTTTTCCCTGCTGTTCATCCTGGTCATGTTTAGCATCGGGCTTTATCTCTTATTCAGGCAGAAATTCCTGAATGAGATCCAAAAAGACTTTATCCACAATTTCACCCATGAGTTCAAAACACCTGTAGCGGTACTGACCCTTGCCTCTGAAGTACTCAACAAAGAAGATATCCTGTCAAAACCCGGCAAATTGAAAACCTATGCCGGCATTGTATCCGATCAGACGCATTACCTCAAGGACCATTTGGAAAAACTGATCACGCTGGCAGCAACAGATGCCGTCGGTATCAAGTTGAACAGGGAAAGCCTGTCGCTACATGTCATCATCCAGAAAGCATTGGACAACCTGCAGCCGCTAATTGATGAAAAAAAAGCAGCGATCAGAACCGAATTTATGCCAGGCTCTGACAGGGTGCCTGCCGATAAGGACTATCTCAAAATTGTACTCATCAACCTTATTGACAATGCCCTTAAAAATGCCCAGCAACCACAGGTCCTGATCCGTACAATGGCAGGAAAAGAAAGTATCGCCTTTTCTGTCAGTGATAATGGCTCGGGGATCGAAAAAAAGCACCTGAAGAAGATATTTAAGAAATTTTACAGGGTTAAAAATGAAGAGACCTATAATTCAAAGGGATTGGGAATTGGGCTTAGCTTTGTAAAAGAGATCGTTGCTGCTCACGGCGGAACAATCCATGCCAAAAGCATCCCCGGCCAGGGCAGCACCTTTACCGTATCATTACCCGTTTACTAATTATATCATATGATCAAAAAAATCAAAGTGCTACTGGCTGAAGATGATCAGCAACTTTCCTATGTAATCAAAGACCGGCTCGAGGATGTTGGCTTCGAGGTGTACAGTTGTACCGATGGCGAAGCGGCATGGGAATCGTTTCAGAAATCAGATCCGGACATCTGTTTGCTGGATATCAATATGCCCCTGCGGGATGGGTATAGTGTCGCCAAAAAGATCAGGCAGAAAAGCGATGTCATTCCTATCCTTTTCATTACCGCCATGTCGATGGAGAATGATAAAATCAAAGGTTTTCAGACCGGTGCTGACGACTATATCACCAAGCCATTTAATATCAATGAACTCCTGCTGAGAATGAATGTCTTTATCCGCCGTAATAAAATGCTGGTAAAAGACACTCCTTTTGAATATACCCTGGGTAACCTGAAATTCACCCCGGCAGAATTGAAACTGATCAATGGGGACCATAAAACGATCCTGACCCAAAGGGAAGCCGACCTGCTTGAATTTTTCTGCCTCCATCCCAATAAAGTATTAAAACGGGAGGATGTACTGACCCATGTATGGGGTAAAAGTGATTTTTTCCTGGGTCGCAGTATGGACGTCTTTATCACTAAACTCAGGAAACACCTTTCGTCTGAAAAAAATATTAGTATTGAAACCATACATGGTATTGGCTATCGGTTTGTATTACAGTGAAATTTTCCTTAAGAAAAACAAGTATGAATAAAAATTCCAAAACCTTGAATAAAAGACAAGACTATATATCCTGGGATGAATATTTTATGGGGGTGGCCCTGTTGTCGGCCAAAAGGAGCAAGGATCCCAGTACCCAGGTGGGAGCCTGTATTGTAAATGAAAAAAATAAGATTGTCGGTGCCGGCTATAACGGGCTGCCCACCGGGTGCCACGACGACGATTTTCCCTGGGAAAAACAGGGAGAATACCTCGACACCAAATATCCCTATATCTGTCATGCCGAATTGAATGCCATATTAAACAATATCGGTATGGACCTCCAGGGTTGCAAGATCTATACCGCCCTCTTCCCCTGTAATGAATGTTCAAAAGCCATCATACAATCCGGAATTACAGAAGTGATCTATCTTTCCGATAAATATGAAGGGAATGATGTTTTTAAAGCCTCTAAACACATGCTCAATACGGCTGGCGTCAGGTACAGGAAGGTTAATTCATCGCTGGATAAACTGGAATTATCCTTCCATGAAAAAGATGTCTGATGCTTTTTAATATAACTGCACACGAGCCCAAATAGCCCGGGAGGAACAATTCCTGAATCTATAAATCGTCTTCTAACCCCAGCTAAAACAAGCGTAGATTTGCGGGATGGAGCATCAACAGGATTATTTTGGTAAGATACTGGAAAAGTTAAATATCAAAGCACTCAATGCCATGCAGCAAACGGCCATTGAATCTTTTGAAAACAATAATAATTTACTGCTCCTTTCAGCCACCGGGTCGGGCAAGACCCTGGCCTTTCTCTTACCGCTTTTACAACTGCTGGACAGCCCGGTAGCAACATCAAAGGCCATGATTATTGTCCCGTCAAGAGAACTTGCCCTGCAAATAGAATCCGTTTTCAAGTCGATGGGTACACCCTGGAAAGTAACCTGTTGCTATGGAGGTCATAAAAGAGAGATTGAAGAAAATAATTTAAAACAGGCCCCTGCACTCCTGGTCGGAACGCCTGGCAGACTGGCCGATCATATCCGGAGGGGGAATATCACCACTGGAACTATTGAAACGCTGATTCTGGATGAATTTGATAAATCCCTGGAATTGGGTTTTGCAGATGAAATGTCATCGATCATCGGCGCATTGCCTCATATCAGAAAAAGGATATTGACCTCTGCAACGGAATCAGTGGATATCCCGGATTTTGTCGGCATGATGGAAACTTTAAAACTCGATTTTTTAAAAGACGGTGATGAAGAGACCGGGTTATCCGTAAAAGTTCTGAAAAGTGAAGACAAAGACAAACTCGAAAGCCTTTTCCGGCTCATCTGTATGCTGGGCAACAGGTCGGCCATTATTTTCTGCAATCACAGGGAATCGGTTGAACGTACCAGTAATTTTCTGAATTCGAAAGACCTCCTCAATGTATATTATCATGGCGCCATGGAGCAACAGGAAAGGGATGCTGCCTTATGTAAGTTCAGGAACGGGACCTCCAATGTACTTGTTACCACCGACCTGGCGGCACGGGGGCTTGACATTGCACATATCCGTTATATTATACATTATCACCTGCCGGGTACTGAAGATATTTTCACTCACCGCAATGGGAGAACGGCCCGCATGGATGCCTCCGGTACGGCTATCCTGATATTATCTCCGGAAGAAAAGCTGCCCGCTTATATCGACCCGGATGCTGAAATGATAGATTTACCGGGAACCCTAACCCTCCCTGAAAAACCCAAATGGTCAACCTTATTTATCGCGGCAGGCAAAAAAGATAAAGTCAATAAAGTTGATATTGTGGGGTTCCTCTCCCATAAAGGTTTATTAAAAAAGGAAGATATCGGCCTGATTGAAGTAAAAGACTTCTTTTCTTTTGCTGCAGTAAAAAAGATAAAAGTGAGCCATACCCTTCAGATGATCAAAGACCAGAAATTAAAAAACAAGAAAATAAAAATTGCCGTGGCCAAATGATCCACTTCAACATTTATTTTTCTGTTGACGAACGGGTTCCGCTATACAATTCATATTCCAATAGCCTGCAATCAATCTTACTGGTATAAAATTCCAGCCTCCGGGTAGCTTTTAACCCGATCTTCTTGGCCAGTTCCAGGTTGCCGGTAAACACATAACCGAAATATCCCTTACAATGTTTTTTCATAAAATCTCCGATCCTGCCATAGGTGATTTCAAGTTCCTGCACGGCTCCCAACCGTTCTCCGTATTCGGGATTGACAAAAAATATTCCGGGCACGTTTTCCGGAACTTCGGTATCGGCAAAATCACATACCGAAAATTCAATCAGACCGGCCACGCCAGCAGCAATAGCGTTCTTCCGGGCATTCTCCACGGCCCGGGCACTATTATCAGTAGCAATGATTTTAAGACCCAGCACTTCCCTGATCTGTTCTTCCAGCAAGGCATCCTCTTTCCTGTATACCGCCTCATCATAGCCCTTCAGGTGCATAAAAGCATATTGATTCCTGAACAACCCGGGGCACCGGTGGGTAGCGATCATGGCGGCTTCAATGGCCAGGGTGCCCGAACCACACATGGGGTTCACAAATGGCGACTTTTTATCCCAGCGGGTTGCAGAAATGGTGGCAGCAGCCAATGACTCGAGCATAGGTGCCAGGCCGGGTAGCTTTCGATAACCATGCCTGCCCAGGGAATCCCCGGAGGTATCAATGAATAGTTCCGCCTGCTCATTTTTCCAAAAAAGGTGAATGACGGCGCCCGTTAGTGCCGAGCCTGTTGAAGGCCGCTCCCCTCTTTTTTCCCGGACCCTGTCAACGATGGCATCCTTCACGCGCAGGTTGGCAAACATGCTGTTGTTGATGGTGGGATTATTGACATTACTGGTGACAGAAAAATACCCCTGTTCCGGCAAAATTTCTTCCCAGGGAAAATCAAAAACCTTCCGGTATATGTCTCCGGCATCATCAGCTTCAAATTGCTTGAGGCTGTACAACACCTGGCTGGCACATCGCAGGTTCAGGTTGAGTTTGATGCATTCATTGATGCAAGCGGATATCCGGACACCGGTGATGAATCTTTCCTCGACAGAAAAACCTAGTGCTATCACCTCCTCTTCCAAGTAAGGAGGGATGCGTTTGGGGCAGGTAATGATGACGGTACTTTTTTCCGAGAATACATCCATAGTAAGGCTAAAGGTAAAATCTTTATAGCCCACAAAGCAATGAAATATATTTTTGTCACTTCCTGTTTATGAGTTAAACAATCCATATTTATGATAGCAAGAGCATTGACTGTAACCAAAAAGGCGAAGAACGGATTCAATTTTATGGTAAGCAGGGATACAATTACAGTCTGGGGTCTTATGAAATTGAAGATCCCAATATTGATTAAACAGGAAAGGATCGTTGAAAAGAAAGGGGCGTTTTGTTTACCAGGACATGACTCTATATCCAATTATTAATAAGACAATTACGAAAAGTGTGGTATAAATAAGTTTATTATACCGGGCCAGCCAGTTGGGAAGATAAATATCAAAATTATCGTTGGTGGCATCTGAATACTTCCTGGCCGCCAGTGTCACCGGGCAAACGTTTTTAAATATCAACAAGACCAGCCCTTCCAGTAGCACCAGCGCAATCCCGATCCAAACCCATTTATTAATGGTATTGGTAATGGCAGCATAGTATAAATAAAAAATAACCCCATTGAAAAATAACCAGATAAGGGTGTGAACCCATTTGATCAGTACCAGTTTTTGCGACTTATTCATCCGCTTGCTTTTTTAAGCCAGGTTGATAACAAATCCATTGTACACCTGAAGGCCCCTGCACCTAAAATCAAGTTAATCAAAAAATCTCATCCCTTCCGTTTATAAAAATGTTGACCTAATATTGAGGTAATTTTCAATCATTAAACTGTATGGATCCTGTTCCCCCGATAAACTCAAAATTCATCAAGCTTAAATACTTTAAAAATGAATGCTTCAGAACTGAGGAAGATCCAGGCTCCCTTAAAAGAAAAATACAGAAGCGACCCCACATCTGCAATCATCACTTTAAAAGCAAAGGGAAATATCGGCGAAGGCATTTCCTGTAAAATCGATACCGTAAAATCAATAGTGGAAGCAGGCCTGCATCCGGCAACCGGTGGTAACGGAACCCTGATCTGTTCCGGGGATATGTTACTGGAAGCCCTGGTGGCCTGTGCCGGCGTAACCATGCAGGCAGTTGCCACTGCCATTGAAATTGATATCCGGAAAGGGTCAGTTTTTGCCGAAGGGGATCTTGATTTCAAAGGAACCCTGGGTGTAACCAAAGAAGTACCGGTAGGGTTTTCAGCCATCCGGTTAAACTTCGAAATTGAATCTGATGCCGGGGAAGAACAGATCGCCAACCTGAAAAAGCTTACCGAAAGGTATTGTGTCGTTTACCAAACCCTGGTAAAAGGGGTGGCAATTGAAACCGGTTTCCACAATACCCCCACAAAAAAACCCGCCTGAAGCGGGTTTATGGG
>WGMO01000008.1 GCA_016125075.1 Terrimonas sp.
GGGAATCCCGCAAAGATCGATGATACCAAAATAGGAACTCCTGCTGGGCCAAAGGGCATTATAGGGTGTGGGTTCTCCGAGATAGTCGAATCCGGTCCATACAAACTCGCCCGCTACAAAATCATTTTCCTGGTTTTTCCACTCTTTATCGGGCAACTGCGACCAATTGCAATATTCAAGATCATAGGCTGATGACTGGTTATCGGGCCAGGTTTTCATGATCCCGATTGCGGCAGGAAGTTTAAAGGCACCCCTTGAACTGACGGTGGAAGCGGTCTCGCTTCCATAAATGACCCAGTTGGGATGTTGCTGGTGCAGGGATAGATATGCTTCAGGTTTATAATTCCATCCCGGTATATCTACAGCATCGGCCAGTCCGTTCCTGATGGCAGGATTCATATTGTTGAAGCCAGCCGTCACCGGCCTGGTGGAATCATATTGATGACAAATATCTGTAAGGAATTTTGCAACCCGTGCACCTTCTTTTTCTTCCTGTTCCTTAGTTTCATTCCCGATGCTGTACATGATCAGGGCAGGATGATTCCTGTCTCTTAGGATCAAAGCTTCCAGGTCCTTACGGGCCCATTCATCGAAAAGCAAATGATAACCATTTTTTACTTTGGCGGTTTTCCACTCGTCGAATGCTTCATCTATAAAATAAAAACCCATTTCATCACAGAGCTCCAGTAATTCGGGGGTATGTGGGTTATGGGTGCCACGGATAGCGTTACAACCCATTTCTTTTAAAAGTTGCAGGCGGTATCGCAGCGCTGATGTATTAACGGCCATGCCTAAGGGGCCCAGGTCGTCGTGGAGACAAACACCTTTCAGTTTGACATTATTTCCGTTGACGAGCATTCCCTGCTGCGGGTTAAAGCTGACCGACCGGATGCCAAAAACTGTTTTGTATTGATCGATGACCTTTCCATCCTTTTTAAGGGTACTGATGGCATAATAAAGTACGGGTTGGTCAGCCGACCAAAGCCGGGGATTTTTTATGGGGATTTGCTGGGTATTCACAGCCCCGGGTTTTTTATTAAGCGTTGCTTCGCCCACTTTTTCGTCTTTTTCTGTGTATAGGCTCGTTACCAGTTGAATATTATCAGTTGCTTTAACACCTTCAACCCTGGTCTCTATACTGATCAACGCTTTTTCTGCTGAAATTTCTGGGGTGGTGATAAATGTTCCCCAATGTGCTATATGGACGGGATTTGTTTTTACCAAACGAACATGACGGTATATCCCGGCACCGGGATACCATCGCGAAGAACCTTCCTGGTTCTCTAACCGAACTGCAATTACATTATCTTCCCCATACCGGATAAACGGTGTAATGTCAAAACAGAATGAGGCATAACCATAAGGCCATTCACCCACAAACCTGTTGTTGACATATACCTTTGCGTGGCTCATCGCCCCATCAAATTCCAGGGAAAAATGATTACCCTGGTCTGCCTTGTCAAAGACGATATGTTTCCGGTACCAGCCTACGCCGGAATAGGGCAAACCGCCTGTTCTGCCTGATCTCAACATTTCTTTTTGTTCGCCGTCTTCCTTAACCTGTACAACCTGTAAATCATTTTCCTTGCTAAAAGGTCCGGTAATGGCCCAGTCATGCGGAATGCTGACCTGCTTCCAGTCCTTTTCATCCATTTCATTCCTGGCCCCGTCGGGGATATCTTTTTTGATAAAATACCAACCTGATTGTAAATCGGTTGTATTTCTTTCACCTGGCTGTGCAAGCGTCTTGCAACCTGTAGTCAGTATAAGCAGGGCCACGGTAAAGGAGGCCGGCATGACTCGTATTAAAAATGATCTTCCTGACATTTGATAAATTAAATTAAAAAGACCAGGGCCATTAACAAAATTTTTATTCCTTCAAAGTTTAAGGATATTTAGTTATGTGAAGAGGGTTTAGCCCATCAATCAGGGGGGGTAAATAGTTCAAACAGGGGGTTGGGTAAATTGAATCATTAAATTTAGGCGCAATATGCCTTAAATTGGATTCAATAGGGTTTCGGGAATCTCATTCGATTGTCCTGTTGAGGTTTTTTAAACGGGAAATTGATGATCACGGAGCCGGAATTTTAATAATTTGCTTGCTTGATATGATAAAAAGGGGGGGAATTAATATTGCCATTGTAATGGTAGCGATGCTGGGCTATACACTAAATAGTTTGGCACAAACCAATATTGAAAATAATATCACGATTGATGATGGGTTGATCAATAACGAGGTGACAGCCATTCACCAGGACCGGTATGGGTTTATCTGGTTTGGCACAAGGGGCGGCTTAAATAAATATAACGGGTATGACTTTAATGTTATCCGTTCCGATCCCGGTTCATTGAATAATCTTTCCAACCAGGCGGTTGAAGTAATTGCAGAATATAAGAATACACTTTGGATCGGTAATAAAACCGGGGGACTGAACAGCTATGATTTTCTTTCAGATTCCATCACCCATTACCGACCGGCGGATTCTGTCAGGATCCAGGAGATCAAGTCCCTGCTGGCCGATAAATCTGGAAACTTATTTATCGGTGCCCTGCACGGATTGTATTTATTGAAAGGGGGGGAATTTATTACCATTGACAAAAACCTAACCGTCAATGCCCTTGCAGAAGATGATAACGGGAGTATTTGGGTGGGATCGACTTTCGGACTCTATAAGTATAACCCACCGCTAAATAAACTGCAACCGGTGAACCTTGGTCCGAAAAAATTTGAAATCACTTCCATCGGCGTCAATAATCTTACCCATACATTATTTATCGGGAGCTGGAGAAACGGGTTGATTCGTTATGATATCCGGCAAGATAGTTTCAGGAAATACATGGTGGGTGCAGGACAGGAGGGGCTGGCCAGCAATAATACATACAGGGTGCTGGTGGATCGCAATCAAAATGTTTGGGTGGGTACCTGGGGAGGGGGGTTAAGCCGGTTTGATATCCCGACCGAAACCTTTGAAGATATCAGGATCAAGCCCCTGGATGTATATAATAAGGACTATGATATCATTTTATCCATCATCCAGGACAATACCGGTATTTTATGGATCGGTACAGATGGCGGCGGTGTGTGTAAACTGGATCCCTACAGGAAAAAATTTAAGACCATCACCAATTTCGGACGCGATAAGGCGATTCTTGACAATACCCATATCACGGCTGTTTATGAAGATCGTTTTGGAGGATTTTGGCTGGGTACCAAGGGGGGCGGATTGCGGTATTCTGCAGACAAAAAGAATTTTGTTCAAAAAGACCTGGGTTTTAAAACCATCCGGATCAATACTTTTTTTGAAAATGGGAATGACCTCTGGGTCGGTACCGGCGACGGATTAGTGATTTATAAAGATTTCAGGCATCATAATACACCCTTACTAATAAAAAGGGCGAATAACGACAGCACAACCCTGAGTGGTCCCAAGGTCACTTCCATCGTCAGGGATAAAAATGGCATCTTATGGGTGGGTACACAGGAGCACGGCCTGAACAGGATCATCTCCTATCAAAACGGGGTTCCTGTTTTTAAAAGGTATCCGGAATATGTGGGAGTGGCCGGCGCGATTCAAAATGACCGGGTAAGCTGTATGCTGGTGGACAAAAGCAATCATTTGTGGGTAGGCACCTACGATGGTCTCCATTTATACAACCGGCAAAAAGACAGTTTTGAATTAATAAGAACCGTTGATAAGACGAAGAAAGGACTGTCTAATAACACGATCCTGTCGCTGGCCGAAGACAGCTATGGAAATATCTGGGTGGGCACGCAGCAGGGACTGAATAAGTTGTTTTTTCTGGATAATGGTAAAATTTCCATTGAACCCTTTTATCAGAGTCCGGGATTCCCCAATGATTATATCCATGCCATCCTGGTTGACAATGAGAACAATATATGGATGAGTACGAATAAAGGGATCACCAAGTACAATGTCCGCACCCGCAATTTCAGGAATTTCGATACCCGGGATGGGGTTTCTTCCAACACTTTTTCTGAAAATGCGTCATTTCTGAAGCCAAATGGGGAAATGTATTTCGGAGGTATCAACGGGGTGACCTATTTTTTCCCGGACAGTATTTTTCTCAATCATTATAAACCGCCGGTCTATATCACCAACCTTCAGATCAACAACCAGAGTCCAGGAACCGGCAAGGCGATAACAGCGGATAATATCCGTTCCGGGTCCTTATTTCTGACCAGGAAGATCCGGTTGACCTACAAAGAGAATATTATTACCATCTCTTATGCGGCATTGGATTATCATGCATCGGATAAGAATCAGTATCAATATAAACTGGAGGGCTTTGATGATAAATGGGTCAATGCAGGGTATAAAAGGACTGTCACCTATACCAACCTGCCTTCCGGTTCCTATGCTTTCAAAGTAAGGGCTTCCAACAGTGACCAGATCTGGAATGACGCCACTGCAGTCATGCAGTTTTACATATCCCCGCCACCCTGGAAAACCTGGTGGGCCTATTTGATATATTTCCTGATCATTGGCGGGCTGCTCTGGCTTTCCCGGCATCTCACCCTGAACAGGATTTACCTGAAAAACAAGTTGGAGATTGCTAACCTTAATTATGCGAAGGAACATGAGATCGCTGAGATAAAAAGTAAGTTCTTTACCAATATCTCCCACGAATTCAGGACCCCCCTTACCCTGATGATGGGGCCTTTGGAGGACCTGTCCACAGACACTAAAATTGATCATTCGGTAAAGAGCACGATCGCCAGGATCCAAAACCAGTCAAAAAGACTCTTAAGCCTGATCAATCAACTACTCGATTTTAATAAGGCGGAGGCCAATGCCTTAAAGCTAAATGCCTCCTACCAGGATATTGTTGGTCTATCAAGATCCATTGCAAACTCATTTGAAGAAGAGGCAGAAAGAAAAGATATCCAGTTTTCATTTAGCTCCAACAAGCGGGAAATATTCCTGCTGCTTGATAAAGAAAAACTGGAGAGTATCTTATATAACCTGTTGTCCAATGCTTTTAAATTTACCTATGGAGGAGGGGAGGTCAGTATGCAAGTCAATTATGTACAGGACCCCAGGCCCGGTTGTGAGATCATAGTGGCCGATACGGGTAAAGGTGTGGCGAAAGAAGAAAAAGAAAAAATATTTGACAGGTTTTACCAGGTGGCACAGGCAGAGCCCGGTAAATATATGGGTACGGGTATCGGCTTGGCTTTTGTAAAAGACCTGGTGGAATTGCACAAGGGGACGATCCGGTTAATGGACAACCAGCCACAGGGCTCGGTTTTCACCATCAAACTGCCCGCGGAAATTGTCAATTATACCAATGAAGAATGGGTGGAAGATGAACCCCAGAACGGTCAGTCTGCTGATCATGATACTGAGGCCGAAAAGCCCGAGCTCCCTATATTTCTGGTGGTGGAAGATAATGAAGAGCTGAACCACTACCTGTGTAAAATATTAAGCAGGCGGGGGGAGGTGATTTCTGCACTGGATGGAAAAGAGGGCCTGGAAAAAGCATTCCAAACCATTCCTGATTTAATTGTGAGCGATGTGATGATGCCGGAGATGGATGGATATGAACTGTGTAAATTAGTAAAGGAAGATAAACGGACCTCTCATATTCCCGTTATATTATTGACTGCAAAATCAGACGACCTTTCCCAAATCGAAGGCATCAAAATCGGCGCGGACGTATATCTCGGCAAGCCATTTAAACCCGCCATATTAGTCTCTCATGTTACCAGTCTTATTAAATCCAGGAAAAAATTAAAAGAACTGTTCGCCCATCGGCTCAACCTCGAGCCGAGCGATGTGGAGGTCACGTCCTTTGATGAGGAATTCATAAAAAATGCGATCCATTTTATTGAGGAGAACATAGAAAAAGATGAATTTTCAATTGATGAACTGGCCCAGCAACTGAATATGAGCCGTTCTACTTTTTACCGGAAATTAAAAGCCCTGACCGGTATGTCCGGATCAGATTTTATCCGTCTCATCAAGCTGAAACGATGTGCCCAATTATTGAAATCGGGAGAATATACGGTAAGTATGGCCGCTTATCATGCCGGTTTTAATGATCTGAAACATTTCAGAAAAAGTTTCCAGAAACAATTTGGTATCACACCCTCCGCCTATATGAAACGGAAGGGTGTTGGTCGGGAGGACCTTACATAACAAGCTGATTTTTATGAAAAAATTTTCATTTGAACCGTCATTACCTCTTTTTTGATTCAAAAACCCCCGTACTGTTTCATCTTAATTTTTGAAAATTGAATCCAGGAAGCAAAGGCTTTCTCTAACGATTAGTATTTAGTTCAATCCAAAACTTAAGCGTATGAGTTTTCTACAACTTCTTAAACGTAAAGCGGGTCCATATGGGGTCATGCTTTTTGGCATTTTGCTCTTCTTTAGTGCAGCGAAAGCACAGGTGACACCTTCGCAAAGCAACGTAATAAAAGGAAAGGTCACAGCCGCAAAGGATAATCAGCCTTTATCGGGTGTTTCGGTGGAAGACAGTGATAAACCGGGTAGCGGTACGGTTACCGATGAAAACGGCATGTATGAAATTCGTGTTAGCGACAACACCAAAACATTGCGCTTTACTTACGTGGGATTCATTTCCGCTGAAATCCCAGTGTCCGGAAGGAGCCTGATCAACGTCAGCCTCGAGGCCGGTGTTTCCACCCTCGACGAAGTCGTAGTGGTGGGTTATGGTACGCAGAAAAAAATTAATCAAACCGGGGCTGCCGAAACGGTGCGTTTTGATGATGCGGTCAACCAGCCGGTAACAAATTCAGGGCAGTTGATGTACGGAAGGTTTTCCGGGGTGCAGATCACTCAGTCCAGCGGTCTTCCCGGATCGGATGCATCCTCTGTTATTATCAGGGGTGTGGGTACTTTTGGATCCGCCAACCCCCTGGTGGTAATTGATAATATACAATATGACGGATTGGAGGCATTTAATAACCTGGCGCCTTCCGATATAGAGAGCATTTCGGTACTCAAAGATGCTTCGGCCAGTGCCATTTATGGCGCAAGGGGTGCAAACGGGGTCATTGTTGTGACCACCAAAAAAGGGAAAAAAGGACCCATGAAGGTCATTTATAATGGCTATACCGGTCTGCAGAAAGTGACGGTTGTCCCTGAATATTTAGATGCTGTAAATTATGCCCGATTAAAAAATGAACACGATATAAATCTCAATGGTGCCAATGCCCCGTTAAGATTTACGGCCTCCGATATCCAGGCCATTATCGATGGTACAAAGCCGGACCAGTATGCCAATACCAACTGGGCTAAAGCGATCCTGCGCAATGCGCTTATCCAGAATCATTATCTCTCATTTTCGGGCGGAAATGACAGGACCACTTTCCGGGTTTCATTGGGATATTTAAACCAGCAGGCTGTAGTAAAAGGAAAGTTCAAGTCGGAACGGTATAACCTCAGCCTGAATCTTAACTCTAAAGTAAAAGACTGGTTAACTATTTCCAATGTCACTAATACATACTGGAGCAAGTTCAGGGGACCTGCCGGTGGCGCCGGTGCTATTACCGGGGAAACAGGGATCATCAACCAATTCCAACGCTCTTCTCCCACCGTCCCCGTTTATTATTCCAATGGAGAGTATGGCATCGTGGATGGTTCTTACCAATATGTAAACTTCAGTTTCCCCGTAACCAATCCGATCCAGAAAGGTTATTTAGGTGATTATCTCAATGACGATATCAATATTGCGGAAAGGCTCGGTCTCAAAGTCGATTTTACAAAATATATATCTTTTGAATCCAGTGGTAGCCTGAACCTGGGTTTTGGCAATACTTCCAATTTTGTTCCGACCAATAATACTTACGACTGGGCAGGCAATCTCGTGGGTCAAAACCTGGTCAATACCCTGACCAATATCGAAACTTTCAGTTATCGTTTACTCAATGAAAATATTTTGCGCTATGCCAGGAAGTATAACGAGCATCATGATGTATCTTTTTTGCTGGGTCACTCCTTAATATATAACAGGAATGATGGTTTTACCGGGCAATTGTCGGGTTTCCCATCTAATTCCGTTCAGGAGTTTGACGGGGGTGGGGTGTTAAACCCCAATGTATCGGGTGGTGCTTCAGAGGTATCCCTGCAATCCTTCTTTTCCAGGGTCAATTATGTGCTGAATGGAAAATACCTTTTTGAATTTAATATCAGAAGGGATGGCTCATCCCGTTTCGGTCCGAGCCACCGGTATGCCAACTTCCCATCTGCTTCTGTGGGCTGGCGTTTAAGTGAGGAAAAGTTTCTGAGTAATGTGGACTGGATTTCAGAACTCAAACTGAGGGGCAGCTGGGGTATTACCGGAAACGATAATATCGGCAATTATATCTTCGAACAGACTTACAATACCAACCTGGATTATATTTTAGGAACCAGCAATATTGTAGGCGCTGTAGCATTGACCGGACTGGCCAATCCCAATATCACCTGGGAAACCATCAAACAGGTGGATCTGGGTTTGGATGCAGGGTTGTTCAGGAATCATTTGTCGGTTACGGCAGACTATTTTAAGAGAAACAGTTCGGATGTGCTGTATACAAATTTCCCCATACCGAGTTCAATCGGGGTAACCAACCTGGCCGCACAGAATGCTGCCAGTATGGTGAACAGCGGTGTGGAACTGACGGTGAACTACAGGGGACGGATGCATGAATTTAATTATAATGTCGGCGCCAGTGTAAGCAAGTTTGCGGATAATAAGGTTACCGGTTTGGGTGAAAAAGGGATTGAAACCATCAATAATGAAACCATCATAAGGATCGGTCAACCGTTTAATGCTTATTTCGGGTATAGAGTTCTCGGCGTTTTCCAGACGATGGACGAAGTAAATAATGCACCCAAACAGTTTGGCAGTAATAAAACAGCGCCAGGTGATTTTCAATATGCGGATCTTTCAGGACCTGATGGCAAACCGGATGGTGTCATTGATGCCTATGACAGGACGATCATTGGTAACCCCTTCCCCAAGTGGACCTATAACTTTAATGTCAACCTGGATTATAAAGGGTTTGATTTGAACATCATTTTACAGGGAGTTGACCGGATCGACCGTTTATTGAATGACAACGGGCAGCTTCCTATGGAAGGCGACCGGAACAATGTGCTTGCCTACTGGGTAAACAGGTGGACTGTTGATCAGCCCTCGAAAACCCTGCCCCGTTTAGGTGGACAGAATAATTCAATCGTTTCTGATTTTTATATCCAGGATTGTTCATACCTCAGGGTTAAAAGCATTGAACTGGGTTACGCTTTACCCAAGTCCATAACACGCAAAATGGGTATTGATGTACTGCGGTTCTATCTCGGTGGCCAGAATATCCTGACGTTTACAAAACTGAAAAATTTTGATCCCGAGAGACAAAGGGGTAATGCAACAGATCAGCTTACTCCCCTTTATAAGATATTCACATTTGGTTTAAATGTTAAATTTTAAAGTTATGAGACAATTGATTGTTCTATTAGCCGGCGTAATAACGCTTGCGGGTTGTTCCAAAAAGTTTCTGGATAAAAATTCCCTGACGCAGATCGGGGAAGCAAATTTCTGGAAAACGGAACAGGATGCATTATTAGGTATCAATGGTATTTATGAGGCTTTACAGGATCGTGCCCTGTACAGCGGTAACCTGAACGCCAGCCAGGGTTTACCCGGGTTCGACACCTTTGGTGATAACTGTTATAACGCCTACAAATGGGAGGGTCCCGGAAACTATATGGTGGCCAATGTCGATCCGAGTACTGCCTTTTTTAGTTACCTGTGGACTTCCTGTTATAAGGGAATCGCCCGGGCCAATGCGGCTATTGAAAATATTGCCAGGATCCCCGTAGAAAATGTGTCTGATGCTAAAAAGCAGGAACTGCTGGGTCAGGCCTACTTCTTGAGGGCCTTGTTCTATATGAACTTAGCGGTGTATTACAAGGATGTTCCCCTGATTCTGAATGTACAGACTTTGGATGATGCATACGTGACTAAAAACACCTACCAGGAAGTATCTGACCAGATCATAGAAGACCTGAAATCGGCGGCCAATACGCTACCTGTTTCCTATCCTGCCGATCAGTATGGATATGCCACCAGGGGAGCTGCACTTGGCTTATTGGCGCGGTTTTATTTGTACAACCACGAATACCAGTTGGCCTTTGATGCCACAACTGGTATCATGTCATTGGGCTATATTTTGAATCAAAGCTATTCCCAGTTGTTTACCGAGCAGGGAGAATTATCAAAAGAAATCATTTTTTCGGTTCGTTTTATTCAGGATGCATCTGATAATGGGGAAACATTTTCAGGAACCTATGCCGGTATCCCGAAAGTCGATCAGCAGCCCATGCCCAACCTGGTCAATGATTTTTATTGTACGGACGGTTTGCCAATCAGCCAGTCTCCCTTATATGCTCCTGCCAATCAAAAAGCCAACCGGGATCCAAGGCTGACGTCAACCGTATATTTTAAGAATGATGTTTTCCTGGTAGATATCAACAAGGTGTTTACAGGAAATACCGCCACCAAATATGGATTAAAGAAATATATCAGGAATTCCGCATCTTCTACCGGTATCGCAACTTACGCACCCGGCGGGCAGGATTTTATAGTACTGCGCTATGCTGATGTTTTATTGATGCGGGCTGAAGCGCTGGTGGAACTTAACCAACTGACAGAAGTTTATACCTTGGTGGACCAGGTAAGAAGCCGCGTAAATATGCCCAGTATTGAATCGGTGGAAGGAACAGGGTTAAGCCAGGCTCAATTAAGGGATATTGTGCGGCATGAAAGAAGGGTGGAACTGGCAACTGAAGGTTTGCGTTTCTTTGACCTGATACGCTGGGGACAGGTACAGCAGTCTTTCCAGACAGTTTCTGCAGATGTCGTTGCCGGATATTCGCCGGTATACAGGGGGCCGAAATCTGAATCATTCCCGATTCCGCAATCAGAGTTAGATGCGAACGCAAGCCTGGTACAAAACCCGGACTGGCAGTAATTGAAGAAAAATATTCAGTATATGATAACAGGAAGAAATCACCTTGGTCTTATACTGTGCATAGCGTTTTCCTTTATGGCTAAGCTGTCTATTGCCCAGTCATCAGCTCCGAATATCATCATCATTCTGGCTGATGACCTGGGTTATGCCGATGTCGGTTTCAATGGATGTAAAGATATTCCCACACCCCATATTGATCGAATCGCCAGCAATGGCGTGGTCTTTTCAAGGGGTTATGTAAGCTATGCTGTGTGTGGCCCCAGCAGGGCGGGTATCATGACTGGCCGGTACCAGGACAGGTTTGGGTTTTCCAAAAACCCTTTATTGGCACCCAATGATCCGGAAATGGGTTTGCCATTGGAACAGCAAACTATAGCCGAGTTTTTAAAAGAACAGCAATATGTTACCGGTGCTATTGGTAAGTGGCACCTGGGTGCCTATCCAACTTTACGGCCCAATAAAAGGGGGTTTGATTTCTTTTTTGGTTTCTTAAGCGGCGGTCACCGGTATTTACCGGAAGAATTGACTTTGCAAGACCTCTCGGAGGCAAAATCACAGTTTGATGGATACCGTACTAAATTGCTGCGCAATGAAAAACGGGTTGAAGAAAAGGAATACCTGACGGATGCCTTTTCCCGCGAAGCTGTTCATTTTGTAGAAGAGAATTATAAAACCCCTTTTTTCCTTTACCTGGCTTATAATGCTCCGCATACTCCATTAGAGGCGACCGGGAAATATTTAGACCGATTTAAACAGATTAAAGACGAAAAACGGCGCACGTATGCTGCCATGATCAGTGCCATGGATTATGGTGTCGGTTTGCTCATGGATAAACTGCAAAGCCTGGGTATTGAAAACAATACCATTGTGTTTTTTCTGTCTGACAACGGGGGGCCCATCCATGCCAATGCTTCCAGCAATGCTCCCTTAAGAGGTGAAAAGGGTGATTTCTATGAGGGCGGAATTCATGTGCCTTTTGCAGTACAGTGGAAAGGTCATTTGCCCGCTGGAACGCGATATGATGGACCGGTG
The DNA here is from genome assembly GCA_016125075.1 of Terrimonas sp. Lineage (GTDB taxonomy): Bacteria > Bacteroidota > Bacteroidia > Chitinophagales > Chitinophagaceae > SpSt-398. The sequence goes on from WGMO01000008.1 coordinate 12,035, forward strand.
ATCTCTCTCGACATCTTTGCCACAGCTGCAGCGCTGGTCAGCGCTGAACCGCGAAATACCCTGGATGGTGTGAACCTGTTGCCCTACCTGTCGGGTGAAAAAAAAGGAGTTCCCCATGACGATCTTTTCTGGAGAAATTTTGCAGTTGAAAAATTTGCAGTGGTGGGACCTACCTATAAGCGGATCGACCAAAAAGATAAAGCAGCACAGCTATTTAATCTAAAAAAAGATATCAGTGAAAAGATCGATATATCTTCTGTGGTAAATAATCAATCCATCATGTCCGACCTCGAAAATAAAATAAAAAGGTGGAGCGGGTTGCTGATACCGCCGAAATTCCTGGGACTCCTGGAAGACCAGGAATATTCCCAACAGCACCCGGAGCGATGGATGGTAAAAGATAATAAGTAAACGGATCATCATAAATTTTGACCCATGCGCAGCATTTTTTTACAATTGAAAATTGTTTTGTTTATAATGGCAATTACCATTGTTGCCCCTGGGTTTACCTACCAGCATGCAAAATTGCTCATTATCGGGGATTCGATTTCTATCGGCTATACACCTTATGAGAAAAAGACCCTGGCGGATAAGGCCGATGTTATCCACTGTAAAGGGAATGCGAAATACACCGCTAATGGATTACAGCACCTCGATGAATGGCTGGGGGATGAAAAATGGGATATCATTCAATTCAATTGGGGGCTATGGGATCTTTGTTATAGAAACCCGGATCTGGATGAAGTCCCCGCCAATCGCGATAAGATCAACGGTACTATAACAACTTCTTTGGAACAATATCAAGCTAACCTGGAGGCGATTGTAAAACGTTTAAAACAGACAAAGGCCAAACTGGTATTTGTTACCACCACTTATGTACCGGAAAACGAACCGGGCAGGTATGATAGAGATGTTGAATCTTATAATGACATTGCCAAAAAAGTGATGCAGGCCAACGGGGTCGGGGTTATTGATATTTATCCATTGTCCAAAGAGATCCATCAGCAGGATGGGTTGGGAAATAATAATGTGCACTATACGGACGAGGGGTACCGGAAACTTTCTGATGAAATATGTAAGGAGGTAAAAAACTTGTTGAACTAAAAATAATATGATGATGGGAAGAGGGTTGTACGGATGGCTTTTTGGGTTTGTGGTTTTGGGAAATAGTTTTATCGGGGCAGGCAGTAAGGACAACCCATGTATACAGCCAACCAAAATTGATCAACACCATGCAGCCGTTTCTTATTTTGTTCATCCTTTGCTGGGTAGTGATTTGAATGATGGCACCTCCAAAGAAAAGCCGTTTAAAACCTTTCTTCCCCTGGAGAAAATCAAATTCAATCCCGGCGACGAAATCATCCTGGCAGCCAACCAGCGGTATACCGGTAGCTTGCAATTGGTGAATCAGGAGGGCAGCCGGGAAAAACCGATCCTGGTGAGATCCGTTGGATGGAAGGAAGGAGAACCGCCGATGCCGGCGCTCATTGATTTTAAAGGGTTGGCAAACGGTATCCTGATCCAGGATGTCAGTTTTATTCATATCTCCAACATCCGGCTGACCGGGAATGGCTTTGATCAGGCGAATGAAAAATCGGATATGCGTTGTGGCATCCTTGTCAATAGCAATAACCGAAAAGAAATGACCGGTATCCGGCTGGATCATATTTTTATCCGGGATGTATATTTTGAGAATGCCGGTTTTATAAGGAATGTCAGTGAAGTACACAGTGCCAATGGCACGCAGCAATATGGGTGGGGAATCAGGGTCATCAGCAGGCAGGAGGACCGGACAATACGGGACATTCAAATTTCTGACTGCGAAATCACTGATGTCAGCCATACAGGCATCAAGTTCACCGGGAATAAAAAGAATATCAGGGACGTAAAGATCCTCCGCAATGCTGTAAAGTATACCGGGGGCCCGGGTATGCAAATGTCGGAAGTGCAGGCAGTATATGTAGCGGATAATGTGGTCGACCATTCCGGGAGTAATAATGAAAGCCGGAAATGGGGCCGGGGTAGCGGAATATGGACCTGGGGTTCCGCAGGGGTACTGATCGAAAAAAACAAATTTTTATATGCAAACGGGCCGGGTGATTCGGACGGGGCACATATTGATTATAACTGTGAAAACATTATCATCCAGTATAATTTCAGTGCATATAATGCAGGGGGCTTCTGCGAGATCCTGGGAAACAATTACAACTGTATCTACCGGTATAATATAAGTGTAAACGACGGACACCGGGTAAAAGGGGAAAATGGCGCTTTCCAGGAAGGAAAGACGCTTTGGTTAAGCGGCTTCCAGGGCGAAAAACAAAAACGGAAAGGTCCTGTTAATACCTATATCTACAATAACACTATTTATACTGATCATTCCCTTTACCCGAAATTAGCCTTTGATAATACCAGCAGGGATGTACTCATCGCCAATAATATTTTTTATTTGGTGCATCCTTTTCAATGGGTTTTAGGCGACCAGTATAAACCCGATGTGAAAACAAACCGGGTCATTGAAAACATGCAGCTTAAACATAACTTATTCCTGGATAAAAGTGGATGGCCGTCGCAAATGGCGATATATGGAAGTCAATCTTTTTTTGGCGATCCGCATTTTAAGATTCCCGGAGGCCTGGACTGCCAGGATTATACGCCGCTGAATGTAGATATTATCTGTAAAAAAGGGATTAGGGTACCCGGTATGAAGATAGAAACAGGTGATTTTCCATTTGACATAGCAATGAGAAAAGATATTCTTGGTAACCCGATACCGGATCAACCCAGCATTGGCGCTATTGAACCGGTCGTGGACTGAAATGAAAGCAAATGACTTCTTACCGCTAAATGATAGTATGAAACGAATCTCCATATTAATAGGGTTGGCTGCTATGATAGCCGCTTCCTGTAACGATGCCAAAAAAGAACAAAAAACGAAACCCAATATTTTGGTTATTTATATTGATGACCTGGGGTATGGTGACCTGAGTTGTTATGGTGCAACGGCAGTACAAACACCTCATGTGGACGCTTTGGCAAAAGGCGGCATGAAATTTACCGATGCACATTGTTCTGCATCAACCTGCACTCCTTCCCGTTATGCGCTATTGACCGGGAGCTATGCATTCAGGAGTAAGGCGGCCATTTTGCCGGGTGATGCACCCCTGATCATTCATCCGGGTCAGGCAACGCTTCCTTCGATGCTAAAAGATGCAGGCTATGTGACCGGGGTAATTGGTAAATGGCATTTGGGCCTTGGAGATGGGAAACCGGATTGGAATACAAGTATAAAACCTGGCCCCGGGGAAATCGGTTTTGATTACAGCTTTCTCATACCGGCCACACCCGACCGTGTACCCACCGTTTATGTGGAAAACAGCAGGGTAGTCAATCTCGATCTGAAGGATCCCATCACCATCGATTATGCGCATCGGGTGGGTAACGATCCCATTGGCCTGGAGCATCCTGAGATGCTGAAGATGCAGGCCGACAGCCAGCACAGCGGGACGATCGTCAACGGCATCAGCCGGATCGGTTTTATGAAAGGCGGTCACCAGGCATACTGGCGCGATGAAGATTTCGCAACCGTACTGAATGATCAGGTCACATCGTTTATTACCCAAAACAAGGACAAGCCTTTTTTCCTGTATTATAGTTTACCAAGCATACATGTGCCCCGTTCCCCCAATGCAAAATTTGTCGGTGCTACGGATATGGGTCCCCGAGGGGATGATATTGTTCAGATGGACTGGATGACCGGGGAAGTGATGAAGACCCTGAAAAACCTGGGATTGGAAGCGAACACCCTGGTGATATTTAGCAGTGATAACGGACCGGTGCTGAATGACGGGTATGCCGACCAGGCCGTACAACGATTAGGGGACCACCGTCCTGCGGGTATATACAAGGGTGGTAAATACAGCGCCTATGAAGGAGGGACCCGTGTACCCACGATCACCTTTTGGCCGGGCGAAATCAAACAGGGTGAAAGCAATGCCCTCATCAGCCAGGTAGATCTTTTTGCTTCACTTGCCCAGTTGGTAGGACAAGAAGTGGAGCCGGGTAAAACTGTTCCGGATAGTAAGAATGTGTTACCGGCATTATTAGGACAATCAATGACAGGAAGGGAAACGATGGTGGAAGAGTCTTTTACCATGTCCCTTCGTTCGGGAAACTGGAAATATATTGCACCTGCCGCCGGTAAAACACCAGAATGGCTAAAAAATAAGGATGTGCCAAAAGGATTGCAAGCCACCCCTCAACTGTATAACCTGGAAGACGATCCCGGGGAAACACATAACCTGGCCGATCAATATCCGGATGAAGTGCAAAGGTTATCCGGGCAACTGAAGGAAATAATGGAAGAGTGAAATTGGTTAGCAGGGGTCTTGATTCGTGCAGGGTGTAACGAACCTAAAAATCCGGTTAAACATGAATATTGCCTGGAGGCTATCCGAAGCCGTATACAGTGTAATCAATTTTCAGCATCCTGAAAGATCAGGAAGGGGTTCCTATTCCAAATAGGGGGGGCTAATCATTCATATTTCGGTATGGGCTGTTATTCAGTGTTTTACTTTCTTAAATTGTAAAAAATTTATAAGAGCGGTGATAAGTCATTCTGAAAGAAAAGTGAAGTCAAAATGAAATTATTTTTTATACCTTTTAAAACAGGGACAATGAAAATGTATCATGTAAAGATATGTGTAATGGTTTTGCTCATCCCCATGCTGGCCTGCAAAAAGAATGTGAAACCACCGGATAATAACCCGGGTAATGGCAACGGTGGCAATCCAACGGGTAATTTTTCAGCGTTCCGGCTCACCATTTCTAAAGCAGAAAAAGTGGGTGACCCGAAAATTCAGCTTTACCCCGACACGGTTTATTCTTCTTACAATTTAGGTTCAGGTCTTTTCAAAGCCCTCCCGGCTGAATATGACGATAAGATTGTATCCTTTCGCCTGCCCAAAGGATTTATGGCTGTATTTGCAGCTAACTATGACGGTACAGGTGAGTCGGTTTGTTATGTAGCAATCGATAGTGCCATCAATGCTAACTTACCGGCCAGGTTGCGCAATAGTATTTCGTATATCCGGTACAGGGCAATCAATAATCCCGATAAAAAAGGAACTGCTTCAACGAATGATACTACAGTTAATGCTTTGGGCGGTCAGTGGTTTTATGGGTGGAGTTTGAACCGCTCATCTTTTACAGGGCAGCAGTTTGTTCCCATGACATGGGGAAAAGGATCCTGCACGGATGAGAATGTGAAGACACTGGTTGAAAGGAGTGATGTTGATCATTTATTATCTTTTAATGAGCCTGACAATTCCAGCCAGTCGAATATTTCAAATATGGATACGGCAACGTCGCGATACAAGGTGATGCAAAAAACAGGTTTGCGACTGGGCGCCCCTGCCACTACGCAAAACCAGGTTTTTGGCAGCGGAAAATGGCTGACTGATTTCATGAATCTTGCCCAGATCAAAAATTGCAGGGTTGATTTTATCCCGATCCACTGGTACGACTGGGGTAACCAGACCAATAACCAGTCTACTGACTCATTAACTGCTGTAGCCATCTTTAACAGGTTTGTGACCTATGTGCAGAATGTTCACCTGAATTATCCCAAACAAACGATATGGGTAACAGAATTTAATGCAAACCCCAACCGGACTTCGGTGCCCGTACACAAATATTTTATGAAACTGTCGACCGAATGGATGAATAATACAGCTTATGTGGAAAGGTATTCCTATTTTTTCCCCAATAGTGTTCCGGCTGTGAATGCTGATTTTACCTTAACTGAGGCGGGAACATATTGGAAGAGCCTGGCCTCTGCAAAATCATTTTCGGGCAATATTGTTTCTGATGATACGGTGGTGGTTCCCGAATAGGTTATGGAAATGCTTCAAACAGAGTAGGCGGGACAGAAAATATAATGACGCTTGGAGATGAATTGATCCTGATGATCAAGGCCTATCCTTCCAGGTGGATGCTCAATACGATCATTCTGGACTGTATCTTATCCAGCACATTGGAATACTTCAGGTTCTCATCCCGGCTATGGATATTCCCCAGGCCATTACTGAATTTAATTTCGGGGGAGAAGATAAAACTGGGGAAGTAAAAATTGAAACCGATACCGGCTTCAATACCATAATCAAATTTATTCAGCTTCACCAGGTCTTCGGCCCTTTTGGCACGGGCATTGGCAGCCAGATCCAGGTCCAGCTTTACCCCACCCAGCATATAAACCCTGAAATTCCCGATCCGGTCGCTGTTGAATTTGGCCTGTAGGGGAAAGGAAAAGATCACGGATTCGATTTTCTTCGTCACATCCGTACCATCCAACGGATCGTTGTATTTGAGTTTATAATAAATATTTCTTTGGTTGAACATGAGGGTTGGGTTGAACCTTGCTTCAAAACGATTCGTCAACCGGGCGGTGGCGTGAAGCCCTAATTGAAAGCCCACGGCATTCAGCGGCTCTGCCACCAAAACGGAATCATATTGTAAAAATCGGGGGTGTAATTCAGTATGGAAACTGGCCTGGTGAAATCCAAGTGTGATCCCAAAATAATAAGGCTTCTGGTCATGATCAGGTTGGTTCAGAACAAATTCCTGGGCGGAAACGGGGGTGTAACAACAAGTAAGACCTGTTATCCAAATACTCACTGCGATCAGCTGACGGACTTTCTTCCATTGTAAATGCAACATATACCAAAACTTAACGGTTTGTACCCTGTGCTGGTAAAACCGGTATTATTTAACAGGTTAATAAAATGTTCACGGTCTGGAAATGCTTCTGATGATTCTTTCAAATATTCGTATGCCTCTTTATTCTGTTGCAGCCAGCGTGCCATTTGCGGCGCCACGATACCCATATACAGGTTATATATTTTCCTGAATCCTGAATTTTTTGGCTTTGAAAATTCCAATACCACCAGTTTCCCGCCCGGTTTCAGTACCCTCAGCAACTCTTTTAAGCCTTTTTCAAGGTTTTCAAAGTTGCGTACACCAAAGGCAACCATTATGCCATCAAACGTAGCATCTGGAAAATTTATTGCCTCCCCGTCGCCTTTTAGCAAAGCTATTTGATTTGTAAGGCCCTCTTTTTCAATCTTTTGCCTGCCGATGTCCAGCATTTGGGCAGAGATATCAATTCCAATGACTTTCTCAGGTTTTAACATTTTACAGGTGAGGATGGCCATATCAGCGGTGCCGGTAGCCACATCCAGGATCACCCGGGGCTGATCGGCCTGGAGGCTTTTGATGGCTTTTTTCCGCCACCCCGTATCGATCCCGGCAGAAAGGAAGCGGTTCATCAGGTCATAACGGCCGGCAATGCGGTCAAACATTTCTTCCACCTGTTCCTTTTTCCCTTTTTCAGATTGGTCAAATGGTTTGATATGGTCGTGTGGTAAAGGCATATTCATAGCGGCAGCGAAGTTACAATGAAATCACCTGACGGCATTTAGCTTGTTTATCTGTTAATTTGCAGAAATAGAGACCTTCCCCGAATACCATGCATATCAAATCTGCCAAATACAATATCAGTAGTCCCGGTTATGAACAATGCCCCAAGCCGGATAAAGCGGAATATGCTTTTATCGGGAGGAGCAATGTAGGGAAATCTTCCCTGATCAATATGCTTTGCAATAACCAGCGACTGGCCAAAACATCCTCTACCCCGGGCAAGACACAGCTGATCAATCATTTTGACATAGCCTCCGATGACAATAAACGATGGTACCTGGTAGACCTGCCGGGATATGGTTATGCAAAAGTGGCACAACGTAGCAGGAGAAGATGGGAGCAGATGATTGAGAATTACCTGCGGAAACGGGGAAATCTCATCAATGTATTTGTATTGATCGATAGCCGGCATGAACCGCAGCAGATCGATCTTGAATTTATCAACCAGTTGGGGGAATGGGGTATTCCTTTTTCGGTAGTATTTACAAAAGCGGATAAAAATAAACCCGGCGCCACTAACAGGAACGCCAATTTGTTTTTGGCCCGGATGAAAGAGACCTGGGAAGAATTGCCCCCCTGGTTCATCTCATCCGCTATAAAAGGCACAGGAAGAGAGGAAATACTTGATTATATCGCCGATCTGAACAGGGATATTAATATCCACAATAGTTGAAAACAAGGTTGTTTAATCGAAATTTAGCGCATAAACTGTTATCTTGCAGCCGGATTTAGCAACATCGCATGAAAAAAATATTTTCTGAAAAAACCCTGGTTCTTGCCCTTTTTGCAACGGCCCTTTCTATTTTTTATGTAGCCAATGAGGATGCAAAAAAACTGGGTGTTTTGCAAAATACAACTTCTTCTCCTTCCAGGTTTATTTCCACTTTAGAAGACGGCACACCGGTTGAGCCCGCTGCGGCAACCCCGTCATCTTCCGTTTCGGAATAAGATCACGATTAAGATTGTAAAGATTTATACTGCCGGAAATTTTTCCATCACCTCCGCCTGTTCGTTTGGCGGTTTTCAGGAAAAGCGGATAATATAGGGGAGAAAATGCCTGTACCTTACAAAATAGGGTATTGACCAGGTGAGTTTCCACCTGCCGTTGAAATTAATTCACAACCTTATTGGCGCAGCTGCTGCTGGCAAATGCTTCTGGTTTTGCCTTGAAGGCAAAGCCCATACCGAGTATATATCCCATGGCTTCTTTGAGGGCATCATTGCTCTTAAAACTGGGATTGGTATTGATATCGGCATGCACTTCCATATCCACATGGTAAATCGTGAACAGGTTACAGAGTTCATAAGCGATCTCAATACTTTTTGCTACTTCGGTCAGCATCCTTTCTTTGATCGTGAATTGGTGCCGTGTCTTTTCATTGTGAATAAACATAAATCCACCATGCCCTTCCCGAAGAAAAACGATAACCGTTGCAAATTCGGTTTCCTGGCCTTTGACCTGAGAATCGGTGCCGATACAGACTTTTAACCGGTAACCTTTGTCAGATTCCCTTTTGATCGCGTTTTCAACGGCTTCGTAGATAGGGAGATCAATGGTATCGCCATTAAATTTTCTCCATCGCATAATAAAAGAGGTTTTCCTAAATTATAGAAAAACCTCTGTTTGTCCAAACGGGTACGGATTATTGTTATGTTAACGGTTAATGTTTGATGAATTTTTCTGTCCATTGTTGCCGGTCAGCCGCAAAGCGGATTAGGTAGATGCCGGCTACCAGTTGCTGTGCAGGGATCGTGGAATACCCCTTCTCAATACGACCTTTGCTGACCATCCTGCCATTATTATCCATGATAAAATACTGGTAAATGCCCGGGCTGTTGATGGAAAGATCCTGGTGGATGATATTGCCCAGCAGCTGTGGTTTGCTGATGATACCGGGCCGGAAAGTAATGACATTGGAGTAATAATGTTTACCGTTTTCGAGGGTGACGGCTATCCGGTACTGGACTGGTTTCGCATAATTATAGAAATAGGCATAGGCCCTGTCCGTTACCGGCGTTTCCGCAAGGGTTTCAAATCTTTTTCCGTCCTGGGAGAATTCGATAACCTGTTTTGCTACCGGTTCATCAGCATTCAGCTCCCATTGCAGGGAATGGATATTGTTTTCTGAATGGCCATGTAATTCCAGTTTCCGTACCGGTAAGAGGCTGCCGTCGATAAAAGCTGCCTGTAAAGAATAGGAGCCAAGGCTCCCGTAGTCGGGGGCATACATGTTCCCTTCTCCATCCACACTGATAAAATAAGTGCCGGCCTGGAGGATGGTATCGATAATCGAGCTCAGTTCATTGCCCGGATTATAAGCCCCCAGCAGGTTATGGTACTGGTCGTAGAGCTGCACATTCATATCGAGGTCGGATCCCGAATTACCCGTCCCCACATTGTAGGGTATGGCATCCAGGGTAAAATTCCCGAATACCGGCAGGGTAAACTGGAAATAATCGATATCACTGGTCTGTTCAATCACCCCATTGATCGTAAAATTATTGCTGCCGTCAAAAACGGCCGCGGATGCACCTGCAAAACTGTTGGCATTATCATCCGTTCTGAACCCAAAGCCGTTATAGCTGCCAGATATGATATCGAGATCACTCTGGTAATTGGTACAGCCGAATGAATTGGGCCCATTATGCCAGAGGGTAAGATTCTGGTAATAACCGGCTCCCATGATGGGGGCCCAGCCGATCTCCCCGCTGCCCTGGCCCCAGTTATAATCGGAGGTTTTATTGCAACTCCCGTCATAAGAGCTCTGGTGTCGCAATCCCAAAGTATGACCTGCTTCATGCGAAGCTGCCTCCGCAATATTTTTGGCATTAAAACCAAAGAGGGAAGAGAATACAAAACAGGGGGTGCCATCGCCCCATTTAAATGAGTTGACATAGGCTACACCACCGGCACCACTGCCATACCATTCATAAGAGGTGGTGATGATCACACGCATCCGCTGGTCAATAGGTGCAGCAGTGAATTTGGCTTCTTCCGTTGTAATATTGATATTAAATGGACGGTAATCTTCGGCAACACGATTAAAGGTTTCAACGATCTGGTCATTGGTCAGCCCGGAGGGGTTACAGGTAAAAGGTCCGGCATAATTCCAGACAGTCCCGCTGAGGTCGATCCCGTCAAAATCCAACAGGATCACCGCATTGGCTGCGGGATAGCTGTTCATCACCGGCACCTGTGCCTGAACAGCAGACAGGTGCGCGGTGAGCAGGATAAGGGATAAGGTTTGTACAATTGTTTTCATAGTAGGCGGTTTCACTTTTCATAGGGCGGGTAAAGGGTACGGATTAAAAACGGGTCCGCAGTCGGTCATTCATTGATCAGATCATAAAAGCCTTTTTTGATAAAATAATATTGGTTGTTCTCTTGTACAAGGTCAAAGGCATCACCATGCTGCAGGCTGATGATCCTTCCGGTAAATTTTATACTGCCATCCGAAAGCCTCACCCTGGCGAGGTTCAGCACCGCTCCTGCATAGTTTGAAGAACGGATCGTGACACTGACCAGGTCGCCGGCATACTTGTCTGCGACCGAAACAACAGTACCCCTGAAATTAAAATGTAAGGCCAGGTCAGTGTTCACGGCCTGGCCTTGTTGTGCTTGTAAAAGGGACTGTAGTTCATCGGTACTGCAAAGTATCCGTTGAGGCAGTTGTTCAAATAAAAAAGGTTTGTTGTAATCCGGTTCCCGTACCGGGAGTGTATTTTCCTGGGCGGGTACAATAAGATAGAAAGATATAGAGGTTAGCAAGAGCAGGGCTCTTTTCAGGTCTTTCATTACTGGATATTTTGGTAATAACGGAATTCTCAGCAGTAAATTTTGTTACTGCTATTTTCTGTAGGGGACGGGATACAATATTTGGAATTTATATTCAAAATTGCAATGACTTGCAGTTATTCGTTGCAAAATTCAGTAATAGTCGGATAGGCGGGTGGGAATACTACTTAGTACAGTTTCTTTTTTTTGTGGAAAAGGGAATCAAAACTGTCCTGTACTCAGCATCACCAGGGTACAGGCTTCGAGGGTTTGGATGTTATTTTTTTCGGCCAGTTCCTTCAGGGTATCATTTTCTGCTCCCGGGTTGAAAATAATCCGACGGGGATGCAATCCTATGATATAGTCATAGTAGGCCACCTGGTGGGATGGGTTGAGATAAAGCGTCACGGTATCCACATCGGTCCAGTCTTTTTTTTCCGTATGGATGACGATGTCATCCACAACGGCTTTTCTTTTCCCGATGGCCAGTACGGTATGCCCGTTGGCCTTTAATCTTTTCATGGCGAGAAAGCTGTAGCGGGAAGTATTATCAGAGGCGCCAAGTACCAGGGTTTTCTTTGATGACATACTGTAAAGCTAACACCCTTACCGGAAATTTGTTTACAAAAGACGGTAAGCACTTCTGGGTAATTTCCCAATGATGGCCTGGCAAGCCTGCCCGATGGTTTCATATTTAAACCGGAATCCTTCTTTCCGGGCTTTTGCAGGGATGACCCACCTACTTTTTAACAATAGTTCGGTTTCCGTGCCGATTAGAAATGCGCCTGCTTCCAATAATAATTCCGGAGCTGGTAATCCAATCTTGTTATGGGTTATGTTTCTTAGCGTATACATGAGATCGGTGTTTGAAACTGCATATGGGGCAACACAGTTATAAACCCCTTCCGCAGTTTTATTTTCAAAAAGCCATTCTATCATTCTGGCAATATCTTCAGCATGAACCCAACTGAACATTTGCTTCCCACTTCCCTGTTTTCCCCCGAGGAAGTATTTGCATAACCGGAGATAGGGGGTAAGTACCCCTCCTTCATCCAGGGTAATTGCTGTTCTTAAAATTACCTTCCGGGTTGCAGCAGTTTGCTCTTTCTCAAAGGTTTTTTCCCAAAGTTTACAAACCTGTACTGAAAAGTCATAGTCAAGTTCTTTATACACGGAAGAATTTTTTCCATGTTGGACCCTCGTGAGGATCCTATTTTTTATTTCTCTGGCAGTATCAAGAAAATTGAATGGCATATTATCCTTTTTCTGGTCACTGATCATACCGGTGAATTCATCATTGGGGCCTTCATATTCATTGCGATATATTGTGGTGGAACCTCCATTGATCCATAGCTGAGGTGGATGATTACATTTTCTGATGGCTTCGCCAATAGTCTTTGTGGCATTGACACGGCTTGATAGAATTTCGTTTTTCTGTTTTTTGTGATACCGGCAATTGACTGATTTCCCAGCGAGGTTAAGTAAGATGTCAGATCGGTCAATAGCTTTCAACCAATTATTGTCAACATGGCATCCATCCCATTTCAGGTATTGAACCTTATACCCATCTTTACGGGTTAATAGTTTTGAATGATATGCATTATTATGTGGGTCTCCTTGCTGACGACTTAGAATGATGATTTCATTTTCATTTCCCAGGTATTTTACAAGTGCCTGTCCAATGAATCCAGTACCTCCGGTGATAATGATCTTTTTATTTTTCATGGTGCTTATCTAAATAGGTACAATATAAAAAAGCAAATGCCGGCAAGATTGATCCCGCTGATCCACCTGTGCTTACTGAGCAGCCCGATATAATCCATCCTTCTGAGGTATTCCTGGAAGATGAATATGGACAGGAATACCAGGTAAAGGCTGAGCAATATAGCTGTCAGTTGTCCTGCCAGGAGTATGACGGGCACAAAAAGAAGGGTACAGGTGAGGGCCAGCATATTGACCTGTCCCAGGTATTCAATCGCTTTTTTGGCAGGAAGGCAAAAGGCCAGCAGGCAATTGGCGCCGGCCAAAACGAAGTGGGCCACCTGCAGTTCCCGGATGGTCAAATGATAAAATGGCAGGGATTGTAAAACCTGGTCAACGGGGTAGAGCATTACAGTATTGAAACAAAAAAAGAACAGCAGGAACAATATCCTGTATCCCGGATGGAAAGCGGGAGAACAATCGATATCACCGGGTCCGCATTTTTTGGCCACGATCACTTTCCGGTTGAAAGAAATAAATTTATAAAAGTGGGTCAGGAACCATTTTACAGGGTGGAGATTCCCGATCGTTTTGATCATAGGGATCTTTGTGTCGAGTATCTCCAGCAAGGCATCAATACCATACAGGACCTGACCGGATTGCAGGTTGATGAGGGGGATTTCGTTGGACCCTTTTTCGAAATTGATCCTGGCCAGTAGATCTTCACGCGCTGCAGAAAAAGCCATACGTTCTTCCCTTTTCAGCAGACCGGTCTTGACAAAGAGCCGGGTATACCCGACACAAAGCGGGCAATGATCATCGTATAAGAGGATACTGTTTTCCATGACTCAGTTTTTGAGGTGAATCAGTTCTTTTTTTGCCAGCAGTTGATATTCTTTATAACAAATGAAATGATAAAATATCGCCAGCAGGGGTGGTAAGAAAAGCATCAGGTAGAGGTAATACCAGAAAATGGGGATGTCCAGGTAAGCCAATCCAAAACAAAGCAGCCCGGTGGCCAGGAGGATGAGGAGGATAACTTCATAGGTCTTCCTGGAGGGTATTCGGATATATTTCTTTTTTAAGAACAGGTGGGCAATCATGCTGATCAACTGCCAGCCCCCCACGATAAAATAAGCAGTGAAGATGTATTGGCCATTTCTTTTTACCAGCCCCATGATGGTACAAATGAGGATCAGCAGGGTACCGATCAACATATCGGCCAGTTTCAGTTTTTTCATTATTTATGTTTTTAAATTTTCAGAATAAATTGAAAAATTTTGTGTAAAGAAAAGCCGGGGTATCCGGCGTTTCGGTTAGTGATTTCCATTATTTAAAGAGCTTCATCATGCTGCCCACAAACCAGTTTTCTTCGGCCCTGATCATCACATCAAGGGTCTTATCGGCCTGGTTACCGAGTTTTTTGATACTACTGATAGTATCCACAAAGGTCCTGACATTTTTATCCCTTTTATCGCCTTCCACCGCTTCTAATTTATTCAAAAGGTCCAGCATGGGCTCCAGTTCCCTTTTCTTCCTTTCTTTGACGATTTGCCTGACTACTTTCCAGATATCTTTTTCAGCCGTAAAAAACTCTTTTCTTTCGCCCGGGATGATCACCCTTTCCACCAGTCCCCAGTTGATCAGTTCCCGGATATTCATATTGGTGTTACCCCGACTGATATTCAGTTCTTCCATCATGTCATCCTGCGTCAGCGGATCGGGACTGACCAGTAGCAGGGCATGGATCTGGGCCATGGTCCGGTTGATACCCCAATGGGTACCAAAGGCGCCCCAGCTGCTGATGAATTGTTGTTTGGCTTCTGTGAGTTTCATACCCCAAAAATAAATATTGATATTGAATTTTCAAAATATATTGAAAATAATATTTACTCAGGACAACGGAGCCTTTTGTCTTCCCGCGAGCCGGTAAGGTCTTTGGCCCGGATGATGATGGCCAGGTAACCGCCACCGCGTTGAATTTTCTTTTTGGAAAGGATATTCGACCAGTTATGAACGCCGAAAAGGACAGGGCCGAGCCTTACGGCACCGCCTACCCATAATTGATCAAGGGCATTGTAATAGATGGGTAAATAGAAGCCTTTCTTTTTTGTTTCCCATCGGGGGGTGACCGTTAGCCGGTTGATGTCTTTTACCTTAAGGTTATCCCTGATGGGCAGGGAGGAGAGGTCCAGGGAGAGGTCGGCATTGACAAAAAAAGCGCCGCTGATGAAATGGTCAGCATTGAGAACAAACCGGGCAGGGTGGTTGATCCTGTATTTTCCCTCATAGGTTCCATAGAACTGGAAAAGGGAAGAAAGGCTGTCTTTAAATATCCCGATCCTGTTGATCGTGGAATCAAAACTAAGGTCGAGGTGCTGGTCAGTGACATTGGGTTGCACCACGTTGACCGAAGTACTGTATTTGCCAAAATGATATTGTGCATATCCAAAGTCAAGCAGGGATACCCCGATCTTCCAGTCATAATCATAATAGCTTTCTTCCACTGCCGGGATATTGATGACCCTTGGTTTGATCAGGTACTCGGCACCCAGGTCGACCGAAGCCCCGCTTTCTGTAAAGGACCTGAAATCCCTGAAGTTCTCCCGGAATGACCTGTTCCGGTCCCAACTGTCAAAATTGGAAGAGTAACCGAAATCCATCCTTGCATCGGTCACCCGGTAGCTGACCGGGTCGGCGGTGCCATTCTTGATGAAGTTGCCATTCCTGAGCCGCAGAAAGGCGCCGGATAATCCACGGTTGGCTTTTACCGTTATACCGGCATTGAGCCTCCCGAAATCATTGTCCAGCAGGGTGCGGCCATAGGAAGCATAGATCTCGGCCCAACTGCTGGTGGCCATCTGCAGATGCATATCCTCAGCCCCTTCATTCAGCAGGAAGAAATGACCAAAGCGGCCAAGGGTATCGATAAAGTTATAGTCGCTGGTGGTGATCACTGCATTGGACCTGATATTCACGCCAAAGGCCACCGCATTCCTTTTATCCACCGCGATCCTGGTGTTCAGCAGGTTGAGGTTGGCATTCAGGTAGGCATATCGTTTGAACTGTCCCTCGGCCACCAGGTATTCGGAATTAGAAGGATTCGAGATCAATGAATACTTAAAGATCCTGACGGCATTGGTGGCGTGTTTGTCCTGTATGCCAAACAGTGTCAGGTCCCATTTCACCGGGGTGTTCACAATAGCCGCCGGGTTCTGGTGTACATTGAGTGAACCGGTATAGGAGGAGCCATTCAGTGCCGTATAGTTTTGGGCCTTTACGGGTACCGACAGCGACAATATCCATAATATGGAGAGGTAATACTTCATCAAAAAAAAGACCCTGCGGGGAAGGTCTTTTCATCTTTATGATTGATAATTTTCTTAAACCAGCATCCTTAAGGGTTCTTCAAGCAGCCCTTTCAGGGTTTGCAGAAAAGCAGATCCGGTAGCGCCATCCACCACCCGGTGGTCGCAGCTCAGTGTCACTTTCATGATATTGCCCGGCACTACCGCACCGTTCTTCACGATAGGCACCTGGTTGATGGCGCCGACAGCAAGGATACAGGCGTCGGGGGGGTTAATGATGGCTGTAAATTCTTCGATGCCAAACATCCCGAGGTTGGAGATCGTAAACGTATTTCCCTCCCAGTCTGAGGGCTGCAACTTTTTATCCTTCGCTTTCTGCGCAAAGGTCTTGACTTCGGCTCCGATCTGTGATAGGGTCTTGCTGTCTGCAAACCTAACCACAGGAACGAGTAATCCGTCTTCAACGGCAACAGCCACACCGATGTTCACATGATGATTCTTACGAATGGTATCGCCCATCCAACTGCTGTTCACTGCCGGATGTTGTTTTAAGGCGAGGGCGCAGGCTTTCAGCACCATGTCATTGAAAGATATTTTAACAGGGGCCACTTCATTGATCCTGGCACGGCTTTCCACGGCCTTGTCCATATTGATCGCCATGGTAAGATAAAAATGGGGGGAGGTGAACTTGCTTTCCGCCAACCTTTTGGCGATCACTTTCCGCATCTGGGATACGGGTACGTCTTCAAAGCTTACCTGGCCCGGGATCACTGCCTGTACGGGCTGGCTTACCGGAGCAGCAGTTTTTGACATGACCGGTTCTGCCTGGCCTGGTTTGAAATTATCCACATCCGATTTTACGATCCTTCCACCATCGCCGGTACCCTGGATCCTTGATAAGTCAATTCCTTTTTCTGCGGCCAGTTTTTTGGCCAGCGGGGAGGCCTTTACCCTTCCATTTTCAGAAGAAGCGACCTGTTCGGTGGTATCCGATGCAGTATCGGTAGCCGTATGGCCTGTTTCGGGTGCAGCCATCATCTGCCCGGTTCCTGCACCACCCGCTTGTACGGCGGCGACAATAGCATCCACATCCACTTTCCCCTTTTCGCCAATGATACAGAGCAGGTCATTGACCGCGATCTTCTGGCCTTTTTCAGCACCGGTATATAATAAGGTTCCGTTCTTATAACTCTCCAGTTCCATCGTGGCTTTATCGGTTTCGATTTCGGCCAGTAATTCGCCTTTTTTGACAGGGTCGCCCACTTTTTTTGCCCAGGATGCTATCACCCCTTCTGTCATGGTATCACTCAAACGGGGCATGAGGACCACTTCCTCCATCTTGGATACATCCAGTGCTTGCGCTTTTTGTTCAGGGGCAGCAGGTGTGGCAGCAGCAGCCTTTTTCTCTTCTTTTTTGGCCGCTGGTTTTGCTGAACCGGATATTAAGGATGATATATCTTCACCGGCATTGCCCACAATTGCGAGAAGGTCGTCGACCTGTAATTTCCCGCCTTTATCGCTGCCCACATGCAATAACACGCCATCTTTATAGCTTTCCAGCTCCATGGTGGCCTTATCGGTTTCAATTTCAGCCAGGAGGTCGCCTTTTTTTACAGTATCACCCACTTTTTTATGCCAGGCGGCAATCACCCCTTCTGTCATCGTGTCACTTAAACGGGGCATTAAAATCACGTCAGCCATTTACGCTAAATTTTGACCGAAATTAAGGCAAAATGAGGAAATAGAAGGAGTTTGATAAGGTTAGGTCCTTAATAATCCAGTTCCAGACCCAGCTTATCTTTTAACTCTTTTACCAATGGATATTCTTTAGCCATTTCAATAAACTGGTCCCGGATGGAAGGAGGTGCTTCCACTTTGGGTCTTAGTTCAGGTTTATCTTCCAGCAGAATGGAAAACTGCAAAGACCGGTTTTTCAGTTTTTCCTGGAGGAATTCACTGGCCCTGATCCTTTCTTTTTCTAAAAATTTTTGCTCCAGGCTGTTGGCGGTTACGGCTTCAAAACTGTTCTTGTCAAGTATTCTCAATATAGCCAATTCAAAGCTTTGTGCAGCGGAGTTCTTTTCCTTCTTAAGTTGTTTCACAAAATCATTCCAGCAGGCAATGAGTTGGGCTTCCACCAGGGGCTCTTCAGAGGATGCTGCCGGGTCCGTAACAGCTCCTTTTACCTGGTTACGGATCTTATTGAGCGCCGTCAGTTTTCCTTTTCCGTTCACCGGTATGGTCTCTTGCTTGGAGGGCATGACCGTCTTTGTTTCCGGTTTTTGGGTTTCAAGTATCAGTTTTGCCGATGGGGCCGCCGTTTCGGGGCTTGCGGCTTGCTGAGGGTTGGAAGGGTTCATACCGGCGGGTTGGCCGGGTTTTTTGATTTCGATGGGTTTGATCTTCCGGAAGGCAACCGGCTGCGCGGAGTCAATCAGTTTTTTTTTTGAAAGCTGGTGACCCTCAGCAACGATAGAAAGGGCCTGTTGCAGGTAGCAAAGTTTGATAAGGGTGAGTTCAACATGGAGTTTCTTATTGCGTGCCGAACGGTAATTGATCTCTGCTTCACTGATAATGTTCAGGGCACTGATCAATACCGAAGGGGATACTTTTTTTGCGGTTTCCCGGTACTTATCTTTAAAACTCTCCACTACCTCGAGTAATACAGCGGCTTTATCATCTTTGCAGACCAGGATATTACGGATGAACTCGGCCAGTCCGTTCAAAACGAGGTCGCCTTCAAAACCCTTGTTATTGATATCATCATATAAAAGCATGGCGCCCGAAAGGTCCTGTTGCAGCATGCAGTCCAGCAACTGGAAATAATAATCGGCGTCCAGGATATTCAGGTGCTCAAGGGTGTTTTTATAATTCACTTCACCATTGGTAAAACTGACGATCTTATCCAGGATGCTCAGGGCATCCCGCATGCAGCCTTCACTTTTTTGGGCGATGATCTGGAGGGCGGCTTTTTCCGCTTTAATGGTTTCTTTTTTACAGATCTCTTCCAGGTGCTCAACCGTATCGTTTAAAGTAATGCGTTTAAAGTCAAATATCTGGCATCGGCTAAGGATGGTCGGTAGTATCTTGTGTTTTTCCGTGGTGGCCAGGATAAAGATGGCATAGGGCGGTGGTTCTTCGAGTGTCTTCAGGAAGGCGTTGAATGCCGAGGAACTGAGCATATGCACCTCGTCGATGATATACACTTTATACTTACCGGCCTGCGGGGCAAAACGGACCTGGTCCACCAGGGTCCGGATATCATCAACAGAATTATTGGAGGCGGCATCCAGTTCATGGATGTTCAGCGAACTGCCTTCATTAAACGAAACACAGGAATGACAGGTATTGCAGGCTTCGCCTTCCTTCGTCCTGTTTTCGCAGTTGATCGTTTTGGCCAGGATCCTGGCACAGGTGGTCTTACCCACTCCCCTTGGACCACAGAATAAAAAGGCATGTGCCAGTTGGTTATGCCTGATGGCATTCTTCAGGGTTGTAGTGATATGCGATTGACCGACAACTGTTTCAAAAAGCTGGGGTCTGTATTTTCGGGCCGATACAATGAATTTTTCCATTTTTCACATTCCTTGCTGTATCAACGAATTTCGGATTTTAAAACCGGAATCCGCTATTTGATTTCGATTTTTCGTCTATAAGATGGGATGGGGTTTAAATTCTTTCGTCCGGTCGAAAAGATACCGGTAGGTGATCAGTTTGCGGCTCCGGAAGGTATCGCCGAAATTTTCTGCCACATTGATCATTTTCGGGTTAAACTCGCCGATCCACAGCAGTTCATATCTGGTATACCGGTTCATGGGCTGGACCACCAATGCCGCTTCATTGATCATAAAGGCATCCACGCCGGTTCCCTGGAATTCGGGCACCACGCCAAATACAAGACCGGTGAAACTCCTGTTGGGGATCATTTTTTTGTACCAGAGGAATTTGAGTTTATGCCAGAGATCAAATTTTCCGTTCAGGTATTTGAACCACTGGTTCAGGTCAGGGATATTGGTGAAAATAGCAACAGGATCCTGGTGATAATAGACAAACCAGACAATTTTCTCATCCATCACCGGCTTCATTTTCCGGAACATCATCAGTACCTGTTCTTTTCTGAGTTCCTTCAGCCCCCCATGACCTGCCCAGGCCTTGTTATACACGGTCGTGAAATCGGCCGCGTATTTTTCCAACTGGTTTTTTTTAATGTATTCTGCCCGGTAGCCCGGGTCTTTTGAAAGCATGGCATGCCGGTCGATGATTTTCTGGCTGATCTTTCGGCGGGGGTCAAGACCAAAGCAGATCTGGTTGAAAAATTTTTTGAAACCATAATCTTCAAAGAGGTGGCGGTAATAAGGGGGGTTGTAATTTAACCCGTAAACGGGTGGGTCAAAACCTTCCACCAGTAATCCCCACCAACGGTCCCTTTCGCCAAAATTCACGGGTCCGTCCATGGCCTGCATCCCTCTTTGTAAAAGCCAGTGTTTGGCCACATCAAAAAGCATATCAGCGGCTACCTGGTTATCGATGCAGTCAAAGAACCCGATACAGCCGACCGGAACATCATCACCCTTGTTCTTGTACTTCTTATTGGTAAAGGCCGCGATCCTCCCGATAAGCTTTCCCTCATCATCTTTTAGGATCCATCGGCAGGCTTCTCCATGCCGGAAAGATTTGTTTTTTTTGGGGTCAAACACTTCATTGATATCCTTATCCAGCGGGCGGATATAGTTGGGGTTGTTCCTGTTCATTTCCACGTTGGTAAGCAAAAAATCAGCCGCCTGTTTTTTATCTTTTACTTCAATGAGTTGCATGGGACAAATATATGGTTAAGTTCAAAAGAGGGGATTGACAGGTTTATTTTTTCATAAAATGGTCAATTTCGGCTATCGGGCAGAACCCGCTCTGTCTTCAGGGCAGCCCCCTGAACCGCAGGCTGAAATTGAACAGGAAAAGGACTGTTTCCGGGCTTTATCAACATTTTATTTTTTTGAATTCATAATTGCGGATTTTTCCTGCTCCACCCTTACCTTTGCGGCCTGAAAAATAACCTTCTTTAAAATTATTATATGGCAAAAGCTGGTAAGGTAAAACAGATTATTGGCGCCGTTATCGACGTGCAGTTTGACGGCAAACTCCCCGAAATCTATAACGCATTGGAACTCAAGAGGCCCAATGGTGATACCCTGGTATTGGAGGTACAGCAGCACCTGGGTGAAGACAGTGTTCGTTGTATTGCGATGGATGGCACCGAAGGTCTTGTGAGGGGAATGGAAGTGCTGGATACCGGAATTGCCATTGCCATGCCTGTAGGGGAAGCCATTAATGGTCGTCTTTTCAATGTAACAGGTGACCCCATTGATGGATTACCCGCTGTTTCCAAAGCAGGAGGCAGGCCCATCCATAGTAAACCACCGACTTTTGAAAACCTTTCCACCGCCTCTGAAATCCTCTTTACCGGGATCAAGGTGATCGACCTGATTGAACCTTATGCAAAAGGGGGTAAGATCGGTTTGTTTGGTGGTGCCGGTGTGGGTAAAACCGTACTGATCCAGGAATTGATCAACAATATTGCGAAAGCCTATTCAGGTTTGTCCGTATTTGCAGGAGTTGGTGAGCGTACCCGTGAAGGGAATGACCTGATGCGGGAGATGATCGAGGCCGGCATCATGAAATACGGGGATGAATTTAAACATAGCATGGAAGCTGGCGGATGGGATCTTAGCAAGGTGAACCTCGAAGACCTGAAAGATTCTAAAGCGACCTTTGTATTTGGTCAGATGAATGAACCTCCCGGCGCCCGTGCAAGGGTGGCATTATCCGGTTTGACCATTGCAGAATATTTCCGTGATGGGGATGGACAGGGTAAAGGAAAGGATATCCTTTTCTTCGTCGACAATATCTTCCGTTTCACACAGGCCGGTTCGGAAGTATCGGCATTGCTGGGCAGGATGCCTTCTGCGGTTGGATACCAACCTACCCTGGCTACGGAGATGGGATTGATGCAGGAACGTATCACCTCCACCAAGAACGGATCCATCACTTCCGTACAGGCTGTTTATGTACCTGCGGATGACCTTACCGATCCGGCACCGGCAACTACATTCGCCCACCTCGATGCCACAACGGTATTGTCCAGGAAGATTGCCGACCTGGGTATTTATCCTGCGGTGGATCCGCTCGATTCCACTTCAAGGATCCTGATGCCACAGGTAGTGGGCGATGCACATTATGATTGTGCAAACCGCGTGAAGCTTATTTTACAACGTTATAAAGAATTACAGGACATCATCGCGATCCTGGGTCTGGATGAATTAAGTGATGAAGATAAAATGACCGTGGCCCGTGCCAGGAAGGTACAGCGTTTCCTGTCCCAGCCTTTCCATGTGGCGGAAGCCTTTACAGGATTGAAAGGGGTGCTGGTTCCCATCGAAGAAACGATCAGGGGATTCAATATGATCATGGATGGTGAAGTGGATGAATACCCGGAAGCTGCTTTTAACCTGGTGGGTAATATTGATGATGCCATCGAAAAAGGAAAGAAATTGCTGGCAGCTGCCCAGGGATAATGATGTTTACCGTGAGGAAAAGGTCAATAGACCTGTTCACGAAAACAAAATAAAGACAACCAAGCATTATGAATTTAGAGATACTGACACCCGAAAAAAAACTGTTCAGCGGCGAAGTGTTTGGGGTCCAGATGCCGGGTATCAGCGGTAGTTTTGAAGTGCTGGAAAAACACGCCCCCCTGGTCAGTGCCTTAAAGGCCGGCAGGATAAAAGTGCTGAAGGATAAGCAAAATCATCTGGCGCATTTCGACATACAGGGTGGTTTTGTGGAAGTGTTAAATAATAAAGTTACCGTACTGGTGGAAGGAGCTGTTGCGGTTGATTAAGTTATTCCGATGAAAACCGGAATAGTCCATCATTAATGAAAAGACTTCGTCCCCTCAGGATCTGAGGGGACTTTTTTTGGGGTTTATTTTTTCTTTAATTAAGCTGGGGGTCAATCGGGAAATTGACCAGCATACTATAATCGCCACCCAGGTGGATCAAAGCATCTTTCCAGATTTCTTTTTCATTCCGGTGAAAGAGAAGTTTACGCGTAGCTTTAACCGTCATCCATGATTTTTCTTTCATTTCTTCCTCCAGTTGTCTTTCGCCCCAGCCGGAATATCCGATAAAAAACCTGATCTTGTTATCATTCAGCTTATTGGCCTGTAACAATTCAATCAGTTTTTCAAACTGACCGCCCCAGAACACACCTTTCATCACTTCAAAGCCACCGGGAATATCATCGGGGTACTGGTGCAGGAAATGTATGGTATCGGTTTGCACCGGCCCTCCATAGTAAACCGGTAGGGTTTTCCCATCGATGCCCGGCACCAGTTTATCCAGCGTGGTATCGTATTTTTTATTGATCACAAAACCCAGGCTGCCTGCTGCCTGGTGTTCACACAACAACACGACGGTGCGCATAAAATGCGGGTCCTGCAAAAATGGATCGGAGATCAGTAATATGCCCGGAGCAGGCTCAATCATACTTCAATTTAATATCAAATTTTTATTTATCCTGTCGTTGTTGAAAATTTCTGTATTTTTCTTGCCATATTCTTGATGGATTCTCTAAACCTCTGTTAAAAATCATGATAAAGGGCATTGTTCCTTTTCCGGCACCCGGCGCCTGTTTACTTTTGCAGGGTTTCAGTTTCCTGCAATAATAATATATTGCTGTACTAAAGATTCATCGTGAAAAAAACTTTTCCCATAATTGTCATACTGATTTCTATTTCACTGATTGGGATCATCCTGATCCAGCTTTCGTGGATAAAAAGTATGACGATCTCAAAGGAGGACCAGCTGGATAACCAGTTGAATGCCGCCACGAGGATGGTGGGAGAGGAACTGGCCATGTATAAAAGCAATAATTACAATAACCCCGTTTTCAAAGATAATTTCTCCCTCGATTTATTAAAACCTACCACCATTGGTCACCGCTTCAAAACTGCTGAGATCAATGAAAAAATCAGTAAGGCTTTTGAATTGAACGGGATGAAAGATACGAGGTTCGAGTTTGGGCTGGCCACTACCACTTCGCTGGGAGATGCCTATATAGAAAGGCAGACACCGGGATTTGAAAAACTCAGTTATGATTCTTCGCATTGTATAAAGGCCATTTTCCCCATTGTGGCGCCCGGGGGTAGTTTTTTGGAAAATCTTTCACCCGATGAAATCCTGATTGTTGCCATTCCCAATATCAAAACGGTTGTCTTTAAGCAGTTGCGGTGGAAGATCGGGACGGCCATTCTCTTCACCATCATTATATTCGCGGCTTTCTTCCTAACGGTGAATACCATGTTGCGGCAGAAAAAACTCAGTGAGATCAAGAATGACTTCATTAACAATATGACCCATGAATTCAAAACGCCGTTGGCCACCATCTCCCTGGCGGTGGATGCGTTGAAGAATGAAAAAGTCATGACCGATAAGACCCGTATGTCTTATTTCAGCGGGATCATCAAGGAAGAAAACAAAAGGATGCACCGGCAGGTGGAAACCATTCTTAAAGCTGCCCTGATGGAGAAACAGGAAGTGGAACTGATGCTCAAACCGGTGAACGCCCACCAGGTAATTACAGAGATCGCCGATAATTTTAAACTGCAGCTTGAAGAAAAAGCCGGTTCATTTGAAATTTCGCTGCAGGCAGAAAATGACCTGATCAATGCCGACGAGGTCCATTTTCCCAATCTCATCAATAACCTGATTGATAATGCCGTGAAATATGCGAAAGACAATATTCCCCCGCTGATCAGGATCAGCACCAGTTCCGACAAAAAAAAACTGTTTATTGTGATTGAGGACAATGGCATCGGGATGAGTAAGGAAACCGTCAAAAGGATATTTGAAAAGTTTTACCGGGCGCATACCGGCAACCTGCATAATGTAAAGGGATTTGGTCTTGGCCTCAGTTATGTAAAAACAATGGTGGAGGCCCATGGCGGAACCATCAAAGCAGACAGCATGATCGGGAAAGGTAGTGTCTTTTCTCTCTCTTTTCCCCTGGCTAAAACCTAGTCGACCCATATCAGGTTACCATCCCCGTAACTTAAAAATCTGAAATCATTTTCAAGCGCATACTGGTAGACCGTTTTCCAGGTATCCCCGATGAGGGCGGCCACCAGCAACAATAATGTTGACTGTGGCTGGTGGAAATTCGTGATGAGTATGTTGACGATTTTTGTGCGGTAACCCGGTGCCGCTATCAACTGGGTTTTCGTGATCAGTTCCTGTAAATCATGATCACGCATCCAGCGGAGCAGGGATCCCAGGGCATCGGGTACGGGTACCCGCTTTTCTTCGAGGGCATAGGCTTCCCATTGCGAAAGCCACAGATCCTGTGGTTGGATGGCGGGTTGTAACCAGGTTTTTACACCCAGCCAATACAGGCTTTCAAGGGTCCTGTAGGAGGTGGTGCCAACAGCAGCAATCACCTTGCCGGGATGATCGAGGATATTACTGATCGAGTTTAGCCTGATATGAATAAACTCTGCATGCATTTCATGTTCAAGCATCGTAGCCGATTTAACCGGCTTGAAGGTTCCGGCACCCACATGCAGGGTTACAAAATCATGCCTGATGTTTTTCCGTTCAAGCGTTTCAAACACATGCCGGGTAAAATGAAGTCCGGCTGTTGGGGCAGCGACCGATCCGTTGAAGCGGGCATAAATGGTCTGGTACCGTTCGGCATCACTGGATTCGGCAGCTCTTTTGATATAGGGGGGTAAAGGAATGGCGCCGGCTGCATGAAGGATTTCCGCAAAACTGGTCGAAGGGACATCCCAACGCAGCTCAAGAGTAAAACTATCACCTGATTTTTCACAATATGCTGCCTGCAATATTGATTCCCTTTCCCGGACCCGGATTTTTTTTTCGAGTACCTGGCCGGGTTTCCATTTGGAGGCGCCACCGATCAGGCATTTCCAGGATACCTGGTTCTCCTGCTGCAGGGCGGTGCTGATATCACCATACCGGCTATCCGGTTCGAGACAGAATATCTCCACCTGCCCACCGGTGGGTTTTTGAAAAAGGATCCTGGCTTCCACCACTTTGGTGTCATTGAAAATAAGCAACGCGTTTTCCGGTAGATGATCGGCAATATCACGGTAGACAGATGTCGATAGATTGCCTTTTTTGCAGATCAGCAGTTTTGAACGGTCTCGTTCTTCCAGCGGGTATTCGGCAATTTTTTCCTTGGGGAGCGAATAGCTAAAATCGCTTATGCGTATATGTTGGGGATGCGGCTTCATACAACTAACTGTTGTGGGGTATCCTGCAAATTTAATGACGTTTCGCCATGGGAACAACCAGTTTTAAACCGCTCCAGGTTTCCGTTACCGCGCAAACTTTTACATCTACGAGGTCGTTTTGCAAAGCATAATGCCGGATATCGTCTTCGAGGATATCGGTAGGGATACCCGAACTTTTTTTATACCAGGATACCCATATGACCAGGGCCCTGTTTTTTTTGATCATTGGTTTGATTTTTCTCATGGATGCCCTGAACGCCTTCTTGTCCGCTGCAAACAGATGGATCAGGTCGGGTGTTTCCTTATGCCTGGCCATTTGTGTGCTGATATCGGTTCCCAACCAGTCGGCATAGTGCTCAGGGGGGTTGATCAGCATCAGTTTCATGCTGGGGCTGATACCCAGTTTCTTCCCTAATGGGGTATTCGAATAGCCGGCTGAAGACATCTTACAAATTAATGAAACCACCTGTGAAAATTGTCTGCGTCGAGGATTATGCACAGTAGTTGATACTTATTCACCCTAATTCACAGCTAATTCACATAATTTGCTCACTAATATTTCTTCGATCTTCCAAAGTGTGCGCTCCAACTGGCTTTCAGCCATTTTTTCTTTGTGGAAAAAATAAAGAGACAAAAATTTGATTATTAAGTGGGAAAAAGTGTTATTTTGTGTCAATCTTTACAAAAATTGATACAATTACCTGATAATGATAGGTTTTCTCGGCGAATTCGAGGCTACTTTAGACGCAAAGGGTCGTTTTCTTCTACCGGCAGGCTTCAAGAAGCAGCTACCGGAAGAAGAAAATAGCCGGTTTGTAATTAACAGGGGATTTGAAAGATGTTTAAGTCTGTACCCTATAAAAAACTGGGAACCGCTCTTTGCCGATATCAGTAACATCGACGAGTTTGACGAAGAAGCCCGGCAGTTCCGGCGGTATTTTTTAAATGGGGCCACTTACGTGGAGCCGGATACAGCCGGCCGTTTGCTGGTTCCGGGAAATTTGAAAGCATATGCAGGTCTGGACAAGAATATTGTCCTGGTATCAGCGGTAAAAAAAATAGAAATCTGGGATAGTAGTAAGTACCACCAGCTCTTTGATTCATTATCTGCGGAAGATTACAGTAAACTGGCTAAAAAAGTGATGGGTAAGCCGAATACCTGATGTCGGGAAAAGTTATGAGTAAGAAAAAGAAAATAACTGCTGATAACTTGGAAATCACAAAAGCAAACGACGCCGGCACCGCCTCCTCAGCATATCATATTCCGGTTTTACTCCACTCAACCATCGGGTTGCTGCAAATAAAACCGGGGGGTATCTATGTTGACTGCACATTTGGTGGTGGGGGGCATGCGAGGGCGATCCTGGAAAAACTGGGACCTGAAGGAAGGCTGATAGCTTTTGACCAGGATGAGGATGCCAGAAAGAACCTGCCCGACGACCCGAGGCTTTTGTTTATCCCTCAGAATTTTCGGCACCTGCAACGGTTTCTCCGCCTGCATCAGGTTACAGCAGTCGATGGCATATTGGCCGACCTGGGTGTGAGCAGTCATCAGTTTGACCAGGGCGAAAGAGGATTTTCCATTCGCTTTGAAGGAGAACTGGACATGCGGATGGACCAGCGGCAAAACCAGAAAGCGCTTGATGTGGTGCGTACTTACAGTGAACAGCAACTGCACAAATTGTTTGAGCAGTATGGCGAAGTGACGAATGCCAAAACCCTGGCAAAAACAATTGTTGCAGCCAGGAGTATTACACCCATCCGGAAAACAGAGGATTTTAAGCAAGCACTCCGCGGAATCGTAAAAGGAAATCCACAGAAATACTTTGCCCAGGTTTTCCAGGCTTTGCGAATTGAAGTTAATGATGAGCTCGGCTCATTAAAGGAACTGTTGCAGCAAATCCCGGATCTGTTGAAACCCGGTGGCAGGGTAGCCATTATCACATTCCATTCATTAGAGGACAGGTTAGTGAAGAATTTTTTTCGTCAGGGAACATTCGAAGAGACGGAGGGTAACCCTTTTATCATGCAGGAAAGCAGGAATGAACTGACAGTCATTACAAAAAAACCCGTGGTGGCAGAGCCCGGGGAAATAAAAGCCAACAGCAGGTCGAGGAGCGCGAAATTAAGAGTGGCTGAAAAAATAAAGAAAGATTGATACCCTGGATAGTTGCGTGACAAACAAAGATTGAAAATTTTATAATCTATATCCCTTGAAGCAAAATGGTTGCTGTGCCATACTTTCCAGTGTGGCATAGTAAACCTTAATCAGGATCAGATGAACCAGCAACAACCTATAAAAGAGAAAGAGCCAAAACTGGATTGGAAACGTTGGTTAAACTACAGTTCCATCGTTCGCCAGCTTCCTTTTTTTCTTTTTCTTACCCTGCTGGCAGTCATCTATATCTATAACGGGCACTATGCGGATAAAACCATCAGGAAAATCAACAGTACGGCCCGGGAAGTGAAGGAACTGCAATATGAATACAAGACACTGAAAGGGGAAATCATGGGGCAGAGCAAATTGAGCGAATTGGTGAAAGCGGTTGAACCCCTGGGATTGAAAGAAATGCAGGAACCCCCGGTCGTTGTCAGGACGGGTGATGGCAATTGAACAGAACATGACAGCCCTATTCGGTTTTGGCCGAAGCGGGCTGCTACCATAAACAACTAAGCACAAACACAGGGTCATTGGAAATCAAACGTGACATATTGTGGAGAGTCTATCTCAGTTTCATAGGCATTGCCTTGCTGAGTATGCTGGTCCTGGGAAGGGCATTTTACATCCAGCGTTTCCAGGGTGAATTCTGGAGAAGTATGAGCGACAGCCTACACCAGCGCATCCAGGAAATTGATCCCGAACGCGGCACCATCTACAGTGAAGACGGACAAATGCTGAGCACGTCATTACCCACCTTTGATATCTACATGGACTTTGGGGCAGATGGACTGAGGGAAAAGGGCGGAAAAAGATTCAGGGAAAACGTCGATTCATTCGCCTACCATATGGCGGTCCTGTTTAAGGATAAAACCAAATCAGCCTATACCCGCGAATTACAGGCAGCATATAAGGAAAAGAAAAGGTACTACCTGCTGAAAAAGAAAATGTCTTTTGAAGATTACAAGGCATTCCGGGATTTCCCGCTGGTGCGGTATGGAAGAAACAAGAGCGGTGTGATCGCCGAGGTGAACAGCATGCGACTGATGCCTTATGGCTTAATGGCAAACCGTACCATTGGCCTCGCAAGGGATAATGCCGATAATGTGGGACTGGAGAGAACCTACGATTCACTCCTGAAGGGGCAAACCGGAAAAAGGCTTATCCGTTTTATTTCCGGGGGAGCAGCCATACCTGTGGACGGGTACGAGATCGAACCGGAAGACGGGCGTGATATCATTACGACCATCGATGTCAATATACAGGATGTGGCCGAGACCGCACTCATGAAAAAAATGGAAGAGAGTGCCGCACAATATGGTACCTGTATCGTGATGGAAACCCGGACCGGGAAAATAAAAGCGATCGCCAATCTCGGACGCCAGGATGACGGAGCCTATTGGGAAGATTATAATTATGCCCTGCGGACCACCGAGCCGGGTTCAACCATCAAACTGGCCACTTTCTTATCCACCTTAAGCGAAGGAACGGTTAAAGAGAATGATCTCGTAGAAGTTGGCACTACCGGTAGTGCTTTTGTTGGCGTTAGGAATGTGAATGATGCTGAACGGGCGCCCAAGCCTGTGCTGACCGTTAAAGAATGCTTTGCGCATAGTTCCAATGTGGGTATGAGCAAGGTTGCCTATAAAACCTTTGCCGGCAATCCCTCAAAATTCAAGGATTATTTACACCGCTATCACCTGGACCAGCGTACAGGTATTGACCTGGTGGGGGAAGAGCAACCCCGGATGCTGAAGCTTACCAGGAACAGCCAGGGATTGAACGCCATGATCACCATGAGTTTTGGCTATGCGATTGAAGTGAGCCCGCTCCAAACACTCACCTTATATAATGCTATCGCCAACAATGGTACCATGATGAAGCCCTATCTCGTGAACAGCATCCAGAACAGCGGGGTAACCTTGAAACAGTTTTCACCCACCGTGCTGGAAGAAAAAATCGGTGATAAACAGGTTATCAATGCAGCAAAGAACGCTATGGAAATGGTGATATCTGAAGGAACAGGTAAACCTGCTTTTAAAGATATGCCCTTCCCCGTGGCCGGTAAAACCGGGACCGCCCATGTTGCAGACGGAAGGATCAAATATCATGATGGTGTATACCAGGCCTCCTTTGTGGGGTATTTCCCTGCCAACGATCCCCAGTATACCTGCATTGTCGTGATCAGGACACGCCCCCATGCTGCACAACATTATGGCGGGCAGCTGGCTGCACCGGTCTTCAGGGAAATAGCGACAAAGCTATACCTGATGAATATTGAAAAGAAAACACCCAACTATTTTTTGGCATCACCCGACAGCAGCAATTATTTCTATGCAGGTAATGCAAAAGATATAAAGGAAGTGTATCAGACCCTTCATTTGGATATCCGCGATTCTGCAGTCGGCCATCCCTGGGGTTTTGTTCAACGTGAAAATGCTTTGCCGGTTGTAAAAGACCTGGCGTTCAATCAACAGACTGTTCCCAATATCATCGGTATGGGGTTGAAAGATGCCTTGTTCCTCCTGGAGGAGAGAGGGGTAAATGTACGGGTGAATGGAAAAGGAAAGGTGCAGTCACAGTCGGTAGGTGCCGGAACTGCGGTTTCGAAAGGGATGATCATGAATATTGACCTGGAATAAAAACTGGATAGGATTGGCCGTATTGCAAGACATATTATACAAGGTGAAAATCAGGTCGGTGGCAGGAAGTACGGCTATAGCTGTCAGTGATATACAGATCGATTCGAGAAAACTGACAAAAGGTTCTTTGTTTATCGCGGTAAGCGGCGTAAAGGCGGATGGCCATGACTTTATCAGCCAAGCAATCGAGGCCGGAGCAGTTGCCATCGTCGTGGAAAAAATGCCAGCATCCCTCAGCAGCGAAGTGGTATTTGTGCAGGTGGAAAACAGTGCGGCGGCAGCAGGGATCATCGCCCATAATTTTTATGGCCGCCCTTCGGAAGCCGTGAAACTGGTGGGGGTTACCGGTACAAATGGTAAAACAACAATTGTTACGCTGTTGTATAAGCTCTTTACAGTATTGGGTTATCAATGCGGGTTAGTGAGTACGGTGGAAAACAGGATCGGGGATGCCGTGATTCCGGCTACCCATACCACACCGGATGCTGTTAGCCTGAATGCATTGCTCAAAAAAATGGTGGAGGCCGGCTGTACCCATGTATTCATGGAAAACAGCTCCCATGCCATTCACCAGCACCGGACAACCGGTCTGCATTTCAGCGGTGCGGTATTCAGCAATATCACGCATGACCACCTGGATTATCACCAAACGTTTGATGAATATATCCGGGTAAAGAAATCCTTTTTCGACGGGTTGCCTTCCAGTGCATTTGCCATTAGCAATCTGGATGAAAAAAGGGGAACGGTGATGTTGCAAAATACCGCTGCCAGGAAGTTTTTCTACAGCCTCCGCACCCTGGCCGATTTTAAAGGGAAGATCCTGGAGAACGGCCTCACCGGTTTATTGATGACCGTGAATGAACAGGAAGTGCATTTCCGGCTGATTGGTGAATTCAATGCCTATAACCTGCTGGCAGTTTATGGAACGGCCATTTGCCTCGGGCAGGATAAGCAGGAAGTGCTGAGATGTTTGAGTGTGCTGACGGGTGCAGAAGGAAGGTTTGACTATATGGTTTCACCGAAGGAAAAGATCATCGCGATCGTGGATTATGCACATACCCCGGATGCGCTCCTGAATGTGCTGTCGACGATTAAAAAACTGAAGAAAGGGAATGAGCAGCTGATAACGGTAGTGGGTTGCGGGGGTGACCGGGATAAGACCAAGCGACCGGTGATGGCAACGGTGGCCTGTGAACATAGCGACAAGGTCATTTTTACGAGTGATAACCCGAGGACAGAAGACCCTGTGCAGATCATTAAAGATATGGAAGCGGGTTTGGGAGCGGCGGCAAAAAGAAAATACCTGTCGATTGTTGACCGAAAAGAGGCGATCAAAACGGCTGTCAGCCTGGCCCAGCGCGAAGACATAATACTGGTGGCAGGAAAGGGTCACGAAAAGTACCAGGAGATCATGGGGGTGAGAAACCATTTTGATGATAAGGAAATGGTGAATTTGATCTTTCGGGAACAGGACAAATAAAGAGAATTGGACGGACACTAATCATAAAAAGGTCGGGTGTGAAGAACAATAATTCATCACCGACCTCAGGAAAAACCCAGGCACGGTTTCCCTCCCGCTGACGGGAGGGGGACAGGCCTAAGGAAAAACAAAACCGGCATGCTATATCATTTATTTCACTGGTTGGATCAACAGGGAATCAGGTTTCCCGGAAGCAGGCTCCTCGAGTTCACTACTTTCCGGGTGCTGTTTGCCCTCCTGTTGTCACTGGTGATTTCAATGGTATATGGAAAAAGACTGATCAACCTGTTAAAGAGGAAGCAGGTAGGCGAAACCGTGCGGGATCTGGGTCTTGCCGGTGAGCAGAATAAGAAAGGAACCCCCACGATGGGAGGTTTTATCATCATCCTCGGCATTTTATTGCCCACATTATTACTGGCAAAACTCAGTACCGTTTACATTATCCTTATGCTGGTGGCAACTGTGTGGCTGGGGATCATTGGCTTTATTGATGATTACCTGAAACTGAAAGCCAAAAGGATGGCCCAACAGCAGGGTGTATCCTATAAGAAAGGGGATAAGGACGGGCTGGCCGGCTGGTTCAAGATCCTGGGACAGGTCGGGTTAGGGATCACCGTGGGTGCTACCCTCATCTTTAACAGCGAAGTAAAGATCTGG
This sequence comes from Terrimonas sp., assembly GCA_016125075.1. Taxonomy (GTDB): domain Bacteria; phylum Bacteroidota; class Bacteroidia; order Chitinophagales; family Chitinophagaceae; genus SpSt-398. The sequence goes on from WGMO01000008.1 coordinate 45,538, forward strand.
CGGGAATATAAAGGTGCGTATAACCCGGCAGACGCCACCCAGGTACAAAAAGAAGTGAATGGACAGCAGAAGGTCTTTGTAGTGACCAAGGACCCCATCACCACCATACCCTTCGTGAAGTCGCATGAGTTTAATTATACCAAATTATTACCGGCGGGGATCCGGCAATATGCATGGATCCTCTATATCCTGGCGGTAATATTCATTATCACGGCCGTTTCCAATGGGGCCAATATTACCGACGGGCTGGATGGACTGGCATCGGGGGCTTCGGCGCTGATCGGTGTTTGCCTGGGCATTTTTGCCTATGCCAGCGGTAATTTCTATTTCGCCGATTACCTGAACATTATGTATATCCCCGGGCTGGAAGAGCTTTCGATTTTTATCGCCGCTATGGTGGGTGCCTGTATCGGGTTCATGTGGTATAATGCCTATCCCGCACAGGTGTTCATGGGAGATACCGGAAGCCTCACGCTGGGCGGTATTATCGCCTCCATCGCCATCATCGTGCACAAGGAATTATTGATCCCGATCTTTTGCGGTGTATTCCTGGTAGAGGTGCTGAGTGTGACCCTGCAGGTGAGTTATTTTAAGTATACCAAACGGAAATATGGAGAAGGCAGGAGGATATTCTTAATGAGCCCGCTTCATCACCATTACCAGAAGAAAGGGTATCATGAAGCGAAGATCGTGACGAGGTTCTGGATTGTAACACTGTTGTGTGTGGCACTGGCCATCGCAACACTTAAGATACGATAACAGTATTACTGGAGCCACCGTGGTTTCATCTATGAAAAACCTATCGGATTCATGATGATTGTGTGGTACAGTTTAAAACTGATACTTCTGAAAAACCGCATTCCGTACAGGCATTGAAAACAACCCATTATTGCTGTTGGCCGGGCAATCATGGCGTTTCGGAAATCAGCCGGCCAACACTCTTCCGGGAGGAGGAGGGAAAGCAATCTGTGATTATGCGAAAAAGATTTGTCATTCTGGGTGGTGGAGAGAGCGGGGTGGGGGCGGCACTGCTGGCCAGCCAGCAAGGGTATGATGTTTTTCTGTCCGATCAAAGTTCTTTGAAAGAGACCTGGCGCAAAGAGTTGCAACAGGCACAAATCAAATTTGAAGAAGGGGGTCATACACCCAAACTGGTGCTTGCGGCTGATGAGATCATGAAGAGCCCGGGCATACCGGAAAAAAACGAAATGGTGAAAGCGGTCAGGGCCAAAGGGATCAATATCATCAGCGAAATAGAATTGGCTTACCGGTTCAAGGGCGACAGCCGGATCATTGCCGTGACCGGCAGTAACGGGAAAACCACAACAACGGCTCTCACATTTCATATCTGCCGTACGGCGGGCATCGATTGTGCGCTGGTGGGAAATATCGGTTACTCCTTTGCCCGGCAGGTAGCCACCGGACCCAAGCCCTTATATGTAGCCGAGATCAGCAGTTTTCAACTGGATGATATCAAAAGCTTCCGGCCCGACATCGCGATATTGACCAATATCACAGAAGACCACCTGGACCGCTACGAATACAAATTTGAAAATTATATATACAGTAAGTTCAGGATTACCATGAACCAGCGACAGGAGGATTATTTTATTTACTGTGCCGACGATGAAGTGACCATGCAATATATCGATCAATTTAAAATACAATCTAACCCACTACCAATCAGTATGAGAAAAGAACTGCTAAACGGAGCATTTATCAAAGACGGGGACATGTACGTAAGGACAGGACATGAGCATATTTCCATGAGTGTTTTTGACTTTGCGCTCAAAGGGAAGCATAACCAATATAATACGATGGCTGCTTCTCTTGCCGCTGCTACCATGGATATCAGGAAAGAAAAGATCAGGGAAGCTGTGCAGACCTTTCATAGCCTGGAACACAGGATGGAACCGGTTTCAACGGTCAGGGGCGTAGAGTTTATCAACGACAGTAAGGCTACGAATGTAAACAGTACCTGGTATGCACTCGAAAGCATGACAAAACCAACGGTGCTGATCATGGGGGGTATTGATAAGGGAAATGATTACACACTGATTGCCGACCTGGTCAGGGAAAAAGTGAAAGGGATCGTTTGCCTGGGCACCGACAACACTAAGATCCACGAAGCTTTTGGAAATATGGTCAGCCCGATTGTCAACACCGGTAGTGCCTCCGAAGCCGTACTTGCTGCCTTTCATTTGGCCACCAAGGGCGACGTGGTGCTGCTAAGCCCGGCCTGTGCAAGTTTTGATCTTTTTAAGAATTATGAAGACCGGGGGAACCAGTTTAAGCAGGCTGTCAAAAACCTGTAATGCACCCGGTATAACAATGTGAATATTGACATGAACGATGTGATAAACATAGAAAGCCGCTTTAAAGGACTGGGGTCTAAGACCCGGGGTGATAAAGTGATATGGGCACTGGTAGTATTACTGGTGCTGGTATCCCTGCTGGTGGTCTACAGCGCCACCGGATCGCTCGCCTATAAAATGTATAAAGGCAACACGGAGATCTACCTGTTTAAGCAGGTCATGTTCATCATTCTCGGTATTGCTGTGATCTATTTTGCCCACAAGGTCAATTATACCATTTATTCGAAGGTCGCACAGTTTCTTTTTCTTGTCTCTATTCCCCTGCTGGCCTATACTTTATTTTTTGGCGTGCGCATGAATGAAGGAAGCCGGTGGATCAGGCTGCCGATCATCAATATGACCATGCAGACTTCCGACCTGGCAAAGCTGGGTTTGTTCATGTACCTCGCAAGATTATTAAGCAAGAAGCAGGCGATGATCAAGGATTTCAAAAAAGGATACCTGCCCCTGATCATACCCGTGGCCATCATCTGCCTGCTGATCGCTCCGGCCAACCTCTCCACTGCCTTATTATTAGGCGCCAGTTGTATGTTATTATTGTTTATCGGACGGGCCCGGACAAAGCATCTGTTATTGACCATTGCTGTGGCAATGATCCCTTTAATGTTCCTGATCGCCGGTGCCGTGATAAAACATAAAACATCTTCAGACCGTGATACGGAAGTTAAAAAGACATCCTCCGGTTTGTTTTCAAGGGTGGATACCTGGATCAGCCGGGTGGAAGGATTTATGTACGGAGGTAAGGAATCGGCCAGTGACGACGCCTACCAGGTGAATCAGGCAAAGATTGCCATCGCCAAGGGTGGTGTATTTGGGGTAGGCCCAGGTAACAGTACACAAAGAAATTTTCTGCCGCAGGCCTATAACGATTTTATCTACCCGATCATTATCGAGGAGTATGGAATGGTCGGTGGGGCATTTATCATTTTTATCTACCTCGTTTTTTTATTCAGAAGCATAAAAATATTCAAACGCTGCCCCTTTGCCTTTGGTGCATTCCTGGCACTGGGGCTCAGCTTTACATTGGTTATCCAGGCCGTGATCAATATGGCAGTCAGTGTGAACCTGTTTCCCGTTACCGGGGTCACCCTGCCGTTGGTGAGTATGGGAGGGAGCAGTTTCCTCTTTACCTGTCTCTCGATCGGAATCATATTGAGTGTAGCCAGAAACGTTGAAAAACTGGAAGGACAGACCATGGCCGTAAACGAGACGACGACATGAGCAGAAAAGTTATTATTGCCGGAGGAGGAACCGGAGGACATATATTTCCCGCCATTGCCATCGCAAATGCATTGCGGAAAAAGGATGAATCAGTTGCGATTTTGTTTGTGGGGGCAAAAGGGAAAATGGAAATGGAAAAAGTGCCGCAGGCCGGTTACGAGATTCAGGGTTTGGATATAGCAGGATTTAACAGAAGTTCTTTGATAAAAAATATTGGTTTGCCTTTCAAGATCATCAAAAGTCTCTGGCAGGCCCGAAAGATCATGCGGACCTTTCAGCCCCAGATTGTTGTGGGCGTGGGTGGCTATGCCAGTTTCCCGATGCTGAAGACGGCACAGCAGCAAAAGATCCCGGTTTTGATTCAGGAACAAAATTCCTATGCCGGAAAGACCAATATGATCATCGGGAAAAAAGCAGCCAGGGTTTGTGTGGCCTATGACGGGATGGAAAAATTTTTTCCATCCAACAAACTGGTCCTTACGGGGAACCCTGTTCGATCAGTGATCAGCCGGTCCGGGATTACAAGACAGGAAGGGATGGTATTTTTTTCCCTTGACCCTTCCAAAAAAACAGTATTGGTGATCGGTGGAAGCCTGGGAGCCCGATCGATCAATGAGGCCATTGACCTGCATCTGGAAAAATTACTGGATGCCGGTCTCCAGGTGATCTGGCAAACAGGTAAGCCCTTTGCCAACCGGGCAAAAGAAAGAGCTGAGGGGCTGGCAGGCGTTTGGGTGAATGATTTTATTAGCCAGATGGAATATGCTTATGCGGCTGCCGACCTGGTGATATCAAGAGCCGGAGCGATTGCAATTGCCGAATTATGTGTTATGAAAAAGCCCGTTTTGTTCGTACCCTTTCCCTTTGCGGCTGAAGACCACCAGACTGTAAATGCTATGAGCCTGGTCCGAAAAAATGCTGCATTAATGGTGAAGGACCAGGAAGCCAGGGAAAAAGCGGTTCCGATGATCATAGATCTGGCCGCACAGGAAGCAATACAAAAAACCCTGGCTGCGAATATCGGGAATCTGGCCATTACAGATGCCGATGAAAGGATTGCTGATGAAATATTGAAACTGATTCAATGATAGGTCCAGACAATACTGTCCTTATGAAATCCCCCCTATGGGGGAATGAGATCCGTACGGTTTATTTTATAGGCATTGGGGGGATCGGGATGAGTGCGATCGCCCGCTACTTTCTGGCACAGGGTGTAGCGGTGAGCGGATATGATAAAACCCCTACAACGCTGACCAGGGAACTGGAAGCTGCCGGGATAGCTGTTCACTACGCAGAGGATATCGAACAGATCCCAAAAGAAGTGCAACTGGTCGTGTTTACTCCGGCTGTACCCGGCAACCACAAAGAGTTGCTGTATTACCGGGAAAACGGATACCCGGTATTGAAGCGGAGTGAAGTGCTGGGGATGATCACGGGAAGTTCTTTTAATATCTGTATTGCGGGTACGCATGGCAAGACAACCATCACTACCATGGTCGCACACCTGTTAAGGCATACCGGGTATGGGTGTAATGCTTTCCTGGGGGGCATATCGGTAAACTATGGCACCAATTTCTGGAGCAGTGAAAAAAATGTATGCGTGATTGAAGCTGATGAATATGACAGGAGTTTTTTGAAATTGAATCCCGATATCGCTGTGATTTCATCCATGGATGCCGATCACCTTGATATCTATGGTACGGCAGAAGACATGGAAATGGCTTTTATCGATTTCAGTGCGAAGGTGAAAGCGGGAGGGGTGCTGGTGAGTAAGTTCGGTTTAAAACGTGGTAAGGATTTGAAGACAGGCCGGCAGCTTCGGTATAGCCTGCGGGATCAAAGCGCAGATGTTTATGCCGAAAATATCAGGATAAAGGGAGGGGCTTACCTTTTCGATATTATAATAAAAGGAAAGATGATCAAAGACCTGGAACTGAAGATGGGAGGCATGCACAATATTGAAAATATGGCGGCTGCGATTGCCGTGGCGGATTCCCTGGACATAGATCCTGCAGGGATCCGGGAAGCTGTAGCCAGTTTCAGGGGCGTGAAAAGGAGGTTTGAATATATCATCAATGAAGAAAAGATCGTATTCATCGACGATTATGCGCACCATCCCGAGGAACTGAGGGCATTGATCAACGGGGCCAGGTCCCTGTTCGGGGCAAAAAAATGTACGGTGATTTTTCAGCCGCACCTGTACAGCCGGACCAGGGATCATGCTACGGGATTTGCAGAAGTGCTGGATCAGGCAGATACCGTCATCCTGTTACCGGTGTATCCGGCAAGGGAATTACCGATCGAGGGAGTGAGCAGTGCCATGATCATGGAACGGATGAAAAATGAAAAAAAGCAGGTCCTGTCGAAAGAGGAATTGTTAAAATGGATCGGGACGAATTATATAAAAAATATCCGGCAGGAACCGGGGTCGGTGTTGATTACGGCCGGTGCGGGGGATATTGACGGGCTGGTGGAACCGATCAAAAATATATTATCAGGTATTTAACATGAACACAGGAACAGTCATAAGGAAAATATTTATTGTAGCCCTTTGGGTGGCAGTGGGGGGCGGTTTGCTTTCTTTATTGCTGGCCGCCAACAGTAAGAAGAAAAGAGAATTGTGTGCCGGGTATAAAATTGAAATAAAAGGGATTCAAAATAATTATTTTATCACGCAACAGGATGTAGTGGGCCTGATCAGGTCGGCGACAAAGGGGAATATCCGGGAGGAGCCACTGGCTGACTTCGATTTACAGCGACTGGAAAACCTGCTGGAGCAAAAGATTTGGGTACAGGATGCGGAGCTCTGGTTCGACAGCAGGAATGTCTTACATGTGAGCATCACCGAGAGGGAGCCTGTGGCCAGGATATTTACAACGGGTAACGGATCATTTTATATCGATAAGACCTTGCAGCAATTGCCTGTATCCGGGAATGTGAATATCAGAGTGCCCGTCTTTACCGGGTTCCCCGGGGAAAAGAAATGGGATAAAGCCGATAGTGTATTGGCCGGATCGGTTAAAACGATCGCCGGGTTTATTGCAGCAGATGCTTTCTGGAATGCACAGGTATCGCAGGTGGATATTGTCGATAAGCAGCATTTCGAAATCATCCCGCTGGTGGGCAACACCGTGATAAGGATCGGTGATGACAGTCAGCTCGAACAAAAATTCAACCGGCTGATGATCTTTTTTAAAGAGGTGCTCCGGAAAACCGGGTTTGACCGGTATAGCGTGATCGATGCCCGTTATCATGGACAGGTGGTGGCAACGAAAAAAGGAACACAGCAGGTGGTGGTCGACTCCCTCCGCCTGAAAAAGAATGTGAAGCAGCTATTGGAAGCGGCCGGACCCGGCAATAACAATAATGAACAATATATTAAACCGTCGCCCCGGCAAAATGACAAACAACCGGAAGCCTTAAAGCTGCCACCGGCCAATATACCTGAGGATCCCGACCCTGTGAAAACTACCATCCGACCCGATTCGCTCATGAAAACTGTTCCAAAAGCAATCATGCCCGAAAGAACAACCAATGTTAAAAATGGAAACGCTAACAACTAAACACAGCATACTATGAACAATGAACAACCCATTATTGTAGGCCTTGACATAGGAACCACTAAGATTGCCGTCATCGCCGGAAGGAAAAACGAATTCGGCAAACTGGAGATACTGGGCTTTGGCCGTGCCAACAGCAACGGGGTCAAACATGGCCAGGTATTGAATATCGATGAAACGATTAAAGCCATCAAGACCGCTTTGGAAAACTGTTTTGCTTCCAATCCCGACCTTGATATCAATGAAGTGTATGTGGGTATCGCCGGGCATCATATCAAGAGCCTGCAAACCCGTGGTGATATCGTGCGGCAAACCACGGAAGAAGAAATCACCCAACGGGAGATCGACCAGCTGGTGGCCGATCAGTACAAAACATATATTCCTGCCGGTGACCAGATCATCGATGTGATACCACAGGAATTCACAGTAGACAATTTTCAAAACATACCCAACCCCATCGGATACGGGGGTGTGAAAGTCGGTGCTAATTTCCATATCATCACCGGAGATAAGAACGCTATCCGGAATATCAACCGCAGTGTGGAAAAATCAGGTTTGTATACAAAAGACCTTGTTTTGCAGCCCCTGGCTTCTGCCTCTGCTGTCATGGGACAGGAAGATATGGAAGCAGGAGTTGCCATCGTTGACATTGGCGGTGGTACAACCGATCTTGCTGTATTTTATGAAGGTATCCTCAAACATACGGCTGTGATTCCTTTTGCCGGTGAAAATATCACCAATGATATTAAAACAGGACTCGGTGTACTGAAAACGCAGGCAGAACAGATGAAAGTCCAGTTTGGTTCTGCATTATCGAATGAGGCCAAGGCCAATGCCTATATCACCATTCCCGGTTTAAGGGGAATGCCCGCAAAGGAAATCAGTGTGAAGAACCTGGCAAATATCATACAGGCAAGGATGAGCGAAATCATGGATTTTGTTACGTATCATCTTAAGCAGGTAGGACTTGACAATAAGGCCCTGAATGGCGGGGTGATCCTCACAGGCGGGGGCTCTCAACTGAAGCACCTGATCCAGCTGACCGAATATGTTACAGGTCTGAATGCCAGGATCGGGTTGCCCAATGAGCACCTGGCGGTCGGGCATATCGAGGACCTGACAAAACCCACCTATTCCACCTGTATCGGACTTATCCTGAAAGGATATGATGATTATGAACATAACCGTAAGCAGTTTGAAAAGGAGTTCAGGAAAGTGGACGTACCCGATGGACTGAAGCGGAGCCATCCGGAACAGGAAGAAGCGGTATCGGAAGAAGAAGTGGGCGTGGAGCAGGTTAAACAGCGGAAGGGACTCAATAATTTCTGGGGAAAGTTCAAAGACGGGATCATCGATCTGTTTAAAGAGGAAGAAGACCATCATTTATAAACATACAGGCATATCAAACAACTTAAGCATACAAACCCATAACACAGCCTCCCGGCTTGCTGACTATGACAGATAAGCAGGGAAATAAATTCAGCAACTATGATACATTTTGATTTACCGAAGGAAAAATCATCCATTATTAAGGTAATAGGCGTTGGTGGTGGCGGCAGCAATGCTGTCAATCACATGTTTAACCAGCAGATCGACGGCGTAAATTTTATCATCTGTAATACGGATGCACAGGCCATTGCCTGCAGCAATGTTCCCAACAAGGTCCAGCTGGGGCCACACCTGACGCAGGGGCTTGGTGCCGGAGCAAACCCGGAAATCGGCCGACAGGCAACAGAAGAATCACTGGAAGAGATCAAACGCATCCTCGAGGTGAATACCAAGATGGCATTCATCACCGCAGGTATGGGCGGAGGAACCGGAACCGGTGGTGCCCCGATCATTTCAAAGATCTGTAAGGACCTGGGCATATTGACCGTGGGTATCGTGACCACACCCTTTGCCTATGAAGGAAAGAAAAGGCAATTGCAGGCCGAAGAAGGCATTAAGATATTAAAACAGTATGTAGATACTTTATTGGTGATCAGCAATGACAAACTGCGCCACCAGTTCGGCAACCTGAAAATGCGGGAAGCCTTTGAAAAAGCGGATAATGTGCTGGCGACTGCGGCAAAATGTATCACGGATGTGATCAATAGCACCGGGCAGATCAATGTTGACTTTGCAGATGTCTGTACCGTGATGAGTAATGGCGGAGTTGCTATCCTGGGCAGCGCTGCTGCGGAAGGAGATAACCGGGCACAGCGCGCGATCGAAGAAGCCCTGAATTCACCGCTGCTCAATGACAACGATATCCGCGGTGCAAAATGGATATTGATCAACATTAACAGTGCGGAGGGAGAACATGAATTTACGATGGACGAAGTGGAGATCATCCAAAATTACCTCCTGAGCCAGGCAGGAGACAGTACCGATGTTATACTGGGTCTCGGGTATGACAACGCGCTCGGAAATGCCATTGGGATCACCCTGATCGCAACCGGGTTTGAGCATAAAGATCCTTTTACGAAAACTGAAAAAAAGAAAGAGGATAAGAAAGATGAAAAGATCGTGATGGTATTGGGCGAACCGAAAGAAGAAAAGCAACCCGAAGAAGCACCCGTTGTGAAGATGGAAAAGAAAAAGGAAGACCCGCTGGCGCCCCGGCTGGTGGAAGAAGATGAACCGGAAGTGATTCCTGCCATTGATATTTCAGATGATGTACAGCCGATCAGGGAAAACCATATTGAAACAAGGGAGGATCCGTCGCCGATGGTGTACTGGGAACTGGGCGATGATGAAAAAAAGGTAAGTGAAAATACGAGGGAAACTACTGTTGAAAAGTATATGTTATCCTCCGGCAATGAAAACATACATTCGCCCCGACAATCCGTTTCCTCCGAAAGCTCACAAGCGCAACAAGCCCATTTTTCAAAAGATAAAGATAGTACTACCATCCCGTCGTCTGCAGCTTCGGGTGGTTATTTGGCCAGACCGTCCAATATTTATGCAGAGTCCAGGCCCGAGGTTTCAACTTCAATGCCTTCTGCCGAAGAACCGGTTCCGCCCTTACCAGTGGATAACAAAGACGAGGATGAATCCATCGACTTGACATTGGTAGAGCGGGATGACATTCCGGCGGCGGATATGCCGTTGGCCCATCAGGCTCAACCACCTTTGAGTCATCAAGTTGAGGATCCCGCTTTGCAGGACGAAACCGATGAACAAAAACGTAGGGCAGCTGAGCGGTTGCAAAAGCTACGCAACCTGTCGTTCAACGTGAACGCAGCCGACCCCAATAACGAGTTTGAAACTGTGCCGGCATATATCCGCCGCAATATGGAATTGTACCAACCCTCCAATTCTGTAGAAAACTTTTACAGTAATTACGAAGTCAAAACCGACGACAACAACAATACCCGCATCAGTACGATCAATACATTCCTGGACGGTAAAAAACCGGACTAAATCATTATTCGTTCCAATGAAGCCTGTAATAAAGGCCGTGTTTTTAGTTGTAACCCCCTGGTTTTCCTGCCGGGGGTTTTTTTTGCCAGGGTCAGGGCTCTTTTGGAAATATTATTATTAATACTTTCAAACCCTGTATTCCCGATTTTGTTATAGGTTTAACGCATCAAACAGAACATGACAGCAGCAACTATTCTCATCACCGGCGGTACCGGCCTGGTCGGCACCGCTTTGACAAAGGCCTTATTGGAAAAAGGATATCATGTTATTATCCTGACCCGTAACCCATCCCGATACCCGAACCCGACTGCAAATCCCCATCTCTGTTATGCAGGATGGGATGTGAAAAAGCAGCACATCGATAAGGATGCCCTTGCCAAGGCTGATCACATCATCCATCTCGCCGGGGCAGGGGTAGCGGATAAACGCTGGTCGAAAAAAAGGAAGCAGGAGATTGTAGACAGCCGCGTGAAAAGCAGTGAACTTATCGTTCAGGTATTGAAGGAATACCCCAACAAAGTGCAAACTGTGGTCAGTGCATCCGCAATAGGGTGGTATGGCCCGGATCCTTCCATCCCTCTTTCCAACCATCGTGAAGGGTTTATTGAATCTGATCCTCCGTCACAAGATTTCCTCGGCACGACTTGTAAGCAGTGGGAAATATCCATTGAACCGGTCACCGATTTGGGAAAACGGTTAGTGATACTCAGGACAGGAATCGTATTAAGTAATAACGGTGGAGCCTATGTGGAATTTATCAAACCCCTGCATTGGGGCATCGCTGCCATACTGGGAAATGGGAAACAGGTGATTAGCTGGATACATATTGATGACCTCGTTAGGATGTTTATCCATGCCCTTGAACAAAAAGATCTTTCGGGCCCCTATAATGCCGTAGCGCCCGCACCCATCTCCAATAAAGCGCTGGTAATAGAAATCGGCAAACAGCGCAGGGGACAATTTTATATTCCCATTTTTGTTCCCTCTTTTTTGCTAAAAATAATACTGGGTGAAATGAGTATTGAAGTGTTGAAAAGTACAACGGTCAGTGCAGCCAGGATACAGGCCACCTCCTTTACCTTTCTCTTTCCAACTGCTGTAGCGGCGGTCAGGCACTTGCTGGGCCAAAGAAATCAAAAGGGCTGACACCTGCATGGTCCTGGTGAAAGATATTTGTGAAGGCCCCAATGATATTTTTATCCTTACTTAAAATTATCTTTTCCAGTTTCAGCTGGTCAATATCTTCCTGTAATACTTTCCTGAACCTGGGATGAAGGGTTCCCCCTTTTGTGCCAGCGGGCGCCTGGGGTTCATACTGAAATTCAGGGTCCGTTAGTGTGCCACGGGGATACATGATTCCCGGCTGGCCTTTACCGCGAAGATCAAGTACAGTGGGGTGTTCCAGCCCCAGGGTATGACCATATTCATGGGCAGCCGTGGTGGAACCAGGGTAGAGGTTATCAAGTTTGAAATAACCGCTGTTGCAACCCAGCCCGTCCACAAAGGAGATTTGGTTATGGGAGAATGCTTCGATCCGGAAATAATTATTGCTGGGGTCCAGGTTCGTATATACTTCCATATCCGTGAGGGTGGGTTGAAAACGGGCCGTTATGGAAAAGATAACGTTATAGGCAATCCCTTTTAAGTATACAGTTGCTTTGGGTTCATTCCATAAGGTTTCGATTTCTTCCCTGATCAGGGCGGTAATTTTTTCATCTGCAGCATTACCATACGTGATGATGTGGGAGTAAATGAAAACCAGCCGGTGATATTTGTCCATTTCAACGGAACCCATTTTCAATACAATTGATTGCTACAGTGAAATTATCGAATCCCTTCTATTATAATGAAAAAATGAGCCCCATTCCCGCCCCGATACTATAGGGATAGGATTTGATCCCTGTATTCTTTGTGATCGGGGTCAGTGCATAACGGAAGGAAGGAATGAAGGATAAAGATATTTTCGGCCTTATCCTGTAACGGATAGCGGTATTCATATAGAGCCCTAAAGTGAATTTTTTCAGCCCGTTGAGCTTTGTCTTGTATTCCTGCTCTCCATACTGGGTGCTCCGGATCTCTGTTTCAAGGGTGCCCCTGGTCAGCAGGTTGGCGGTAATACCGAGGCTTGGTGAAAAATTCAAGCGGTTGGATCCGGGTGAAAAATTGATCAGGACCGGAATACCGATGTATTCAAGCGTACTGTGCGATTCCTCGATTTTAAGGCTATCACCGGGTAAAGGCTGACCTGCACCAGGTTTGATATATGCAAAACCGGAGGTGAGATTGATTTTGAAATCAGTTTCCCCTCCGGGTCCGGCAACGGCATAAACCTGCTGGGGTCTGACACTGACAAAATTGGTTGTATATAAAAGACCTGTTTGGAATGAAAACTTCCTGTTAAAGGGATAACTGGCCAGTACACCTCCGCTGAAGGAGGGTTCTTCATTTTCCTTTTCTTCCAGTTCGCGTACATTAACGGGCATTGGAATGGATCCGTCTTCATCCTTTGCATAGATCTTCGGTACTTCGGCTGAACCCAATACAGTGAAAGTCCAGCCCCTGTTCAATGGTCTTTTTTGCCGGAAAGGGTCCTGTAACCGATCCCTGCTGACCAGGAAACTGGCAGCGGAATCTATTCCGGTTACAGGCAGGTTCCCCGTAAACAGGCCAACCCGTTGCGCGGGGATATGGGTATGTTCATTTATTGGAGGCTGTTTAAGCGCCACGGCCTCAGTTTCTGCAGAGGTCAAATTATTGACCAAGATATCCCGCTCATTTCGGGAAATCCTACGCTTTGAATTATTTTTTTGGGGGGCGATGTTTTTTACCCGGCCGGCCACAACCTGTGCGGGTATTGGAGCAGTACTGGATTTTTCCGAAGCTGGGTTGCTGTTTGCAGGAAGGGAATGTTTTTTGGAGATCGGGCTTGCTGCTGCTTCTGCATCCGGTAAGGTGGCCTCTTCGGGGGGAGATACATTATACCGGGTAGTGCCGGTGATATCGGCGGTTTTGTCATCAGTTGTTGGGTACTGGCGGTCCCGGATACCCGAAATATTTTTATGAGTTTCTTCATCTGCCCCGGGAAGGGTTGGGGTCTTACCCGTGCCGGAAACCTTATCCCTGTCTGCCAGAGATCCGGATCCGGAATGGCGCAGGAAATTGTCTGCAACCAGGTAAGAGAGGAATAAGAGCAACAGCAAAACCGCTATTCTCTTCGCAAACACATATTTCTTCTTATAAGCCGCTATTTCCTCTTTATCCAGATCGGAAGAAAGCTGCTCCCAGACTTCCGGCGAAGGCGTTTCCCGGTGTGCATCCAGCCCGGCATGAAATAGATTATCAATATCGTTTACATCATCACCCATGCGTACTACCTATAATAGTTTATTTTTTTTTTGCTGATAATTTCCTTTTGCAAAATGGCCCTGGCATCAAAGAGATTGGATTTGGATGTTCCTTCGGAAATGCCCAGCAGTTCGGCGATTTCCCGGTGTTTATAACCTTCAAAGACGTAGAGGTTAAAAACGACCCTGTAACCTGCGGGCAAATTTTGGATCAGTTGTAATAATTCTTTTACATCTATCTTTTCCTGGATCCCCGCATCTGTTCCTGTTTCGGGAACAAATTCATTCAATTCAATGACGGGTACCAGCCTGGCTTTTTCACGATACTTGAGCAACGCGCAATTCACCATGATTTTCCTGATCCATCCTTCGAGAGAACCTGTGCCTTTGTACTGTTGAATATATTTGAAGACCCTTAAAAACCCTTCATGTAATATTTCCTCAGCATCCTCTTTCGACCTGGCATAACGCATACAGACCCCTAGCATGACAGGGGAAAACTGGCTGTACAATTGTGATTGTGCAGCTCTTTCGCCTTTTATACATCCTTTTAGCAGGAGCTGCTCTGAAGCTGCCAAATGTCTGTTCTTTTCAGTAATAAGATATACCTCTTTAAATAAATGGTTGGGTGAATATAGGAATAACCCATTTTTCAGAATAGGACAATGGTCACCGGCATTTTTTCAAAACAGGCTGGCAGGTAATCAGTTACGGATAGGCTTGCCGGAAGTGAGGACACTTTGGATCCTTTCCAGTGACTTTTTTTCACCACAAAGCGACAAGAAGGCTTCTCTTTCCAGGTCGAGCAGGTATTGTTCCGATACCAGGCTTTGCTCGCTCAGGTCGCCACCGCACATGACAAAGGCCAGTTTTTTCGCCACCAGTGCATCATGGTCGGTGGCGTAATGCGCCCGCCACATACCGTTGATTCCGGCATAGAGGGCCCCGAGGGCAGACCGGCCCAATACTTTTATATCCTTTCTTTGTACCGGTGTTATATAACCGCTTTCATAGATCTCGATCACCGACTTTTTGGCTGCTGCAATCCGCCTGCTTTGATTCAATACCACTTCATCATGACCTTTCCTGTAGATGCCCAGGTCAAATGCTTCCTGGGCGGAAGTGCCGACTTTTGCCGTAGCGATGGTCAGGAAACGGTTTTTCAAAGTGATGGTTTCCGGTTCGTCCTCATGCATTTCATCTGCGGCCCTGAGTGCAAATTCTTTTGTGCCCCCGCCACCGGGTATCAATCCAACGCCCAGTTCCACAAGACCCGTATAGGTTTCAGCTGCCGGGCAGCATTTATCGGCATGCAGGTTGAGTTCGCAGCCTCCCCCCAGGGTAAGACCATGCGGAGCCGTCACCACCGGCACTGAAGAATAGCGGACCCGCATCATGGTATTCTGAAACATCCTGATCGCCAAATCCAATTCATCATATTCCTGGTCAATGGCCAGCATGAAGATCATACCAACATTGGCGCCGGCACTGAAATTAGGTCCCTCATTCGCAATCACCAGGCCCTTAAAACCTTTTTCTGCTTTTTCAATCGCGGTCTGGATCCCACTGAGCACATCACCGCCAATGCTTCCCATCTTGGTATTCCATTGTAACCCTAAAACATCATCGCCGATATCATACAGGTTGCAACTGCCGTTTTTCCACACCAGCTTATCCTTGTAATTGCTCATCACAATAAAATCATCTGCTCCCGGAAGTGGTTTATAGGTTTTGGAAGAAGGGTCATAACAGAATTTTTTTCCTTGTTCCACCTTATAGAAAGCGGTGTGGCCATTGGCCAGCATCTCATCCACCCATCCGGCTACCTGATAACCGGATAATTTCATTTTTTCCGTTGTTTTGGCAACCCCCAGCACGTCCCAGCTTTCAAAGGCCCCGATCTCCCAGCCAAAACCGGCCATCAGGGCATCATCTACCCGGTAAAGTTCATCACTGATCTCAGGGATGCGATGGGATATATAGGAAAAAAGTCCATAATGAAACTGGCGGAAAAATTCGCCGGCCTTATCCTTTCCTGCACAAAGGGCTAGCAGCCGCTGCGGTAAATTATCGATTGGTTTGGCTGTTTCAACGGTGGCAAATTTTGTTTTTACCCGGGGTTGATATTCAAATGTTGCCAGGTTAAGACTCAGTATCTCTGATTTCTTCTCCGGTGTTTTTACTTTCTTAAAAAATCCCTGTCCTGTTTTATCACCCAGCCATTTGTTCTCAACCATCTTATCCAGCCATGCGGGGATCGTAAAAATATCCCTTGCTTCATCATCCGGGCAATTTTCGGCTACACCCCTGGCCACTTTTACAAGGGTATCGATCCCTACAACATCAGCCGTCCTGAACGTTGCAGATTTTGGTCTTCCGATAAGGGGACCGGTCAAAGCGTCGATCTCGTCGATGGTCAGGCCCAGCTTTTCCATACTGTTCATGATCGCCATCATCCCAAACACACCCACCCGGTTGGCAATAAAAGCGGGTGTGTCTTTGCACAGTACGGTGGTCTTTCCCAGGTACAGGTCACCGTAATGCATCAGGAAACTGATCACTTCAGGATCCGTATAGGCAGTAGGTATGATCTCCAGCAAGCGTAAATACCGGGGAGGGTTAAAAAAATGGGTGCCGCAAAAATGTTTTTTAAAATCATCCGACCGTCCTTCGGCCATCATGTGGATGGGGATACCTGAAGTATTGGAAGTGATCAAGGTGCCGGGTCTCCGGAATTTTTCAACGGCTTCAAAAACCTGTTGTTTGATATCAAGCCTTTCCACCACTACTTCAATCACCCAATCATAACCGGCGATATCTTTCATGTTATCATCAAAATTCCCGGTGCTGATCTTTTTCACCACGTTCTTGTGATAAACAGGAGAGGGGTTGGACTTGATGGCAGCACTCAGTGAATCATTAACGATCCTGTTCCTCTGTTTCGGATCGCTGCTTTCTTTTGCATCACCCGGCACAATGTCCAGTAGTAAAACCTGTAACCCGATGCCTGCAAAATGACAGGCGATCCTGCTTCCCATAACGCCACTACCCAGTACGGCGACTTTTTTGATGATCCGATTTGACATAAGACAAAATTAGTTAGTTATGCAACTATTTTCATCGAAGTTAGCTGAAAAATAATTTTCTGCAAGGGATCTTTCATAAATTCTCTGTAAATAAAAAGCCCCGCAGCTGCGGGGCTTTTTTCCATCAGAACCTCAATATTTGTTATTTTTTTTGCTTTTTTATCTGGAAGGCCCTTAACAGGTTAAACCCGAACTGGATATCCCCTTTCGCCCAGTCATTTGTTGTTTCCGTTAAAAAGACTCTTTCATTCATACCGATGGCATTGGTAAAATGGATCTGGAATACGTGTCCGCCGGTTTCAATATCGATCCCAACAGAAAGCGGATTTTTGGTGCCGTCATTTTCGTTGGGGTTGACCCTGTAATAATAATCGGCAGTAAAGGAAACCCGGTTACTCAACCTGATCCTGCCTCCCGCACCAACAGCAAACATATCACTGGGGTCATTGAAGGTGGGAACGAGATTGCGGTGCAATACTGTGGGCATCAACTGAAGGGTGATACCTTCTGTAATCTTGCTGCCGATGATTAACTGTCCATAGTATGCCAGCCTGGAGGTGAAATAATTTTTACGCGAGGTGTCGGCCCATTTCAGGGAATTTAAAGTGCCCCCGGCAACAGCCAGTACGGAAAAGGGCAGCCCACCGTTTTTGGACTGGTGGATAAGGCGGTATTTCAGGAAACCGTCGAATTCCTTTTTATTGGTACTTCTTCCCACCCCCAGCATAAAATTTTTGGTGATGCCAAAATCAAAACCCATCCGCATGGTCGCATTGTCAAGGCCAAAAAATTCATATGCCCCTTTGTTCACATTGCCGAAGCGATGCAGGATGCGGAAATCCATTACACCCGGCCTGGTCATTTCAAGGCTCTGGCTCATGATAACCCGCGAAGACTTAAATGCATAATCGACGAATTCCTTTTTTGGCTTTTCATTACCGCCGACCAGGCTCAGCAGGTCCTCGTCCTGTGCCTGCAACCCGGTGCAGCATGATGATAACAGAAGGATGGCAAAGGCGATTTTGGTGATGCGCATGAGCTGTATTGGTTTTGATGGGTGGGTGAATGTTGCCGGGTTAATTATTTTAATGGTTCGAGAGAACAATCCACTTTTATGTTGACGGTATTGGAGATCTTATCGTTCACCACCGTTGGGATGCTGATATCATAGTCTGAAAGCAGAATCTGGAATACGGCATTGGCGGCAATCTTTCCTCCCCTGACGCTGAGTTTACCGGTCGATTCTACGTCTTTGGTAACGCCATGTATGGTCAGTTTTCCTTTCACTTTGGCAGTATATTCACCGTCTTTACCGTAATTGATATCGGCATTATTGGTAACCTGGCCTTTGAATTCTCCTTTGGGGAACTTATGGCTTTCCACATAATTCTCATTAAAGTGTTCCTGCATCAATGCCCGCTTGAACTCGAAGCCCTTCATCAGAACGGCAAACTGCATATTGCCCGTCTTGCTGTCCAGCACACAGGTCACACTGTTATTGGTGCCTTCTATCTTTTCAAGGGGTGATTTTGTACATTCAAAGAAGATCGTTCCTGTTTTTGTATAGAACTTGTCCTGTGAAAAGGATACGCTTGATGCTGATAAAGCCAATGCGAGAATAATCAATGCCTTTTTCATATACTGCTGATTTAATTTGAGGTTAAAAACTTCATGGTTAGTCTTTAGCGATAACGCTTCTAGATAAGAACACATCCGATCCGAGCAATTCATCTGCATTAAATCCGGTGACGACGCCTTTCATGCTGACCGTTGTCCCTTTCTGTAAAGCCTGTATTGCATCATTATGCGTTGAATCGACGGCGCATTGTACGGAAGAGAGCGTGCCTGCGTCGCCCTGGAGTACGACAGTATACCTGCCCTTATCATCTTTCCTGATATCCTTAATGGTGCCGGTCACCTCAATGATGAAATCTTCTTTCGGCAGGTATTTTTTATTGGCGGCATCCTCATCAGATTCGAACTCTTTTATGAGATCGGAAGATTGAATCGATAAACCGGCTTTTACATGACTCAGGTCTGTTTTTTTCCGGGTATATTCCTTGTATCCGAAATAACCACCGGTAAGCACGATCACGCTGATAAAGGAAAAAATGATTGTCTTTTTACGCATAACAAACGATTTATTAATTATTAATGGCCCCGCCATCTACCCATGATTTAATCCTGTTGACAAGACAGCTGTTCATCTTATTTCCCCCCTGGGGCATTGGTACATATCCGGCGCTATGGTTAATGGAGCCGTAGAGTTTCCCGTTCAGGGCCTGGGTCTTTACAGCTGCATAGGTATCCAGTGTAATATTTCCGGAAGGAAGGCTTGTACTATGACAGCTGATACAAAGTGATTGCATGATGGGGGCAACTGTATTACTATACGTTACACCCGTGGTATCGCAATTGCTGTTGCCGGCCGGGTACAATTCTTCCTCAATATCATAATAACAACTATTCAGGGTAATAACGCTTGTGAGTAGGGCCAATGCTGTTAAAATTTTGTTTCTTTTCATCCTGTAACCGTATTTTCTATTATTTGATTCGGGTTATTAATTATTGGGGGAACCGTTATCCAGCCATTTTCTTATCTGTGTAAGCTGGCAATCTGATAAACCGTTTCCTGCCGGCGGCATCGCCACATATCCCGGATCTTTATGGACAGCGCCCCAAAGTTTCCCGTTATTGGCCACCGCCTTCACCCCATTGTATGTGCTCAGGTCAATACCGCCACCGGGTGCCGCCCCGCTATGACAGCCCTGGCATTGGGAGGTGATGATGGGTTTTACCGCGCCACTATAAGTAAAGACCGCCGTATCACAGCCTCCTGTACAGGCATTGTTTTTCGCTCCCTGCTGGATCCATTTATAAATCAGGTCGACCTGCTCCTGTGGCATTCTGGGGTCAGGGGGAGGCGGCATCCTGTCGCCATTATTACTGGTTACAATAACCCTATAGAGTTTACTGTTACCGGGGTTGCCTGGGCTTACGATCCGCATGATGCCCGAATAAGTTGTAAGGTTGAGGCCTTCAACATGGGAACTGGCATCGTGGCAACCGCTTTTTGCACAATTGGAGACGATGATGGGTAAAATCTGTTGCTGAAAATAAACGGTATCAGGGCTACAGGTCACGGTACCGCCACCACCGCTACCACCTGAGCCACCGCCATTGTCAACAGGAGGATTGTAGACAGGAATTTCATGCTTACAGGCCATCAGAAGGGCGAAAACACTGAAACATACCAATAGCGTTCGCATTAACTGCTTTTTTTGCATAGTCAAGTTTTGAAGTCGTTAAAAATTCCTCTCTGGCAGATGAATTGGATGCTTGCTTTGTAGAAATTAACCCAACTTACGGGTGGTTTGTAAATACCAGATACCAAAATGTAACCGGTTGGTTGGGTTATTTTTTACTTTTTTATGACATTTCCACAAACAAGAAACAGGCCATTTTTTTTGGGCGGGGAAAAAAAGTATACCGCAACCGATTGCGGAGCATAAACTTACAACAGGCACGTGATCTTCAGGAAACCTTACTACCGGGCGCTATCGTATTTTCCGGGTTGATGAAATGTAATTTTCCGGCTGCATCTTCGGCCATCAATATCATGCCCTGGCTGATGATGCCCCTCATTTTACGGGGTGCGAGGTTGGCTACGACGGTGACCTGCCTGCCCACCAGGGTTTCGGGTGAATAATGCAGGGCAATACCGGATACAATGGTCCTTTTTTCAAAGCCCAGGTCCACTTCCAGTTGGAGCAGTTTATCCGCTTTTTCCACTTTTTCTGCAGCGGTGATGATCCCCGTGCGGAGGTCGATTTTGGCAAAATCATCAAACTGTATCTCCGGGCTGATCATTGAATGTTGGGGGGTTGGTGCTTCCATTGGTTGAGTAGTTTGGGGTGATTGGGCATTGGCCTTTAGTTTTTCAACCTGTTCGGTGATTTCCGCATCCTCGATTTTCCGGAACAACAGTTGCGGCTCCCTTAAACTATATCCGACGCTGAGTAATTTAAGCTTACCGGCATTCTCCCAATCCAGCATCTTATCCACAACTTTCATCATTTTTGTCATGGTCCTGGCAGTATTGGGCAGAAATGGATTGATGAGGATGGCCAGGTTCGCGCAAAGTTGGAGGCAAACATGCAAACAGTTATCGATCAGTGCCTGTGCATGATCATTCAGGTTCTTGGCCAGGATCCAGGGTTCTTTTTTCTGCATATACTGGTTGCCCTTTCTCGAAAGATCAATTACTTCATATAAGGCTTCCCTGAATTTATATTGCTCAATCAGGTTTTCAATTTTCACTTTTGACGTTTCAATCTCTTTGATCAGCACCTGGTCATTATCGTCGAGAAGCTGATGATGAAAGACCGGAACTTTTCCGCCACAAAGTTTGTGCATGAGCACCCAGCTGCGGTTCACAAAATTGCCAAAGATGCTGACCAGTTCACTGTTCACCGCATCCTGGAAACCTTTCCACATAAATTCGCTGTCCTTGGTTTCGGGGGCTATCTGTGTCAGGTAATAGCGAAGCATATCCACACACTGCCCCCCGCCATTTTCCTTTTTCACAAAATCATTGATATAATCCCGCATATCCAGTTTCCAGTTCCGGCTGGTGCTCATCTTATCACCTTCCAGGTTCAGGAATTCATTGGCGGGCACATTGGCAGGAAGAATATTACCATGAAGTTTCAGCATTACGGGAAAGATGATGCAATGGAAGACGATATTATCCTTTCCAACAAAATGCACCAGTTGGGTATCCTTGTCATACCAGTAGGGCTTCCAGTCTTTTTCATGATCAATGGCCCATTGTTTTGTTGCGCTGATATAGCCAATCGGGGCATCAAACCAAACATAGAGCACCTTACCGGCTGCATCTTTCAGGGGAACTTTTATTCCCCAGTCAAGATCCCTCGTTACCGCCCTTGATTGCAGGCCTCCGTCAATCCAGCTTTTACACTGGCCGATCACCGTGGCCCTCCAGTCATCTTTATGGTCTTGTAATATCCATTCCCTTAAAAATGCTTCGTGTTTGCCCAGGGGCAGGTACCAGTGTGATGTTTTTTTCTTGATCGGAGCCTTGCCACTCAGGGTGCTCACGGGGTTGATCAGTTCATCAGGACTCAGTGTCCGACCGCAGTTTTCACATTGATCTCCGAATGCCCGGTCGCTGCCGCAATTAGGGCAGGTGCCTTTTATATATCGGTCGGCGAGGAAGGTATTTGCCGATTCGTCAAAATATTGTTCTGTTTCTTTTACTTCCAGTTCCTGCCGGTCGTTCAGGTAGGTGAAAAATTCCTGTGCTGTTTCATGATGCAGGGGATCGCTGGTGCGGTGATAAATATCGAAACTCATGTCCAGGTCTTCAAAATCCTGTTTCATGGCCGCATGGTATTTATCGATGATGGCCTGGGGGGTGGTGCCTTCCCGGGTGGCCTGTATTGGGATAGCCGTACCATGTTCATCACTGCCACAAACAAATACCACATCCCTTTTCCGGGCACGCAGGTAGCGTACATAAATATCAGCAGGAATATAGGCACCGGCCAGGTGACCCACATGTTTCAAGCCGTTGGCATAGGGTAGGGCTGATGTAACCAGGTATCTTTTTGGGGTTGTCATGTAAACTGAACGACTTTGTTAGCCTGCAAAAATACCGGAATAGCGGTCATTACCCAAAAGGGGCCAGCGCAACCCGCTGAATTTGTTTTGTTTTACTGTTCGTCATGCTTATCGGTGCATTTCATGGATGAGTACCTGCGGAGCCAGTACCTGCCGGCATTTTTGTGTTACAATATTTTTTCCCAGATCAAAGCTGCCGCTTAATTTGATATCCGTGGAAGAGGCCCCGATCTTCACGGTATATTGACCGGCATCTGCTACCCAGGCAATGGCCTGGGTATTATAGGAAGCCAGTTCGTCGGCTGTTAATACAAATCTCAGGGTTTGTGTTTCTCCGGGTTTGAGCAGTTTTGTTTTTGCAAAACCTTTTAATTCAACAGCAGGCTTATCAATTTTTGTAACCGGTGCGCTGATATACAATTGCACAACTTCTTTACCGGCAATATTTCCCCGGTTGGTAATATCAACGGTCACGATCAACTTATTGTTAAACGTTTTTGAACTTAGCTTCAGGTTGCTGTAACCGAACTTCGTATAGGACTGGCCATATCCAAACGGGTAGGCGGTTTTAACATTAAAACTGTTATAATACCGGTAGCCAACATAAATCCCTTCTTCATGGGTAACATCGGCCGGCACCTGTGGCATACCCAATAATCCGGTTGATGCCTTTTCCGGGTATTCAATGCCCGGAAAGTTTTTGGCAGAAGGCACATCTTCATAGCTGACGGGGAAGCTGGCGGTAAGTTTTCCCGAAGGATTTACCTTGCCGCTCAGGACATCCGCAACAGCATTTCCGGCTTCCAGGCCCGGTTGCCAGGTGAGTAAGATCGCATCCACCTGCCGGCTCCAGCTGTCCGTTTCAATGACACCACCAATATTGAGAATGACCACCACTTTTTTTTGTTGGGCATGAAAGGCCTCCGATACGTTTTTGATCAAAGTTTTTTCTGCAGCAGAAAGTTCAAAATCATTTTCCACTTTTCTGTCTCTTCCTTCCCCGGCATTCCTGCCAATAGTGATCAGCGCTATTTCGGTTTCGTTGGCTATTTTGCTGATCCTGGAAGGGTCCAGGTCAAGCTCTTCCGGCCGGGGTGTTGGGTTCATGAACTCTTCAAAAAAACTTTTCCTGGGATGCCTGATCCCTTCTGCTTTTAAATAATCCGTATACATTTTCTCCAGCCCCTTTTCGATCGTAAAACCAGCCTTTCCAAGTCCTTCCACCAGTGAAACGGTGTAGGCTTCATTTACATCCCCGCTTCAGGTACCGCCGGCAATAAAATCATAGGAAGTATTGCCAAAGACCGCCATGGACCGGTTTTGATGGAGGGGAAGCGTCATACTATTGTTCTTCAAAAGCACCATACCTTCTGCAGCGGCAGTCCTTGCTATTTTTGCATGCGCGGCCAGGTTGGGCTGGTCGCTGAAAACAAAATGATGGAAAGATGGCGTCTTCAAGATATAATCTACGATACGGCCGGCATTTTCATCTAGGATATCCAGGCTGAGCGAACCATTTTTGACAGCATCAAGAATGGCTTTCTTTTGCGCTGGTGTTCCGGGCATCAATAGATCATTACCGGCCTTCATCTGGGCCACGGCATCCTTTCCGCCAAA
Source organism: Terrimonas sp. (assembly GCA_016125075.1). Taxonomy (GTDB): domain Bacteria; phylum Bacteroidota; class Bacteroidia; order Chitinophagales; family Chitinophagaceae; genus SpSt-398. Next base: position 69,789 of record WGMO01000008.1, read on the forward strand.
CCAGTCGGTCATCACCAAGCCTTTAAATCCCCATTCCTTTCTCAGGATCGAAGTGAGCAGGTCATATTCTTCAGAAGTGTAATGGCCATTCAGGAGATTATAAGAACTCATCACTGTCCAGGGATCGGATTCTTTGACGGCAATCTCAAAACCTTTCAGGTAGATCTCCCGTAAAGCCCTTTCACTCACAATGGCATTTACGGTATTCCTGTTGGTTTCCTGGTTATTGACCGCAAAATGTTTGATAGAAGTGCCCACACCATTTGACTGTATACCCTTGACCATGGCGGCAGCCATTTTTCCCGATACAAGGGGGTCTTCTGAATAGTATTCAAAATTCCGGCCGCCCAGGGGGTTCCTTTGAATATTTAATCCCGGCCCGAGGAGGACATCCACTCCATATTCTTTCACTTCATTCCCCATCGCCATTCCTACGGCTTTCACCAGGCTGGTATCCCAGGTGGATGCGAGTAAGGTGGCAACCGGCCAGGCTGTTGCATAATAGGATTTGCTGCTGTCGTTATTCCTGAACGGATCAATCCGAAGCCCGGCCGGCCCATCAGCCACTACGGTTCCCGGTATGCCCAAACGATTAATCGCATAAGTGGTGCCTGCAGCCCCCGGCACCCTGTCCATGGTTTGCCCTATTACCGGATTTGTATTTTGACTCAAACCGGGGATATTCATCCCCATACCCACTACAAGGTTCACTTTTTCTTCCAGTGTCATTCCGGACACCAGTTCTTTGGCTTTCATGGATTGGGAAAACAGGCTGGTGACAGCGAGGAGAGCGCCACTGATCAAAAGAAAGTATTTCATGATGCAAGCATTTAGGACCCAAAGTTCCTGCAGACCAGGGTTGGTTCATTTGACAATTATCAAATAATCAGTTCCTGTGAGCGCTCCTGATCCTGCTCAGGGTTTCGAGGGTGACTCCCAGGAAAGAAGCGATATAAGACAGGGGGATCCTTTGGATGATTGCGGGATTTTTTTCCAGGAGATGATCATAGCGTTGCTGGGCAGATTCGAATTGAATAGAATCCATCCGCTGCTGGGAAAGGATGAGTGACCCGGTCATCATTTTTCGGAACAGGGTCTCTACTGGATGGTATTGTGCAGCAAGTTGCATCAGGTCACTGTAATGAATGCCCCAGATGACAGAGGGTTCTATGGTTTGGATGATCAGGCGGCTGGGCTGGCGTTCAAAGAAGCTGGTGATAGAAAGAAAGAACTGTTCATCCATCGCGATCCATTCAGTTACCTCCTTATCGTTTTTGTGATAAAAGATGCGGATCGCTCCCTTTTCCAGAAAATAGATATGTTCGGATACTGCTTTTTCCCGGAGCAGCAGATGATCCCTGGGCAGGTCCCATTGTTTCCAGCTTTCGACGAAGACGGTCATGATTTCCGGAGAAAGCACTGAGATCTTTGATATACCTTTTACCAGTTTATCCACTGTTTGCAGGTTAAAAAGGAAGTTAAATAAATAGTGGAGGAAAGATAATTACTTTTTACTTTGTAACTTATAATGAAAGAAAGCATGATGAACCGGAAAAAGTTCCTGGCAGCCGCGGCCACTGTATTGTCCCTGCCCGGTATGACATCAAAAGGGGCCATACCGCGCAACGAGGAAGATGATATACCGGTGATTCCCCATTACCTGCGCAAAGGGGATATCATTGGTATTGCAGCCCCGGCAGGATATATTACAGCGGAAGAAATTCAGCCTGCCGTGAAAAAAATGGGGGAGTGGGGCTTTCAAATCCGCACCGGTAGTACGATTGGAAAAAGGGATTTCACCTTTGCCGGTACCGACCAGGAACGCATAACCGATTTTCAGCAGATGCTGGATGACCCGGGTATCAAAGCCATCATGTGCGCAAGGGGGGGATATGGCGCTGTGCGCATTATCGATCAGTTGCGCTGGGAAAAATTCAAACAGCACCCCAAATGGATCATCGGGTTTAGCGATGCCACGGTTTTTCATTCCCATATCAACCGGCAGTTGGGTTTTGCCTCCATCCATTCCAAAATGACCAACAGCTTTCCCGAAGATTGGGATAAGGCCGAACCCGAACAGATCGAAACGGTCTATTCCATTGAAAAGGCCTTACGCGGGGAAACCATGCATTATGAACTGACCTCCCATCCCCGCAACAATAATGGTATCGCTGAAGGAGTGCTGGTGGGGGGCAACCTGAAAACACTCGAAAGCCTGGCCGGCAGCCAATCGGATATCAGGACCCGGGGCAAGATATTGTTCGTGGAAGATACCGGTGAATACCTGTACAGCATCGACCGGATGTTCTGGAACCTGAAACGAAGCGGCAAGTTATCGGGGCTCAAAGGCCTGGTGATCGGTGGTTTTAAAATTAAACCCAGCGAAGACCCTGAAGAAGAATTCGGGAAAGACCTGTACGAGATCGTATTGGAAAAAGTAAAGGAGTATTCTTATCCGGTTTGTTTTGATTTTCCGGTGGGTCACCAGAAAAACAATTATGCACTCAAATGCGGGGTACAGCACCGGCTGTCCGTTCTTCAAAAAGGCGTTACCCTCGATGAGATGGCCTGATTGTCATCCGAGACCTTTGATGGCCCCATTTTCCACATCAAAAGCAGTGGCAGCAGGGTGGGGCGACAGACCCGGCATCCGCATCATTTCCCCGCAAACGGCCACAATGAATTCAGCACCGGCATTGACCATGAGTTCGTCAATATTGATGATAAAATCGTCGTAAACATGAATATCATCGGGCGAATCGGTAAAGGAATATTGTGTTTTGGCGATACAGACCGGGAATTGGCCATAACCGGAAGCAATGATCTTTTTCAGTTGCTGCCGGGCCTTTTTTTCTAAATAGATATCTTTTCCCCCATAGATATTCCTGACCACTTTCCTGATTTTCTCCTCCACGGTGTCTTCGGCTGTGTAAGTATATTGCACCGGTCCGGCAGGATCCGTCGTCAGGGCCACGATCTTCTCCGCTGCTTCCACGGAACCCTGGCTGCCGGCAGAAAAACCATTACTTACGGCAAAGGGCACCTGTTTTTTTTCACACCAGCCGGCGATCAGGTTGACCTCATGATCGGTATCCCGGTCAAAACGGTTCAGGACTACCATCACTTTCTGCCCAAATGAGCGGAGGATGCCGATATGCCTGTCGAGATTCCTCATCCCCTTGAGGAGGCCGTCGGGGTGGATGTCTTTTATTTCGGGTACCGGCACTTCTCCATGAAGTTTCAGGGATTGGGTCGTGATCACGATAATGCTTAAGGCGGGAGTCAGCCCGCTGTTCCGGCATTTGATATTGAAGAATTTTTCTGCACCGAGGTCGCTGCCAAACCCTGCTTCCGTCAATACATATTCCCCCAACGCCAGTGCCGTTTGGGTGGCGATGATGGAATTACAACCATGGGCGATATTGGCAAAAGGTCCTCCATGTACAAGCGCCGGGGTTCCTTCCAAGGTTTGAACCAGGTTGGGCATAACCGTATCTTTCATCAGGGCGGTGATGGCGCCCCCCACAGAAATATCCTTTGTCGTTAATGGGTTGCCTCCCGCAGTAAAACCCAGCAGGATATTATTGACCCTTCTCTTCAGGTCATCAAGGTCCTTTGACAGGCAAAGGATAGCCATCAATTCCGATGCAGGGGTAATGTCAAAACCTGTTTCTGTTGGTAGCCCGTTTTTACCACCATGCAAGCCCGTTATGATATACCGCAGGGAACGGTCATTCACATCCAGTACTCTTCGCCAATAGGTCTCTTTCAATTCATTGGCGGTGCCCTGTGCGTGAAAATTGTAATTGTCTAATAGAGCGGCCAGCATATTATTGGCTGCACTGACTGCATGAAAATCGCCTGTAAAGTGCAGGTTGATCTCATCGGCTGGAAAGAGTTGCGATTTACCGGCACCGGTACCCACCCCTTTCATCCCGAAACAGGGGCCCAGGGAGGGTTCCCGCAAAGCCAATACGGCCTGCTTGCCGATATGGCGAAGTCCATCGGCCAGGCTGATAGAAGTGGTCGTTTTTCCATTGCCTGCCTTGGTGGGCGTAATAGAAGTGACCAGGATCAGTTTACCCTGTTTACCCGGGTTGTTGCGGAGCGTATTGATATCGATCTTGGCTTTGTATTTTCCATAGGTGATGATCTGTTCTTCTGATAGTCCCAGGGAAGCGGCAACAGCTGCAATCGGTTTTGTTTGTGTTGGCATATGTTCGTTTGTAAATAGTGCAAATGTATTTTGAATAGGAGGATGTCACCTTGATTTTCCTCATTGATAGCCTATGATAACGATCATATTGTTAACTTGTGCTGTATAGTATCAAAGCGAAAGGTTATGATCAAATATCCACCATATCTTGAAAAGGGAGATACGATCGGCATCATTTGTCCTGCTGGTTATATGGACACGGAGCGGGTAGCGGAATGTATCCGTGTATTGACAGCCGAATGGGGTTTCCAGGTAAAAGTTGGTAAAACAGTTGGCAGTGAATCCCAAAATTATTTTTCCGGTACGGATGAAGAAAGGCTGGAAGACCTGCAAATGATGCTGGATGACACATCCATAAAAGCTGTTTTGTGCGCCCGCGGGGGGTATGGCATGGGCCGGATCATTGACAGGATCAGTTTTAAGAAATTCAAAAAGCATCCTAAGTGGATCATCGGATTCAGCGATATCACGGTGCTGCATACGCATATTTATACCAACTATTATATTGCTACCCTTCATGCCCCGATGGCAGCCGCATTCAATGACGGGGGGTATATCAACGAGTATGTACAATCGCTAAAATCTGCTTTACAGGGCGATAAGATCCGTTACCAGTGCGAAGCGCATCCCCTGAATATCAAAGGGGAGGGTATCGGTGAACTGGTGGGGGGGAACCTTGCCCTGCTAACCCACCTGATAGGCACTGACAGTGATTTAAAAACCAGGGGGAAAATCCTTTTCATCGAAGATGTGGGTGAATATCTCTATACAATAGACAGGATGTTTTACCAGTTGAAGCGGAGTAAGAAATTATCCCGGCTGGCCGGTCTGATCATCGGGGGTTTTACCGATTGCAAAGATACGGACAGGCCCTTTGGCCAGTCAGCTTATGATATCATTCATGAACATACCAGGGATGCGGACTATCCTGTTTGTTTTGGTTTCCCGGTAAGCCATGAAAAGGAAAATTATGCCCTGAAAGTGGGGGTCGGATATAAGCTAAGGGTTACAAAAAATAAGGTTTACCTCGAAGAATAATACATTGTCCGCAAAATAACTTAATTAAAGAAAAGGAGGGAGCCGGTACAAGAACGGGAACCGGAAATTAAAAAAAGTGGCACCGGCGGCGGTGTTTTATCATCAGTCATTCTCCTGCAACTGAAAAACGGCTTCAACGGGTTTATTGAATAGCCTTGCTATTTTCATAGCCAATACGGCAGAGGGTACATATTTATTGCTTTCCATGGCATTGATCGTTTGCCTTGATACACCGATCTTTTCTGCCAGTTCTGCCTGTGTAAGGTTATGGATCGCTCTTTCTATTTTAATGGTATTCGTCATAACTCGGGTTTATTCAGACAATTGTTTTTTGTATTTGTAAAGCAACCAGTTAAACCGAATGATAAAAATGATCAGGATGGTCAGCATATTATAAATCATTACCTGCAAAAATTCGGAACCATAGATCAGCCAGTTCGCCAAAAACAGGAGGGCATAATTGATGATGACGGCCCATTGCCAGGATTCCAGCCGGATCTGATGAATAAATTCATCTTCTGTCTTTTCTTTTGAAAAGGCAATCATGAGCAACCCGATCATGACACCGCTTAATGCTATTTCGTTGGTGAAATTATTGTCTGTGAAGTCAAACATGTTAAAGTAAGGGATATTCTTACCGGTTTGTAGAAATCCCAACTCAAATTCATTGTAAATACTCAATACCCCGATCACGGCAAAAGGTATCAGTAGGCCTATCCCATACCGTTTATAATTATTAGGAAGGAGGAGCTTATTTTTCATGTAAAATAATTTTTACTAAAAGTAAAGTATATTTTACATAATGACAAATAAAATTTACAAATATTTGTTAATACTCATTTTAGCAGGGCATTGAGCTTGCTGATTGTTTCGGGATAATTAAAAAGGTCATTATGGCTTCCCCCTTTGATCGTGATCAGTTCATCACCGGGCTTGAATATTTTTTCGAGCCGGAGTGAATTCCCGTACGTGACGATGCCGTCATCTGTACCATGAAAAATCGTGACCGGGGCTTTTATTCTTGTTAAAAATGTATGGGTCGGGATTTGATAATGCAACATCAGGTAAACCGGGTAAATGGGCAGGTAATGCCGCACAACGGCAGGGAAATCATAGTAGGGTGTTTCGAGTATCACCCGTTTACAATCTTTTTTGGAAGCCAGGTAGGCGGCGATGCCGGTGCCCATACTTTTCCCATAAAGGATGATCTGATCGGCAGAAAATTTGCTGTTGGCAAACTGGTACACGATTCCGGCCCATTTATAGAGGTTTTCTTCCGTGAGTTTTCCCGTACTTTTTCCAAAACCGGGATAGTCGATCATCCAAACCTCATAGCCCTTCCTGGTAAAAAAGGGAGTATACTTTTCATACCAGGAAATGTTTTTTTTATTGCCGTGAAAATAGAGCACAAGCCCCCTGGCAACTGTATCGCTTGTTGTAAACTGAACCACATTGAGGTTGGAACTGGCATTGATGGGGATGTTGACTTCCCGGTGCGGTTCCTGGAAGGCGTAACGATGGCTCTTCTTCAGCGATACGGGATGAAACAAAATATAATCCTGGAAAAAATAGAGCGCGATACCCAGCAGAACATATACAGTAACGATGATCTTCGTCCACCGGATCAGCTTCTTCCGCATTTCTTTTTGCATACCTGCAAAGATGGAAAGAAAAAAGGATATGCCGGAAGCATATCCTTTTCAATAAGGGCGGGCCGATTTAGAAACGGCTATAGAAATTACTCAGCCGGGCGTATAGGCTGTTTTGGATATCCTGCACAATACAGTTCATCACTTCATTTTCGGAAGGGGGATACTGGGGTCGCTTGCTGACAGAAGCTTTTTCGCTTTCACTCAGCGCCCTTTCATCCCCGGTGTAGCTGGCAAATTGGGTGGACCAGTTGTAATGCCCGGCAACATTATCACCCCACAGCCATTGACCGTTTCCGTTCCTGATGGTGACCTGCAGATTACCATCGGCCTGCAAAGACCGGTTGGTGGTTGTGATCTTTGCCTTTACCTTGCCATACACTTTTACTACAGAGTCGGGTTTATAAACGATCTCTTTGACCACTACTTCTTTACTGACCTGGCGGGTAGTGGACTGGTCATACAGGCGGCCAAGACGGAAATTGTTAAACTGCAGGTCAATAACCTGATCGGGCACAATTTGTTTGCTGCCGGCTTCAAAGCTGCTGTAAAAACGGGTAAAGATATCACCTGTATTATATTGTAAGCTCCGCAAAAGGTTATCTTCAAAATTTTCGCGTGCATCCCCTGCATAGGCACTGAACCGGAACCCATCCTGGAAATCATTCATGGGGAGTATCACAACATTTACTACGGCATACCCATAGGCTTCCTCTTTCAGTAAACTGATAGTGCGGTCACCGGGTTTATATAGTAATGCTTTATCAAAATCATAATAGGCTTTCCGGTAAGCCGTCTTATCCCCCCTGTCCATTTGTGCCAGTCCCCGCTCATAATAGACATCACCTGCTTTTTCTGCATACGTAACCAGGTAGGAAGAATAATCCACAGGCCTTACGATTTCGAATACTTCCGGTGAATGATAGATGGCATCATACAGATTCTGCAGCGATAAATATTCATGATAGATCCACTCGTATTTCAGTTCATTGCTGCCAACTGCATAACTGCTGATCCTGTTTTCATGATCGTTCACAGCATACCGGTAAGCATCCTGAAGTACCCGGATCAAATCCTGGTCACCGGGTTTTTTCTGGAGTTTTTTTGCAGCCAGCTCAACCGCTTCATCATAATTCCCTTTTTGATAAAGTTTTGACGCAGATTTACAGCCGAATAAAATCAAAGCTGTAAAAATAATGGTGTAGAATTTTCCTTTCATAAACACCTCCCTTTTACAATAGGACGGGTTGCCCTGGAATTAGTTACCTGGCAAGTTGTTGAATTAGTAGATTCTTAACATCTCTGTTAATGCCCGTTAATATTTCAGGATATCCCTTATAAAGTTGTGGTATTCGTCAAAGGAGGGCAGGTTATTATGACCGCCACCGTGGATGCGAATCAGCGTAATTTTACCCGGGTTGATCTTTTGCAATCGCTCACTGTGCCGGATCGGGATCAGCCAGTCCCTGGTTCCATGGATGATATAGGTATGACAGGCTACCTTTTTGATCCATAGATCGGTTCGGAGATGGTAGCGCAACACCAACCGTACCGGGAGAAAGGGCAGGAAACGCTGCACGACTTTTTTGAAATTATAATAAGGGGCATCCAGGATAAGATAGCGGGGGTTGTTGTCAGATGCTACTTTACTGGCAAACCCGCTTCCCATGCTCCGGCCATACACGATAATATGGTCTTCGCCATATTTGTTTTTCAGGTCCTCGTAAACATATTGCATATCATTCAGCATCTGCTTCTCACTGCGCCTGCCCGTGCTTTTTCCAAAACCCCGGTAATCCACCAATACCACATCATAATTAAACCGATAAAAATCCTTTGCATACCGGGCCCAGCCCTTGATGCTTCTCGTATTTCCATGAAAATACAGCAACAGGCCCGAAGGCTTTTCCCTGTAAAAATGAAGGGCATTGATGCTGACACCCGGCGAAATCTCAAAGAAATATTCCTGGAAGGGGATATCGTATTTGAACTGGAAATCCTTTTTCAGTTTCTCAGGTTTGAAAATGAATTTCTCCTGGAGGAAATAGGCCAGTACAGAGAGCCCGGCAATGATGATCAGAATATACCAGACAAATCCGGGCATGACAGGTCAACCGTTTGATGGAGAAATGAAATTAGTAATCTTCCGGCAATTATTTCCTGCGCTTATTCTTCAATACGCGAAAGCTTGATATTTGATACCGGTGCTACGATCAGGGGGAATTTCTCGATGGTAACATTGGAAGGATCCAGGCCAAAGCCTCGTTCTTCCGAAAGCCCCATTTCCTTGATTACAAAATAAAATTTCATCACCAGTTTTTCCAGGAAGGGCAATTCGTTATCCATACTCAGGAATTTCTCCATGACGATGAACTGGAAATCGCCGGTCACATTATTTCTTTCCAGGCTTTCATAGCGGCTGGTAATATTGACTTCTTTATTGGTGACCAGGTCTTCCACCACTTTCCGGAACATCATGTTGATACGGGGTTCCATACGGAATCCCAGCCGGAAGTCGATACGGATAATATCATTGGGGATGATATGCTCCACTTTATACTCACAGGTATAAGGGTCATCCAGCGTATCCACATGCACGAACCAGTAGATATCCGCCCTTTTGGGTTTCTTGTTCAGGATGGAGTAAATGATCTTATGTTCAATCTCCTTGGGGTTATTGGCACTGGTCAGGTAAACCAGGTGGGTAGAATATTTCGGGATCGATTTGTCATTGCTGAGTTCCTGGATCTTGGGGATATAGTGTTCAAGCCGCACGAACTCAACGTAACGGTTCTTGATTTTCCGGGACCGGAACCAGATATACATGATGGTAAACATCAGGCCACCCAGCAACAGGGTAAAATAACCGCCGTGTACGAACTTATCCAGCAGGGCTGTCAGGAAGGTGATCTCAATCGTTATATAAGTAATCAGGAACAGGTAGATGAAAACAGGTTTGACCCGGTGTGCCACCAGGAAGTTGGAGAACAGGATCGTGGTCATGATCATGGTAACGATAATAGCCAGTCCATAGGCGTTTTCCATCCTGGCGGATGTCCTGAAGTACAGCACCACGGCCAGGCAGCCAACAAACATCATGGCATTGATACCCGGAATAAACAACTGCCCTTTTTCCTCCGAGGGGTACCTGATTTTCAGTTTGGGCCATAGGTTCAGCCGCATGGCCTCACTGATCAGTGTGAACGCTCCTGATATCATGGCCTGGCTCGCAATAATGGCCGCGGAGGTAGCGATGATAACACCCGCGATAATGAACCAATGCGGCATCAGGTCATAAAAGGGGTTGATCTCCGCGGTAAGTTTGCTTTTGCCCATATTATGCGCAAGCAGGTAGGCCCCTTGTCCGAAATAGTTGATGAGCAGACAGGTTTTTACAAAAACCCAGGAGATGCGGATATTGTCCCGTCCCACATGGCCCAGGTCACTGTACAAAGCCTCCGCACCTGTTGTACAGAGAAAGACCGCCCCCAGGATCCAGATCGCTTTGGGATAGGTAGCAATAAATTCAATCGCATAATGGGGGCTCAGGGCCCTGAAAATAGCCAGGTCATCCATGATATGTACAGCCCCCAGTGTGGCCAGCATCAGGAACCAGATGCTCATCACAGGCCCGAACATTTTGCCAATCGAGGCAGTGCCGAATTGCTGCGTAAAGAAAAACAGCACCAGGATGCCGATAACGATATATAAGATGATATGGCTGCCTTTGTCAATGCCCAGGGCGGGTATTTTTTCAAGTCCTTCTACTGCCGAAGTGATGGAAATCGGGGGTGTGATGATACCATCAGCCAACAGGGAGGCACCGCCGATCATGGCGGGCACGACCAGCCATTTTTTTTGTCTTCTGACCAGTGCGTATAAAGAGAAGACGCCTCCCTCACCACGGTTATCTGCCCGCACCACCAGCCAAACATACTTAACGGTTGTTTGTAAGGTGATGGTCCAGATGATACAGGAAAGACTGCCGAGGATCAGGTCCTCTGTAACGATTCTGTTTTCTCCAAGAATAGCACTGAAAACATAAAGGGGCGAAGTGCCAATATCCCCGTAAATGATCCCCAGCGCAATGATTAATCCTGCAAATGTGACCTTATTAGTCGAAATTTTCACGTTCCAGATTTTGGTTAAACCGTCACAGTTCGGTTTCAAAAAAATTACCCGCAAAGGTATAGGGAAAATCAGCTTATCAGGTATATTATTTAAGAGAATCTTGCGGCCAGAATACCTGCGGCTTGATTTCTTCCCAGAATTAATAAAAAACAGGCAGCCGTTCGTGTAAATTTCAATAAAACGGCATCTTTAATAGTTTTACAACAATTGAATTAGCCTCCTTGTTGTAACTTTATTGATCAAACAACCGGCATAATATGCTTAGCAACAGGAAAGTAATATTGTTTCTTTTTTTGATGGGCAGCCTTTTTCACCTGCAGGCTCAGAAAATCATTTATTCTGAACCTGAGAAGGATGATAACAGGAGGGTGGATTTTGAGATCATCGGTAAGATTGGAGGTAATTTCCTCGTGTACAAAAATATAAGGAATGACAATTTTATCTGTGTGTATGACAATGATATGAAGCTGGTGGAGAAGGTCAGGCACGACTATATGCCTGAAGACCGGCTGATCAACGTTGACTTTTTCCCCTATGCCGATTTCAGTTACATGATCTACCAGTACCAGCGCAGGAATGTGATTCATTGTATGGCGGTAAAGATCGATGGCCTGGGAAAGAAAATGAATGATCCCGTCGAACTGGATACCACTCATATCGGTGTCGGAACCAACAATAAGATCTATACGGCCCTGTCGAGCGAAGACAGGAGCAAAATCATCATTTTTAAGATCAACAGTAAGAACAAACGACGTTTTTTTGTCACCACCCTTTTGTACGATAATAACCTTACAGCGCTCAAAAAAAGCGAACTGGTCATGCCAATGGATGAACGGAATGATTACCTGGGTGAGTTCCTGCTTGACAATGACGGGAACCTCGTGTTTACCAAATTTTACAGGAATTCCAATGATAATATCACGGCAGCCTACCTGGTATCAAAAGAGACCTATACTGACTCTTTCACCTATGTTCCGATTGATTTTCAGGATATCTACCTCGATGAATTGCGCATCAAGATCGATAATTTCAGCAAGCGGTATTTTGTCAATTCATTTTATTACCAGCAGAAGCGGGGCAATATCGAGGGCATGTATTTCTTTGTGTGGGATCAACAATCCGGAAAGGCCCTGCTGCACCAGTCGGTGGTATTTGGCGATGGCCTCCGGAAAGAGGCCAAGGACAACGGGAACCTGCGTTCCGCTTTCAATGACTTTTTTATCAGGAATATCATTACAAAGGCGGACGGTGGATTTATTGTGAGTGCCGAGTCCTATTATTCCACCTCCCGTTCTGGGTCATGGAACCGCTGGGATTATATGTACGGATCGCCTTTTTCTACACCCATCGATTACTATTATTATTCCCCTTATTACAGTTCCTGGTATTGGCGCTCCCGGTATAATAACAACTCCAATGTACGGTACCATGCAGAAAACATCATCATTCTTTCATTCGACAAGGAAGGACGCCTCGAATGGAATAATGTGATCAAAAAAGAACAGTTTGATGATGATTCCGACGACCGGATCTCTTATCAGGTGATGAATACGGGCGGTGAATTACATTTCCTCTTTAACATCGCAGAGCGGCGGAGTATGCTGCTGACGGACTTTTCACTCAAGCCGGGAGGGGATATTTCCCGTAATCCTACGCTTAAAAACCTTGACAAGGGATATGATTTCCTGACCAAATATGCCAAACAGGTCAGTGCAAGACAAATGATTATTCCCTGTCTCTACCGCAGTAATTATATTTGCTTTGCAAAGCTTGAATATAATTAACGTATCAACCCGGTATTTTTGTGATAGGCTTATTTAAACAGAAAACTCCTGTTAATATCATTATTGTCCTTGTATTGGGGATATTGCTCAAACTTCCTGTCTTTTCACATCCCCATGCTCCGCTGTTCAGTAAAACGGATACGGATTTATATTCCGCCATCGCGCGGTATTTGTCAGAAAGATCGGGCCCTTTTTTTACGGCAGTACTGACTTTTTTATTGCTTTTTTCCCAGTCGATGATACTCAACCGGTTCATGAATGAATACCGCATGATCCAAAAAAGTAATTATCTCCCCGCGATGAGTTACTTACTGATCACGTCGCTCCTTCCTGAATGGAATTATATGTCTGCCCCTTTGCTAGCGAATACCCTGTTACTGCTCATATTTTATTTCCTGTTCAGAATGTATAACCAGCAAAGGATCAGGGGGATGGTCTTCAATATCGGGTTAGCGCTGGGATTATGTTCATTCCTATATGCCCCATCCCTGATTTTCCTGATCTGGGTGCTGCCGGGTCTGCTGGTCATGAAACCCGTCAAAATCAATGAATGGCTGATTTGTATTTTAGGATTGCTGACGCCTTACTACCTGTATGCTGCCTGGCTCTTGCTGTATGGCGGTTGGGAATGGGGTAAAATTCTGCCCTCCCTGTCACTGAATGTACCCGGGCTGCAACAATCGTTCTGGCTGGCCGGCGCTTCTTTACTCCTCATCATACCCTTCCTGGCCGGAGGCTATTATATACAGGTCAATCTCCGGCGTTTACTGATCCAGGTCCGAAAGAACTGGAGCCTGGTGCTGATCTATATGCTGGTTTCGCTCATCGTCCCTTTTTTTTCCGGGGGACAGAATTTTGAAAACTGGATTGTATGTGTCATTCCCTTTGCTGCCTTTCACAGTTGTGCCTATTTCTACCCGAAAGCAAAAGCCTTTCCCCTGCTGCTTTTCTGGTTGTCGGTGGCATTTGTGGTGGTATACCAGTATTATGGCAATGGCTGGATAATTTAGCTTTGCAGAGACTCCGATGAAACATAAATTTGCATTTTCCTTTCACCCAAGTATTAGCTTATGAAATTTGGTGTAGTTGTATTTCCCGGATCGAATTGTGACAGAGATATGTTTGATGCCTTGTCGCAGGATATGAACCAGGAAGTGATCATGTTATGGCATAAAGACCGTGACCTCAGCATGTTTGCAAAAGAAGACTGTATCATTCTGCCCGGCGGTTTCTCCTATGGTGATTACCTCCGGTGCGGGGCCATTGCCAGGTTTAGCCCCCTGATGCAAAGCGTGATTGATTTTGCCCACCAGGGAGGAAAAGTATTTGGCGTCTGCAATGGGTTCCAGATTCTTTGTGAATCCCACCTGTTACCGGGTGCCTTGTTGAGAAACAGTCACCAGAAATTCGTCTGTAAGAATGTATTCCTGAAAGATACCGACAACAATATTTTCAAGATACCGGTTGCCCATGGGGAAGGCAGGTTTTATGCGGATGAAAAGACCCTCGATGATCTCGAAGACGGCGGCCAGGTGATTTTCCGGTATTGTGATGAAAAGGGACAGGTCACAGATGCCTCGAACCCTAATGGTGCCATCAGGAATATTGCCGGAATCTGTAATGTCAACCGTAACGTATTTGGAATGATGCCCCATCCTGAAAGGGCGACTTCTGAGGTTTTGGGTAATACCGATGGCCGGAAAATCCTTAAAGATTTATTAATGTCTGAGGAATTGGCCAACCATTTGGCCTGAAACACTGTCTTTTGTGTTTAATTGTCACTTTTGTTACACAATATGCAGAAGCTGATCGATATTTTTATATTTTAAATGCTGTAATTCTATCACATGAAAATATTATTCGCCGTTCTTTTTGTTTTTTTTACGGCCTGTTCCGGTAAGGCACAGGACCCGGTCAGCTGGAGTTTCAGCGCCAAAAAAATTGCCGACAAGACATATGAAGTCACGATGACTGCCAACCTGCAGCAGGGCTGGCATTTATATTCCCAAACACAACCGGAAGATGCCATTGCGATTCCCACCGAAATCCTGTTCATTAAAAACCCGTTACTGTCAGTAGAAGGCAAGACCCGGGAAGTGGGGAAGATGGAAAAATATCATGATAAGACCCTCGATCTTTCTGCTAACCAGTATTCAGGCAAGGTAGCATTTGTCCAGGTCATAAAAGTGAAAGGCAATGCCAGGACCAAGGCCGGTGGCACCATCGAATATCAAACCTGTAATGATGTAAAATGTCTGCCCCCTAAAAAGGTCAGCTTTAACCTCGCATTGAATTAATATGCATATCTTACTTCATACCCGACGAGTTCCCAGTGAACTCGTTTATTTTTTCTAAAATTCGATCATGAAAAGGCGCAGCAATTCATTTTTCATTTTTCTCCTGATAATGGTATCGACCCTCACCCTGCCGGCACAGGAAACCGATACGGTCTTTACCTGGAAAACAAGCAGCACCAAGCTGGCGGAAGGGAAATATGAACTGATCTTTTCAACGCCGGGATCCGGCAACTGGGAACTGTTTGAACCCAACCAGGAATTGTCGGATATCAGGATGGGGGTGTTGACCTTTCCTGACAGTTCTGTGAACCAGGTAGGTGGATTCTCTGTAAGCGGTGATATCAGGCAGGTGAACAGCCCGGTTTTTGGAAATGTATCCATCATCCGTGGCGCCGCAAGCTGGAAAGCGGTTATCAGCATTGCCGGTACCGTGCCGGCTTCCCTCCAGGGAGCCCTGCAATTTTATTATGGAAAAGGGGATGAGTTTTATGCCGGGAATCCCTATACTTTTAAAACACCGCTCGAAGGGGGAATCAACACCGCATTTGACCTCAGGGTAAAGTCTATTGATATCAATAAACCCGTCAATGACTGTGGCGACGATGGGACAAAGAACAAGAGCCTTTTTACCATTTTCCTGCTGGGGCTGGTGGGCGGGCTCATTGCCCTGCTGACACCCTGTGTATTTCCGATGATACCCGTTACGGTCACTTTTTTCACCAAGAAATCGCAGGATAAGAAAAAAGGGGTGTTCAATGCCGTAATGTATGGATTGTTCATATTCCTGATCTATATCCTGATCACCCTTCCCTTTCATATTGCCGGGAACACGAACCCGGAGATCTTTAATAATATTTCTACGAATATCTGGCTGAACCTCGTATTCTTTGCGGTATTCGTATTGTTCGCTTTATCCTTTTTCGGTCTTTTTGAAATCGGGCTGCCGGCCGGGCTGGCCAATAAAGCGGATGCCAAATCGGGGCTGGGCAATATTGCCGGGATCTTTTTCATGGCCGCCACCCTGGCGATTGTCTCTTTTTCCTGTACGGGACCGATATTGGGAACCTTACTGGTAGGAGTGGCCGAACAAGGGGCATGGCCTTTGACAGCCGGTGCCGCCGGATTCGGACTAGCCCTGGGTTTGCCCTTTGCCCTGTTCGCCATGTTTCCGAACTGGTTGCATTCCTTACCCAAATCCGGGGGATGGATGACCGATGTAAAAGTTGTATTGGGATTTATTGAACTGGCATTGGCCGTAAAATTCCTTTCCAATGCCGACCTGGTGGAACAATGGGGTTTTATCAAGCGCGAAATCTTTATTGGCGCCTGGGTATTGATCGGCCTGTTTATCCTCCTGTATCTCACCGGAAAATTGAAGATGTCGCATAGCACACCCGTCAAAAAATATTCGTTTACCCGTATCTTCTTTATCATTCTTTTCACCCTGATGACCGCTTATTTGATACCGGGTATCACCAATACCAAATGGGCCAACCTTAAATTGATCAGTGGTTTTCCACCTCCCATGTGTTATAGCCTGTATAATGAACCGGTGAATTGCAAAAGGGGGTTTAAGCCCCTGGAAAACGATTATCTCCGGGCATTGGAAAGAGGCAGAAATGAAAATAAGCCGGTATTGATTGACTTTACCGGTTGGGCCTGCGTGAATTGCCGGAAAATGGAAGAAAGCGTATGGACCGATCCTGTGGTGGACAGCCTCATGAAAAAAGAATTTGTCGTGGTTTCCCTGTATGTGGATGAAAGAAAAAACCTGCCGCTAACCGAGCAAACCGTTTTTGTAACCGCCTCCGGCAAGAATAAGCCCATCATTACGGTTGGCGATAAATGGGCCACTTTCCAGACTGAAAATTTTGGGGCGACCTCCCAACCTCAGTATGCCATTATCAATAGCCAGCAGCGGGCACTGACCCGTACAAAATTCTATACCCCGGATGCGGAGGAATTTGCCGCCTGGCTCACCTGTGGTCTCGAGGCCTTTAAGAAAGGCAAAGAGTGACAATCAATGAAGCCCTTCCCATAAAAAAACCCCGCTTTTAGCGGGGATTTAATTAGTTGTCATTCTGCACCAACCTACCGTCAGGCAAGCAAGAAGTAATTATGAATAATCCTTCATCCCCGGTTGGAGATACAGAATGACGAGATTTTTAACTTATAGCGCAATTTGTTTCTGCATCATCATCTTACGCAGGTTGATCAGCCCATAACGCATACGCCCCAAAGCCGTATTAATACTGCAATTGGTCATAGAAGCGATTTCCTTGAAACTCATATCGGCATAATGACGCAGGATGATCACTTCCCGCTGGTCTTCGGGTAGCCTGTCCAGCATTTCCCGAACACGGTCATGACTTTGTCTTTTTATCATTTTGGTTTCAGCACTGTCTTCCGCGAAGTTCAGCACTTCAAAAATGTCCTTGTCATCACCATTCTTGATGGTGGGGGTGCGTTTTACTTTTCTGAAATGGTCGACACAAAGGTTATGGGCAATCCGCATGGCCCAGGGAAGGAACTTGCCTTCTTCTGTATAACGGCCGCCCCGCATGGTATCGATGATCCGGATAAAAACGTCCTGGAAAATATCTTCGGCAAGGTATTTGTCCTTTACAAGGAATAGAATCGATGTATACAATTTGTCCTTGTGACGAAGTACCAGCGCTTCCAGCGCATCAAGATTGCCATCTACAAACAGATGGATCAATTCATGGTCAGTTTTCTGTAAATAAGCTTTCATAAACTCCTGTGGTTTTTTGGTGGATGGATATTGTTTTGGTTTTAGTATTGGATTTTCAGTAAACAGTTCAGCGTAAAATTTAGGAGTCGATAGGCGAGATGTGTTTATTTGGTTGCTTAATTGCTGTTTCGTGTATAAAAATAAATGAATTTATGATTCAGCCAAACCTGTTTACAAGTTTACTCATCTTTTTTCAAAAGGAAATGTTAATGCTATGTGTTGATTTGTAAGTACAAAGCCTAAATTTGTAACCTTTCATGGCCATAACAAAATCGAAAATATCCGATAAAAAAAGGGGGAAAGTACCCGACCCAAATGCCATTTTTATCAGTGGCGCCAGGGTGCATAACTTAAAGAATGTCAGCGTTTCAATTCCCAGGAACCAGTTGATTGTCGTAACCGGAGTCTCGGGCTCCGGAAAGTCCAGCCTTACCATTGATACCTTGTATGCGGAAGGCCAGCGCCGCTATGCTGAAAGCCTGAGCGCTTATGCCCGGCAGTTCCTGAACCGCATGAACAAACCCGATGTCGATTATATCAAAGGGCTTTGCCCTGCAATCGCAATAGAACAAAAGGTCATCACCCGAACGCCCCGCAGCACCGTGGGAAGTATGACGGAGATATACGACTACCTGCGGTTGCTTTACGCCAGGATCGGTAGAACAATTTCGCCCGTTTCGGGCAAAGAGGTCAAAAAAGACGATGTAAAAGATATTGTCGATGCCATTGCCGGCAGGAAAAAAGGCGATAAGATATATATCCTTACAGCATTCAGAAAACACAAACACAGGGATATCCGCGAAGAACTGAATATCCTGATCCAAAAGGGCTTTAGCCGTATTTATACCCAGGGAGCAATATTGAGGATCGAAGATGAACTGGAGAATAAACAGTCAAAAGTATTTGCTGCCGCTGCAAAACTCTATGTGCTTGTAGACAGGATCATCGTTAAGGATTTTGATGATGATGATAAACACAGGCTGGCCGATTCTGTCGGTACCGCCTTTTTTGAAGGCGAGGGCGATGTATATGTGGAAGTGAACGGCGACAAGATGCTGCATTTCAACAACCGGTTTGAAATGGACGGGATGCGGTTTGAAGAACCCGTTCCCAATCTTTTTTCATTTAATAATCCCTTTGGCGCCTGTCCAACCTGCGAAGGGTTTAGCCAGGTGCTGGGTATCGATACCGATCTTGTTATTCCTGACAGGCGTTTGAGTGTTTATGAGGGGGCTGTAGCTCCCTGGAAGGGTGAGAAACTGGGTTGGTGGAGGGAGCAATTCATTAAAGCAGCCAAACAATTCAACTTCCCGGTCCATAAACCAATAGCTGACCTGACCAGTGCCCAGTATAAAATGCTATGGGAGGGACATGCGCCCGCTCTTGGGATCCATGATTTTTTCAGGGAAGTGGAACAGAACCTTTATAAGGTACAATACCGGGTCCTGCTCAGCCGATACCGTGGCAGGACAGAATGCCCTGATTGTAAAGGATACCGCCTGAGACCGGAAGCCCTGTATGTTAAAGTGAACCATCTTCATATTGGGGAATTGGGAAACATGCCGGTAAAAGACCTGAAGCAATGGTTCAACAACCTGGATACTGTTCTCACAAAACATGAAAAAGAGGTTGCCAAAAGGATTCTTATCGAGATCCACCACCGGGTGGATACACTGATCAGTGTGGGATTGGGATATCTTACCCTGAGCCGTTTGGCCAATTCGCTGAGTGGCGGGGAAAGCCAGCGGATACAACTGACCAGGAGCCTGGGCAGTAATCTGACCAATTCTTTATACATCCTGGATGAGCCCTCCATTGGCCTTCATTCGCGCGATACGGAAAACCTGATCAGGGTCTTAAAAGAATTACGCGATCTTGATAATACCGTTGTGGTGGTAGAGCATGATGAAATGATGATGCGGGAAGCCGATCATATCATTGATATGGGCCCCATGGCCTCGCACCTGGGTGGTGAAGTGGTTGCTGCCGGAGATTATGATGCCATTATTGCGAATAAGGAAAGCCTTACGGGCAAATACCTGAAAGGGGAATTAAGGATCGACCCGCCTAAATCAGTCAGGAAATGGAACCGGTCGATCAGGGTGGAAGGTGCCCGGCATAATAACCTGAAAGGGATCACGGTTGAGTTCCCTTTAAATGTGCTCTGTGTGGTCAGTGGTGTGAGCGGGAGTGGCAAAACAACCCTGGTCAAACAAATCCTGTACCCGGCTCTGAAAAAGATAAAAGGGGAACATGCCGAAAAGGTCGGATTTCATAAAGCAATTACCGGGGATGTTGAAAGCATTGCACAAATCGAGATGGTCGATCAGAACCCCATCGGTAAATCATCCCGCAGCAACCCTGTTACCTATATTAAGGCTTATGACGAAATCCGGGATCTGTTTTCCAGGCAGCCATTAAGCAAGATGCGTGGTTTTCAACCCCGGCATTTTTCCTTCAATGTAGATGGTGGTCGCTGTGATACCTGTAAGGGCGAAGGAGAACAGGTCGTAGAAATGCAGTTCCTGGCGGATGTGCATCTTACCTGCGAGGTTTGTGGCGGTAAACGTTTCAAGGAAGAAGTCCTGGAGGTTCAATATAAAGGGAAGAGCATACATGATGTGCTGGAAATGAGTGTTGATGAGGCCATCTCCTTTTTTAAGGAAGAAAAAAAACTGGCGGCGGCTATCCAGCCTTTGAGCAATGTGGGGCTGGGTTATGTGAAACTGGGCCAGTCCTCCGATACCTTATCGGGTGGCGAGGCACAGCGGGTAAAACTGGCCTCATTCCTGGGAAAATCCAGGTCCAGCGGCAAACTGCTCTTTATTTTTGATGAACCCACGACCGGGCTTCATTTTAACGATATAAAAAAGTTGCTCGCCTCTTTTAATGCCCTGATCGAGCAGGGGCATTCCATCCTGGTGATCGAGCATAATATGGATATTATCCGGAGTGCCGACTGGGTGATTGACCTGGGCCCGGAAGCCGGGGAAGGAGGAGGAGACCTGGTATTTGCCGGCCCACCGCTTGATTTAAAACAAGTAAAAAAGAGCTATACGGCTTTATATTTATAGGCATTTGCAAAAACCGAAATTGCGTTTTATTTTTGCAGTACTTTCTATTCTTTCCTAATTATCCTTTAAAAAATCCGGCCCTGATCCTGGTTATTATTGACTAATACTTAGGCATTTTAATTGTCCTGAACATCCTTTCGAATAATCGCTTCGTACATGCTGCCTCCCGGTAATATGTAACTATCCATTACCCGTGAATACAACAAGTTATTTATCATTTATAAATTCATGTGGTATGAAAAAATTATTGTTGAATATGTTGCTGATCGGGGGGATTTCAACCGTTTCCTCTGCACAGGTCCTGATTATTGAAAACTTTACCGGTTTCACAGCCGGAAACCTCGGCACCCAGGGGAGCTGGGTTCAAACCGGTTCAGGCACCGACGTACAGGTGGGTAATAACAGCGCCGATTATATGTTTTATCCCAATTATGTGAGTGGCAGCCAGTATGTAACGGTTGACCGGTATACCGGGGGCAGCAGCGGTACGGATCCTTATAAGGCCTTCCTGGGTAGTGTTAACGTACCCGCTAATGTGAACAGCACTTTCTTTATGTCTTTTGTAATCAATGTAACCGGGGCCCAAAATGGCGGTGACTATTGCCTGGCATTGCGCTCCAGTGGTGGAAATTACCTGGCCAGGTTTTTTGTAAAAAAGAGTGGTTCCAACATACAGTTTGGCGTATCCTCCGGTACAACGGCCCCTGTCTATACAACAAATTATGCCACCGGCACCACCTACCTGATCATGATAAGGCAGGATATCGTAACCGGCAGCAATAATGATAATGCATGGTTATGGGTAAACCCCACTGTTTCTACCGAACCTTCAACAGCTGCTGCCAATGCAGCTGCTTTGAACGGCACTGAAGCGTATACCAGCGGACAAACCATTGATGCGCTTGCCATCCGCCAGGGAGGCAATGCTGCGCCGGCTGCTTTTATAGATGGGATCAAGGTTGCTTATGGTTCTGGTAATATTAACACAGCCGCTGATGCGACGGCCGCCTGGACCGACCTGAGCCCCGAGGGTATCCCTTTGCCGGTTACTTTTGATGGTATCAAAGCCTTTAAAAAAGCAAATGGTGTGCAAATTGACTGGAGTACACAAACCGAGGTCAATATTGATCATTATGAGGTTGAACGTTCAAATGACGGACGCAATTTTTTAACCATTGGCAATACGACCCCCAGGAACCTGCCGGGTCAGAACAGTTATACCTTCTTTGACGCCAATCCTGCTACGGGAACGAATTTCTACAGGATCAGGAATATTGATCTTGACGGCCGGTCGGCTGTCAGCCCAACGGTGAAGATCAGCCTGTCGAAGGCACCAACGGAGATGGTTATCTTTCCGAATCCTTTTACAGGGAATAATCTTTCCCTTCAATTACTGGATTTGGAAAAAGGGAATTACAGGATCAGTGTGCTGAGCGGTACAGGGCAAACGATAATGACCAAAATCTTTGTGCATGAAGGGGGTGTTATCAGCCAGACCCTTCAATTGCCTGTCAAACTGCAAAAAGGATTATATAGCATACTGGTGACGGGTAATGATTACAGGGCAGCCCAATCATTGATCGTTCAATAATTTTTAATTGGAAGGTATTTATCAGGCAGCCGGTGGCTGCCTTTTTATTTTAACGCAGTCTTAAGTATAAAAAGATAAATTTTGCGGCAAATGAGAACATACATGAGGCTTTTATTCTTTGTTTTATTACTGGGCTTTTCCTGTAAGGGGATGACACAAATAATGCCGGTGGGTGATCTTTTCCGGGTGCTTGAAATGGGAAAGGACGAAATGAAAGATTACCTGGCATCCAGGGGCTATATCCTGTCAGAAACTGATTCGTCAGACCAAACCCTGATCCGTTATTATACAGCCCTGGGAAAATTAGACAGCAGCAGTTCTGTCTGGTCTGTCACTTATCAGCAGTCATCTTATAAGGGTTATGAGGGCCGTATTCTTGTTTACAGGACCTATAATCCTGATGAATTGTCCTCTTTTCAATCCTATATAAGTGTGAATGGGTACCGCTTGAGCGAAAGCTATAAAAAGGAAGACGCCGAAGAAATCTTTTATCGGAAAGAAGATAAGGTTATCCACCTCACAAAGACCTTTCATCAACTGGAAAATGGGAAAAAAGTGTATGCCTATGCTATTGAACTGGGCGGGTAATCAACGCAACCTGTCAAGACTTTTTACCACTTGCTCATCCTTCCAGATACCCCTGGCGGCCAGGACATAACAGACGGGGATGCCAAATGTGAAAATGCTCCAGAGGGAAAGGGTTCCATCGATTTTACTTCCCGCATTGAAATACAGAAAAATCAGGAGAAGAGAAAGGATGATTCCGGCAATACCCAGTTTCAGTTGGAATTTCCTGTCGCGGTAAAAAAAGATAACAGCAACACTAAACAGGATCAGGAAACCGGACAGGAGCATGATAAACAAATTATATCCTCCGTCGATGATTACTTTTTCAACGGTGCCGTTTTCCAGTGTTTTGGTGCCGGTATAAAATGGATACCTGAAGCCGGCAAAGGAAAGTAATGCTGCCAGTAATAACCAGATGGATTGAATGCGTTGGATCATAAGGTGTAATTTCCTGAAAATTTACAAAACTTATCCTAACTCCGGGTAAAGTGGAAATTGTTGCATGAATGCACTGACCTCGGTTCTGACTTCGCTGATCGTTTTTTCATCATCTGCCTGCATCAATACCCTGTCAATCAAGGCTACCACGGTCTCCATATCTTTTTCTTTCATCCCCCGGGTGGTGATGGCCGGCACCCCTACCCGGATACCCGAGGTCACAAAGGGTGATTTGTCATCAAAGGGAACGGCATTTTTATTGAGCGTGATATGTGCCTTATCCAGGGTTTCCTGTGCTTTTTTACCGGTGAGGTTCTTGTTACGCAGATCAATCAGCATCAGGTGGTTGTCGGTGCCTTCACTGATAAGGTGATAACCACGGCTCACAAAAGCTGCAGCCATCGCCTGGGCATTCCGGATCACCTGCTGACCGTAGGCTTTAAAATCTTCGGTAAGGATCTCGCCAAATGCAACAGCTTTTGCAGCAATTACATGTTCCAGGGGTCCTCCCTGGGTGCCCGGAAAAACAGCCAGGTCAAGCAGCTGGCTCATCATCCTCAGGTTACCCTTTGGATCTTTAATACCCCAGGGATTTTCAAAATCATGGCGGAGCATGATGATGCCCCCCCTTGGTCCGCGTAATGTTTTATGGGTGGTGGAGGTTACAATATGACAGTGGTCAAAAGGATCGTTCAGCAGACCCGAAGCGATCAACCCCGCAGGATGAGCGATATCCGCCAGTACAACGGCGCCAATGGCATCAGCAATACTGCGGATGCGCTGGTAATCCCAGTCGCGGCTATAGGCAGAAGCGCCGCAGATGATCATCTTCGGTTTTTCCCGGAGTGCCACGGTTTCCATCTGCTCATAATCAACGATCCCGTCACGGGTTACGCCATAATGAAAAGCTTCATAGGTTTTGCCGCTGAAATTCGCCGGGCTGCCATGGGTCAGGTGTCCGCCCATGCTCAGGTCAAGCCCCAGTATTTTTTCACCGGGTTTCATCACGGCCAGGAATACGGCCCCGTTTGCCTGTGCCCCGCTATGGGGCTGAACATTGGCCCATTGGGCCCTGAATATTTTTTTCAGCCTTTCGATCGCCAGTGTTTCAATTTCATCCACCACTTCGCATCCGCCATAATAACGTTTGCCGGGATAGCCTTCCGCATATTTATTGGTAGGCGCGGTACCCATGGCCTGCATCACTTGCAGGGAAGTGAAGTTTTCGGAAGCGATCAGTTCAATGCCATTCCGCTGGCGTTCGAGTTCCTTGTCGATCAGGTCAAAAACCTGTTTATCTTTTTGCATATGCTGATGGTGTATTGGGTATACAGGGAACTAACCATATTCGGACAGTTAAAACAGTGACAATTTTTTTAATATTCATTCCCTGTCAGCGTAAAGATTTTTCCCTTTATACTTTATTTAAATGTGGCGCAAAAATAAGTCAGTATCGTATTAATACTGTGTTTTGAGGAACAAGTTTTTGTTTGTTTCTTTTTTCGCTACTTTCGGGTGCTTTTTTGCGAACCAACAGTAGTTAATGAAGGCAATAATACCAGTAGCCGGAGCCGGCACAAAGCTTCGACCCCATACCTATACGCAACCCAAGGCTCTTATACCGCTTGCCGGTAAAACGGTGCTCAGCATCATTGTAGAGCAATTGAAAGATGCGGGCATCTCTGAATTTATTTTTATTGTCGGATACCTGGGCGATAAGATACAGGACTTTGTGGCTGAACATTACCCGGATATCAAGGCTTATTATGTTCACCAGACCGACAGGCAGGGAATCGGGCATGCCGTTAAGCTGACCCGCGATATCGTGGATAAGGATGAAGTGTTTGTGGTATTGGGTGATTCGATCTGCGAATATGATGTCAATGCGGTATTGAAAAGCAAATACTCCATGCTCGGCGTAAAAAAAGTGGATGACCCCCGGGAGTTTGGCGTGGCCGAAATTGATGATGATGGTTTTATTGAGCATGTTGTTGAAAAACCGCAGATACCCAAATCCAACCTCGCCCTTGTGGGGGTGTACAAGATCCTGGAAAGCGACCTGCTTTTCAAATGCCTGGAGGATAATATGACACAGGGACTGAAGAACAGGGGAGAATACAGCCTGACGGATGCAATCGATTGTATGCTGAAGATGGGTATACAGTTCAAATCCTTCAAAGTGGAGAACTGGTTTGACTGTGGTAAGAAAGAGACCCTCCTGGAATCAAATGCAACTTTATTAAAAAAATTTGCCAACCAGCAAAACCCCGAGGAGTATAAATCAGAAAATTCTGTGATCATCCAGCCAGTCAGTATCGGACCTGGTTGTATCGTCAAGAATTCCATTGTTGGACCCAATGTGAGTATCGGTGAGAATACGACGGTTGATTCCTCCATCATCAAAAATTCCATTATCGGTTCTTTTTCCAACCTGATCGATATCGTTTTGGATTCATCACTGATCGGAAGCGATACCGGGATCTGTGGTGAAACCCGGACCCTGAACATCGGTGATAACACGGATATCGACCTGGGATAAGCCTGGATTTATCAAACCGGATTGGCCTGAAGGCCCCTGCTGCTTCTTTCTTATCTTTAGATTCAGAATTTTTTTATGGTAAGTAATCGTATTACAAAACTTTTCAATGTACAATTTCCATTGGTACAAGCTGGTATGATTTGGGCCAGTGGCTGGAAGTTGGCAGCAGCAGTAAGTAATGCCGGAGGGCTGGGGCTGATAGGCAGCGGATCGATGTATCCTGATGTCTTATTAGAACATATACGAAAATGTAAATCTGCTACCAGTCGTCCCTTTGGAGTGAACGTACCCTTACTTTATCCTGATATTGACAAACACATTGATATAATCATTCGTGAAGGCGTTGAAATTGTTTTCACAAGTGCCGGAAACCCTAAAACCTGGACTGCTGTCCTGAAAGAAAAAGGCATTAAAGTGGTGCATGTGGTGAGCAGCAGCAAATTTGCGCAAAAGGCCGAAGCAGCGGGTTGCGATGCAGTAGTCGCCGAAGGATTTGAAGCCGGGGGCCATAACGGAAGGGAAGAAACAACTTCGATGGTGCTGATTCCGGCTGTGACCCAATCGGTAACCATACCCGTAATAGCAGCCGGTGGTATTGCTACCGGAAGACAAATGCTGGCAGCCATGGTACTGGGAGCAGAGGGTGTACAAGTGGGCAGCCGTTTTGTGGCGAGTGAGGAAGCATCCTCTCATTTGAAGTTTAAGGAAAGGGTGGTGCAAAGCCAGGAGGGAGATACGATGTTGTCGATGAAACAACTGACACCCGTTCGGCTGATCAGGAATAAGTTTTTCCGGGAAATTGTAGCGGCTGAACAAAGGGGTGCTTCAGAAGAGGAATTGAAACAGATACTGGGAAGGGCCCGGGCAAAAAAAGGGATGTATGAGGGGGATATGGAGGAAGGGGAGTTGGAGATCGGGCAGGTAAGCGCCCTGATCCATGAAATTTTACCGGCGGCAAATATTGTTGAAAATATCATCAGGGAATTTGAAGAAGGGTTAAAAGATCCCCTGAAAAAGCTTTAATTTTAGTGGTGTGAAATGAAAAGTGGGGTTTAACCAATTGCAAATCGAAAACCTTTTCACATGAGAAAAAACATTTTTCTTGCAGCGATCGGCCTGCTGGCATACGGAGCGGTACAGGCATCCGGTAACAATAATGACAATGAAACACCGGGTAAAAAAGTCAATGAGATCAATGGTTCTGTCCTGGTGAGCAGTTCCAAAAAACCCATCGAGAATGTGAGTGTTACGGCCTATATGACGTCCAAAAAGGAAAAAGTGGTTATTACCGACACCAATGGTAATTATGCTTTTGATGACCTGAAACCGGGGGTGTATAAATTCGTTTTCGAAAAAGAAGGATACAAAAAAGTGACAAAAGAAAATGTTGCGATCAAAACAGATGAGGCCTTTTTGCTGAATATTGAAATGATCACCAGTGAAGGGACACAGCTTTTCCCTTCCCCCTTCCATTTCATGGATAATTGATTTCTATGATTACTGATATAAACGAACAGGCCGCTAAACTATAGCGGCCTGTTTTGGTTTACAGCAGGCAGGCGTCAGATCTTTTTAATATCATCACCGTTATGGATATGAAAACCATCTGCGTCTTTTTTGATGGTGAATTCCTTATGGTTTTCCAGGTAACGCCGGTAGCGGTCATATACGGCTGCCGGTTGTTTGTTACCGTTAATGATCAATTCCCCTTTTTGATGTTTGATGGTATAATCGTTGTCCTTACTGATCAGCCCGTCCCTGCCGAGCTCATCAATAAAACTTTTTGTTACCTGTAAATCTGTCCTGGCTTTTTCCATTTCCACTTTCGCTTTTTCCATTTCCTTTTCCATCCTGGGGCCGAGACCCTCCAATTCTTTCCGGGCCTTTGCCAGGTCCTTTTCCATCCTGCTGAAATCGATCTCTTTTACCTTCTCTATCTCTTTACTGATCTTATCCATGTTCACTTCAGCCAGCGAATGCTGGAGCTCGGCTTTCATTTTCTCCAGTTCTTCTTTCGTTAAATGATCGTCCAGGTCGATCTTTGCGATGGCATCTTTGATGTCCCTTTGTATTTTTTCGAAATCCACCTGTTTAAGGCTTTGTTCCACCTGCATTTTTATCTTGGAAGCATCCAGCTCTTTCATGCTCGCTGCGAGGTCTTTCTGCATTTTTTCCATGTTCACCTGCAGGTTTTCGCTCATCTCTGTACGGGCGCGGTCCAGTTCGGCAATCGCATCGTCAATATCCCTGATCCTGTTTTCCTGCACTTGACCGGGAATCGTATCTGTTGGCTCTTGGCCACCGGTAAAATGAAAGGTACTGTCTTTAAAATCCCAGGATATGATGGCAATCGAGCACAGGAGGAGTAAGGAAAGGCTGGCCCCGATGGCCAGGGAGGATCTTTTCTTTTGCATAAAGTTGATTTTGTTGGTTAAGAATATCGTTATACGATAATGTTCGTATAAAAATACGATTGATTTCGTAAAATAAACCCTTTTTTTTCATTTAAGGAGAATTTTAACAGATGGGGTCTACCCCGATCCGGCAGCAGAACCTGGTTTACATTGGAAGCAACACTACCAGCCTTGCGTAAAAAAGAGGCTGTCTCAACACTACGAGACAGCCTCTTTTAGGATTTTTAGTTTACAATTTTATCTTCTCACCCATTTGATCATTTCCTTCCAGGTCACTTTTTTGCCATAGAGCAGGATACCCGTCCGGTAGATCTTCCCGGCCAGCCAGGTGGTAAAAATAAAACCGCCGATAAGTAAGAGCATGCTGATGATCAGCTGTATCCAGGTCACACCATCCGGAATGCCATGCGCTACCCGGGCCATCATGACGATGGGGGAAGTGAGCGGAAACATGCTGCCGAACAAGGCGAGACCGCTGTTTGGTTCATTGACCGTTTTCATCATGATCACAATGGCAAATATGATCGGCATGGTAATCGGCAGTAAAAGACTTTGTGCATCCTGGGGATCTTCATTGACCGCACTGCCCACTGCGGCAAAAAGGGAAGAATATAACAGGTAGCCGCCAACAAAGTAAAACAGGAAGCAACCGATGATAAGGCCAAAATTCACTTCACTGAGACCCTGCATCAGGCCGGACATCCCGCCACTGTTTTTAACGGCCTCTCCTGCCTGTGCCATTTGCGGGCTCTGCATGGCCCCCGATTGCATCTGTTCGGCAAGACCCGGGAATATAAAAGGCAGCAGGAACTGTAACGATACGATGATCACTCCCCAGATGATGAACTGCAGGAGCCCAACACCACCGATACCCAGTATCTTACCCATCATCAGCTGAAAAGGTTTTACGCTGCTCACGATCACTTCCGATATACGGCTGACCTTTTCCTCCATCACCCCCCGCATCACCATGGTACCATAAATAAAAAGGATAATGTAGATCAGGAAACCTGATATAAAACCAACCCCGTAGCTGATACCGGCCTTGGTCTTGCTTTCTTCCTCTCCCTTGATACTCACAAATTTCACTTTCCCGCTTTTCTGCAGGCTGTCGAGTTGCAACTTGGTCAGGTTATAGGATAATAATTGTTTTTCCTCCAAAGCCTTGTTGATCCTGTCTTCCACGTTTTCGATCGTGCTGATGCCCGCTTTTTTCCCGGCGATCACCCGGATGGTGTCCCTGCCTGTTACATCACTGCCGGAAGGGATATAGATATAACCATCAAATTCTTTATTGTCGAGCCGGTTCTTCAGGCCCGCTTCTGTTTCATCCTGCAGGAAGGTAAAGGCCACTTCTTTATTATTCGAACCCATCACTTTTTCCAGGGTGTTGGTCTGGTCGGTGACGGCAATGGTATAGGTATCCGAGCCTTTCACAGAAAAATAGATCATCAGGGCATAAAATCCGAAGATGAGCAGGGGGAGCAGAATGGTGGTGAGCAGAAAAGTCTTTTTCTGCACCCTCGTCAAAAACTCCCTTCTGGCTACAATTAAAATTTTATTCATCGCTTTCTCTTTAATAATGTTGATTGATTAATGGGTAATGGCTTCGAATTGTCTCGCAGCAGGCGTGTCTTCCACCAGTTTGATGAAAATATCATTGAGGGATGGCAATATTTCGTTAAAGGCAATGATAGCTGCATTTTGTTGCAGGAAATATTGCAGGGCTTCATTGGCCTTATGGCCCTCTTTGATCTTGATGATATAAGAATGGTCTTTTGTATCGATCAGCTCAAATGGGGCATTGCCATCAAGGCTGGGCGTAATCTCAAAGCCAACCCTGAACAGGTTTTCCTTGAAATCCTGTTTCACCTGTTGAACGGTTCCATCCAGTATCTTCTGACCTTTATTCAGGAGTACGATATGGTCGCAGATCTCTTCCACCTGTTCCATGCGGTGGGTACTGAAAATGACAGTGGCGCCCCGTTTGGCAAGGTTATAGATTTCATCCTTGATCAGGTTGGTGTTCACCGGGTCAAGGCCGCTAAATGGCTCGTCGAGAATGATAAGTTTCGGTTCATGAAGCACCGTTGTGACAAACTGCAGTTTCTGGCTCATGCCTTTTGAAAGGTCTTCCACTTTCTTGTTCCACCAGCTTTGCATCTCAAATCTGACAAACCAATCCTTGATCTTTTTCAGGGCATCGTTACGGCTCAGTCCTTTCAACCGGGCAAGATATAGGGCCTGTTCACCGATTTTCATTTTTTTATAAAGGCCCCTTTCTTCCGGCATATATCCGATGTGGATGATATCGTTTTCCGGGTCAAATGGCTTGCCGTCAAAAAGGATTTCGCCATCATCCGGATAAAAGATACCGGTGATCATCCGCAATAAAGTCGTTTTACCGGCACCGTTGGGGCCCAGTAATCCGAAAATACTGCCTTTCTCGATCGTGAAACTGATGTCATCAACCGCTTTTTGAGTAGCGTAATGTTTTTTTAAATGATTGAGTTCAAGTATAGCCATAGTGTGTATTTACTTTGCAGCAATAAGGGTTGGGTTTACAGAGGTACTGAAATTTTTTTTATTCCCCCTTCATTAGTGGGGCGATTATCAAAAATATTACATCAGGATAGTAATTTTTTGGCGATCATCCCCGCAATACGTTCACCATCCATGGCTGCGCTGACAATCCCGCCTGCATATCCGGCCCCTTCCCCACAGGGATATAATTGTTGAATTTCCGGATGCTGCAAAGTTAACGGATCCCTGGGTATACGAACGGGTGATGAGGTTCTGGATTCGGTGGCAACGATCAGCGCTTCATTGGTCAGGTAGCCTGGCATCTTTTTACCAAAGGCCCTGAAACCTTTTTGTAAGGTTGTAAACACAAAAGGCGGTAATACCTCCTGCAGGTTGGCCGCCTCTATGCCCGGCAGGTAAGAACAGGAAGGAAGAGAGGTTGAAACCCGTTGCCGGCAAAAATCTTCCATTCTTTGTGCAGGGGCCACAAATTTTCCTCCGCCCGCATCAAATGCTTTTCTTTCCACGTATTGCTGGAAATACATCATACCCAGGGGGGCATGAAGATCTTCTTTTTTTCTGCCGGTAATTTTTTCGAAATCCTTTAAAGCCTTAAGGTCCTGGTGATCGATCTCCACAACGATCCCGCTGTTCGCGAATGCATTGTTTCTTTTCGAGGGCGACCAGCCATTCACCACTAATTCATTTTCACTGGTAGCAGCTGGTGCGATGATCCCTCCCGGGCACATACAAAAAGAAAATACACCCCGGTTGTCAACCTGTTGAACGAGACTATAAGGCGCCGGCGGCAGCAAGGCATCCCTTACCCTGCAATGGTACTGTATACTGTCAATGATACTTTGCGGATGTTCTACCCTTACGCCCAGGGCAAAGGGTTTTGCTTCGATGGTCACCCGGTGCTCCTGCAATAGGGTGAAAATATCCCGCGCCGAATGGCCCGTTGCCAGGATGACCGCATCTGCTGTAAAACGATCACCATCGGCAGTGATGACCCCCGATATCGTTTTACGTTCGATGTTGAAACCCGTTACTTTTTTCTCAAAATGGAATGCACCGCCACATTCGATGATTTTTTTCCTGATCGCTGTAATGATGCCGGGTAGCTTATTGGTTCCAATATGCGGGTGGGATTCATAAAGGATGCTTTCATCGGCACCGAAATGAAAGAATAATTCAAGGATCCTGTTGATATTGCCCCTTTTGCTGCTGCGGGTATACAGTTTTCCGTCACTGTACGTGCCGGCCCCTCCTTCCCCAAAACAATAATTACTTTCGGGGTTAATGATGCCCTCCCTGTTTAAAATTGCCAGGTCCCTTCTTCTTGATCGCACATCTTTTCCTCTTTCAAGGATGACTGGCTGGATGCCGGTTTCCAGCAACTGCAGGGCTGCAAATAAACCTGCCGGTCCGGCCCCGATAATGATCACCTTTTTTTTGGCATGGCTCACCTCTTTAAAATTGAAGGGCGTAACCGACCTTTCCCTGAATGGTTCATGTATAAATGCCTGCACGGTCAGGTTGACCCAGGCCTGGCGGCTGCGGGCATCAATTGATTTTTTCTGGATCGTAAAACCGGAAATGTCCTCCGGCAGCATTCCTGATGCTTCAGCAATTTGTTTTCTTATGGCGTTTTCATCGGCTGCAGCTGCAGGAAGCAGCCTGAGTCTGATCTCTTTTTGCATGGGTCAGGTTTTTATCCTGAAAAAATAAACCGGCCTATTGATTAAGCCGGTTCAACAAAGATGTATCAATAACCACTACAGCTTCACGCCGGCAGTGAATTGAAAGCCCTGGTTAAAAGCCTTTGTCCCGTTGTAATAGGTAATATCGCTCACTCCATGCAGGTACCGGGCACCAATAACCACTTTTTTGGAAGGCCAGTATTCAATACCACCCTGTAAGGCGATATCACTGTTCCTGATCGATGTTGTGACATCAGCTTCGGAATTATTGGAAAAGTTTTTTGCCTGTATGATCCAGCTGAGCTGCAAGCCACCGGATAATTTGAAATTAGGGGCAAATTCGAATTTTAAAGAGGCGGGTAATGACAGGTAATTCAGCCTCAGGTTGGAGAGGCCATTCAGGCTGGAATTGTTTTTCCCACCCATGGAGGAGTACAATAATTCGGGCTGGAAATACAATTTGTCTGAAATTTTCATTTCCACAAAACTGCCGAATACAAAACCTGTTTTCCAGTCAGCAGCAATACTGGAAGCTTCAAGACCGGATAAATGGAAGTGTGAGGCATTCATGCCTGTCTTGATGCCCAGGCGGGCAACCGACCGCGTTTTCTTTTGCTGGGCCGTTACAGCAGATGCAATAAAAGATACAATAAGTAATAAGAATAAAACTTTTCTCATAGCAGTAATTTACCCCCCTAAAGTAAGGATTAATTCAATATTTCAAGAAAGATTTTTTTATCGAATAAGGTCGCTGTCAGGAAACAAACACGAAATAATAATTATCTTCCGCCCCTAAGCTATATTATGGGTAAATACAGGAAACTCATATGGTTATCCTTTGTACTGCTGTGCCAGTCCTGCCATACTTATTACCGGCCGCAACAGCTCGCTTATACCGATTATACCATCAGTGCCGCTGCCCCCAAAGACAGCGACTTACACCGACTCCTGCAGCCCTATGCCGATACTGTGAACAGCAGGATGAATGCGATTGTAGGGTATTGCCGGGATAACCTTGAAAAAGCGAGACCGAATTTCAGCCTGGGTAATTTCATGGCCGATGCCATGCTGGTAATGGGAACTCAGCACTTTGCTACGCAGATCGATGCAGCATTTGTCAATTATGGTGGTGTGCGCCTGGAACAGCTTCCTGTTGGACCTGTTACGAGGAGTAAGATTTTTGAGTTAATGCCATTTGATAATATCCTGGTCATTCAGCAACTGAAGGGTGCTGTACTCATGAAACTGCTCGATTATATTGCCGGGCAAAACGGTTGGCCGCTCGCGGGTATCACCATGAAGATCAGGGATCATAAGGCATTCGATATCTTAATTGGCGGAAAGCCGCTGAACCCGGATGCCACTTATGTGATCGCCAATTCTGACTTTGTGGTAAACGGGGGCGAAATCGGGAATATGCTAAAAGGTATACCAGTGGCGAATAACGGTTACCTGGTCCGGGATGCCCTGTTTGATTATATCGGCTGGCTGCAGCAACAGGGCAGGGATATTACCATCACAGAAAAAAGGATCCATTATGCTGAATAGAAGGGATTTTCTTCAACAATCCGTCCTGGCAACCGGTTCACTGGTCATACCCGGGAAGCAACTGTTAAGCGAGGATCTATTTTCCGGAACCAGCAGGCTCACCATCCTCCATACCAATGATACCCATAGCCGGATCGACCCTTTCCCGATGGATGGCAGCCGCAACCAGGGTTTAGGGGGTGTGGCAGCCAGATCGCACCTGATACAAACCATCAGAAAGGAGGAGGAGCAGGTCTTATTGCTGGATGCGGGAGATATCTTCCAGGGCACCCCTTATTTTAATATCTATAAAGGGGAACCCGAGATCAGGTCCATGACCGCAATGGATTATGATGCCACCACCATCGGGAATCATGATTTTGATGCGGGAATGGAAAACCTGGCCCACCAGTTACAATGGGCTTCCTTCCCCATGCTGATCTGTAATTATGATTTTACAGGCACAGCAATGGAATACAAGACCCTTCCCTATAAGGTCTTTAAAAAAGGGAAGATAAAAGTCGGGGTATTTGGTGTAGGGATTGAACTGAAGGGGTTGGTGACGGAAAACCTTTTTGGTGAAACCCAATACAGGGATCCCGTGAAACATGCCAATGAAACAGCTAACCTGTTGAAGAACAGAGAAGGCTGTGATTTTATCATCTGTCTTTCCCATCTTGGTTACCAGTATCAGGGTGAAAAAGTGAGTGATGAAAGGCTTGCCAAAGACTCCGATGCAATAGATCTCATTATTGGCGGGCATACCCATACCTTTATGGATGAACCGGCCGTGTTCAGGAATAGGAAAGGTAATGATGTAGTGGTGAACCAGGTGGGATGGGCCGGAATCATGCTGGGAAGATTGGACTATGAATTTTCAAAATTTTCCGGTAAAAAATTAGTAAGTTCCCGTAAGGTTTTGGTTACAAAAAAAACAAATCAATAAAAATTTTTTTTTAGGAAAGATTTATAGATATTCGCTCCCCTGTCAATATTTTTTATCTACTACCTATGAAACCCATCCCATTTATTATCAAGGAAAATTATTAACCCGATCTATAAACTGCCAACTGTCTAATGGAGAAAAATGCTGAAAAAGTCTGGACTAATTGCCTGAAGATCATAAAGGACATCGTTGAGTGGCAGCATTTTAAAACCTGGTTTGAACCTATCCAACCTGTTTCTCTCAAAAAAAATATTTTAGTCATACAGGTTCCCAGCCAATTCTTCTTTGAATATCTTGAAGAACATTACGTAAATTTATTGGCAAAGACGCTGAAAAGAGAATTAGGCAAAGATGCCCGGTTGGAATATCGCATCATGGTGGACAGTGGCAATAAGAGCAACAAGCCATTGACGATGGATATACCGGGGCATGGTTACAAAACGTATTCTGATAATGAAATGGATTTTCCTTTGATAATTAATAACCCCGTAAAGAATCCTTTTGTCATCCCTGGTCTTAAAAAGATGCAGATTGACCCCCAGTTAAATCCTATTTACCTGTTTGATTCTTTTATTGAGGGTGATTGTAACAGGGTGGCCCGCAGGGCTGGCAAGACGGTGGCAGAAAAACCGGGTGCCAATTCTTTCAACCCCCTGGTCATTTATGGCGGGGTGGGGCTGGGTAAGACACACCTGGGCCAGGCAATCGGCAACGAGGTGAAAAGGACACACCCAAACAAGGTGGTGCTTTATGTGAGTTCGGAAAAGTTTATCAACCAGTTCATGGATCATAGCAGGAACAATGCGATCAATGATTTCATCCATTTTTACCAGCTGATCGATGTGCTGATCATTGATGATGTACAGTTCTTTGCCAAAGCAGAGAAATCACAGGATGCATTTTTCGCCATATTCAATCACCTGCATCAGTCGGGTAAGCAATTGGTGCTCACTTCCGACAAACCCCCCAAGGACCTGGAGGGTGTTCAGGAGCGCTTATTAAGCCGTTTTCGCTGGGGTTTAAGCGCCGATCTCCAAATGCCTGATTATGAGACGAGGATTGAGATACTGGAAAGGAAGATGAAGAACGACGGTTTGGAGATGCCCAAAGAGGTGGTAAAATATATCGCCTATAATATCAATAATAATGTGAGGGAACTGGAAGGTGCTTTGATCTCTTTATTGGCACAATCTTCGCTTAATCGTAGGGAAATAGACCTAGATCTGGCCAAGAAAGTGTTGAGAAATTTTGTAAAATCATCCAGCAAAGAAATAACGATCGATACCATCCAGAAAATGGTATGCGAATATTTCGATGTGTCGTACGACAAGCTCCTGCAGAAGACCCGGAAAAGGGAGATCGTACAGGCCAGGCAGATCACGATGTACCTGGCCAAGGCCTTTACCAAGAATTCCTTAAAAACGATTGGGGAGCATTTTGGTGGCAGGGATCATACCACTGTCATCCATTCCTGCCAGACGGTGAAGGACCTGATGGATACGGATAGTGTTTTCCGGGAGAATGTGCTGGAATTGCAGCAAAAAGTGCAACTGGCCGCGATGTAATATTATATTTCTAAGCAGATATGAGCGCCCCGGTAATAATCGGGGTTCTTTTTTGGGATATGTAGACGGTTTAGATTATTTTTGCCACCCCTTTGAAAAAAGGGCAGCCGGTGAGGTGGATGAGTGGCTGAAATCAGTAGTTTGCTAAACTGCCGTACGGGTTAAACTGTACCGCGGGTTCGAATCCCGCCCTCACCGCAAACCTGAATTGACCTGGATTTGAAGAATGATTAGGCTCGGGAGGTAGTTCAGCCCGGTAGAATACCTGGTTTGGGACCAGGGGGTCGCAGGTTCGAATCCTGTCCTCCCGACTAATAAGAAATGCGGCTTTCACCAATTATAAAACGAATCAAGGTGAGACATTCGGTGAGACCGCAGAATTGAAAAAGTTGAGATACTGAAAATGAGTTTGTTGTAAAGTAAACTCGAATCCTGTCTTCCCGACTTTTTCAATATCAAAGTTGATCAATCCCTGTAAGTCATCATTGATTTACAGGGATTTTTTATTTCCTCCTGTCAAATCATATCAAACAATAGCAGTACTTGGGTGAGTAATTCGGTGAGTATTTTTCAGGTACAAATTTTGCACTCACCCAATCTCGCATAATTCATTATTATCCATATCGTTGCGTCATTTTTTTTGACAGTTTTTGATAGGATTTGAAATGGATTCGAAGCTGCGGCCTCAGTGGATTTGAAACTGCGGCCTTCAGACTTCTGCAGGTGCGGACCGACAAAGTGAAGAGAGAATGCAAACCATTTCAAAATCTTTAAAAACGATTGTATGGAGACACAAACCTTCGGCATTTGTTTCCTGATCCGGAAATGCAAAGCCGACAAAAAAAGAGCAGACATCTATGCCCGCATCACAGTGGATGGAGAAGAAAAGGAGTTCTCAACATAAGAACAAATTGAAACATCCAGTTGGAATCCCGACAAAGGAATCGTTAGGGGTAACAGCATCGCTGTAAAATCCATCAACGATCATTTGGATAATATCCGGCATGCTGTCAAAGACAATTATCGTAAATTATTAGATGCCGGTGAATTGGTGACTGCTGAATCCGTAAGAAACGCCTACCTGGGCATCCAATCCCAATTGAAAGGTCATAAATTAAAAGAGCTATTGACTTATTATAAAAAAATATGGGAGCCGAAATTGAAAAACGGCGGATTTAAAAACTATAAGACAACAATCAAATACATTGAACTGTTCCTGGAAAACAAATATGCATCGGGTGATGTGTACCTATCTCAGGTCAATGGACAATCCGCTACCGACTTTGAGCATTACATCAGGACAACACCTATTAAAGACCATGATCCCTGTAAAGGAAATGGTGTGGGTAAGCATATTCAACGGTTCAAAAGGATCCTAAACTGGGCCTCCGATGATTTAAAATGGATAAAGGAAAACCAGTGCGAGAATTATAGGTGTCCATTAAAGAAAAGCAAACGAAAGAAACTGGACATCCAGGAACTGGTGGCACTGGAAGCAAAGACTTTTGCTACTCCAATGTTACTTTACATTAAAGAGCTATTCCTATATAGTTGCTATACGGGCCTTGCTTTTGTGGATGCTATGATGCTTGCGGAATCTGATTTTGAATGGGAAATCGATGGTACTGTATGGTGCAAAATATATCGGACTAAATCTGATGAATTTTGTGCGATTCCACTTTTGAAATCAGCAGCAACGATTTTGAACAAATACCGTAATGATGCAAAACTAGTCGGAAGGAAAACAATTTTTCCTCGTATCACGAATCAATACGTCAACGAATCATTGAAAATAATACAGGAAGCCTGCAATATCAGCACCTACCTCACTTTCCATGTGGCGCGGCATTCATTTGCTAAGACTGTTGCTCTGAAAAATGGTATTCCATTGGAAACCGTCCAGATGATGATGGGGCATACTAAAATCTCCACTACCCAAATTTACGCGGACGTGGATGAAGAAAAGATCATGCATGATATGACCGGGCTGGAAGATAAACTGAATCGGAAAAGAGCGATCATTCTGAAAGAAGAAAGTGAATATTCTGCCAATTGAACGGAAACGCTTTTTGATTAATCGTGACAGGTTAAACCTTATTAACCTGTCAATTTTTTTATAAAAAAGCCTTAATAATCAAAAACTAATAAGATTGGCAACCCATGTTACACATTAGAAAATGCCATCCTGCCATTGTAGCGCCTTCTTCTTTTGGCTGGCTAACGGCGGAAATGGGCTGTGATATTGAACCAGGCTTTTCCAACAGGCTCCATACATGAATTCGTATGCCAAGTTGAAAATCGGAAACGACAAGTCGAGGGCATGGGAGGCATGTAACCAGATTTTTGATTTTTTATCACATTGCGATGAAAATCAACAAGTTTTAGTAGGATTTGATAGTTCTTGATATTCTTTGGGGGATTAGCTCAGTTGGCTAGAGCGCTAGCATGGCATGTTAGAGGTCATCGGTTCGACCCCGATATCCTCCACCAAATACAATATAAAGGCGGTTCAGTTTGGACTGCCTTTATTGTTTTAAGCCCTGACTCTACTGCCCAATTTACTTCCTACTTCTTAGGGCTAATTCGTTAGCTGGATTGGGAATGTAGCAATGGCGTATTTGATTGTACATTTACCCTACAAGCCTAAATCCTGGATAAATGTATTTGTCAAAAATTACTATTACCCATTTCCGGGGTATTGAACATCTGGAAGTGTGTTTTTCTCCAAAAATCAACATCATTATCGGTGAGAATGGAAGATGTAAGTCTGCCCTAATTGATGCTATACGTCTACTTTATAATCTTGGAGAACCGATTAAGGAGATAGCGGTTACAAAGGAGGATTTCTTTGAGCGCATTACCGTCGCGGACGAGACCTTTTCAATATTTAAAGAAGAAGTAATCAAGATCAGCTATGAGTTCCGGGGATTGACTCCCGACCAAAAAGGAGCATTTTATGAATACATGGTAGTTGATCCGGTAAATCCTGACAACGATTATGCAAAAATTAACTTGCAGTACAAGCAGGATAAAAGGTATCCCATTTTCTCCTACAACACCGGCAACATTGATGGACAGAAAGCCGACACCAATACTTTTCGACTGTTCCAACACTATTACCTCAGTGCTTTGCGAGATAGTACCCGTGATTTGTTAAGTAACCGAAACAATATACTAGGCAAGGTCATTAAGAGGCTTGTTGATAGAAAGGACTCTGAAGAGGAAATCAAGGATATTATCAAAGAGGCTAACACAAAACTACTGGCAAGAGAGGAAGTGACTTCGACCCGCCAAAGTATAAACGATAATCTTGATAATATTTATAAGAACGTCAATCAGAGTCAAATTGGGCTACAAATTGAACAGTCGCGGATAGACTACATTGTGAATGCGATTAAACCCTACTTACCACATGATTGGAAGAATCACTCTACAGAAGGCTTTAACCTTTGGCAAAACAGTCTTGGGTTCAATAATCTGATTTACATTGCAACTGTACTCGGCGATATTAAAGAAAGGGTCAAGGATGATGCTATCCCACATTTTTCGTTGCTGATCGAAGAGCCGGAAGCGCATATCCATCCTCAGCTACAGTTGAGCCTCTACAGTTTTTTAAAGGAAGCTAACAGTGCTGCCAACAGCCAACTTTTTATCACTACCCACTCTCCGACACTTACCTCTAAGGTGCCTTTCGATAATTTGATATTGCTCGAAAAGAATGCGTATATCGTCAGTGAATCTTTTGTCGACCGGGCTACTGAAAACATTATTCAAGATACTAAAAAGGCCGTGCCTTTGATCCAGGAAGCGATTGATCAAAAAAAAGATCAGTTGCAACGATACATTGATGTAACAAAATCCCAGCTGTTTTTTGCAAGGAGTTGTCTATTTGTGGAAGGAATATCTGAGGAGCTTTTGATCACCGCATTTGCGCAAGTGGAAGGGTTTTCTTTGGAAGATTATCGAATAGAACTGGTAAACGTAGACGGTGTTTCGTTTTATCCATTCCTTTTCCTTTTCAATAGTAACAATGACAAAAAGCGAATCCCTAAGAAAGTGGCGATCCTCACGGATGATGACCGATTCCCGGAGTCCAAGGAGAAAGAGTACAAATTGGAAAAGCTGGTAGAAAATAACTATCAACAGCTTCATATTTTGCACGGTCATCTAACCGGGGCGGCTGTAAGAAGCCGGGTTAACAATCTCAATTCGGTAAAAAACAATCAACCTCTTATTGATATTCACTTTTCCTATCAAACTTTGGAATATGATCTTTGCAGAAGTAATGTAAGGGGTACAAAAACTGAATGCCAAAACAACTTTTTGTATAAATACATATCAGTGAAATGCCCTAAAGAAATAATCGAAGTCGCAGCATATTTGGATACGCTTGGTGAAAATCTAAGTGCTGATGAGCAGGATAAGCTGGCAATTCTCCTTTGGAAATCGCTCCCTGGTAAGGCTATTTTCTCACAAAACCTTGCACTCCATATTATCAATAACCTGGCCGAAGCAAGAGGATCATTTATAGTGCCTGCGTATATCAAAGGAGCCTTTAATCATTTAAGAAACTGATATGGAGTTTCAAATAACCGCTCAACGACAGGCATATTTAGCGGCAAGAGGCAGGATTATTCTCAATGCCTGCCCCGGCAGCGGAAAAACGACCTGTATTGTACATAAGCTTGCATCGCTTCAAACAGAATGCCTTCAGTTATATGGTAGACATGCCGGTATAGCCTGTTTGTCTTTTACTAATGTAGCGAAACATGAAATTATCAGCAAGTATAAGAAGTTGTATGGACTGGATTTAGACTACCCTCATTTGGTCTCTACTATTGACAGTTTTTTTAACCAATACATCACTTTGCCTTTCTATAATCTACTGAACAAAGATTTTAAACGTCCAAAGATTGTAGACGAAAACTCTGTTATTGACAATGCTTTTAAGATATATTATCGAAAAAATGGCGTATTGAATGAAGGAATTAGTTATCCGTTGAATACATTTAAGAACAGGCAAGGGCGAGCTCTTTACAGATCATACCCGCCAAGTACGATTTGGGTGGATGTAAATGGCAAATTTAGTTTTGAAGGAAAGACCCCTGATTCGGCGACTGTTGATCCTACAGTATTTCAAGAATATGGTAGTGCGGTGTTGACAGCTAAAATGAGAAAGGGGTTGATCACCAGTCTTGATTCCGCCTTCATTGCTTTGCATCTCATCAATAAGCACGAGCGTATAGGTCAGTGGTTGGCGAAACGGTTCCCGTATCTGATTGTTGACGAGGCCCAGGACAATTCCGAAATACAGCATGCCATTTTTGACAAACTAATCTCATTGGGTCTTACAAATATTGAGATGATCGGAGATCCTTATCAAAGTCTTTACGAATGGCGGGACGCGAAGCCTCAATTATTCCTGCAAAAATATTTAGATGCTACGTGGACTGGCTTGCCGCTAAGCCAGAACCGCCGCTCAGTGCAAAGAATTATTGATTGCTTCAGCATTGTAAGACACCCCAACGATGAGGCAATTACTACTATAGATGTGCATGATTTGGGAATACCTGTTTTTGTATATAAGTACGATTCCTCTAATCCAGCGTTGATAGTTCGCCGTTTTGAAGAAAAATGTGTCGAGCATAATTTTACCAAAAATCATATTGTAGTTAGAGGACATGGTCTTAGAAATAAAATGCTCGGTAATACATCTGATGTGAACCCCTGGAAAACCATGTATCCTTCCCGGTTGTTAAGAATCCGGCATCATTTTGAATCTAACGAGGTAAAAGATGCCGTGAATGAATTGCGAAGGTTTGTTATTGAACTGCAAAACCCTCTGCTTGACTATAGTGCTTTGCAAGATATGTACAAAAATCTCAAGGATGACTATACGTTTAACGGCCGGCTTTATGCCTTTCTTTATACAATTCCGGGGACAGCGCTTTCGTTTGAACAATGGACGGCTGATGCGATTACAGCGTTGCAGACTTTTTTCGGTATTGATGCAACTACGACATTTTTATTTAAGCGACAGATCGTGGGACATACAATGGCTCTTTTGAAGCAACAAAGTGTTAATATCTTCTTTAATAAATCAGCCAGCAACCAGTATAATATCCCAATCACTACAATTCACCAGGTAAAGGGTGCAACACTTGATGCGATATTGTATTTTTTTGATGAGGATAGTACAGGGCAAAGCGTGTCATTTAAAGATTTTAAGCAATCTGCAGGATTTCCGACCGAGAAACAGCGCATGATTTATGTTGCTTGTTCTCGACCTAAACAGTTGCTTGCCTTAGCTTTCCCTGAAAAAGTTAGCGATGAAGATATTCAGAAGAAATTCGGGAAAGATGTCAGAATTGAAAAGCTAAAGTAGATGATTTAATTTGAATATTACAAGTGAGTAGTTTTTTGCATTTGACTGTTTTGCAATTCTATCAAGGAGAAGGTCTTTAAACGAATTAGTTTCTGCCTGCAATAATTCATGATTATTGGTTATTTCACAGTGAACTGTCTTTCCTATAAAAAAATCTTGAAAAAATCCAGGTTGACAGAATTCTATGAAAAACTGAAATCGTTAAAGGATGGAGATCATCGGAAATTATACCAATTAGACTTTTATACTGCACCTAATTGTTGTATCTTGCCATCATGTTACAACCATTATCATTTCCGATCAAAGAAAACATAACTGAGTTGCGTAAACTGCAAAAGCAATTCCCCCGTAAATACAAAGCTATTCAGATGTTGATTGTAATAAAGCAAAAAGGTGCTTTAAGTAAAGATGTGTTAGCTGTTATGGTGGGAGCCAGTGACAGATCTATTCAAACATGGCGTAGTAATTATGTAACCGCAGGCATGGATCAAATGCTCAAAGACAGCCGTGGCGGTAAAAAAGTCTCTAAAATTACAGCCGTTGCCCATCAGCAATTATCTAAACGGCTTACTAATCCCCAACAAGGTTTCAGAAGTTTTATAGAGATTCAGCAATGGCTGCTAAATGGGTTTAGCATTGATATGGGGTACCATGCTGTCAATAAGTATGTCAAACGAAAATTTGGTGCACGGCTCAAAGTAAGCCGTAAAAGCCATGTGCAAAAATCCCCTGCTGACGAAGCGGTTTTTAAAAAACCTGTTCGCAAAACTGGAGTCACTTAAAGTAAAATCTGAAGTGAGTGGTTGCACAAGTATCAATCTGTATTTTCAAGATGAAAGCCGCTTTGGTTTACTCACTGTTTTACGCAGAATGATTACAGCAAAAGGTATTAAGCCAACAGCTCCTTTTGTGCACCGCTTCGATAACCTGTATTTGTTCGGCGCTTTTTCACCCATCACCGGAGCCAGTTGTTTACTGGAGATGCCACACTGTAACAGTCATACGTTTCAAGTATTCCTGAATCATCTATCCAATCAAAATCCCGCTGAGTTTAAAATATTGATATTGGATAATGGGGCATTCCATCATGCCCGCCGCTTACGAATACCGGACAACATCGCACTGATTTTTCTTCCGCCTTATAGTCCTGAATTAAATCCGGCAGAAAAAATGTGGCGCTATTTTAAAGACA
Source organism: Terrimonas sp. (assembly GCA_016125075.1). Taxonomy (GTDB): domain Bacteria; phylum Bacteroidota; class Bacteroidia; order Chitinophagales; family Chitinophagaceae; genus SpSt-398. The sequence goes on from WGMO01000008.1 coordinate 114,120, forward strand.
GGGTAAGTATGATCGCTTATAACTCTTTAGAAATATTACAAAACAAGTTATCTGAAATTACAAACCTTATCACCCCTGATCTCATAAAATCAATTTGTGGCAACCAATTTTATAAAGATACATTTAGGAGTAGTTTTAATGTCTAATTGGTATTATATTTTTTGGTCACCTTTTTTGGTCATGATTTCCTGATACTCCGTGCTTGCCATGAACGCTTTCAGGTTGGTAACCGTTTTTCGTAGCAGTTTTTCATAATACTCGAATAGCAGATCTATGGTAGACTGGAATGGTTGGAGCCACGGTTGCTCTGCTTCATCCACAAAATTGGTAAGGAATTGCCGGTAATACGATAACCGTTGCAAGGCCGGAGGATGGCTATCCTGCTTGGCAAACTCCGGCCTTAACTGTTCCTGCAGATGCAGAAAATGAAAAAAGATCTCAGGTCCGATCAAAGTTAGCCACTGACCATTTTCACGGAACAGTTTTTCAACCTGGTTTAATCCATGGAGGTCTGCCATGTGTTCTTCGTGCCACTCCGTTCTTGTATCGCCCCTGAACGCTGGCTTTTCACTCGTCTCTTCTAAATCGCCATGCCAGTAATGTCCCATTTCATGGGAAAAAATAAATAGTTCGATGCTCTCCACTAAATAGGCAGTAATATATTCTTGCAGTTCGCTGTCAATAAAATACTGCGGACTATTACCGGGTTTGTGAAAGACGCAACAGTACAACCCCATCACTATTCTATCAGCGGTTTTTTTATCTGCCACCAGACGGGCATATAATTCCTTTTTGTCAATAGGAAGAAATAAATGCGGAGGCTGCTCCGTAAAGGGCAGTGATTGTGCAATGATTTTGCAAAGGAGCAGACAGGCCAGAAACAGTTCCCCGTCAAAAAGAATGAAGCTCGCTTTTAGGTCAGGCTTTGCAATAATTTCTGCCTTGATTTCCCCGGAGAAGATTGTGCCCAGGTAAATGTGTTCGGGTGGTGATTGACCGGTATTGAGCTCATAATATTTGGCGGCAATGGTTTTTAGAATCTCATAGTTGAAAGCAGATTCATATTCGGTATGCAGCACAGTAGAAGTAAAGGCTGCATTCTTCATTTCAATTTCTATATCCAGTTTTTCCTCTTCAGTAAGATCGGTTTTCGATTCCAGATAAGCATCGACAGCAGAACAAAACTTTTCCGATTCGTTGCCGGTAAATTTCGATTGGTATTTATCACCAAAGCGTTTCTTTACATAATGCAACTGGTAACCCTTCAACCAGTCTATCGCGTCTTCTTTATTCATTTTCGTTTGATTGTTTCTGCAATAAGTGTAGGAAAATCAGCGTCATTAAAATTTTGCCTTAGTTCTTTTAATTGCCTGGGGGACATCCGGGCAATGTCTTCTGCAAATTGCAATACTTCTTTATACACAGGTGTTGTTCTGCGCATTGCTTCCTCGTATTCCTCCCGCGTAAGGTTTGTTGGTTGCAGGATACCATTTTTATAATCTGTATATAGACCTCGTTGTTTTAATTGATCGGCTTTCTGCCACCATTCATAATTTCCTACAGCGGGTAGTATGGTGATTACTGCTTTTAACAGGTTTGCCAAAATGTTTTTCCGGGAGTGGTTATTTTTAATATCATAAATGTACCGGATAACCATCCAGATAGAAAACGTATCCCGAATAATGTTGTGTCGCGGCAGGTGATACTTAAAGATTCCCTGCACTTCTTTTATTTTTCGTAAATCAAAATCATGACCTTCCAGTAACAGACAGAGTCCTTTGATGGCTTCTTCCGTTCCAAGTATCAGATGACTAATTGCTTTGCCGAAATAGTTGTTTTCAGCCAACAGCTCAGCTGTTGTGAAAAATTCTGCTCCGTTATTCATCACTGACTGATAAACATTTAGGCATTCGGCAGAGGTAAGATCTAAAAAGCCACGATTTGTACTCATAAGTTCCTTGTTCTTTTATCCAATATTTTTCCAGATCGTCATCGGTTCATTCTCTCCGCAGCAATTTAAAAAGACAGGAGGAGTGGTAAGTGAAATTCCACCGCTGAAATCAAAGGTAAAATATAAGACATAGCGACCTATTGGTGCAATGTCAATGTCCCCCACCATTTTACTATATACTTCTGCATCAAATTTGGCAGCCACTCCCGCCGGTATCTGTAAAGGCTGCTGCAGGGGATAAATATTTTCCCCCAGTTTTTTCATATAAAGCCTGTATTTAAATACACTGTTCAAAACGGCGGCTTCAAGTATGCCGCTTAATCCACTTGGCAAATGTTTTACATACATCCGGATCGTTTTCAGTACTACTGTGTTCGGAAAATGATTGATCAGCGTAAAACTTATTACCGGTATTTCAGGTTTATCATTATCTCTTTTATAAAAGCAACGCTCTTTTTCCTGGTACCAACGGCACTGTTCTTCTGCGATAACGGCGGATACAAACTCAATTTTAACATGACGGTTCAGCGAGTTGATCTTGACGGCTCTCACCATTTCCATTGTAATATCCTTCTTATCGATTTTTGCATGGCAGGTCGGACAAACAGCCAGTAAATTGTTTTTGTTGTGATGGGATGGATCTTCATCGATGTGATGGAGATGAAATACGCCGACATCGAGGGAAGAACAAAAAGGGCACCGGGAATTTACTTCCTGCAAAAGTTCTGCCATGAGCTTAGTTCGTTGTGGAATGGAGGTTCTTTTTTTTTTGTTGGCAGCAATTCTTTTCGACATGGTTTATTAATTATGATAATTCATCAACGAGGTACAGCAGTCGCTTAAATCCTTCGGCTCAGCCTACCTTTCGATAAACAATGAACTAGCTGGCTTAATTATACTTTTTATATACAATTACATTCTCGCGGTACAGATAAGCAGTAGAATTTCCCTTTTCGATTTGATTATCCAGTAACCACAAAAAATCGGTGATCAAACGCTGGTCTTTTTTTATGGTTGCTATATGGTCTACATACAGCAGCTTAATAAACTGATTAAGGTGCTTTACACTAATTTCTTCAAATTGTCTAATATCTTTCTTTAATAGTGACACTATCCAAAAAACACCGGATGGTAAAAACTCAGTACTTCCAATAGTGGAGAGTATTTTAATGGCAGAGGAGATACCCGAAGGTCCGATAGTCTGCATTAGCTGATGATACCTTTCGCTTTTCCCTTTCAATATGTCTGAATTCCTGAGTTCCATTGACCAGGAATATTCAGTATTAAGTAGTAAAACTCTGGCAAAATAGGGCGTTTCTTTTAGCTGGACGATACATGCAAGGTGTTCCCATAAGATCCAGAATCTTTCTATCAGGAGGCTTTGTTTATCAGGGTCTTTACCCGAGCGAACAACATCATCGACCTTGTAAATAACATGATCCAGTGTACGCAGGACAAACTGGACGGGATCATTATGATGGTAGTGACTGTCAGAGGTAACTTTCGAAATAGGTACGAGCCGGTCCAATAACTGTTTGGCAAATAAGATATCCGTGTGAAGCAGTACTTCGGCAATGTATTTCTCAATGGCAAAGACCCCATGATGGTGTATTTGTTTTCCACCCATTCGTGGACCAAAACCATGATCGGGATCGAGGGGTAGGTCAATGGCAAGCAGTTCCAGAAAGCGGAGCAAGTATATTTTATATTCATCTCGTTCAACGAAAGTAGGGGTAATAAGCAGAGCATTTAGCAGGATGTATCCCTCAGCGGTATCGAAGGAAAGTTTATTGCTATCAATTTTCCTTATGCTGGAATTCTTACAGATCTTTTCAATAAACTTAAATTCCTTGTTTCGGGATTTTTGAAAACGATTTCTATCCGGATCATCATAGAAATAAGGGTTCTTTTTTTTGAAGGTTGCTAATTGCAGCAGCATCGACCATAGTTTGTGAAAGATCTCAGGATGGGCAGGAGCAAACACGTCCCTGAAATAAGTATTCAACTTTTCCCTGACGTGTTCATGAAAAGGAGACGCCAGTACGTAGCCCGTTAAAAAAGTAAGCTCCAGTAAATCATCTGCGTCAGTAACAGAGGATAATAACAGATGAAGTGATTCGAGTGCTATATCTTGCTCCGTATAGTTGTACAGGGCAGGTTGGTTAAAATCATAGTTTGTTAATCCACCCAGGATATAACCAATGGCAACTGCGATGTGCTGTACACACCAGCTTTTTTGATCTTCAGTAAGCTGCTCGGAAAATTCCCTGATTCCAATGACAGCAAATGTCACTGGCTTATCAAAGCGTGTATCAAATTTTTCAAGCGTACTGTAATAAATGTAATACTCCGCCCATTTTTCATAGTTAAGCAGTTCAGTGCCATCAAATACTTTGGCAAGTGCCTGTGAATGCGAGGCCGCAGTATTGACGGCATCCATCTCCGGTTTGCCGGTGTCAATAAATGCCGCCACTTCTTCATCATATCCAGGCTGAATTTGAAATTGTCCTGTTTCTGGCTGATGATCGGTTACTACCCATTTCCGGCTATCAATCTCATGAAGCTTTTTTTTCCATATAATATCATTCTCCTGTAATTCAGTCCACAGTTTATCGAGTATTGCGAACAAAGGATCATTAAACGTTTTGATCGTAAACTGGTAATCGATCAGAAAACCACCAAAGCCATCGTGATAACGTGTCCGATGAGGTAATTTGTTGGAATCAATTCTTATTTGCTGCGCACCAGGAATCTCTTCATCATAGAAGGCAAAAGTGCTGTGTTCCCTCCTGGCACGTTGATAATCCCAGTGATACATTTCCTTTATTGACAAAAAGGGTAAAAACGAATCTCCTACCGCCTTCGGATAAGCCATCGTTACGCTAGCGAGGACCCCGGTTGTCATTACATTGTTACTATTGCGTAATATGTAGTTAAACGAATATTTCAGCGCATCTTTATTGGTTGAAGAACCATCCGCCGCCATATCAAGCAATATTTTTTCCAGCGTCATCAGCAGGCTCTCCAGTAAGTAATCGGTAACACTGATACCCCTGTAAGCTACCCATAATTCCCAACCGGCCCATTGTTTCACTTTTGTTCCATCTGGCATGGTAATTTCAATTTCAGTTACCTCGTGTTTATAATCGCAATCAGCCTTCACATAGTGATCAACACTATAATTAAGGAATGCTGTTATAAAGTTGATCGCTTTAAAAGGATGGAAGATCGAAATTGTGTAAACAGGAGTTTTATAGATGCCGGAGGGATTAAATCCAAATGTGCTGTTGATACCCCAGCAATGCTCTTTACTGATAGAACTACGAAAGGACTTAAACATAATATTATCTTCATCATTTCTTGGCTTTGGTGGCACATATTTCCATTGCTTTGTCAGGGCCTCCAAAATCAGATCTGGTAAGGCATAGGCCATCTGGTGTTTGGCAGGGCCATAACAAAGCTTCTTTAAAATGAGATCATAAATCTTATCACTGTGGAAACTGCTGTGCCGTTCAATTTTGGAAAGACTTCGGTGGACAAGGGCCGTTATCTCGTCTTTAGAAATCATAGCCAGATTAAAAAGCATCGTGACGAGTAACTTTTTATTATTAGTGTTGTTACGGTTGTCCCAGAACTGGCTCTTCTTTTCCGCCTGATTGATATAAAACAAAATGATCTGCTTGGCAGCTTGCAGTTCCGGCTTGTCTTTAGGATATGAAAAAATGAGTCTATAGTCCCAATCATTTAAAAATTCCATGATAGCCGCGCGGAGGTGATTCAATACAGCAATATGCTTTTGAATAAAGAGCAACATTTGTTCCCATCCGGAACCAAATGGCATCAAGACGGGTTGTTCACCGACCTCATAATTGGCTTCCCGGCAAGTCGTCTTGATGATGTGCACACACCTGTTGAGGAGTATCGCTTTATTTTCCAACAGTGTGGTTTCAAAAATTAAAAAAAACGGAGCGCAGTTATCCGATTTAAAAACGGCCACCAATAATTCATCAGACCAATAGCCTTCAATAGTAGAATCGGACAAACAGGCTTTGATAAGCGGATCCATTTTGTCCATTCCTTCTGTTAATTGATCTTCGACCCATAACCGGAATGCCCGTCTGATCGCTGGTTCATTCCCCAGTGCTTTAAAAAAGTTATTGAAATCAGAATGGTCTTCAAAACTGCTGGCTACAAGTCTGGTAAGCGCCCAATCCTCAAGGATATCATGGGAAGGAGCGTATTTTCGTTTAGTGCCTTCCTGAAAAATGATGTCGTCATTTTCCAACTGGTCTATTGCTTCCACATCTCCGTTCACAGGTTTTGCAAACAGTACCATTTCCCTGGCTCTGTTGACAGCAATTTCTAAAAATGCTTTTTCCCGTTTGGCTGGTAAGCCTCCAACCCGGTAAGCCGCATTGCAGACAAGCGAAACCCATAGCTTTTCTTTAAACTCGGCAAGGGTCGATCCAGAAAAATCCTCATGATGTAACCCGATTGCTTTTATCGTAAAGTCCAGGTATTTGGGGCTTGATAATAAAGAACGAAGGTTATTATTCTTTACCGCTGTGGCAAGGACCGGGAAATGAGATACAGCTTTATTAAGCTCTTCCTCTGCCAGCACAGGCACCTGTATTACTTTTAAGGTTTGCGTATCGATCCCGAATTTCTGAACAAGCAGTTCGACTGCATACGTGCGTGAGGTACAGACAATTTTGATGTTGTGCTTGTCAGCGAAGCCAAGTAGTTGCTTAAATGCACTATCCGGATCTGCATTCTCCAGCAATTTTTCCAAACTGTCAATAAAAATGATCTTGTCAGGTTGTAACGCCAAACAGGAAAAAATATCAGACAGGGAATCCGGGATACCCAATGCACTCATTACATTAGAGAGATGGGGTTGGTTAAACTGGTCTGCCCTGAATACAAAAAACGCCAGAGTCGAATGATCAGCAGCAAGACACTGTTTAACTGCAACAGATTTACCGACTCCTGGCTTACCGGTAATAATGGTGAGGGGATGGATAAACATTGCGGCAGTAATGTTTTCCAGTAAAGCCGGACGGTTAATATGAAGAGAATGCAGATCAGAACCGATCGTAGGTTTGAGCGGCAACAGAACAGCTTCGCTATCTTCTTTTAATTTGGTTACGGCTTTATAAGCAAGGTTTGATTTAGCAGGATCGAAATAGCTGTATAATTCGGCTAACTGCGGCGAATGACAATCAAAACTTGCTCCCGATGGATTTGATTTTGCCACCAGGACTATCACTGCATTCCAGATATCTTTTTCTGAAACTGTGGACGAAGGATTTCTGCCCAGCTTAATCAGGTTCAAAAAATAAGTTTCATCAACGCTTCCTTCATTCAAAAAATCTTACCCAAGAATATCGACAACCCTGCAAAATTGCCAGAGGTCAGCATCGTTGACAGGGGTGGAATCGTTTGCTACCTGTAGTAACTGGCGAAACATATCCAGTTTCTCTTTCTTTGACTTTAGCCGATTTACTTCAGATAAAAAATCACTCTCGCTGTTGTGGGTTTTGGCATAATTTAATAGTGTTTTGATATGATTTCGCTCAATATTGTTCAGACGCGATTTTGCGATTATAAGCCGGTCATGAGTTTTATTAAACTGAGGGCTATTAAAATCTTTCCAAAAGGCGGTGATGACTTCCTTGAAAACTGTATTATCAGAAGAAAATGTAAGATTATGCTTTGCCTGAATAAGGAGTTTGTGCTGATGCTGTTTAGATTTAGCAGTTACCAGTAGATCATCGGTTGCCCATCCGCGATTGGACGCCTGCAAAACAATTTCCGAAACTTCATTGGATGGAAGCGTCGGTGCATTTCCTTTTACCAGTAATGTCACAGAGAAAGAGGCTTGAATAAATTGCTCAAAGTTAACTCCTCCACCTCCAGTTTGAAATACAGTTCCTTTCTCAGCCATCCGATTCAATTATTGTAAATATTATTGATAGTCATATTGTTATCTGATGTTTTTCTTCATTCAAAGTCTGGCTCATGGCCATTACCTTTAAAATTACCGAATTTCGTTATGGAATTGCTTTACCTTGGCCACACGATCAATTTTTCCTTACTACCAGCCTTTTCATTTCGGGGTCATTCATCATCCGTTCAATTTCGGCTGCCACCAGATCCTCCACATCCTGTTTAATCTGCAAATAATTCCGTTGGATCATGACGGCAGTCACCTGCCGGACAGCCGGCAGTGGCTTGTAGTTATTCTGCTCTTTTTTCAGGCCATCATGGTCGTTTTGAATTTCACCATGAAAAGTTTTCAATTCAATTTTACAGTCCGGGTCATCAGCTACCATGCCAACAAACTCTCCGGAACTCAATCCGGCAATTTTTGAAGCAGGAATAGCATTGTCCAATTGTTTGGAACGGCTGATGGAAGTGTCCATCCTGTTGATGGATAAACTCGTCCTGTCCTGCATGATTTTTCCAAACCTTTCCGATAGTTGCTTAGCCGTTTCGCCTGTTACCTGTCCGGAGAGAATATTGCCGGTGATATTCATGATCACATCCGCCTGGTCTTTGCCATAGTCTTTTTTTAGCTGGCTAAAATCCTGCACACCCAAACAGGTCGCTACTTTATTACTACGAGCAGTGGCTATCAGGCTGTCAATATTGTTCAGGTAGATAGTCGGAAATTCATCGAATACCAGGCTGCTTTTCAATTTCCCCTTTTTGTTCACCAGCTTCACCAACCGGTTTACATACAAGGATAATACAGCGCCATAAATTTGGATCTTCTGCGGGTTGTTACCTACGCAGAGGATTTTTGGGGTTTCAGGATTATTAATGTCAAGAGAAAAATCATTGCCGGAAAGCACATAATAGAGTTGTGGTGATGACAGCCTGGCCATTGCAATCTTACCTGATGCTACTTGTCCTTCCAACTGCTCCATCACGTCATTCAGGTAAGCATTAACAAACGGATTGATTAAAACTTCAATTTCCTTTTCACTGCGAAGTATGGAGAAAAGTTTATCATATTCTACCTGCATCAGTTCTATCACATGAGGCAGGGTACAAAATTCACCGTCCTGGTATTTGCGCAAATACCAGATGATAGCGGTCAGGAAATTGATGGGGGATTCAACAAAGAAGTCACCCTGTCTTTTGATCCATTCCCGGTTCAAGCCCATCAAGATAGTACGGGCCGATTCTGCAGCATCAGTAATATCCAGCATATTTTCTTTGTCCAATGGATTGCAACGATGGCTGCGTGACAGGTCATCAAAATTGATCACATAAAAAGCCGGAGGCTTTCTAAAGTGATGACGATTCTTTAAATAGTGGTTGTAAACAATAATAGTGAGATCGTCAAATTTGAAATCATAAACGAACATCGAGAAACCTTTTGCCAGATGTTGAGTGATGAGATGTCGTATTACAAAATAGCTTTTACCTGAACCCGGCGAACCACAAACCAAAACCGAACGAAAAGGATTAATGATATTGATCCAGTTGTTGCGAACTTTTCCTTTCAAATGATATTTGGCTGGGAGATTGATAGAATACTCGTTATTGAGCAGTCGTTCTTCCTGTGGAAAGGTTTCATTTTCCTTGTTGAAAATATCCTTGTTGTTCAGTTTCATTTTAATGACACGGGAAAGCAGTGTACCGCCGGTCAAAACCAAAATAAACCCGGTGACGGCACACAGAATATAAACTATCGCCACATTAGTAATGGTTGCCGGAATGAACATGCTGAAATAACTTCCGAAATAGATTAGCAGGCCTGTAATGATATAAGTAAAAGCTGTCTTGTGATTTAGCTTTTCATCTTTCTTTCCTTTTGCTCCAAATAAGGAGATAATTAATAGAGCCAGCGCAATCAGTTTGGCAGTATTAAAGTGACTGAATAATCCTGTATTGCCTATATTACTTAAAAGCCTGTCGGAAATTTCTGTGGTCAGTTCCCATTTCTCAAATGCCTTGTAGCAGTAATAATAAAAATGCAGGCCGAGTATCACAATGCTCATCAGCCTTGTCATGTCGAGTATCTTTCTCAACCCCTGTTCATTCTCTCCTGTACTCATACAACTTCATTTAATATGTTATAGTGAAATTCGTTTGTGCTTTTTTCTTTTTCGTTTCTTTAATTGGTGTGGTACATAGTCAGGCGTTGGCTTGCTGTCAGCCAGCGCCAATACTTGTGCGTGTGCATTGTTTTTTGTATCCTTCATTTCAAAAGCCAGTTCTTTCTTTTGCTCATGAATGGGCGTGGGTTTTTCTTTTAAGTTTCTCATCTGGCCGGCTTCCTTTATGGGCGATACCGCAAGACCACATTTTTCAAGGATAGCTTTGGCACTGTATGGCTTCCCTATATCGCTGCCGTTGAATACCGCTTTATTTTTATGATCCACATAGGTTATGTCGTATATCACCCCGTCCTTCCCGGTTCTTAATACCGTACTGATATTTTCTTTTTCCAGAGCCTTGATAAAAGCAGCGAGATTTGCAGGCGGTTTGTTCAGTTGCCAGTCAATGGCGGCTTTCAGTTTCTTCTTTAACGGAGTTTTCAATGGTTCGTTTTCATCAAATTTTTTCTCCAGGTAAACCAGGGTTGGTTTCATATAAAAGGCGCTGGCTTTGATAGGTGTGCCGACTTTATTTCCGTTCTCATCCAGTACCCGATAGGTCAGTCCTTTTTGTTGAAACATTTTTGAATCTTCACTGCCCCTGTCGGACACTACATTGTAAAGCTTCAGTACGGCATTTAATTCGGGCAGCGAACTGTACTTGTACCGGTTTAATACTACCATCAGCACATTGGCAATAGCCCGCTTGGTTTCTGATTTTCCATAGACCACTTTGGAGGCATTAACGGGAACCACTTTGAATGTATCGGATGTTTTTTTACTGTCTGCCCTTACCAGGCCAAACTCTTTTTCAATATCCTTGCGGGCTTTTTCAGATTGATTACGTCCCATATTGTGCATCGAGATCCTTTTGCCATCCTTTTGAATATTAGTACTGACAATATGGATATGCGGGTGGCCGGCATCATAGTGACGGTAAACGAGGTAAGGTTGCTGACCGAAGCCAATCTGCTGCATGTAGCGATCTGCTATTGCCGCTAATTTCTCGTTGGACAGTTGTTCGGAAGGATCGAAATTCAGTGATACATGAAGCGTATTAGTAACAGCTCTGTCATTAAGCGAAATAAACCTTTCAAAGTGGTTCAACTTATCATAAAAGCTCAGCTTTTCCGGGTCTTTCAAAAAACCTGAAGCCGACAGTATTTCTGCTTTGTTTTTGCTCATTTTTTCCTCGTTATAATTGAGGGCTTTTGAAATACTTTTACTTGTATTTATTCGGGCAACCATTGGTCGGATATTGAAGCAATTTTTGAATTGATTTCATCCATTTTTTGAAACAAAATTTCCCGGCTGTTTGCGACCTGCTGTGCCCAATATTTCAGCTCTGTATTATTAGCTGAAGTATGCAGCTTTTTAACAGCCTGATTGATGTTGTTTCCAATGGCTTTTAACTCGTTTCTCAACTGAATCATTTCTGCCACAAAGTCATCAACCGATTGATTGCGGGTGTAAACCGTCACAGGTTTATCCAGCAATATATCCCTGGCATAGCTGCTTATTTTCTGCTTCGTAGAAGTTGTGAATCCTGCCTGCAATTTTTTGTATTCCGTTTCGGTTAGCCGGATATGCAGCCATCTCGTCCTGTTGTTTGCTTCACTCATCACTTTTCATTCACTCTTTAATCGCTTTAAATGTCTTTCTCAGCCCCCTGCGACTCCGGAGCTAAGGGGGTTAAATGGCCCGGTTGTGATACAACCGTACATTTAACCGGGTACGCCTCTAAGTACCCTGATGCCTTCCCGGTTTGGAGATTCATTTTTCGATTCATTGCTATGATTGTTTTTACGATGATTACCATCAAGAAATGCTATAGAATACTATCGAAAGAAAATTAGGGAGGTTTTGCGACGGCTTTCTTTCCCATCATTAACAACCACTCATTAAGGTCCTTGTAGTTCTTGTATAGCTTGCTTTCATCGTGATATTTTGTATCACAGTTTTCAGCATAACGACTGCAATTTTGTCCGGCCTTATCATTATCCAGGAAAAGATGCACTGCTTTATATTGCTCCAGAAATGGTCTTGCTTTTTCAAAAAATGACAGAGAGTTCAGAACGCAGTAATCCCAGTTTTTGAAATCATTTTTTGGCAGGATTGTGACTAAGGAAAGAAAATCGAAAAATCCTTCTAATAAAGCTATTCTTACAGCGCCATTTTTAATCGTAGTAACCCCTTTTGGCGAGCTGCTGTTTTTGCAAAAAGAATTGCGTAATTCATAGCCGCCACAGTCATTTAAAAAACCTATGGAATAATAGCTTTTGTTGTTCCATTCATAATTCACTTCTTTGCAGAATTTTTCAGCGATGTGCAGCGGAATTTTGCGGCTATGGAGATAACGAATCAGTGTCAGCGAATGGAGCGATTCAATCTTCTTAATGATGATCTTATTGGAATCGTCTTGGGATAACTCTGGGAAGGTTGGCTGCTTGTGAAAAGAGAGAAGGCCATTTAGGGACCGGAGAAATTCTCCAACTGTACAGTTATGATAGAGTACGGCGAAGTCTATAACATTGCCACCCTTGCCAATACCATGATCATACCATCGGTTAAGTTTGCGATTTACTTTAAAGGAAGGTGTTTCTTCTGACCTTAAAGGAGATAAATACCAGTAGTCGGGGTTTCTTATTTTCTTTGGCTCAAAACCTAATTGAGACAGATAATCCACTATGTCCATTTCCCTAACCTGTTCACAGGTAATGGTTGCCTGATTGTTTTTCATTACACACTGTTTTCAATACTCACTTATCAGTAACGATGTGAAATTAAAACCATCTCCCGGCATAAAATCATCCCCTTCAAATTCTGAAGGGGATGAATCAAATAAGCACGACTATTTTTGTCTCGTGAAAATGATTTGTGAAAAGAAAAATCAATTATTATGCTCGCTAAAAATGATGTGGCCAAAGTGTATGATACCGTGCTTAGCATTCCCGGTATGAACGAGGAAGTAAAAGTAAATTTCAAAACCTCCCGAAAAAATCTTTTGTTACTGAATAAAGTAATTGAGCGTGGATTGAACGGAAAAGAAACTGATGATAAATCCGTCAGTATTTTGGAAACCATTCCAAAAGAAATCCTGGAGGAACTTGGTGGGATCGCTGCAGAACTGTTGAATAAGGCGGGGCTTACGGAAATGAATGAAAAACTGAAATCTTTTTAAGCAATGGTATCTTAGTATATTCTGCTTCTAAATCATTAACCATGTTTCATCTGGCTCAATTAGCTGAATTAAAAACCTTATACCCGGAAAAAGAGGTTCCTGTTTTTAGCGAACTATTGAAAGGGATCAGCAAGGAAACCCTTCAAAAAGTGGCTACTCACCTGATTGGCTATGATCTTTTTTCCGGCAAGCAAATAGACAATAAGCGGGTAATTGAAAATTGGTTTAGCCAGGCCAACGAGGCTATTGCACAAGACCTTTATGACAGGATTGAGGCATATAGAAAGAAAACAGGCCGTGTATTGAACATTATTCATACTATTTCCTGTTTAAAGATCCTGCAACATGGTTTAGCATTGGAAGAGGAAGGACAGCTAAATACTAAATCAAAGGAGCAATCGGAAATAGACCTTTTGCTGGCTATGCTTGTGTGTAACCAGAATGAAGATAGCGATCAGACTAAAGACAGCGAAAAGATTGAAAAAGCATTTCCTGATGATTATCCTGCCGCCTTGTTATTGAATATGGGATTTTCGGTAAGCGATATTATCAGTTTTCATTTTTCAGACTATACTTACTGCCAGATTGTAAAATCACTCCGGTTATTCAAATTTCTCGAATCAAGAGCCGAATGCACAACGTTGCTAAACGAATTTTATTCTTTTCTGGGAATTGCTCACTGGAAGGAATACTTTGAAAGAATAATCCCTGTTGTAACAGCCTGGTCAAGCAGAAGCAAAGCTTCTTCGGTAGATATTGTTCTGAATAGGGACGATCACTATCAGGATAATTACGCTTTTTTAAAGAAATTATCATTGAGCGAGTATGCCCGTATGGAGGATGTTGACTATATAAAGATCAGGGAAAAGCCATTGATGGAGTTGGATAATACTACTTTCAGGATTGTACATCCTTTGTTTTTGTCAGACAAAGTTTATAAAAGTCTTTACTTTTTATTAAATCAGCTTTACGGGAAAACTGAAAAAAAACTGGGAGGATTCCGATCGTGGTATACTACTCATTTTTCTGAAGGTACTTGTTTCAGGGAAGTGATGCAAAGAGCCTTTCTTTACGCAGATCAACTCCTCTTTGATAATGACCTGGCGAACCAAACGCCAAAAGTTGTCGGCCCTCCCGATGGCTATCTTCGCATCCAGAATAATAGTTTCCTCTTTGAGAATAAAGACATACTCATCAATGCAGCTATAAAGAGTTCCTATGACTTTGATACGCTGATTGAAGAATTGAAAAAGAAGCTTTTTAACGAGGATGGTCGGCCTGTTGGTATTGGTCAATTGATAACCAATATCAGGAAATTATTGAGTGGGGAGAATAAATATGATTCTGGCTTTGTTGCCGGAAGCACCGATATTTATCCCGTCCTTGTCACGCATGACAATATGTTTGATACAGTCGGCCTTAACCGGGTGATGGGAAGTCTTTATAATACAGAATTAAAGAAGCTGGAGGCCGATGGTCTCGATATCAGGAAGGTTGAGCCTATAACGTTTATAAGTATTGACACCTTTTTGTTGATCCAGCATCTTTTGCGAAGTAAAAAGATAAACTTTGCAGATTTGATTGAACTTTACCATAAAGAATCTGACACTGGTGCTACAGGTTTTATCTCATTCTCTGATTATGTGATTGGCCATCTTGATAGACATTTAGGAGATTGGCGATCCCAGGAATTGTTACAACTGCTTTTTAAATAGATTGCGAAAGTCCATATTATGCTTAGAATATCACTGTTGCATATAAAGGCCATAAGATATAATAGACAAGCTGCCCCGCCATTTTGAAGTATCTTTCATTATGCTGCGGGGCAGCTTTTTGAGCTAAAATTTGCTATGTCCTCCGACAAGGGTTTTTATAATTTTCCATATCAACATCAGAATGCCCTTGCAGACAAGCCAGGTGAATGTAAGGGCAATAAATATGAGAATAAAGAAAAACTGGAGCAGCGCACCTAACAGGCCGCTGCCCCGGCCGTAAATCCTTCCTTCATAGTGGCCTTCTTCATACCCCCTTAAATAATCAAACCAGTTCATAGGGATTAATTTATTTAATGTTGTTGCAGTGCGTTTTCACCGTTCTCCCAAATCAGTTCTTTGTTTTGATAGACTTCAATAGTAGATGCTTTACCGTTGTCATCCGGCGTTAGCTGTTCCTCGGTATCATAAAGGGTTTCACTTTCAATAAACCCTTTTGCGTCATCAATTGCTTCATCGAGACCGGATTGTTCAATCTCTTTTGCTAATGCAGTCATATCGGTATCTTCAGAGAAAGTCAACCTGTTCCATACGGTTACTTTAACATCAATGTAGTTCATGGTTATTTTATTTAGGGTGATAGAATTTTTGTTTAGGCTACCTTCAGGGGTTGTGCCCTGAACTCGGCAAGGTTTAAAAAGAATCCCCGGTTGGTTATCATGCCTTCCCGGAATAATTGCCACAGGAGTGAAGCGCCTAAGTTGGCCAGCGCAGAATTGATAAACAGGTCTTGTCTGGTCAATGCTTCGGCCAATGAGCAGCTTGGCGTATCATCGTTTTGTTCAGATTGGTGCAACAGGTCTTTAAATTCGGTAGTGACAAACGGCAGCTTGTCCACAGTACGGAATTTTTTGGATGCAGCCTGTTTAATAGTTCCAACAGTAGATAAAATAACCTGCCCCGTGTTTTTCCTATTACCAAAGTCCATCCAGTATAATGGGCGATTGCGGTAATGTTGTTGTTTTCCATGTTTAGCGAGTATGGAGGCTATTTCAAATCTTGCAGCAACGCTATCTACGCAAGAGATGGTCAATCCGGCCATCACATAATCGGGATTAGATTCAATAATTTTTTTATTGAATTTTTCCGATACAGCTTTCCAGTTTGTTCCAAAGAAGCGATTGATGCGGTTAATCAGAACAGCAGATTTTTGCAGTCCTATTTCATCGGTTGTAAATAATTGCCGTCCGAGGTTGGCGGCAGTTACGGTATCATCGTCAAAGACGGTTGTCATCAATCCCGGATGCCGCAAGGCAATGAGGGAATGATTGATTCTTGCAAGAGCGGTGAGTACCTGGCTTCCTGTACCTCCGGCGCCGATCAGGTTTACCCGGACAGGATTATATGGATGTAAGAGTTCAGGCTCTACAAAATGAATGGCAGGTTTTTGTGTTTTTGTTTTCATACGAGACAATTTTGAATAGTATAACTTGTTTTTTTAAGGGCTGTGGCCGGGAAATTTTCGCCTGTATTTACCAACTGTTTCCAGAGCAATACCAGATTTCCTTTGACCGGGCTAAAGCCTTCCATCATGTGAGAGAAATAGCTGTTCCAGAAATAATCTTCCCAATACCTTATGAACTCCTCCAGACAGGCATCAGCAGGTATATTTACTTCTACTGTTCCCATACAGACGTGACCTTTGTTATTGACATTAAAGAAAGGGGCATGGTAAAGTGGTGTGGATGCCGATGGTTTTTTATTCCCTTTTATAGCAAATACGATTAGCTGTTCCTTTGATGCTTTCCATACCAATGCCGGAACATTTGCTCTACCTGATGGAATACCGAGGGCAGTAGTAAAAAGCAGGTTGGTTTCACAGGCAGGTGTGTACCAGCATACGCTGCCCTGTCCCTGCGTATTTATCTGCAATACATTTATAGGAAGCAGTCCTTTACTTTTCAGGTAAGTTGTTTTTAGTTCCTTGCTGGACTGAAATATCTGAGACAATCCAGCCATTTCCTTTTGCGTTAATGGATGGGCATTTATAGGGTTGCCATTCCTGCCAATATCATAGCTTTCCACATAAATGCTTTCATCTGTCCTGTTACCATTTTCCCTGTTACGGCAACGGTATATCAGCAAAGCCTTTTCGGGTATATAACAATCTTCAAATAAATGAGTGATATTTTCCATAATGATTGATTTATTGTCCATTCAATCTTCGTTTACATTATCGTGCTGATTCAGTAATTCCGATAACCTGTCTGCCAACTGGAAAAAGCGTTGTTCAAAACCGAAGTCGTGTGTTTCTTTTTCCTGCGGCTGGTCGAAATATTGGATTGATACAGGTTCTTCCTGAAAGCCCATTTCCTGTAATTCTGAATTAATCATGTCCATCAGCGTATCGTAAAAGCAGTCGTTGCTGCTCCAGAAAAAAGACAGGTATTGCTCCAGATAGATATAATCGCTTTCGTCAGGGTGCAGCAAATGTTTTTTCATACTGCCATGCAGGGAACGGGATGGATAATCGTTGTACAGTTTTAAAACATCTTCAGCCAGCTTTGTTGCATTACTATCCCGTTGCTTGTTCTGCTCATATTTTTTTATGGCTTGTTTTAATACGGTTGATTTAAAAGGTTGTTTAAGCAAAGGGAAAAGCTCATCTCCTGCATCCTTTAGCTGTTTCATTTGCTCCACCTGATGTTGCCGGTACTGTTCTTCTTCATCTCCATCTATATCGTTTTCCATCCAGTCGGTCAATGTTTCGTACTGGTTATATAGGTAGCTATCTTCCCGGTAATAGGGTACGCCAGCTATCTTATACAGGTAGCGAAACAATAGTATAATGATCCGGGACAATTCCTGTTGTTCTTTGTTTTTCAAAAGCAGCCACAGGGGACGGACAGGAATATAGTAAAGCGTATAACCTGTGTCATAGCTTTTCACAGTAGCCAGACAGGCTTTTCTTTTTTTATCCCTGATAATAATGCTGTCCATCTTTTGTTCCTTCAATCGTTCTTTAACCTGATTATATGCCTCGGTCACATTCTGCGGAAAAGCAGTGCTGGTTATATCAGGTAATGGCAAGTTGTACAGGGCACAGAGGTGCGAAACGGAATTAAGAAATTCCTTTTCCGTTTGTTTCCATGCAGGCATATTGATTCCCCAAAATGGCCGGAAACAATGATTCAGAAAACCATTGCCGTTAATGAACGAGGTGCGCTGCGCAATTTGTTTTGCTGTACTTCTCTTGTGTCCGGCAGACGGTCTATGAATGTTGCTAACTCTCCGAATGGCTGATGCAGTTTCCATTGCTTAGATTTTTTGTCAATCCTGATTTTCCTGTTTTCTTTAGTCGTTTTCATAACCGGATGTCTTTATCCTTTTGTTCCTATCGTGGTTTCAAAACGATATTGTATTTCATCATCCTTTATATCCGGCCCTGTTATCTTAGCGGTGGTCAGGATAGGATAGTTCCCCGCATAGAAATTCAAAACTGCTTCAGGGCTTAGTTTATCGGATGGGTCGGATAAACGAATGTCCTGTCCGTCCTGCTTCAGCAGGAATACCCTTTCCAATTGTGTTGTCTGTAACATGGCTTAATAGTTTAATCGTTGTCTTGTGATTGTTGAGCAAATAATCCTGTGTCCTCAAATTTTTCCATGAGTTCGTTCTTTTTTTCAGTTATTTCTTCCTCATGGTCTGGATAATCCGATACTTTCGGTAGCTGTCCGTATGCTTCCCGGTATTTACCGGCTGCCTCCAGTTCGCCTATCTTCTTCAACTGCGCCTCATACTTTTTATCTCCTGTTTCTTTTTGCTTCGTTTCTTTTTGCTTTTTATCCTGCTCCATTTTGGATTGTAGTTGGGCTGTTTCCTGCGCTTTAAGGTATTGTTCCATGTTTGCGAATATGGAAGCAGTTCTTTTAACCGGGTTTTCAATGCTGGCAAAAAATCCTTCATCCAGTTCCTGCGCTGTGCCTTTCAGTACCATTGGCGGAATGAGTTTTTTGGCATTGTCTCCTACTTTCTCATTCGTGAATAATACGGAAACAAGCATTCTGGATTGTGCGCCTGATTTAATGCTGATATTCCAATCACCTTCTATGCTCAAAGCGGCAAGGGTTTCGAAAAAATTTGTTTTCATACAAAGTGTTTTAATTATTATTCAGATAATAAATAATCTGCTAAGGCCAATACATGATAGCTGTCTATTTCGTTAAGATTTACGGTTACTTCGTTGGGATAGCTTTCACCTTTCAATATGCCTGATACTGTAATATCATCTTCTGTTTGTCTGACAACCCGGATGGCGGCATAATCCACAAAACCGCATTTACTGTAAAAGGCGAAGTCGGGTATTTCATCGTATATATCTTTTGTCCATTCATCCCCGGGGTCGGGTTCAAAAAGGATAAATTCGGGCTTACTAGAAAGGAGGTTGCGGATTTCGTCTTTCACCTGTTGCTCCAGTTCAGCCAGTGTATCAAGAAATCTGTGCTTCATATTCCATGTTTTTTGTCAGAGAAAAAGTAGTTCAACTGCCTGCTTGAATTTGCTGTCTGCTTCTTGTTGTTTGCTATACT
The DNA here is from genome assembly GCA_016125075.1 of Terrimonas sp. GTDB lineage: Bacteria > Bacteroidota > Bacteroidia > Chitinophagales > Chitinophagaceae > SpSt-398. The sequence goes on from WGMO01000008.1 coordinate 133,664, forward strand.
CCTGCAAGCAATGAACAGCAAAAAGGGCATTGTAACCGTCAAACAACTGGTCGGAAAAACGACGGCTGTTTTTTAACAGTGCCTGTCCATTCTTTTCAATGCGTCTTTTTGAATCCATTGCCAACTCTATCCAGAAATCAGCCGTCAGGATTTGCCCGTCCCATTGCTGTTTCAATTTTTCCGGGTCATTGCTGATAGTTTTGGAAATAGCTTTCATACAATGGACAAAGCCGGGGATTTGCTGCGGCATTAGCTCAAACAGGAGTTTAGCCCGTTCTACATTATTTAACTGCTCAAGCTGTTTCACAGCGTTTATTTTGAAAGTGGAAATAAAGGGCGGCGTGGCCGCCCTGCTTTTGTGTTATCTTAATTCAATACCAGTGCATCGCTGCCGGTTTTGGCAAACTCGCTGCACAGGTTGAAAGTCGCTTGGGCTTTCTTTTGTGCAATGCCACCGTAAATGATGGAATTGAGTTTTTCGTCGTTGTCGTTATAATTTCTGACGTTTTGGAAATAACCCGTAATGGCATTGTACGCACCAAACAAGGTCCCTTTGGTTGTGTCAAGTTTCTGGCTGTCTGCCATCATTGCATAGCCATAAGCCCCAAATACCTGGTTACGATAACTACCGGACATCAGTTCCAGTTTGCCGTCCCTGATATTGTCAAGGGTTTCTTTATTGGGCGCAAGGGCAATCTGGATGAGACGTTGTACTTCCTTATCGGTAATTTTCACTTTTGCCCATTGGTTAAATACCTGTTCCATCAAGGGCGACAAAGTGTTTACCATACCCATAATCTTATGTGCTTCCTTTAACTGCTCCTGTACGTTCTCGGTATGTTTGATTTTTGCCATGTTCGTACAATTCGTCAGCGCAGCATTGAGGGTATTGTTGCATACAATCCTGATGGGAGTGAATGCGGCGGTAATGCTTTCCTTGCCATCATGCGACATAGTAAGAAACAGGTACTTTTCAATAATATCATCGTTGCCTACTTTAATATAGGAGGGTAGTTTTGCTGTAATAAAAATCCGTTCACCTTTACCCAATGCTCCGGCGGTTTCGTATTTGATTCCTTCACCTTCCGCAATGGCATCGAAAAATGCAAAGGCTTCAGCGTTCTGCACTACTTTATAGGCTGCGCCAATACCTGTTCCCAAAATCACTTCTGTATCTGCACGAAATGTATAAAAAGATGTTTCAGATACTTCGGTTTTTCCAGAAGGGAATACATAAGTGTCAGGGGCTTTTACTACCGGGAAATCCAAATGTGCTTTGCTCAATACGGTTGCACTGTCCTCGTGTTTATCTGAAATTTGCCCACCGTCCCACCATGCTTTTTCCTTTACTGAATAAAAAGCAAATTCACCGGATGCTGTATCAAAATGAATGTTTGAAGCCATGACTTAAAATTTAATTGTGTTAAAATGGTTGATTAAAAAGAAGCATCTCGTCCCGATTGGTACCGGAACGGGATGCTATCCGTTAAAAGGGCAGGTCGTCTGCCGGTTCGGCTACTGCTGTGGCAACAGGCACGTTTTGTTTTTCTACTGCATTTGATTTGCCATGCAGTTTGATTTTGCTTACTTGAAAGGTCAATGCACCTTTTGCTTCACCTGCTGCATTCACACATGCGTTTACGCCAATGCGTCCGGCGACTTCTACCAATGCGCCTTTTGTCAGGTAAGGTGCAATACCTGTGTTCAGCCAGTAGGCACAGTTTACAAACGTGACGACTTCTTTTAGTTCGCCTTCTTTGGTTTTGTAACGGTCATTAATGGCAATGGAAAAATTGGTCACCTTTTTCCCGGTCTTTGTTTCGGTAACTTTCGCATTGGCGGTTACCCTTCCTGTCAGTTCCATAACTTTTGTTTTTAATAATGAATAAATTTGTTGCTCCAAACGGGAAGCCACTACAACCTGTGAGGGTGTTTGCCTCAGTCGGCTACGCCGCCCGCTCATTTACCCTTAGCGACCAGCCATTAGAACTGTGGAGGAAGGACAAGGTTTTTCAAAAAAATACTACCCCATGATGCAACGCATACAGGTATCCTGGTGGAGATTTTTTTGAAAACCGGTGGCAAGCCGTAGTTTACGGAGGCGCAGACCTTGTCCTGCACGGAACAGTTCAATAATTTTGCGGCAGGGTGCGAATGAGTGGCTTCTGCAATGGGATTATAAGTGTAGTTGATGAACTATGGACGGGACGATAAACGTATTGCGTCGCAACAGGCGATGCTATGAAATGCGAAAGTTGGGCGTCAAAAAAATATCAGAAAGTCTGAGGAAAAAATGATGTTATATGATTTCAGTATTTCTCTTCCGAGCTAAACCTTACCGCCTGGTCGAGTTTGAAACGGTCAATGCAAAAGTCAATAATATTTTGACGGCGTAGGTCAACGTTGTCTTTACAGAAATTACCTCGTTGAATTTCGCCTGCTAAATTTCGTGTTTCGGTTACAATTGAATTTCGATAGCCGGAAACTTTATTGATAGGCGGCAGATTGCCAAGTCCGCTATTTAAGCCTTGTTCTAAAAGTCCAAGATTTCCAATTCTGTTTTTTTCATAATCGTAGTCGTCGGCAAAGCCATAGCTTGTCGCATCAAAATTTGGGTCTTTACTGAAGATATGTTCAATTTGAAAGCTCTTGTAGGTGTCAATATCAAAACTGTCTTTGCTATACTCTGATAAAATGTATTTCACTGCACCATTCCCATAAAGTGCACCGTCAAGGTAGGTTCCCAAAACATGGTCATTTACGAACTTCTCGCTAAAGTTGGTTAAATGTGTTTTTATTTCATCCACCGGTGGTTCTTTTTCCGAAATATATGAACTTAACCAATAAACGTCAGCAATCGGGTTTGTACCACGAAGTTTATATACTCTGACTTCAATAGCTTCCAATAAAGTCAATAAATCATCCAGCTTATTTTGAATATAAAGCCTTACAATCAATGGATAAAGGGTGGCAGTAAATTCAAGAAATCTAAAAGGCTTGTGGTAAATAATCTTTGTTTCAATGTCTTTTACAAGATTAGAATAACCAACAGCAAATGTTTCAAAATCGTTCATATACTCACTCATGAACTTTTCCAATTCATCAGGATTGTCTTTCAATTCTTCACAGCGAAGTTTTAAATTATCGAAAATGGTTTCTGCGCCGTCCCTGTTATTCCAGGTTCTCGGAAACAGCTTTCTGCCAGAATAATAATGTTGCGTAAAGATTGTATTCTCCTCGATGCGGCCTAAAATTCCAAGCTTATCTTTCCAAACCAACAAATCATCATAGGCGTCAAATATTATTTCAAAACTGTTATTGATGCTGTAATTCAATTTCTCTTTCAGGTGTAGCGTTGAATAAAGCATCATGATGCTTTTTGTTTTATCAAGTATCCTTAATGGTAATCCACGGTCATTGATAATTGAAAACATTTTAACGGCTTGAGCTTGGTTTTCAACATTAAACACCAAAACATCCATTCTATCCCTGATGAAAATTATTTTTTGCTCGACTTCATTTTGGGAAAGCGGATTTGCTAAAGCAGAAAACACCTTTAGTGCTGAATACATGAACTTTTGGCTTCTCTTGTTGATTTCATCTGCTTTTATTGTGTCAACCTCAAAAAGAAGTTTACTTAAAAAGTCACCATCTGCCCCAAGTGGTCGCAATTTTAGATTATCTTTTGAACCAATAAATGCTGTTTGCAAACCTTCCCTTACACTTTTATCCTGTAGTTTATCAATGAGAACTTTCAACAGGATAAAGAGTGTTGTAATGCGTTGCTGTCCGTCTATTATTTCGTAAACTGTGTCTGTGGTCAAGCCAACAGCCTTATTCTCTTTGAACGAAAGTGTTCCGAGAAAATGGTTCATGTTATCTCTGATACTTTCCTCAATGTCCTGCCACAAGTCTTTACGTTCAGTGTCAGTCCAGCTATATTTTCTTTGATATGTGGGGATAATAAATCTGTTTCCATTGAAGATGGATCCGATTTTATCGGTCTGACTTTTGGTAATTGACATATTATGTTAGTGATGTTTTTTCTGTCTGCTCAAATATAAGGAAGCCTCCCAATAGAATTGTAGGCCACCCCGAGATTGTCCTGCCATAACAGCGATCCAATGATAATGACAATGCCTTGAAGAGGAATTGGAGTAGTATTCATGAAGGAGCTTGTATTTATTTTTTATGAAATCTTTGGGTTTTCATCGGGCATTTGATTTCGCACCGGCCAGCTTCTGATAAGTCTTGAGGTGTATTGCCGGGGCGAATTGAAATGCGTTAAGGCTTTATACGCCGCCGTTGTCATGAATTGTTTGGCGGAGGCTGCATTTCAAACAAGGCGTGAGTACGGCGGCGGGCTATCACAATATTCTTATATTAAACAAATATGAGTCAATTCCATGTTGAAAATGTCAAAATTTGCTATTCCCCCTGAACTATTTTGACACCTGATGTGTTTACCGGAAATGGTGTTCCTTTAACTTCAAAAAACCCCGGTGAGACCGGGGTTCTCTAATCAAAAACCATTAACCATTAAACCTTATCCTATGAAAATTCGATGTTAAAGTAGAACTATTGGGTGATTTTTCAAAAAAAAATGTGACTTGCCCATATGCCTGTGTATGAATCAATTTTTATAAATTTGAGAAAATCACAGGTCTTATACAAGGGGATAGACTGTCTTGTGATGAAGTTTAATCTGGCAGGTTCTGCACTTAGTAGCGCAACAAATATTACCATTTGAGCAATTATTAATCAGAAAGATAATTGATATTCCTTGCTGGCTAAAACTGCATGACAGAACTAACCTTATCTACCGGGCATCCTGTCCCATTGAAACCCGCACCGGTAAAGAAATTCAGGGGAACACGACTGCCCGGCGCAGACCTCCGGCAGGCTATTGAGGATACTTACACGGTTTCCTTCCATCATTTCACGACGGATTTATTCCAGATATCATTGCGGAATTTTGTTTGTACAAGTGAGCAATCTTTCCGGGTCACTGAAACGATTGAATATATGCGCCTGGAAACCGTGCTTACCGGTGAGTTGCATATTAAAAACCCCGATGGTAGTGAGACGAATTTATTACCTGGTCAATACCGCCTCACTGATGAAAAGTCCTATGAATTTGAAATTAAGCCTTCACAGGGATGTCAATATTTTGTAGTATATATCATTCCGGCACTTTTAGAACAAACTCCGATGGGAGAAACGATCCAGCCTTCAGAATCCAGAATGATGTCGGATACAATGCGTGAAGTAATTCATCGAATACTTGATAATCCTTTTGAAGAAAAGTTACGGGACGCTTCTTATGATTATCGCATCCGGGAGTTGTTGTTCTATCATATATCCGCTCCGCCGTTTACTATGCCGGGAGAACTGACACCTGCAGAAATTGCAGCGGTATATGCTGCGGATGCGATTATTGCCGCCAATCTCAATGTTCACTACACAATACCGGAACTAGCCCGGATGGTTCATACCAATGTATTTGTATTAAAGACCGGCTTTCCCAAACTTTTTGGCGTAAGCGTACTCGACAGGCTATTGCAACGAAAAATGGACCGGGCAAAGTATCTCCTCGAAACAACTGACAAGCAGATACAGGAAATAAGCGAACTATCGGGTTATGAAACACCAACTGGGTTTATCAATGCTTTCAAGAAAATATTTAAGATTTCTCCAAAGGATTGGAGGAAGAAAAGCAGAGGATTGATGTAAAATTACAGCGACTTGCTCAAATATTTTCATAGATAGGGTTTAGTGGATGCCCTGCAAAAAAGGTTTTCAAAATAGATTGTAGAATTTTAATAATTGGAAAAAAGCAGTCATATCTGACAAACCTGACCTGCCCCGTCATCTGTTTTGGACTTCCGCTACGACGAGATTGAATGGCGGGAGGAATATCTTACTGTGTTGGCAAGAGTTTTGGAAAGAGGAACGAAAGACGACTGGACCAGGTGTAGCAATTAAATAATTCTTTGAACTAGTGAGTAATGAGCCAATTCGGTAAAGAATTTCTATAATCTTGAATGGTTCATTCTTGGGGAAGCTTACAGGTGAAGCAGCAATTTTTTTCCTTCTTTCTGCAATAATCCCGGAAGCTGGTGATAATGTTTTTTGAATATCCGGGTAAAACTCCCGCATTTTTCATATCCAAGTATATATGCCACTTCCTTCACAGGTTTTTTTTTTCTGTTAATAGTTCCATTGCATATTGCATTTTCTTCTCCAGGTAATATTCGTAGAGCCCTTTCCCGTACAGTGATTTAAAATAGCGTTTCAATGATGATTCGCTCAGTGCAACCTCTTTGGCAATAGAACTGACTTTGGGCAGTTTATGGCTGATATGTTCCATTAGTATCTTTTCGGTAACCTTCATTTTTTCATACTGACCAGTCCACCCATCATGTTTTTTTCTATTACTGAATACACGGATGATAGGCGCTGGCGAATTCTGTCAACTAAAAATTCACTGACTGGCATGAGCATTAATTTTTATTCTTCTCAACATATCCTTTCAATCCAGTAAAGAAGAGTTTGATTTGTTTGTCGGATTCACGTTTGCCTATAAGTACATCCATTAGTTTACCAATAAGACCAAATTTCATCGTGTATTTCATAACCTGGCTGACTTCCGTTTGATTACCGACTTTCTTCAGCGTATACGAATGCAAAAGGCTTTTCATTGGCTGATTGCATCCTGTTAGAGTAAAGGTCAATCGGTCATAGGGTTGAAACTCGGTAATTTTGTCTTTAAACCATCCGGTTGCTGTTTCGCATTTCCTTTCAGCACCCAGGCCATTGGCAATTTTAGAAATCAATTCTGACTTTTTTGTAACAGGGTCATACTGATCAAGCCGTGCAGGGTCTGCCAGCACATTCCAGATTTCTTCAGGAGAAGCGCTGATTAAAATTTTGTTATAGAGTGTTGCCATATTCGTTCCGTTTAGTTTTTGTTCATTTTTGCCATGAAAGCGTTCAACTTAGCCGTGTCAAAATAGATTTCGAATGATTTGATTTTTTGTCCCTTTATATTAATGATTTCTGAAACCTCAAGGGTAAGTTTATCTCCTGACGGAATAGCCATATGATAATGAGTCAGGGCAGAAGCTTTGTACCCTTCCGTAATAATTGATTTGACAGAAGCAGATATCACGCCCTGTTTAAACTGGTTGGTCATCTGAACGAAAGCCTCTTTTCCTTTCACCTCTCCTGTTGGGCTGTTGAACGTAATGTCGTCAGTTAATAGGTTTTCCCATCCGCCATTGGTAGCGAATGCAGCGAAGTACTCAAGCACTACATCTTTGGTTGTTTTCATTTTTAACGTTTTTAGTTGACTAGTTTTTAACTTGCGAAAACAAAGTTAAATAAAATAACTTTGAAATTGCAAGTTGAATTTTAAAAATTATCTTTGCGATATGGAATTAAGGTCTCACTGTCCTGTAAATTATGCGTTAGAACACTTTGGAGACAAGTGGTCTCTATTGATTATCAGAGACTTGATGTTTAAAGAAAAACGCCATTACAACGAATTCTTTGAATCAGAGGAAAAAGTATCTACAAGTGTCCTTGGAGATAGATTAAAAAGATTGGAACAAGCGGGACTGATTAAAAAAGGGGAAGATGATGTTAAGAAGTCACGGATTAAATACAGTCTTACCGAAAAAGGCATTTCCATTCTGCCCATAATGATTGAGATTATTGTCTGGAGTGGATTGTTCGATAAGAAGACCGCTGCCGGTCGGGATTTTCTTAATAAGGCTATAAAAAAAAGGGCAGAATTAATTTCTGAGATAGAAAAAAAGTTAAGGGCTGAACATTTGTCCCGATAGTCGTCTGCATTGCTTAAATCGTCAGGGCGGTGCTGATATTCTGTGTTCCTTCAGACGGAGCGAAACCCGAACATGGAGAAGAATTGCCGACGTGCAGATCCGTGATTGCGGAAAGGTTGGTTCAAATAATAGAATAGGTACTTGTCATTTATTGTAGTTTATCCAGGTAATTCTTCACCCATCAGGCCGCATTTCTAATTACATTTCTCAGCCACAAAACTAAAAAGCTTAAAATTGATTTAGCAGGTGAAGTGTCCTTTTGCTGTGCCAAAGAAGAAAGGGATAAAGTAATTAAGAGAGGAGTTAACACTTTTTTTATACAACTTATTTATTCGAAGTTCTTCCTGATTAGATAGGAAGAAAATGATAATATTCAGTATACAAGCTGATAGTTGTGCATAAGGGTATAAAAAGGCTACAGCTTTTTACCAGGAAGTAAAACAGCGACACCCAAAGCAATCAAGCCAGGAAAAGCTCAAAGAAGAAGCCAATTGCATTATAAAAGCAGGGAGCCATATTGAATAACCGTTGCGATAAGACATATAAATGTTTAACAATTTCATGGATCTCCCCCAATCCGTTATTTTTATATGAAGTTACTGATAATGAGCAATTTGCTGTTAATAATAAGTTCGGCAAATTTTAATAAAGAGTTTTTTAAATCAGTGCTGGAAATAAATTAATCGAAATTCAGAAACAGAAATTTTTTTATGCGCCTTTATATAAAAAATATGGTCTGCAACCGCTGCATCATGGTTGTGCGGCAAGAATTGGAGAACATGAAACTGCATCCGCTTCATGAAGTGGTGGGTGAAGTAGAATTGAAAAAGTTCATCACAACAAAACAAGAGCAAGAATTAAACAAAAAATATGAATATACAATTTCATGACCTCCAAACTTCAAATAAAGGACAAAAGCGAAACGGACAAGCTCATAAAAATTGCATCGTTCAGGAAGGATATTCGTAAAACGGAGCCGCACAAACACAATAACTATTTTGAAATCATTTACCTCTCAAAAGGAAGTGGCACTCATACAATTGATTATATCAGCTATAAAGTACAACCTCCGGTTATTTTTTTTGTTCGCAAAGAACAGGTGCATCATTGGGAATTATTAACAGCACCAAAAGGTTTTGTACTCATTCTACGAAAAGTCTTTATTGATAAAAGCCTGGACAATGAATTAAAATCGTTGCTCACTAAAGTAAGCAGCCTTTCATCTTTACAGGTAAAAGATTCGGATACAATAGACACAATATTTCAGCTGCTCACTAAAGAAGGCAATACCGTAAGTGAAAGCAATTTTCATGTAGTCGAAGGCTTATTAAAAGCATTGCTGGCAAAGATGCTGGAAGTGGCAACACCCCATTTAGCCAAAACAAAAAACAATTCAGACCTCTTTCTTGGTTTCAGGGAATTGCTGAGCCAATCCGCAGCGTTACAAAATAACGTAGCTCATTATGCGGTTTTATTGAATACCTCCCCGCAAAACCTGAATTCAGCCTGCCGCAAATCTGCCAATCAATCAGCGTCCGATATTTTGGCAGAGCATATCATAGGTGAGGCAAAACGTCAATTAATTTATACAGACAATACTGTGGCAGAAATATCCTTTTCTCTCTCATTCAACGATCCTTCCCATTTTGTAAAGTATTTCAAACGTTATACAAGCTTTACACCACATGCGTTCCGCAGCCAATAAGAAGCATACCACAGTATTTTCAAATATACCACGATGCAGTAATTGTATTGTATCATTTTTGTAGTCTGATTAATTGTTTCATTTTAACAATACAAAAGGTATGAAATACATAATAGCTTTTCTGATGCTGCTTGCTGTGGCAGCATGCAGCCAACAAACGGGCAACACCGCCCAACTACAGGCACAAATTGACAGCCTGCAAAACAAACTGGATAGAACTTACAAACCTGGTTTCGGTGAGTTTATGAGCAGCATACAAGTGCATCATAACAAACTATGGTTTGCCGGAACAAACGGTAACTGGAAGCTTGCTGACTTTGAAATCAATGAAATTAAAGAAAGCCTTGGCGATATTAAACTATTCTGCACGGACAGACCCGAAGCCAATTCTATTGGTATGATTGAACAGCCATTGCAAAATGTCAGCAATGCCATTCAGCAAAAAAGCATCACAGAATTTAAAAGCAATTACACAATACTTACATCAACCTGCAATAGTTGTCACCAGGCAACACAACATGAGTTTAATATAATAACTATTCCAACTGCACCTCCATACACTAACCAAAGTTTTAAACCTGCTCTGTAACCATGCTTAAAAAAATATTAAAAACAGATGATGCAAAAACAACCATCATTATTCGCTTGATGGTTGGTGCAGTTTTTCTCTCCGAAGGCATACAAAAATTTCTGTTTGCTGATACATTAGGTGCAGGTCGCTTTGCTAAGATAGGTTTAGCTAATCCCGATTTTCTGGGTCCGTTCGTGGGCAGCTTTGAAATTATTTGCGGCACTCTAGTTTTATTGGGTTTACTCACAAGATTAGCCGCCATTCCATTATTCACTATCATTTCAGTTGCCATCATTACTACCAAAGCCCAGCTACTGGCGGCAAACGGTTTCTGGAGTATGCTACACGATAGCCGTACAGATTGGGCAATGTTTTTAGGAAGTATCTTTTTAATTATTAAAGGCGGTGGTCGCTGGTCTGTTGATAGAAGATTAAATACTCAGAAGTAAATGGAAATATTTATTATCGCTTTAGCTGCTTTTTTTACTGCTCTACTTACATTCTTTTCTGGCTTTGGGCTGGGAACTATTCTTGCCCCGGTATTCATGATATTTTTTCCGGTGGATTTGGCTATTGCTCTTACGGCAGTAGCTCATTTTTCCAACAATATCATTATATCCCTGATGATGGGAAAAACAGCCGATAAAAAAATACTCAAATCATTCGGGATTCCGGCAGTTCTTTTTTCACTGGTTGGTGCATGGCTATTATTGAACATATCGGCACAACCCCAGCTACTCACATATACTATAGGCAGCAAAATCGCAGTTGTAACACCTCTTAAAATCGTCATTGCAATATTGTTGATTGGGTTTGCTATGATGGATATAATTCCAAAGTTGAAGCAGCTAAATTTTAGTAAGGATAAAATGATTTTTGGCGGCATGGTTAGCGGCTTTTTTGGTGGTCTAAGTGGTCACCAGGGGGCATTGCGAAGCGCTTTTCTTATAAAAGCAGGTCTGTCTAAAGATTCTTTCATTGCAACCGCTGCAGTACTTTCTGTAATGATTGACGTAACCCGCCTTTCTGTGTATGCTACTCATTTCAGCAATCTGCAAGTTCATCAGAATATTAGCTATGTTATTGCAGCTACACTCGCTGCTATTACCGGCTCATTGCTTGGTAAGCGGTTGTTGAAAAAAGTTACCATGTCATTCGTACAGGCATCAGTAGCTGTTTTGCTGATTTTAGTTTCATTGGCTCTTGGAGCAGGTTTAATATAAAAATGTATTTCATGTATAAATTCAGACTTTTAATTATAACACTGACTGTATTCGCTGTTCTGTGCTATTCGGAAACAACTGCACAGGTAAATTCAGGTTTACTTTCCAGGTATCTGCAATTGGCAGAAACAAACTATCCATTCCTGAAATCAAAACAACTGGAAGTGAAAGCTGCTGAACAGAATGTTGCGGCAGTTAAGAGAACATTGGTGCCGTCATTGGATGCCTCTTACCAGGTTAACTATGGTACTTATAATAACATAACGGGTATGGCTTATCCGCAGTTCCTTATACCAATAAGCGGTCCACCTTCATCAGCAAACAATATGAGTGGTGTTTTTGGCAGTGCCACCAGTTTACTGCTTAATTGGCAACCCATCACATTTGGTCAGCGGAATGCTCAGATGGACTTTGCAAAACAGGGCATTCAAACATCCACCGCAGATGCTGCCAATGAACTCTTTCAACATAAAGTAAGAGTTATTAATGCTTATCTTGACTGGCTTACAGCTATTGAACTGCAAAAAGTGTATGAAGAAAATTTGGGGAGAACGGAAACAACTCTTCGCTCGATTTATTCTTTGGTAAACAGCGGTATCCGTCCCGGTGTGGATACGGCTATTTTTAAAGCAGAAGTCTCTAAAGCAAGAGTAGATGTATTAAATAGTAAAAAGGAGAAAGAGCAGGCACGCATTTATCTTACACAATTACTGGCAACCGATGATATTACCCAACCCTCCGATTCCATCTATTTTACAAAATTTCCATTCGTTTCAGCATCAAATGACACAATATTTCATCCACTTGTAAAACTGTACCAATCAAACATTGCATTAGGGGAAGCAAGAAAAAAGGTATTGTCAAAAACAACGATGCCAACATTAGGTATTTGGGGTACTACCTATGCAAGAGGCTCCGGTATAGCTTATAATGGTGTAGTAAAATCAACTGACGGTTTAGGGTTTCAGCGGTTTAATTACGGTATTGGTTTACAGCTAAGTGTTCCGATACTCCAGTCAGTGAAAATTAAACCACAGCTTCAACAGCAAGACTTTTTAATTCAGGCGAATGAGGAACGATTATCAGAAGTTCAGCTCCAGTTGAAAAAGCAAAACGAACGGGCTGATACAGCACTTGCAAATACATTTGAAGTAGCAAAAGAAACCCCCTTATTGCTGCAATCTGCACAGTTTTCTTTTGCTGCCATGCAATCCAGGTACCAATCTGGTCTTACGAATATTTCTGAATTCTTACAAGCTCAATACACACTGGTTAAAGCAGAAACGGACAATAAGCTTTCATATATGGCAGTGTGGAAAGCATTTTTGTTCAAAGCGGCAGTGAGCGGTAATCTAAATACATTTTTAAATCAGGTTAATTAATCAATATGAACTTATTAAAATCGGCATTAAGAAAACCTGTAACCATTTTTGTAGCAATACTGGCAATTATTTTCTTTTCTTATTTATCCATCAAAAAAATGCGGATTGACATTTTCCCACGGTTAGGATTGCCTACGGTGTATGTAGCACAACCCTACGGAGGGCTTTCACCGGAACAGATGGAGGGTTTTGTTACTTCTTACTATGAATATCATTTTTTATATGTAACAGGTGTAAAGTTTGTAGAGTCAAAATCTATCCAGGGAGCTGCTATTTACAAAATACAGTTTCAGGAAGGTACTGATATGGCCCAGGCAATGGCAGAAGTGGTCGGGTATGTAAACAGGGCAAGGGCTTTTATGCCTCCGGGAACTGTACCGCCATTTATTACACGGTTTGATGCGGGCAGTGTTCCGGTAGGTCAGCTGGTATTTACATCAGATACAAGGTCATTGGGAGAGATACAGGATTTGGCATTATTTAAGGTACGTCCCATGTTTGCCACATTGCCCGGGGTATCCGCACCACCGCCATTTGGTGGAAATCAAAAAACAGTTGTTGTAAAGGTTGACCCGGATAAAGTACGGGATTATAATCTTTCACCAGACGAGATAGTACAGGCGTTGGTAAAGTCAAACAGTATTACTCCTGCTGGAAATATACGGGTAGGCAATGAAACATTAATTACTTCTCAAAATGCTGTAGTGGAGAATGTAAAAGAATTGGAAACTGTTCCGTTAAAAATTGGTTCGGGTCCTACTATTTTTCTTCGTGATATAGCCAGTGTGGATATTGGTTCCGATGTAACGACCAGCTATGCGTTAATTAATGGGAAGCGTTCCGTTTATATTCCGGTAACTAAACGGGCTGATGCCTCCACATGGGATGTGGTAAAAAGGGTAAAGGCAGCTTTGCCCGATATGCAGGCAGCAGTACCCGATGACATAAAAGTGTCTTATGAATTTGACCAGTCTGGTTACGTAATTAATTCTGTTAAGAGTTTATCATTTGAAGGAGGCTTGGGAGCCATTCTTACGGGACTGATGGTACTTCTCTTCTTAGGTGATAGAAGAAGTGCCCTTATTGTTGTATTGACAATCCCTTTAGCATTGCTAACAGGGATTACCATGTTATACCTTTTTGATCAAACTATCAATATTATGACATTAGGAGGGTTGGCTCTTTCAGTAGGTATTTTGGTGGATATGGCAACGGTAACCATAGAAAATATTCACCAGCAGCTGGAACATGGAAAATCCAAAGCAAAGGCAATACTGGATGGTTGCAGAGAGGTAGCTGGTCCGTTATTATTGATACTGTTAAGCATGCTTGCTGTATTCACACCAGCCTTATTTATGTCAGGTGTGCCAAAAGGTATGTTCATGCCGCTTTCAATGGCAGTTGGTTTCTCACTAATTGCATCCTTCTTTTTAGCGTTAACGTTTGTGCCCGTATCAGCCAACTGGTTATTAAAAAACCATTTTCCTGCACATGAAGAACAACATAAGAAAAGCCGTTTTGAAAAATTCCGTCACAAGTACGTTGTTTGGCTTGAGCGGTTCATAAAAGGGGCTAAATGGAAATCATTTGCCTATGTTTTGGGTTCAATCGGTTTAGTTGTAATTGTTTTTTCATTAATAGGCACTGAAATATTTCCGAAAGTAGATGCAGGGCAGGCACAGGTTAGATTGAGGCTGCCAACCGGCACACGATTAGAACGAACAGAAGAAGCTACACAAAAGCTTTTGCATATTGCAGATAGTATTACCCATCACAAGGTTGAAATAACATCGGCATTTGTTGGTACACAGCCATCCAGTTACCCAATTAATAATATTTATCTATGGACAAGCGGTCCACATGAATCAGTAACGAAAATCAATTTGGTAAAAGGTTCGGGAATAAGTATTGAAACATTCAAAGAACAAATGCGAACAGCAGTTGCAGCACAAATGCCCGATGCCAAACTTTCTTTTGAACCCGGTGACTTAGTAGAGCAGGTACTGAATCTTGGCTCCAATAACCCCATAGAAATTGCGGTGTTGGGTAAAAATCTTTCTCAGTCAAGAACGATTGCCGAACAACTTATCAATAAATTGAAAGCCATTTCCTATTTACGTGATGTGCAAATTGCCACGCCATTAGATTATCCCGGCATAAAAGTAAATATTGACAGGGTAAAAGCAGGTCAGTTGGGGTTAACCGTTGACCAAATAACAAAATCATCTGTTGCGGCAACATCATCCAGCCGTTTTACACAACCCAACTATTGGTTGGATAAAGCTACTGGTACTGCTTACCAAATACAGGTTGAATATCCGCAATACCGGATGAACAGCAATGATGAGCTGGGATTAGTGCCACTTACATCAGCAACCGGCAGCCCTGTATATTTAAGAGATATTGCCTCAATAGAAAAAACAAAGTCTCCAGGTGAGTATGACCGTTTCAATCAGCAGCGGTTCATCACTATTACTGCGAACATCTATGATAAAGATTTAGGTGCTGCCATCAAAAAAGTAAATAAATCAATTGCCTCCCTGGGCGAATTACCGCAAGGAGTAAAAGTAATGATAAGGGGTCAGGCAGAACTATTTGGTCAAACCATGAATGAATTACAATCGGGTTTGTTGATTGCTGTTATTGTGATTCTTTTGATGCTTGCAGTAAACTTTCAATCCTTCAAATTATCGCTGTCTATTCTCTCCATTGTGCCTGCGGTAGTAGCTGGCTCTGTTCTGCTATTGATGATTACAGGTAAAACATTGAATATTCAGTCGTATATGGGAACCATTATGGCAGTTGGCGTAGCTGTGGCGAATGCCATTTTGTTTATCACTAATGCGGAAGTACATCGCAAACACGACCATTCTACAGGCTATGCGGTAGCAGGCGCTTTTAACAGGTTAAGACCCATTCTAATGACGAGCCTTGCTATGATTGCGGGTATGATACCGCTGTCATTAGGGCTTGGTGAAGGTGGCGACCAAACTGCACCATTGGGTATTGCGGTAATTGGTGGGTTGGTATTTTCAACATTGAGTACACTTATTTTTCTTCCAATCGTTTATTCATCTGTGATGGGTAAGAAACCGTATAAAAACCCATCCCTTGACCCGGAGGATGCAAATAGTATTAATTACGAACAAGACAATTCATAATAAAATGCGTAAAATAAATTTATTGTACATGAGCAAGCTTCATTTCATTATAGCAACCATTATTACGGCTGCGTTGTTAAGTGTTGGTTGCAATAGCAACAGTACAAAACCAGAACAGCAGCAAACAAAATCAGATTCAGTCAATGTTTTTATTTTGAAAAAAGAATCTTTTGATAAAAACATGGCATTTCCCGGAGAATTGATACCTTATGAACGGTCAGAGATTTTTGCCAAAGTAGCCGGTTATATAAATGACCTGAAAGTGGATATTGGTGATGTAGTGCAAAAAGGGCAAGTACTGGTTACGTTGGATGCCCCGGAAATGATTGCCAACTACGCACAGGCAAGTGCTGATGTGCAAACAGCCAAAGCGAAATACCTTGGTAGCCTGGATGCTTACAATCGCATTTTAAATGCAGACAAAGTGCCAGGTACAGTTGCTACAGGCGAAAAAGAAAGGCTCAAAAGCCAGATGCAGGCTGATAGTGCTGCTTTGGAAGCAACTAAGTCAAAACTGAATAATTATGCCCAACTGAAAGATTATCTTATTATCAGAGCTCCCTTTTCAGGTGTAGTAACCCAAAGAAATGTTGACCCTGGCACTTTAGTTGGCTCTGCCAATAATAAACCAATGCTGGTAGTAGAGAGTAACTCAAAATTGCGTTTACGGCTACCTGTACCTGAAGCCTATATTGCTGCTTCACCGGAAAATGGTGCAATTAGTTTTACAGTAGATGCTTATCCCGGTGTTCAGTTTGCTGCGAAACTTTCAAGAAAAGCCGGAGCTTTAAATTTGGTAAACCGTACGGAATCATGGGAATTTATTTATGACAATACAGACAGACGTTTAAAGTCAGGGATGTTTGCCAATTGTACCATTCGTTTTAAAAGAAGTGTGCCTTCTTTTGTTATGCCGTCAACCTCCATTGTAACCAACCAGGAAAAGCGTTTTGTAATTCGGTTAACCAATGGAAAAGCGGAATGGGTTGATGTTCGCAGTGGTTTTGCATTGAACGACAAAACAGAAATATTTGGCAGTTTGACTGAAGGTGATACAATTGTTCTCAGAGGTAACGATGAAATAAAACCGGGTAAGCAAATGATTCCACGTATAGCAAAATAGAAACTAATGAAAGACACAAAACAACATTGGGAAAAAATCTTTGCAACAAAAGCAGAAAACGAAGTAAGCTGGTTTCAACATTATCCAAAAACATCAATTGAATTCATTGATCTGTTCGATTTGCCAATGGATGCAAATATCATTGACATAGGAGGTGGCGATAGCCATTTGGCAGATGTATTAATTGCAAAGGGTTATCAGAATATATATGTATTGGACATTTCAGCCAATGCTTTGCAAAGGGCAAACAAAGGTTAGGTGATAACGCTGCTAAAGTGAATTGGATTGTTTCAGATATTGTGGATTTCAAACCCTCCGTAAAATTTGATTTTTGGCATGACCGGGCAGCCTTCCATTTTTTAACCACCGGGGAACGGGTTAACAAATATGTTTCCATTGCCGAAACTTCCATCAATAAAAATGGCTATTTGATTTTAGGCACTTTCTCAGAAACTGGTCCTGCTAAATGCAATGGCTTAGAAATTAAGCAGTATTCCGAATCCTCTATGTCTATCAGGTTTGAAAATAGTTTTCAGAGAATTAAATGCATTGAGGAAGTACACGAAACGCCATTCAACACTACCCAAAACTTTCTCTTTTGTAGTTTCAGAAAGAAATAAAATAAGAAAGTGAAGTGCTCCGCTTCGATTATGACATAGCAAAGTAGCAGAATAAGGCACCTGGCCTGGTAGGTATGCAGATATGCTAAAGAAAGTTTATTAATCTATTACGCAATTATCCTTATAATTGGCAGCGAATTACCATTTTTTGAATATTACATATACAGCCACTACAATAAGGAGGAAGCCTACAATATGGTTCCACTCAAATTTTTGCTTAAATACAATAGCCGAGAAGATCATAAAAACAATCAGCGTTACTGCTTCTTGAATTGTTTTAAGTTGTACAAGGTTAAAAGGACCACCATCATCTTTAAAACCTATTCTATTGGCTGGCACCTGAAACAAATATTCAAAGAAAGCAAGGCTCCAGCTTATTAATATCACTGCAAACAAACTCAGGTTGGCACCCCATGAATAGTGCTTAAATCTCAGATGCCCATACCAGGCAATAGTCATAAATGTATTTGAAATAATCAAAAGGCCAATGGAAAAAATACCCTTCATTTTTATAGTATTTTCTTGACACTAAGCTATTTTCGTAAAAACAAATAAGAAGGACGAATTTAAGGCAATAAATGACCTCAGAGGATATATTTATCTCCAACCTGTCTTCCGCATATACGTAGATGCTTCCGGCGTATCTGACCGGGAATATAATTCGCAGCGGTATTTTCAAACGTATGGGTTGAATATTTTATATTTAGCTTCTAAAAGAGAAGGCGAAATTTTTTTATCGATAAATTTGTGGAAAGAATCATCATTTTCGAGTAACTAATACTACCTGGTCTCCAGGATGTTGAGTTACGCCATCTTGACCCGCAGTAATAAAAAAGCTCACTGGTTCAAATGGAGTGACAGTTTGCAATGAGGCTTTTAACGTTTTCAAAAATAATTCCGTAGAAGTTTTTAACTGAACAATGTTTTTGGTGCCATTCTATTTGGTTTGCATCCATACCACATATATTTTTTTGGGCGGTTGCAACCTGTTCGGTTCGGTCAACCGAAGTACTTTGATTGAAATAGAATAATTGTCATTTTTATCTTATTCCCATTTGATACTCCCTTCCGCCGCTGGAACAACTATGGACTGAGCAAAATGCATTTTTTTTGAATAAGCCGCAAGGATAGTTGGCATGGCAACCATTAGAGCTGACAATGTAGATATTGTCGCGTAATTTCTGCTGAATTTCTCCTTGATCATATATAGAATATTAAACAGGAAAAATCTAAATTAGGCATCGTATTGCTGTCATTTGGTAATGGTAATCAGCGGGGGTTATGACTTTCATCAGGTATTTTTTCTCTCAAAAGTTTCATGAAAACTTCCCCGATCCGGAAAAAGCTACGGGTGCAGAAGAACTGATATGTAACAGTTCAGGCAGGTAAGGAATCAAATAAAAAACTATTGCCGTAATTTTATTCAACAACACGCAAGCAGTCAATGAACCTCTACATAAAAAACATGGTCTGTAATCGCTGCATTGCCGCAGTGAAACAGGAATTTGAACGTATGGGCCTGCAACCGCTGCATGTGGCAATGGGTGAAGTAGAATTGAAAAGTCCCATCACAACAAAACAAGAAGATCAGTTGAACAAAAGATTGAAAGCATTAGGCTTTGAGTTGTTAGACAACCAAAAGCAAAGGCAAATTGAAAAAATAAAGACCCTGCTGATACAAAAAGTACAAGCTGGCGATCTGGAAGAACATTTCAGTATTACTGATTTTCTTACTAAATCAATACATAAAGATTACAGCCACATATCCCGTTTGTTTTCCGAAGTAGAAGGCATTACCATAGAGCAGTTTTTTATTTTGCAAAAAATTGAAAAGGTAAAAGAATGGCTTATTTACGACGAAAGCAACCTTAGTGAAATAGCGTGGAAATTGGGGTATAGCAGCGTAGCCCATCTATCCGCACAATTCAAAAAGGTAACAGGGCTTACTCCTACTCAGTTCAGGAAGTTAGGCGCCAGGCATCGTAAACCTTTGGACGGCGTGTAAACAATAATCTATAACTCTTTTCCAAAATTCTATAACAGGCAACCCGTTTTCTGAGGCAACTTTGTATCTCAAAAACAGGTTATGCAGTCTTCTAATAAAATATTTGAGATACCTCTTGTTGGTGTAGAAACCGAACATAGTGCCAAAATCGTGGATCAAGGATTGGCAAATATCAGGGGTGTCAATTCACATAGGGTAGATTTAAGTAATGGCAAGGCCATTATTGAATCACCGGCCGATGCAGAAATTGTACAGTCAGCAGTTGCTTCAGTTAAGGATTTGGGTTATGATATTGCTTCTACCACGAAACAGTACCCCGTAACCGGAATGACCTGTGCAGCCTGTGCAGTCAGCGTGGAATCCATTTTGCAAAGTGAGCCCGGCGTTCTTAAAGCAGGAGTCAATTTTGCCACACAAACGGTGCAGGTAGAATACATTCCTTCCATTGCCGGGCCATTGTCGTTGAAGCATGCTTTGCAGGGAGTGGGTTATGATATGATCGTGGATGAATCGGATGACGCCAAAACAACCCTGGAAACAGAACATCGCAGGCATTATGAAAATCTGAAGCGGCGTACCTGGTGGGCTGCCGGCCTGAGTATACCGTTACTTGTCATAGGTATGTTTTTTATGAATATGCCGAATGCGAAATACCTTCTGTGGATACTCAGCACACCCATCGTACTCTGGACTGGCCGGAATTTTTTCGTGAACGCCTATAAGCAGGCCAGGCATGGAAGAGCCAATATGGATACGCTGGTGGCCCTCAGCACCGGTATTGCCTATGCTTTCAGCGTATTTAACACACTGGTCCCGCAATTCTGGTTTAGCCGGGGTTTAGAGGCACACGTATATTTTGAAGCAGCCGGGGTAGTGATAGCCTTTGTTTTGCTGGGAAAACTATTAGAGGAACGGGCAAAGGCAAATACGTCTTCGGCCATTAAAAAATTAATGGGTCTGCAACCCTCGGTTGTAACTATCATACATGAAGGCGGGCATACAATGGAAATCCCGATTGCGAAAGTAAAGGTCGGGGACATATTATTAATTAAGCCAGGCGGGAAAATTCCGGTGGACGGTAAAGTTACGGAAGGCAATAGTTATGTAGACGAAAGTATGATTACCGGTGAACCCGTTGCGGTTTCAAAAAAAATCAATGATGAATTGTTTGCAGGAACGATCAATCAGAAAGGAAGCTTTCAAATGTCTGCATCCAAAATTGGCGGAGATACCCTGCTGGCCGGAATCATCAGGTTGGTGCAGGAAGCGCAGGGAAGTAAAGCACCGGTACAAAAGCTGGTGGATAAAATAGCAGGGATTTTCGTTCCGGTGGTCGTTGCCCTATCCCTGATTACATTCGGCAGTTGGTGGCTATTAGGGGGTGACAACGGTATTACCCAGGGATTGCTGGCAATGGTTACGGTGCTGGTAATTGCCTGCCCCTGTGCGTTGGGACTTGCCACTCCTACGGCCATTATGGTAGGTGTAGGAAAAGGAGCAGAAAATGGTATTTTGATTAAAGATGCCGAAAGCCTTGAACAGGCTCACCAGTTAAATGCGCTGATTCTTGATAAAACAGGTACGATTACCGAAGGAAAGCCTTCCGTTTCGAATATTTTCTGGGCCGTTGATGACACAGCCGAATTGAAAAATCTTTTATTCAGTATAGAAAGGGCGAGCGAGCATCCCCTTGCGGACGCTGTAACGGAATACCTGCAGAAAGAAGCTTCGATACTAAACATTCAAAAAATTGAAAGTCTTACAGGCAAAGGCATTACCGCCTTCTATAATGATCAAAAGTACTGGATCGGTAACAGAAAAATGGTAGCTGATCATTCCACAAAGCTATCAACCAGGCAGGAATCATTGGTAAACGAATGGGAAGAAGGGGCTGAAACGGTTGTCATATTCGGAAAGGGAAAAGAGATTCTTGCCATCATTGCAATAGCCGATAAAATCAAAGATAGCTCCGCCGCCGCTATCCGGCAGTTGCAGGATATGAACGTAGAGGTATATATGCTGACCGGCGACAACCAACAAACGGCAGCAGCAGTAGCGAGGGAAACGGGGATTGATCAATACAAAGCCGAAGTGATGCCAACTGACAAATATGAATTTGTAAAGCAGTTGCAGCAGCAGGGAAAAGTAGTAGGAATGGTTGGCGATGGCATTAACGACAGCCAGGCATTGGCTTTGGCTGATGTTAGCATTGCGATGGGCAAAGGAAGTGATATAGCTATGGACGTGGCAAAGATGACATTGATAAGCAATGATCTGTTGAAAATACCCGCTGGGATCAAACTCAGCCGGAAAACGGTGGCAGCAATCCGCCAGAACCTGTTTTGGGCGTTTATCTATAACATCATCGGGATTCCTATCGCAGCCGGAATTCTATATCCGATAAACGGATTTTTACTGAACCCGATGATTGCCGGTGCGGCTATGGCATTGAGTAGCGTTAGTGTGGTGAGTAATAGTCTTCGGTTGAAATGGAGCAAAATCACTTTGAAATGAATTGTACAGAAAAAAGAATTCTATTAATCTAAAATTAAAAACAAATAGCATGGAAACTCAGAAATTTAAGACCACCATTAATTGTTCGGGCTGTGTGGCCAAAGTAACTCCGGCGCTAAATGCAGCAATTGGTGAAGACAAATGGGAGGTTGATACGCAAAACCCTGAAAAGATCCTGACTGTTACAGTAGCCGATTCGGTAACGGAAGAACAAATTGTCCAGACGGTGAAGAAGGTAGGGTTTAAGGCGGAAAAGATAGATTAACAAACCGGATCAGCAGGTATTAACCGGGCATCGTCCCGGTTTTTTTCTGTTGCAGAAGCGTTCTGGTGGTTGAAATGTCTTACCAACACGGAAAAGGCTGTGTTTTGGGAACTGTATTTAAGTATTTGCTTAAATAATAAAAAATGCGTTATTTTGCCTCATAAGTTTTTTTATGGAGCGTAATAAATGTATCCGCGTATTTGCTGACCAGGCACAAATCAACGAATGCAAAAGTAAATTAAAAGCTAATGCGTTTTCGTTTTCCCAATTGAGCAAAGTATTGGAATTGGCCGGAAACGAAGTCCGGTTAAAAATACTATACCTTCTCGAAGAAGAAAGGGAACTTTGCCCCTGCGACCTTAGTGATATTTTAGGCATGTCTATCCCAGCGGTTTCGCAGCATTTGCGTAAACTGAAAGATGGAAATATTATCGAGTCAAGACGCGATGGTCAAACCATTTATTATTCCCTGAAAGAAGAACATCTGAAAGTCCTGAAGCCATTTTTTAAATACATCAATCAGCAAAACCTGAAAACGCAAACAGTATGAGTACCGGCAGACTTGCGAGTACCGGGATAGTTTCTTCCGTCGCGGCATCTCTTTGTTGTATAACTCCCGTCCTGGCTTTAATAGCCGGGTCAAGAAGCGTAGCTTCTTCATTTTCATGGATCGAACCCGCAAGACCCTATTTGATCGGAGTAACGATTGCTGTATTAGGATTTGCCTGGTATCAAAAATTGAAACCACAGGCGACTGATGATTGCGGTTGCGCAGTTAATGAAAACCCAAAATTCTTTCAGTCAAAAAAGTTTCTTTTCCTTGTTACTTTATTTGCTGCACTAATGATTTCTTTTCCTTCTTATGCAAAATTTTTCTTTCCAAAGTATGAACAAACTGTGGTAGAAACAGAAAAGACAAATATCCAAATCGTTGAGTTATCTATTAAAGGCATGAACTACGAAGGCTGTGAAGCCGAGGTAAACCATGAAATCCACAAACTGCCTGGAATTCTTGAATCTGTCGTATCGTACAAAAACAAAAATGCCATAGTGAAATTCGATGCTTCTAAAACAACAATAAAAGATATTACCGGTGCAGTAAATGCGACCGGATATAAAGTCATTTCACATACTTTAAAAAATGAATAGCATATGAAAAAAATTGCCTTGTTTGGTGGTACTACTCCTCGTCGCAGCGGGGTTTATAGTTAACAACAAAGTCAAAATCAGCAAGCCAATGATTACTTTTTATGAAACTCCCCTGATCTGCAATGCCGCTCCTGAAATCGGGTGCGGTAGCCGTTCAAAACCCGTATTGCTTGCGTTAGAAAAGCATGCAGCCGTAAAGGAAGCATGGCTTAACCGGGCCGGAACGGTGATTGCCGTAGTTTGGAAGAACGAACCCCTGACAGAATCTTTCGCCAAGCCTATATTTGAAAAAAATAATATTCAATTCATGCAGTTAAACTCCATGCAGGATGCAATTTACCGGAAAACGTTCCGCATGGCTAACCTTTGGTACCGTGGAGCTGCCGTAGATGAACTGAGCAAGGAAGAAGCAGCAACTATCGCTGAAAACGCAGTGAAATTTGCTTTGGAAAGTAATTTGATCAACCCCAACGAAGCTAAAAAGATAAAGAAAGACGTTGAAGCTTATTTTAAAGGTGAATTGGTGAAACTGAGAACAAATGAAGAATTGAATGAGGATAGCCAACATAAATTTATGACGGCCATGTATGACATTGCGGAGAAATACATAGGCAAGGAAAGAACAGAAAAAGCCATGCAACTTTACCAGGAGAATTGCGAAAAGCAATGTAAAAAGGATGGCTCATGCGTACAACCGGGAACAAAAGGAGATTGCTGTAATCACAACTAATATGACCGAAGTGGAATTGAAATCAATTATTACCTGTCCACACTGCGGGCATAGTAAAGAGGAAACAATGCCCACAGACGCCTGTCAGTATTTTTATCAGTGTGAGAATTGTAAGACCATTATAAAACCTCTTGCCGGGGATTGTCGTGTATATTGCAGCTACGGCACGATACCTTGTCCGCCGGTTCAACAGGAAAGAACATGTTACAGTTAAAATCCGAGATATGGAAAATATATTGCCTGCAGACCTGACAAAAGACATCGTTAACCGGTTAAGCAATATCAAAGGTCAAATAGAAGGCATTGGCAAAATGCTTGTTGAAGGAGCCGACCCGGAACAAATCCTTATCCAGTTCAAAGCCGCCCAAAAAGGATTGGATAAGGCACACTACCTGCTACTGGATGAAGTGTACAGGAAGGCATTGGCTATAAAGATTGTGAAAGCCGTTGACGCCTGCCCGGGTAACTGCGGGAATGAGGATAGGATTAAATTCATCAAAGAGCAATTTCCCCATCTTAAACTGAATGAGCTTTCTGATAATCTAAGAGAAATGCAGGAGATAGAAGAACGCCTCTACCGCCATGCGTCGAAAAACGCAGCACCTGGAAAAAATCCTGAAATTTTTCTTGGTAACCACCCCCACCGCCGTGATAGCTTTGTGTATACAATTGATATTAAACGTAAAATGCAAAGCAATGAAACAGAAAATAGAAATATTTACCGCAGGCTGCCCGGTATGCGACCCGGTAGTAAACCTGGTAAAGGAAACAATCAGTGACAACAGCGATATTATCATTTACGACCTGGTAAAGCAGTGTGAAGAAAAAACCTGTATTCAAAAAATGAGTGTATATGGAATCAACCGGGTTCCCTCCATAGTGGTCAACGGAAAATTACTGGAATGTTGCGACAGTCCGATAACAAAACAGGATTTAGTCATGGCGGGAATCAGCCAGTCGTAATTCAATATGTAAGAAGCGAACGGATGCTGATAAAAGTATAAACAGTGATCGCTTCGCATTTTATTGGTTACTGTTTCAGGGTTCTGCCACATAAATCATATTGAACAATAAAAGCATTAAACATGAACACAAGAACAATAATCATGCAGTCATTAATGGCATCGGTGATGCTGATGATTGCGATAACCGGCTACACGCAGAACCGGAAAACTTTTGCGTTTACCATTGAAGGAATGACCTGCCAGGGATGTGTAAACACAGCAGCTCAAACACTTAAAAATGTGAAGGGTGTAGACAGCGTTTCCATTGATCTTGACAGCAAACGGGCCATCGTTATTGCCGATAGCAACGTTTCTCAAAACGATCTGAAGGATGCCTTAAGTGCCAAAACCAGTTTTGAAGCGCTCTTTGCCGGTGAAACACTCCTGCAGCCCCTATCGGAAGAAGAAAAAGCAGGGTTGGATATCCAAACCCTTAAAGGGGGTAGTAAAATTAACTTCAACAACCACATAAGCAAAGGCAAAATCACCGTTTTCGATTTTTATGCCGACTGGTGCGGTCCATGCAGGCTGTATTCGCCCAAAGTAGAAAGGCTGCTGCTGGAAAACAAAAGCCTGGCCTTAAGAAAAGTGGATGTGGTTAACTGGCAATCCGACCTTGCCAAACAGTTGACAAAGGATTACCGTATACCGGCTTTGCCTTTTACATTGATATTTGATAACAAGGGTAAACTCCTGGGCAGGGTGGAAGGAAATAGTATTGGCCGGGTAAAAGAAATAATCAGCAGCCAATGAAAAGAGTGACTTTCCTGGTTATAGTAATCACTATCTTACAACTTTGGTGCGTGCCGAAGATTTATGCTCAGGCATGCCCTGCCTGCAGCAACCCCGCCCTGCAAAGCAGCGAGAAACTGGAAGCAGGGCTGGATACTTTGCATAAAGGAGCTTTCAGGATAACGCTGAACGCAACAAACGGGTTCAACTACCGGGGCGGTCATCCCAACCAGCGAGGGCTTTCACCGGATGGTCGGGTAATTGAAGTTCCATTACATGATCATCAGGTGAACCTTGATTTTTTGCGAACGGAACTGGCCCTGGAATACACTTTCGCCAGCAACTGGGCTGTATGGCTGCGTCTTCCATACGATATAAAAATGCAGACGGCTTCCGTAGCATTTGTAAATCCTGTTACAGAATATGAAAAAGAAGCTATTTTGCGTAACAGGGATATTCACCATCGCACAGAAAACTACACAGGCATCAGTGACCTGCGCCTGTTAGCCGCCAGGCGTTTCATTGGTTTTCTTTCTCCAAAGGGAAGGCTGGATCTCGCTTTTGGAACATCATTGCCAATTGGCAAAACTGAGCAGAATCCTTTATTATTGGGGCGGGAAGGGAAAAAGCACCTGCATATCCAATTCGGTACCGGGACGTTTGACCCTTTACTTGAACTTCACTATGCAATGGGAGTGAGCAACCAACTCTCATTCGCCTTTTATACTATCAATAAAATTTCCCTGTACCGAAACAGTAAAACCTACCAGGGGCCGTTTGAAACAACAACCGGTTTCAGTTTTGGTTATAAAGCAACAAACCGGCTTACACCAAGACTTACTTTTGCCAATTTCTCCCAATCGCAGGCAAAATGGAACGGTGAGAAAGACCCCAATTCCGGACTGGTTTCCTGGAGCCTGACCGGCAGCCTGACTGTCAGATTTAAAAACGGGCTGACACTAACCCCCGGATACAGATACCCGGTTGCTCAGAAGGCGCTCTCAGGTGATGGAGATACCTTTAAATATGGCCCAACTTTTACGTTAAATGTTTCTTTTATGTTCAACAATGCCAATTAATGATCACGCATATTCAATAATCATGTCTTCAAAAGTAACAGTAACCCTCACAAAAAAAATGCAAAAAAATAAATTCAGGCTTTGGATTTTGTCACAAAAGTACTGTTCCTCGTGAAGTAATAATCTCCTGTAATTTATTGAAAATCAGGTAAAAAATGTTAAATATCAGAATTCTGTAATAATTCTCCGGAATTTTGTAAACCTGGATTTGAAACTGGCTTTATCTTTGTGTCCAATTTGCATACCAGGTGCGTTCCAAAATATCCATACAATTCAAAGCATTGACGCTGTTGATCGCTTTTTCGCTCAACACAATGATCGGCTTTGCCTGCTCTGTCGGGGTGGATATGGGTTTCAATTCAGATCATCACCACGACAAAGCAATAACGACTCATGCTCATCCTGATAGTAAAATGCATCATCACGAAAAGAAAAAGCATGAGCATGAAAAGGGAAATTGCTGCAATGACTCTGTAATTAATATTTTACACACGGATAAATCAGTGCCACATCAGTTTACGCTGATTCATCCGGAAATTACCTTCGCTTTTGTTGCTGCCATTAATGATATTCATTTCTCACATCCGCTGACAAAGGCAACTAATTCAAAATTATTTTCCCGAAGTCATCATCCCCCCTTACGGGACATACGTGTGTCCATTCGGTCCTTCCAGATTTGATTTTATCTCCTGGTGGTAGCTCATGCTGCCATGAATAACTCATGCACCTAAATTACATAGCAAGCATGTGGAACACGACATTATTTACTCAACTATTAAATTAAAAAAATGAAAACGTTAATTATTTCAGTCATTATTATCGGCACTCTTGGCTTTTCTGCAAAAGCAGAAAACAGCAAGGCTTCAAACAAGTTAATTGTTGCTGAGGCGGATCAGCAATCCCCATTATCGGGGCTCCTTACCTTGTATTACGACATCAAAAATTCGTTGGTAAGCGGCAATGCAAATGTTGCGGCTACCAAAGCAGATGAGTTTGTCAAGGCTATTGCCAATATTGACATGAAGACATTGCCTGATGAAGAAATGAAAGCCTTTATGCCGGTAAAGGATAAATTGGCCGAAGACGCAAAGCATATTGCCGGGACAAAAGAACTCAGCCACCAACGGGAACACTTTGCCGCTTTCTCGGCCAATATGATCACCCTGGCGAAAGGAGCGAAACTCTCAACCGGGCCCGTTTATGAAGCCTATTGCCCCATGAAAAAAGCCTACTGGCTATCGTCAGAAAAGGCGATTAAGAATCCTTACTACGGAAGCTCGATGCTGACCTGCGGCCAGGTGAAAGAAACATTCTAACTAAAAATATCATGTAAATACCCAAATTCAGAAAATCATGAAAGTTACAATTTTGAGCATTGCACTCGCAGCGTTTTCCCTGGGCGCCTGCAATAACAGCCAGACATCAACAGCAAAGACGGATCAGCACCCCGACTCTTCAGCGGTTACAACAGAAGGTACATCCGTCAGGGATATTACCGACGTGTATCTCCAATTAAAAAATGCGCTGGCTGAAGACAACGGAAATGATGCTGCCGGTGCGGCTAAAAAAATGGTCGAAGCTATCGGCAAAATCAACCAATCGGCATTTACGTCTGACCAGAAAAAATTGTATGCAGACATTGAGCCCGATCTGAAGGAAAACGCCGAACATATCAGTGAAAATTCCGATAAACTGGAGCATCAGCGGGAACATTTTGTGATGCTGAGTAACGATGTGGCAGATCTGATCAAAGGATTCGGTACCGGCGGGCAAATTTTATACAAAGATTTTTGCCCCATGGCCAATGACAATAAAGGCGCGATCTGGATTAGCGAGGTCAAAGAAATCAAGAATCCGTATATGGGCAAATCGTCACCCACCTGCGGTTCTATGAAAGAAGAATTAAAATAACCTGATGAGACTTATAAGAAAAACCCTGCTGGCAGTACTGTTGACGTTTGTAATCATACAGTTTATCCGGCCTGCCCGTAATAGAAGCGGGCAGGCTTCAGCAGCAGACTTCACAAAAGTTTATCAGGTACCGGTTGATGTGCAGTCCGTTTTACAAAAAGCCTGTTACGACTGCCACAGCAACAATACCCGTTATCCCTGGTACACCAACATTCAGCCCATGGGATGGATGATGGCAAGGCACATTAAAAAGGGAAAAGAGCAATTGAATTTTAATGAATTTGGCAGCTATACCGGACGCAGGCGGATCAGCAAGCTAAAAGGCATCGCAAACCAAATCAGGGATGGAGACATGCCTTTATGGTCTTACAAAATCATGCATAAACAGGGCCGGCTATCTGACTCTCAAAAAAAACTGGTAATTGAATGGATAAATAAAACAGCCGACAGTTTGCTGGCTGATTGATAAAAGAACCATGAAAAAAATCATACAAATAATAAAGCGAATTTTCAAAGCAATCTTTATCCGGAAAAAAGATTGCTGCAAATAAAATATTAGAAAGATGAAAAAGATTACGATGATGTTGTTCATGATTACAGGCAGCGCCCTTTTATATGCGCAGGAAATGCCGGGCATGAACAGGAAGGAAAAAGATAGCTCACAGCACAAAGACGGAATAAAAAGCATGCCTTTGATGGTTGCAAAAAAAGAAACCGGGCAGCCTGAAACTGTTCGTTATGATTTATACATCAGGGATACCACGGTAAACTTTACGGGTAAAAACAAACGGGCCATTGCAGTGAACGGGCAAATTCCCATGCCTACCCTGACGTTTACCGAAGGCGATACGGCAGAAATTTATGTACACAATGAGTTAAATGAGCCCACCGGACTTCACTGGCATGGATTATTTGTACCTAACAGGATGGACGGCGTCCCTTATATTACCCAAATGCCCATTGCGCCGCATTCCACCTATTTATATAAGTTCCCGGTTATTCAAAACGGTACACACTGGTATCACAGCCATTTTGGATTACAGGAGCAAATAGGTATGTATGGTTCCCTGATCCTCAATAAAAGGAGTAATGACAGCACGTTCAGGCCGGGCATTGATGACCTGCCCACTATCCCCGTGGTGCTGAGTGACTGGGCGGATATGAATCCCAAAGAAATTGATCGCAGCTTACACGCTGCTACCGACTGGTTCGCTATTAAAAAAGGCACGACCCAAAGCTATTTTGAGGCTATTAAAAGCGGTAACCTGAAAACAAAGCTCACCAATGAATGGAAGCGGATGAATGCTATGGATGTAAGCGATGTGGCGTATGACCGGTTTTTGA
This sequence comes from Terrimonas sp., assembly GCA_016125075.1. GTDB lineage: Bacteria > Bacteroidota > Bacteroidia > Chitinophagales > Chitinophagaceae > SpSt-398. The sequence goes on from WGMO01000008.1 coordinate 164,029, forward strand.
TCAACGGGAAGACTCAAAGCCAGCAATCGCAATTTAAGGCGGGTGACAAGGTTCGTTTGCGGATTGCCAATGGCGGGGCTTCTTCTTATTTCTGGCTTACCTGGTCGGGTGGAAAAATTACCGTTGTAGCCAATGACGGAAATGATGTAGAGCCGGTAGAGGTGGACCGGCTGATCATCGGGGTGTCCGAAACCTATGACGTAGTGGTTACGATCCCCGATAACAAGCGCTACGAGTTCCTGGCTACGCCGGAGGATCGTACCGGGTCGGCCTCCTTATGGCTGGGAAACGGTGAAAAGGCTCCGGCAGCGAAATTGCCTAAACTAAAATATTTCGCCGGCATGAAAATGATGAATGATATGATGGACATGAAGGGCAATATGATCGAAATGGAAGGCATGGTGATGCAAAACCAACAGATGGATATGAACACCGTCATGTACCCTGAAATTACCGGGCCGGAACAAACAAAAAAGAGAAAGGACGATATGAGTGAAGAAAGCATGAAAGATATGGATATGGGCGGCGACAACGATATGAAAAATATGAACATGGGCGGATCAGGCGGGGATATCGTTACGCTGAATTATGACATGTTACGGTCACCGCATAAAACCACATTACCCCCGGGCCCTGTAAAAGAGCTGGAATTTGTTTTAACCGGCAACATGAACCGCTATGTCTGGAGCCTGGACAATAAAGTATTGTCGGAAGCCGATAAAATTCTCATCAAAAAAGGAGAAAACGTCCGGATCGTTTTTTATAATAACAGCATGATGCGTCATCCCATGCACCTGCATGGTCATGATTTCAGGGTATTGAACAGCCAGGGAGAATATGCACCCCTGAAAAATGTGCTGGACATTATGCCGATGGAAAGAGATACCATCGAATTTGCCGCTAATACAAGCGGCGACTGGTTTTTCCACTGCCATATTCTGTATCACATGATGAGCGGCATGGGCAGAGTATTCAGTTATACAAATATTGATACCGCTTCAGCGCCCGAGATCACTGATCCGAAACTGGCACAGCGCAAGCTTTTCCGCGAAGGCAATATGTTGCACGCTATGGGACGGGTGGGCATAGAAAGCAGCGGAAGCGACGGAAATTTTATGCTGGCCAACACCCGCTGGCAGATAAATACCTTATGGCACCTGGGTTACCACGACAAGCACGGGTACGAAAGCGAAACACTGATCGGCCGCTACCTGGGACGCATGCAATGGTGGTTTCCGTATATCGGGTTTGATTATCATTACAAGGTAGAAGGCGGCCCCAAAAACCTGTTTGGCAACGAGGAGAAAAACTGGTTCGGACAGGCCAGCAATAAGCTAAACAGAAAAACCATAACGGCGGGTATAGCCTACGTCTTACCCACGCTCACCGTGGCTGACCTGAGAGTGGATGGCAACGGAAAATTTCGTTTTCAGCTATCAAGGGAAGATATTTCCGTAACACCCCGCCTCCGGTTCAACTGGATGATCAATACCGATAAGGAGTACGCTGCGGGCTTGAGGTATATCCTCACCAAATATATTTCCCTATCCACGCACTACGACAGTGATATGGGCTATGGTGCAGGGTTGACAATCACCTATTAAATGAATAAGGATACCCGAAATAACCGGTATTTAAGCTGATGATTTTATTTAAACATATTTGTGCAATGGGATAAAAATATCAGGGTAGTTTTTAATAATTGATTTTCGTTAAATTATTCAGACAACATTGCCTCAATAAGTGAGCTACCATTTATTACTCGGCTTTACGATTTTCTTTTGAGGATCAGTTAGAATATTTTATCGAGGTGATTGCTGTATTGCTCATTTACTCCAAACCCTGGTTGCCGTTTTTTGAAATTGCATCCAAATTTTTAGTCTGTGAATTTGATCAAAGTCAGTCTGCCCGTTAATTCAAATCAGCGATTCGTGACGTCCTGATCGGCTTATTTTGGGGATACATTAAGAAGAAATGAAAAATTACTAAGCAATGTTGCCAGTTACAATTTATTACGGCCGCACTGCTGGTCTGCCATTAATTATTACTATTGTGGTAGCCACCTGGTAGAAATTTCCCTCGTGGATTTTGAAGCAAGAATGAATATATAATTTCAAAAAATCTGCAATTGTCGGTCGCAAATAGTGAACTACCAATCAAGGATAAAACATTATTAAAATTATATAGCCGGATTAAGGCAAAATAACTTTAATTTTGTCCCACTCTTTCGCATGAAAAAATTCATTACACCCATATTAGCCGTTTTGTATTTAGGCACTTCTTCAGGAGCGACCATACACATGCATTATTGCATGGGTAAGCTGGCTGATTGGGGTTTGGGTGATAAACAATCCAAAACCTGCGGAAAATGCGGGATGGAAAAGACAGATAAGGAGGACAATGGCTGCTGCAAGGATGAACACAAGTTTGTAAAGAATAACTTCGATCAAAAAATTGCTGAATCTTCCTTTCATTTTAATATCATGCAGGGGGTTGCTCTTGTAACTAATTATGCTGAAATACCTCTTACACACATATCATCAGTAACAGAAGAGAACCCGAACAGTAACTCTCCTCCCCGAACGCAGGCTGTACCTGTCTATCTCCGCAACTGCGTTTTTCGTATTTAGATTATTTTTCCCTTAGTGAGCCAGGCAACTAAGTTGTCAGGCTATCGGCATTTCTGTGTGCCGCAAATTCTTCAATTCTTACATAACTAAATTATCTCAGAATGAAAGCAATGAAAATGCTGATGATGGCAGCGCTATCCATCGTTTCTGTTTCATTGTTTGCACAGGACAGCACCAATGACAAACATTAATCAATTAAAAAATAAACAAATGAAAAAGACAATTCTCATCCTAACAGCAATTACGGCAATAGCTCTTACTGCCTGCAACAGCAATAATTCCCCAAAAGACAATAACATGGGTATGAATCATGATACGATGCCAATGCCTATGCAGCAAAATACCCAGCCGGATAAGGATGTAAAAATGGTAGCTATAACCTTCACTTCTGTTGATCCGGCAGTAGCATCTTATATCAAATCATTGGTAACAGATTACCTGGCCGTAAAAAATGCCCTGGTAAACAGCAATGAAACGGAAGCTGCCGCGGCTTCGGGAAAAATGTATGAAGCGATGAAATCATTTGACAAATCGCTCCTGACTGCCGAACAGAAAAAAGTGTATGATGATATTGAATCAGACCTTAAAGAGCATGCGGAACATATTTCTAAAAGTAAAATTGACCACCAGCGGGAACATTTTGCAACCATGAGCAAAGACATGTATGATATGGTAAAAGCTTTCGGGGCAGGGATGACCTTATACCATGATCATTGTCCCATGTACAGCGATGGTTCTATGTGGTTAAGCGAAACCAAAGACATCAAAAATCCTTTTTACGGAGATAAGATGATGAACTGTGGCAGCGTGGAAGAAATGTTTAAATGAGCAAAAAGCAATGGGCAATAAGCAATGAGCAAATAAACATGCCTTTAGTTCAATTTGCCAATTGCGTTTTGCTAATTGCCTGTTTTAAAAAACGTTCTTTATCTAATTAAGAAATATGATACCTAAAATAATATCCTGGTCACTAAAAAACCGCTACATCGTTTTGCTGATTGCAGCAGGATTGTTTGTATGGGGTATTTTAAATATCAAGAAAAACCCTATTGATGCTATTCCCGACCTCAGCGAAAACCAGGTGATCGTCTTTACAGAATGGATGGGGCGGGGTCCGCAAATAATGGAAGACCAGGTTACCTATCCATTGGTGAGCAACCTACAGGGCATACCCAAAGTGAAAAACATCAGGGGCACTTCCATGTTCGGGATGAGTTTTGTGTATGTGATTTTTGAAGATGATGTGGATGTGTACTGGGCAAGGACAAGAGTGCTGGAAAGACTGAACTATGCTCAGCGGTTGTTACCCAATGGCGTTACCCCTACATTGGGACCCGATGGAACCGGCGTTGGCCATGTGTTCTGGTACACCTTAGATACCAAAAACCTTGATCTTGGAGAACAAAGGGCTTTACAGGATTGGTATATAAAACTGGCACTGCAAACAGTACCCGGTGTGGCAGAAGTGGCATCCTTTGGCGGATTTGAAAAGCAATACCAGTTGGTGGTTGACCCCGTGAAACTACAGTTCTATAACATTTCACTAATGGACGTAATGACCAAAGTAAAAGCCAGTAACAATGATGTAGGCGGCCGCAAATTTGAAATGAGCGATATGGCATATATCATCCGGGGTTTAGGATACATAAAAAACAAAGATGACATTGAAAGCATTGCCGTAGGAAATTATAATGGTATTCCGGTGAGGGTAAAAGACATTGGTACAGTGCAGATGGGGGGTGATTTAAGGCTGGGCATTTTTGATGAAAATGGTGAAGGCGAAGTGGTGGGAGGAATTGTAGTGATGCGGTACGGAGAAAATGCTGATAAAGTGATTACCGCTGTAAAAGAAAAAATGAAAGATGTACAAAAAGGTTTGCCCGATGGAGTAACCTTTAAAACAGCCTACGACCGAAGTACATTGATTGAAGCAGCTATTGGCAACATCAAAGTAAAGCTGATTGAAGAGATGGCCGTTGTTGCATTAATTGTTATCATCTTTTTATTTCACTGGCGGAGTGCTTTAAGTATCATAGTTCAGATCCCGATAACAATAGCAGTAAGTTTTATTCTCTTGAACCTTTTTGGTATTTCATCCAACATCATGTCACTGACAGGTATTGCACTGGCAATCGGTGTGATAGTGGACAATGGAATTATTATGAGTGAGAATGCATACCGGCATTTATCAGATTGGCAAAACCAGCACAACCCTAAAGCGTAAACAATGAAAAAACTATTTAATAAACTAAGAGGCAAAAAAGATTATTACCGCATTCCCGAATTAGAGAGAATGCGGTTGATTGAAAAAGCCAGCGTACAGGTATCAAGGGGTGTGTTCTTTTCTACCATCATTATCATAGCCTCATTTTTACCTGTGTTTTTATTAACCGGGCAGGAAGGAAAGCTGTTTCATCCGTTGGCTTTTACCAAAACTTTCATCATGATTGTGGATGCCTTGTTAGTAATAACATTGGCACCTGTACTCATTTCCTTTTTTATGAAAGGCAGGTTCAGGCCCGAAACAAAAAATCCGGTTAACCGTGTTTTAGAAAAAATCTACGAGCCGGTGATCCGCACCTGTATCAAATGGAGAAAAACTACCATCGCCATTAATATCATTGCATTGGCAATAAGTATTCCGATGTTGATGAGCCTGGGTAAGGAATTTATGCCGCCACTGGATGAAGGTTCCATTTTGTTTATGCCTGTTACATTACCAGATGTTTCCAACAGCGAAGCAAAACGGATTTTACAGGTGCAGGATAAACTGATTAAGTCAGTTCCCGAAGTAAAAAATGTTTTGGGTAAAGCCGGCAGGGCGAATACTGCAACAGATAATTCACCCATCAGCATGATTGAAACAATTGTTTTACTGAAGCCACTGAGTGAATGGAGAAAAGGTATTTCCAAAAACGATATTATAAATGAACTGAATGCAAAGCTGCAGATACCCGGCGTAACAAACGGATGGACACAACCTATCATTAACCGTATCAACATGCTGTCAACAGGTATCCGTACTGATGTAGGTGTAAAAGTGTACGGTCAAAATCTGGATAGCATTTATGCATTTGCAGAAAAAGTAAAAAAAGAACTGGAAGGCATTGATGGCGTAAAGGATTTGTATGTAGAACCCATCACCGGTGGTAAATACATTGATATTATAGTTAAAAGGGATGAAATCAGCCGTTACAGTCTAACAGTAGATGATGTAAACAGCGTAGTGGAAATTGCTTTAGGTGGTATGCGGTTGACAACAACAGTAGAAGGTCGCCAACGTTTTTCCGTAAATGCAAGATTTGGCCAGGATTTCAGAAATAACCTGGAAGCATTAAAACGCTTACAGGTACAAACCATGAAGTATGGTCCCGTTCCATTAGAAGCCGTTGCAGATGTAAAAATTACCGAAGGCCCGCCGATGATCAATTCAGAAAATGCGATGCTGAGAGGTACTGTTTTATTTAATGTACGGGAACGGGATTTGGGAAGTACGGTTAATGAAGCCAGGGAAAAGCTGGATAACATGATTACCAAATTACCGAAAGGCTATTTTATGGAATGGAGCGGACAGTATGAAAACCTGATACGCAGTGAAAAAACATTAAAGATGATTTTGCCTGTTGTGTTACTTATCATTTTCCTCTGCATGTATTTTGCCTTTCATTCGGCAAGAGAAGCATTTCTCAGTCTCATCTCTATACCGTTTGCGTTAATCGGCGGCGCTTTTATGATTTATTTCTGGGGAGTGAATTTATCTGTTGCAGTGGCAGTTGGTTTTATAGCATTATTTGGTTTGGCTGTTGAAACAGGTATCGTCATGGTCATCTACCTGAACGATGCCATGCAGCAATTGGTTGAGAAAAAAGGTAATTCAAAAGAAACCATCACAAAGCAGGATTTAAGGGAGTATGTAATTGCAGGAGCCGCAAAACGCCTTCGTCCAAAGTTAATGACAGTTTGTGTTTCTCTTTTTGCATTGATACCCATTCTTTGGAGTCATGGGGTGGGAAGTGATGTGATGAAACCAATTGTATTGCCGATGGTGGGCGGTGTGCTCACATCTGCCACACATATATTATTGGTAACGCCATTGATTTTTTTAATGGCAAAAGAATATGAGTTGAGGAAGCATGGGAAAATTGATGTACTCGAAACAAAGCATTAATAACTATCAGCAGAAAATAAAGTGATATGAAAAGGTTAAAATTATTAATTGTAGGATTGCTCATCATGCAGTCAGCATTTTCGCAAAAAATGCTGACGATGCAGGAAGTACAAACCGCCATTGAAAAAAATCATCCCACATTAAAGATGCTGGATGCAGAAGCCCGTTCCATGAACGAAGCAGCAAAAGGTGCCTACAGTTGGGATGCCCCGCAACTGGGCGCAGGATTTTATCAAACTCCCTACGACCCCGCCAGGTGGAAATCAATGAACGGTCAGCCGGGTATGGGAGCTTTTATGATTTCTGCACAACAGATGTTTCCCAATAAAAAAAGGCAGAATGCAGAGTATGATTTTATGAATGCTCAGTCAACAATTGAATTGCAAAAAAAAGATGTAGTGGTCAATGAATTGCTTTTTACAGCAAGAAAAAACTATTACGACTGGATCGTTTTGGAAAAGAAATTAAAAGTGCTGGATGAAAATGACAGGCTGTTAAAATTTATGATGCAGAGTGCAGAAATAAGGTATAAAAACGGTTTGGGAAAGATCAGTGCTTATTACAAAGCTAAAGCAGCATTGGCAAATGTAGAAAACATGCAGTTGATGTTAAGGAATGAAATTGAACAAAAGAGAATTGCCATCAATACCGTTATGAATCGCAACGCTGACGAACCTTTTTTGGTTGATACCAATTATACATGGAGGGATTTTAATAAAGCCATGTTCGATTCTGCTGCTTTAATGAAACAACGAAGCGATATAAAAGTAATTGACCGCAGTATTGAAGTCAACAACCTGGAACGAAAAGCGGAACTGGCAAAACTGAAACCGGAGTTCGGTATTCAATATAATCACATGACAGGCTGGGCCCGTCAACCGCTGATGTTTTCAGTAATGGGCATGGTAAAAATTCCATTGACTAAGTGGTCTTCAAAAATGAATAAGGCAAAAGCCGAAAGCCTGGTATGGCAAAATGAAGCATTGAAAAATCAACAACAGATGATTGTTAATGAGGTTTCCGGCATGGCAAGTTCATCTTATACCGAACTGGAATTGAAAAAGAAACAGATGTTGCTATATGAACAGCAGATCATTCCTGCTTTAAGAAGAAATTTTCAAACTATGCAATTAGGCTATGAGCAGAATACGGAAGAACTCTTTACACTCTTTGATGCCTGGGAAGCCCTGAATATGACTCAGATGGATTACTTCGACCAGTTACAGAAAGCCCTGCAAATGCAGGCCGAACTGATGAAAATTACGGAGATAAAATAAACAACCTAATGAAAAGAGTTATAAAAAATAATTGGTTTTGGCTGATAGGCTTAATGCTGCTTGTATCGGCCTGTAATAATACCGGTACTAAACAGGAGGTTATTTACACCTGCCCCATGCCGCAGGATTCCGTTTTCAGCAACAAGCCGGGCAAATGCCCGAAATGCGGAATGGATCTGGTATTGATTCAGAATCATACAGTGCATGAAGGTATAAATATGTCAGACAGTACACTGTCAAAAACTAAAGCATATACCTGCCCCATGCATCCGCAGGTGCAGTCTGATACGGCTGGTACCTGTCAGATTTGCGGGATGCAGTTGGAAAAAACTAAATCAGCAACAGAACCCAAAGCTGTTTCATTGAATACATTGCTCAAACCATCCAACCAGCAGGTGATTGCAAACATACCGATGGTTCACCTGATGGAACGGGAAGAAAATATTGAAATGGAATCGTACGGATTCATAACCTATGATACAAGGCAAACAGGTGTTATTTCATCTAATTTTTCAGGCAGGATTGAAAAACTTTATGTAAAGTACCGTTATCAGAAAATAAGCAAAGGGCAACGCATCATGGACATTTACAGCCCTGAACTGATGACTTCACAACAAAATTTATTGTTCCTGTTAAAGAACGACCCCGAAAATACCATGCTGATCAATGCATCAAAACAAAAGCTGTACTTATTGGGAATGAGTAATCAGCAGGTAAGCACAGTTATAACATCCGGCGAAGTCAATTATTCAGTAGCTGTTTACAGTAATTACAGTGGTCATGTACATGAGAGTAACGGTTCCGCTATGAATACCAATCAGCAATCCAATATGAATCTCACAGCCTTTACAACAGAAGAACTTTCTGTGAAAGAAGGAATGTATGTACAAAAAGGGCAGAATATATTTTCTGTTTTCAATCCAAACAAAGCATGGGCCTTGTTAAACATTTTTACCGGCCAGGCAGCAATGGTTAAAGTAGGAGATAAAGTACGCATCACACCCGAAACAGATCCCTTAAAAGATTTCAGAGCTTCTATCAGTTATATCGAACCCGTTTACAGGGAAGGGAGTAAAACAGTTACAGCAAGGGTTTATTTTGATAATGCTGTTTCCAAAATCCCAATCGGGGGCCAGGTTAAAGCCACCATTTTTGCCGGAGACCGTTCAGCACTATGGTTGCCGGAAGAAGCGGTATTGTCTTTGGGTTTGGATAAAGTTGTCTTTGTGAGAACCGGCGAATCCTTTGTGGCAAGAAAAATTGAAACCGGAATTACTAATAAACACCTGGTACAGATTTTAAGTGGTTTGGATAAGAACGAAGCTGTGGCTGCCAATGCTCAGTACCTTGTTGACAGCGAAAGTTTCATCAAAACAAATTAAAGTAAAATGAAAAAATATTTTTTATTCCTTATCACTGCATTAATTGTCCTGGCATCCTGCAAAGGCAAAAAGGGAACCACCATGAATAAAGATGAATATTATACCTGTAGTATGCATCCGCAGATCATGGAGGACAAACCCGGCCTTTGCCCCATTTGTCACATGGATTTGATTGTAGTAAAAAGAACCAACACAGCAGCCGATGAAATTATGCTCAATGATGAACAGATAAGGCTGGGCAATATTCAAACAGATACTATTCGCAATGGCCTCATTGGTGATAAACTTGTTTTAACAGCCACATTAAATGCGGATGAATCAAAAGTAAACAGCATTAATGCCCGTATCATGGGCAGGATTGACAGGTTATATTTTAAAAATATTGGTGACTATGTTCCAAAGGGAGCACACCTGTATGATTTGTACAGCGAAGAACTGAATAATGCCAAGCAGGAATACATAGCGGCATTGGAAAAACAGCAAACACTTGATAATTCCATCATTGACTTTAACCGGTTGCTGCAAAGTGCAAAAATGAAATTACTCTTATGGGGTATGAGTGAAGCACAGGTGAATGAATTGGGTAAAACAAAAAAATCATCTCCGCTTACTTCATTTTACAGCAATGCATCAGGCTTTATTACTGAATTACCGGTGATGGAAGGGCAATATGCATCGGAAGGTATGACGATTGTAAAACTAGCAGACCTGTCTTCTTTATGGGCGGAAGCACAGGTATATGCTTCACAGCTTTCTGCTGTGGATTTAAATGGTAATGCTATTGTTCAGATTCCCGATTTACCTGGCAAAGAGTGGAAAGGAAAAATTGAATTTGCCAATCCTGAAATTATACCCGACAGCAGGCTTAACCTGGTAAGAGTTACCATACCCAATCCAAACGGGATATTAAAACCCGGTATGCCAGCCTATGTAAGTATAAAAAGCAAGGAGATAAAAACACTTACACTGCCAACGGATGCTGTATTGAGAGATGGAAAAATGAATACAGTGTGGGTGCAGTCAGGAAAAAACAGTTTCAAAATGAAAATGGTGGAAATAGGTTTAGAGAGCGGTGACCGGATAGAGATAAAATCAGGTTTGCAAAACGGTGATGTTGTTGTAATGAGAGGTGCTTATCTGTTGCATAGTGAATATGTATTTAAAAAAGGCGATGACCCTATGGCAGGAATGAAAATGTAATAATCAAACATGGCAATCATTACAAAGAATTTATTTTTTTAACCAATTAAATAATATAAAAATGGAAAACAATTCAAAAATGCACAAAATGAGTTACAGGAAATTTTCTTTAATGATGATTATTTCTTTTGTGATAATGTACAGCGTTATGTTTTTAAATGTAGATGAAACAAATCACATTTATATCAGTACAACCAGAACTTATATGGCATTGCTGATGGTATCGCCGATGGCAATTGTAATGATGCTGATGATGGGAAGGATGTATCCGAATAAAAAACTCAATACGGGCATTATTTTAGGCAGCGTAGTTTTATTCGGACTGGTATTAGCAGGTTTGAGGACACAAACACCAATTGGAGATGTACAATACATGAAGGCAATGATACCTCACCATTCCTCTGCTATTATGGTAAGTAAAAATGCAAATTTAAAAGACCCCGAAGTAATTAAACTTTCGGAAGGTATTATTGCTTCACAGGAAAGGGAAATCGCTGAAATGAAAGCCATTTTAACAAGAATGGGAAAATAAATCAGGTTTAGAATTGGTCAGGAGAAAATAGTCTTTTAAAATGAAAATTTAAAAGTGAAGAATAGATGAAGATCATACCAAAGGCAATATGGAAAAAAACAGTACTGCTGGTAGTGATATTATTGGGATTGATACAGTTTATTCCAAAGCCAAAGAAGAATTTATCTGATTCAATATCAGCAGCATCAATAGAAAAACTATATCCTGTTCCTGACAGTGTGATGCATATTTTAAAAATAGCTTGTTATGATTGTCACAGTAATAATACTTATTATCCCTGGTACAGCAACGTACAACCGTTTGCCTGGTATTTAAACAACCACATTGCGGATGGAAAGAAGGAATTGAATTTTGATGAATTTGGAAATTATTCTGTAAGGCAGCAAAAAAGTAAATTAAAAGCTATCGCAAGTCAGATAGAGGATAATGAAATGCCATTGACATCATATAAGTTGATACATCCCGATGCAAGACTAAACAAGGAAGAAAAACAACTTATAATAAATTGGGCAAAAAATTATCTGGATAGTCTTAATTCAAAAAATTAAAAGATTATGGAACATCAACATTCACACGAAGAAAAAAATAAAAAGGTAATGCCTGGAATGGATCAGAGTAAGATGGATCATTCAAAAATGGACCACAGTAAAATGGACCACGATCATGGAGCAGTACCGATGGGTATGGCAGGGCATGACCATCACCGGATGATGATTGAAGATTTCAAAAAACGTTTTTGGATAAGTGTGATTATAACTATTCCTGTTCTCGTTTTCTCACCAATGATTCAGCAATTCTTCAACTACCAGCTATTGCTTCCTGGAAATAAATATATTTTGCTGGCTCTTTCTTCCATCATTTATTTCTGGGGTGGCTGGCCGTTTTTAAATGGATTTTTTGGTGAGATAAAAAAAGGAGCGCCGGGCATGATGACATTGATTTCAATGGCTATCAGCGTTGCTTATTTTTATAGTGCTGCAACCGTTTTTGGATTGCCGGGGATGGATTTCTTTTGGGAACTGGCAACCCTTATTGTAATTATGTTGTTAGGCCACTGGCTGGAAATGAAATCAGTGCTGGGAGCATCCAAAGCGTTACAATTACTGGTAAGTATGATGCCTGCCGAAGCACACAAAGTACATGGCGATCATATAATGGATGTTCCGCTGAGCGAATTACAGATCAATGATATTATCCTTATCAAACCCGGCGAAAAAGTTCCTGCCGATGGAATTATTGTAGAAGGAAGCAGTTACTTGAATGAAGCTATGCTCACCGGTGAATCAAAACCTGTAAAAAAAGAATTAGATAACAAGGTGATTGGCGGTTCAATAAATGGTAACGGTTCTTTAAAGATAAAAGTGGAGCACACCGGAAAAGACAGTTATCTCAACAAAGTCATTTCATTGGTAGAGGAGGCACAAAAGTCAAAATCAAGAATGCAGAACCTGAGCGACAGGGATGCAAAATGGCTTACTTATATTGCATTGGCAATTGGTTTTGGTACATTGGCCACCTGGCTTTTATTGGGGCATCCTTTTGTGTTTGCATTGGAACGTATGGTTACCGTAATGGTCATAGCTTGCCCTCATGCGTTGGGCTTAGCTATTCCGTTGGTTGTTGCTATATCCACAGCGGTATCGGCACAAAATGGACTATTGATAAGAAACCGTACTGCCTTTGAGGAATCCCGTAAAATATCTGCCATACTCTTTGATAAAACAGGAACATTGACAAAGGGAGATTTTGGTGTTACAAGAATTGTATCGGTTGACCAGCAATTTTCCGAAGATGAATTACTTCGTCTTTCATCCGCGTTAGAACAAAGTTCTGAGCATCCTATTGCTGTCGGCATCGTTCGTAAATCAAAAGAGAAAAAAGTAACGATTCCAAAACCAGAAAACTTTAATGCCATTACGGGTAAAGGGGTGGAGGCAGATGTAGAAAACAGGAAAGTGAAAGTAGTAAGCCCCGGCTATTTAAAAGATAAAAATATTGCAGTGCCGGAAGATGCATTCAGCAGCGAAGCAGAAACTGTTGTATTTATTATTATTGATGAAAACCTTGCCGGGTATATTGCCCTGGCTGATGAAATTAGACCAGAAAGCGCCGAAGCGATTAATATTTTTAAGAAGAACAACATAAAAGTATTTATGGCAACCGGCGATAACGAAAAAGTGGCAAAAGCTGTCAGTGATAAATTAGGTCTGGATGGATATTTTGCAGAAGTATTGCCACATCAGAAAGTAGAGATTGTAAAAGACTTACAAAGCAAAGGTGAATTTGTAGCTATGACAGGTGATGGTGTAAACGATGCCCCGGCATTAGCTCAGTCAGATGTAGGAATTGCCGTTGGTTCCGGAACAGATGTAGCAGCAGAAACAGCAGATATAATTTTAGTGAACAGCAACCCACAGGATATTGCCAACCTGATTTTATTCGGTAAAGCAACTTATAATAAAATGATTCAGAACATTGCTTGGGCAACTGGATATAATACAATTGCCATTCCTTTAGCTGCAGGCGTTCTTTATTCATCTGGATTTGTTTTAGGCCCGGCCGTAGGTGCAGTATTGATGAGTTTGAGTACGATCATTGTGGCTATTAATGCACAGCTATTGAAGAATAAGATTGGAAGTCAATAAATAAAAATAGTACTTCATTTGCCGACCAGCGTTTTTAATAGTGATAACCGGGTTTATTGGCCTGTAACTCAGTCCCGGAGGAAGTTAGCCCTACGAAATCAGTAAAATGGTTAAGTTTTTCCATTTAATCGCTCCTGTATAATTCACTTCACTAAAAGTGTAATTTTTGAAATTGATATTTAAGTATTTGCTTAAATAATGAAAAAAGCTTTACTTTGTTGCATAAATATTTTATGGAGCCAACAAAATGCATTAGGGTTTTTGCCGATCAGGAACAGATCAGCGCCTGCAAAAACAAGCTAAAGGCAAACGCACTTTCCTTTTCCCAACTAAGTAAAGTACTTGAACTTGCGGGTAACGAGGTCCGGTTGAAAATATTATACCTGCTGGAAGAAGAAAATGAACTATGCCCTTGTGACATCAGTGATATTGTAGGTATGTCCATTCCAGCGGTTTCTCAGCATTTGCGCAAGTTGAAAGATGGAAATATCATTGAATCAAGAAGAGAGGGACAAACTATTTACTATTCATTGAAAGAAGAACACCTGAAGGTTTTAAAACCTTTCTTTAAGTATATCAATCAACAAAATTTAAAAACACAAACAGCATGAGCACCGGTAAACTACTGAGCGCCGGAGTTTTTACAGCTATTGCAGCATCACTCTGTTGTATTACCCCTGTATTGGCTTTGGTTGCAGGCTCCAGTAGTCTTGCCTCTTCATTTTCCTGGATTGAGCCTGTAAGGCCGTTTTTAATAGGATTTACAATAGCGATATTGGGGTTTGCCTGGTATCAGAAGTTAAAGGCGCAACAAACGGACGATTGCGGTTGTGCCGTTGATGAAAGACCGGTTTTTTTCCAATCAAAAACTTTTCTTTTGATTGTTACCCTGTTTGCTGCCTTAATGATAGCTTTTCCGGCCTATGCAAAAGTTTTTTTCCTAAAAGTGAAAGAACATCGGTAACAGTGGATAAGTCGGGTATTCAAACTGTGGAATTAAGTATTAAAGGAATGAGTTGTGAAGCCTGCGAAGAAGAGGTAAATCATCAAGTAAATAAATTACCAGGCATAGTTGAATCGGAAACCTCTTATGAAAACAAGAATGCAGTTATTCAGTTTGACACTTCCAGGACAACCATTCAAAAGATAATAGAGGCCGTAAACGCTACCGGATATAAAGTAGTCAATCACTCAATAAAAAATTAATCGTATGAAAAGAATTGCCTTGCTCAGTGTTTTAATAATACCTATGCTGGTAGTCGCTGGGTTTATTGTAAATAACAAGACCAAAACAAGGGAACCAATGGTTACTTTTTATGAGACTCCGCTCGTTTGTAATGCCGCTCCTGAGATAGGATGTGGAAGCCGCTCAAAACCCGTATTGCTGGAATTGGAAAAAAATACTGCTGTTAAAGAAGCCTGGCTTAATCGCCCCGGAACCGTAATTGCCATTGTATGGGAAAACAAACCGGAAACGGAAGCTATTGCCAAACCAATATTTGAAAAAAACAATGTTGAGTTTACAGAACTTGATATGAATGAAGATGCAATGTACAGAAGAACTTTTCGCAAGATAAATCTCTGGTATCGGGGGACAGGTGTAGATGAATTAAGCGGAGAGGAAGCTACAACTATTGCGGAGAATTCAGTTAAATATGCCGTTGAAAATAACCTGATAAATGATGAAGAAGCTCAAAAAATCAGAATTGATATTGAAGCTTACTTTAAGCAGGAACTGGTAAAAATCAGAACAAATGAACAATTAAATGAGGATAGCCAAAATAAATTCCGGGAGGAAATGTTTAAAATCGCTGAAAAATACATAGGCAAAGAACGTTCTGAAAAGGCAATGGAGTTATACCAAAAGAACTGCGAAAAGCAGTGTAAAAAAGATGGCTCGTGCACACAACCGGGAATTAAAAAGGATTGCTGCGATAAAAACTAATCCCATTATGAGTGATACTATCATTTCAACATCTGTAATTACCTGTCCGGTTTGCGGCCACACAAAAGAGGAAACAATGCCAACGGATGCCTGTCAATACTTTTATGAATGTGAGCAGTGTAAAACAATTTTAAAGCCAAAGGCGGGTGATTGTTGTATATTTTGCAGCTACGGCACTGTAAAGTGTCCGCCGATACAAATGAACAGATCCTGTTGTGCATAATTGAAATAAAATAGAGTATACGCTTATGAAAATGAAAAAAACCATACCTGCTCTCCCGGTTCAGGATATAAGGCAATCAATGGAGTTTTATACAGCGAGGTTGGGTTTTACCGTTCGCCATCATGATGAAGGATTTGCCATTGTAGTCCGTGATGAAGTTGAAATACATTTATGGAAGTCCGGGGATGAATCCTGGAGAAATAAAGGGGCATTAATGTCAGTTGAGCCAATTTGCAGCGGTGCAGAGAGTTTCTTAGCCGGGACGGCCAGTTGCCGGATAGAGGTCCAGGGAATAGATGAACTATTTGTAGAATATAAAAAGCAGGGAGTGATCTATAACGCTGATACAGTGGTAGAAGATCAGCCCTGGGGTGACAGAGAATTTCCCACCCTTGACCATCATCGGAACTTGATAACATTTTATGAGCCGATCTAATGACTTGTTGCCGTACAACTTGTACGAGGAATTTATTGTAATGGGGGCTATCCAAAATCAGATACCCGCTGAATATATATCATAGCGCTGATATTTTATGTGCAATCCTGTCTTTAATAAGTAAAGATGAAACAAACAGAGCCATTTATTTTGTATTTCAGGAAGGCTTTAACCCATATAGGGATGAAATAGAAGAAACTTTAGAGCTGCAGAACCTAGAAACCCATTTGCACTGTAAACAGGAGTGAAATTGATAAGACAGCAATAGCATTCAGTTTGTTCTTGTCCACGTTTCCGTCCTGCCAAATAAAGATATACCAACATAGCCCCTTGCTTTAAGCGTATTCTTATCCTTGAGATATAGATACGAACTGTAGGTTTTCCCGCTTTCGGGGTCATAAATGTTACCGCTTTTCCATTCATCATCGCCGTTAAATTTAAAACCGGTCAATATCACTAATCCAATAACAGGATTATTTCTTTTTGTTTTATCTGGATTGTTGACATCAATTTTTGATTTACCATTATCCGTAGGCTTTTTAAGCCATATTATTTTACCATAAAACTTTTCACCAGACTTGTATATCTGAATCTTTGCCGGTTCTTTTCCTGTAGTAAGCCAGTTGCCAATAATATTATCGGCATTGTTTTGAGCTTTTGAAATATAACTGACCAGAATGAGAGCGGCAGTTACTAAGATTTTACTTTGCATTGCTTGTAGTTTTGTGGTTTCTCTCTTGTTTTCACTTGTTCAAAAGCAGTATCATAATCTGGTCGCAGCGTGCCCATCAATCTATCCCAAATAGTAAAATACAGGCCGTAGTTTCCTTTAAAAAACTGGTGGTGCTGGTTATGACAGACAGAAGTATTAATCCACTTACCAAGCCAATGTTTATTAAATCCTTTAGGATAAATTTCAAAACCTAAATGTCCATAAACATTATATACAAGACTGAAAACAAAAAACCACATCAGGTGAATACTGTGAACAGGAATAGTAAAGAGAAAGATTACAAATATCATCGATTCCACTATTGCCTCAAACGGATGAAAAGCATAAGAAGCCCACGGCGATGGGTTGGTAGATTTATGATGAACTAAATGAACCTTTTTAAATAACCAGGGGTGGTGCATTAAGCGGTGAGCCCAATAAAAATAAGTATCATGCATCAGCAGCATCAACGGAAATGCAAGAATGAAATAAACAGTGCCGTGCTCATCAATATGAGTGTAGAAAGTAGTGTGAGGCCGGATAGTAGCACTGTAAAGCATCAGCAGCGGTGGTACAGAAAAAATGATTACAGATAGCGTTGAAAAACCCAATTCCCTTGCATAATCCTTTATTGCCGGAAACTTTAATTGTATTTTTTTATAATAAAATTTTTTTCGGAAAAAAACATAAAACAGAAGAAAGAATGGTAAGGAAATGAAGAAATACTTAACAGCATTGTCAAGCAGTAAGTACACAAATTTATCCCAGGTCATAGTTTTATTTTAAGAAGCTAAGCTATAAACCGACGGAGTTCAAAAAAATAACCCAGGTTAGTTTTACTTTCCGGCTAACCGACGCCGGAGACGGCTGAGGCTGGGAGCTTCAATGCCAAGATAGCCTGCCATATATTTTACAGGTATTCTTTGCAGGGCATTTGGAAAAGTATGTTCAAGTGCAAGGTATCTTTCCTCCACACTCTGCACCTTTCGGCTTTGTTCATTCAGTAAAACAATCCGTAATTCTTCAGCAAGTATCTGGCTGAACAGGGTTTCAAATTTTGGATTGGTTTTAAAAAGCAAAGGCAGATATTCTTTATTTAATACAAGTGCCTCGCAATCTTCAATAGCAATAAAGTTTTTATGCGAAGGGTTGTTATTGGCAAGCCCTTCCGTATAAGTAAAAAAACAACCTTCATGTTTAAATTCAGATGCCTTTTCGTTACCAGTTTCGTCTGTAAACGTTGTTACAATAAACCCTTTGTTCAGAAAGCCTATAAACCGGCAGTATTCACCTGCCCGGAGTATATAATCCCCTTTGGCATACTTCTTAAATTCGGCATATTGAAGGCTATCCTCAATCTCTTTGTCGGAGATTTCAATCCGTTGTTTGATATAATTGATAACTTGCGAATACATTAGCAAATGATATTCATAAAGATAGATTAAATTAAAGAATGGAAGCCCTCTTTCAGTATTTCAGGAAGTTCAGTCCCCTTTCAAAAGAAGCGGAAAAAGCCATTGCTGAAATTAGCAGTATGGTTACTATAAAAAAGAACAACGACCTGCAACCCATTGGCCATACCTGCAAAACAATTTATTTCATCAAGAAAGGAGTAGCCCGTATTTATTATTTCAAAGACGGAATTGATATTACTGAACGGTTCTTTTTTGAGAACAGCATCATTGCAAGGGTGGAAAGTTTGTTTACAGGTAAACCCAGCCGGAAGGCGATACAGATATTGGAAGATGCCGAAGTAGTTGCCATTAATTCCAACCAGCTTTTCAAATTGTATGATGACTATCCCGAAATAGAAAGATTGTTTCGTAAAATATTTGAGTCCGCCTATGTGGAAACAGTGAACCGGATTGAAGGCATACAATTTCACTCAGCAGAAGAAAGATATAACGCTTTGCTGCATGAAGCCCCTGACGTTTTAATGCGGGTCCCTTTGAAATACGTTGCTTCCTATCTCGGCATTACACAAGTAAGCCTTAGCCGCATCCGGGGACACCGGTAATTATTTATCTTATGATAAAGGATTGGTCCGGCAAACTTGCCACCTTTGTGAAGTAAAAACTTCACAATATGGAAGAAACAAAAGAAATCAGTACCAATACTCTCAGAACCTGGTTAGAAGCAGGAAAAGAAATTAATATACTTGATATAAGACCCATTCAGGAGAGAGCAGAGTGGTTTATTCCCGGAAGTATTTACTTTAACGCCTATGAGAAATTAAAAGCAAACAATCCTGATGCCTTGCATGGTTTGCATTTGGATAAATCAGTACCAGTTGTAACCATTTGTGGAGGAGGTAAAACAAGTTTGATTGCAGCAGGCTTATTAAATGAGCAGGGATTTGAAGCATACTCATTAAAAGGCGGCATGAAGGGCTGGAGCCTCTCGTGGAATACTGCTAAACTTTCGTTCACGGAATTTGAACTCATACAATTCAGAAGAACCGGCAAAGGTTGCCTGTCTTACCTCATTGTTTCCAATGGTGAGGCGATAATAGTGGATGCATCGCTGCCTATAGAAGCCTATCTTGAAACAGTGCAACAGCATAACCTGTCATTGAAATATGGTATCGAAACGCATATACATGCCGATCATCTTTCAAGGGCAAGGCAACTGGCTGAAAGCAGTCAGGCAAACTTGTACCTGCCCGTACCCAATAAAGTAAGCTTTGAATTTAATCCGGTTGATGAAGACACTGCTTTTCAAATTGGAAATATCAGCATCAAAGCTATCCGAACACCTGGTCATACCCTGGAAAGCACCAGCTATTTGATTGATAATAAAGTATTGCTTACAGGTGATACACTTTTTATTAATGGGGTTGGCAGACCGGATTTGAAATCAAACAATGAAGAAGCAAAACAGAAATCAAAAATGCTTTATCTGTCGCTAAAGAAATTCCTGACATTAGAGGATAACATCATAGTGTTGCCTGCACATACCAGCCAGCCGGTAGATTTTGATAACACACCCATTCAGGCAACAATCGGAAGCATTAGAAATAATGTAACCATGGTTCAACTAAAGGAAGAAGAATTTATTAGCACATTGCTGGAACGTATTCCACCCGCACCGGCCAACTATCTTTCAATAGTCGAAAAAAATATTAAAGGCGATTTCAGCGATATTAACCCTGTTGATCTGGAAGCGGGAGCTAACAGGTGTGCGGTAACATAAGGTAAACAATTATGAATGTACAATTAGGTTTAAAAGAAAACTGGAAACAATTCACTTTGCTGGTTATTATCAACGGCTTTGTTGGTGGAATGGTGGGTTTGGAAAGAAGTATTTTGCCACAAATTGCCGAAACTGAATTTCAGATGGCTGCCAAAACAGCTATTCTTTCGTTCATAATTGTTTTCGGAATTGTAAAAGCACTCACTAATTATTACACCGGTGCATTGGCAAATAAATTCGGCAGAAGAAAACTTTTAATTGCAGGATGGGTGATTGGTATTCCCATTCCTTTCATCCTCATGTTTGCACCCTCATGGAGTTGGATAATAGCAGCAAATATTCTGTTGGGCATTAACCAGGGTTTAACATGGAGCAGTACAGTTGTAATGAAGATTGACCTTGTAGGTGAAAAGCAAAGAGGCTTTGCAATGGGCCTGAATGAATTTGCAGGGTACATTTCTTTGGCGTTGGTTGCATTTCTCACTGGATGGATTGCCGGCGAATACGGCATCAGGCCATACCCGTTTTATACAGGCATTGTGCTGGTAGTGCTTGGTTTGTTTGGAAGTATTTTCCTGATAAAGGACACCGGGCATCATGTAGCAAAGGAAACGACGACCAATACTATTCCACGACTGAAAAATATCTTTTGGGATACGACATGGAAAGATAAAAACTTAGGTTCAGTAACACAGGCCGGTTTAATCAACAACCTCAATGATGGCATGGCATGGGGAGTTTTTCCGATACTGCTTGCTTCAAAAGGTTTTAGCATTGGAGAAATTGGAATCATTACAGCAATATATCCTGCGGTTTGGGGATTAGGACAGTTATTCACCGGCGCAATGGCTGATAAGTTTTGTAAAAAAGATATGTTATATACCGGTATGTTTTTGCAAGCCATTGCATTGATAATGTTGCTTTGGGCAAATACTATGCTGCATTTCATTTTTTTGTCGTCAGTATTGGGATGGGGCACTGCAATGGTATATCCCACATTCTTGGCAACAGTAGCAGAAAACACAAATCCACAGGATAGGGCAAAAAGTATCGGCATCTTTCGTTTGTGGAGAGATCTGGGTTATGCAATAGGTGCAATACTAACCGGTATCATTGCCGACCTGATTAATATTAATGCATCTATATTTTTTATTAGCTTATTCACATTTGCTTCTTCTCTTATAATTCGTTACCGGATGAAGTGCATTGCAGATGGTTCAAAAAGAATTCCTGGCTGGCTGATACAAAAGAGTAAACAAATTGCATGAACTTGGATCGCTTCAATGCTTTATTGTCAGACAGCATTGAGATCGAGTTTATTCGTTTTGACTATGATGTAGAAAAGGCGGCAAAAGTTGTTGATGATAGCCCGCTGTCTAATGAATATGGGGATATGCTGAGAAAAGGATATGGAAGTCCTTTTAATGATTATATAATCGATGCATAACACTATTTGCTCTCCTTTCAGGTCAATTCTCATGTACGCTGATACTTTCAAAGATCATCTTATTGCCGCTGCGGGTAAACCGCACATTAAAGATGATTGTTTTGTTGGCAGGGCCGGCGGGTTTATAGGGATCGGAGGTATATACCACCTGCGTTTCAAAAGAAGTGGCGGTGGGATGTTGTTTCATATAATCCTGCAAATTGTTTAAAGCATCGGTAATGATCTCTTCCAATACCTTCACTTCTTTTTTTAATCTGAATCTGCCTTGTAGCTCTTTCAATTTATTTACCACTTCTTCAAAAGTAAAAACACCTTCACCGTAGATCATGTGTTCCCGCATTTCTTCATAATCCTTTTTATACTCCTCCAGTAATTCGTCTGGTGGAAGAAAGGATATCCTGGAATGAATCAACGTAGTATAATTTGCCCAGGTGGCACGAATATATCTTTCCCGGTGAATAATTAAACTGTCGTATAAATCGTGATCATTTAATGCATCTCTTGCTACCATATCATTCATAATGACTGCCAAATCATAAAAATGCCGAGACATTCTTTCTGTCCTTATAGTTGTTTTGTCCGGCTTTCCGAATTCTTCGTGCAGTAAGAAGGCCTTTTCTAAAAATGTTTTTCGCGGCTCGACAATAGTTACATCAAACGGATGTTCTTCGTAAACTTTATTTGGAAAAAATTCAGATAGCAGTGAATGGATCGGTCTGGTTGTAAATGGGATTTTCAATGACCTGACACTAATCTCTATTTTTACCTGGTCAGCAATATATTTATTCGGTTCATAAAGGGGTTTGTATTTCACATAAACAGATTGGGGGTCGGGCGGGGTTTGATTTGGTTGTGCGGGATCAAATTCAATAGTAAAAAAAGAAGCAGGAACACCTAACGAGATAAGTTGAGTGTTTAATTCCTCGATAAAAAGAGTAGTTGTAAATGTAAATCCTTTTCTTCTTAAGCGACTAATATAGCTTGGTGTAGGATTCTCCTCGTATTGCATTCCAAATGCTTCCGCAGCCAGTGCCAGGTCAATATCTTCTGAAAAGCGATTGATCAGTTTAAAGCCTTTGCTCAAAGATGTGCCTCCCTTAAAAACAAGATGGCCTGCATAGGCCGATTGAAAGAGTGCTTTCAATACCAGTGTCACCCACCAATCTTTTTCAATTGCTTTTGCAATAATACCCGATCGTTGCTGTGCCTGCGTTAGCGTAATTCTTCTTTGATCGTCTGTTAATTTAAGCCATCCGGTCATTGGAAGGTGTTTTTAATAATTTGACAATATAATCATGAATACGGCCGGGCGCCAGTGCCAGGTCATGGTTTAGTTTTTCCGGATCTTCTTTTAATAATAATTCCCTGATTTTTGCCTCTCTCCGGGTATCTATTTTCTTTAAATCCAACTCCTCCAAAGCCAGTATAATGAGTTTGCTCAGCTCTCCCTTCATGGAGAGCTTTTTATTCGTGGTAGCTTTGAACTTTACTTTCACTTTCCCAATGGTCAGCAGTCTTTGCACCCCATCCGTGAGGTAAACCATTTTCATAGGAACCTGTGTGCTCAGGCCCAGTTTATTTAAGGCATAGGCCCCTGTTGGCTGTATGCGGACCCTTTCTTTATCTGCAATTTTCTGGGCTATTTCTTCAGCTGAGGGTTGAAGTTCACCAAAAAGAGGATCAATTTTAGGCAGGTAATAAATGCCGTGGGCTGCCCGTTTAATCGCTCCCTCCGCTACAAGCCGGGAAAGGCTTTTCCGGATAGCCGCTTCCGTCCCTTTTCCCTTAAAGTCCGCAGCGAAAACCAAATCACCTGGTTTTTTCCCTGACAATAAATCTCTTATATATGTTTGCGTCTTTTCCATTTGTCACAAATTTACGAATATTTGTGACAAAAATAGATTTGTCACTTATTTTATAAAAAATGTGACATTTTGCAGCGGCGGAGCATCGTAAGGTTTTCGGAACGATTAAACAGAAAAGAGAACCAAAATCCTGGGAGGGGGTAAACCATTACGGAAAGACAATACAGCAGCGGGTTACAGCAGATTTTGAGGTAAGATCAGAGGCTAGGATCGCTTTAATTTGCTTGTATTCTGCTCGTATTTGTAGTTACTATTTTATAGAGTACAGGTTCTTTCGCCCGCTTTTTGAAGCTCGTAAAATGCCCTCTTTCGTTAATCTTAATAACACCACTGATATCTGTGCCGCACTTGCTTTTAATTTTTGTTGGCCAAATAGCTGCTCTCTGACATCATTAACAATACGTGGTTCTTTAAAAAAGCCTGCCTCAATCATACCTCTGATTTTTAAGGTTAGCTTTTTCTGGTCTTTTCTTTTCTGAGACAACTTATACCTTGGCTTAAGATCAAATGAAATATTGAATATTTGATTTGGTTGAACGCCTATTGCTTTTGCGATTTCTATTAAATGTGTTGTATCAGTTTCTGCTCCTTTTTCAACTGCAGAAATTGTCGATCTTGAAAATCCAGTCATCTCCGAAATATCTTCAATATTCCATCCATACTTCAAACGAAGCTGCTTTATATGCTGACCAACCCGTTTGGTTTCCTTTCTATTATGATATTTACCCACATATCAAATAGAGTTTTAAATCAAACACCATTTTGAATCGTATAAGATACATTTTGTTGTGTACTATATTATTTATAAATTTGATAGCAAACCACTCCAAACCATAGGCTCGGGTGGTTTAATAAATTATTTTTGCGAATCTTCATATTCGAACTTATTTGAAGCTTTCGCTTTGAGTCTTGACTTGGAAACCTCACGAATTTTCATTGAACACAAGACGATAAGCAAGGGCTCACGTTCAGGCGTGGGCTCCCTTATTGTGTTCAAGGGCCTCGTGAGGGCCTCCAAGCCGGTAAGTGGAGACCTGCGCCGTTTTTTTGCAGCTTCCTTATTAAAGACTCCGCTGGATTGTCAACAATTAAGGAACGATAGTGCCACCCGAATTGCAGGGTTGGGGCCCTGATTTTTTTGATGCTTTCCGCAATGGGGAAGAGCAAGCCTTTGACCGGGTATTCAGAACTTACCACGGTCCGCTGACTTTCTTTGCCTTTAAATATGTGCAGGATGAGAAACAGGCAGAAGACATCGTGCAGGATTGTTTTGCAGAGCTATGGGAACGCCGGCACAAGCTTTCCGAAGTTCAATCCATCCGCAGTTATCTCTACCGCTGCGTTTATAATCATTGCGCTAAATTCCTGGATAAAATACAGCAAAAAAGGGCCAGGCCTGAAATTCCTGCCGAACCGGAACAAACAAATATTATTGAAAGTGAGATCATGATGCAGGTTCTGCAGGTAATAGAACACCTGCCCTCCCGCATGAAGCAGGTGTTGCAAATGCACTACCTGGAAGATAAGTCACTGGAAGAAATTGGCCGGGAAATCGGTATTGATGCCGAAACAGCCCGCAGCCACCGCTACCGCGCAATTCAATTGATCAGGAAAACAATTATTACCAGTTGAGCAGTTTTTGTATTGCTAAAAACCCGTAATTCCCTCAACTTTTTTGCCTTCACTCCCCATTTTTCTTACGAATTCGCTACTTATAAGGGGAGTCTTTGGTTTTACCTTAATATAAAATTTATGGAACCCATCAACAAACGTTTTGAAAAACTCGAAAACTCCCAGAGGATCAGCTACCTCATTGGCGGCTTTATAACAAACATACTTACCATTGAGGAGCGGGAAGAATTGGATGCATGGGTAGTGGCTGACGAAGTCAACATGCAGTTGTTTGAAGATATGACCGATGATCAAATGGTTGACAAGTTTCTGAAATGGCTGGCAACAAGAGATACTGAAGGGCAACTCGTCAATGTAAAGAAGCGGCTGAAGTTTAGAAAAAAAGGCAGCGTTATAAAATGGTGGCACTATGCCGCGGCAGCTTGTGTAATAGGTATAGTTAGCATTGCTATTTTTCTTACCCGGAGTTCTGATAAAGAGGTAACTCCGGATGTTGCAGATAAAGGGAAAACCGATATTTCACCGGGCTCTCTTTATGCGCAATTGAGATTGCCGGACGGCCAGGTTATTAAGTTGGATAAAGTGTCTGACACAGTCATTGGAAACATACATATAAAGGACGGTGAGATAGTCTATGGTCAGAACGGGTCCGATACGCTGATGCACGAAATAACTATTCCACGTAAAGGATCGTATCAGCTTGTGCTGCCGGATGGCTCGAAGGTTTGGCTCAATGCGGAGTCGTCTATAAGGTATCCCGGTGCATTTGCCGGCAATAAGAGAATGGTCGCCGTGTCAGGAGAGACTTTCTTTGAAGTTGCGAAGGATGCCTCCAGGCCGTTTATTGTTTCAATAGGTGATGTTAGTGTGGAAGCATTGGGAACAGCATTTAACATCAATGGTTTTGATAACCGGATCACATTGACTGAAGGATCAGTAAGGGTAAGCGGACAAAATAAAATGCTTGTGTTGAAGCCGGGCGATCAAGTCGAGACAAAAACCTGGGTGGTGAATAAGGTGGATGTTGTTCCCGTATTAGCCTGGACAAAGAATCAATTTACATTTAAGAACGCAGCTATTGAGGATGTGATGCAACTGTTGGAAAGATGGTATGATGCCAGGGTAGTGTACGAGGATAGGGTCAGTTATCATTTTAATGGTACGATTAACCGAAGCGTACCCGTGTCCAAAGTGTTAGAATTACTTGAAGAGACAGGCAATGTGCATTTCAAAATTGAAGACAATAAAATTATTGTAAAAAGATAAGAGGTATATCCAATAAAAAGCCGGAAAGTGGTAGATCACTGCCCGGCGGCGCCTGGGTTACCCTAGTATAAATCGAAGGAACGATTATTGTTTAACCCAAACAACTCAAAGCTATGAAATGGCGTGGATGTTTTTTATTTTTTCTGTTATCATTTTATTTTATTACGGTTGCCCAAGGTCAACTTATAACTTTTTCTGTAAAAAATGTGCGGCTTGAAAAGGTTTTTCTACTGATTGAGCAACAATCGGGTCATCATTTTATATATACAACGGAGCAGATAGAGAAGGCAAAGCCTGTTACGCTGTCTGTTTCCAATGAGCAACTGACCTCCGTGCTGGATAAATGCTTTGCCGGGCAACCTTTGTTGTATAATATCAATGAAAAGAGCATTACTGTTAAAGAAAAAAAGATAGTTGCTTCTGAACACTCTTTAAGAGGAAAAGTATTGGATCAAAATGGCAATCCGGTTAGAGGTGTTACAATTAGCATCAAGGGCACTCCACTTGTTGTAGCTTCTGATTCCAATGGAGAGTTTGGTTTTGACAATGCACCGTCAAATGTCACTTTGGTGCTTACCAGCGTAGAGATAGAACCGTTGGAGCGGTTTGTTGGTGACCTGGCATTTGTTGAAATGCGGGTAAGTATTAAAGTAGGTGTGCTGGATGAGACCATCGTCAAAGGGTACTATCAGGTTTCCCGCAGGCTCAATACCGGGACAGTGGATAAGATTTCCGCTGAAACTATCCGAACCCAGGCTGTATCAAACCCAATAGCTACGCTGCAGGGCCGGATTCCTGGCTTATTTATCACGCAAAGTAACGGATTGCCGGGGGCCAATTTTTCTGTGTTGTTGCGGGGACGCAATTCGCTCCAGCGAGGTACTGAACCGCTGTTTGTCGTCGATGGCGTACCCTTTAATACCGAGCGGCAAACGCAGCGCAGCCAGATTGCCGCTAACAACCCTTTCAATCTGATCAACCCTCTGGACATTGAAAGTATCGAGGTATTGAAAGACGCCGAGGCTACAGCGATATACGGTTCCCGAGGTGCAAACGGGGTGATCCTTATCACCACGAAGAAAGGCAAACCCGGCTCGCCGAACCTTGAACTGGATTTCTCGACCGGTTTTGGTAAGGCGCAGGGTTTGACCGATTTCATGAACACAGAACAGTACATTGCCATGCGGCGCGAAGCTTTTCAAAACGACGGGATTACACCCAGTAATGCCAGTGCACCGGATCTTCTTTTATGGGACACTACCCGTTACACTAACTGGAAAGAAGTGCTAACTGGCGGCACGTCGAGAATCAACAAGGCCTATCTGAAATTGTCTGGTGGCGATGAACAAACTTCTTTTTCATTCGGCACTACCTATTATGATGAATCAACAGTATTTCCCGGATCATGGGGAGAGCATCGCCTTGCGTTTAATTTAAACGTCCGTCATATTTCCGGGGATAAAAAATTTACAGCCCAGTTTTCATCCAGCTATTCCACCGACAAAAGTTCACTCGGACAAGGTGATCCTACCAATTTCATCAATCTTTCGCCCAATGCCCCGGCGCTCTATGATTCTATCGGGCGGTTAAACTGGCGAAAAAACAATGGCGCTTTTAGTAACCCAATGGCACTATTGTTGAAAACCTATGAAAACCAGGCGGAGTGGTTCAATGGCGATTTTGTTATCGGGTACAAGATTTTGCCTTCATTAACCGCCAGAATAAATGCGGGCTATAATACGCAGCGAATACAAGAAACTTCCCTGACACCGATTGCATCCCAGGATCCGGCTACCAGCCCCACAGGCAGCGCCAGCTTTGGCAGTAACTATATTAATAACTGGATCATTGAACCGCAACTGGAATACAGCACCCGTCCATTTAAAGAAGCAAGTATTACCGCACAAATTGGTAGCAGCTTTCAATATAAACAAATTCACAGTACCATCACTGATGCAGACGGATATACCAGCGACGCTCTTATACAATCCGTTGCCGGGTCCACTTCCTCACAGACGACGATTAACTCATCGCAATACAGATATTCCGGTCTTTTCGGACGTCTTTCCATGAATTGGCGGCAGCGATATCTTCTTAACCTGACCGGCCGCCGCGACGGCTCATCCCGCTTTGGAGCAGGACACCAATTCGCCAACTTTGGAGCAGTAGCACTTGGCTGGATATTCACCGATGAAGGCTTTATGCGGAGAAAACCGCTGGGACTTAGCTTTGGTAAGTTACGAGCCAGTTATGGCAGTGCAGGTAATGACCAGATTGGGGACTATATGTATCTTGATACGTGGACTACCACCAGTTTTCCCTACCAGGGAACGGCAGGGCTCCGGCCTACCCGTCTTCAAAATGATAATTATCACTGGGAACAAAAAAGCAATCTTGAATTAGCTCTGGAAACGGGCTTTTTCCAAAACAGGTTATTATTTAACTTCAATTATTTCATCAGCCGCAGTAATGATCAACTGATAAACTATCTTCTCCCCGGGCAAACAGGTTTCACCAGTATCATACAAAACTTTCCTGCATTGGTCCAGAACACGGGTGTGGAAATGAGTTTAAGCTATAAAATTTTCCAGCAAAGTAATTTCTCATGGTCCAGCCAGTTTAACCTTACGTTTCAACGAAACAAACTTTTGTCTTTTCCCGGAATCGAGCAAACTTCCTATGCGAGCACTTACCAGGCTGGAAAACCGCTTTCCCTTATACGTGGTTACAGTTATAATGGAATTAATGCGACTACAGGTATCTATCAATTCAATGATTTAAACCGGGATGGATTCATCAATACGCTGGATCAATATTTTATTGGTACCAGGGACCCTCAATATTACGGCGGCTGGCAGCATGAATTGAGTTATAAGCATTTTGGGCTTACGTTCTTTTTTTATTTCGTTAAGCAAAAGGGTAACGATGTTTTCGCCGGAAGTTTTGCCGGCACGAGAGCCAATATGCCAACCGAACTATTGAATCGCTGGATGCAGCCGGGAGATCATGCCATATATCAACGATACTCGAC
This sequence comes from Terrimonas sp., assembly GCA_016125075.1. Classification (GTDB taxonomy): domain Bacteria; phylum Bacteroidota; class Bacteroidia; order Chitinophagales; family Chitinophagaceae; genus SpSt-398. Next base: position 193,612 of record WGMO01000008.1, read on the forward strand.
TGGCAGCGCTTTAGCAGCCGCTTCGCAAATGAGGGCCTCTGATGCAGTTCTCGTTGATGCTTCCTATATTAAATTAAGAAATGTAATGTTCAGTTATAGCTTGCCGGAAAATGTTTGCAGCCAACTGCATATTAAACGATTCCAGTTTTTCCTGCAAGGGCAAAATCTGTTTACGATCACACAATATAAAGGGAGCGATCCTGAATCGCAGGGTCTTACGACGCTTCCTCCCCTCCGGATCATTAATACAGGTATTTACATCACCTTTTAAACTGTTTATTATGTGCCATTTTAATATAAAACACTGTATTGTACTTTTTCTCTTTACCTGCTTGATAACTACATCCTGTAAAAAGGCCATTGAAGTTGATCCACCTATTAACCAGATCGTCAGTTCAGAGGTGTTCAAAAATGATTCCACTGCAAAGTCCGCTGTTCTGGGCATCTACAGTGAGATGATGCGTACCCAGGCTCAATTTTGCGCAGGACAGACTACGCTGTATGCCGGGATGTCCGCAAACGAATTGTATTTTTATTCGCCGGATATCCGGAGAGAGTTTGTGGACAATGAAATTAGCAATGTGAATCATCTGATCCTGGCAAATGTTTTTTGGAATCCAGCCTATAAGCATATCTATACTACAAACCTATGTCTGGAACGGTTGGCGGGATCCAACATTACGCCTTCCCTTAAAGCATGCCTCAGAGGCGAAGCTCTTTTTCTTCGTGTATTCTGTTATTTTCACCTTGTGAACTTGTTTGGAGATGTACCACTTATTCTAACGACAGACTATGAAAAGAACGCCAGGATGCCCCGAACACCTGAGAGTGAAGTATATGAGCAAATGGTAACTGACCTTACAGAAGCGGCCGAAATTTTACCATCGGCCTACGAATCAGGAACCCGTGCAAGAGTTACCAAATGGGCTGCGAAAGCTTTACTGGCTCGTGTTTACTTATATTTAAAAAGATGGGACAATGCTGAAGCAATGGCATCAGAGGTGATCAATGCAGGACTCTTCACTTTACCTGCATTAACAGAAGTTTTTTTAAAAACGAGTTCCGAGACCATCCTGCAACTGCAGCCTGTTAATTCGGTTTGGAACACCTGGGAAGGCCGTGACATATTACCTGCGTCTGCCAATGAAACACCTAAATATGTACTGACGGATCGAATGTTTCAATCGTTTGAGACCAATGATAACCGGAAAACGGTTTGGGTTGGATCAAGAGTATTCAATGGCCAGGCTGTGCAATACCCGGCCAAGTATAGGGTATATGGTAGTGGAGCACCCCTTACAGAATACTATATAGTGCTCCGGTTGGCGGAACAATACCTGATCCGTGCAGAAGCCCGGACGCACAAACTTGATTTGGGGGGTGGGCTAACCGATCTGAATAGGATCCGCCAAAGGGCAGGTCTGGCTGCGACGGCAGCGAACGATACATCAGCATTGTTGAACCTGCTGGAGCAGGAGCGGCAGGCTGAACTGTTTTCTGAATGGGGCCATAGATGGTATGATCTTAAAAGGACCGGGCGGGTGAATGCTGTAATGCAAATTATTAATCCTTCTACATGGCAGAGCACTGATGCACTTTATCCCATTCCTTCCGGAGAGATACTTTTAAATCCTTCATTAATTCAAAACGCCGGTTACTGATGAAATGTTTTAATAAAAATGGAAGCCGTTTTAGCGGCTTCCTGGCCATGATTTGCCTTACCGGCACTTTGATGGCTCAAACGTCACCTACCAAACCATTGAAGCGCGGTGATCTTTTTCCCTATTTGACTCTCAGTGACCGGAACGGGCAGCCGGTGGAATTAAAAACAGCCGCGGGCCGACTGTTGCTGATTGACTTTTGGAACGTCCATTGCGTGGCCTGTATCAAGGCGATGCCAAAACTTGATTCACTGCAAAGGATCATGGGGGATTCCTTAAAAGTCATTTCTGTAACTCATGATCCGGAAAAGAATGTGGCTAACCTTTTCGACAGGCTAAAGCTAAAAACTCCATCTTACCCTATGATTGTCAGTGACAGTATACTTTCCCGATTGTTTCCCCATGAAGTGGATCCGTATTATATATGGATCAAGGATGGACAGGTATCTTATATCAGCAATGGCTGGAGTCTATCCCATGAAAATATCAAACGATTGATTGCGGGTTATCGTTTGAATTTTGTTCAACGCCTTTCATTGCCCAACTATGATCGAAATAGTGCATTATTGGCTCCTTCAACGCCATTGGAGGAATATTCGTTGCTTTTAAGAGGATTAGAGGATTATCACGTAGGCGGCTCTATTGAAACATGGGATGACCTAATATATCAAGAACCTTATTTTTTAAAGGCTATTAACCAATCAAGATTACGGCTGCTTATAAAAGCCTATTGGCATGAGGTATTTGGATTTGAAACGAGGCAATATCTTGAACCAAATCGTTTTATCAGATTGGACAGCAGCGCTGCCGACCTGCTGCTCGCATCAAGTCATCAAAATCAGGATGAATGGATCAAAGCAAATGTTTTCAGTTATGAGATTAAGGTTAATCCCGCCAACGGCAATAACCTGTACCTGAAAATGAGAAAGGATCTTGCTCAACTGTTCCCGTATGAAGTCATACGTGATACAGCTAAACTGCCATGCCTGGTATTGGAAGTATCGGATTCTGTTTTATTCAGCAGGGTAAAACGTGTCATGCCGGAAAAACAACCTGGACTGGATTGGAAAACGAAGGCTATTGAGATAAGAAATCTTTCACTGAATAACTCAATCGTCAAGCTCGTTACCGAATCGCAGCTCTTCGGTAAGGGAATGTTGTGCATTAATCAAACAGGTTATACCGGGCCTGTCGATATGCGCCTGTCGATTTGTTTTGATGACCTTGCCTGTCTCCAAAAAGAATTAGCGAAATACGGCTTAAGCCTTTTGGAGAAAGATTATTTTGTGCAGACGCTTTTAATCAAAAAGAGATAGCTTCCCAAGAGCTATCTCTTTTTCCGGACTAAGCGATTAATTCCTATACCATGGAATATCAGTATTTAGATCCGGCAAATGGTCAGCAGGAGGATCGTTCGGATTAATCGGGTCAGCCTCTATTTCACAGAGGTCGCTGGTATGCTGGAAGCAACTTTGTGTCTGAGAGGTTTTGTACACATAATTGTTGGGATTAGATGCCCCTCCTGATCCGCCCACATATTCAAACCACTCCATTGATTGATTAGTCTTTGACCCGTTCATTGTGGTAAATGAAGCCAACATAACCGCCACGATCACGGCTACCATGCTCAAATTGATTTTTTTCATTTTTTAAGAATTTTAGTTAAATAATTAGCTGCCTACTATTTTATACAGGTATTCGGCTGCTCCTGTTTGTCGCGATAAATCGTTTCGGATAGCAGAGCCAGGCAGCAACGCTGAGCGCTATCATTGAAATATTGAATACCAGATGTTGTTTCCAACTCATACTTTCAAGAATACCACCACAAGTGCATGGCAGTTCAGAATCTTTTAAAAGCATATAACTTATATAGCCGGCGAATAGGGCAAGCAGCACAGATGATATGAGTATGCCTTTCCTGCGTGTTCGGGGTATGCAAAGAAGTATAACAATAATAATTTCAGTAATTGGAACCAACCATTTAAGAACATCTGCATAAGGGGATAATATGTAATTATGCTTCATGGTTGCTGCAAACCTGGATACATCATAAAATTTCGTAAGGGCAGTATAGAGAAAGAGAAAAACAAGCAGCCCTGTCATTACTTCAGCGAAATAGAATATCGTCAGTCTCGGTTTCACTCTCTAAAAATCCTAAATGCATTTCAATGGTTGATTGTCCGGATGGTAGGAAAAACTGCTACTAAATTTAAAAGTCTTAATACCGGTTTAAACAGAGCAACATTTACTACCACATGAGCAGTTTTATATTATCCGGAAAGAATAGATTGCATGTAATGGAACGATTGTTAGGATTTCTCAATGCTGTACATCCTCTTAGTGAGGAGTTAGTAGCCCATCTGCAGGATATTGTCAAATATCGTGAACTAAAGAAAGGTCAATTTCTCTTAAAGGCAGGGCACATTTGCCGTCATATTCATTTTATCAACGAAGGAATGCTGCGTTGTTTTTATCGTAGAGATGATTTAGAAGTGTCGAGTTGGTTTATGAAAGATGGGGATGTTATTATTTCCGTTGAGAGCTTTTATCAGCAGAAAATTTCTTACGAATGGATACAGTCCCTTGAAGACTGCGATTTATTTTACATATCGTATGATGAGTTATATGCCACCTATAAGCAATTCCCTGAATTTAATTTTGTCGCAAGAGAACTTACGCAGCACTATTATATTCTTTGGACCCAGTTACTTTATGCGCTTCGCATGAAATCAGCGGAAGAAAAATATTCATGGCTTCTTGAACGCTTTCCCGATTATGTTTTACGGATACCGGCCAAACATCTTGCTTCCTGGCTGGGTATTTCCGAATACCATTTTAGTTATGTCAAAAACAAGCGGGTTCAAAGGTCATCATAACGATCCCCTAAGCAATAATTCCTACCATTAGGGCAATTTTCATATATACTTCTTCCAATAAATTGAAGCGACAGCAGTATAGTAATCTATTTCTTACGAAATCGCAATTACGAAAGCGCTACTGCATTTCTATATTCGTTTCACCAAAATCATTTATTATGCAAAAACTAATCTTATTCTGCTTTTTGGCAATGATGATCATATCCTGTCAGAAAGAAATTGAAGGCCCAAAGCCATCTAATGTTTACCCGGAACTTAAGCGAAGCCTGGCAGATAGTTTATCGGTCACAGACTTCAACAGCCTGGATTTTTCACGTATTTCAAGGTCGGCTCACGGTGACGTAACTTTACTGCGTGTAGCGTTCAAAGACAGGAAAATGAGTGAGGCATTTGTTCTCGTGGAGGTCAATGCAAGGGGTACAATAAAGCGAGGACGTATTGTAAGCCTGATAAGGGACAATGAAAAAGAAACGTTCAACGGCACGCTGCTCCTAAAAAATTTAAGAGGTGTGAAGATTGAGGGAACCAATATTGTCCGTGGTTATCGTAGCAATAAAGATATGCTGCGGGAGCAGGTTTTAGTTATGCCTGATCCTTATGTTGAATTGCCGGAGGTTATCGTTGTTGCAAGTTATCCGTCAAGTGGAGGTATCAGTTGGAGCAGTTGGATGTACCTGATGTCTTTCCTGAATGATGACGGCGGTGGCGGCGACGGCTGGGGAGGTTGGTACTCTGGTGCAGATCCGTTTGGCGGCGGTGGCGGTGGCGGAGGAACAGGCGGAGGAACAGGCGGAGGTAATGGCGGCGGGGGATATGTGCCTCCCAATGATCCTAATGGGCCAGTAACTGTAATAGATGATGAGATCATGATCGTGGATTTTGAATCTCAATATGCTGATCCGGCCATAGATCTCGACAAATATCTGAAGTGTTTTGATAACATTCCGGATGCTGGCGCCACCTGCAGGATCACGATCCATGCAGATGTGCCTGTAAACAGTGATCCAACTAAGATATTTGATTGGTCTGCCGGTTCGCCTGGGCATACCTGGATTCGTATCGAGAAAGATGGCGCTAATGGTTCCGGCTCGGCATCACAGCATATTGGCTTTTATCCGAAGACGGGATGGAAAACGATGCTTACAGATGCACCGCTTGATGGCAAATTTGTGGACAATAGCAATCATGAATTCAATGCTTCTTATGAAATAACTGTATCTCCTGAAAACCTGAAATCTGCCATTATGCGCATTCGCCAGCTGCGCAATGTTAAATATGATATAGACGATTATAATTGTACCGATTGGGCGATTGAGGTGTGGCGTTCTGCGGTAAGTCCGTCCATCTGGTTTGATATTCCGCGTTTTCACATGCCTGGCAGCCTTTCACCATACGGCACAAGTACACCGCAGGGACTATATGTAAAAATAAAAGAGCTGCAGGATGCCGGAACTCAGGGAGCCAGCGTTCCGGTGATCGGCTGGTCCGGTTCAAGCACAGGCCCTTGTAATTAAAACAGTAAACTATTCGTTATGAAAACGATCAATATTCTTACACATCCTGTTTTGGTGCTGTCATTATTTTGTCTCACGTTAATCAGCGGTGAGAGTTTTGGAGGATTCTATCTTTTGTATATCCTGATGGCTCTTCCACATGGCGGCATACACGCAGTATTTGCTCTTATCGGGGCGGGATTGATACTGTTTAGCTATGGCAAGTTCAGGAGGCAATCAAAGTTTTTTATTGATCCGCTATTGAATATCCTGGGTGTTTTTTCATTGTATACTTCCCTATTTTTATTTTTTATAAATAGTTGGAGTTATAATGATCAGACATTCGAGCAGGCAGTTCCGGTGATTTCCTTTGTATTGTTCGGTGTCGCTTCCCTTGGCTTTCTTATTTATAGTATCATCCGGTTTGCGCGGCCAAAGTCCGATAAACCAATGAGCTTACTTACTTAAGTACATTTAAGAATGTGATCATACTTCCTTCCCGGTCAAACTCTACGTTTGGCCGGGCCAGGAAGCCTATTGAAATCTATGAAAGCGATACCTATGAAGAAGAAAAGAATTGTGCAAAAGACGTATAGACTTCCCAATGCTACTAAGCTGCAAACGGAATCCGGCTTGTTCCAATACTACAGAGGAGATTTCTTTATGATTTTCGTTACTCAACCTGTGTTAGACGAAACACATGAGAAACTAAAAAGGAAATACGTTGAGGAGGATTTGAGAGTCAGCTTTCTGTTTAAAAATACAGTATTTCTTTTCGAAATGCTTTTTAACAGGGAAGCTCTTACAGACTATGAAGAATTAAGAGATACTAATAATCTGAATGAATTGCTTCCCTATTGCTCATTCGAGGTCGAAAGAAATATAAAATCCTTTTTTCGCCCGGTCACTGAGGGAAGGTTGGCAGATCGCTTTCTGTATGCAAGAGTTGTTGATCTTATCCTGCAATTAGTTCTGGAAGTAACCGAGGTAAAAACAAAACCAGCAATCAGTAAGGCGGCAGCAGAAATTGCTGAGAAAGCAAGATATATCATACTCGAAGATTTATCAGTATATGACACCATTGAAGGAATAGCAAGTAAGATAGGCATTTCAAAGAAGGAGCTTCAACACGCCTTCAAAAAACGGTTTGGATTGACGATGGGAAAATTTTCGAAAGAAGAAAGAATGAAGCATGCCCATTATTTACTTGAAACAACTGATCAGATATTGTTGTCCATCGCCATGGCTGCAGGATATAACGATACGGGTAACTTTTCAATTGCTTTCAAAAATCACTTTGGTTATTCACCGGGATCAGTTCAAAAAAGGATGAAATAATCATAAGGTTCTTTTTCACAAAAACAAAACCCGATTTCATAACGCAAGAACATTCTTTTGCATTCAATTTTACAATTCTAAAAATTAATGACCAATGCTTAGCTCTATTTCCTGGCAGCAATATTTTTTATTCCTGGGTGTTGCAACAATTCTATATTACTTATTTGTGTGGGTAGTGTATTTCAAATCTAAGCTTCCGTCGTTTTCTATTGGTGGATATAACGGCCTTTCTATGTATGAGGAAGATCAGCCAAACGAAGTGCTTAGTACATCTCAGCATGTTATAGATGAAATAAAGCCAGTCTTTACAGGAAAGCAAAATAAACATGAATTGGTTTTTGCCTTACAAGAACAGCTAAGGAAATATAACCAATGGGATGAACCGGATTTCCGGGAAACCATCAATGCATTTATCGCTGCTGAAAGCAAAACAATATGCTCCATCCGTCTCGGTGAGGATGATCTCCGTGCAGTCTGGAAGGGATAGGATGGAGCGCCCAAATTTATTTTATTCTATTATAAAACGTGTGTATGAAATTGAAGATGATGAACAGGAAACTAACCCGGCAACAGAAAATTGCCTCCGCTTATCTTTTGCTCTTTGTAATACTTGGTATTGTTGCTTTCAGCCAGGACGGAAATGCGGGGATCAACGAAGCCAATACAAAAGTGCGTAGCTATTTCGCTGCAGGTACTAACCTGATGTATGCGGTTGGTGCTATACTCGGATTGATCGGGGCCGTAAAAGTGTATCAAAAATGGAACAGCGGTGATCCTGATACGGGTAAGGTAGCCGCTGCATGGTTTGGAAGTTGCGTGTTCCTCGTGGTAGTAGCTACCGTTATCCGTTCTTTCTTCGGTGTATAACAAACAATGAAAAGGCAAATCATTTCAGTTGTTATTGGCAACCGCAGGTTGCTGTATCAAGCTGACCCCACTAATGAAGCTGAAATGGAATTTGGCGCATTGATCAGGGAAACGGCCAGGATGCAGCCACAAACATTACAGGATTTTTTTATCCGGTTAAATGAATTACAGAAACAATATAACAACAATTATGCAAGAGACACTGCTGAGAAAGCTACATGAATATATCCGGGACAACAACCCAGATTTGCTGCTGACACTGCAAGAGGAGAACCGGCTGACGGATTACCTGAACGAATCTGTAGCGTCGGTTGATGGCCTGATCAATCAACTGGTAGTGGAGAATCAACCGCCATCTGTGATTGAAGAACAATGTATGGAGGAACTGACGAAACCGCTAAAACCTTCCCGTTACAGCTATATCAAATCAATTCTGGAAGAAGAATTTCCTAATGATTTTGAAAGGATGCTGAACAGCAATGTGCTGACCACCGAGTTGATCAATATGATTACAGTCTGCGACGCAGTATTCGAAGAGTTTGAGTTTTCCGAAGCCACAGAAGATAACCGCTTCCTGCGCTATGCAATTACAGGCGCAGTATATGAATATCTCAATAAGGGTTGAAGTGAAAGATATGTGAGAAATGGCCTATAATTCGTTATATAAACTGAGTGATAATATTGCTGCAATACGCATCGCCCTGGAGGATAAAGTTCCTTCGGCAGATGAGCTATCAACATTGCAGCGGTACAGTGGATTTGGCGGTATTAAAGCTATACTTTATCCGCCGGCTGGATCAAAAGAAGAATGGATAAAGCAGGGCGCTACAAAAGAAGATCTTCGTTTGTACGATGGCGTCCATGAGTTGCACGCGCTACTGAAGGAGAAATTCAGTGATGCCGAATACAAGACAATTGTTGCTTCACTAAAGAACAGTGTTCTTACTGCGTTTTATACACCTGCCGTTGTTCCGCAAACTTTATATAAAGTATTGCAGGAGCAAAATATTGCAGTCCGTAATTTATACGAACCCAGCGCAGGCGCCGGTATTTTTATTAGTGAAGCTATTTCTTCGCTTAAGAATTTACAATCTGTCACCGCTGTTGAAAAAGATATATTGACTGGGAAAGTGTTGCAATCATTTTGTAAGGCAATGCCTATTCAGTCAAAAGTGGAGATCACCGGTTTTGAAGATACTCCTGCTGCCGAGAATGGAAAGCATGACCTTATTATAAGCAATATTCCGTTCGGCAATTTCCCGGTACATGATCCTGATTTTCCGGACCCTGCCATTTCAGGAAAGATTCATAACTACTTTTTTGCAAAGGGGCTTGATAAACTCAGAGACGGTGGTATCCTGGCTTATATCACGACGGATGCATTTTTAAACAGCCCTTCCAATAAGGAAGCAAGAGAGTACGTTTTTTCCCGGGCTGATTTTGTTTCCCTCGCTGTGATGCCGGATAACCTGATGAAAGATACTGGTAATACCGAAGCACCAAGTCACTTACTGATCGTTCAAAAGAATACTGCTAAAAGTGGCTTATCAAACGAAGAACAATTACTGGTTGAAACCGTCCGGCAGGGAAATGAGTTTGGGGAGTATCACCTGAACGGGTATATAAACGAACATACGGAAATTATCTGCGGCGATGAGATCAAAGCAGGGAAAAACCAATATGGTCACGCACATGAAACTGTTTGGCAAAATGATGTTTCTGCTATTTCGGAGAAACTTGCCGAAACAATTGAAAAAGGATTCAAAACCCGGTTCGCCAGGAATCTTTATGACGAAGCTCGATTTGAGATAGCGGTCAAACAAGGGAAGGAACTGACCTTTCTTGATCTTCCTGAAGATAAACCCGACAGTGATGGGTTGCAGTTGGGCTTGTTTGATACCGGCCCGGCAGAAAACATTAACCGGGCAATGGCCTATATCACTGCTAAAGATCATGAGGCTGTTCAGAAGCATACAGCCCGTATTGCAGCAATCGTCCGGACAACTGAGAGACCCGAACATGAAAGTATTGTGCTGCTCACTGCTAAAGCAAAAAATAGTTCCTTCTATACTTATAAATTACACTCCAATCTCAAAGAAATAATATTATCAGCAGCCTGGATGAACGCAGGACCGCTGGGCAATACACTCGAAAGGATTTCCAGGGAATTAAAAGAATACAAATATGATTTCCGGTTTGAAGGAGAGAAGCATTTTGAAGCGGCTTTTGGGTTAGCTGCAAAGCAGGAAATCTTTAATGGATTAAAACCGCATTACAGAGAAGGGGCACTCGTCATGCATAAAGGAATGCCGGGAACCATTCATAATATTGATAAGGAGCATGACCAGGCGGAGTTTAGAACCTTTACGTTTTCAGGGAAACCCCAATCATTCTTTGAGCAATATGTAAACGTCCGGGATACCTATTTCATATTGGTGGATAAGGAAAATGCTTCCGCCCTTGAGCATAAACCGTTAAGAGAGGAACTGAACCATGTCTACCAGCAGTTCCAGGTGCAGCATGGTTTACTCAACCAAAGCGTTAATCGCAAGCATATATTGGATGATGCTTTAGGGTTTATTACGCTGTCTTCTTTAGAAAGAAAAGAAGGTGAGCAGTATTTGAAGGCTGATATTTTCTTTCAGCCGCTTTTCAAAAAGCAGGAAGCCTTTAGCACCGAAGACCCGGTGGAGGCTCTGGCACACTGCCTGAATGAAAAAGGTGTAGTGGATATTGATTTTATTTCTAAAACAGTTGGAAATACCGAAGCTGAAACAATCGCCGCCCTGCAACAACATATTTATCTCAATCCTGATACAAGGAAATGGGAAACGGCTGATCAGTATCTCAGTGGTAATGTAGTTGCCAAATTGTCTGTTGCCAGGGATGCGGCAGAAGGTGAACCAGCCAATAAGGAATTACAGCGAAGCTTTGACGCCATTACCAAAGTGCAACCCGAAAATATTCCCTTCGAGTTGCTGGATTTCAATATGGGTGAACGTTGGATACCGGAAGATTATTACCAGCGATTTGCCACGGAGCTTTTCGATGTTGATACAACGGTTAGCTATCTCTCTTCAGTAGATAGCTTCAAAGTAGCGCCCCGTTTCAACAATGCCAAGATCAACGATGAGTTTGCTGTTACGCCGAAGAGCGGGAAAACCATGTATGGTTATACCACAATGGAACATGCTTTGGAGAATACGGCGCCCTTCTTTACTTACGAAGTGGAGGCGCCGGGTGGCGGCAAGATCAGGAAGCCGGATAATGAAGCCACACAACTGGCTCATCAAAAGATTGAACAAATCCGTACCCGTTTTGTCGAATGGTTAAATGAATTGCCTGATAATAATAAAAAGAAAATTGAACGACTCTACAACGATACGTTCAACTGTTATGTACTCCGGGAATACAATGGCAGTCATTTAACTTTTCCGGGACTTGACAGGAATGCGTTGGATATTGCTGACCTCTACGATTCACAAAAAAACGCAGCCTGGCGCATTATTCAGAACCGGGGCGCATTGATTGATCATGAAGTGGGACTTGGCAAGACGCTGACCATGATCGTTTCAGCCCATGAAATGAAAAGACTGAATATTCTTCACAAACCTATGATTGTTGCGCTTAAAGCGAACGTTTCTCAAATAGCCGATACTTACAGAAAGGCATATCCATCTGCAAAGATTTTATATCCCGGTAAAGATGATTTTACACCAGCACAACGGCAACGTTTGTTTCATGCTATCAAGAATAACAACTGGGATTGCATTATTCTGACCCATGATCAATTCGGGAAGATTCCACAATCACCCGAAATACAAAAGAAGATTTTAGAAGCGGAATTGGAAAACGTGGAACGTGATCTCGAAACCCTGAAGGACATGGGCGGTGAGATTTCCAAAAAGATGCTGAAGGGTCTGGAAGTTCGGAAAAATAATCTCAGCATTAATCTCAAAGAAGTGTTACGAAAGATCGAAGAAAAGAAAGATGCGGATATCAATTTCAAAGAGCTTGGTATTGATCACATCTTCGTGGATGAAGCGCATAAATTCAAGAATCTCACATTTACCACCAGGCATAACCGGGTGGCTGGTCTTGGCAATATGGAAGGAAGCCAGAAAGCATTGAATATGCTTTTCGCCGTCCGCACATTACAGGACAAATTTCAGTCCGACCTGAATGCTACTTTTTTGTCAGGCACTCCTATATCCAACAGTTTGACAGAAATGTACTTCTTGTTTAAATATCTCCGCCCGAAGGAAATGGAACGGCAGCGAATAGAAAACTTTGATGCATGGGCAGCTGTGTTTGCGAAGAAAACAACGGACTTTGAGTTTTCTGTTACCAATGAGATCATTGCTAAAGAACGTTTCCGTCACTTTATCAAAGTACCGGAACTGGCTTTGTTTTATAATGAGATCACTGATTATAAAACTGCCAGGCATATCCGCCTCGATAAGCCTGCATTAAACGAAGAACTGGTCAATATCAAACCCACCGAAGAACAGCAGGTATTTATTAAAAAGCTGATGGAGTTTGCCAGAACGGGAAATGGAGAATTGATCGGCAGAGGTAAACTAACTCCGGAAGAAGACAAAGGCAGAATGCTGATCGCTACCAATTATTCCAAGAAAATGGCGGTGGATATGCGTTTGATCAATCCGGGTAAATATGATGATCATCCCGGGAATAAAGTCAGTGTATGTGCAAAGAGAATAAGCGAGCTATACCAGGAAGGCATGGAACACCGGGGCACGCAGATCGTCTTCTCTGATATTGGGACACCCAAGCCGGGGGAATTCAACATCTACGATGCACTTAAGCAAAAGCTGACAACGGAGTATAATATTCCTTCGGAAAAGATCACCTATATCCATGACTGGACGGACACCAGGAAACCCGAACTGTTCAGGAAAATGAACAATGGACAAATCCGGATTCTGCTTGGTAGTACGGACAAAGCCGGAACCGGGCTGAACGTACAGCAACGGGTGATAGCCATGCACCACCTCGATATTCCCTGGAAGCCTTCCGAACTGGAGCAGAGAAATGGCCGTGGTGCCAGGCAGGGAAACCAGGTAGCCAAGGAAAGCTACAACAATGAAGTGAAGAACTATATCTACGCTGTTGAACAATCCCTCGATAACTACAAATTTAACCTGCTGAAGAATAAGCAAACCTTTATCAGCCAGATGAAAAACTGCGAGCTCAATGTGCGCAGTATTGACGAAGGTTCAATAGATGAAAAAAGCGGGATGAACTTTTCGGAGTATATCGCCATTTTGTCCGGGGATACTACGCTGCTGGAGAAATCAAAGCTGGAAAAGAAAATCGCTGTGCTCGAAAGCCTGCGGTCTGTACATTATAAGGAAGTAGCCAAATCGAGGTTCAGGCTTGAGTGCATGGAGTCGGATCACGGATCGGTAACGAATATACTTTCTCATTTGAACCGGGATGAAAAGTTATATACTTCACAGCTTACTTATGACAAAGAAGGAGCAAAGGTAAACCCTATACAACTCATCGGTCTTAACAGCATTGATGCAGAACAGATTGGTAAACACATTTTTCATCTTTACAAGAATTGGAGGCCGGCCCTCTCTAAATCTCCCCCAAGTGGAGGAGACTTGGGAACTGATCAAAAGATTGGAAGGCTGTACGGCTTTGATTGTTATATCCGCCAGCAACAGGAAAGTTATGAAGACAAAGGAATGTTCGCCTACCGCTATCATAATGCGTTTTATGTGCAACATAAAGACGGCGGTATAAAATATACTTACAACCAGGGCCAGCCCTCTTTAGATAATCCCAAGCTCGCCGCCCGTCATTTTTTGAGTGCACTTGACAGGGTTACAAGAATCAAAGAGCAATATGAAAAGGAATTACAGGATTTGGATAAGAATATGCCTGTCCTGCAAAAACTGGTGGAAAAACCTTTTGAAAAGGAAGAAGAATTAAAATCCATGAAACAGGATCTGTCAAGGCTGGAAAGAGAGATCAGTATTAAGATACAGGAGAATAAACTAAAACAGGACCATGCGGAAAAGGAAAAGCCGGGAATAGAAGAAGCGGAAACGATCAACGAAACTCCGGTGATCAATATAAATACAAAGGAAGAAGAAAAGCAACAACCGGTTCAACGGGTAAGGAGAAGCCGGGGAATGCGTATGTAAAAATTAATTATGGCAACAAGTGTATATACTATCAATAAAGGAATTAACAAGCCCATTGAGTTCAAAGGCTTGAAGGCGCAATATATCTGGTATTTGGGCGGTGGCCTGCTTGGCTTGCTGATACTCTTTGCCATTCTTTATATATGCGGCGTCAACACATTTGCTTGCCTGGGTATTATCATCATTGCAGGAACAGCTTTGTTCATTCATGTATATAAGCTCAGTCATAAGTACGGTGAGCATGGGATGATGAAAGCACTGGCGAAACGAAGTATTCCAACGGTAGTAAAAAGTTATTCAAGAAAAATATTTATCGGGTTATGCAAAAAGAATTAAGCGACATATTTCCGCTTTTTGGCGTTGAACATGATAGTATTCTTTCCAAACAGGGCGACATAACAATTGCCTATGAGGTGACATTGCCTGAGCTTTTTACTATGAGCGATCAGGAATATGAGGCATTGCACCAGGCATTGATCAAAGCTATCAAAATACTGCCCCGCTATACCATCTTTCACAAGCAGGATTGGTTTACAGAAACAAAATACAGAGCCGAATTTTCAAAGGAAGACAAAAGTTTCCTTACAAGAAGTAGTGAACGTTTTTTTAACGAGCGGCCTTACCTGGATCATCAATGTTATATCATGCTGACCAGGAAGCCAGCCAATCGCAAATTAGGAAGTTCACTTTTTTCCACCCTTCTTCGACGATCTATTGTGCCCGAGGAAACATTAAAGCCGCAATTACTACAGGATTTTCTTGACAGTGCGGGGCAGTTTGAACGAATATTAAAAGATAGTGGTTTTGTCCAGTTAAAGCGATTGACCGATGAAGAATTATCAGGAAATGGGCAGTATTGCGGGTTGGTAGAAAGATACATGAACCTACAGCCTAATGAACGATCCTTTTTGTTACATGATATTAATTTTAAAGAAGGCATTCAGATTGGATCAAACCATTGCCAGTTGTTTACACTGGCTGATGCAGTGGATCTGCCGGCTTATTGTGGTTCGCGAATTAACTATGATAAGTACTCTACCGATAAAACAAAATTTAGCGTAGGCTTTGCTTCTCCGTTGGGACAACTCTTGCCCTGCAACCATATTTTCAACCAATATATTTTTATAGAAGATCAGCAAAAGACATTACAAAAGCTGGAGAGTAAAAGACTGCGCCTGCAGTCGCTTTCTGCCTACTCCAGGGAGAATGCCATTAGCCGCGATGCCACAAACGATTTTTTGAATGAGGCTATCTCTCAGCAACGCCTGCCGGTAAAAGCTCATTTCAATGTACTTGTATGGACGGATAATAAAAGCGAACTGAAAGATGTACGCAACCTGGTATCATCAGCCTTAGCCCAGATGGACGCGGTACCGAAGCAAGAGCTGGACGGTGCACCGCAACTTTTCTGGGCGGGCATACCGGGTAATGAAGCAGACTTTCCGATGAATGACAGCTTTGACATGTTCGCCGAACAGGCCTGTTGTTTCCTTAATCTGGAAACAAACTATCGCTCTTCTATTTCGCCTGTTGGTATCCGCCTCGGGGATCGGCTGACCGGTAAGCCGGTGCATACCGATCTCTCGGATGAACCTATGAAGAAAGGCATCGTCACCAACCGCAATAAGTTTATCCTCGGTCCCAGCGGAAGCGGAAAAAGCTTTTTCACCAATCACATGGTACGTTCCTATTATGAGCAGGGAACGCATATTGTGTTGGTGGATGTGGGGCATAGTTACAAAGGTTTGTGTCAAATGGTGAAAGGCTATTATTTCACCTATGATGAAAAGAACCCGATCCGTTTTAATCCGTTCTATATTGGCCAGGGCGATGTACTGGACACTGAAAAGAAAGAAAGCATCAAAACGCTGTTGCTGGCCCTTTGGAAAAAGGACAATGAAACTTTCAATCGTTCCGAGTATGTCGCCCTTTCTAATGCCTTGCAGTTGTATTATGAGAAGCTGGATAAAGACCCATCATTATTTCCCTGTTTTAACACCTTCTATGAATTCCTGCAGGATGATTTTTTAATAGTACTCCAGGCCGATAAGGTCAAAGACAAGGATTTTGATGTGTCAAACTTTGTTTATGTGCTGCGGCCTTACTATAGGGGTGGCGAATTTGATTACCTGCTCAACGCTACCGAAAATATAGAACTGTTAAAGGAGCGGTTCATTGTCTTTGAACTGGATAATATTAAAGATCACCCGATACTTTTTCCCGTTGTGACGATTATCATCATGGAGGTATTTATTTCCAAAATGCGGAAGCTGAAAGGCATTCGCAAGATGATCCTGATTGAAGAGGCCTGGAAAGCCATCGCTAAAGAAGGAATGGCTGAGTATATCAAATACCTGTTTAAAACAGTCCGCAAATTCTTCGGGGAAGCGATTGTAGTAACCCAGGAAGTGGAAGATATTATTTCTTCTCCGGTTGTGAAACAGGCTATCATCAACAATTCTGACTGCAAAATTTTGCTGGATCAATCAAAGTATCAAAACAAGTTTGACCAGATACAAGAGTTGCTCGGGCTAACCGAAAAAGAAAAGGCGTTGGTGCTGTCTATCAACAAAGCCAATGATCCTTCCAAAAAATATAAGGAAGTATTCATTTCACTTGGCGGCGTACTCTCCAAGGTTTATCGTACAGAAGTGAGCCTGGAAGAGTACCTGGCCTATACCACGGAAGAAACCGAAAAAGTAAAACTGATGCAGTATGCTTCAACGTTTGATGGTGATATGCATAAAGCTATTGCTGCAATGGCTGACGAAATGCGGAATAATAATTAAGACTAAATCAATTTTAAAACAAACAATATGAAACAAACAATCATGCTCTTTACGCTGGCAATAGTACTGTTCAGCGCATGTGGAAAGAAAGAAGTAAAAGTGGAGAAAGTAACTGCGGAGCAATCCTTTGTTGCTCAAAAAGAGATTCGTATTGAAGGATCGTCCATCAGGTTACCTGCAGGAACAAAAGTAACAAGGTTATCGGATGGGTATGAATTAACAGTTGAGTTACCCGAAGGCTATTCCTTCTTAACTGAAAACAAAAAAACGACAGTCGCTGACAATCAAAACAGATGGCCCTTGATTGGATATGTGCTAGCTTCCTACAAGTGTAAGTGTTCGGCCAGTGACGGGACTGCCTGCCAGGTGCTGTACCAGGAAGAAGCGGGAGGTTTTGGTTGCCTGCATAAGAGTTGCAGCGGTTCCTGTACGGGAAGTTTTACCACCCTTGAATCTGCGAAAGTAACCGGAGTATTGAATCTCTCTAACAGGGAAGTTTCTGCAAGAAAGGATAAATCTTTTCAACCCGCTTCATTGTCAATGGAAGGGCTGGACGATTTCTTTTCTAATCCTGATGTGCAGCAAAAGATAGCTGAACAATATGAATTGCTTTACAGGAATATACCAAAACCTGATTTTGCCAGGTTGAATTTGAATAAGACAGGAAGCAAAGAATATGTTTATCTCAAAGCCAGTTTGTATGGTGTTCCGTTTTACATGGTAGTCCCCAAAGCTATTGCAGCCGGAGCTGATTGGATGGAAACATTTAATACAGAATCTGCTTCCTGTGCCTGCGATAACAGTAAAGGAAGCTGCAAAAAGAAAAGCAGAGGTTTTTTAGGATGGGATGTGTATTGGTGTGAAGGTGATTGCAACGCCTGTGTGCTGACTGTTACAGAAGCGCACTATGCTGACTAAATAAAAGATTAGATATGCAGTTCAAATACATCTTAATGATTCATCTGCTTATTCTGTTTTGGATATATGGATGCCGGGAGCCTAAGCCAGATCCGGTCCGGGAATTTATTCCCGGCACCTATATCCGCTTTTCTCAACACGAGTTTGGAACCGAGTACGATACTCTTGTTATCAGCTTGCAAAACAATTCGGCCAACGAGTACAAGATCATTCGTAAGTGGAAGTATGAACGGGTACTGGATGGTCAACCTATTGAGCCGGAATATAAGCGGGTGATCACTGCTGCTATTTATAGCATTGAGAATAATTTCCTGCGGGAAACAGAAACCGGGGATATTTATTCTTTTGATACAAAGGAGAAATTATTGTTTAACGGGCCACTAAAATATAAAAAACTATGAAATGCGAGGCATTCGATCCGGCCACCCGAACAATAAAAACGAAACGGATCAATAAGGTATTGGCAATTGTGGGACTGTCGTTGTGTTGTATGTTGATGCCGGTACAGAAATCACAGGCGCAGATCCCCATTCTTGAAATTATAAAGGCGGCGGTAAAGAAGGTCATCATAGCGGTTGACCTGCAGGTGCAGCGGTTGCAGAATAAAACTATCTGGCTGCAAAATGCACAAAAAACGCTGGAGAATACAATGTCCAAAATGCACCTGGATGATATTTCCGGCTGGGTGGAAAAGCAACGAAAACTATACGCAGATTACTTTGAGGAACTGCGAAAAGTAAAAACTGCATTGACCTATTACCAGCGGGTTAAGGATATCATCGAACAGCAGATACAGATCGTCAGGGAATACCAGGCGGCATGGGCGCTGTTTCGGCAGGACAGGAATTTCACGCAGGAAGAGCTTGACTATATGTTTGAAGTTTATACCGGAATGATGGAAGAAAGCGGGAAGAATATTGACCAGCTTTTCCTGGTTATAAACGCTTTTGTTACGCAAATGAGTGATGCCAAAAGGTTAGAGATCATTGATGGAGTATCAGCCAACGTCGAACAAACATTGATGGATTTGAAAGAATTCAACGAAGAGAACAAAATGATCTCCCTGCAAAGAGCAGTGGAACAGGGGGAAATTGATTATGTTAAAAAACTCTATGGTTTATGAAAAAATCGATGATTTTTTTATTGCTCATCGTCAGTTGTCAATTATCATTTGCACAGACCTGGGAGGAATGGATGCAGCAGAAGAAAACAAGAATTAAGCGACTGTTGGAACAAATTGCGGCAAATAAAGTGTATATCGAGTATGCGCAAAAAGGTTACAAGATTGTTTCGGGTGGTCTGCATACCATACGAGATATAAAGAATGGGGATTTCAACCTGCACCTTGGTCATATAGATTCTCTGAAAGTTGTTAATCCTAAAGTCAAAAGCTGGATAAAGGTTGCCGATATTATCGCCTGCCAGCTTCGTATCATTAAATCCTCAAAACAAGCGATGGATGCCGTCCGGGAATCAGGACAGTTTACCAATGAAGAACTTGAGTACTGCAAAACATTATTCGATAACCTGCTGGACGGTTGTTTAACAAGCATTGATGAGTTAATGATGGTTATTACGTCCGGTCAATTAGAAATGACCGATGATGAACGGATCAAACGCATTGAAAAGATCTACGTGGATATGCAGGACAAATCTGCGTTTACGGCTTCTTTCAGTAATGAAATGAGTGTGCTCGCTATACAGCGGTTAACGGAGCAAATTGAAATCAACTATTCAAGAACTATAAATGGACAACAATGAAAAAGGTATTGATTATTCTATCATTTTGCTGCATGAGCCAGGTTTCTTTCTCGCAGGCACAGGAAATACAGCAGCTATTGCTGAACTGGGAGAAATTAACGCAATTCAAAAAAATATTACAGGATATGTATGATGGTTGGAAGGTCATTAACCAGGGCTATAATACTATCAAGGATATTTCGTCCGGTAATTTCAGCCTGCATAAAAGCTTTCTGGATGCACTGATGGAGGTAAGCCCGGTAGTAAAAAAATATAAACGTATTACAGATATTGTCAATTACCAGTTGCAGATCGTTAAGCAATACAAGCTGGCTTTTCAGCAATTCAAAGATGGTGGTATGTTTACTCCACAGGAGATTGACTATATCGGAAAAGTCTATTCCAACCTGTTCAATGAAAGCGTCAAAAATCTTGATGAACTGTTTATGGTCATCACTGCCGGGCAACTCCGGATGAGCGACGATGAACGGATGCAGGCGGTAGACCGGATATATGCAAGAATAGAAGAACAATTTTCTTTTCTGCAGGATTTTAACGGCAGTACCGGCTACTTGTCTTTACAAAGAAAAGCAGAGCAGACGGAGATCAATATGTCGAAAAAGATATTGGGTTATTAAGACCTCACCCCAACCCCTCTCCAAAAGAGAGGGGCTTAAAACAGTGAAGAATGAAAATGTGTGTAAGAGTTTTAGGTGTATTGGCTATCATTCTATTGCTTCCTCATATAGCAGAAGCGCAGATAGCTAACCGTATCCGTAGCCTGAATGAAGTGCTGGATACATTGTATACGGACATGATGCCGCTTTGCAGCAGGCTAATTGGTGTTGGTCGTGGTATCGCCGGCTTTGCAGCCACCTGGTACATTGCCACCCGGGTCTGGGGACATATTGCAAGAGCTGAGCCAGTGGACTTTTATCCCTTGTTCAGGCCATTTGTACTGGGCTTTTGCGTATTGATCTTTCCTTCGGTCTTATCCATGATTAATGGCATCATGAAGCCTACTGTAACAGGCACTGCACAAATGGTAGAGGATTCGGACCGGGCAATTGCAGAGTTGTTGCGAATGAAAGAGGAGGCCATTAAAACGACAGCATACTGGCAAATGTATGTCGGGCCATCCGGTGGCGGCGACAGGGATAAATGGTATAAATATCACTACGGCGATAAAAGCGAAGGCTTCTTTAAAAGTATTGGCAACGATATCAAATTCGCTTTTGCCAAATTCTCCTACAATTTTCGCAACTCCATTAAACAATGGATGTCGGAAGTCCTGAAAGTATTATTTGAAGCGGCGGCACTTTGTATCAATACCATCCGGACATTTTACCTGATCGTTCTGGGCATATTGGGCCCATTGGTATTTGGTATTGCTGTATTTGACGGGTTTCAACATACATTGACAGTCTGGATTGCCCGTTACCTGAACATTTTTCTTTGGCTACCGGTAGCAAACATCTTTGGTGGCATCATGGGCAAGATACAGGAGAACATGCTAAAAGAAGATCTGCACCAGATCGCTACCAATGGCGATACATTCTTCTCCACTACCGATACCGCTTACCTCATTTTTATGATCATTGGCATCATAGGTTATTTCACTGTGCCGAGTGTAGCAAACTATATCATTCATGCAGGTGGCGGTAATACTCTATTGTATAAAGTAACAAATATGATGAGCATGGGCACCCGTTCTGCCACATCAATGGCAACCGGAGGTGTTTCAATGGCTAAAGATGCATTAGGCGGTGCTTATAATACGATAACGAATAGTATGGCCGACAGCCATACTTCAGGTGGATATTTTAAAGATAAAATCTCAGGTAAACCAAATGTTTAAAAAGACGAAAAATATTGATACAGCTTTCCGTCATGTACGGTTATTCTCTATTGCGTTCCTGGCAGGATGTATCATCATCTCTGCGATGATCGCTTATAAGAGTTATCAACTGACGGAGCAATCTCAGCAAAAAATCTTCATTCTTGCTAACGGTAAAGCGCTTGAAGCTTATGCAGCAGATCGCAAGGATAATATCCCGGTAGAAGCAAGGATCATGTAAAAATGTTCCATCACTATTTCTTTACGATGGACCCGGACGAAAAGGTAATCCAGTCCAATATCATTAAAGCACTTTATCTGGCCGATGGTTCTGCAAAACAGCAATACGATAACCTGAAGGAGAATGGATATTATACCAATTTGATCTCAGGGAACATCAGCCAGGAAGTACAGGCAGACAGTATTACGATTAATATGGAAAATTATCCTTTTTATTTCCGGTACAAAGGGCAGCAGAAGATCATCAGGCCAACTACTATTGTTACCCGCAGTTTAATTACGGAAGGTTATCTGAGAAATGTATCAAGAAGTGATAATAATTCACACGGCTTTTTGATTGAACGCTGGCGGACTTTGGAAAATAAGGACATCAACATTCAAAACCGGAATTAAAATGCTCTGGAGAAAAAGAAAAAAGAGAAGTACAGCAACGGGCAACTGGACAGATAAAGCGGCTGGCAAGATTGCCGGTGCAGGAATCAAATTGCAAACAAAATTCGCTGAAACCATGAACAAAAGAACTTCAAAACTATCCAATCAGAAATTAAAGATTGCACTTGTCATCTTTTGCTTTTTTAGTGGCGGTTTCAGTATTTACCTGGCAAGTCATGCCATTTTTGCTAATGATAAAAATCAACCGGCAATAGAAGTCAAACCCATTCATGTCCCTAAGCACTATGACAAAACCGGTAGTGAAATTAACGAACCTGATAACTATATCAGCGACGAACTCTATCACGAAATACAGGAATATAAGCGCTATATGGATAGTCTTGGACAGTTCATTCGTCCAGGTCTGCAAGACAGCATAAAACTTTTGGAGCAAATCTATCATTCACAAATAAAATGAAGCGTATGAATAACGTGAAGCAACCGTCCCGCCTGAAAGCGGGACGAAAAAGAAAAATGATGCTGGTATTGCCTTTACTGGTGATACCATTTCTGACAATGGCATTTTGGGCTTTGGGTGGAGGTAAAGGGAATAGCCAACCGACCGGTATGGAAATTAGCCAGGGATTGAACCCGAAACTTCCTGATGCCAACCTGAAGGAAGAAAAACTGCTCGACAAACTCGGCTTTTATGATAAAGCCGATAAGGATTCGGCAAAAATGGCTGAGTGGATGCGCAGCGATCCTTACTATAATCAGAAACCGGACACGGAGACAGTTTCAACCGATGAACTGGAGCAATTAACACAGGCGACAGCCTCTAAATATAACCAGCGGTTGAATTTATCTCCTTTTGAACAATCAAAGCAAAAGCCCGAAGACAAAGTGATGCAAAAACTGTCCTTATTGCAAAAGCAACTGGATAATAATTCAAGCCTTGTTCATAAGCAAGATGAAGGATACGACGATAGTTATCAAACCAACCACGAACTGGCCGGCGAAGTGGAGAAATTGGAATCCATGATGAACCAGATGAATACTGGCAACGGGGAGGACCCCGAAATACAACAACTTTCTTCTGTGATGGATAAGATACTCGATATTCAGCATCCTGGCAGAGTAAAAGAAAGATTAGAACAAGAGAAGCTACAGAAATCTTCAAATATATTGACCGTTACCGCAACAGCCAGTGATGATACACTGGATAAAGGATTTTTCGGAATGGAAAACGAAAGAATTGAAAAATCCTCTAATGCTATTGAAGCTGTGGTCAACGAAAACCAGGTATTGGTCACTGGCGCTGTGATCAAATTGAGATTATTGCAGGATATAATTATTAACAGTTCCAGGATACCGTCGGGAAATTTTGTCTTTGGCATTGCTTCATTAAATGGCGAACGACTCGAGATTGAAATTAATTCTATCCGTAGCGGCAGTTCACTATTTCCTGTAAAGATGGAAGTGTACGATATGGATGGACTGTTTGGCATTCATATTCCCGGTGCCATTACAAGGGACGTTTCAAAACAATCTGCTGACAATAGTTTGCAAATGATGGAACTTACTACACTTGACCCTTCTCTGAAAGCGCAGGCCGCAGCAGCTGGGGTTAATACTGCTAAATCATTACTTACTAAAAAAGTGAAACTGGTAAAAGTGATGGTAAAAGGCGGGTATAAAGTATTGCTCCTGGACAAATCAACGAAAAAATAATTATTCATACTTAAAAACAAAAAAATGAAACGGATCGTGTGTTTGGTTTGCGTGTGCTGGATGTTCGTTTCCGCCTATTCGCAAACTTCGTCTCTACAGATCACAACGGACAAAACTACCAGTCTTATTTTTCCATTTCCTATTCGTCATGTGGACAGGGGAACGAAAGATGTACTGGTACAACAGGTAAAGGAAGCGGATAATATCCTCCTGGTAAAGGCTGCATCTGTAAAATTTCCGGAAACAAATCTAAGCGTAGTGACCGGTGATGGTTCGGTGTATTCCTTCAAAGTAAATTATACCGATCAACCTGAAAACTGGATTTTTTATTTACCGGAACTCAAGAAATCCACCATTGCCACTTATACCAATGGCATCCTCGACAATCACCGGACTGTACGAGGTATCCGGGACCGTAAATGGGATATTGCAGCCAGTGTCAATGGTATTTACATCAAGGATGATGTAATGTACTACCAGATACTGCTCTGTAACCAAAGCACCATTGATTATGACATTGACTTGCTAAAATTCTATATCCGTGATAAAAGGAAAAGCAAGCGAACAGCGGCACAGGAAAATGAACTGATACCGTTGCATATCTCCGGCAATATAAGGAAGGTAAAAGCTTGTGATTTTTCCATGATAGTTGTTGCTCTGGACAAGTTTACTATCCCTGACGCTAAATACCTGGCCATTCAATTAATGGAGAAAAACGGAGGCAGGCATTTATTGATGAAGTTGAACAATAACAAAATCATCCGGGCCATCCCCTTGCCTGATCTGAAATGAGCTATTGGTCTTCTGATATGGAAAACAATTATCCCATACCAAGAAATATTCTGGACAATTATGATGTTGCCGGCCTCATGGGTAAGATGGCAAAGGCTGATTGGTATTATGATTATTCGGATGATTACCAGGTATGGAAAAAAGGGGATGCAGCGATCAAAGGGATAAAAGAAGATCTGCGGCAACTGAGTAAGTTAGAGAATGGGGTTTATGCCGCTAACTATTTATGGGACGCCTACGTTCCTCTTTATTCTGTGGGCAAACCTGAATTTCTGTTACAGGAAATAAACACAAATTTATCATTTCAAAATACTACAACTATGATTGAGAACAATTATGATTATCTGAGTAAGCAAATAAAGTTTACCGGATTTGGCGAAGACCACAAAGAGACGCTGAAACAAAAAATGACAGAGGGTCAGCCGGATTTTATGCTCACGCATAAACAGGATTTTGGCACCGACAATACAGTAGCCACATTGCAATTCAAAAAGTCGGAAGAAACCGGAATGTATTTTTTTAACCGTTATAATCTGATGTTGCAAAACAAACAACATCCGGATGCCATTAAACAAACATTTTACATCAATCCAAAAGAGGATAATACCACGCTGAAGGAAGCCTACAACCTGATGGGTGGCCGGGCTGTGCATAAGGAACTTGCCAACAAGGAAGGTGAAAAGTACAAAGCCTGGATACAACTTGACTTTAAAGAAACAGATAAGCACGGCAACTATGTAACAAAACAATTTCACCAAAACTACGGATACGATCTGCAAACTGTGCTGGCGAAGCATCCCATTAAGGAACTCGCTTCGGAAAGTGAAAAATCCAGGTTGATGGAGTCATTAGAACGAGGCAACCGGCAATCAGTAACATTGGAAATAAACGGAAAGGAACAAAAGGTATTCATTGAAGCAGCTCCCCAATTCAAGTCACTGAATTTTTATGAATCGTCCGGCCAACGTCTTCGTTCTGACAAACTTTACGAGAGCAATTCCCAGGAGCAGTCGGAAAAACAGGAGAGAAGGCAAAATCAGAAACAAAACGCTGGCGATGATGACGGCGAATCGGAAACTGGTCAAAAAAAAAACGAAGCGTAAAAGGCAAAGTATTACCTGATTGACAGCCAGAAACAGATATGATGCAGGAACGATTGGAGGCGATAGAACTTAGTAGGAAGGTCGCATCTTTTATGGATCTGATAAAAGAAGATGCCCGTATCAGTCCTGCCCATATCAGTTTATACTCTGCTCTGATTCACTGTTGCCGGAAGAAGCAGTATCAACATCCGGTAACAGTTTTCAGTCATGAAATCATGCCGCTTTGTAAAATATCGGGAACGGCCACTTATCACCGCAGTATCAGGGAATTACACCAATACGGTTTTATACGGTACGTTCCTTCTTACAATCATTTTTTAGGAAGCCTGGTGTACTTCATTGATTAAAAAGGATAAGAGATGTCGGCAGAAATTGTGACTAAGGATGATCTCGAGTTGTTTCGTATCCGCCTGATATCAGAGATCAAAAGCATTGTAGAAGTTCGGCTGCAGCCGCCACCCGAAAGGCCGGAAGGTTATAAAACTTCCGATGTGCGTAAAATGCTTGGTTGTTCGGTCAATAAGCTTGTATCTCTACGTATCACGAGAAAGATCCGAACGAAGAAAATCGGAGGAACGATTTATTACAACAAGGATGACATAAAAAGGCTGCTGGAAGAAGGATATTAAAATAGATAAAACGCAGTGGTATGATCTCAAGGATCGGTCATGATGGCCGGTCTTTTTTTGCGTGATTGTGGAATGACTTTTTTATATTTGCATTAGTTCTTTCTCCATCAAATTGTCGGTGAGTAACTCAGTGAGTATTGGCAGTTGGTGGCTTACAAAATATTGACAACTAACTATTTAAGGGGTGGATTCGAATCCTGTCCTCCCGACACAAAACACCATGAAGCCTCCGCGTTAGCGGGGGCTTTTTATGTTGAGCATATCGGAAGCTTGATTCCGGCTATGCGAAAAATAAAAAGTGGATACAAGGCTTCTTTGTGTTTTATGAACCACCCCCACATGTATCATTGAAAATAATCCTGTCCTACCGGCAATATCGTGGTACGATGCGAAAATAAAAGACCGTTGTTCATTGATCTACGTTCCTTACCCCTTTGTTCTATGCCTGGTTATTCCCAAATTCTGGTTTAAACCATGATAACCCCAAACAGGATTTGATTTGCTCTCCCAGATAATTGTACTCTTTCCAACCCTCTAAAGAAATACACAGAAAGTCGATGAACGGTAAATTATAGGAGCTAGGAGGTTTTTATACATACATAAATGTATGTATGTTTGACTAAACAAAGTAATCTTGAAAAGGACCAAAGAAGAAGCGGCGGTAACCAAAGGCCAGCTCATCGACAGTGCCGTGAAATTATTTTTGCAATATGGGTATTCAGCTGTGACACTTCAGCAAATCGCCGATGAAATTGGTGTTACCCGTGGTGCTTTTTACTGGCACTTCAGGTCCAAAGAGGAAATCATGATGGCATTTTGTGAAACGGAAAGGCATTATATAGAGGAAAAAATGACGGACCTGGTAATGATAAAGGAATTGCCTCCCTACGAACATTTAAAACTTTTTCTTAATAAAGTAACTGATAATTTTTTCGACAACAGGCGCTATAGGAATTTTGTGGAATTGACCTGGTTCAAAATGGAACACGTAAAGACAAGTGATAACGTAAATTATTTAAAAACAGTTTCCAATGAATATTTTATTGAGGCAAGCAGGAAAATCGTTTCAAGAGGGTTGAGAACTGGGGTTTTTAAAAAAAATACTTCTGCCCTCAATTGGGCAATTCATTTTGCTGCTGTGATAAATGGTATTTACCGGTTATATTTTATTACACCAAAATATATGTCAAAAGAAAAAGCCATGGCCATTATTGCACATTTACTGGTGTCAATAAAGAATGACGGAGAACCGGATACCAGAACTTTGAGTTAGATTTTGCCTATTGGGTAAAAACCTACAGGCAAAGGCAGGGAAGAAAACCCATTCTGGAAAACTGATTTAAGCGGCCGGCTTTAAAAGGAAATCTTTTACGAACAGGAATCTCACAATAACAGTAGAATTGAAATAAGCGTCAGAAATAAAATGGGATAATGAAACTGAATAATATTTATGAATGATTTTGTATAACAATTTTACAAAAATCGAATAGGCATGAAATATTTATTCCTTTACCTGCTATTTTTTCCCTGGTCTTCTGCCAGTAGTCAAACACTTAAGAGAACTGCAAACTGGATGGAAGACATTTCTTATTTTGATAATCAACTTCGATCGAACCATAAAAATCTTTTTCACCATGTTCAGGAAGCAGTATACAACAAATCTGTTAATGACCTGAAAAGCAAAATTGACTCACTTTCGGATTTTGATATCGTGGTTGGCCTATCAAAAATCTCAGCAACCATTGGTGACTCTCATACTTTTCTTCACCCGGAAGGAGCTACCCAAAATTTTGTCCCCCTGATTATTTCAATGTTTGAGGATGGGTTTTATGTGATAAGGGCCAAGCCTGCATATAAAAAACTAGTCCAGGGCCGGTTGATCAGGGTCAATGATAACCCGGTTGATGAGGTCTATAAATTAATCCGGTTAACTATTTCTGCCGACCTGGAAAATGAAATGAGTTATAAATTCCTGGTAACAAGCAGGCTTACTTCTGCAGACCTGCTGCTTTCCTTAGGGATCATAAACGATGTGTCGAAATTCACTGTGACCATTTTAACCGACAACGGTAAGGAAGAAACCGTTGATGTTAGCGCTGTAATAAAAGAGGATTATGTTAAAGATGACTGGGTTTTGGTATTGGCAGAAAATGAACAGGACCGGGCTTTGGCTTATCAGCATAACCAGGAAAACTACTGGCAGACTTTTTTGCCTGTATCGCAGGCTGCTTATTGTCAGTATAACAAGTGTGAAAATGGGAAAGATCAATCTATTAAGAGTTTCTTTAATGATTTTTTTGAGACCGTTTCCAAACAAAGCGTAAAAAAGATCATTCTAGACCTTAGAAGAAATACGGGGGGCAATGAAAAGCTCAATTGGCCGATTATTTCTGGTCTTAAAGAACTCCTTGCCCGGCATAGCGCAATCAAGGTAATTGTGCTGATGGGAAGGGCCACCCATTCAGCTGCCTGTAACCTTTTACTTGATCTTGAAAAACAAAAAATACCGGTTACGACAATAGGGGAAACGGGCCGCTCAAAACCCAATTTTTACAGTGAGAATCATTTTTATACTTTACCCCACTCTAAAATCAGGGGGAGTGTTTCTTCGCTCTTTCGTAAAGACAGTTTTGATGGTGATGAACGGTTAAGGATTGAACCAGACATTTCAGTTCCTGTCAGGTTCTCAGATTACGCTTCTGGTAAGGATGCTGTTATGGAGAAGGCACTTCGCATTTAATACGAATACGATGAAACGAATTATATTTATTTTAATACACTTGACTTATAGCTTCACGACCGGTTTTACCCAGGTGATCCCTCAAGATCCGGCATTGATAAGGATAAGGGACAAAGTAAATCAAATGATTAGCGACAGCATTATCCCTTCAATGGCGATTGCAGTCATCAAAGACGGGAAAATAATATGGGAGGAAGCCATTGGGTACGCCGATGTTGAAACAAAGAGAAAGGCCACCCTGCAATCTGTGTACCCATTAGGCTCCGTTTCAAAATCAATAACCGCAACAGGAATGATGCATATGATCAATGCCGGGGAGATAGGCCTGTTTGAAAATATTCAAAAACTTATTTTCCCCGTACAATTGAAAGATATAAACGGTGCTTCACCGGATATTAAGCTCTGGCAGTTGCTTAGCCAGAATGGCGGATTGAACCATGGTTATGGCATCTTTAATAAAGAAACCCTACCAAAAACACCAGATCAAATCAGGCAATTTTATGAATACAGCACCATCGTGGCTTTTACTCCTGGCGGGTTTTACCATTACAGCAACCATTCTTTTGATGTTGCAGAATTGGTAATTGAAAAAAAATCAGGGGAGAGTTTCCAGGACTATATGGATAAAAATATTTTCTATCCTTTGTCAATGAAGAACAGTTTTGCCTATCCTCAACTTTCTGATACTGTCCCTATGGTATCTACTTATTCTGCAAATATGAAAAAATTACCATCAACAGATATTATTTATCCGGCCGGGGGGTCGGGGTTCTGGTCTTCCATACAGGATATGTCACAATATGCCATGTTTCATTTGGGAGTGATAAAAAATGCTGAAATTATCTCAACAGGCAACCTAAAACTTATGCATGAGTTCAGGCAGGGGCCTGCTGATATGTTTGGAATTGGCTGGTTTAATAGTGATGGAAATCTTTATTCAAATGGCAATGTAAGCGGTGGTAATGCAGTAGTATCAATAGATGAAAAAAATAACCTTGCTGTTATTTGCTTATTGAATAGAACCTCCAATGATGGTATGGCCGACCAGGTTGCCGGAGACATAAATGATGTATTTATTAAGAAAAATGATGATTCTTATAAATCCTATCGCAGGATTTATGCTACCCCATATACGATGCGATTTGATCTTCTTGGAAAGTGGATGGGTATTATAAAAGACCCCGTTTCTCAAAAAGAGGTGCCAATAAACCTCGTATTTGATGATAAGGGTGAAATATTATTCAATACAGGTCAACAGTTTGTACCGTTACAATATCCCGTATATAATCTTATGCAGGAACTTAAAGGGAAATTTAAAATTACTTTGCCCGGCATATTTGATGAAACATTAGAATGTTCTATGACTTTAAGCAGGAATAAGGATCAGTTTACCGGTTATCTTTTTTATCCGAGAACAATGGAGAAATCGTTTTACACTATTCCTTTATTTGTTAAAATTGAAAAAACGAAGTCTAATTAATACAATTCATTATTTGTATTGCAAAGAAAAATTAGGAACTGAAACGCCTGGCAGGATGATCGTCTTTAATTATATGCATAGCATCATAACGATGCGTATAAACTTTACGCTACTCCTATTCATTTCAGTTGCAGGGTGTATTAGCGGGCCAACGGCATTTTCCCGTGCAGATGATATAGTGCTTAAGGAAAAAGACCTGATTCCTGAGGGCCTGGCTTTTGATAAAAGAACGGGAAATATTTATATCGGAAGCATGTTTAAAAGAAAAATTA
The DNA here is from genome assembly GCA_016125075.1 of Terrimonas sp. Classification (GTDB taxonomy): domain Bacteria; phylum Bacteroidota; class Bacteroidia; order Chitinophagales; family Chitinophagaceae; genus SpSt-398. Next base: position 224,666 of record WGMO01000008.1, read on the forward strand.
TCCAAATAAATCCAACAGGCGATGTGTCTGACTTTATTAAGCCGGAAACGGATGGCATTTGGAGCGTGGTGGGAATGGAAGTGGATGAGCAAAGAGATATCTTATGGGTAAATACGGCACATGCTAATGAAGTATTGCCACTTATGCATCCTGATACCACAAGGGATTGGATGACAGGGGTCTTTGCCTATAAGATCGGGCCCCGGAAGCTTTTTAAAAAATATATATTGAAAAGCCCCAAAGCCTTCTTAAACGATTTGACGGTAACTCCCAGGGGTGATGTTTTTGCTACTGAATCTGTTAATAATGTAATATATCAAATCGATTATCCATATGGTGGATTAGAGCTTTTTCTTGAAGTTCCCGGTTTTCACTTTCTAAATGGAATTACCTATGATGACGAACTGCATGTATTATTTGTTGCTTCTACGGAAGGAATCCTGAAAATTGATGTAGCCACAAAAGAATATTATCTGCTCAAAACTGCTGACAGCATGAATGCCGGCGGTATAGATGGCCTTGCTTATTATCATAACAGCCTTATTGGTCATCAAAGCTCAAAAGTATCAAGGTTTTATCTTAATGCGGATAAAACTGAAATTATACATTCCGAGATCCTTGATACCGGGATTGAATTTGATTCTTCCACCACCGGTGAGGTTGGAAATGGAGCGTACTATTTTATCGTTAATTCGCAGGTTAGCAGTGGGGTGGAACCTGGAAAAGGGAAAATCAAACCCATGGACAGCCTGGAAAATGTTATTATCAGGAAATTAAAATTGGAATAAATATAGCTCTTCAATCAGTAAAAAGGGTTATTAAGTAAAAAGTTAATTTAATGATACTATTGAACAGATTATATACAACTTTTTAGGCGATAATAATGCACCAGACCCGGGACTATTATTTCTCTTTTGGTGAATTTAAATTTAAAAGTATGGGAACAATTTTTAAAACCTATTCTGCCATTTTAATATTTGCCCTATGTGGTTTATTACTTGGCAACAAATGTTATTGCCAAAAAAATGGTAGTGGGATACGAGGGAAGCCAGAAGCAGTTGCTGATGCAAAGGCCATGGTGGAAACAATGGGTGGTATTACCCTCTGGGCACAATTAAAATCTGTTCACTTTGTAACAGAGTGGTATCCCTGTGACAGGGTTGATTCGTATATTGAAAATGAAATTCTGGATCTGACCGGCCCCCGTTCATGGGCAGACAGGAAAAGTGAGATCAATCATATTTTAAGGGTATATAGCCCCGAAGGAAAACATTGGTCAATTGTTAATGGAAAGTTTTCATATGCAAGCGATGATGTTTTAAAAGAGGATATGATTAGGGCCCCATTTAATTTTTACCACCTGGTAAAGGCCATCGCTTCAGGTGACCCATTCTATGAAGTCCGTTTTGGTACAGGAGATATACCCCATACCAGAAGGCTTGAATTTTACGGACCCGATGGCGTGATGAACGGATGGGTTATTTTAAATGCACGCAAAGAACCTATCGTTAAGGGCACAGCACAGTATCGCTATACATTAGGGCCATTAAAAAAATTTGGTAATCTTTATTTTCCGGTATGGGGTGTTTATGATAATGGGTATACCCGTTATAATTTGATTTCTGCCACCGGTGATAACAAGGACCCGGATATGAGCCTTTTTATTCCTCCGGCTGAATATATGGAAAATTAATTTGCATGATGCATTGGCCTAAAAGCTGAGGCAGCCATGTCAGGGGAAAGACAGCGGCTGGATCTGTAAGTATGCCATTGAACAATGCCCTTCATGCTGGGAAATGCCCGACAGGGCTTACTTTGAGAGCAAGCAGTTGTATAATACAATCCGGGAGTATACGGAACAGATCAAGCGGTTCAATAACCAGTTGCACAGCTTAAAGTTGTTACCGGTACCTTGTAAAGACACTATCAGGTCCATCGAAAAGATGAAGCCTGTTTGGAAAAAGGAATACCCATTCTGGAAAAGAAACTGGAAATTCCTTTATAACAATGGCAGCCGGACCAGTATAAAAGCATTAATAGCATCAAGGGATTAGGCAAACGGGCGACAGCGTTACTGATCATTTATCCACAGGGATTTAAGCACACAAAAAATCATCGTCAGCTGATCAGCTTTGCAGGACTAAGCCCAACAGAATACAGCAGTGGTAGCAGTATAAAGGGTGATAATCGAATTTACAAAAAAGGTGGTATAGCGATCAGAGATGTTCTGTATATGTGCGCTATGAATGCCAAAAAATGCAATGTGGCCTGTAAACAACTGTTTGAACGCTTAAAAGCAAACGGAAAAACTGGAAAGCAGGCATTAATTGCAATAATGAACAAGCTTTTAAAAAAGGTGTTTGCAGTGGTAAAGAACAAAAGTTTGTAACAGCCGAATTATTGCTCAGAAAAGCAATAAAAAAATTCAAATATTCCTTGTTTTTTTGCACAGTTCATTTTATCGGCAGAGCTATCATGCATTTTGCATCTTCGGCATTGCAGGAACAAGCCCATGTTTTAACATTACCATTTTTAATTTTTCAATGTCAGGAGGACCGCCGGCATTTACTATTGCAGCAACTTCCTTAAAAAAGATGGGGCCGAGCAATCCCGGAGTAATTACTGCCAATGCTTTTGCATCTTCCTGTTTTATATTATCAAAGCCATGAACAGCACCACGGGGAATAAAACAAGTTTCACCCGGAGCAATGTCGATCGGTTTACCTTCTACCGTAAACGTTACAATACCGTCTAATCCATAAATGGTTTCATCGTAACTTTTGTGGTAGTGAGGTATCGGTACTTTTGCTCCTACCGGCACTGTAAATTCAAACATGGCTGCAGAACCGTTGGTGTCTGCTGCCTCTAAGAGGAAATCAATAATGACTTGACCTACTTTAATTGTTTCTTTTTTCATAATATTTATTATTAATTTTTATAGGCCAAAATTGATATACTGAAATAGCAAAGTTCTTGATTTGAAATAAGAAATTATTTTTCGGCAATTTTTTTTCTGATACGGCTTAAGGTCTCCGGTGTCATGGCTAAATAAGCAGCTATGTGATAGAGTGGTATTCGTTGCAATAAAAGAGGTTCTTCTTTTATAAAGTGCATGTATTTTTCTTCCGGTGTTTCAACAGTAGCTTCAGCAAGCCTTTTTTTCAATATATAATTTGTGTCTTGCTGCGCTCTTATAAACCCCATAGTGAAAGATTGAATCTGGGTTACTGCATATACCCAGTTTTTCTGATTGATGCGTTGAAGTGTACCGTCTTCAAGTGCCTGCACACAAAATTCAGTTGGCTTCTTATCCAGGAAGCTTACCAGTTCGCTGCACCACCCATCTTCCATTTTGAAATAGATGGTGCGTTCTTCGCCATTATTATTGATATAATATTGCCTCAAACACCCTTTTTCTACAAAATAAACATACCTGACTATTTCCCCGGATCGGTAAAGGTGTTCGTTCTTCTTTACCTGCACAGTTTCAAATAATTGAATAAGTTTTACAAGATATTTGTCATGTACTTTATATACCTCTTTAAGCTGGGTCAAAAGTGGGGAGCCGTCCATTTACATTTTAGGTTAAGCCTTGCCGATAACGTTCGAGAATTGCTGCAGGTGGGGGATTTCATAAACGTCCCGCTGGTACTGCAGCCCGGTTTTGTTTACAGTTTAAAGATAACAACTAAAAGCGTTGCTTTATTTGTCGGGCTGAAAATGCTGCTGCGTAGCATAAATGGTCTTGTTAGACGCAGTTATTTTATGCAAATGTTTAACAATCAATAAAATAAAGGTCTTGAAAAATGTTACCAAAATTGGTAACTTTGTGTTTTAAATAGTAGATGCCTACAGTTTATCGTTTAAATGGAATAAAGATTGATGTTTATTCTCGTGATCATTTGCCGCCGCATTTTCAAGCTATTTATGGTGGAGATGAGGTTTTGCTTGTCATCAAGACGTTAAAGATATATGCAGGTAGTTTACCTACGAAACAATTGAATCAAGTTCAGAAATGGGCTGGTAACTCCAAAACCAAAGTTTTCCTGATGAATAATTTTTATAGATTAAATCCTTATTTAAGAAAATGAAAAAAATAATAAAAACGCATAGAATATTAAAAATAAATCCAATTCAAGGGTTTACAATCTCATGCACTTTCAACAATGGGGAAACGAGAGAGATTGATTTTAAGAAACTGTTTAATAAATGGAAAGTTTCAAAGGATGATCCTGAATATAAGTTATTAGACTTTAAAGAATTCAAGAAAGTAGGCTTACGAAATAACACTTTATCTTGGAAAAATATACAAATCTCACTTCTTGACATAGATGGAAATGAGCAACTTCAGCCTTTTGAGATCGATCCTCTGACTTTGTTTAGGAATAGTAAGGGGAGTGATAATTCGTTTAAAAAGTTTAACATAGGACCTGCTATAAAGAAAGCTAGAACTTCAAAAGGACTTTCTCAAGATGAACTTGCCTTGCGAAGCGGAACTAGTAAGACTTACATTTCCAGGATTGAGAATAATAAAATTGATCCAACGTTACATACCCTTCACAAAATTGTTGAAGTGGGCCTTGGAAGGAAAATTGAACTAAAGATTTTGTAATTCGTTGCAATAATTGTGGCTAACGGACAGGTATTGCTGCAGGTGTGGAATTCATGGCTTGTCCCGCCCGGAACCGCAGCCGATTTGAATAACAGTTGATTGAGTTAGCAACAAAAAATCCAAACCTGCCTGCCGGCAGGCAGGTAGAATTCGATCAAGTCCGATATTAGTTGATACTAGTACAAGCCAGTTGGGTAGCTGTGAGAACAGATATGGCGTTACAACAATATTATCATCATCATGCCCATAAGGAGCCAAACAAAGCCATTATCAAAGTGGCTCATAAATTACTGAGCCGAATAAGAGCTGTCATTCTCAGCGGTGTCCCTTACCAGGTTGGTGTAGTAAAATAAAAGATCAATGAACATAATCAAGCTCAATAAAATGCATGAACAAAAACAGACTGCAAAACATTGGGAGTGGCATCAGCGTAAAGTTGAAGGACCACAATGCAAAGCAGGCAGCTGTTTTTCAAAAATCTAAAACAGATGCAGGTAGTTGCCTGAATATGGGAGACTACAAATAGGATGCGGAGCTGATTTCAATGTCAAGCCGCACAATTGGCAAAACCAATGTTGGCAGTAGCCATTCTTAATTCAGGGTTCACCAGGTGAATTTTTACATCGACAATAAATAGAATTCCAAATGTTCTGCCTATGTTCGCCCGACCCAATATTGACAATGCAATGTTGGTGGCTGGCTTTATTTAGCGCCCCCCTGAAATGTCAATAAATGTTCCGGTGGAAAAAGAAGCTTCATCTGATAATAGCCATAAGATCGCCTTTGCAACTTCTCCTGGCTGTCCACCTCTTTTCATAGGCACCATGTTTTTAATTCTGTCCACTCTATTAGGCTCACCGCCATTTGCATGTATATCTGTATAGATGAAGCCTGGTCTGACTGCATTTACCCTTATTCCTTCTTCCGCAACCTCTTTTGATAGCCCAATGGTTAGGGCATCCACTGCTGCTTTTGATGCTGCATAATCCACATATTCATTGGGTGAACCTGTCTTTGCGGCAATCGATGAAACATTTACAATTGCACCACCTACTCCGCCATAAAGAGTTGACATGCGTTTAATGGCTTCTTTGGAGCACAAAAAGCAACTAATGATATTGCTATTTATAACCCTTAGAATCCGGTTCATATCCATATTATCCACCCGTGATTGAGTTTCCAATATACCTGAATTATTCACTAAAGCTGTAAGACCTCCGAAATCGTCGTCAATTTTTGAAAAGAGCGATTTTACATCTGTTTCCGAAGTGACATCTGCCTGATATGCTATTGCTTTGCCACCATTTTGGTTTATTTGATGCACAATTTGTTCAGCGGCTTTTTCATTTTGTAAGTAATTCACACAAACATTATAACCTTGTTTGGCTGCTAATAAAGCAGTAGCCGCTCTGATACCCCTACTGCTTCCTGTTATTAGAATTGTCTTTGTCATTTAGGTTCATTTTGAGCTAGCGGCCTGTGGCATCGTCTTGGCGGAATAGGATTTTAACATTCCCCGCCCGAACATACCATTATTTTGGTTGTGTTTAAAGTTTGTGCCCGGTGCGGACAGGTTCTTTCCGCCGTATTGCTGCCAGGCCGGATGGCTGCAGTTGTTATTTTTCGGTTAGATATTTTTCAATATAGCGGTTGATTATTTTTCTCTCTTCCATTGTTGCCTCATTGTCCATACTGCTGTGATTAATATTTGTTGGTTGAATTGTGATTTTATATTTTATTTGCTCTTCGCTTGTTGGCAACACGCCTTCGTCGGCGGGAAAATCGTTAGAACGCAATGTATAAATTTTCGGTTTAAAAAGTTTTGGTAATGGCATTCTTCTATTGTCCATTGAAATTACCTTATTAACCAATTCTGGATATTTGTTAGCAAATAACATCGTCATATCTCCTCCATTTGAATGTCCTATTAAAGTTAGGTGCCGATAATCCAAGTTGGGTTTTATTTCTTTCATTTTCTTTAGCACAAACAAAATATTTTCAACCCCTCTTTCCCAATTTGGTCTTCGGACTATTTGTAAATTTCCCTTCATTGGCAAAAGTTCGTCAGTCGGTAATTCGTGCTGAATGCTTACAACATAGTATCCTTTTGAAGCCAAATTTTCTGTTAAGTATGAGTAAACTAAATTGTTGCCACCCTTGTTTTGACCATAACCATGACTAAAAATTATAATCTGCTGATTTTTGATTTCCTGGCCAGTTTTTGGAAAGTAAAAAGCCACTGGAATCTTTCTATTCCTTGCATTGTCAAATATTTCAACATTATCTAATTTAAAATCGTAAGTTTTATTAATTGTTTGTAGCGTTGTTGCTGTTTTGTGATTCAGACAACTTGTCAAAATTGTAGATAATATAATTAGTTTGTAAAGCTGTGTCATTTGTATCTGGGTTGTAAGCTCTCTCAAAAGTTGGCTATTTGAATTAAGTGAATAAACTCTAATTGAAGTTAACAACTAAAAGTCAAGTTAATAATGTCCAGTTTAAACTGAAGCTGATATCAAAAACTCCCGAAGATAACATCGTCCTGCCCCCATTTTGAAAATAATTTTTGGTAAAGGCTGTTATTTTTTTGTCAACCATTTGATGGCAGCTTTAATTTTACTGTCATTTAATAGGTTGTGAAAATTATTTCCCTGTGTAATCGAAATATCCGGGTTTAAATTTGGCTTATAAATTTGTTTTTTTCTGTCAGCAACATAATTAGTTGCAAAATTTAAAGTTAAATTTGAAGCAAATTGAAAATAACCATTTGAGGTGGTATAACCATCTGCTGTGGGTTCTCCAATAAAAATTGTATTTACCCTTCCTTTAAAGGCAATCGCTACCATACTACCAGCACTTTTGGTAACAGGCCCAATAATTACTACAATAGGCACCTTGGTCAAGTTGGATTTTTGTTTTACTTTAATATCTGTTGCCTTATAATCGCCAATAACTAAATTTCCGTTTTTAATTTCCCAGGTCCTGGTTATACTATCATTTATATCAGTTTCAAAACCGATTGTTTGGTTGCCTAAAAATTGGCTTAATCCGGAAAGCATCGGATACAAATTGCCTCCGCCATTGAAGCGTTAATCAATAATGTACCCCTTTTTACAGTGCTTTGATAAATTATGTATTGTATCAGCAAATGATTGAGCGAAAATATTTATTTGCTTTGTATCAAATACCTCAAAAGATGGAATCTTTATAAACCCGATTTCTTTACCAATTATTTCAGAATGTATTTCATTTGTAACTGATATTGCCTTGTAGTTTAGTGGCTTGAGCCAAGTTAATACCGAATCTTCAAAACCAGGATAATGTCCATAATACTGGTTGTTGAGATATATTTGTGAATGAACATCATTTAAATTCTTTAAGACAGTTACAAAACATATCATCGTATCTGCATTAGATTTTGCCGTCTTTATTTGCTCATAAAAAATTTTATCAACTTTCTCCCAGTCAACTGTACCCCGATGAATGGAGTTGAATTTGATTAATGTATAAAGGCTGTCAGTGGGAACAGGAAATTGCCCAAAAGAAATGGAAAACGCAAGTGTCAGAAATATCGTTTGGTTCAATTTTTTCATTTGCGGCGGGTTCTATAATAGCTGACGGCTGTGTGCTTTGCGGGCGGACGGGAAATTGAAGAATAAATGCCGATTTTTGTATTAAAGTTCAATTGAAAAATTTTCTTGAATTTTGCACTTCAGCCCGCTTGACGCAAAACCGTGTTAGTGGTTTGTTTTTTCTGGCTTTTCTATCTGTTTAAGAACAATATTCAACCATTCAGTTTCATTAACTGAAGTCAAATCAATGTCGGGAGAAATACCAATGCTCTCAAAGTTGTCATTGGTTTTAAAAATCATTTTCTTTGTTGTCACTGCTACCCAAATGTTTAATCCGGGAAGTTTTACTGGCATCCAGTCTCCATACGATAATGCTCCAAATGTATTTTCTCCAAAAGTTTGAATTTTCTTTGAACTTTTTGCTTGTAAAATAAATCCTTCCGCAGTACTTGCAGTGTTTCGATTAAAAAGTAGTGCAATGTTCATTGGTGAATTTATCTCCAATGCAATAGTGTCCAGTTCATTTTCGATTGGTGTAAAACGCCCTAAATTTTCTCTTAAAAACTCAACATACTTTAATTCATTAATGCTGTCTTCCTTCGTTTCAGCATATTCATATTTAGTTTCGTCGTAATACCCATAGTTATCTTTGCTTACCCAAACGGAACCATAATATGGAGATTCTGTAATGTTTGTATCTAACACGTAGGGTAAAATAGACTGAAATGCGTCAAATCCTCCACCTCCGTTATTTCTCAGGTCAATAATCAAGTTTTTCTTCGAGATAATTTCTGTTCGATTCTTTGTGATTAAACTGTCTATTTTATACTTAAATATCAAATCAAAGGATGGGATTTTTAAATAATTTGTTTTTTCAGACAATGATTCGAAGAGAAAGTTATTTTCGGTATTTGATTGTTCCTGCCTGTTTTGTTTTTGCCTGTAGAAGATTAAATTACGTCCAATTTTAAGAGACGAATCAGTGTAGGTTACGTTGAATGATTTAGGAATTAAATTCGTTCTCCAATAAATACAATTGAATGTGCCATTTGACGCCTTAAAAAATTCAATTTTTTGTTGACCTCTCTTCCATGACTTTGATTTATCTTCATTTATTACTGCAATCCATTCCCCAAGAGTGGTTTTGGAAGGGAAAACGTTAACACTAAAACTGCCGTCCTGATAATACCACTTACCTTCAAAGGGGGCTGATTCATAGTTTTTGTTTCGTTTAAATTTAATAATTGTATTTGGTTGTGGAGTATAATTGTCATCATATGAGATGAATGAATGTTCGTCACGAAAAAAGGACAAATACAAGGCCACTAATCCAATACAATTTTTTCTACTCTCAATTTTTTTTGCTTTGTTATTAATTTCTGTTTTAAAAAGAGCGTAATCAGCAAATCTTTTTTGCTCTATTACCTGATGTTGGTAAGATGCTTGATTATCCTCAATTTTTTGCTGAAGAAATGCTATGCTTTTGAGACAATCACATTCCTGTCCGAACAGATTGAACGAAGTAGTAAAAATTAATATATGTAAAATTATTAATTTCATTTAGTTTGTTTGTTATATTTTATTACCATGACCGCTAATGTCCCTGACGAAATACGGCTTTAGCCTTCCCCGCCCGAACATACCATTATTTTGGTTGTGTTTAAAGTTTGTGCCCGGTGCGGACAGGCTTTAAGCCCGCCTGGACAAATTTATGATGGATTGATTAAAGTTAACCTGATGTCGCAGCGTAGAATTCCGGAAGTTGTTAAGCCTATACCTGCCTGCCGGTTGGCAGGTTCACTCTGCTGTATTGCTGCCAGGCTGGTTAGGTGCAGGCGCTTTATGTCATGTTATGCTTATCCAAAAAAACAGTTGTATTTGTCGTCTTTTACTATTTGTAAAAAAGCTTGTAATGTCTTTACCGTTGGTTTAGGGTCATATTGATACCATTTAAGATTTGCTCGCATCCAATATATTTTCCAAATGTCACTACTTTTAATGTAGGTAGTTTTTGCAAATGGAAATTGTCTTATTATTCTAGGGTCCTTCCAGTCGGGTCTGATTTCTAATAGAAAAATACTTTGTCCCTCAATATTATATCCGTAATCGATTTCTTTTCTGACTTCTTCTTCCTTTGGTCGAAGGCGTTCTATAAAATTTTCCATCAATTCAATGATGTCAACTGTCTTTAATGCATCTAAAGCCATGAGAAATAGATATTTAGCCTATCAAAGTTATACAAATTTCCCCTTTCGTGCTTGCTGCTAAAACGGGCTTGGCTTTTGTAAGTACCCTATTTTTCCTACAGTTTTGAACTATTAAATTAATCCGTTTTGACCCACTTCCTATATTTGGACACGCTAAACTGGAATTTCGGGGCTTGTGTTAAGGAGGTTTTCAATGTTCTCGGGGTACAGCTGGACGGCCGGTTCACTTTATTTTGCCGCTATCGCCTTTACAGGTGATAAAATATTAATATCGTATAAAGTGGCGATAATGTAAAATAATCGTATATTTGGTCGATAATTGATTTTTCATATGCCTACCGGAGCTGTAATTACCGCTGATATTGTTAATTCCACCCTGCTATCCAGGGGGCAGGAAGGGTATTTAAAGAAGCGAATTGATGAGATACTTAAGGGTCAACGCTATGAGTTCTACCGGGGGGATAGTTTCCAGGTATTGATCATGAATGCCAATATGGCATTTGATATTATGGTACAATTGCGGGCTGCGGCAAAGATGGAGGGATCCGCATTTGATATCCGTTGCAGTATCGGGATTGGTGAAGTCCCCAGGGTTGTAAAAGATCTGCATGCCGCAAACAGTGAAGCTTTTATTATTTCCGGCCGCGCTTTTGATGAATTAGGGAAAGGGGCTGACAAGCTTGTGATCAAATCGATGGATGAAAAATTAAATATAGCACTGACTATCCAGGCCTGCTTTATTGATTACCTTTTTAAAAACCTGACCTCTAAACAGGCGGAGGTGATCTATGCATTAATGCAAGGTTCTACCCAGGCGGTTGCGGCTAAAAAATTAGGAAAGGCGCAATCCACCATCAATAAGCATGCTAAAGCATCAGGATGGGAAGAGGTGGAGCGTTTATCAAATGAATATCGCACGATTACATCGTTAATAGGATAATATGGATATACTACTGCTGCTTCAATTGGTGATTGCCCACATTACAGGAGATTTTCTGCTCCAACATAAATACTGGATTGAAGACAGAAGAAAAAAGCATTACAATTCCGGGTATTTATACCTGCACGCAGGCATTGTCGCTCTCCTCACCCTGGTATTGACCGGAACTGACCGGTGGTTTATTGTTCTTATTATTTTTGTTACGCATATCCTTATTGACCTGTGGAAATCATACAGGCTGGATACTTCCATCTATTTTATCATTGACCAGTTTTTGCATTTCCTGGTAATTGCCGTTTGCTGGTGGTTCAGCTTTTACACTTTCGGGACATTAAAAGAAGCCTGGGTAAGCTTTATTTCAGACAAGGATGCCTTATTGTTATTTATGTGCTTTATCCTGATTACGTGGCCAGCCAGTATCACGATTGCACAGCTGACAAAAAAATGGAGGGATAGGATTGATAAGAGTGAAGATCTGAGTGATGCGGGAAAATGGATCGGGATGATTGAGCGTATACTGATTGTCGTCCTGGTGCTCAGGGGCCAGTATACGGCTATTGGCTTTTTGGTAGCCGCAAAAGGGTTTATCCGGTTTAAGGAGGAAGAAATGTCGCCTGTAAAGGCCGAATACCTGCTGATCGGAACCCTGCTAAGTTTCAGTTTTGCCATTCTGACGGGCCTGATCCTGATGGTGTGAGATGGAAGGCCGGGAACCGTCTTGCGCTCTTTACCTGTAAAGAATTTTAACCTGTGAATAGGTCTCTAAGTAGTTTGACTGCCAGGACTGTCCACTTCCTGTATATCATCCTGAGAGGTGGATGGACTTGTGGTGGTTTTTGGGGTTTTCTTCCTGCGATTTGCAGCCGATTGTTATTCCGTCTGCCAGCATAGCAGCAAACCGAATGTTGGCTGTAGGTTTATTAGTCAATGTTTGTCACGATTTGTTTGTTACGTTTTGCTTCTTTGTAATATTCATTCATAGTTTGTGTCATATTCCGTCCATAGTAAATGCCTGATGATTGTATAAAGCCGTCATAAATAATTTTGTCCTTAAATGGAATTAGTGTGGTTGAAATATTTACAGGAAAGTTGTCAAAAAATTGGTCAAATGTGTCACCCAATGCTTTTACAGCATAAAACTTATTGTCTTTGGTGTCTATAAATATTGCATACTTTGTCAAGCACTTGAAAATTACAAACGAACTCATAATTTTCTTTTTGAAACCAACTAAAATATTTATTTGTTCAGTTGTTAAGTGGTCAAAATTTGAAGCTATATATTCATCAAGAATATTGTTGTCGTCTAATAACGCTTCTCTGCACTTAAATTTAATTTCAAAATCGGTGTCAACGAAATTTTTAAAGTTGGTCTGTTTAGGGATAATCTCTTTTTGCTGTCCTACATAAAATAGCAGTTCAAGATGCGTTCTTAGAAATTCTTTATATTCTGTTTCTGTCAATGTCATACGAAATGTTTCTAAAACTTACAGCCAACGAACAGGTATTGCCGAAGTGCAGGGAATAGAATTACGTCCGCCCCGGCTGACCGCTGCTGAGTAAAGATAAAAAAGTTGATGATATGCACATAGCTAAATAGATAAGGTCAAGCCGGATATGCCGCCCAACAGAATTACAAAAGTTGAAACACGGCTTCCGTCAGCCTGCATTTTGGCAATACCCATGTTGTATGTTCGCCCTTCCTTCTTGTCACTTCAAAGTTAAAGTCTGTGTCCACCGTGGCAGAGTGTGTCACGGAAGCGTAGGAACAAGGCAGGCTCTTTTGCAAGGTTGGCTTTTGTGTGTCAGTTTTGTGTGCCTTGCAAATGTGCCTGACTTGGTGTGATGGCTCAATTAGGTTGCAGTTCGATACCATATTTCGCTTCAAAGAAGCTATCAAGTTCATCTTTGTTTTCCTCCTCAATGACATACTTTCTTTCTTCTTCACTTAAGGTACATACACCAAAATGTCTAATGTAGTTGCTACTTAAAGAAAAGTAACCAGATGTATATGGTTTGCTTGTGTTCTTTATATAAAACCAAAACACTTTAGATTGCATGAGCTTTTTGATGACAGTTAAGTCATTTTTAGACTTTCCGACTATTGCAAGTCCGTTATAGAAAAGCAAGTTATTGTCTGTACTAATCAAATAATTTGGTGTTTTGTCGGTAAGGTGAGGAAAGAAAAGTTTGAATTTCATTTTCTCGAGTGACTGTGTTCTTCCAAATGCAAACCACTTTTCGTATTCACCCTCTCCATTGTCCCTTTTTGCCAAAATCTCTCTCTTATTACATAAATACTTATATGCCTTTGGAAAATTTCTTTTTAAATGTGTCTCACTAAATAGTTTTGGCTTTACTCCATCGTCATAAGGGAAAATAACCTTCTGCTTAATTTTAGAAAGGCAATCTATTTTGCTTAGTTTGTTTGAATTTACTATATCTCTGCAAATTTTTTTTTCAATAGGGTAAACACTACCATTTTGCAAATAATAGAATTCCCAGTCTTCATCAATTGGGTCAAATATATAGATATCATTTTTCAAGGTAGCAATACCGTTTCTAGTCTTATAAAGTTGTCCGAATGAAATACCTGTTGATTCAATTTTCGATATGATATTGTTCTCCTGTAGATTCCAACCTTTGTACGAATTTAGACTGGAGTATTGAACATTATTAAACAGCTCAAATGTTAAAGGAAGTTTTTTTAGGTCATCAGATTTAAAATATTGAATGTAATTGCTCTTTCTTTTTTCAATTAAACAAATGCAAGTATAAGTATGTCTAGACCTGAATACTTGTAATGTTCCAAAATCAATGACCTTAAATTCTAAGCGTTGGTCTTGAAAATACTCTCTCAATGCCCTTCCATTCAAACTTTTGAAAAAGCTATTCATCGTAATGAAACCTAAAATACCTTCTTGATTAAGGTTCTCAATTGCGATTTGAAAAAAAGGAATGTAAAGGTCAGGATGTCCTGACTTACAAACTTCCCACTTCTTCAGTTTCTTTTTTGTATCGTCAGAGATGTGTCGTGAGCATACATAAGGCGGATTGCCAAGTATAATTTCAAACCCTGTAAAACTCTTTATTGCTTTCTTCCAGTCAAAAACCAATGCATCGCCTGTGAACAAATTGAAGTGAAACTCTTTTTTGTCCTCACCTTCTGTCAAAGCGAGAATTGAAAGAAGAAGTTTTGTTCTTGTGATTGAATACGATTGAATGTCTAATCCGAAAATATGATTGCGGAATATCTCGGAGTAACCTTTTGCTGTTTGTTTCTTCAACTGTTTTGCGGCATTAAACAAGAAGCCTCCACAACCACACGAAATGTCAGCCACTCTTACATTAGTTAGTGAATCTGCTTTTGATGCAAATGATTCTTTTATAATAAATTTCCGAATTTCTAATGGAGTATAAATGGCTCCATTTATTATTCTGTCTTCGGGAGAAATTACAAACTCAAAAAGTTCAATCAATTCTTCTGTTCCAAATTTTGGAACTTCTTTATCTAATACTGAAATAAAATTTTTCAGCTTTGTGTTTTCCTCTGCTTTTTCTTCAGTAATAATAAACGATTTTAAAAACTCGTTCTTCTTTACTTGTAGTTTATTCTTTGTTAGAAATGCAGAAATAATCAACCTGTCAACATCAGTGGGATGTGTTGAATGGACTGATTTTAAATATTTGAAAATACTACTCTTCATCATTGCTCTACTTTCAAATATTCTAAATATTCAATCATTAAATTTCCTAACTCTCCTTGGGTAATGAGTAAACTGTCTTTGCGTTTTCCTTTAGGTTCAGCATCAATAACTTTTTTAAGGGCTTTCATTTTCAAATAGATGTTGTCAAGCATCCAAATAATTTGATACCTCCGCATGAAAAGTTTCAGCTTTCCATACATGTAGTTTGCTTGTTTTGATTTTGGATTTGGAATAATTTTTCCTGTCTTATCACGAAAAAAGTGCTTGTTGAAATCAACATTGCACGGGTCTATGTATGCACCTTCATCATTTGACTTTATTATGTTCACATACGAACAAGCATAAACAAGATTTGAATAATCTGTTTTAAGATTTGGCTTTTTAGGATAATTCTTCCAAGGAATAAAATGGTCAATGTGAAAATTGTTTTTTCCTCCAAACCAAAAGTCAGGGCAATCTGTATAACCGCAACGACTAAAGAAATCATTAGCTAAGTGTGGCTTATACTTCCTGTAGTTTGTTTCAGTTCCTGTGTAGGTTCTGACAGGGTGATTATTTCTAAAATTATTCGCCATCTTTCTTTTCAACTTTTTTTAGAAGTTCATCAACCTTTGAAATAATTTCTGTCAATCGCTTTGTATTAGATAGAGATTTATATTCCTCTGGAATTGCATTCCGCTTGTCAATGCTTCTTTCAAGAAAGTGGTCTAAGCGAATTATCTCTTCTTCGTCCTCAATGGTTGCCTTTTCTAAATTTCTTAATTCGAGCAAACGATATAATTCTTTCTCAGCATTAGCAATTTTTGTTTTGTAGTGAACGATTTGACTTTCTACTCTTTCAAGAAAATTGGCTTTGGCATTGGTTTCCTTTTCCGAACCGTGAAGAATATCCTTTATGTAAACAAGGTTTACATCATCACTTGCCTTGATTGCATTGTCATCAAAAGAAGTCATAACAAAGCACGGAAACGAATCTCTAATCGAAAGTATTTCTTGAACCAACTGAACACCGTTGTATGGTACATTGTATTTAATTGCTTCTTTGTATTCATTCAACATAAAATCAGTTACAACAGCATCAGGATTATGATTAATAATGACCTGAATCATTTCGTCAAGTTCTTCCTGCGGAAACTCTCCAATTACTTCAAATTTTTCGTTGCTATTTGTGGCATCAACATAATCCTTGAAGTCGTCAATGTCAGATTGTTGTTCGTCTATGAATATTATTTTATACATGCCTTATGTTCTTTTATACTTAATTGGAAATGTAGTTCTGATTCCAAACCCTTCACTTGGAAAAAGAAGTTTTATTGTTCCATCATTTTCTTCAGCGATTGATTTTACAATCCATAAACCTAAACCTGTTCCTTCTTCTTCTCCAGTTATTGCATTTCGTTTTGTTGTAAATAACGGCTCAAAAATTATTTCAGGTTTCTCAATATCCTTTGAAAGACCTGGACCATTATCGTAGTAGTCAATTACAATTTCTTTTGAATTGTCGGTAGCTGAAATTAAAATTTGTCTCTGCCTGTTTATTGTTGATAGATTGAATGCATCAATTGAGTTTACAAGTAAGTTGTTAAATATGCTGTCAATGTCAATTTCAAAAACACGCAGATCAAGGTCAGCAATTTTTGAAACATCAAGTTCAATTCCTCTGTTTTCCGTAACAGTCAACCAGTCATTTTTAAACTCGTTGAAATACTTTTTGAGAAATAATTGTTTTCGCTTTCTCTTATCCTTTCTTGCTGCTCCTAATGAAAAGTTTAACCAATTCTGCATTTTCAAATCTTGCTTACGCATTTTCTCAAGTTGTGCATAAGGATTTTTTCTTTCTTCTACATTATCGTATTCTGATTCTAAGACTTTCTCTGTGAATAGGTTTTTCAGTTTGTCAACTCTTGAACTTAAGACATTATTCAACTTGCTTAAATCATGACTGAATGATGCTAAAACAATTCCACTACTTGCCAAACCCCTCAACACTTTTTGTTCTTCCTTTAGCTTCTCTATTTCTTCTTCCTTCTTTTCAATTTCAAAAGCTAAAATTTCCTTTTCTTGTTCGTCTTGAGTTTGCTGTCCTGAGTTTTCATTAGAGTTTTCTGAATTACTACTTGCTGCTATTGCCTTAGCACGACTATCAGCCAAAATCTTTTTTGCAAGTGCCTCAGCTTTTTTTCTGTCACGTTCTGGACCAAATTTGATTTCGTCATACATTGACATTTCTCTTGCGATGTATGCTCTGTCGTTTTCAAAAATATTTATGATTGAAGCAATAAGGGTTTTAAAGATTTGAAAAGTTGTATTTTCCTGTAACCCTTCTCTGCTTGATTTGTCTTCAAAATTCACATTAGTTAAACGAGATATTTTAACTGCACCTGCTACATTTTCTGGTTCTACTCTGTAGCCACCTTCTTCCTTAGCAACACCTGCAGGACTTGCAGCTTTTCTATTCCCTAAACCTAACCAATCAAAAGCAACATCATCAACTTCACCGTATGGTCTGACCCTGAAATTGTCTCTGAACAACTTAACTCCCCCAAACTTGTTTAGCCAATCCTTTCTATTGTTTGATTGAAATTTTCTATAGAAAAATCTGTTTGCATCTGGAGTGCTGAAAGTTCTTTTTAGAAAGTAAAATGAAAAATCAAAAACACCAATGTTGTTAAAAATTTTGTCTTTGTCTATTGCTGAATATCCGGGCAACAACTTGGAAAATGTCGTGTCCTTCTCCCAAACTCCTTTCATGAAATCAGAGTGAGTAAAGGGAAATTCCTTCATCGCTTCACGTTTAAAAAAATCAGGCGGAATAAGTTCAACATCATATTCCCTACGGTAAACTGTTATCTTGACATTTTGATTTTCATCTGCAACTGCTGTAAGCTTGTAATCAAAATCATCGCAAATAGAACCAAGAACTTCACCATATTTTTCAGGGATCAAAGAACTGAAAAGATAAATTTCAAACTCGCCACTTTCTTTTGGTGGAACTAAAACTTCTAAGTCAGAATAAACTTGGTCAACAAAATAATCTTCCCAATTTTCTCTTAACTCCGAAATTTTCAAAATCGTTCCGTATTGGAAATCTTTTTCAGAATTAACTTTCGTCAAATCAATTTCAGGAACTCTATTAAGAATTTCGTCTTTGAGTGAAGTGGTATTAAAACCATTCAGGTCAGCATTTACTTTGTCAATCGTTTTAAACTCGCCTTCAAAATCTTCCCAGTTCACTTTCCAGATGTAGCCATCATTGGTGGTTTCCTTTCCGTTTTCATCAACATCCGTTTTATGAATTTCAGGATTGAAAACAGTTATCATCTCACACTTGTTTCCAAGTTTGTCTAACGCAAATCGTCCAATACCTTTTGCCCCTGCTTTTACTCTACCTGATTGCGTAAAGACATTGTATGCTTTGTTATCAGTGCCAATGGTCATCCAGTGGTCTCTGATAATTTTTTGAGTCATGCCTTCGCCTGCATCAATAATGTAAAGGGTTGAAAAGCGATTTATACTTTTTTTGAATTCAGTTGTTTGTTCTTCGGTAATCCTTTCCTTCAAAAAATAAGAGCCTTCATTCAGCTCATACAAGTTGTCAATGGTTTCTTGATTTATGCCCTTTGAAATAAGGTCGTTGTAGTTCTGTTGTGAAAGTTCGGAATTTACCGTTGAATATTTATTGTCAAAAAAGACGATGCTGACTTTGCTGTCAGCATCGTAACCGTTTTTTACAAGTTCAATAATAGCACCTTTGGAAGTAGCAATATTTTCCCTTCCAATTAACCTTGCGGTTCTTGCAGAAACTTTAAAAGGTATTTGTGCCATTTATCTATTTCTGCTTGTCGTTTAATAAATCAGAAACTTTTACTTTCATAACCTCTGCAATTTTTACAAGCGTTTTTAATTTCGGTTGAACATCGTTTGTGCACCATCTTGAAACGGTTGCCTCATTCACATCAAGCTTTTCAGCCAGCCATTTGCTACTAAGGTTTTTCTCAACCAGCACAACCTTTAGTCTATTTATTGCTTTTTGGCTCATATTCATTGCATATTATGCAAATTTATTGACTTATTAGTGAAGTTGAGTCCCTTAAATTAGTAGTCAATTTTTGCTGTTGAAAAGATGTTTATGTCTTGCTGATTAGGGTTTTACACCTGATGTTGCCTGATATTGCTTAATAGAATTTCGTCAGCCGGGGTGGGTAGGTTGTGTGTTGGCATTTTTAGCTCTTTGCAAGGTTTGGTTTGTGTTTGGGTTTTGTGTGCCTTGCAATGTGCTAAAAATAGCGTCGGGCAGCATGGCAAAGTCTTGGGTGTTTAAATGTGTACGGAATGTTCAAATAGGGTGACATACAACGGGAGTTTGTGAAAATACTCCCGTTCATTCCCAAATATACACAATGTTAATAAGAGTATTTATTGCATAGAATTTGCTTCTACTATTGCATGAATTACATAACCGGAACTAATCGCCACCAAAGCTACTTTGCAACCCTTGAAGATCAGGTAGCTGCTGATAACCCTGTGCGGCTTATAGATGCCTTTGTAGATAA
>WGMO01000004.1 GCA_016125075.1 Terrimonas sp.
GGAGACGTTGCTGGAACTCAGCTTGTTCTCAAATTCCAAGTTACAGCAACGTCTCTCCGACCGGCCCCGTGTGATGGCTGGAGGACGTTGCGTCATAATCTTCTTCACGCAAGGTCCCTGGCAGCCGCACAAAACCCAATCAGGAGACGTTGCTGGAACTCAAGAGTTGAGCCAGGTTACAGCAACGTCTCTCCGTCCGGCCCCCGTGTGTTGGCTGAAGGACGTTGCGTCATTATCTTCTTCACGCAAGGTCCCTGGCAACCGCACAAAACCCAATGAAGAGACGTTGCTGGAACTAAGACAGAATAAAGGACGGAAAAATTCAGGGAACTGGGTCATATCCGCTGCCACCCCAGGGATGGCATTTTGATATTCTTTTAAGGGATAACCACAACCCTTTCAACACCCCATGTTTTTTCAAAGCTTCAGCTGCATAATGCGAACAGGTGGGGGTAAACCGGCAACTGGGACCCAGCCAGGGGGAAATGACCCATTGGTATACTTTTATCAGGGCGATGAAGGGAAGACTAAGTATTTGAAGGATCAGTTTCATTTGTTATAGTGACCAGTTTTTGCAAAGCTATGCCTAGTTTCTCTTTGAGAAAATGATAATCCGGCAGCTCTTTCCCGGTATAAATGAAAAACACATAGAGGATTTTGCCTTTCAATTTTGCCTGCGCCTGTAATTCCTGTTTTTGTAAACGGTAGGCTTCACGGGTCAATCTTTTGACCCGGTTCCTGTCTACGGCTTTTTTGAAATGCCTCGCCGATACACCGACCCCGAATTGAAGATTTGACTGGGGCCCGACGCTCCCCCGGGGGTGGACCATATACAGCACCCGGAAAGGGTGTAAAGAAAAACTAACCCCTTCGCTGAATAATTGATCGATCAGCTTACGGCTTTTCAATCTTTCATTCCTGGTGAGTTTGAATTGCATCTGGGAAAAATAAATAGCTCTGATAAAATATCAGAGCTATAAATATAGTAAGCTTCAGCTTCCTGCGGTCCTCAAACCGCGAAAATGCTTTACTTCAATCTTCTTTCGTCAGAAACAGTTAGCTTTTTACGGCCTTTCTTTCTGCGGCTGGCCAGCACTTTGCGTCCATTAGCGGTTTCCATTCTTTTACGAAAACCATGTACACTTTTACGACGGCGCCTGTGCGGCTGATATGTTCTTTTTTTTCCTGCCATTTTTTTTCATTTTCAGTTTTACAAAATACCTGTGGAGAAACAGGATCTTTAACCTTTTCAACGGGAACACCACTTCCCATTGTTTGTGAAAGGACGGCAAAGGTAAGCAATGGAGCTTAGAACTGGGATGTATGAAGAAAGAAAATTTTAAGTCCCGGAATCAAGGTCAACATGCCGGGAGACAATATTGGCTCCATAAAAAGTAGTTGCATGATTATCAAAGTCTTCGGGCGAATCAGTGGTATAAAACAGCCTGTTTCCTCCCCTGCTGAGCTGCTGCTCCATCGCTGTATGCCGCAATAAGTAATCCGCCAGGCTGCTCGCGACGATCTTTCCCTGCGACAGTATGGTCATGTCGGCCGGTGAGTATTCCCTGATCTTTTTCATCAGCAGGGGATAATGGGTACAGGCCAGTAAGATCGTATCAATCGCCGGGTTCTGGTCCAGTAAACTGTCGATACATTCCTTTACAAAATAATCAGCACCATCGGTTTCATATTCATTATTCTCCACCAGGGGTACCCACATGGGACAGGCCTGCTGGTACACCTGCAGATCCGGAAAAAATTTTTCAATCTCAATCAGATAGGAACCAGAACTCACCGTACCCTTTGTGGCCAATACGCCAATCTGTTTCGAGGAGGAATAAGTACCGATGATCTCTGCCGTAGGTCTGATCACCCCGAGCACCCGCTTTGAAGCACCCAGTGCGGGTAAATCTTTTTGTTGTATGGTTCTTAAGGCTTTTGCCGAAGCCGTATTACAAGCCAGGATGATCAATGGGCAGCCCTGTTTAAAAAGCCATTGCACACATTCAAGGGTATACTGGTATACGGTTTCAAAAGAACGGGTACCATAGGGGGTCCGGGCATTATCCCCGAAATACACATAATCATATTGTGGTAATTGCGCGACAATATCTTTCAGGATGGTGAGGCCACCATAACCTGAATCGAACACACCAATAGGGTTGATTTTTTCCATACTCCCTACAAAAGTAAAACTGCCGCAGGTAAGTGCGGCAGTTTATAAAAATTAGCTTAACAATTTATTTGGCGGGTGTCGCGGCTTTCGGAGGTACTTTTACATTCAGTTTTGCGGCTACCAGCGGCAGCAAATCATCTGCGGGTGGTGCTACAAGCAAGGCTTCCCTGTTGTACACATAGGCATATCCTTTCTCCTTTGCAACGTCTTCTATGGCCTTCATCACTTTCGCATAAACGGGCTGTAATAAAGCAGATTGTTTGTTCTCAATCATGGCCTGCGCCGTACTTTGCCAGTTTTGCAATTCTGATAAGAATTCGCCGGATTTTTTGCCTGCATCATTGCGAACAACTACGGGCTTGGTAGAATCCTTGGCAATACTGTCGTAACGCTGATATTCACCCAGGAGATAGTTAAAAGTACCAGGCAATGAATCATTCTGGTATTGGGCAAGCATCGTATCGATCTTTGCCAGTTCAGGCATTAAGGATACCATATCATCTACCCTGATATAACCGGTTTTCTGAGCCTGTACATTAACTGCAGCCATCATAAGCAATGCCGCAATAAAAATTCCTGTTATCTTTTTCATTTACGTTTTGTTGGTGTTTATTTAAGATTTGATTTGTATAGTTTTAGTTGCCCGTTAAGAAATCTTTAACAATTAGTTCCTTACGCCCAATTCCTTCAATATATCCTCGCTTTTGTCCAGTTTTGGGTCGGCAAAGATAACAGTTATTCCTTCACTTTTATCAAGAATAAAATCATAGCTGCGCTGTACGGCCAGCTTTTGGATGGCATTGTAAACCTTGTCCTGCACGGGTTTTACCAGTTCCTGTCTTTTTTTAAACAGATCACCCTCAAAACCAAAGCGTTTACGCTGTAAATCGCGTAATTCCTTTTCCTTGACAAAAAGCTGGTCTTCCCTTTTTTTCTTGAGGTCATCTGTCAACATCACCTGCTCGGCATCAAATTCCCGGTACATCTTATCCAATTCGGCCTGTTTATCATCAATTTCCTTTTGCCATCCAGCCGCAATATCATCCAGTTGCTTTTGGGCGGCGCTGTACTCAGGCATTTTATCAAGAATATATTTTGTATCAATGACAGCATACCGCTGCGACAAGGAGGCTGTCGTCATCAGGAAGAGGCTACATACCGCTAATACTATCTTTTTCATATACCCAGTTTTAATGATTGAAAATGATGTTTATGGTTTCCCGTTTATTCAGGTTCAAACCCGAGCATAAAGGTAAATTTAGTGGCATTTTTTAAACCCTGACCCGGCTGGATCCGGTCAAAGCCAATACCGTAATCAAATCCGAGTAATCCAAACATGGGCAGATAAAAACGCATACCCACCCCGGCACTGCGGCGTAACCGGAAGGGGTTATAATCTTTAAAATCAAACCAGCCATTGGCAGCTTCAAAAAATGCCAGCCCGAAAATAGTACTGCTCGGGTTGGTGGCTAAAGGATAACGTAACTCCAGTTGGTATTTATTAAAGATGGTAAAGAACCGGCTGGCATTGGACAGATCGGGGTTCACACTGGGATCGGAGGTCTGGTATACCGGGTAGCCCCGCTGCGCAATGATATCATACCCCAGCAATCCGAAGTTATTGGTCAATCCCGCATCACCCAGCTGGAACCTTTCGAAGGGTGAAAAATCAAGTTTCTTATTATAACGACCCATGAAACCATATTTGGCGGCCAGTTTAATCACAAACTGCCTGTTCTTATCAGCACCCATGGGTTTGCCCAATGGAACATACCATTCTGCATTAAAACGCCATTTATGGTATTCCGGGTGCTTGTACTGGTTTTCGGTTGATAAACTGGGATTGATCAGCGAATAGGGTGGTGTAAACTGCCCGCTCAAAATAAAACTGGATCCGCTTACCGGGAAAATAGGGTTCAGCACCGAAGAACGCTGTAAGGCGATCTTCAAACTGATATTGGTTGAGGTTCCATTGTTGAGGCCCTGGAAGATCGCATAATTCTTAAGCTGGTACTGGGTAAAATTCAATGAATAGACCAGGCTGAAATAGTCATCCGGCCATTTCAACTGTTTACCCAGTGCAATGGAGAAACCACGGGCTTTCAGGTAGCTGGAGTCGGACCTTGCCTTGCTATAAGTACCGGTAAGATAATCGTATGAATTGGAGAAACGGCTGCTGTAATAACTCAGGGTCAGCGAGTTTCTTTTCTTCCCGCCAAGCCAGGGTTCGGTAAAGGAGAAATTATTTGACTTAAAGGCCCTTCCGTTCGACTGAATACGCAAACTAAGTTTTTGGCCATCCCCTGTTGGCAGCGGATCCCATGATTTTTTGTTGAAAATATTTTTGATCGAGAAATTATTGAACGTAACGCCTAATGTACCGGTAAGCCCGATACCACCGCCCCATCCGGCAGACAATTCAAGCTGGTCGGACGATTTCTCTTCCACACTATAATGAATATCCACGGTACCATCGTCAGGGTTGGGTATCGGATTGATCCCGATCTTTTCCTGGTCGAAATAGTTCAGGTTCACCAGTTCCCTTTGGGAGCGGATCAGATCCTGGCGGCTAAACAATTCTCCTGGCAGGGTTCTGAGCTCACGACGGATCACATGTTCTTTTGTTCTTTCATTCCCGGATATCTTGATATCCTTGATCCGCGCCTGCGGGCCTTCTACGATCCTGATCTCGTGATCGATGGTATCGTTGTATACTGCAGTTTCCACGGGATCGATCCGGAAAAACAGGTAACCATCATCCATATACAATCCGCTGATGTCCCCGCCTTCCTGTGATAATTCCTTACCCAGCCGGTGATTCAGGGTCTCGATATTATAAACATCCCCTTTACGGATACCCAAAATCACATTCAGGATCGAATCTGAATATTTGGCATTCCCCTTCCAGGTGATATTGCCAAAATAATATTTATGTCCTTCATCCACCTTAACATGAAGGTTGATGTTATTCCCGTCTTTCGAGGTAGTGGCCGTATCGCTCACGATCCTGGCATCGCGGTAGCCAACCGAATTATAGTAATTGAGGATCTTCTCCTTGTCTTCGTCAAACTTCTTCTGGTCAAATTTGGCAGAACTGAAAAGTTTGAACCGGAAATAAGGATCAAGGTAATTCTTGGTCTTGCTCAGGGAAAGGAACCCATAATCCTTCATATATTCTTTGAAGCTGGTCCGCTTATTTTCACCATAAGGTCCTTTGTTCTCAGAAGGGTGCAGGGTCAGTTTGGTTCTTTCCTTGGTTCCTTTCAACTGTTTTTTCAGTTTCAGGTCACTGACCGTATTGTTTCCGTAAAAGTTGATCTCATCGATCTTCACCTTCTTGCCACGGTCAACGATAAAAGAAAGATCGAGTGAATTAGCGATGCTGGGGCTCGTTTTCTCAATGATCTTAACCGTAACATTCTTATATCCTTTTTCGGTAAAGTATTTCCTGATCACCTCATCCGCATTGCGGCGTGTATTTTCAGTGACGACGGTACCTTTCACCAATCCGATTTTACCCTGCAGTTCTTCCTGTTCCGATTTCTTCACACCTTCAAAATTGAAATTCCCCAGTTTGGGTCTTTCCTGTACGCTGATCTCCAGGTCCACTTTATCGTCCCGGATCCTGGTTACAAAAATTTCAACATTGGAAAAAAGACGCTGGCGCCAGAGGTTCTGGACTGCCTTTGAAAAGATATCGGTGCCGGGGTGGATGAATTTCTGACCCACCTGGAGACCGGAAATGGAAACAACAATGGAGGTATCAAGAAATTTTACGCCTGTTGTTGTAATAGTGTTGATCGTGTATTCTTTGGCGCGGGTGGCATTTTGCCATGCAATCAGGTCAGGGTCAACAGAGGCATTACCGGGAATGGTATCCGTCAATTGTGCTTTTGCCGATACCACAAAAAAACTCGCCACTATTGTAAAAACACAAAATCGAATAAGAAGTCGTTGCATGGTTGAATGTTCAAAGTCAGTCAAAATCCTTAAGCTATTTTCAAAAAAAGCCCCTGACAGGCTTTCCCAATCTTATTGAGGGGGCAAAATAAAGGTAAATTTTTGAAGTCTATGTTAAAAAGAGGTGTGGAACAGGCTGATTTTAACGCATTTTTGGCCTATCGCAGAAAAACCAGGCTGTTTAAGCACCCTGCCCCATTTTCATTTGATCCCCCGTTTTGCCAAAACGTCTTTCCCGGGCCTGGTAATCGAGGATGGCTTCGTATAGATTTTCTTTCCTGAAATCGGGCCAGCGTACATTGGTAAAATACAATTCTGCATAGGCCAGCTGGTATAGCAGGAAATTGCTGATCCTGTATTCACCACTGGTCCTGATCATGAGTTCCGGGTCGGGGAAATTACTGGTGGCCAGGTGTTGCTGCAGGGTATCCTGATTGATCTCCTCCACCTTGAGATCCCCTTTTTTAACCTGCCAGGCAATATTCTTTACGGCATTGAGCAGTTCCCATCGGCCGCTATAACTCAGGGCCATGATCAGGTTGAGCCCCGTATTGTCTTTTGTGATTTCAAGGGCCTCGTTGAGTTCGGCCCTTGCATATTCCGGCAGCATGGTCATATCGCCGATCACATGTAATTTGATATTGTTCTTATGCAGGCTATCCACCTCTTTCCTGATCGTGTTCACGAGCAATTCCATCAAACCCACCACTTCATATTCGGGCCGGTCCCAGTTTTCCGTCGAAAATGCATAGAGGGTCAGGTAACCGATGCCCAGTTCAGCACAGCCTTCCACGATGTTTCTTACACTTTCCACACCGTGAAAATGCCCGAACAACCTGTCTTCTCCCTTTTCCCTGGCCCATCGGCCGTTCCCATCCATGATGATGGCAATATGATTGGGGAGACGGGATTTATCAATTTTTTCGATTAAATCAGACATTATTGTACTGTTGGAACAATCAAAAATACAATAAAGGGCAGTAAAATGCCTTCCGGAAAATAAAAGGGTTATTCTGCAAATACTAATTCACGGTCGGGCACCTGTAGGATTGCAGGTTAAACGTGAGGTGAAGCATGGCCGTCATAAACTGGTCTTTTTGCTTGCTGTTCCCGCGCTGACGCCCTTCGATACCTATTGGCGGACCTAGTTCATAAGAACGGTCGGACAAAAGAAATGCAGGCGAAGGACTGCCATCCGGTAAAAGAGGGAAAGCGGCTGCGCCCGGATACGTGGTGCTTACATCATCGAGATAATCCGTATTGGTAAAGCGGTGTAAAATTTCTATACCGATATTCATCCTTTCATTGAGGGAATACTTGAACCCTACCCCAAAGGGTATGCTTACCGCCATGGAAGAATAAGGCTTGCGGTCGGGATAAAGCGACGATCCCTGGCCTTCGGTATTCAAAGGACGCAAATAATATTTTTCACCCGCCAGGTAAGCATAGGGATCATAACTGAAAATACCCACCCCAAATGTGATATAGGGCGTATAATTATATCCCGGTTCTCCCGGCATAAACCGGAAAAAATTAAAGTCGCCCTGGAGCGAAAGCTCCCATACATTACTGTTAAAACTCAGGTTCCTGTTCACCATCACAGGATTATGGGTATTGTACACATCGGAATAACCCAGTTGGGCAAAACTGGCCCCGATCCTGGCAGCGATATAATTACCGAAATTTTTTCTAAAAAACAGGGTGGCAGCAGGTTTGAGACGGTCCAAATGCGCCCTTGTATTGAGATCTCCAAAATAATGCGCCACACCAAAACCAACACCAAATTCACCTTCCTGAACAGTTGCCTGTGGCTGGGCCAAAAGAGTTCCCGGTACCAAAATGGCTAAAACGATAAATAATTTACCTGAAAACATGATTGCAAAATAAGACTTCAAAAAATTAAAACGAAAAAAACCACTGGCCATTGCCTGATATTTAACAGAAACCGGTTTCCGGACCCTCTTAGTTTCTCCTGTCCAGCCCCCATGTTAACTTGTTATGCAGTGTCTGGAGAAAATTATTCTCGTTCAGCCTCACCAGTTTCAGCTCAAACGCTTCTTTCCGCACCGCCAGCTGAACATTCTTGTTCACGATCTCCCTTCTGGAATCCATGGCACAGATCACCTGGTCTGACCGGCTTTCTATTTCAAAGGAAATGATATTATTATCCGGCACCACAATGGACCTCACATTCAGGTTATGCGGCGCAACGGGTGTGATCAGAAAACTGCCCGAATCGGGAAATACGATGGGGCCATTGCAACTGAGAGAATACCCGGTTGATCCGGTAGGTGTCGCCACAATCAATCCATCGCACCAGTAAGTATTGAGAAACTCCCCGTTCAGGTAGGTATGTACCTTGATCATGGGTGCCGTATCCCGTTTATGAATCGCAAATTCATTGAGTGCAAAAGGTGTATGTCCGAATAAGGGGAGGTCTGCATCCAGGTGGATCATGGTCCTTTTCTCCACCACATAAGTGCCCTTCATCAGGGCTTTCACGGCCACTTCCAGTTCATCCTTACCGATACTGGCCAGGAAGCCCAGCCGGCCGAAATTGATCCCCACCACCGGGATATTTTTATCCTGTACCAGGGTGATCGTATCCAGTAAAGTGCCATCGCCTCCCAGGCTGACCACAAAATCAATCTGTTCATTCAGGTCTTCCGGCAGATAAAAAGTCGTGGTATTTACGGGCAGGTGTATCCGGTCTTTCAGGTTTTGAAAAAAGGGCAGGAATACCAGGGGCTGGATCTGCTGGGCCGCCAGCTCATCAAAAAAAGACTGAACATCCTTGCGTTGTTCCTCTTCCATCACCCGGCTGTAAATAGCAACTTTCATGAAAAAAATTAATATTATCCTGAATAATCAAAAGGGGCCGCAAGGACCGTTTTCAGTAATACGACTTCCTGTGTAAATATAATCCGTTTTGCCCTAACTGGTTGAAGCTCCATTCAAACCGCATTACAAAATCATAGAAGGTAACAATATCGATCCCCACGCCCCCGGAATACAGCATCTTATTGTTCAGGTTATTGTTACCGGGTTCGGGATTATACACATAGCCCATATTGGAATAGGCTTTTACATAGACTTTGAAAGGAATACTTTCAATCGTGGATTTTTTTATCGGCATCTTGATATTAAAACCGAGTAATTGTTTGGTGACCGTGGTTTTCAGGTATCCGCCGGCCACGCCATCCAGCACATAATATTCATAGCCCTGCATAAAAAAATCGCTGTATCCCAGCAGGCGCTGGTTATAGAAAGGTTGTTTAAACGGCAGTTTCAGGTTGCCGGCCACCCTTAAGCCCAGCCAGGTTTTGCGGGCAATGGGCCAGTTACCACCCACTTTGACGGTTGTTTGCCAGAGATTGACCGATTTGTTCAACCCTTTTTTATTTACGCTGACCTCCGCCAGGTACCCCTTTAGCGGATAAGGAATAAAATCTACATCAAAATAATTCATGATATAGTAGAGCTCGGGATACCGAATCCGGGTGTTGTTGTTGTATAAATAGGAGGGGTTTAATTTCCTTATGGTATCGATCACTTTTTCGCTGCTGTACCCCAAACCAAAGCGGTGCCTGGTTTTGATCGCCTTTCGGTAGGTCAGTTCGGCACTGGCATTAAAAAATGACCGCACAAACCTGTTTTCATCCTTATAAAAGACCTGTTTGTTATTAGCGGTCGCATAATTCACTTCCCTGTTACTGCCCAGGTTCAGGGAGGTCCGCATCCCCCATTTCATGCTCTTTTCGATATAGAGACGGTCATAACTCAGCGAAACCCTTTTGGTGTATCCGTTCACCAGCCATACATTCAGTTTATCATTCCGGCCCGTCGTATTGTTATGAATGATCTTCAGCCCGTAATCCACCCTGTTCAGGTTTCCCTTTTGTTCAATCAGCCACTGGTTAAAGTTTCGGTCAACCGGTTTAAAATAGGGAAGGGGGAACAGGTACCATCGCTCCTTCACTTCGACGGTTATATCAACATTATAGCCATCAAATCTTTTCAGGGCTACGATCACATCATGGAAAAGGGCCGTGTTCATCAGTTGCCTTCTTGCATCTTCAAATCTCGCCACCAGGTCCTGGAGGGCATATTCTTCATTTTCCCGGAAAGGAAGTTCACGGAGTATGATACTCTCTTTTGTGCGTTTATTCCCGGAGATATAAATTTTCCTGACAAAGAAGGGACGGGCAATCACAGCAGAATCCTTTGCCGGATGTCCGACCGGGCTGCCCGGAGAAGGCAGTTCATTATATGGTGATGACTGGCCGGTTTGCGCATCGAGGGTATAAGCCTGGCACCACATTACAAAAAAGACGATCACATATTTTTCCAGGCAAGGCATTTCTGTATACTACATCAGGTTTTATCAGAGGTTAAATTTAATGGGAAAAATGACATGCAGGTGAACCCTACCTAGATTTTCAGGTAGTTCATCAGGTTGTCGTAGTTATTCCTCAGCTCATTCTCATAGAACTCTTCCCCAAAGGCATTTTTAACATTATACTCGTACCGTTGAAAGGTAGCAACGATGTCTGAGATCTCCACCTTATTAATTTTGAAGGTAACCTGCATCAGGCCGGTCTCGGGGTCCGTATATGTATTGAGTTGTGTGATCTGGGCGTCATTGGTTTCTACCAGCCGGCTGATCTCGCTGAACGAATATTCCCTTGCTTCCATTTCCAGGACCACCAGCCCCCCGGGCTCTTTTACATTCATGAATTCCGAGGCCTGTTTGATCAGCTCCCGGTAACTCACAGAACCCATCAGTTCATTGTCGGGTGAAACGACGGGAATCACCGTTAATTTACCTTCAGCCGTAATATGCAGGGCTTTGAGAAAATGATCATCCGGTAATACTTTGATCAGGGGGAATGATTCTTTTACTGCACGGATCTCAACGGTATCATCGGGGGTCTGTAACAGATCTTCTTCACTCACCAGGCCGATATACAGTCCTTCATGGGCAAGGGGTAAATGTGCCACATGACAATCATTCATCAATTGCAAAGCATTGAAGACCTTGTCCTGCAATTGAAGATGGGGAAGAACCGGAGATATGAGATCTCTTGTTAACATGGATAGCGGCTTTTAATATTGAGACAGCAAGACTTAAGCAACTGTTGCAGGCTGATTCAATTTTTTCAAAAATTTATGCAAAATAGCATTGAATTCATCCGGCATTTCCATCATGGGCGCATGCCCGCATTTATCGATAAAATGCAGTTCACTGTTAGGAATCAGTTTGTTAAACTCCCGGGCTACAAATGGCGGTGTGATCGTATCATTATTACCCCATATCAGCAGGGTGGGCTGTTTGATCTGGTTTAATTCCTCCCCCAGGTTATTCCGGATCGCACTTTTAGCAAGGGCAATGATCTTGATCACCTTGATACGGTTATTGGTGATGGAATACACTTCATCCACCAGCTCCTTGGTGGCTGTGGCAGGATCATAGAAAGTCAGTTCTGTTTTCTTCTTGATATATTCATAATCGCCCCGCTTGGGATAAGAATCCCCCATCCCATTCTCAAAGAGGCCGGAACTACCGGTCAGGATCAGCGATTTGATGCGCTCCGGGTGTTTGAGGATGTGCACCAATGCTACATGCCCGCCCAGCGAGTTCCCTAAAAGATGAACATCCTGGTAATTCCTCTTTTCAAGAAATTTATGAACATGTTTAGCCAGTCCCCCGACCGAGGTATGAAGGATGTCAAGGTCAAATAAGGGCAAAAGGGGCACCACCACTTTATACTGGTGCCTGAAATATTCAATCAGGTCCTGGAAATTGCTTAATGCCCCAAAAAGCCCATGCAGGAGCATCAAGGTTTCGCCTTCGCCTTCTTCAACGAACCTGAATTTATCTACTTGTTTTATCTCGTATTCCATGCCTTTATCTGCGCCAATTTATTTTTGCTAAAATAACTGATTTACAGCAAATATCTATGAATTGAGCCTATCGGTTGTTTTTTATTACAATCCCGAAACCTGCTCGGATACATTCCCGAAAAATGCCTGCAATTCAGCAAACATACCTTTAAAAAAAGGAACCAGCGAACCAATTGTATTGATCACAGCCGGGCCCCATGGCCTGATATATGTATACGTAACGGAAGCATGGATCGTTTCATTTTTGAAAACCCCTAATTCAACTGCATAAAATAAAAAAATACTGAATATGATCAAATATAAAGCAGCATAAATCAGCACCCCGCCCAGCCGGTTCAACCAACCCAGCAGTACCAGCTCGGCACTTTTCTGGATGATACCGGCCACCAGCCTGACCAATACAACAATGACAATAAATACGGCAGCAAAAGAAATGACCGGAAGCCATTTATCTGAAATGTTGACCGACTTACCAATATAGGAAGCCACCACTGTAGAAAGCTTAATGGCCGCCGCGAGCCCGATGATCAGGGCAAGAATGGAAAATACGGCAACAATCAAACCTTTACGGTATCCTTTCACAATAGCAAGGACCAGGAGGATGGCCAGCAGCAGATCGATAATCATGCACTTAATAACTCTTTCACCAGGGTGGAAATTGTTTTGCCATCTGCTTTTCCGGCCAATTTTTTGGTCGCGAGACCCATTACCTTGCCCATATCAGCTGGTGAAACTGCCCCGCTTTCTTTGATAATAACGGTTAAGGCCGCTTTCAACTCCTCAGCAGACATCTGCTGCGGCAGGAATTTTTCAATGATGGCGATCTCTTCCTTTTCTTTCACCGCAAGGTCTTCGCGGTTTTGCTGCGTATAGATCTCCAAAGAATCCTTTCTTTGTTTGACCAGCTTTTGCAAGAGTTTCAACTCGTCTTCTTCTTTGAGCTCGCCGTTGGCCCCTTCGGAGGTCTTTGCCAGTAATATAGCGGCTTTAATGGCCCGCAGGCTGCGGAGGGCCGCTTCATTCTTTGCTTTCATGGCCTCTTTCATTTCAGCCATTATATTTTGTTCCAGGTTCATGATCGATAATTTAATCAGCTTTATTTTCTTTCAATTGCAATTCACGGAATTTATGATAAAACTCCTTCGCAAATTTTTTCATTTCCTCTGTCAGGTCTTTATGTTTGGTGGCCCTTTCATATGAATCGGCCATGGTGATCATGGTCTGGTAAAAAAAATCGGCCATTTCATCCACCATCATGTCCTTGGTCCAAAGGTCGATCCGTAAGGCGGTCTTTTCTGCCCCGTCCCAAAAGGATAACATCATGGCCTTTGCCTTTTGTGCATTGTCGATACTGGTATCGGAGGCTTTCCAGGAAATCGAATCCGGCACCTTGTTTTCATCCAGTTCCACATCGATGATGATCGAAGATTTATTCATGGCATCCATTTATTTGCTTAAAAATTCAAGAAATCATTAACCGGCTTTTGCCAGGACAGGCTTTCTTCAAAAGAATGGCAAAATTAGCCTAAATCAGGTTAACAACCCTTTGATATATTCCGAAAACTCTGTGGCCGATCTTTGCAGGGAGAGCCCTTCCAGGAAACGGGCAGCCGATGCTAACTGCTCCGCCCTTTTTTTTTCGTCCTTATACAGGATGCTCATTTTTGCAAAGAGGTCATCGCGGTTAGCGGTATCGCAAATCAAAACGGCATTTTCATCGCCAACAGGTTCAGGGCCAATTACCGGAACCGCTAATTGCATCAGGCCTGTTATGATGAATGTATAACCCGGCAAGGCACCCGGAACTATCACCGCATAGGCGGCGGCTGAGAGCTGAATCAGTTGCCCGGGGAAGGGTTGCGCTACCATCACTACATCATCCCGATACTTATAACCGGACAGCAGCTTATTGTATGCATCGGCAGACCCCGGCATTACGAATACAATCTTCAAACTGCTTTGCAGTCTTTTTTTGAACTGGGAGAAGGCCTTCAGGATGTCCCTGAACCCGTTTTCATCCTGCTGATCCAGGTAAAAAAGAAAATATTCCTTTCCCCCGGCATATTGTTCCCGGATGGCTTGTTTCTCTTCCGGTGTATGGGGATGGAGCCCGGAAACCGGGAAGGGAGTGAGCAGCCTTACCTGCTGAACCGGAAGTTTATACACTTCCGCTAAAACTGTCTGAACGCCGGGCAGTGTTGTAATGATCAGGGACCCTGCAGAAGCAAAATCGTGCATTATTTTTTTTGCCTTTTTTTTATCCTTCAACAGAAGCCTGTCATGGACCATCCAGATCACTGCCCTTCCTTTCTTTTTTTGCAGCGGATGAAAAGAGATGATAAGACGGGGTTTTTGCTTTTTTATCAGGGCAGGCAAAACAATATGTTTCCGGAGCTTTTTTTTCAGGAAACCGGCATCCTGCCGACCCGCATGGATGGATTGAAATTCCGGAAAAGCCCGAAGGAGCCTTTCAGTAGCCTCATCCACCAGGAAAATAAATTCCACGCCGGGAAAATCATCTTTTATGGACTGAATAAATTCGATCAATGACCGGACCCCCATTTCAGGGAACCCTTTGCAGGATCTGATATCAACCACTATTTTCATAAATA
Source organism: Terrimonas sp. (assembly GCA_016125075.1). GTDB lineage: Bacteria > Bacteroidota > Bacteroidia > Chitinophagales > Chitinophagaceae > SpSt-398. The sequence continues at coordinate 14,653 of WGMO01000004.1, forward strand.
CTGTGCAAAATTATTTTTAATCGGCTCACCGTGATTTTTATGAAAAAATACGATGCATTTTTACCTGCTGTACGCTATCTTTTGTTAAAAATATCCCTGTTTTTTTACTACAAAAATTCCGGAGGCAAGATAGGTGATTACTCTTAGTTACTTATAGGCTGCTATCGTAATAATTGGCCTGATTATACACGAAATACGGGAAATTAAATCGAGCAGTTATACAATTGCTTCCCCCCCGGATCATCTTTAATTTTACAGGGTTAGTAAGTACAATTATTAACCAAAACTCCGACCTATGAAACATGTTTACAAATCTTATTTTTTGGCCCTGATTTTTGCAGCGATGGGGATGATAACTGCACAAAAAACTTTGGCCCAATGTGCCGGTGGCTATACCCCGGGTACTACGGCATACGATACAACCATTTATTTTGGTACCGGCGTCACGTCTACCCCTGTACAATTCCCCAAATTTGACCCGCAGAATGGTACGGTGAATTGTGTGCGGCTTTGTATCACCATCACCGGGGTCATTGATACGCTGGCGATCGAAAATTTTTCCTTTGCCAACCAAACAGCCAATTTTTCCTATATCAGGACAGACCAGATCTCCGGGCCCGGATTAAGCACTCCTTTATCCAACAGTATCACGGCCAATTATGGACCTTATAGCCTGGCGCCCAATAATATGGTTTTGGGATCCGGTCCCGATTTTATCGGTTTCGGACATGATACGGTTTTGAACAAACAGCTTTGTCATGTACTGACCGATACCTCCGATATTTCACAGTTTTATGGTACGGACAGCCTCACTTATAATTACGATATCTCTGTTTCTGCCAATGCATCCGTTACAGGGGGTAGCAGTTCCACCCTGGTGCTCACATCCGCCTTTGTGAATTTCCATTTTGAATACTGTTATTGTCCGCCGATCATCCTGCCTTCTTATACTTTTTTCCTGAATGCGGTAAAATTACATGAGAAGACAGCCGATCTTTTCTGGAAGCAACCCAACCTGCAGGACCCGGATTATGTATTCGAGGTGGAGGTCAGTCCGGACGGGAACCGCTTTTATCCCATTGCTACGGTGAAGAAAGAAGAGATGGAAAATGACGGTTATTATCATTACCGGTACACCCCTTCATCCGACCAGCAAACCAATTATTATTTCAGGATCAGGATAAAATACGCAAGTGGCGCCTATCGGTTGAGCCAGACCAAGACCCTGCAGTTAGGGACTTTAAAAAGTAGTTTTACGATTTTCCCCAATCCTTCGAATGGCATTGTTGGTATCAAATTTGATGGTAGTAATCCTGCCAATCTAAAAATACAGATCGTCAATATAAACGGTCAAACTGTTTATAATGGGAAACTTGAAGTAAACGGACCATCCTACAGGCAAATAACAACGCTCAATGCCGGTATGTACTGGTTAAGGCTGACAGATGTTACGAGCCAGCTGTCCGGAGTCAATCAACTTCTCATTATTAAATGACCTCTTAGGTGGAAGAGGATGGTGGCTTGTAAAAGGGGCCTTGGTTCGGGGCCCCTTTCTTTTTGCGCAAACCGCCCCATTTCAGGTTCTCAACGGTAAAGCTTACATTTGTCTTTCTCACTTTAACTTTTTTATGGATTATAATACTACAAGGAACTACCTGAGCATGCGTGAATATGGCCGTCATATTCAGAAAATGATCGAGCACCTGCTCACGATTGAAGACCGGGAGCGCAGACAGCGCAATGCCTATGCCGTTATTGAGCTGATGGGCTTTCTGAACCCCCACCTGCGGAATGTGGAGGATTTCAGGCATAAATTATGGGATCACTTATTTTTCATTTCCGATTTTAAACTGGATGTTGATTCCCCCTACCCAATCCCTACCAAGGAAACCCTGAAGGCCAAACCCGAGCCCCTGCCCTATCCCGACAGAAATCCCAAATTCTACCACCTGGGCAAAAACCTGGAACTGGTAATTGATAAAGCATTGAAAGAAGAAGACCCCGATAAAAAACAGGGTTTTGCCAATGCGATCGCATATTATATGAAACTGGCCTATAATAACTGGCATAAGGAAACCGTGCATGATGATGCCATTCAAAGCGAGCTGACCAATATTACCGGTGGTGAACTGGAATTCACCAATACTCCTTTTGTTAAAGCCTACCGGCCGCAACCCGAAAACCGCGACCGCGGTGGATATGGTAAGCAGAGAGGTAAATACCAGCAGAGAGGCGGTAGCGGTGGTGGCCATCGTAACAGCGGTGGGGGCAGTAAATTCAAAAAGAAAAGATACTGAGTACAGGATACATTTTTACAATGAAAAGTTGACAGGGTTTTCCTGTCAACTTTTTTGTTTTTACATTGCAGTACTTATAACAGGTTAACGATTATCCCGTGAACCTCTTAATACCAAGCCATGCATTCATTTGAAGTTACCGGCGGAAAAAAACTAAAAGGGGATATCCTTCCCCAGGGCGCAAAAAACGAGGCCCTCCAGATCATCAGCGCCGTATTACTGACCCCGGAAAAAATCAAGGTCCGGAATATCCCCGATATCCTTGATGTAAACCTGCTGATTGAGTTGCTGGGGGAAATGAATGTAAAGATCGAAAGGCCCGAGCGCGATACCTGTATCTTCCAGGCCGACGATGTGAATATTGATTACCTACACAGTGAGACCTTTAAACAGAAAAGTGGTCGCTTACGCGGCTCCGTGATGCTGGCCGGCCCCATGCTGGCCCGTTTCAGGAAGGCCTTTATCCCCAAACCCGGGGGCGATAAGATCGGGAGAAGAAGACTCGACACCCATATCATTGCCTTTCAGCAACTCGGCGCCTCTTTTAATTATCATGCAGAAGATGGATTCTTTCACCTGGAGGCCCCGCACCTGCAGGGTGCGGACCTGTTACTCGACGAGCCCTCCGTGACCGGTACCGCCAATATCATCATGGCCGCCGTGATGGCGGTGGGCAGCACTACTTTGTACAATGCAGCCTGTGAGCCCTATATCCAGCAATTATGCAGGATGCTCAATAGCATGGGGGCAAAGATCACCGGTATTGGCAGTAATAAATTATCTGTTGAAGGAGTCAGTTACCTGGGTGGCACGGAGCATAGCATGCTGCCCGATATGATTGAAGTAGGGTCATTTATTGGCCTGGCAGCCATGACCCAGAGTGATATCACCATTAAAAATGCGGGGATAGAACACCTGGGGGTGATACCCGAAAAATTCCGGCAGCTGGGTATCCAAATCAATTGTAAAGGAGATGATATCCATATACCCGAACAGGAGATTTATGAAGTGCAGCGTTATCTTGATGGCGGCGTGCTGACCATTTACGATCATCCCTGGCCGGGCTTTACCCCCGACCTGCTGAGCATTGTACTGGTAACGGCCATCCAGGCCAGGGGCAGTGTATTGATACACCAGAAAATGTTTGAAAGCCGATTGTTCTTTGTCGACAAGCTGATCGATATGGGGGCGCAGATCATACTTTGTGATCCGCACCGTGCCGTGGTGATCGGGTTGGAAAGGGAACAAAAATTAAGAGGTATCACGATGAGCAGCCCCGATATCCGGGCAGGGGTAGCCTTGTTAATTGCCGCCCTGAGTGCAGAAGGAAAGAGTACCATACAGAATATTGAACAGATTGACCGGGGCTACCAGCATATTGACCTCCGGCTCCAGGCATTAGGGGCGGAGATAAAAAGGGTGCTGGGATAGAAAAGCGAAGAATATTTTTTTGATACAAATCTCCAGACAACTGAATTTGAATTGTTGATATCACTCCAATAAGTGTATTTCCTTACTTAGTGAGAAACGATTTCTTTATAACTTTAAGGTAAACAAATCAGTTGTGTCAATGAAACTAATGTAAGTAATATTGACATAAGTGATATGCGGAAATGGAAGCGTTACTCGCAATACTTTCAGCAACAGTACTAATTTCGTCAGTTAGACATTAGAACCTTAATCTACAACTAATATGCAACTTAAAGACCTTTGCATTGCACTAGTTCAATGTGAAACAGAAGATGAAGTAATTGAACTTTTAATACAAGAGAAATATTGGGACAGACCTGAAAATTGGCAACTGTTTGGTTCGGACGAAAATAATTATTCTATCATTGGAAATCAACAAAGCAAACCAGAGGCTGCAATCGTTGAAAAAATTATTAATTCAGTTGATGCAATGTTAATGGGTGAATGTTTCCGCAGAGACACTAAACCTGAAAGCAACGAAGCTCCTCAGAGCATCAGAGAAGCTCTAATAGAATATTTTCAAATATTTGACGGAAAACTAACAAATATTTCACCAAAAGAAAGAAGCCAGTTATCTGAAAACATTGGGTTTGTTGCTACTGGACAAAAAACTAATCCTAACTATGCAATATTTGACAAAGGCGAAGGTCAATCTCCTTCAAGGTTGCATGACACAATTCTATCAATTAGAAAATCAAATAAACTTCGTATCCCGTTTGTACAAGGAAAATTTAATATGGGAGGTACTGGAGTTTTTAGATTTTGTGGAGAAAAAAACATACAGTTAGTAATTTCAAAAAGACATCCTGGTATTGCAGAGTATGAAAGCGACCCGATGAAAGATTTTTGGGGGTTCACAATAATACGGAGAGATGACCCAAAGGATGGAGCAAGAAGTTCAAATTACAAATATTTAGCCCCAAGTAATCATATTCTGTTTTTTCCAGCGGACGAATTGCTAATCCTTCCATGTGATTATCCAGAGGCGTATGGAAAAGCTATGCAATGGGGAACTTACATTAAATTCTTTGAATATAAAATAGGTCCAGGGTTAAGAACTAATATACTTTTCGATTTATACAATAAACTATCTGTGTTAATGCCGCACATAGCTTTGCCAGTTAAGCTTTATGAAAGGAGAAAAAACTATCAAGGAAATTCATTTGAAACTGTACTATCAGGGCTATCTGTTCGAGTTGACGAAGACCGGTCTGACAATATTGAAGAAAATTTCCCTACTTCAGGTTCAATGACTGTTAGTGGGCAAAAAATGACATACTCAATATATGTATTCAAAAAGGGGAAACATGAAAATTTCACAAAAGATGAAGGGATAGTATTTACAATAAATGGACAAACTCATGGTTATTTATCAAAAGCCTTTTTTAATAGAAAAGGTGTTGGTATGAATTACATAGCTGAATCCATATTAGTAATTCTTGATTGTTCGGAGATTGATGGCAGAGCAAGAGAGGATTTATTTATGAATAGTCGTGACAGATTAAGCACTTGCCCACTTAAAACTGAAATAGAAAAAGAATTAGAGGACGTTCTAAAAAAACATCCTGGATTAGGAATACTCAAAGACAAAAGAAGAAGGGAAGAAATTGAATCCAAATTATCCGACCAACAACCTTTAACAGAAGTATTACAGGAAATTTTAAAAAAATCGCCAACCCTTTCAAGATTATTCGTACAAGGGCTAAAATTAAATAGCCCGTTCAATTTAAATGGAGCTGCTAATGCAGTGGAATTTAAAGGAAAGGAATTTCCGACCATATTTTCTTTGTCAAAAAAATTCAGCCATGATAATCCAAAGCAAGCACATTTAAACAGCAAATTCAGAATTGAATATATCACCGATGTAAACAATGATTATTTTGATAGAAGCAAAAATCCTGGCACATTCAAACTTTTTGTGAATGGCAAAGAATCAGAAAACAAAGACATAAACCTTTGGAATGGTTACGGCTTTCTTAATGTGTTTATTACTAATTCAAAAGTTGGCGACTTAATTCATTTTAGAAGTGAAGTAAACGATGTAAGTCAAGTACAGCCAATAACAGAAGAATTTTATGTAAAAGTAATTGAGCCCTTAATAAAGAAGCAAACCAATGGCGGAGAAAGGAAACCCCCTTCTTCTAACCATCCAGGTATAGATGCAAAAAAGCCTGATGGATTTGCATTACCGACTATAATTGAGGTTTCAAGAGACGGACGTACAGGACATAGTTGGGAGCAACAAAGCTTTACGGAGGAATCAGCTTTAAAAGTAAAAGGTAGCGAAGAAGATGGGTATGACTTCTTTGTGAACATTGACAACATACATTTACTTTCAGAAATCAAACCAGCCAAAAGCCTAGAGGTGCAGATAATTCAAGCCAAATATAAGTTTGGACTAGTGTTGATAGGACTTGCTTTACTCAACGAAACTAATATACAACAAAAACAAGATGATCAAGAAGAAATGGAAACAGCATTTACAACAATAGAAAAAGTATCGCAAGCAGTTTCTCCAATTATTATCCCAATGATTGACACATTGGGTGCCTTGGAAACTCAAGACATTATTTCTTCTATGCCGGAAGAAGTTTAGTAGACAATTTTCACAACGGGTGACAGAGAAGCACATGCCGGTAACATAAGGTTCCTATGTAAAGCGTTATGAGAGTTTTAAAATGTTTATAGACGGTTCTACATAATTTATATGTTGTTTTCATCTTCCAATTGTCGCAACCGCTTGAGTTCAGTAACATCCAGGCCTCCGTACTTTTTTTGCCAATTGTAAAAGGTCGCTCGGTTGATTTTCAACTCACGGCATATCTGCTGGACATCCTTACTGGCTTCATATGCCTTCAAGGCGCCAGTAATTTATGTTTCGGTAAATCTTGATTTTTTCATGTTACTACTGTATTTAAATCTAAACAAAATTGTCTAATTTAATACTGTAGGATTTTTGGGGGTACTTTCAAACCGCAAATCAATTGGAATACAAATGAAAAGATTAATATTCAGCTTCCATCAATTCACGAACAAAAAAAATTGTACTAGCCATAGAAGAAGAAATGAAATTGGTCAATGCCAACAAGCGGCTTATTGAAATCTTTGAGCAAAAAATAAAAGACAAAATCAGTGGGGTTTGGGGCGTGAAAGAGGAAGTGAAAACTGCCATTTAAAATAGTAAATTTGGAATGTGGAAGAACAAGGTTACATAGAAGTTAAAATTGATGGAACAATCGGTAATAAACCATTGAAAACCATTGATATAGACATTGCTGAGATAAAAGAAATCATCAGCGATGTGGAAACCTTTTTATACCCTTCAAGAGGTGAAAAGGCTGAAAGACCCCACATATCCTACAGAATAGAAGAAGGTTCTGCCCGAAACTTATTTTATCTTCCTATTTCAGGTGTACTCCTATTCAATGGTTTAAGTACCGAAATTAAGAACAGAGGAAACATTGATTTTCTGGACAATAAACGAGCTGAAATTATTGATAAGTTTCAGCGTAGAGCCGCAGAAAAGAATCTTGAAATTTCATTTTACAGTTCATCTACAAAAGACCCTATTTTAAAAATAAACAAAGGCACTACTTACTTTAAAGTTGCGTCAACTTTTATTGAGACAGAATTTGTACTATATGGTAAAATAAATGAAGAAGGAGGAAACTACCCTAATTTTCATCTATTAACAAAAGAATACGGAACGTTGGTAGTCAGTGCAACCGAACAACAACTTTTAGAAGGAGAAAAACGCTTATTCAAAGTTTATGGCGTTCGGGCAAAGGGAAAACAAAACCTTGCAGACGGAAAACCATTTGACTTAAAATTAATTGACTACATCACATACAATCCAAACTATGATGAACATAAATTGGATTTGTTAATAGAACGAGCCTCGACAAAATGGAATACAGTTCCCAATGTAGATACTTGGCTTCAACAAATAAGAGGAGGTGCAAATGGATAGTATTTTACTCGACACCTCTTTTTGTATCAGGTTACTTAAAAGCAATGACGTTTTACACCAAAACGCAAAAGATTACTTCAAATATTTTCTGGAAAAGAAAATTGAGATTTACTTATCCACTATTGTTATTGCAGAGTACTCCGTAAAAGATGACCCTGCCAATTTGCCTTTGGACTTTGTCAAAATTATTCCATTTGATTTTTTCGATGGTAAATCTGCCGGTGAATTTCATTCGATTTTACTTAATGATAAAGAACTAGTAAAAGAAATTGGTAGGGATATAGTTAAAGATGATTGTAAATTAATTGCACAACTGTTCAATAGAAATATACAAGGGTATATTACCAAGGACCGCAAATCATTCAGTAAATTTTTTGCACCCATTCAGTCATCGAAAAAATTTCAAGTAGAACTTCTTGATTTAGAAATTCCGCTAAAAGACTACAAGGGAGAATTATTTTAACTTTTATTTATTCCCTTATTCAGCCTAATGTCAACACAGATAAGCTATGAATCAAGAAAAGACGGCTATTGAAAATTATATTAATGCATTAAAAGAATTACACAAGTTAGACGTTTTAAAAAGCAAGCACGACTTTACAAGCCAAATAGGTGAATGGCTGGTGGAAACTATTTATGGCGGAAAAAGAGCAGACAGCAGTATTCAAAAAGGTTGGGATATAAATGTCAAAGGCAAACACATTCAGGTAAAAGCACACGCAAAGGCAGAAGGCAATAAGAATCGTTGGTCGGCAGTAGAAAAAAACGAAACCGAGAAAATTGATGAACTTATCATTATTGAGTTCACACCATTTTACAAGATTCTAAAGTTTTACAAAGTGCCTTGGTCAGAAGCACTCAAACATATCAAGTCGAGAAACATCAAATCTCCCCGCTTTGAACTTTCGTGGAGCAGTATTGAATCATATATTGTGAACCTTGACTATTTACCTAACCAAAATGTAGTTGCAATTTTCAGATAAGAATGAACGAAGTATTTATTATAGCTGGTGATTATTTAAAAGGCAAGTCCGTTTATCCTGCATTTCGCAGATTGCTGAATTTGCTTTTTAATATCAGTATTGCTTCGTTCATTTATGAAAAGTGCTATGGTTGTTACACTTGGCTCAATTACAACGACTACAAAGGAATTTTGGACTTTTTCATAAAAGGAAATTTCTTTATTCCGTTCAGCATTTTTCTTGTAGTTTATGGAACAACTCAGTTTTTATCCATCGGCATTTTTTGGGTCATCAATCATTTCAAATCTGTGAAGCTGACCAGAGAAATATTACAGTATCAGTTCAAAAAAGAAACGATAGACGAGCGTTTGAAGGACATAAACAAAGTTTCAAAAATTGTAAGCCCTATTCGGTTGACAAAGAACACAATGCTTGCCGTTTATCAGGAGCTAAGAAACCACATAACACCCGAAGCATTTGAAGAAATAGAAAAAGGGCTGAAAGAACCAAAACAAAATTTAGAAGCCAACTTTACTTTGGCTTTTAGAATGATCATTGCAATTACAATTTACTTTTTCTCATTACCGCAGTTTGGTTGGGTGCTTTACCTGACAGCTATGATTGTTTTAATTTTTGGAATTTATGTTCTTATGATTTCATACCGCTTCCTTGACATAATCCCGACATTGATGAGAAAGTTTCATCATCAGGCAGAAGAATATTTAAAATTACTTTTAGAACAAACTAATGAAAATACAGACGATACATGACAGCCAACGCACCAGGTCAGGCATATTTACAAGGCACAGGAGCCGTCACACAAAAACCAAAGCTTGCAAAAGAGCCTGCCTTGTTCCAACGCTCCCGGGACACAGCCTACCTCGGTGGACACAGACTTTCAATTCAAAATACCAAGACGAAGGACGAACATACAACAGGGGTTTTTATACTATGCTGGCAGACGTAGTAACAATGAGCTGCATATCAACATCAGCTAATATCGGGCTTGACATTCAATTTTAAGCTTTTAGTAGTTAACTTCAACTTCAGTAATTCTATTGGGCAGATATTCAATGAACACAAGCACAGCAGCAAGCTCTGTCCGTTGGTTATGCCCAGAAAGAGCAGCCTGATGTTTCAGCGGTAGCCTACAGGACAAAAAACATTAATAATATATGGAAGCCATAGTTGTAGTTATTATTGTTGTCCTATTTGTATTTGTAATTCTTTTTTTTAAATCACCTAAAACAAAAGGAGCGATAGGCGAATTACGAGTAAAATTAAGTTTGGGTGGGGACATTCCAAACGAAATATATATCATCAATGATTTGTTACTATACATTGACAGCAAATCACACCAAATAGACCACATAATTATCCGTAAGACAGGCATATTCGTAATTGAGACAAAAAACTATTCTGGACAAATATATGGGCGAGACAACCAAAAGGAATGGACACAAGTTTTGGCTTACGGACGAGAAAAACACCGTTTTTACAATCCGATACTCCAAAACAAAAGTCACATTTATGCTTTGAGTAAAATTGTACACAGAAAGGATTGCTTTATTTCTATTATCGTGTTTCCTAAAGCAGATATAATGACATATTTTGACGCTTATGTAGGTTCTATTTCAGATATGAAACGGTGGCTCAAACAAGACAGAGAAGAAATATTGACAGCAACAGAGATTGAACAACTTTACACCCAATTAATTGACCACAAAAACAATCCCCGACTTACAAACGAACAACACATTGACAACATTTACAATTTGCGACAAAGTATTGAGAACAACATTTGCCCGAGATGTGGGAAAAAACTTCTAATACGAAATGGTAAGTATGGATCATTTTACGGTTGTAGCGGATACCCATATTGTAAATTCATAAAAAAACTGTAAAGATAAAAAACGAAAAAGCACGCCCCATAAATTTGGTATTACCAATAGTGGGGCAGGAAATTGGAGCAATAAGCAGCTTTGCAAATCCCAGCTTCATATTCAGCTGACGGAATTTTTCGCCCCCCCCGCCCGGGTTCTCCGCCCGGATAATCATGCAAAATAAAAGATAAATACGGCGGGACCCCGGGAGTACTGAAAACATGAACTGTTGTTGCTCCTTTTTTTAACCTGGGGACCAGCCCGACGGTAAACAGCAACAAGGTCCTGGGCAGCCAGCAGCCCCAGGTGGAATCATCCTACAATTTGTGGTTTGCCAAAAATGGGGCTGCCGGCGGCAGGGCCGGTTTGTCAAATGCCTTTACCATCCGGTATGGCCGTAGAACGAATCTGCTCATAAGCGATGCGCCATTCCTGCCAGTGTTGGGGGCTGAAAATCTCTTTAAGATCTTACATTTGCTTTAAAATGGGTTGTTGCTTACTCAAAGATTATCAACTTCAGTAATATGATCAACCTTTATTCTGCTATAAAAAACAGCAATGCATTTCGTAAACTCGAAGTAAATGAACTTTTATTTGCAGAGTACACCTGCCTCCGGGAAGAGACAAAACTGGGTATTTGGAGCGACAATAATTATTTTGCCTTTATCAGTTCCGGCAAAAAAATGTGGCGAACGATCTATCATGCGTATGAAGTCAATGAGGGCGATATCATTTTTATAAAAAAAGGGGCTAATCTTACACACCAGTTTTTTGATGACGGGTTTTGCGCCATTTTCATTTTTATTCCAGATGACTTTATTAAAGATTTCCTGCATAAAAACCCTTCCCTGATTGATCTAAAAGGAAAAGAGGTATCCTCGCAGGATGCAGTCATACCGCTGCAAAGCGATGAGTTGCTGACCAATTATTATCATTCCATCCAGTCCTATTTGTTTTTATCTGAACAACCCAACAAAGAACTGATAAAACTTAAGTTTGAAGAACTGCTACTGGGTTTGTTCTCTAATCATGCACACCGGGAACTAACGGATTATTTTATCTCTTTATGCCAAAGTCAATTATACCAAATGACGAGGGTAATGGAACAGAACTTTGCATATAACCTTAAGCTGGAGGAGTTCGCACAGTTGTGCCACATGAGCTTATCCACTTTCAAAAAAAACTTCAAAGAATATTATCATAGCACGCCTGCAGTTTGGCTCAAAGAAAGAAAACTGGACAAAGCGCTTCATCAGTTGCTCTCATCAGATGTAAGTATCAGTCAAATCGCTTTTGAAAGCGGTTTTGAAGACACTTCGCATTTTATAAGGGTCTTTAAGCAGAAACATAAACTTACCCCCCTTCAATACAGGCAGAAATATACAAGATCGACCAAGACTGCTATTTAAACCTTTTAGTCGATTTATTTGGCTTTTTAGCCTATAAACCAGGCCCGGCTCGTTTCTACATTTGCTGCATATTATTAAACATAAAACAGATTAAAATGAAAAATGCAGAAGCTGTATTAGCCGTAAAATTCAAGACCTCCTTTGAAGCAAAAGAGTTAATGAAAATTTGTAACGAAAACCTCCAGAGTTTCAGGGATGTACCGGGGCTTATTGAAAAATATTATCTCGCCGAAGAAGTTACCGGTGCCATCAGTGGGATCTATCTATTTACCACCAAAGCTGCCCGTGAAGCCTTTTGGACTTCCGAACTCGCAAAAGATATTGTGCCGCGTTATGGGGTAATCGTAGACACACTTCGCGTTGAACGTTATGATATTGCCATCGTTTTAAACGATGCGGTATTAGCTTAATAAACCCTCCTGCTAATAGCCGAAGCAGTTACTTCGGCTATTATTTTTTTAACAATATTGAACATCACAAAATGAATAATAAGAACATTTTAATTTCAGGAGCCGGCATTGCAGGAACTACGCTTGCCTTTTGGCTGAAAAAATTCGGTTTTAATCCAACCATCATTGAGCTTTATCCAACATTACGGGAAGGGGGTTATGCCATTGACTTTATGGGCGCCGGATATGATGTCGCTGAAAAAATGGGAATTATCCCGGCGCTCGAAAAAGCCGATTTAGATATTTCAAAACTTTCTTTTGTTGACAAAAACAACAGGGAGAAAGGCAATATGAATTATCGAAAAATCAAGCAATTATTGAATAACAGGGCCTTTACGCTCCTTCGCAGTGACCTTGCCAAGGTTATTTACAATAGTATTGATCAGGAAACTGAAATTATTTTTGGTAACAGCATTACTAAGATTGAGCAAGATGAAAATAATGTAATGGTCACTTTTCAAAATGGTTTAACCCGCCAATTTGATTTGCTGGTTGGTGCAGACGGATTACACTCGAATGTCAGAAATCTAATTTTTGGTAGCGAAGCCCAGTTTGAAAAATATTATGGATATTATACCGCGTCATGTACCATCGATAATTTTCCCTTTAAAGACAGGGCATTTTCTATGTATAATGTTCCGAATAAACAAGTAGCCCTATATTCTTTCACAGAAAAAAAGACATTTACATTTTTCATTTTCAGCGCCAATGAAAAACTATCCTATGCATATCATGACATAGAGAAACAAAAGCAAATCCTGAAAACGGAATTCATGAATATTGGCTGGAAATGCCCGGAAATCCTTTCAAAAATCGATTCAACTAAAGACTTTTACTTTGATGCTGTTAGTCAGATTAAAATGGAAAAATGGTCCAGCAACAGGGTCGCTTTGGTGGGTGATGCCTGCGATTGCCCTTCTCTATTATCAGGAAAGGGTTCCACCCTGGCAATGGTTGGTGCGTACATTCTTGCAGGAGAATTAAAACAGGCCAATGGAAATTATAAAATTGCTTTTGAGCAGTATCAACATATTTTCAAACCCTTTATTGACAAAAAACAAAAAGCAGCCCAATCCTTCGCAAAATCATTTGTCCCTAAAACTAATTTCGGCATTTGGCAAAGGAACTTTGCTTTAAAACTAATGTCCCTGCCATTTGTATCAAAATTAATATTTAATCAATTTAAGGATAAGGGATTAATCCTGAAAGAATACAGATAAGCACGGGCTTTAAAAAGGTTTTGCAGCTGGCAGGATGTCAAGTTAACCTGAAAAGCAGTGACGATATTGTAATTAAGTGAGATGAGAGAATCTATGGATTGGAGTCTGTCCGGGTACAAAGCCAAGAACGGTTGCACCGGCCCGGGTAACTATCCCCGGAACAGGCAATAAAGCAAATTGATGGGGTCGAAAAATTGGAAGCACTCCTTTTCTAAACTTTAATCAAAAAGTCAGAATTTTACAAATAATCATATGTTTAATAAGTAACCTGGATGACAGCATCAATATTTAAAACCTGGAATACAAGCAGAAATCTTTACGCCGCCTATTTTGATAATTATTCATTGGAGCAGCTCAATAAGATTCCTGCAGGGTTTAACAATAACCTGATCTGGAATATTGGTCATATTATTGTAGCACAACAGTCGCTTATATACCAACTTTCCAATTTACAATGCAAATATCAGAGGATTTATTCAACCAGTTTAAATCCGGCACAAAACCAACCCAAAATATAAGTCAGGCTAAAGCTGACGAACTTAAGTTGCTTTTAATTTCCCTCGTCGATAAGACAAAAATTGATTTGGATACCGGGATCTTTGTTTCATTTAAGGAACGGATGACCGGAACAGGCTTTTACCTTTCAACTTTGAATGACGCTTTAGCATTCAATAATTATCATGAAGGGCTACACCTGGGAGTGATGATGAGCATTCGAAAATTTGTATAAAAAAATCACGAATCGCTCATCTTAATAACAAAAACCGGGCAACAGAACAATATTTTATCACTCCTTAATTTGTTCAGCGAAGGCTGTATGCTTGCTATACCATTTCAAATCTAATTTCAAACTTCGTCATTCCACTCAAATTTAAACGCCGCAGTCGATTTGTCTGGCGTTTTAGTCGATCCTTTAAATGTAATCGCATCTAGTTTTGCTGCTTATTATTAATTAAAAAAATTGAAAATGAAAAATGCAGAAGCGATTTTATTAGTAAAATTTAACTCCTCCCTAAGCCCCGGAGCCTTAATCACAGCATGCCGGGAACAACTGGATGATTTTAGAAATGTACCGGGGCTCATTCAGAAATATTATATCACTGAAGAGGATTCAGGGGTGGTCAGCGGTTTTTATATTTTTGAAAACAAAACCGCAAGAGCCAATTTTTGGGCGTCAGAATTAGCCAAAAATATTCCGGCCCTGTATAGCATAAAAGCGTATACGCTCCGGGTGGAACAATACAAAAAACCAATCGCATTAAATGACGAATTATTGGTGAGGCCAAAAAGATTTATCCGTCCGGACAAAATGGGTAAACCCAATGATCAAAAAGAAACTATCATGACCCGCGTTATGAATTAATTTAATCAAACACAAAAAAATACAAAATCATGAAAAATATAGCAACCCTGGGTGTGCATGCAGAAAGTTCCCAAAACGAAATGTCTCAATATGTCTTACTTCGCCATTTAAGTTCTTTTCAGGAGAATGATCTCGAAGCGTTGATGGAAGACTATACAAGCGATTCCGTTTTGATCACACCCAATACAAGCTACACAGGGCTTGAAGAAATAAAAGAATATTTTGCAGACCTGATATCCCATTTTCCCAAACAAAAGTCTATCGTGAAAATAGATAAAACAGTAATAAACGATGATTTAGTATACATTGTTTGGCATGCAAAAACACCCAGCCTGGAAGTTTCCTTTGCAACAGATACATTTATCATAAAAAAAGATAAAATCCTGCGGCAGACTTTTGCAGGTCAGCTCACATCTATTGGGTAAACAGGCTTTTCGTCCGCCCGGGGTCACACGGGTAGACCCCGGGCGGACACAGTCTATTGTCGCTTCCTTATTTTACTCCAGGACCCATTTTATTTTGCCCGGGGAAAAACAACGACAACAGCGTGGAGAAGTTTCTTATTATTGGCGGGGACGGTAAAAAATAAATTAACACTGTGTAAAATGATTTTCATCACTCAATTAATCTACATTATTGAAGGGCAGGAAAAGGATTTCGATGAATTTGAAAACATTGCAATTCCAATTATTGCAAAATACAATGGCAGGCTTTTGTTACGGGTTAGGCCAACAGAAAATTCCTATGTGAAATATAATATTGACAAACCTGACGAAATACATCTCATAACATTTGAAACACAACAAGATTTTGAATGCTTTAGGCAAGACGAGGAACGAAAAAAGGCTTTACAATTAAAAGACAAGTCTATCATGTCATCAATTCTAATTCAAGGGACAATATTATAACGAGCGATCTTTCGTCCGCACGGAATCTCCGCCAGATTTAACCCACGCATAACTAAAATTTTTAGTCCGCCCGGGGTCGCCGCCCTCATAATCATGCAAAATAAAGGAGAAATACGGCGGGACGCCGGGAGTACTTAAAACTTGACCTGTTGTTGTTTCCTTATTTTAACCTCGGGTGCATTTCATATTGCACGACAGAAAACAGCAACAATGTCCTGGGCAGCCAGCAAACCCAAGACGGAATCATCCTACAATATGGAGTTTCCCAAAAATAGGGGCTGCCTGAATTCTTCCCCCCACTTTGACAATAGCTGAACTCAATACTCAATTTTAGGACGACATGACAATAACTTTTGGGCTTAACATACAGACCATTTCACCCAAGCGGATGACTTTAAAACTGAACCTGTTTTGCAACTGGCGCTTACCGTAGGAAGAAATTTGAAAAATTACTATTTTTGACGTAACCATGTTTTGTGAACAGGGCTTGCAGGAAATGGTAATAATAAAAAAATTTGAGTGTAAGAAGATTCAGGGGGAACACGAAACAAGACGTCTAAATTTATACTGGCTTTTGCCAATCAGGAATCATTTATTTTTTTTTGAATAATCTGCTATGAATTCAGAACAAAGATCTGCCAGCACCAATATGTACAAGGTGGCCTCCCTAATCTGTTTCCTTTTTGTCTTTTGGGGTACGGTTGCTGCGCAGGGGCAATGTATGATCTATGAAAAGAAAGGGAAGTATGGCATTCTTGTAAAGAAAAATGGCGATTGGAAAACCGCGCTGAAACCCACATATGAAGCCATGCGGGAACTTGGGGGGCTTTACAATCAATCCTTTATTTTTAAATCAAAAGGAAAATGGGGGGTAATAGTGGCGGATGAATACGACCTGAAAACATTTATTACCCTTGAACCGGTTTATGATTCTTTACTGTACAAAATTGCACCCACCAACCGTGACTATTCAAAGGGGGATGGCCTTATTGCCGCCAAAGACGGTAAATGGACATTTATTTACTTTAGTAAGACAAGTAAAAAGCCGGCTGTACCGGGGTTTCCCTTTTTTGATACAATAATTTACAAGGAAAAAAGCCCTGTTGTACTGGTAAAAACCAATCATCTATATGGCGCGTTTTCCTTAGAGGGCAGGGAACTGCTTCCGGTAAGCTATGCATCTGCCAGCAGCCTTACAAAAGACTTTACCTCTAACTGTTACATTCTTAAGAAACCGGGCGATACCGAGTTAATCATCGAAAATGTAAAAACACCGGGAGAAAGCTTCTCCAGAGATTTGTTTATTCAAAAAGTGGATGCCATTGATGAACAGGCATATTCATGGGTGGTCAATGACAAGTCGTTTGTTTTAAAAGAAAATACGATCAAAGAGGCAAACGATGAAACCCTTGATATTACCTACCGTATCATAGAGGAAAAAAGCGGGTTTACGATATACAGGCTCGGGAACAACATGGGCATTAAGCGGACAACAACTGGAGAAAAATTCATAGAAGGCCATTTTGACAAAATCAAATACATTGGACTCAATAACGGCGATAATGCATTCCTGCTCTACGACAGTACCGGGCTGCAGTGTTTTAATGGTCAGAGCAAAAAAATAGTACCCTGCACCCAAAAACTCATTAGCTACTGGGCAGAAGCCGGTAACCTTTTCCTGCAAACCGAAGAAGGGCGATGGAACCTTTTTCCAAACAGCATTACAGCCAGCTCGGGTTATGCCAGCCTTGAACGGATAAACAATAATTTTATCGCTTATACTTCGCCGGAGCAGGCCCTCGTTTTTAGTGGGGTAGCAAGCATCCCGCCCAAACAGGTCAGGATTCCTGCAAATTCCAAAATAACTGACTTTAGGATCTACTTTACCGCGCTGGTATCAAACGAAGTGAGTTTTGTTTATAAAATCAACGACCATTACGGATTCCAGGACATGGCTTCCGGTAAAATATTGCCGCCTGTTTTTGATGACATCCAGTATTATCCTTATGCCGATGGTATTAGCCTAACCCTTATTTATAAGGGCGCCGCCTATATTGCCAAACTATACGATATCATTTATGCAGGGAACAGGCGCTCCCATTTTATTAAATGTAATACCATCAGTCAAAAATGCGGCAACCCCGATTGCCATTTTGGAGTTATTGGCTATTCAGTATATAAAACGGGAGGCAAAACAAATACCCGCGTATATGATAAACTTACACTTAATGGAAAACTAACCATAAAAGAAACCTGGACCGACCCCGTGGTTAACCATAGCGAACCAATTGCCTGTAAAGATCCGGCCCACCAGATAAGGACGGTAGTATTATATAGCAATGCAGACAATACCGGCTACGATATTAAACCGATGAATTAATGAAAATTCCGCTCAGTAATCAACGCCGATAAACATAAACATGCTTTATAATTTCCTTGCTTACCCGTTAGCTCCCGGCCAAGCTGAACGATTAATGCCAGGCAACAAAATATATCATCAACTGCTTTATTGTGCGCCAGTCCAAAAATATATTTTGTCTGGTAGCAAACACCCCGGTCACAGAAAAGAATGCCGGAGAGATCTTTTGTAGCAACCCATATCAATGATCTGATTTCGGTCTTGCCGATTAAATTCCGTTTTTATGGCGTATTTTTAATCCGCTTATGAAATCAATGCATTTTCTGCCTTCTCAAATTTCCGATCACTGCCTGCAATTGGTTAAAACGCCTTCCAACTATCAAACACAATAATAAATGATAAAATTGTTTATTTTTTTTGTATTGATGTGCTTTTCCGGGGCCTGCCATAAAAAAGGCAATGGAACAGGCAAAAATATCAGCTATCTTATAAGCCCATTTCAAACCGATCCCGATTATGCCACAACAGATGAAAGTCATTATATTGTTAGAAACAATAAAACACATCTCAATAAATTACTCTTATTTATCGGTGGCAGTTACAGTATCCCAAAAAATTATGCGCTGTTTTGTGACCATGGTGCAACCCTGGGTTTGGATGTCATCAGCCTATCCTATCCGAATAAGGTTGCTACTGCCCCACTGGGTTCAAGTGCAGATCCACAGGTGTTTGACCATTACAGAAATGAATTATGTTTTGGGAATCAGGTAAGCGATGTAGTGTCGGTAGATCTATTAAATTGTATTACAACCAGGACCATAAAACTTTTAATCTATTTAAACGTCACCTACCCGGACCAGGATTGGAGACAATACCTATCACCTTCAAACACACTCATCTGGGATAAAATAATAGTAGCAGGTCACTCACAAGGTTCAGGACATGCCTGTTACCTTGGAAAGAAAAACAGGGTCGACAGAGTTATTATGCTTTCGGGACCCAATGATTATAGCACTTATTACAGTAGTCCTGCAAATTGGTTATCTGAAACTGGACTGACCCCCTTAAACAGGCAATTTTCATTGCTACATACACAGGACGAAATAGTGTCATTTGATAATCAGGTAGCAAACCTGAGGAGCCTGGGTTTACTAACGGCAACACAAAGCCCAACGCCAGCAGACAACTTATCTACGCCTTATTTTAATGCCCATGCGCTGTCGCTGCATATTCCAGCCATTTCCTATCATTCATCAACAGTCGGTGCGAATCCCATTCTACCCGCTATTTGGACTTATTTGCTAACAACCCCTTAGCATTGATTACACTCCCCTGGGTTGTTCTGGCGACCCAGGAAGTACTCAAAAACAAGGAGCATTGTTGTTTCCATATTTACACCATGACCCAATACATGATACCTGGGGGAAAAAAGCAAGGGTGTAAAAAATATCAAATAATTCTATGATAAAGAAAGGAAAAATCAAATAGCTACCTAGGATAAAGCTGCCAGTTTTTTCCGGGAGTTCATCATTTTAGCATCTTCGTCCGCCCGGGGTCGCCACAAGCAGACCCCAGGCGGACTGAAAAAAACAAAGGTTGCTGGAACTGCATTATTTTATTCCGGGGCTCATTTCACATTGAATAAGGAAGAGTCCTCAGGGGCGGGTATGCCAAATTAATTCCTCTCCGGGTCGGATAAATAAGTATAGACCCCTGCTGCCGGTGAGTCCGCATGATTCGTATATTTAAGTGCAAATTGATTCTGTTAGAATATTGTCACCAAAAATTAACCCCAATGACCAGGACCACGCTATTCGCCTCCTGCCTGCTGATGGCAAGCTTTTGCAGCTGCAACAATGAAGACCATTCCCATAAAACAGTTGGAGAAGCCTCCCCGAAAGCTGCCGACACCGCAGTATATTTTTACCTCCGCCCGCAACTGGAAAAAGAATATGGCTATACCCATGCCGTGCAGATCGGTGACGACCTTAAGATCTCCGGGGCGGTGAGCATGGATGATGCCGGAGTGATCGTGGCCCCGGGCAATATGGAACAACAGATGAAAAACTGCTATAGCGACCTGGAGAAAATACTGCAACACTATGGTTATAGTTTTGACGACGTCGTGGCAGAAAATGTCTATACCACCGATATGGAGGAATTCATCCGGGTATCCGGTTTCCGGCATTCCATCTATAAAAAACAATTCCCTACCGGCACCTGGCTCGAAGTAAAAGGCCTGGCCGTAAAAGGACAACTGATCGAGATCGATATGGAAGCCCATCGGTCCAAATAACACCCATGGTTGCAAAAGGGAGTAGTGCTTTTGCATTGAAAAAATCAAATATGAAAAATATTTTCTCTTCCTGCCAAAAGCTGGTTTACCCTTTGTGTTTATGGGTGGGATGGTTATTGATCGCTTTACCCAGCCCTGCACAAACAGGGAAAACGGTTTTACAATACACCCTGTCCATGCCCGAAGCGGCAGCCCATCTTTTTCATGTCGAGCTGCATTGCGAGGGCCTGGACAAGGATACCCTGCTGTTTAAATTGCCCAACTGGATGCCGGGTTATTACCAGCTCATGGGTTATGCCAAAAACCTCAGCACCCTATCAGCAAAGAAAAAGAACGGAGAAAATATTCCGGTCACCCCGGTCAATGAAAATAGCTGGCGGGTCATCCTGCCTAAAAACACGGCCTTTAACCTCAGTTATGATGTAAAAGCAGCCAAACAATTTGTCGCCAATAGTTTTATCGACAGCAGCCATGCTTATATCGTTCCCCCTTCCATGTTCCTGTACATCAACGGGTGGATCAGGACCCCCGTATCCCTCCGGGTCATGGTGCCGGCTCAATGGAACAGGATTGCCACCGGTCTGCAACCCGTTGCCGGAAAACAAAATGAATTTACCGCCGCTGATTTTGATATCCTCTATGATTGCCCCCTCCTGATCGGTGACCTGGAAGAACTTCCTTCCTTCACCATAAAGGGGATACCACACCGCTTTATCGGATATAAAATGGGGGAATTTGACCGGGCCCTTTTCATGAGCAACCTGAAAAAAACAGTGGAAGCGGGGATCCAAATTATGGGGGATATCCCATATAAGCAATACACATTTATTGGCATCGGGCCGGGGAGGGGCGGCATCGAACACCTTAACAATACCACGGTCAGTTTTGATGGCCGCGAATTGAATACCGACAATGGGATGAACCGGATGATGAATTTCCTGGCACATGAATATTTTCACCATTACAATGTAAAACGCATCCGGCCGCTGGAACTGGGGCCCTTTGACTATGACAGGGAGAACAGGACCAACCTGCTTTGGGTCAGCGAAGGGCTATCCGTTTATTATGAATACTTAATTGTAAAAAGAGCCGGTTTGATCAATCAACAAACCCTGCTCAATAATTTCGCTAACAGTATCACAGCATTTGAAAATGACCCGGGGCGTTTGTATCAATCTCTCAGCCAGGCGAGTTATGAAACATGGAGTGATGGCCCCTTTGGCAGACAGGGACAGGAAGGCGACCGGTCCATCAGCTATTATGATAAAGGCCCGGCCGTGGGTATGCTGCTGGATTTCGCTATCCGGCACGCCAGCTCCAACAAAAAATCACTGGATGATGTAATGCGGTATTTGTACGGGCATTATTACAAAGACCTTCAAAGGGGTTTTACCGATGCGGAATTTCAGGAGGCCTGCGAAATGATCGCCGGCATCCCGCTTAACGGGTTCTTTGAATACATTTATACCACCAAGGAACTGGATTACCCTGCCTATCTTTCTTATGCCGGTTTAAAAATTATGATCGATTCCGATACACAAACGGGGAAAAGAAAAATTACCCTTCAGCCCATCGGGAACCCGGATGCCGGACAGGTAGCCATATTACAATCCTGGCTGGGCGAATAAGGTAGGGGCCCTAAAAGAAAACAAAGAATGAAAAAAAAATTCTCCCTCCTGCTGGCGCTTATCGGCTGGTTGGCCGTCATAGCACAGTTTGTGATCATGACCGGGAACAGGAAGGATACGCTAACAGAAACGATCATTCGCTTTTTTAGCTACTTTACCATCCTTACCAATACCATGGTTGCCCTGTATGGCACCTATACATTCTTTTCGAGTGAAAATAAAACGGGTAAGATCAACCGGCCCGGCACCCTTACCGCCATCACGGTTTATATCACAATCGTTGGAGGGGTTTACCAGTTTGTATTAAGACAATTATGGCAACCCGAAGGGCTCCAGCGGATCGTGGATGAATTGCTGCATGCTGTGATCCCGGTGCTTGTTATCATTTTCTGGTGGCATTATGAACAAAAAAAATCCATCCGGTATACACAAATACCCCGGTGGCTGATTTTCCCTTTTATTTACATGGTCTGTATCCTGCTGCGGGGGAATATTTCAGGGTTTTATCCCTATCCCTTTGTCAATGCCGGTGAGCTGGGATGGCCGGCAGTGCAGATGAATGCAGCTGCTTTATTGTTATTATTTATCCTTGTATCCGCGATATTTATTTTTATTGGGAAAATGATTACCCGGCGATAATAAAAAATAAGGGAACGGGCCCCCTCCTGATTTTTGTATTTTTATACTCTATCCTGAACCGGAACAGGCTTTCCCGTAAGCTGCAGTGCAAGAATTATATTATTTGTAAAAATGCAATCATGCCCCACGTATCCATTCTTTTTATTTGTATTTTGATCGGTGCCACAGGTTGTTCCCAACATAGCAATAAGGTTGATTACCGGCTGGTGGGTGCTCCCTGCGAAGGATGTGAAGCAGTGTTGGAATATGGAAATAAAGACCTGCAACCCATCGATACCCTGCCCGATTTTTATGAACAAGGTGAAGCCCTGAAGGTTTCGGGTACGATCTTCCACCCCGATGGCAGCCCGGCAAAAGGAGTTATTTTATACCTGTATCATACCAATCAACAAGGGATCTATGCTACCAAAGCCGGGGAAACGGGTTGGGCCAAAAGACATGGTTATATAAGAGGATGGGTAAAAACCGATAAGGAGGGGCATTACACATTTTACACTTTAATACCCGGCATCTACCCCGACCGGTCCAATCCTGCACATATCCATCCCACCATCCTTGAACCCAATGGAAAATACTATTGGATAGAAAGCTATCATTTTGCCGGTGATCCCTTATTGACAGAAAAGGAAATGAACCCGGAAGCACCCCGGGGTGGCAGCACGGGTGTGCTGACCCTGAAAAAAGAAGATAATACCTGGGTGGGCCGGCGGGATATCATGCTAGGTAAAAACGTTCCGGGCTATTAATAAATATTGAACCTTTCAGGGTTGCTTTGTATGCATGGAACGGAGATAGGCATATACCGCATTGATCTCCTCCTCCCTGAGCGCACTCAGAAAATTTTTAGCCGTTTCGCTCATCAGTCTTAATTTTTTTCTGCCTAAGCCGCCCTCACCGGTCTTTATTAAATGCATAAACTGGTCAGGCGTATAGGCGGTGGCGATCACCAGGTCCGGAGAAAACCCCTGCTCTCCCTTCAGGTCCAAACCATGACAGGAGGTACAGGTGCTCATGGCTATATATTGGCCCAGCGCCACCTGGGAACTGTCCCGGGGCACATATTTATCTTTTGAGTCGTGATCAATAATATCGGCCATATGGGGCAGCTTACCCTGGATGATATGCAAGCGGCCCAAGGGATAAAATACAATGGAGGAAGGCAGGTCCGGATAACTGGGGGCCGGTGCTATGGTCTTCAGGTAAGCGATGATCCGGGCTACCGACTCATCTTTGAGTTCATGAAAGGAAAAGCAGGGCATAAAGTACACCGACTCCCCGTTTTTCTTGATACCGTGCTTAAGCAGCCTTTCTAACTCAGATGCTGTGTATTCAGGGATGATTTTTGTGATATTAGGGGCTACAAACTTGAATTCATTCTTTATCCGGACAACGACCCGGCCGGTAAAATCGCTGCCATGACAGCCACCGCAATGCGCAATACTGGCCAGTCTTTTTCCTTCCGCCACCTCAACCGAATCTGTCGGCACAGCAATTTCCGTAAGGGGAATTTTATATTTCTTATGAATAATGCCGGAAGACCATACATAAAGCACGAAAAAAGGAACCAGTACCAGGCAGAGGAGGATAACAGCCGCCCTTTTTATTATCATTTTTTTGGTCATTGCAGTTGGTTGTAAAAAATGATGAATTAAAAAAATATAAGATATGAAAAATGATCCTAAAAATCTAACACAATTTGTCAACCCAGCTTCAACTGATCAGCAGGATTTGTTAAAAAGAAAGAAGGATCAACTACCCGCAGCGGCTGCGTAACTTATGTTACACCCGCCATTGGGTGGTTCCGATAGATTTGCCGTTGCAGGATCAAACAACAATCAAAAACGTAAAACTCTTATTGCATGTTAGCAACCCTAAAAAAATGGATGGGCTTTGGACCTTCCATTGATTTCGCCGCATTAACCAGCCGCGGAGCACAGATCATCGATGTAAGAACCGAATCAGAATATAAGAGCGGGCATATCAGGGGCAGCCTGAATATCCCCCTGAATACACTGCAAAGCAAGCTCTCCAAATTAAAAAAGGACCGGCCGGTGATCACCTGTTGTGCTTCGGGGATGCGGAGCGCTTCGGCAAAGAGCATCCTGAAAGCCAAAGGGTTTACCGAAGTCTATAATGGGGGGAGCTGGATGGGTTTGCAAAACAAACTCGCAAAATAGATCCGTTGGATCTATCGGGCATAAAATAATTCCGGTACCGGTTGAAAATCCTATCCGGGATAGTACTACCTTTATTAGCCGGTAAATTCCACTATTCTTCCGATAACCATCTCTGCGTAGTAGTAAACATCATAATTTTTTTTTATGAAAAAGAGCATTGTATTCTTTTTGCTACCGCTGTTTGCTATTTTCTATAGCCCCGCACAGGGACAGATCCTCAAGAAACTGAAGCAAAAAGTAGAAGATAAACTGGAAAAAAAAGTTACCGGTAATCCCGATAACTCAACGGGCACACAACCCAATTCAGAAAACCCCGACAATAATTCGGGCAACAAACCGACCAATAAAGGAGGGGGCGGTCTTACCAACACAACGCCACCCGATGTACTGCAGCAAATGACAGATGCCGAAAAAGCACATGATGCCGGCCAGTACAGTGATGCCCGTTATGCCGTGCAACAGGCGCTGATCGGCGTGGAGATCCAATTGGGAAAAGAGCTTTTGCAATCCTTACCCGACATGGTTTCCGGGCTTCCCAAAGACACCCTGCAGGACAAAGTGATGAGTAACCAATGGGGTTGGAATAATATGACGATACAAAGGGTTTATTATGATAATAAAGACAAACAGCTAACCATTACCATTGGTAATAATTCTTTTTACGCCGGGTTTGTGAATATGTATTTTAACAGTGCTTACACCCAGTCGGATGGCAATAACCAAAATACGAAACAGGTAAGGGTGAAGGGTAACAAAGCCATTATCCAGTATGACGACAGTAAAGGGTACACGCTTATCGTTCCCCTCGGACAATCGTCCATGATTGTTTGGGAGTGTATCAATTTTGCCGATGAGAACGAGGTCATCAAATCGGCCGAAGCCTTTGATATCGATGATATAAAAAGAAGAATGGGAGAACAATAACCCCGTCTAAAAATATTTACCATGAAAAAGATATTATCCTTCATTTTTATCCTCCTTATTTATTTCGGGGTCTCCGCACAATCCGATTTCAAAACACAGATCAGTACGGCTAAATCCTCTTATACGGGGGGCAAACTGGAAGACACGCATTTTGCCTTGCAACAGGCATTAAGTGAAATTGATATGACCATTGGCAAAGAAATCCTTAAACTGCTGCCCGAAAAAATGGCCATGGCTGCTGTCAACCCAAAAGAGGATCATGTGACCTCCAATCTTGGGTTGGCCGGCGCTACGGTACACCGCAGTTATGGTGATAACCCTGCCCTGGTGGAATTTGAACTGATCAGCAATTCCCCGCTTGTCAGTACCCTGAATATGTTTCTGAACACCCCTTTGATGGGCGGAATGATGCGGGATGAAAATACCAAAACAATAAAAGTGCAGGGGTATAAGGCAAGACTGGAAAAACAAAATGGTTCTATCGAAAATGAGTTCAATTACCAGGTCCAGATTCCCTTCGGTAATGCCCTCCTGACTTTTACCGCCAATAAAAGCACGGAAAACGATGCGATTAAGCTGATCAATACCCTGCCTTTGCAACAAATTGCCAAACTGGTGCAGTAAAACCCGGCGCCGTTTCAGGATGATGCGTTACCCGTTTTGTTAGATCCTCACGGAATGGCAAGATGGTACTACCCGAATAATTTTCATCAATGCATACCGTATCGGTGATTTTCCTTTTTCTTTGCAGATGGATTCTGCAAAAAATAAGATCATCATCATCACGGCTCCATCCGGTGCCGGTAAAACATCCATCACCCGTCATCTGTTAAAAACCTTTCCCGGTCAGCTGGTTTTTTCTGTTTCTGCAGCCACCCGGCCTCCCCGGGAAAATGAAAGAGATGGGATCGACTATCATTTTATGAGCGTTGAAACGTTCAGGAAAAAGATCCATGAAAATGAATTTGCAGAATGGGAGATGGTCTATGAAGGAAAATATTATGGCACCCTCAAATCGGAGATCGAAAAAGCCTGGCAAGCACATAAAGCGCCCCTGCTGGATGTGGATGTAAAAGGGGCCCTGCATATTCAAAGGCAATACCCCGACCAGTGCATCTCGCTGTTTATTCAACCCCCTTCCGTGGAGGAGTTGAAAAAAAGACTGGAATCCAGGGGCACGGAAACACCCGCTTCCATTGCTGCCAGGATCAACAAGGCCGGTTATGAATTATCCTTTAGCCATGAATTTGACAGAATTGTGGTGAATGAATCTCTCGAAAAAGCCTGCCAGGAAGCCGAAATGATCATCAGGGAGTTCTTAACCACCTGAAAATTATGATATTGAGTAGTTTCCCTTCGTACAGGCTCTTGAAAAGCTTTCATTTCTTTTATTATCTTAGCCTTTCAAATGTTCGATGTAAAAATATTGACCTGGTTCCTGATGACGCTGATCCTGATGGGGTTCTTTGCGGGCATAGAAATGGCATTTTACAGTGTCAACAGGCTGGATATTGAACTCAAGAAAAAGCAGGGCCGCGCCAGCGGTGAAATACTGGATGATTTTATTGAATCACCCATTCGGTTTATCGGCACTACCCTGGTGGGCTTTAATATTTTTCTGGTTTTCTTCGGTTTGCAGATCAGTGATGTGATGCGGCCCATTTGGGGAATCCATGTGCCGGGTGTGGCCAGGATCCTGATAGAGATCGGCATGTCGACCTTCCTGGTGATCATTTTCGCCGAATTTATTCCCCGGGCCATCTTCAGGGCCAAAAGCAATAGTATCTTATCCGCGCTTGTATATGTGATCAGTTTTTTTCACCAGATCTTTTACCCTATTGCCCAGGCATTGATTAACCTGTCGAACTGGATATTGAAATACCTCCTGAATATCAGGATTGATGAAAAAAAGGAAGCTTTCAGCAGGAATGACCTGGAAAACCTGTTTCTTCAAACCCAAAATAGCGAGGGGGCAGAAGAATCGATGAATGCAGAATTATTTGAAAATGCCCTTGAGTTCTCAAAAATAAAGATACGCCAATGCCTGGTACCCAGGAAGGAAATCGTGGGGATGGAGATCCATGCCCATGTTTCCGAGCTCAGAAAACTTTTTGCCGAAACCAAGTTATCCCGCCTCGTGATCTATGAAAACAATATCGACCAGATCCTGGGTTATGTTCACCAGCTGGATATGTTTAAAAACCCCGCTTCTATCCAGTCAGTACTGCTGCCCATCCCAGCCATACCCGAGAGTATGAGTGCCACGGACCTGATCAATAAATTCAGCCATGAAAGAAAAAGTATTGCCTGGGTGGTAGATGAGTTTGGGGGCACTTCGGGTATTATTACCATGGAAGATGTGCTGGAAGAGATCTTTGGGGAAATACAGGATGAATATGATGTGGAAGAATTTGTCGAAAAACAGATTGCAGAAAATGAATATATTTTTGCCGGGAGAATCGAACTGGACTACCTGAAGGAGAAATATCACCTCGATTTTCCCGAATCTGATTCAGAAACCCTGTCGGGTTTTATCATCAATTATCATGAAACCATACCGGTTCAGAAAGAAAGGATCATCATTGGCGACTATGAATTTGATATCATTACCGTATCCGATACCCGGATTGAAATGGTAAAACTCAAAATCCTGAAATAACCTGCCAGGGATAAGCCCTTTCCCCGGATTCCCGGCAACACATCTCCCGGAAATTCTTTCATAATGTTTACCGGTGTAAAGTGGATTGAGTGATTATCTTTGCTGCTCTTTATAGGAACCCATGGCATTGAAATTTTTTAACCGCAGACGAGGACCCGCAGAGGAAAGGGCTGAAATGTCCTTTATCGATCACCTGGAGGAATTAAGATCCCACCTGTTCAGGTCGATCATTGCCATCGCTATCGGTGGTGTGGTGATAGGCATATACAACAAATTCGTGGTTAGGGATGTACTGATGGGCCCCACGCATCCGGATTTCATTACCTACCGGCTTTTGTGCAAGGCCGGTTATAAAATGGGGCTTGGCGACATGATGTGTATCACCGAAATCCCGGTAAAGATGCAGAACACATTTATGAGCGGCCAGCTTACCCTGCTCCTGAATGTGATCCTGATCGGGGGATTTATCCTTGCCTTTCCCTATGTATTCTGGCAATTCTGGAAATTTATCAAACCCGCGCTTACCGATAGGGAAAAACAAAGGACCAAGGGAGTAATTTTCTGGGTGTCTTTTCTTTTTTTCCTGGGTATCGTTTTCGGGTATTTTGTCATCGCACCCTATACGGTCAATTTTTTGAGCACGTTCACGCTCGACGAGAACATCCAGAATATCTGGACGATCACCAGTTATCTTGACACCATGACACCATTGATCATGGGTACGGGACTGGCTTTCCAGCTTCCATTGGTCATCTATTTCCTGGCTAAAATCGGTATTGTAAGTCCTGCATTTTTAAGACGATACCGGAGGCATGCCATTGTCATTATCCTGATCATTGCCGCCTTTATCACCCCACCGGATGTGATTAGCCAGTGTATTGTTTCACTCCCTTTATTACTCCTGTACGAAATCAGTATCAAACTGGCCGTAAAGGTGGAAAAGCAGAATAAAAAGGATGAAACTGCCGAATGGAGTTAAATCGCTACTCCCAAATAGTTCTGTAACTTTACCAATATAAGTTCATATAAAAAAAATGACTATGCATTCACCTTTTGATCTGAGCAAACCCGTAGCGATTGGTGGTGATCACGCAGGATTTGAATATAAGGAAGACCTGATCTCTTTCCTCGAGGGCAAGGGGATCCCCTTTCATGATTTTGGAACCCATTCTGCCGATTCGGTCGACTACCCCGACTATGCTCACCCGGTAGCGACAGCCGTTGAGAAGAACGAAGCCTCCTTCGGAATCCTGATCTGTGGCAGCGGTAATGGCGTAGCCATCACTGCCAATAAGCACCAGGGTATCCGCGCAGCTATTTGCTGGGGCGAAGAACTTGCTAAACTCGCGCGGGAACATAACAATGCCAATATCATTTGTATCCCTGCCAGGTTTGTCCGGGAAGGTGACGTGGAAAAAATGATCCAGATCTTTATCACAACCGATTTTGAAGGTGGCCGGCACCAGCGCCGGGTGGACAAGATCGCTTGTGCCTGATAACAGTTAACTTTTTTATCATATATACCCATCTGCCCATACATTTGCTTTACTTAATAATTTTTTGAATGAAAAAAATGCTGATCCTGGCATGTATTGCCCTACCCGTTTTTGCCATTGCCCAAAAGAAAAACAAGACTGCTGAAAAAATTGCAAAATCCATTTCCGCCACTGACTTAAAAGAACGCCTGTACACGGTGGCCAGTAAAGAAAATGAGGGAAGGGACACCCCTTCACCCGGTCTGGAAAGGGCTGCTGACTACATAGAAAACCAATTCAAATCATTTGGGTTATTACCAGGAAATGGTGACAGCTACCGCTTACGGTATCCTGTTTACAAAGATTCAATGATATCCGCTTCGCTTATGGTCAACGAGGAAGCTTTGAATATCAATAAAGATTTTCAACCCTTGTCAGGCGTAAACCATACCGCAGCCATGTCATTTTCTGAACTGGTGTTTGCAGGGTATGGAATTACAGACGACAAAACAGATAATTATGCCAACCTCGATGTACAGGGTAAACTGGTTATGATCCTCGATGGCAGCCCCGAATCGTATCCGTCAACCGGGCAGCAACGTTACCGCTCGCCCGCCAGCTCCTATGGCAAATTGATCACCGCAAGAAATAAAGGAGTGGCGGCCCTGATCATCGTTTCCGGAAACTTAAGCGGTAATAGTGGGAATGGAAGATCCCAATGGAGCCTTAACGGTTATAGCCCCTCTGTATTCCCGCTTACGTTTACCCTTTCAGCTTCCGTTGCCAAAGGGATTCTCGGAGAAGATGCAAAAGACCTGGTTTCAAAAACAGATGGAAGTCCGGCCGCTACAAAACCCTATAAGGCCAATATCAGTCTCTCCTATTATAATACGATCGTAAAAGGGTCTGCCTCCAATGTGCTGGGTGTGGTGGAAGGGAGTGATAAAAAAGATGAATGGGTCATCATTACCGCACACTATGACCATCTCGGGGTAAGAAATGACAATACGTATTATGGGGCAGATGATGACGGAAGCGGTACCGTGAGTGTGCTGGAGATTGCACAGGCATTTGCCGGGGCAAAAGCTGCGGGAAAGGGACCCCGTCGCAGTATTCTTTTTATGACCGTAAGCGGGGAAGAACATGGACTATGGGGTTCCGGCTATTATGCCAACCATCCTGTTTATCCCCTCGAAAAAACATCCGCCGACCTGAATATTGATATGGTGGGTAGGATCGGAAATGAGTACCAGAAAAATAAGGACTCCGCTAATTATATCTATATCATCGGTGATGATAAGTTAAGCAGTGATCTTAACCCCATTACGGAACAGGTCAACAAGACGTACACCAAATTAACCCTCGACAGAAAATATAATGACCCCAAAGACCCTAACCGCTTCTATTACAGAAGCGACCATTATAATTTTGCTGAAAAAGGGGTACCCATCATATTTTATTTTAACGGGGTTCACCAGGATTATCACCGGCCCACCGATACACCGGATAAGATCAATTACCCCCTCATGGAAAAAAGGGCCCGGCTGGTTTTCTTTACGGCATGGGATATTGCTAACCGTGATGAAATGCTGAAAAGGGATAAGCCCCTGAATCAATAAGCCTGTATGCCGAAACAAAATAAAAAGGAGAAAATTATTTCTCCTTTTTTAACAAATTCCCCGAATTTTACAATGTTGATCAGCTGTAAGCGGGTATTTATCAATAAATCCTCTGCCTGTAATGAACGATTCTGCCACAATTGATTATGCAGTTGTTTATAGAAATAAAGAGATAAAACAACTCAAGAAGAGACTTAAAAAAACCAGGTACGCCTTACTGATTTGTGCACTCCTCATTTTATCTGCCGGCTTTATTTTCCTGTACATGCATGGAAGGTTCAGTACCACCGACCTGGCAACCTATATTGTTGTGGCGCTTGTTTTTGCCTTCCTGGGTACCAATAGCCGTAAGAAACCGCTGAAAAGTATTATGGCAGGATTTATTTTGCTCTTCATTTTCTGGATTGAAGACATCAGCCTGGGGAACCATGAAATGATGTTCCGCGGAACGATTCTTAAGCTTTTTGTGCTGGCCATCCTCTTACTGGCATTAAAAACGGCAAAAGAGGCTGATATTATCAAAAGGGACCTGCACCTCGCCTGATGCCCATTCCAAAAAAAAATTCCGGATTTTTTAAACCTGGAGCAATCCTTTTTGTCAAAACCTACGTATAGAAAGTAGTCAATATTATGAAGCGGAAAGCTTATGCAGGTCCCTTTGAAATAAATTGACGACAACAAATCCTTACCTTTCCCTATAAAATAAAACCCCGGCGATGCCGGGGTTTTCATCTTTATAATACAAGTTTCTGTTTACCAGCCTAATATCCAGGCAAAAATCAGGGGAACAACAATCGTGGCATCGCTTTCCACAATGAACTTGGGCGTATGGATATCCAGTTTACCCCAGGTGATTTTCTCATTCGGAACGGCGCCTGAATAAGACCCAAATGAGGTGGTGGAATCGCTCACCTGGCAGAAATAACTCCAAAAGGGTACATCATGCCATTCGAGGTCCTGGTACATCATGGGAACTACACAGATCGGGAAATCACCGGCAATCCCCCCGCCTACCTGGAAAAAGCCAACACCTTTACCGGAAGAATTGTTCCGGTACCAATCGGCTAGCCATACCATATATTCGATCCCGTTTTTTACAGTTCCTGCTTTCAGTTCATTTTTTATCACATAACTGGCAAAAATATTACCCGTTGTACTGTCTTCCCAGCCGGGTACCACAATGGGAATATTCTTTTCGGCCGCCGCCACGATCCAGCTGTCTTTGGGGTCGATTTCATAATACTGGGCGAGGTCCCCGCTTAAAACAACCTTATATAAAAATTCGTGCGGGAAATATCTTTCCCCTTTTGATTCCGCATCCTTCCATTGCTGCAGGAGATGTTTTTGCAATCTTCTGAATGCTTCTTCCTCCGGGATACAGGTATCTGTAACCCGGTTATAATGATTCTCCAGCAGGTCCCATTCGTCCTGGGGTGTCAGATCCCGGTAATGGGGCACCCTTTTGTAGTGCGAATGCGCCACCAGGTTCATCACATCTTCTTCAAGGTTGGCACCGGTACAACTGATAATATCCACCTTTCCCTGGCGGATCATTTCTGCCAGCGAAATACCCAGTTCTGCCGTACTCATGGCACCGGCAAGGGTGATCATCATTTTTCCCCCTTCCGCCAGGTGTTTTTCGTATCCTTTTGCCGCATCCATCAATGCAGCTGCATTAAAATGACGGTAATGGTGTTCGATAAAATTTGAAACAGGACCCTTGTTCATTGCTTATTTTTTTTGATGCCGCCTCCTGTTCTGCCAACAGGCAGCAAGATGGGCGGAGAGCACCGCAAAAATATAGTTTTTACAGCAAGCAGAAAACAAAAAGCCCCGTTAGACAACGGGGCCGCTCCACATGATCGAAAAAAAATATGATTGATTTATTCCTTAATCTTTTTGATGATTTCCATACTCCCCGAGGCGGAGGCACAGACAAGAAATTTCTTGTTCTTTTTCTCCACGGTCATATAATAGTTTGTAATATCATTTTTTGTCACTTCGGTAATATCATAGAAGGCCGTGGCCAAATTCCTGACCGACAATTCTTTGATAAGCGAAAGGGGTAACTGGCTAAACGTGATGTTTCGGGCCGTACCCAGTAATACGCCATCATAATTATAATAGGCAGCCACCCTGGAGTTATTATACACAAAGATGACCCGGGCATAATCCTTTTCGGCATTCCATTCAATATGACTGGCGGAGGAGAATTCCTTTTGAAAGGCAGATAAAATACTTGCATTCACCCGCAAATCTTCATGGGCCAGAACGGAGCTGGTACAGGTTACAAACAGGAGGGCTAAAATGGTTAATGATTTTTTAATGGTAATTGAGTTGATAGGTTTACTGTTCTTTTATTGTAATACGGTATGAAAGTATCAATTGTTACACCCCGGGTCAGGCAATTTGTGAAGGAAGGGAGCCGATGTTAAAGACTTTAACCTTGCCATGCATTCATCATCTGTTATTTAATAAAAAATAAACCCGGTGAGAAGAAACCCCGGCCTGAAGCCAGGGTTCTATTTTAACCACACACCAAAACTGATATTAAACTTTACGTCTTTTTTCAAATACAGTCCAGCTGTCGTTGCCTGAAGATTTCAGCACGGTTACCGTATCGGCGTTTTCTAAGGTGATATAGTAACTGCTTCCCTCGCTCGTACTCATTTCGAACAGGTCGCTTACCCAGTAATCTTCAGAAAAATTCTTTTGAATACCTTTCATCAGGCTAAGGGGCAGTTGCATTGTGGTCAGGTTACGGCTGAGCCCCATGAACTCACCCTCCGGGGAGTAATAGGCAAAAATGATTTGTCCGCTCATTGAAAATGAAGCCTTATAATAATTGGGGTTCACCGTCCAGCTGACCTCTTTAGCATTTGTAAACTCAGTATGAAATGCGTTCAGGACTTTGGGAGATACTTTTTCTTCACCGGCATATAGCTGTGATACGCTCAGCATGATCATTACCGCCAGTGCTAACATTGTCTTTTTCATGATAATTCTTATTAAGTTGGTTTATAATTTTTGTTTGTTTGCCATGTTTGACGACACAAAGGTGTAAAATGTTACAGCTGTCATCAAGCAAATAATGACTAGTGGACACCAATGTTAAAGAAGTGGTACGAGCATAAACATTGATTAACAAGGCATCCTTCCTGGCTGCCATTCGACATCCATTTAAACCATTTATCCACGAACCGGCAAGAAAGATCAAATGTGAAAGTTTTTATAATGCCGGGATAAAAATCTTTTAATACGTTTCAAACCACCTGCCGGAACACAATGTTTATATTTACAGATGAATTACCTGGCACATGCCTATCTTTCATTTGATGATACCGAAATACTGATCGGGAACATGATCAGCGATTTTGTAAAAGGGAAAAAAAAATTTGATTACCCCACCCGGATTCAAAAAGGGATCAACCTGCACCGGGCTATCGATGCATTTACGGACGAACACCCGGTGACCAAAACAGCCAAAGAGGTTTTCAGGCCGGCTTACCGGCTATACAGCGCTGCATTTGTGGATGTTGTTTATGATCATTTTCTTGCCAATGACAGGGAGGTGTTCCAGGACGGACAGCTGCAAGCATTTTCCGGAATCGTTTATGATCAGTTAAATAGCCATTCCAGCCTGTTACCACCCCGTTTTGCGGGCATGTTGCCGTATATGCAGTCACAGAACTGGTTATACAATTACCAATTCTTATCGGGTATTGAAAAAAGTTTCGGGGGTCTTGTGAGAAGAGCTGCCTATATGACGGAAAGCGAAACCGCGTATATCCTCCTGCAGGAGCATTATGAATTGTTAAAAAAATGCTATACAACCTTTTTCGGGGAACTAAAGTCTTTTGCAGAGAAGGAATATACACTACTCATTTCCGATATTTGATTTTTATACTATTTGGGATACCCCAGTCACAATCGTTTTTTATAAAATATGAAAAAAGTATCATTTGTCATCCTGCTGGGTTTCTCAGCCATCTTCATGAATGCCCAGTCAAAGACACCATTTCCTGAAGCAGATAAATCACCCATGGATATGAGTTATTATCCTGACAACTATCCCATCCTGAAGATCCAGAATAAGGCTAAAGAACCGGTTATTGCAAGAGTCATTTACAGCCGGCCGCAAAAAAACGGTCGTATGGTTTTTGGCGAACTGCTGGAATTTGGAAAATTATGGCGTCTTGGAGCCAATGAAGCAACCGAACTGGATCTCTACCGGGATGTAAAGATTGGTGGCAAAAAAATCCCAAAGGGCCGGTATACACTCTATGCTATACCGTATGAAAATAAATGGACCATCATCATCAATAAGGACACTGATACCTGGGGCGCTTTCAAGTATGAGGCAGACAAAGATCTTGTCAGGACCGATGTGCCGGTTCACAAAAGGGAAGATGTTAATGAATTCTTCTCTATGGTGTTTGAGAAAAATGATAACGGATTTAACCTGAATATTGGCTGGGATGATGTTTTGGTAACTCTTCCGATTTTGCTGTAATTTTCATTTATGAAAAAAAATATTCAATTCCTTTTTTCAGCTTTCCTGGTTTTTGCACTGGGAGCCTGCAGTAACAATGGTAAAGATCAGCCCGGGGATGCAGTAAAAAAACAGGATTCCATACCGTCCCGTACCATGATCGTCAATCCTAACCCGCTGGTTGACCAATCTCCGATGGACATGAGTTATTATCCCACAGAATATCCGAAGCTAAAGATGTCGGGTGAAACAAATGCCCTTCCCTATATCAGGGTCATTTATAGCCGGCCACAAAAAAAAGGGAGGGTTATTTTTGGGGGTTTACAGAAATACGGGGAACCCTGGCGACTGGGGGCCAACGAAGCCAGTGAAATAGAATTTTTTCGGGAAGTGAGTATCCAGGGTAAAAAAATTCCACCGGGACGGTATGTCATTTATTGCATCCCGGAAGAAAACCAATGGACGATTGTCCTCAATACCAACCTGTTTAGCTGGGGTCTTCATTTTGATCCTGCTAAGGATGCTTATCATTTCACCATACCCGTTGAAAAAACTAAATCGCCTGTTGAATTCTTTACCATGATTTTTCAGAAAAAAGAACAGGGTGCCAACCTCGTCATGGCCTGGGATAATATTATGGCAAGGCTTCCCATTGCATTCTGAACTGCCCTTTCATAATCTTTGCTTTCCTTACCGCAAACTTCTGTCTTGCTTACAGGTATATTTTTAAGATATTTACAATATGTGTGGTATTGCAGGAATCATCAGCCGCCTTCCGGAATACGTTAACCCTGAACGGCTCAGGAATATGACCGATTCCTTAGCCCATCGCGGACCCGACGGGGAGGGATACTGGATCAGCCCCGATTCCCTTATCGGGCTGGGCCATCGCAGATTAGCCATTATCGACCTTTCGGAAGCCGGTCGGCAACCCATGCATTTCCTGGACCGGTATACTATTATCCATAATGGTGAGATCTACAATTTCCCGGAGTTGAAAGAATATCTCGTCAAAAAAGGGTATGTCTTTCGTTCCAAAACAGATACCGAAGTCATAGCAGCTGCATACGACCATTTCCGGGAAGATTGTATCGGGCATTTTGATGGTATGTTTGCCTTTGCTATCTGGGACGAAAAGGAAAAAAGCCTGTTTGCTGCCCGGGACCGCTTCGGTGAAAAACCCTTTTTCTATTATAAAGATGATGAGCAGTTCGTTTTTGCCAGTGAAATAAAGGGTCTCTGGGCCGCTGGCCTCCCAAAGACCGTGAACCAAAAAATGCTTTTTAATTACCTGACCATCGGGTATGTTGATAATCCTTCCAGGCCCGCTGAAACTTTTTTCGAAAATATCTATAAGCTGCCCCCCGCTTCCTCCCTGTACATGGATATGCATACCCGTCAGATGCAGATCCGTAAATACTGGTCCATCGATCCTGCCCTTGAGATTAATGATCCGGGCGATCAAAAAGTGCAGGAGGAATTTATGACCTTATTCAGCACTTCCATTAGCAGGCGGCTGAGAAGTGACCTGCCGGTAGGAACCAGTTTGAGTGGGGGTCTCGACAGCTCATCCATTGTGGCAATGATCGAAGAAACGGGTAAGCATGAACATGTTTTCCAGTCATTCTCTGCTATTTTCCCGGGTTTTGAAAAAAATGAAGAACAATATATTGATTTGGTCACAGACCGCTTTGGTTGGAAAAACAACAAATCTGTCATTGATGAAAAGGAGTTGCCGGAACTGATTGGCAAAGTTGCGGCCCATCTTGATGAACCTTTTGGAAGTGCCAGCAATATTGCACAGTACTGTGTATATCAATCCGCGAAAGACAAGGGGTATAAGGTCTTGCTCGACGGGCAGGGGGCTGATGAAATACTGGCAGGCTATACCAAATACTATAAATGGTATTGGCAGGAACTTTTCCGCCAACGAAAACTTTTCAGGAGCGGAGAATTGAAAGCTGCCCGGCAATTGGGAGTAACCGAAAAGTTTGGCTTCAAAAATATTGTGGCTTCCCTTTTCCCCGACCTGGCCTCGGTGATCCTTGAACAGCGCTATTTGATGAATGCCATCCAACACCCGGATCTTTCACGAGATTTTGTCCGGGAGCAGAGCCGGGAGGCCTATTATAACAAACCTTCTTTTGGCGGTCTGAATGGCATCCTCTATTTCAATACCTGTATACACGGCCTCGAAGAACTGCTTCGGTATGCAGACCGCAACAGCATGGCACATGGCATCGAGGTGAGATTACCTTTTCTGCAACACCAGCTGGTAGAGTTCCTGTTTTCGCTGCCCCCTTCCTATAAAATTAAGCAGGGCTATACCAAGAGGCTGCTAAGGGATACGATGAATAAGCATTTACCCGAAGCCATTGTATGGAGAAAAGATAAGACTGGGTTTGAACCCCCGCAGAAAAAATGGATGGCCCAAAAAAGCGTGGTCGATCTCATTGAAGCTTCCAAAGAAAAACTGGTAAGGGAAGGAATCCTTCGCCAGGAAGCCCTTGAAAATAAGCCCCGGCCGCATACATCCTATACGGCCGGAGCTTATGAATGGCGATATCTTGCTGCAGGTTTGCTTTTCAAATAATTCAGGCTTTTTTGAATTTTTTATTGACCCGCATGGAACCATTTGCATCAGACACCACCACCATCCAGTTCTTATCATCCTGCAGGGTGATATAATATTCCACCCCCGCATCCGTGGTGGATTCGGTAACACCAAAAACAGACTTGCCAGCATATTTATCAGTGACTTTGCCTAAAATAAAGGCCGGCAGGTATTTGGCTTCGTAATACCGCATCGTCCGGATAATGTTGGCATCACTGTTATAAGTAATGCGGGTATCTATATTGTTCCTGACAAAACGGACCGTAAAGTTATTATCATGTTCGTACCATTGCGGGTTCTTCACATCCGAAAAGTTTTCTTTGAATGCCTTGAGCACTTTTTCATCAACATTTGAAGGGTCGCCCGCATAAACAAAAGAAATGGCCATCATACAAACGGCTGCTAAAAATAATTTTTTCATGACAAAGTTTTTAAGGTGAAAAATAAATTTGATACAAATTAGACTCTTGCCCTCCGGAAGACAAGTTATAGCGCGATATCCGGTGATATGTATAATCCCTATGTATCATATATGCCGGTGTTGAATTTGCCTAATCATGAAAAAATACCGTTAAAAGCTTTTGGATACCATTTGAAACATGAATAGGGGCTTTGGCAAGAACAGGTTAAGTATCTGTTAAAGAAAAGGCATCCTGTGATAAACGGAAACAGCAAAGAAAGCAGGTGTTCCTGATTTTTATTTCACATCTTTGCAATGCAAAAAATAACAATGATGAAAAAAGCAACAACGTATATCCATGCCGGGATGGAACCCGACCCGAGTACGGGCGCTATTATGACCCCTATCTATCAAACCTCCACTTATGTGCAGGAAGCACCTGCCACCCATAAAGGATATGAGTATGCCCGCAGCCAGAACCCTACCCGCACGGCTTTGGAATCTGCCCTGGCTGCCATTGAAAACGGAAAGTTCGGTTTGGCCTTCAGCAGCGGTGTAGCGGCAACAGATGCCGTGATTAAACTGTTGGAACCCGGCGATGAAGTGATCTGTGCCAATGACATGTATGGAGGTACCTACAGGCTGTTTACCAAAGTGTTTGAAAAATTCGGGATACAATTTAAGTTTACAGATACCACTAATGCAGAAAACGTAAAGGCGGCGCTTTCAGCAAAAACAAAACTGATCTGGCTCGAAACGCCCACCAACCCGCTGATGAATATTTCCGACATCGCCGCTATCGCTGCCATTTCTAAAGCGGCCGGTTGCCTGCTATGTGTTGATAACACTTTTGCTTCTCCAGCTCTTCAAAACCCGCTTGACCTGGGTGCAGACCTCGTCATGCACAGTGCGACTAAATATTTAAGCGGACACAGTGATGTAATCCAGGGTGCCCTGGTCATGAACAGCAGCGATCTGAGGGAAAAACTCTATTTTATCCAGAAAAGTTGCGGAGCCGTTCCGGGACCCATGGATTGTTTCCTTGTATTAAGAGGTATCAAAACCCTCGGTCTTAGAATGAAAGCACATTGTGAAAATGGAAAAGCTATAGCCAGCTGGCTCCGGAACCATCCAAAAGTAGGTAAGGTTTACTGGCCCGGTTTTGAAGACCATCCGAATCATACCATTGCCAAAAAACAAATGTCTGATTTTGGCGGAATGCTTTCGTTCGAACTCAAAAATGACAGTATGGAAGCCGCTAAAAAAGTCCTGTCGTCAACCCATTTATTTTCGCTCGCAGAAAGCCTGGGGGGTGTAGAGTCACTCATCAACCACCCTTCTTCCATGACCCATGCGTCCATACCAAGAGCAGAAAGAATCAGGAACGGCCTGCAGGATGGACTGATCCGGCTCAGTGTGGGTATTGAGGATGCTGACGACCTGATTGAAGACCTGG
Organism: Terrimonas sp.; assembly: GCA_016125075.1. Classification (GTDB taxonomy): domain Bacteria; phylum Bacteroidota; class Bacteroidia; order Chitinophagales; family Chitinophagaceae; genus SpSt-398. The sequence goes on from WGMO01000004.1 coordinate 55,322, forward strand.
AACATGCCATCGGGTAAAAATGAACGGGATATTCGTTTACAGTCATTACTGGAAGAAAAAGTAAGGGCCTATAACCGCGTGTCCTTTATCGAAAAAGATCCGGTTAGCATACCGCATCTTTTTTCCCGGAAACAGGATATCGAAATTGCAGGATTTTTTGCCGCGATTTTCGCATGGGGGGCAAGGCCTACCATCATCAACAAATCTAAAGAGCTGATGCACCTGATGGATGGGCATCCCTACCAGTTTATTACCCAGCACCAGGAAAAAGACCTGAAAAAGGTTCTTCATTTCAAACACCGGACTTTCAACAGTACGGATCTTTTATATTTTATCAGTTTCCTGCAACAGCATTTTCGGATCCATGACAGCCTGGAGTCCGCATTCACGAACTGGATGTCAGCAAAAGACAAAAACATTGAAACAGCACTGAATGGCTTTTACCAATATTTTTTTTCGCTTGATGATGTGCCGGCCAGAACCCGAAAACATATAGCGAGCCCCGGTAAAGGTTCAACCTGTAAACGCCTGAACATGTTTCTCCGCTGGATGGTGCGAAAAGATAATAAGGGTGTTGACTTTGGGATCTGGAAAAACATTCAGCCTTCACAGCTGATCTGCCCCATCGACCTGCATGTTGCCAGGGTGGCCAGGAGCCTGGGGCTGATCCGGCGGGAACAAACAGACTGGCAAACCGCGCTGGAATTAACAGCGGGTTTGCGTAAATTAGATCCTGTCGACCCGGTAAAATATGATTTCGCCCTCTTTGGCATGGGGGCCCTTGAGCCGGGATTCATCAGGTCAAAAAAGGAAATACTTGGAAATTAATGATCAACAGGAATTAGAACAGGCGATCACGACCGCATTTGCATTGCCCGCGGGAAAAACGGGTTCGGGGGATGCTTTCTATGCCGCCTTCACTGCGAAAATTAACGACCTGATCAATCATAACTTTAATTTTCTGATCACCGCACTATACCGGATTGATGTAAACGAAGCGAAATTGAAGAGTTTATTACAGGATAAACCGGATACGGATGCCGCAAAAATCATTGCGGACCTTATTATAGAACGGCAGTTACAAAAAATTAAATCGCGCAGGGAATTCCAACAACCTGGCAACAAGATCGACAATGAAGAAATGTGGTAGTTTGTTTGTGCAGATTTTGTGATCCCCACTACTGTTCCTATTTTTTTTCAAACATCAGCTCCTGCACTTTCTCTTTATCTTCTTTTTCCTTTTTCAGATCGAACATGGTACCGAATACATGATCCCAGATCGTGGAACTGACCCCGAATCCATGGTGCTCGTTCTTATAATGATGGAGGTGATGGTTTCGCCATAAGGGTTTCATCCACCTGAAAGGAGGATTCCAGGCATGTATCGCATAATGCATGGTGCCATACATCAGGTATCCAAACAGAAAGCCCGGGAAAAACATGAGGGTATGCATACCCATTATCAGGTACATCAGCCCGAAAATGGCAGAAGATATGATTAGGCTGGGAACCGGAGGCATAAACAGCCGTTGTTTGTCGCGCGGGTAATGATGGTGATTGCCATGCAGGATATAGGCAAACTTTTGCATCCTGGGATTTTCGCTCACCATATGGAAAATAAAGCGGTGGGCTATATATTCAAAAAGCGTCCAGAAAAACATCCCCGCTAAAAATATCAGCAGCACCTTCGAAAGACTGAAACCGGCACTTGTATTGGCATAATATAACATATACCCCATAATCGGGAGATACATGCCCCAGATGACCAAAGGATGTGTTTTGGTAAGCATTTCCAGGTACTTATTCTGGAATAATTGCGCCTGGCCCTTATTATTGATTTTTTCAAACTGCATAGACTTTCCTTTTCCGCTGTAAAAATACATCAAAACCCTAAAACCATCCCGATTATACTGCCCACCCGGGAATGAAATTATTACCTTTGCCCGGCACAAAACAGTTACCATGAAACTAGTTTCCTATCTCACTGATGAGCATGACCGTTTAGGCGTATTGATCAATGACAAGGTATATGATATGGAGGTCCTGCACCCCGATCTTCCCAACAGTATGAGCCTGTTTCTCAATTATTGGGAAGATTCCTTTCCGGTGGCCCAGGCGGCAGAACTGATGTTAAGGGAAGGAGAAAGGACCTCTAACCGGGGTATGCCGGTCAGCGATGTTCATTTGCTGGCACCCGTACCTACGCCTACCTCCTGCAGGGACGGTTATGCTTTTCGGCAGCACGTGGCAGCAGCCCGCAGGAACCGGGGTGTGGAGATGATCCCTGAATTTGATCAATTCCCTATATTTTATCTTACCAATCACCACAGCATCCAGGGGCCCGGTGAAATACTTTGCATGCCCGATCATTTTCAAAAACTCGATTTTGAACTGGAATGCGCCATCGTGATCTGTAAACCCGGCCGGAATATAAAAGCAGAAGAAGCAGAAGAATATATTGGCGGTCTTATGATCATGAATGATATGAGTGCCAGGACCTTACAGATGGAAGAAATGAAACTCAACCTGGGCCCGGCAAAGGGAAAGGATTTTTCCACGGTGATCGGCCCCTGGCTGGTTTCGCTGGACGAATTGCAATCCTATGCCATTCCTGCAAAACCGAACCACCTGGGTACCAACTGGAACCTTTCCATGAAATGCTGGGTCAATGGCATCCAGGTCAGCGAAGGAAATGCCGGTGATATGGACTGGACCTTTGCAGAAATCATTGAGCGGGCATCCTATGGCGTAGATCTTTACCCCGGCGATGTAATTGGCAGTGGTACCGTTGGTACGGGTTGTTTTCTTGAATTAAACGGTACCGGAAAACTGAAGGACCCGCAATACCAGGAGCAATGGTTACAGGCTGGTGACCTGGTTGAAATGGAAATCGAAGGGCTGGGCAGGTTGAGCAATACGATTGTGGCGGAAGATTCAGACTGGAGCATCCTGAACCAAAAAAAGAAGGTATGACATTCGATTGCAAAGAATTAAAAACAACTGAAAAACAATATTACCTGCAGCATATTGTGGCGCCCCGTCCCATCTGTTTTGCATCAACCATCAATCAGCAAGGCCAGGTCAACCTGAGTCCTTTCAGCTTCTTCAACCTTTTTTCGGCCCATCCTCCGATCGTAGTTTTTTCTCCCTCCAGAAGGGTGAGGAACAATACAACAAAACATACTTTACAAAATGTACTGGAAGTTCCGGAGGTTGTGATCAACATGGTCGATTATGATATGGTACAACAGGTTTCACTGGCCAGTTGCGAATACCCCGAAGGGGTCAATGAATTCTTAAAAGCAGGATTTACCGAGGTACCTTCAAACCTGGTATCGCCACCCATGGTAAAGGAAAGTAAGGCCAGGCTTGAATGCAAGGTGCTGGAGGTAAAACCCCTGGGTACAGAAGGCGGAGCCGGCAATCTTGTCATTTGTGAAGTGCTGATGATCCATATCAACGATGCGCTGCTCGATGAAAATAAAAAGATTGACCAGCGAAATTTGCACCAGGTAGCCCGGTTGGGGGGCAACTGGTATTGCAGGGTGGATGCCAGCAACCTCTTTGAAGTGGAAAAACCGAATGTACAGCTGGGAATCGGTATTGATGCCTTGCCGGCTGCCATCCGAAACAGCCAAATCCTAACTGGTAACCATCTGGGATTATTGGGAAACCTGCATGAAATGCCGGTGGTGGATCCTGCATTTGATGACAACCATTTAAAACAGATTGTTCAGTATTATAGCATCAACCCCGATGAAATGGAAAAAGAGCTGCATAACTATGCTAAAAAGCTGCTGGATGAAGGTAAAATTCAGGAAGCCTGGCAGGTATTGTTAAGCATGAATTGACCCTCATTACCTTACAAACCTTATTTCCCTTCTATGGGATATCTTCATTTCCACTTCCGTTTGCAACCTTTCAAATGGCCCCTTAAAAAATATTTTGCATAAATTGAAAAAAGCGGAAATGCTATTTTCAATATTTGCAGAAATCCGCCTGCTCAGCCCGATTAATCAGGTATTTTCTATCCCCGCCCCCGCCAGGAAGGACGTAGTGGTATTTCTTACCAATGGCCAGCCTCCATCTGCATTTGTCAATTTCATTTGATACACTATCCCCGATAATTTGGCAGGACGACAGCCATCCATACACAGGGGGCTTTTCATCAACCAAAATATTTGATATGCAACCTGACAGTACATTAATGATGCATGCCATACCCGGTTTCCTGGCTTTTATCATTGCGGAAGTGATTTATAACAGGAAGGAATTGCTCTCACCGGAAAGCAAGCAGGAATTACTGGCCAGTTTTGGCATAGCAGCAGGCGCTTCTGTGATCTCGATACTGACAAAGGGTATCATCATCTTATTTTACAGCCTGCTGTACCAGTACCGCTTTTTTAACCTGCCCAACCACCAGGTTTGGGTGTGGGTCATTTGTTTTTTGGGAGATGATTTATCCTGGTACTGGTTTCACCGTACCAGTCACCAGGTAAGATTTTTTTGGGCATCTCACGCTGTCCACCATTCTCCTGAAGTATTTTCCCTGTCGGGAGGAATGCGTGTACCCCTTACGAGTAATCTGACGGGTAATTTCCTTTTTTGGGCCTGGATGCCGCTGGTAGGTATTGAACCGGGAATGATTATACTGATGAAAGCCATCAGCGTGATCTACCAGTTCTGGCTGCATACCGAAGTGATCAAAAAAATGCCAGGCTGGTTTGAATTCATCTTTAACACCCCCTCCCATCACCGGGTACATCATGGCACGAATGTAGAATACCTGGATAAAAATCATGGTGGTTTTCTCATTATTTGGGACCGCCTGTTTGGGAGTTTCCAGGAAGAAAAATGGAAACCTGTATATGGCCTGACAAAAAAAATTGCATCCCATAACCCTGTCAGGATTGCATTTCATGAATGGAAAAACATGTTTGTTGATTATGGCAGGGCCAGGACTTTCAATGATTACCTGAATTATACCTTTAATTCCCCTGGCTGGAGCCATGATGGCCGTTCAAAAACCACCAAACAACTCAGAAATGCATTAAAGCGGAAAAGCGATAGCTGTGACTTACCGGTGAAATGGGGAAAAACCCATTTGCCGGAAAATAAGTTTACTGTTGTCCTTCCCGATAATAAAACATCCGGCTCCCTCCTTTAAAACACAATCACAAAACGGTTGGCACAACAGTCTAATTGGTTATTTTATAATCGATGACAGTGAGGTAATCCAACCCTCCGCAGGTATTGCGTGTTGTTGCGTTAAACCTGATATTTTTAGGGAAATCAAGTGCAAAGAGTTCCTGAGCCGTCATGCCTGGCAGGCTATCCACCCGGTAATTTGTATCATTATTGATCTTCAGGATAACGCCCCCGCAACATACACATAAAGCCATGTCGGGGCCGGTCAGGATGCCCACCTGGTGATATTCCACATCCTTTTTACAGGAAAAGTTCAGCAACAGGCAAACCATGAAAATCAATATGCCGATACGATTTCGCATATAATACTGACAATTCTGTTCCTGTGAATGTTGCTCCTGCAGAAAATTATTTTACCATTCCCCCGAAAACTTTTTTAAGAATTTCTGAGGTTCTCGCCAGTGGGTTTTCCCTGATATTGGCTTCTTCTTTTGCGACCTGGTCAAATAAAGCATCCACGGCCTTACCCGCCACATAGGATGGCAGGTCGGGATTGATCTTGGTAAAGGTGGTCGGGAAATTATTATAGGTATTGACCATATCCGCATAATATTTTGTTGCATTGACCTTGTCCAGCGATGATTTGATGGAGGGCATGAATGCAGCAATCAGTTTATCGGTTGTTTTCTGCCTGAAATATTGTGTAGCCGCATCCTTATCCCCTTTTACAATATTAAGCGCATCCACCAGGGTCATCTCTTTGATGGCATCCACAAAGATCGGTTTAGCATAGCCGACAGCATCTTCTGCGCCGCGGTTAATGGCGAGCACCGCTTTGTCAACAAGATTACCCATCCCCAGGTCCTGTAAGGTATTAACGATCTTCCGGGCATCCGGCGGTAAAAAAAGTTTATAGGCTTCATTCCCGAAAAAACCATCTGTCTTATTTAGATGGAGTACAGCCGTGGTAACCCCATTGGTCAGGGCCTCTTTAATGCCCTGGCCTGCTTCCGCCTCCGTAACGCCGCCGCCTGCAGCAGGCAGGCTTTTTAATACATCACATCCTGTCAACACAAGCAGAAAAAGGGGAATCGCGAATAATTTTCTCATAGATTTCAAGTTTATGGTTACAGCGCTACTGTATTTTATTTGCTGCCGAAGACTTTTTTCAGGAGGTCACTGGTCCTCGCTGCCGGGTTTTCCCGGATATTCTTTTCTTCCACGGCTATCCTGTCAAATAGGGCGGCCACCGCTTTTTCCGTAACATAACCGGAAAGATCGGGATTGGCTTTTTTCATGGTGGTGGGCAGGCTGTTATACTTGTTCACGACATCACCATAATATTTTGTGGCATTTGTTTTTTCCAGTGAACTGTCAATGACAGGTTTGAACGCATTGGTAAGGGAAGCGCTTGTTTTGGATTTAAAATATTCGGTGATGGAATTATTGCCGCCGCTTACCAGTTTAAGGGCATCGGTAATCGTCATTTCCTTAATGGCATTCACAAAAATAGGGGTGGCAAAACCCACTGCATCCTCGGCGCCCCGGTTGATCTGCAGGATGGCATCATCCACCATTTTGCCCATCCCGATATTCCGCAGGGTCTTTTCCATTTTTTGTGCTTCCGGGGGCAGTAAAACCTTATACAGCTCATTGCCGAAAAAACCGTCTTTTTTGTTCAGGAAACCCACGGCTGAGCTGATACCTTTATTCAAAGCTTCTTTTATCCCTCCTCCGGCTTCCTCTTCGGAAACAGAAGAATTGCCTTTTCCCAGCGCCTTTTTTGCCCTGTCCAGAATGGATTGACTGTTAGCAGAAGAAATGATAAAAAAACTGAGCAGGAAAAAAACAGCAATACGTTTCATAGAAATACTTATTTTTTTACAAGATATAAAAATAACCAGCCAAAAACCAGACCATATTGTTAAACCTTTCAGCCCAAATGAACTACAACTTTTACCCTGCCCTTGTTCTTTTGTTTGCCCCATCCCGATACCGTAATTTTGCGCATTAAATTTTATTATGTCAAACGTACATTTATCAGAGCAGGAACAGATCAGAAGGGAAAAACTGGGTGACCTCCTGGGATTGGGTATAGACCCTTACCCGGCAGCGCTTTATCCCGTCAATATCTATTCCGATATCATAAAAGAACAGTTCAGTGATGAAAAGAAAGACGAGATGGCCGATGTTTGCGTTGCAGGCCGCATTATGAGTGTCCGGGATATGGGAAAAGCCAATTTTGCGGTTATTCAGGATCCCCGGGGCCGGATACAGATTTATATGAAAAGGGATGAAATTTGTCCCGGTGAGGATAAAACCCTGTATGATATTGTCTGGAAGAAATGCATGGATATCGGTGATATAATCGGGGTGAAAGGTTATGTTTTTCGCACCAAGACCGGAGAAATATCTATTCACGTTAAAGAATTTACCGTACTGTCCAAGGCCTTAAAACCCCTGCCGGTCGTCAAAGAAGCGGAAGGCCATACTTTTGATGCCGTAACCGATCCGGAGTTCAAATACCGGCAGCGATATGCTGACCTGATCATCAACCCTTCTTTGAAGGAAGTCTTTGTAAAAAGAACGAAGCTGATCAATGCTATGCGTGATTTCCTGAATGCAAATGGCGCCCTGGAAGTCGATACCCCGGTTTTGCAAAGCATTCCCGGCGGGGCCGCTGCACGACCGTTTATTACGCATCACAATGCCCTCGACATCCCTATGTACCTACGGATAGCCAATGAGTTATACCTGAAAAGGCTGATTGTTGGCGGGTTTGACTGGGTGTACGAATTCAGCAGGAATTTCAGAAATGAAGGTATGGATCGCACCCATAACCCCGAATTTACCGTGCTGGAGTTTTATGTCGCCTACAAAGATTACCTGTGGATGATGGAGACGACTGAACAAATGCTTGAAAAATCCGCCTTGGCGGTAAACGGCACCACCACCGTAATGGTCAATGGCAGGGAAATTGATTTCAAGGCCCCTTACAAAAGGATTTCGATGTTCAAGGCCATTGAAGAACATACGGGTTTTGACATCAGTCGCATGAATGAAGAACAGATAAGAAGTATCTGTAAACAGCTGCATATTTCCGTCGACAAAACAATGGGGAAGGGAAAAATGATCGATGAGATCTTCAGTGAAAAATGCGAGCATCACTATATCCAGCCCACTTTTATTACTGATTACCCCGTCGAGATGAGCCCCCTCACCAAGAAACACCGCGCCACACCCGGTCTTGTGGAAAGATTTGAGCTGATGGTTAATGGAAAAGAGATTGCGAACGCCTATAGTGAATTGAATGACCCCCTTGATCAGCGTGAACGCTTTGAAGAACAATCAAAATTGATGGAAAGGGGAGATGACGAAGCCATGTTTATTGATCATGATTTCCTTCGCGCCCTGGAATACGGCATGCCCCCTACCTCCGGTATTGGGTTTGGTATTGACCGCATCTGTATGTTGCTGATCAACCAGCCTTCGATCCAGGATGTATTGCTTTTCCCGATGATGCGGCCCGAGAAACAGGAAGAGGAACATGCCTGACCCTTTACTGCATTTCAGATCAAACTAATCAATAAACAAGTCGGGATAAAGATCGGCACCGGGCACAACACTGTATTGACCCAAATCAGCGATGCCCTCACGGGCAAACACATCTTCATCAATAAAACAGTTACCGGTACACTCGCCGGAAGGTTTATTAAAGATGATATATGCAGCATCGGCCAGTATTTCGGGTATACGGCTCCGCTTTGCCAAAACCTCTCCCCCCAATAAATTCCTGACCGCAGCCGTATCGATGGTCGTCCTGGGCCAAAGGGCATTGGAGGCAATCTTGTATTGCCGTAATTCCGCAGCCCATCCCATCGCCATCAGGCTCATGTTATACTTGGTAAGGGTATAGGCAAGATGACCGGCAAACCATTTTGGGTTCATGCTGATAGGCGGCGATAAGGTGAGGATATGCGGGTTGGCTGATTTTTTCAAATGGGGGATACAGGTCTTTGTTACAAAGAAAGTGCCCCGCACATTAATATCATGCATCAAATCAAAACGTTTGGCATCGGTCTGTTCTGTCGGCGTCAGGCTGATGGCACTGGCATTATTAATCACGATATCAATTCCGCCAAATCGTTCGGCAGCCTTGTCCACAGCCTGTTGGATCTGGTCTTCAAACCGGATATCACATTGTACCGCAAGCGCTTTTCCCCCCGCCTTTTCAATTTCCTCAGCTGCCGAATAAATGGTGCCCCCCAGTTTGGGATGCTCTTCCACCGATTTGGCAGCCACAACGATATTCGCCCCATCGGCCGCCAGTTTTAAAGCGATGGCTTTCCCGATGCCGCGGCTGGCCCCTGTAATAAATGCAGTTTTATCTCTTAATGACATGGTTGTGGTTTTTGTGAAGGTAAGCAATCATCCATGGAATAAGGGTCATCCCTCGTAAATCTACGAAGTGGCCAGTATATTCATCAGCAAAAAAAAGAAGCATTAATGCTCTGTTGTGAATGAAATGTGAAAGCTACTTTTGACCCAGAAGTTGGTTGATCGGCATATTTCTGAATCCAATATCCAATGTCTAAATCCAGAAAGTTTTTCCAATATCCGTCAAACCAAATGTAAAATCCGTATCAATCAACTTTCTTTTTTTAACTCGTATAATGTCCCGTTAGTTCTCTATCCTTGTGAAAAACCGTTTAGGAAATCCGGCACCTGGAAAACACCAAAGGTTAATGCGTACTGATTCCTAAAAAAATTGAATCCCGTTACAGTAATCTTGTAACGGGATTTTTTTATTCCTGTTATTCCCGCGCCCATTGCCCATAGGCATTAACATAAGCCTTCCTATAAATTGGGCGCTCAATCGGCTATTCAACAAAGAATATGTTTTAGCAATATCTGTTGGCTTTCGGCACGCGGTAAATGGATATTAAAGTGAATCAGGCGTATTGGAGGGAAATACCCCCTTAGGGTCTTTAAAGATGATGCTTTTGAGGTCCTGTGTAGCTTCAAACCCACCGTTCCCCTTGAGATGGGTGCCGTTCTTTGTATCCAAACGCCAGGTCGTATCGTTGTAGAATTTAGCCTTTGCCTGGTCCCACCACATTTCAGGGCATCGCAGGGTATCCCCGCCTATATTATGGATGACCACACTGTCGCGCAGGTACACCATATTCAATGTTTCATAATATTTGCCATAGAGGGCGTTCAATTGGGTTTCCACCTGAAGGCTGTCATCATAAAAATCAACATGGAGCGAGTCGGGAAATTCGGAATACAGGGTATCGGCCTGGAAACGGAACAACTGCGGCGATACCAGTTTTGCTTTCATGGTTCCGTTCTGGCTCAGGTAACTGATAATGTTCTTGCCTTCTTCGACCATGATCACTTTCCTGCTGAACTCATTGACCTCGGCTTCATCATTCTCGCAGCCCGCAACAAAAAAGCAGCCTGTTAAGAGCGCTGCTGTTATTACTGTTATTTGGAAGGGTCCCTTCATTTCATCAGTTATACTTTCTTTTCTCAAACCAGTTGTCACTCAGGGAAAAGCCCAAAGAAAAGCGGAAAAGATTTTCCTTCAGCAAATTATTATTATTCCCTCTTTTGATATACTCAAAGGAGAGGTTGACAACCGTATACTGGGTTTTATACCTCCTTGCAGGATCTTTAAGGTTCAATACCGGAAGCCCGATACCGGCAGAGACCCCTAAAACAGGTAATTTCCCTGAAGCATCAATATAATCAGTACCGGCAAAGATGCCCGCCCGGTAAGATACATTTTTCCAGTAGGTGATATCACCTACAATGGGAGGCATTAACTGTGCACCAAGTCGTATTTCCCGGCTATCCTTTACCAGGTCGGTTGCGCCGAAAAAACGATAATCACTCCATTTGGTGGTGATATAATCCACCCCCAGCATCCATCCCCTGTCTTTGATACTGGCGGCTTTTTCATAAATAAAACCCATACCCAGTGTGGAAGGATAGACGATCGTTCCTTTAATGTCTTTCTGGGAATAAACACTGTCAAGTTTCATATACCCGCTGTTCTGGTCACGCGTAAAAGTTTCGCGGGTCAGGTCCTGAGAAGCTTTAATATCCTGCTTGAGGTTTCCATAGATCCCCAGACGAAGAATTGATTTATCAAGTTTGGTTTCCTTGTCTTTTGAAAAAACAAATTTTTGCTGTAACCCGCCACTCAGGTAGATATGACCAAAAGAAGTTATGGTCTCAAAATTGCCCCGGGCATAAGCAATGGAATCACTGATCAGGGTTCTTTCCGTACTGTAATCCTTTTTACCAAAGAGGTATCCGAAATTGAAACCGGCACTGAAATTCTTGATAGCGAAGCCCGTACCCGTTGTGGCCAGGAAGGTTCCGCCATCACCACGGTATTGGGTAACGATACTGTCTATAGCAATCCTGTCGTTTTGCTGTAAACGGTAACTGATCTTTGTCATAGGTCGTAAGCCAAAACTGATACCCCATCCTTTTTTTATGGGGATGCCAAGCTGGAGATAAGAAAAATAAGTATTGGGAGATGTAAATTTGTCTACCCGGTTTACTTCCCTTAAGGTTCGGCTGTCAAAATTCACGCCGGCATCCAGCACAATCCTGCCTGACAGGGTCTCACCCGTGCCGGATACCTTGTTTACCCGGAAGGCTGAATAAGAAGCGGGGTTATTGAAATTTACCGACAACAGGTCAGAATAGGCCGCCGAAACGCCTCCCATTCCCCTGTTCAGGATATTGGTCAAAGGTGAAATATCCCCCAGTCCGTATCTTGAATATGGAGAGTTATCCTGAGCATTTATGTTAAAAAAGAAACCAGTAATCAGCAGGGCTAAAATATTGATTCTCTTAAGCGTTGTTGACTTCACTAATCGCATACAGACCTTTAAAGATTAATTCAGAGTCCGCAAATATCTTACTTTTAATATGGGAAGCCAAATACACTATATCACCCCCGGTTAAAAGCACGTTAAAGTTGCTGAATTTTTGGGCATAAGACGCTGAAAACCCGTTGATTTCCATAGCCATCCCCATGATAACGCCCGTCAGGATATTTGTCCGGGTATCGTAGCCGATCAGGGGTACATTCCAGTCAGCTCTTTCAAGGGGCAGCCTGGCTGTATAATAATTCAGCGATTTCAAACGCATTTCAAGTCCCGGAGATATGGCCCCCCCGGTAAAAGCATGGAACTTATTGATGAAGTTATAGGTGATACAGGTTCCGAGACCGATGACCAGATTATGCTGTCGGGGATAAAAATGAACGGCTGCTGCCGCGAGTGCTAACCTGTCGGCACCGATGGTTTCAGGTTTTCCTACCGGCGTTGTAAATGGAAGTTTCGAAAGATGATTTAACCGGTGATATTTTGTTTTTTCCGCGAGTAGGTATTCAATATCCGGGTTATGATCGATGACAGAAGAAAGGATGGACCGCAGCGGCTTGTACTTTGCCAGTATGGATTCGATTTGACTGGTACCGTCATTTTCGAGGATGATGACATCCTGCAACCGGTCCTGCTGAAAGACCCCCAGCTTCATCCTTGTATTGCCAAAATCAAGACAGAGTGTAACAGACATATAAATGATTTGATATTAAATATCAAACTGAAACCCGGACAGGTTCTTAAAATGCCCGTTCTGTTTGATTTTTTCTTTCAGCTGTTCCATTTCAGCTACCATGGGTATCACTTTGGCCAGGTGTCGCTTGAGGTATTCCTGCCGCTGGAGTTCGTGCGCAAGGCCCAACAACTCATATTCTTCCTGGATAGAAAGCCCGATATGATGGGCCACATCATAGACCCGCATTTCGTCGTCTGATTTTGGAAAATTCTTCGACACATTGAGTAAACGGTGCAACTCCCGGATACTGTTCATCAATTTCCGCATCAGGTCCATATTTCCCTCCTCGGTTATTTCGGGGTAGTTGACAATGGCACCGCTGTATAATTTATCCGGAACTGATTTGATGACTTCGAGGACCCTGAACACTTTTTTTCCTTCGGTCTTGATGTCCAATTCTCCGTTTTCATGCACTTTGCTGATTTCAAGGATATCGACCAGGGTTCCATAATCCTGGAGTTTGCTTTCGATGACGGCCGGAATACCAAAGGGTTTCTTTTCTTTAAAGCATTCCTGAATCAATTCCTTATAGCGGGGTTCAAATATATGGAGGTTCACCTTTTCGCCCGGGTAAACCACAATGCCTAAAGGGAATATGGGAATAAAATTTGTCATATAAAATACTGATCGCAAAATTAAAAACTCAGCACGGAATCATTGGCAATACCCTTTGATATTTATTCACCTTGTTGGGATGCGGCCTGAAATGATTTTTGTGGTGTAAATTTACCGGATGTTCAAAAATTACGATGATTAATTATGGTTCCCCTCTCGGCAGTCATCATCACATACAATGAAGAGCGCAATATAGGAAGGTGTATCGACTCCTTAAAAACTATTGCTGATGATATTACCGTCCTGGATTCTTTTTCCCATGACAGCACGGAAGAGATTTGCAAGCAGAAAGGGGTACGTTTTTTTCAACATGCATTCGACGGTCATATTGAACAAAAGAACCGGGCGATCACTTATGCCCTGTATCCGCATATCCTGTCGCTGGATGCAGATGAAGCCCTCGACGACACACTTTGTGATGCCATCAGGAAGGTAAAAGATAATTTTAATGCCGATGGCTATACCATGAACCGCCTGACCAATTACTGCGGGCACTGGGTAAGACACTGTGGCTGGTATCCTGACAAAAAACTTCGTTTGTGGAATTCGGCTAAAGGCAAATGGACTGGCACGAACCCGCATGACCGGTACGAAATGATACCAGGTGCAACAATTGATCATTTACAAGGAAATATTCTCCATTACAGTTATTATTCCCGGAATGACCATTACAAACAAGTTGAATATTTTACGGGTATAGCCGCCAATGCCTATTACCGGGAAGGCAGGAGATCCGGTTTCATTAAAATGTATTTGAGCCCGGTGATCAAATTTATTCGTGATTTTTTTATCAAACTGGGTTTCCTGGATGGCAAAACGGGTTTTACCATTTCCCGTATCTCGGCCTATGCCACCTACCTGAAATACAGGAAACTTCATCAACTTTACAAAAGCAAAGCCAAACGCCATGAAGTGTGACCGCATCCTGATCAGCAGAACCGACAGCATTGGCGATGTCGTACTCACTTTGCCGCTCGCGGTCGCCCTGAAAAAAAAATTCCCTTCGGCAACCATCATTTTCCTGGGCCAGGCCTATACAAGACCGGTTATTGAACGTTGCCCTGCAGTTGATATTTTTGAAGATATCCGCCAACTGCAAACGGCCGAAGATATACAAAAGCTAAACCTGGATGTCTTTATCCATGTGTTCCCCAACCAGGTACTTGCCCGGCTGGCAAAAAAGGCAAGGGTACCTTTGAGGATTGGCACCAGTCACCGTTTGTATCATTGGACTACCTGCAACAAACTATTGCCAATTGGAAGGAAAAATTCCGACCTGCATGAGGCCCAGCTCAACCTCCAGCTTGGCGTACCGCTTGGCTTACCCGACTTAATGACACTCGATGAAATTAATGCCATGACCCTTTTTAAGAAGGAGATACCTCCCATCGCCCTGCAGGGTCTCATCGACCCTGAACGGGTCAACCTCATCCTTCACCCCACTTCAAAGGGTAGCGCCCGCGAATGGGGACTGGATAATTTTTCCCGCCTGGTCGCACTATTACCCCATGACCAATTCAGGATATTTATTACCGGTACCGCCAGCGACGGAGAAAAGTTAAAAGACTGGATACACAAACATAATAACCTGGAGGATCTTACCGGGAAACTGAGCTTACCCGAACTGATCAGTTTTATTGCGGCCTGTGATGTGCTCGTGGCCGCCAGTACCGGGCCCTTGCACCTGGCAGCCGCCAGTGGTATATATGCATTCGGGATATATGCCCCCCTGCGGCCCATTCATGCCGGCCGTTGGGCGCCATTGGGCATGAGGGCAAAAGTATTTTCCATCGATAAGGATTGTAAAGACTGTAAAAAAAGCCCCGACTGCGCCTGTATCCGCAGTATCATGCCTGCCACCATTGCCCAGGCATTAATGAACATCAAAAAATTACAATAACCCCTTTCTCCTCCGGCCTTGACTACGGGTATCATTAAGGTATTAAGCTTATTTTTGAACCTTGTATGTGGGAACGCTTATCAGAAAATATCAGCAGAGGGGATGTGAAGTCCATCGCCCGTGGTATTTCATACATTGAGTCGGAGGCATATGACTATGAAGCATTTCTTCAGTCGCTCGACCCGAAAAAAGATTGCCCGGTTATTGGCATCACCGGCCCCCCGGGGGCAGGAAAAAGCACCCTCACTGACGCCCTGATTGGTGTTTTGATAGCCGATGGAAAAAAGAAAGTAGCTGTTCTTTGTATTGATCCCTCCTCGCCTTTTAATATGGGAGCCCTGCTGGGAGACAGGATCAGGATGAGCGAATGGTATAATAATCCAAATGTTTATATCCGTTCGCTGGCCACAAGAGGAGCACTGGGTGGCCTGCATCCAAAGATCATCGAGATCACGGATCTGCTGAAATCATCAGCCTTTGATTATATCATTGTTGAAACGGTAGGTGTGGGGCAAAGTGAGATTGAGATTGCAGGGCTTGCCGATATCACCATTGTGGTGATGGTACCGGAGTCTGGGGATGAAGTCCAAACGATGAAAGCGGGTCTGATGGAAATCGCGGATATTTTCGTTGTCAACAAATCAGACAGGCCCGATGCTGATTTCTTTGTGAAAAACCTGCGAACCCTGACATCCCCTGCTTATCATTCAACAGAACGGGAGCTACCCGTTATCAAAACCGTTGCAACACAAAAAGAAGGGGTGCAAGAACTGGCCGCAGCGATTGAACGCCTGCTGAAAGAAGAACATGATATGGAAAGAAAAAGCTGGCTGATGGCCGAAAAGGCCTATCACCTTATTCAGAAAAACAGGATGAGGGATGTAGACAAGAGTGATCTCAAAGAAAAAATAAAAGAAAAAGTAACAACCGGGAACTTTCAACTCTATTCCTTTATCAAAAACTATATTCATGGCAATGGTACCCAATGAAAATTTACCCAGGATCGCCATCTGTGAGCCGGCCCTGCTAAAAACAGAGCCCGGAAAAATCTATTCCTGGTGCAGCTGTGGGCTCAGTGGCACAGAACCTTTCTGCGACAGTACGCATAAAAACATAGAAGGAATGCCCTTTCGCAGTATAAAAATAAAGTTTGACAAGGAGGAAGAAGTTTGGTTATGCCAATGCAAACAGACCCGCACCCCTCCCTTCTGTGATAATAGCCATAAGCAATTAAAAGGGTGAGTGCTGCCGGTTATCCCGGCCCGGAATGCATAGATATTTTGAACATTCATTCCGGATGAACCCCTTTCCGCCACCCTTCAATATTCCAGATCACAGCCAATAGGTGAACCGGGTGGTATTTGCTCGTGCAGGGCAGGTTTCGCTTTCTCCGGGGTTTTCATCCTTTGTTGCGCCAAAAGCAGGTGTGCCTTATAATTTTCATCTTTTGAATGTTTTAGTGTTTTCTTAATGTATTTCTCCAGATCATCCAGGGTTTTCAATACCACAGCCCTTGCAGCAAAAGATGCCCGGTCATCGATGGATAAGGACATTAAGTAAGTCAGAAAAACCTGTTCGGTTTGCTGCTGAACCAAGGCATCGAAACCATTCATCCGAACGGCATACCAGGTTTTTTTCATTATCGTTTCCAGTTCTTCTGAAAGGCTAAGTTGTTTTGCATTCCCCTCCTGTATCACCAGCCTGTCTGCCCGTTCATATTGAAGCAGAAAAGAAAACAAATAATCCGAAACGGATTCTGCCGGTGATAGTTTATCAAAGGCAAGTCCCGTATTTTTATGAAAGAGTTCCCGGCTAAAATCATATCCCGCAGGCCGGGGGGGTATCAACGCTGCCACCCGGTCCGGCAATACAAGTTCCCGGGGTTCGATGGTTTCCAAAGCGGCCAACAATGCATTCATTTGAACTTCTTTTGACAAAGCTGCGGTCACCAATTGCCCATCCCCCCGTAAGGCATAAGAATAATTCATTCCTCCTACCAGCTTGGTGACGGCTTCCAGTTGATAACGGTGATAAAAATATACGGGTACCAGCACGTCTTCCAGCAGGGCCATCGGCATACCGGGCTTAATATTTTTTTCCCCGAACTGTTCCAGGGCCCGGGACCTGATCTTCATCACTTCCTTTAATGCTGCCACAGCATCTTTCCCGTTATCCCAGAGATGGGCAAAGGGATGCAGCCCACCGGCCGCCCTCGCATCCTGGTCTGAAATAAACTGGAGCCCTTTCTTTAATGCCCCGCTGATAATTTTCTTTAAGGCCTGGTCTTCATCGATACCGGGTGCAAAATCACTGTATCCCCAGGCGATCGATACCTTATCCCATTCACCGATCTTATTATCATAAGCATCTGAAAAATCCATTTCCCCTTTTTCATTGAGCCTGATCAGCGGGTGGGGATAATCCATCACACTGGCCCTGTCGTTCACACTGCTCGCATAATTATGCATTAATCCCAGGGTATGCCCCACTTCATGTGCAGACAATTGCCTGAGCCTTTGTAAGGCCATGGTCAGCATTGTATCATTGGCAGGAACCCCTGTTTCGTAGGGGGCCAGCAGCCCTGTGGCAATCAGGTAATCCTGCCGTACCCTTAAAGATCCAAGTGATACATTGCCCTTAATGATTTCCCCGGTCCTGGGATCCACAACCGCTTCTCCGTAACTCCAGCCCCTTGTACTCCGGTGTACCCAGTTAATCATATTATAACGGATATCCATAGGGTCAGCGCCCTCCGGCAGGATCTTTACCTGGAAGGCATTGATATAACCGGCGGCTTCAAAAGCCTGGTTCCACCATGATGCACCTTCCAGCAAGGCCGACCGGATGGGTTCAGGAGTGGCATGATCCACATAATAAATAATGGGCTTAACAGGTTCACTCCTTTTCGCCAGGGGATCTTTTTTCTGGAGACGGTGACGGATAATAAACTTCTTTTCCAGCTGTTCGGAAACAGGAGTACTGTAATCATAATAAGAAAGCGGAATAAAACTGGAACGCGGGTCAAAGGACCTCGGCCGGTATTGATCATCGGGCAACTGTACAAAGGATTGATGCATCCTGAGCGTAATCGCCTCAGGTGAAGGCGATACAGATTTTACATTGCCACCGGCTGAGCCATCATTATTATCGAATGTAACGGTAGTTTCAAACTCGGTATTGAGGGGGAAATTTTTTGTCATGGGCAAATACAGCACAGATCTTGACTTATCCAGTACATAATTTCCCTGCTGCATCTTTTTGAGTCTGACCGACACCTGCATGGCATCCCGGAGTAAAAAATCAGTGGCATCCACGAGATACCGCTTTCCGGTGGCGGCTTCCACCGTAAACCCCCATAAGGTGGATTGTGCAAAAGATTGTTCAACAGCAGCTTTCTCATTAAGATCGCCCGTGTTGGCCCTGTAACGATAATTGGGTTGTATCATCAGGATTTTCTTCCCGGTTTTACTGAATTTTACAATATAGGTCCCTCCCATTAATCCCCTGTCAAGACCAATATCGTTTGAACCCAGACCGGCCGGTAAAGAAACCTGGTATAGTATCTCCTGGTCCAGCTTATCAATTTCAAGCCAGATTTTTCCGGCATCCTCATCCCAGTAAAAATTCAAATAGCCTTCCTGTTTGTCAAACCCTTTGACTTTTTCTTCAATGGTGGGGAGTGGCTGCGCGGATACAACAGCTGTAAAAAAGACAATAAATGAAAGAATCCATTTCATAAACGATTAGTTTTTAACCCCGTTTAAAATTATAAGTACATTACTTAGAATTATTGAATGGGAATTATAATTTAGTGATATGGCTACATGCTGCATACCTGGCCATTTTTTAAAAATACAGCATTCCCTGAAATGGAAGTGTTTTGTTGTATTGCTCCTGCTCCCTTTTTGCAGTCCGGGGCAATCGACTACAAATATCAGCGGTATCGTCAATTCTTATTACAGTGTAACGGAAGTGATCTATGCATCATCCTGTGTACGGGTAGATAACAGTGCCGGGCTTTCCAGTGGCGACAAAGTACTGATCATTCAAATGAAAGGGGCCGCCATCAATACCGCTAACAACAGTTCATTTGGTGATACCACCTCCCTGAATGAAGCAGGAAACTATGAGGTAGCGACCATCTGCAGTATTGGCAGCGATTCTGTGTTTCTTTTTCATACCCTGCTGAATACCTATTCGGTCAGTGACCAGGTTCAGTTGGTAAAATTCGCGGAATATTATTCTGCCGACGTGATGGATACTGTAAAAGCCATGGGATGGGATAATACGACCGGAAAGGGTGGTGTAATCGCCATCAGTGTGGAACAGGACCTTGTATTACATGCTCCGATCTTTGCAGATACTTTGGGGTATCTGGGCGGAAAATTCCTAATGAGTAATTCCACCTGCAATAGCTTCTATTCCGGTTATGCCTATAATGGAAATTCGACCAGTCCGCAGGGAGGTGCCTTGAAAGGAGAAGGGGTGGCGAACGTAGCGGCAGGCAGTAGTGGCGGCCGGGGTGCTCCGGCCAATGGTGGTGGCGGGGGAAACAACCATAATAATGGCGGTGGCGGTGGCGCCAATCTGAGTGCCGCCGGGGCTGGTGGTGGCAACTATACTACCGTAAGTGGTGCCTGCACCGGAAACTATAAAGGACTGGGGGGGAAGGCGCTGAGCAGTTATGGAGGTACAAAAATATTTCCTGGCGGTGGAGGGGGTGCCGGTCATGTGAATAATAATGCTCCCACACATGGAGGGGGAAACGGCGGTGGCATCATTTTTATCCTGGGCAGAAACATTATAGGCAATGGATTTTCCATTACAGCCAGCGGGGGTGTAGGGGGTAACAGCGGGTCCGATGGCGCATCCGGGGGCGGTGCCGGAGGTACAATCATCATGCATGTGCTGAATAATTATACCGGACCCTTATCCATTACCGCCGACGGTGGCGGAGGCGGTACGGCCAATAATCAAAATATTCTTAACCGTTGTTATGGTGCAGGAGGAGGAGGAAGCGGTGGCGCGATCTATTTTAATACGGCATTACCGGCTATAACAAGTTCCGTAACTGGTGGTGCTGCCGGGTCCGATGTTGGGGTTAGCGGCTGCGGAACCCCTGTCCCGGCGGGGAGCGGACAAAATGGTTTTATCATTACCAATTATTCCTATCGAACCTCAACCAATGTCTCCAATAGCTGTGCTCTCGCTTTGCCAATCAACCTGGTCTCTTTTACCGCCACCCTGAAGAAACCGGATGTAAGCTTAGCATGGGTCATTGCAAACCCGCTTGCACTGGATCACGTTGAATTACAAAGAAAAAAAGAGGGAGAGGACTGGCAGCCGATACAGAAAATATCAACAATTCCGCAGTCCAACGATTATCAGACCGAGGATCTGCATCCGGGATACGGCAACTTCTATTACCGGTTATTGATCGTAGAAAAAAACGGGGAAAGGGCCTATTCAGCCATAAGAAATATCAAAATAGCTCCCATCAATACAGTACAGGTATTTCCAAACCCGGCCAGGGACAGAATTCACATTTCAGGTCAATTTCATAAAAACGAAATCATCAGCATTACCGATATCGAAGGGAGGGTTATTGTAAGAGAAAAAATAACAGAGGATAAAAGCCTGTTGACACTTGATATATCCAGGTTTAAAAGAGGAATCTATATCCTGCAAAATGATGCCGGTTGTTACAAACTGGTCATCCGGTAGTGAGTCAATCACTTTTCTTTTTCCACTGAAAGTATACAACTCCCATAATGGTGAGTGGTAAAGCAGCCAGATAAAGGATCCCGGCATTTAATCCTTTCGCCGGTTCTTCACCCAGTTGCTGTGCTGTGCGGGTGCAAATGGAACATTGCGCTGAAAGAGATTTGCTGAACAACACCGTGAAAAGAAAAACAACTGATAATATCAATGATTTTTTTATCATGGGCTGATAAAATTACAAAGTAAAAAGAAAGCAACCACAATTTGTTTAACCTTAAACAGCCTCAACCCCCATTCTTTTTGCCTGTTTTTTTCGCTCATCCTCATCAAGGATCACCTTGCGCATGCGGATATTCTTAGGTGTCACTTCAATACATTCATCCTGTTGAATATACTCCATGCATTCCTCTAAAGTCATCAACGTCTTGGGTGCAATACGCGAAGCATCATCACTGCCACTGGCACGGTGGTTCGTCAGTTTCTTTGGCTCTGTGGCGTTGACCACCAGGTCGCCGGGTTTGATGTTTTCAGCAATGATCTGCCCTGCATATACTTCCTCACCCGGGTCAACAAAGAAAGTTCCCCTGTCCTGCAGCTTATCGATGGAATACCCGGTTGTCTTCTCCTGGTTTTTTGAAAGCAGGACTCCATTGTTTCTTCCGGGGATTGGCCCTTTCCAGGGTTTGTATTCTGTAAACCGGTGGGCCATTACGGCTTCGCCGGCTGTATTGGTAAGCATATTGCTTCTTAATCCGATCAACCCTCTGGAGGGGATGTCAAATTCAAGGTGCTGCATATCGCCTTTGGTTTCCATTACTAGCATTTCCCCTTTACGCTGTGTGACGAGGTCAATCACTTTACCGCTATACTCCTGCGGTACATCAACGACCAGGTTTTCGTAAGGCTCGCATTTTTTACCGTCAATTTCCTTGACAATAACGGTGGGCTGACCAATGGTCAACTCATATCCCTCTCTACGCATCGTTTCAATCAGGATACCCAAATGCAGGATGCCGCGTCCATAGACAAGGAAACTGTCGGCCCCATCGGTATCCTCCACGCGGAGGGCAAGGTTCTTTTCGGTTTCTTTCATCAGCCTGTCGCGCAGGTGCCGGCTGGTGACAAATTTCCCATCCCTTCCAAAAAATGGTGAATTATTGATGCTGAACAACATGCTCATGGTGGGTTCATCCACACTGATCACGGCCAGGGGCTCGGGGTTTTCAATATCAGCAATGGTATCGCCAATATTGAAATCTTCAATGCCTACTACCGCACATAGGTCGCCTGCCATCACTTCGCTCACCTTTTTCTTACCCATCCCTTCAAATACATATAATTCTTTAACCCTTGGTTTTTTTATGGTACCATCCGCCTGTACCAGGGCAACGGGTTGATTTTCCTTAATAGTACCCCTGCTCACTTTTCCAATGGCTATACGGCCCAGAAAAGAAGAAAAATCAAGCGAAGTGATCTGCATCTGTAAAGTACCATCGCTGATTTTAGGAGGTGGCACATGTTTTAAGATGCCATCCAGCAGGGGATCAATGCCTTCGATCTGTGTCAGGGAATCATTAAACCAGCCATTCTTTCCAGACCCGTAATAAGTAGGGAAATTCAATTGTTCTTCCGTGGCATCCAAATTAAAGAACAATTCAAAAATCGCATCGTGTACTTCATCAGGACGGCAATTGGGCTTATCCACCTTATTGATCACCACAATCGGATGCAGGTTCAGGTGTAAGGCTTTTTGCAATACAAAACGTGTTTGCGGCATGGGGCCTTCGAATGCATCTACTAATAAGATGACACCATCGGCCATCTTCAATACCCTTTCCACCTCACCGCCAAAGTCGGCGTGACCTGGGGTGTCGATCACGTTGATCTTTACTCCTTTATAAATTACAGCCGCGTTCTTGCTAAAAATGGTGATGCCCCTTTCTTTTTCAAGATCGTTGCTGTCCATGATCAGTTCACCTGTTTCCTGGTTGTCACGAAAAACCTTCGTGGCATGTAAAATTTTATCTACCAGGGTGGTCTTACCATGGTCAACGTGGGCAATGATTGCTATGTTTCTGATTTCCATACTCCTCAAAAATTGAGGCGCAAAGGTACATCAATTAAGCGGGGGCAGCAAAAGAAAGAATGATTTAATTAAAGCTTAAACTGGCATAAAACAATGATTTAATGTAGTTTTAGGAAAACAAAATCCATGAGAATTCTGAAGTACCTGGGGCTTCTTCTCCTTTTTTTAATCATTATTTACTTTCTGGGGCCCAGGCCGGCCTCTCCAAAACTTAGCACCGACCTCCCTGTTGTTCCACAAAATGACAGTTTACTGGAACAATATGTTGCCAATAAGGAAAAACAGCACAAACTCAGGCCCGATAACGAAGCAAGGATTATTTGGTACAATGATTCCACAAAAGAAAAGACCGAATATGCCATCGTATACCTGCATGGATTTTCGGCATCCCAGGAAGAAGGGGACCCCGTTCACTTTGACCTGGCACAAAAATTTGGCTGCAACCTCTATTTATCAAGATTGGCAGAACATGGCATCGATACCAGCGAACAACTGGTAAATATGACGGCCGATAATCTTTGGAACTCAGCGAAGGAAGCTTATGCGATCGGCAAACAGTTAGGCAACAAAGTGATCCTGATGTCAACCTCCACCGGCGGAACGCTGGCCCTGCAACTGGCGGCAGATTTTCCTGAAATAAACAGTATCATTTTACTTTCTCCGAATATAGCCATCAATGATCCGAATGCCTGGCTACTCAATAACCACTGGGGCCTGCAGATTGCCCGCCTGGTCAAAGGAAAATATAATGTTCCGGCAGACACAACCCCTCTCTATAAACAATACTGGAATTCACCTTACAGGATGGAAGCCGTTGTTCAGTTGGAAGAACTGATTGAGAAGACCATGAAAGCCTCCACTTTTGAAAAAGTGAAACAGCCGGTGCTTTTGCTTTATTATTATAAAGATCCTGAACACCAGGACCCGGTAGTAAAAGTATCTGCCATGAAAAGGATGTTTGCCGAACTGGGCACACCCGATAGCCTGAAAAGGGCCGTACCCATTCCGGAGGCCGGCGACCATGTTCTTGGATCGTATATTAAATCAAAAGACCTGCAGACCGTAGAAAATGAATGTGAGAAATTTGCCATCGAAATCCTGAAACTGCGTTTTGTGAAAAAACAAATGGTGGAAGAACTGGCACCCCTTCAAAAGAACTAAACCCGTACATAGATCTTCTTCCTGTCAAGCCAGTAACCCACCAACCAGCAAAGCATCATAAAACTGATTGCGAATAAGAAGGAACCGAAATACATGCCGGCATGCCGGAAAATATTATCAAATGTCCATTTAAAAACAGATTGATGGTTTTCACCTGTCCTGAAAAAATACAACAAGGTCGCCCCCAATTCAGATAGCAGGTAAATGAACAATGGGTTTTTACCAAATACTTCAAAAAAGTAACCCCATTTTTTCCGGTTCAGGAAATCCGTGATATAGATCAGGCCAGCCAGCAACATACAATCTATGCCGACCGTGAGCAAAACAAAACTACCGGTCCAGAGTTTTTTGTTGATCGGCCAGAAATTATTCCAGCAAAGGGCAAGAAATACCAGCAATGCACCTCCCAGGATCAATTTAAATAACCCTTCATAGGTCTTCCCTTTTTCCTGGACCCATTTACCGGCAGCAAAACCTAGGGTCACATTCACCACTGCCGGCAATGTGCTTAATAACCCTTCGGGATCAAAAGCCACCCCTTCCCCATGGTACAAATGATTTTCCCCCAATAACCATTTATCCAGGTAGGTACCTGCATTACCCAGCATACTATAAGGATCCTGCCGGTCGCCAAACACCAACAGTATCAGCCAATATACCAATAGAAAAACGATCGATAAGCGGTATACCGTAAACGGTTTACAATACCTGATCAGTAATGCGGCCAAAGCATAGGCCAGTGCAATCCTTTGCAGAACACCAAAAACCCTTGTCCCGGAAAAAGGACTGAAAGCTAAACCCCCATCCTGCGTCCAGTGTACAAAAGGAAACCAATACATAAGGTATCCTAATAAAAAAATAATAAATGTTCTTTTCAGGATTTTACCCAGTACCCTGGCATCCGTCATCGTAGCCCATTTTGCCGTTACGAAACTCATGGCATTGCCAACAGCAAATAAAAAGGAGGGAAAAACAAGATCGGTAGGTGTAAAACCATGCCAGGAAGCATGATGCAATGGGGCGTAACTGGTTGCGCCGTTTCCGGGAGTATTGACTATGATCATAAAGCAAACCGTCATACCCCGAAAAATATCAAGGGCAAGAAATCGCTTGCTGGTGTCCATAATTATTTATTTTGGTTTTATATAGCCAAAAAAGGTTTCATAATAATTCCCTCACTTTCCATGAAACCCATTGGAATCTGCGCCGGACCTATCCCATCGATTTTGCCATCGAACCTGCTTCATACATCTGCTTCAGGTTAAATTCTGTAGCCAGTGTTTTATAATTCACCACATCGACAATGGTACCGATCAGGCATAAGCCGCCTGTAAGCACATAAAGGATTCCCATCCCCACCTGGCCCAGTACAAAACGGTGAATGCCGGCAATGGCGATAAACCCGATGCAGGTCAGTAATAAAATCTCCTGGGGTTTCTTTCTTTTCCCGCTATAAAACATGATAAACTGCTGTCGCTGGTTATCTGTCATGTCCTTGGATAATTCTTTAATTCCGATGATTTCTTCAGGCTGAAGATCCGGAATACTCATAAACAGGTTTTGCTGCATTTGGTCCATAAAACAGGTTTTTTAGAAGATGAAAAAGCCGCACAATGATAATCAATAAAGCCGGTATTCCGAACCAATGAAAATGCCAGGAGCCGTTCCAGTTAAAATGCATGGCTTCATGGATACTGCGGCCGATGCCACAACCCGGGCAGTGTTCAAAACCCAGGAGCCGGAACACACAGAGCGTAAAATGTCCCTCCCCCTCTGTATTGATACAATAGAGAAAAATAAGGGCTGTCAGCCAAACCAGCAATTCATTGTGCTTTTTTACAAATAGAAATACTTTTTTCAATTGAAATATTCTCTTCTCAAGTTAAGCCTTTTTACAAATAATGACAGCCGGCCCCGTAAGGGGGTTCCCTACTATTTGATTTGCCTGACCATTTCGGGCACATTTCCTATCTTCCTTGATTAAAACGATTGCTTATGCCCCGATCAGTCATTGCCGGTATAGGAAAATATATTCCCAAAAACACCGTCACTAACCAGGATCTGACAAAATATATGGACACCAGTGATGAATGGATCCAGGAGCGGACGGGCATCCAGGAAAGGCATTATGCCGAAAGAACCGGGGAGACTACTGCCACCATGGGCGCAGCAGCGGCAAGAGAAGCCATTGACCGGGCCGGCATTACCCCCCAGGATATCGATTTTATTGTATTTGCCACACTGTCTCCTGATTATTATTTTCCGGGTTGTGGTGTTTTGGTGCAACGGGAACTCAAAATGAAAGAAATAGGGGCGCTTGATATCAGGAATCAATGCAGTGGTTTCGTGTATGCCCTGAGTGTGGCCGATCAGTTTATTAAAACCGGTATGTACAAAAACATTCTTGTCATAGGCAGTGAAAAACATTCCTTTGGACTCGATTTTTCCACCAGGGGAAGGAATATTTCCGTGATTTTTGGCGATGGTGCAGGTGCTATTGTCCTGCAGCCTACGGAGGATGACAACCGCGGACTGCTCAGTACCCACCTGCACAGCGACGGGAATAATGCAGAAATACTGGCTATGTTCAATCCCGGCACCCATGCCAATCACTGGACAGCAGCACCACTGGCAGATTTTAATGATGCCGAAATCGGGGATATGTTCATGAGCCATGCCATGATCGACAAAGCCCAGAACTTTCCTAATATGGATGGCCCCACTGTTTTCAAAATAGCGGTGGAGAAATTTCCCGCCGTCATCCTGGAAGCATTGGAACAAAACGGGTATCAACCGGCAGACCTGAAAATACTGATCCCCCACCAGGCCAACCTGCGGATCAGCCAGTTTGTACAAAAAAAACTAAGGCTGGGCGACGACCAGGTTTATAATAATATCCAGCATTACGGGAATACCACAGCGGCTTCGGTGCCCATCGCACTCTGTGAAGCCTGGGAAAAAGGAAAGATACAGGAAGGAGACCTGGTTTGTCTGGCAGCTTTTGGAAGCGGGTTCACCTGGGCCAGCGCACTATTAAAATGGTGATGCGGGAAATATTAATGATTAATTTCGCAACGGGATTTATGAAAAAAACAGTATTGATAATATTTTCCATCACCTTAACGGTAATCACTATGGCACAGGATAGCTGGAAAGTATATTGTGGAAATAAACAACTTTTGAAAACAGCTACCAGTGATGAGTCAAAAAATATCATCCGTTTAGGGGGAGAAAACTTTGGGGATAAAGATGCATTCATCATCCATTATTCAGAAAAGTCCCCGCAGAAAGACTGGAAGCGGATCATTGCCGTATTTGATGCAAAAGACAACGAGTTGAAGCAAGTGGAAGGAGCTTCCTCCTTCAACATTCCGATGCCGGCATTGGTAAGCCTGCTGAAAGAAAAAGGAACATTAAAATTCTATACCTGGGCACTGCCCAATGACCCTGAATTAGCGGCGAGAATACGCATCCGCAGAATATATTTGTGCACGGTTGAAATGAAGTAAGCATTGATGAGCCGAAAAATCATTTACATCATTAATCCCATATCGGGCACAAGGGCAAAAGCCGGTCTGCAGCATTTCATCGAAAAGGAAACGAATAAACAACAAATCCCCTTTAAGGTCTTCCCCTCTGTTGCCAGTGGAGATTATTCTTTTTTGCGGTCCATCATCAGGGAGGAAGGCTTCACCGATATTGCAATTGCCGGTGGTGACGGTACTGTAAGCCAGGTAGTCAGCAGCCTGATGGACCTGGATCTTCGTTTCGGGGTGATACCCTGCGGCTCCGGCAATGGTCTTGCTTTTGCTGCGGGCATTTCAAAGAAACCGGAAAAAGCCCTTTCGGTAATATTTAACGGTTCTGCCAGGATCATCGATGGATTTTATATCAATAACCAGTTTGCCTGTATGCTGAGTGGAATCGGGTTCGATGCAAAGGTTGCCCATGAGTTTGCCCGGCAACCTAAAAGAGGCCTGGGTACCTATGCCTCCCTGGTCAGTAAAAACTTTTTTTCAGCAAAACCCTACCATTTTATCATTGAAACGAATGGTATCAGCTTTCGAACGGAAGCTTTTTTTATCAGTATTGCCAACAGCAACCAGTTTGGTAATAATTTCACCATCGCCCCCGAAGCCCTCCTCTCGGATGGGTTATTAGATGTAGTCATTGTGAAAAAAACTGCCAAACCCGTTTTGCTGTATAACCTGATCAGGCAGATCCTTGCGGGCCGGTTAAGAAAGATTGAGAACTCAATGAACCAGCCGGTCATTTATTTTCAGACAAAAGAACTGGTGATAAAGAATCCCGATCAAGCCCCCCTGCATATCGATGGAGATCCTGCTGAAACACCGGAAAAGCTGGAAGTGAAAATATTACCTGCCTGTTTCCGGCTGATCCACCCCGTTTAATCCTTTTTATCACCGGCATTCAGGAGTTCAAGGGTATTCCTGAAACTTTCCATGTTAAAATCAGAGGTGAGGGAGTTGACGATATCATTCCTTTCTCTTTTGGTCAGGTGAAAGTTCAGCGCCGCTTTACTTTCTTCATTTTCGGAAGTATATAAAAAATTGATCTTAAACACATCTTTATGTTCAGTGGCATAATAACTGAGTAAATCATTCTGTGAATATTCCATGATCTTATACCAGTTGTGCTGCAACAGCAAAAAGGGTTTCGTAATATGGGAACCCAGGTCGTCTGACTCATAAGGATAATCCCAGCTTCCGGGCTGCCGGTCCCGTATTTGTATCAGCAATACACCCCTTGTGTTTGTTTCGATCCACCGGTCAAAAAAGGTGAGGAAGCGTAATGCTGTTTCCTGCCCGTAATTATCCCGCAAACCGGCGTCCATTACATCAATAACCGGTTTGGAGGGCAGCCAGACATTGGGTAATACGATGGGAAAAGTGGCATTCATCCTTAAGGCCGTGAGGATTCGTAAATTATTGGGGTCCTGTTTTTCAAAGAAAGAGGAAAAGTCCATTACATCCGGGTCCATATACGGTATCCGGTTGCTGTCCTGCACCGGTTTCATCATGAATCGTACGGGTTGGGTACTTGCTATCAGTTTTCTGCCATCCCTGGTAATGACGGAATTGAAAAAGATAAGCGGGATATTGGCCTTACTTTCATCTTCGAAATAATCACCCAGGTGCTTATTCAAGTATCCATGGGTGTTTTCATCCAGTTTGTTTTCAAATGCAAAGGCCCTGTCTTTAACATACTGGTAAGGGCCAACCTGGAACTTATGCGCCGGTGAAATAAGGTCACGGGCCACAAAGGAAGAAAACAGGGGGTTGAGCAGATCACCAGCAATATCTTTGATGTATCCCGGATCCTGTAAATGTATTTTTTCTCCTTTTTGTTTTTGAAGAAACAGTTCCCTGAAATAAGCGGCTCCGATCATTCCTCCGGATGAACCGGTAATCAGGAAGGTGTTGTTCATGATCTCCCCGCCGGTTATACTATCCAGTTGCTGCAAGGTACGCATGGTAAAGGTGGCGCTTCGGTTTCCCCCGCCGCTGGTACAGATAATTGTCAGTAAAGGCTTTTCCTGTTTCTGCTTCTTTTTCCAGTTCTCAAGGATACCGATCATATTCAGGCTGTCGCGGCTGACATTCTCTTTGCCTGATAATTTTCGCAGCGTCTCCCTGTCATAGGAAGGACGTTCATTCGTATTGTTATAATTCAGGCCATAGGCTTTATTCCTGGGGTCGATCCAGTTCTTTTGGTAAAAGAAATTCAAAACAATCACCAGCAAGATCAGATAGGGAATACTCCAGCTTTGCAGGAAATAAGCAAAGGCCCCGGATAATCCTATCAATATGGCAAAGAATATGGTGATACTGGCGGCCGCAGGGATCTGGAATAATCTCACTTCGAGAAAAAAGCCGATCAGGATCAGGAAAAGGAAGGCGATGAAAACAGACAAGACAGCAGCAAAGTGATGTTGCTTAAATACATTATCGATAAACTGTTTTGTATAATGACTCACTTTTCTCGTTTTCAAAACAGTAAAAGGGGTATTCAGGTACCATTTTACATGGATCAGGCTCTCATTCCTGTTTTCATGATAAAACGGTTGGAGGTGCGTAATATATTCTTTGGGATTATTGAGAATGGGCAATAACCGCCTGAAGATCGTCCTGTCGGCCCCAAAGAAATAAGCGAATGAAGCGGCCAGCATAAGGATCAGGCCAAAAAGGAAACCTCCTGTCAGAAAGAATATCTCTTTCAGGCTGAAAAGTTCTTTATAGTGGTCAAAAGAATAGGCTTTGAAAAAATAAAAGAAAAGGAAGAAAAGGGGGATGATGCTGTTATTAATGCAATATTTTAAGAACGGGTTGGTCGTGGCTGCCAGGAATTGAAAATTTTTGCTGAATAGAATAAAGGAAGTGATATTCCAGCTCATAATAAACATCCCAAAGGCTATGCCTACAATGGCGGATGCCAGTGCATTTACATTGCCCAGGTATTCCGGGGCCAGGTAAAGGGAATCTGCCCCAAACCCATGCATAAAATTTCCATTCACAGTACTGAAAAGCACCAGCCAGAATAAGAGCAATACCTGGTATTTCCTGAAATGAAGGAATACCAGCTGTACGGGAAAAGAATAATAAAAACCTTTAAGCCAGACTTTCATAGTCAACAGAATAATGTAATAATTTAAAATTAACATTAAATAGTTGCTAAATCAACCGGGATGCAATTTCCGGCTGTTAATTCACTTTTTTTCTAAAAAGAAAGAAGGTCCAGATCAGTGACAACAGGAGGAACAAAGCGGAAAGCTGGTGTAACTGGGCCAGCCATTCAAACACTCCCCATTGGCCGGGAACGATTTGCGGACTGGTTAACACAGAGAGTATTCCCAATACCACCTGTATCAAAATGAGCAGGAGCGGTAGCGGCCAGGTTTTTTTTAATACGGATGACCGGTAGCGGGATCGAAATAACCGATAGCTCAGCCCAATCACTAATAAAAGCAGAATATAGGCAAGGGACCTGTGAATAAAATGAATCGTGATCTTGTTCTGAAACAAGTTCATGAAGCCTGCGGGTAGTGAAAATAATCCCGAAGGGATAAGATGGCCGTTGATATCGGGCCAGGTGGGGGCCGCGGTGGCCGCTTTATATCCTGCCATCAATGCCCCGAAAAAAAGTTGGATGACCAGGATAAAAATACCGGTTACCGCGATAGATCTTGTCCCGGTATCAATGATAAATTTATCCTTACCGGTCATTAATTGCAGGGCAAACCAAAAAGTATAGGATAGCAGGCCAAGCGCCAGGATAAAATGGAGGGCTAGCCTTACGGGGGCCACATATACAGCATCCCCGGTTAAACCACTGGCCACCATGATCCAGCCGACAACTCCCTGGAGGGCGCCCAGGAGGAATAAAATAAGCATGGGCCTGATCATCCCCGGTTTAAACCTGCGTTGCAAAAGGAAGATGATAAAAGGAACAGCAAAGACAAGCCCTATTAAGCGGGCCCATAACCGGTGAAACCATTCCCAGAAAAAAATGAACTTGAAATCCTGCAGCGTGAAATCAAAATTTAAGAGGTTAAACTGCGGGGTTTGCCGGTATTTATCAAATGCAGCCAGCCATTGCTGATGATTCAGCGGGGGCAAAGATCCTGTAATTACATCCCACTCGGTTATAGAAAGACCCGATCCCGTTAAACGGGTGATACCGCCCAGTACAACCTGAATGATGATCATACCCACACCTACCAAAAGCCAGATTGCCACGGGTTTCGATGAAGGTTGCAAATTTTTTTCCGGCATAACGGTTGCAAAGTTAGCGAGCGGAAAAAGTAATTATCCCCTTTTGTTCAAGATTATTTAATAAAATTGCATTTAATATGCTGCAAACCTATTTTCAGCAGGAATTAGTGGAAGCCGGCTGTGACGAAGCAGGTCGTGGAAGTTTTGCCGGGCCTGTTTATGCCGCAGCCGTTATATTACCTCCCGACTTTTATCATCCCTTATTGAACGACTCCAAGCAGGTCTCAGAAAAAAACAGGGAAATACTCCGGTCTTTTATAGAAAAGAATGCCATCAGTTATCAGGTGGCGGCCGTTTCCCACGAAGAGATCGACAGGATCAATATTCTCAAAGCGTCTTTTAAAGCCATGCATTTGGCGATTGACGGACTCAGCGTCCGGCCGGGATTGTTACTGATTGACGGTAATCGGTTCACGGCATACAAAAGGATACCCCACCGGTGTATCGTGAATGGTGACGCTCTGTACACGGCCATTGCTGCAGCCAGTATCCTGGCCAAGACCTACCGGGATGAACATATGACACAACTGCATGAGCAGTTTCCGGTCTATAACTGGATCAGTAATAAAGGATATGGTACAAAGGAACACCGGGATGCCATTGAAAAAAACGGCCTCTGTATTCACCATCGTAAAAGTTTCAGGTTATTACCCACGGGCGAAGAGTACCTTTTTTAACATCCCCTTTTCACCGTCAGTCAAGTGTCAGTCGAACTCTTTCATGGGTTCAGGTTTATTCAATTTTCTTTTAAGAGTCCTTAACGATGAAAATTCAAACCGCTAACTATATTTGTAAAAAATAATTTCATGCTGCTAAGGCCGCTTGATGTCCATTCCGGATTATCGCCGGAACTGTTTCGCAAAAATTATTATGCACGCGGGGTTCCGGTCATTATCAAAGACCTGTCCCGGTCATGGCCGGCCTTGAACAAATGGAACTGGGATTATTTTAAATCCGTGGTCGGGGATAAAGAGGTAGGTGTTTACAACAATGTCAAAAGCGATGCCTATACCCCCATTAATAAGGCAGACGGGTATATGAAATTCGGGGATTACCTGGACATGGTAAAAGCCGGTCCTGTGGAACTCCGGATTTTTCTATTCAATATTTTTCAGCATGCGCCCCAATTGATTGATGACTTTACCTGGCCCGAAGCCTATATGAAAGGTTTTGTAAAAGGATACCCCATGTTATTTACCGGGGGTGCCGGCTCCATCACCCATATGCATTTTGACATCGATATGTCGCATATATTACACACCCAGTTTGGCGGGAGAAAAAGGGTATTGATGTTTCCCTATCAGGAACAATATAAACTTTACAGGAAGCCATTTGAAGTACTGAGTATGGCTGATTTTTCAAATTATTACCATGACAATCATGCTCCGGATTATGCAAAATTCCCGGCTTTAAAACTGGCGGAAGGTTATGATCATATACTCGAACCCGGAGATACTTTATTCATGCCCGCCGGTTACTGGCACCATATGGAATACCTGGAAAGTGGGTTTGCGATGAGTCTGCGTGCCATGCAACCTGGCATCGCCGGTAAACTGAAAGGAGTTTGGAACCTGTTTGGAATGCGCAGTATTGATACCTTGATGAAAAAAACAGCTCCGGTATGGTGGTATGAAACAAAAAAGAAAAGAGTTTATAAAAATGCAGCGAGGGTACTGGCCGGTCAACAGATCCAGGCAACCGCTTAAAAAATATACCCCCGATCAGCTAATCTTATCCGCTATCCCTGAAAAATCAATATCGCGAAATCAGGCAATGGTCCAAACTTCATTTCCCCTGAGTAATTTATCGAGATCGGCTACTTTTTTTGATTTTGCTTCTTCGATCTGCATCGCCATCATATCTTCATAGCAGGTTCGCGATGTCTGATAAAAAACACCAAAAGGTCTTGGCAAATGTTGTTGTGCCCTGGGGTTATCGAAAATTCTTACCAGTATCTGGGCCTTGTAAATATCTGCCTCATCATGGATCCAAAGGTCATCTGCACTGAATTCCTCACCAATCTTCACAACGGTTGGTGTAAATCCATCGAGCCGGATCCCCTTATCTTTTTCCGCGCCAAATATCAGGGGCTTACCCTGTTCAAGGAATAAGGTTTCTTCTGATTTCGAGGATTTTTCTGTAAAAATTTCAAAAGCCCCGTCATTGAATATGTTACAGTTCTGGTATATTTCCAAAAAGGAGGCTCCCTTGTGCTGGTTGGCCTTGAGCAACATCGCCTGTAAATGCTTGGGGTCCCTGTCCATGCTCCTGGCCACAAAGGTTGCATCGGCTCCCAAAGCCAGCGCCAGGGGGTTAAAGGGGTGATCAATACTTCCATAGGGGGTAGACTTGGTAACCTTATGTTCTTCGGAAGTCGGAGAATACTGGCCCTTGGTTAAACCATAAATCTGGTTATTGAACAATAAAACATTCACATCAAAATTCCGCCTTAACAGGTGGATCGTATGGTTACCCCCGATGCTAAGACCATCCCCATCACCGGTAACGATCCATACACTCAGTTCGGGTCTTGAAGCCTTTAATCCACTGGCAACAGCGGTAGCCCGTCCATGAATTGAATGCATGCCATAGGTGTTCATATAATAGGGGAAACGGGAAGAACAGCCGATGCCTGAAATAACCACAATATTTTCTTTGGGTATACCCAGTGTAGGCATCACTTTCTGCACCTGGGCCAGAATCGAATAGTCACCACAACCGGGACACCAGCGAACTTCCTGGTCGGTAGAAAAATCCTTAGCGGTAAGTTGTACGGGATTAACAGTATTGGTAGTCATGTAAATCAGTTAAGATCGGAAAATTATCAATTTTGCCTTACAAAGTTCATGATTAATTATGATATTTCCCCCTGATTTTGCAATTCTTCCCAATATTCAGCAGCCCGCCTTGTATGGGGAATTACAATGGTACCACCTACAATATTCGCCACCGCAAAAATTTCATATACCTGGTCAGTGTCTACCCCAAATTCTTTACACTTTGCCAGGTGGTACCGGATACAATCATCACAACGCAAAACCATACTGGCTACAAGCCCCAGCATTTCTTTTGTTTTCCTGTCAAGGGCCCCGTCCTCGTAGGTATTGGTATCGAGGTTCCAGAGCCGCTTCATGACGAGGTTATTCTGGCTCAATATTACTTTATTCATCCTTTCCCTGTAATCATTGAACTCCTGTACCATTGATGACATATGATTGTTTTAAGTTGTTAAAAATGAATATTTTATCTACCAAAATTGTAAAAATAAATCATAAATGCAAAAACTACCTTTTTTGTCCTTCAGTAGAAATACGAAGCGCCGGGGCGGTTTTACTTTATTTTACAAAGAAGGTTACGATTTATACACTACTGTCATTTTCAAGGCGTTAATTTTACAGTATAAACACTTATCCTATTTAAAATCCAACAATGGACCTTCAATATTTCTTAGGCATTGTTTCAACCCTGGCACTCTTATCCCCTGTCGTCATATTACTGATGATGGGTTTGTACAAACATAAAGTTTACGGGGCCTTATTGATTTACTGTTTTCTGGCTTTCATCTATAGCCTTATGACCGAAAACATCATCAATACACCCATACGCTTTGAGCGATTCTTTGCTTACACCTATAACCTCCTGGATGTTCCCCTTATCATGACCTTTCTCTTACTGTTCGCCAAATCCAACCGTCAAAGGAGGCTGATGACAAGATTAACCGGTCTTTATCTATTGTATGAAATTATCGTGGTCATTGCCATGAGAGCATTAAACAAGGACACCATTGCCATTACGATGGGACCAGGTCTGGCCATGGTATTAATCTTTTGTACCCTATTTTTTATGCACCGGATCAAGATCGCCACTACCTATCAGAAAGCAATAGGAAAGGCCATTATCATATCCGCCATTTTGTTTGCCTATGTGTGCTTCTCCTACATTTATGTAATTCACTATATCATCCAGCTGAATGCTGTGGCAGACGCATTCCTTTTATATTACCTCGTTGCAATCATATACAATATCACCTTAACCATCGGTCTGGTGATTGAGAAAAAAAGAGTCAGGAAGTTGGATGAATTGCTGGTAACCCGCAAAGAGCTGACTGAGATTTTTGCGCAGGACCCCAAAACAAAACCGGCCATTTCAAACAATGAAACAGCCGATTCCTGGAGATTCAATTAATGCTTAGAAACAGTATTTTAATTCATTGATCATTGCATCGGCGATCCTTCTCCTGGCATCTTTCGCATTGAACGGTTCCGCCTTTGTAAAACGCTTCAGCCCCATCAATATCATCCTTTGTTCGTCGCCCTCTGCAAAAGCATTGATCGCATCCTTACCGGATTTATTCACCCTGTCGGCAGCATCATACAGATAGATAAGCATGATATCCTTATACAACCCGGTTGCAGTACTGCCTTTTTGATCATTGAGTTTCATCACCCGTAACAAAACACTTTCTGCATTAAAGGTCTCAATGGCCATATCCGCAATGTTCATCAATACTTCCTGCTCACTGTCAATTTTCATCATAAGTTTTTGAACGGCAGCACCGGCAGTCATGAGTATGGCCTTTTTCAAATTGGCAACTAATTTCTTTTCCCTGCCAAAAGGCTCCTCCTCTTCCTGACCAAAATCAGGAATGCTTAAGAGTTCTTTCTGTATGGCCATTGCCGGACCCATCAGGTCAAGCCTTCCTTGCATGGCTCTTTTTAGGGTCATGTCCAGGGTAAGCAAACGATTAATTTCATTGGTGCCTTCGTAGATCCGATTGATCCTGCTATCCCGGTAAGCCCTTGAAATATTATATTCTGCGCTGTACCCGTTACCCCCATGTACCTGGACACCTTCATCGACCACATAATCCAGTACTTCGCTACCATATACTTTTAAGATGGCGCATTCAATGGCATATTCTTCTGCGCCCCCCAGTAAAGCCTCGTTGAAAGCCTGGCCGTTGTCCAGTAATTCATGTTCCTTCCTGTTGATCCAATCGGCCGTGCGGTACAAAGCGCTTTCGCCGGTAAAAATCCGGATGGCCATCTCGGCCAGCTTATGCTTGATGGCTCCGAAGTTGGCGATGGGCTGTTTGAACTGTTCCCGGGTCTTAGCATACCGTACTGTTTCTGTCAATGCTCTTTTTGATCCCCCCAGGGCAGCTGCGCAAAGTTTAAGCCTTCCAATATTGAGAATGTTAAAGGCAATTTTATGGCCCTTCCCGATTTCTCCCAGCAGGTTTTCAACCGGTACCTTACAATCCTGGAAATACAATTGAACGGTTGAAGAGCCTTTAATACCCATTTTATGCTCTTCCGGGCCCTGTGTAAAACCTTCGGTCCCTCTTTCTACAATAAATGCCGTGAATTTATCGCCATCGATTTTGGCAAACACCGTATAGATGTCGGCGAATCCGCCGTTGGTGATCCAGCATTTCTGACCATTCAGTATATAATATTTGCCATCATCGCTCAGTTTTGCCGATGTTTTGGCGCCAAGTGCATCGCTGCCGCTGTTGGGTTCCGTCAGGCCATAGGCTCCTGCCCATTCGCCGCTGATAAGTTTGGGGATGTACTTTTGTTTTTGTTCGGATGTGCCGAAATAAAGGATGGGAAGGGTGCCAATTCCCGTATGGGCCGCGATGGCCACTGAAAAAGAATGACCGGCTCCCAGGTAATCATTGACGATGGTTGAGGTGATGAAATCCTTGCCCAAACCACCATATTCTTCCGGAAAAGAAACAGAGAGCAGCCCCTGCTCTCCGGCCTTTTGGACAAGCGAGCGCATCAGTCCCGGTTCCAGGTTATCGATCCGGTCAAGATTCGGCATGACCTCCAGGTCCAGGAATTGATTACACATGTCCCGGATCATTTGTTGTTCTTCAGTAAATTCTTCAGGGATAAAGGTATCAGATGAAGAAGATGGCTTTACCAGCCATTCACCGCCTTTTAATAAGGATGATTGTTGCGTTGCTGTACTCATAACCCACGGTTTAATAATTAATGATGATTTATTTTAAATTATCGTATACGACCTGTAAGACCTCCTTACATACTTCCACTTTTTCCGGTGGCACCGTCTCCAAAGCCTCATTGAGCGTTTCTTCTGCCATCAACATGGTCTGCTCCTGGATTTTCTGTGCCTGCCGGGTGAGGTAAATCAGGTTAATCCTTCTGTCATTTTGAGAAGCGACCCTTTTTACTAGGTTTAATTTTTCCAGGTTATCGACCAACCGGGTAATACTCGGTTTATCCCTGAAGGTGGCATTACATAATTCCTGCTGGCTAATGCCTTCCTGTTTCCATAGGTGGTATAATACACTCCATTGTTCAATCGTGAGATTCAGACCAGACATATTGAATTTCTTCTGGAGTCTTCGGGCAATTGCTGTTGACGCTTTACCGGTAATAAAGCTGTACAATTCGCCTTTCTTAAATTGGTTGTTTGGCATATAGTTGTTTGTGCAACTAATCAAAAATAATCATATTTTTACACTTTACAACCTAAATCAGGAATTTATTTTGCTGGTAAATACACTAACATATAAAAAATCAAATATCAATTATTACCGGTTCGGCAGGGGGAAATCTTTAACCATTTGCCTGCATGGTTATGGAGAAACTGGCAACAACTTCGCTTTCCTGAAGGAATATTTATCAAAGGAAAGGAGTTTTATCGCCATCGACCTCCCTTTCCACGGCCTTACCAACTGGCAGGAAGGCCTTAATATGGACAGCGCTGATCTTATGCGGATTGTAAAGGCTATTTTACAGGCACAGCATATTCCTGATACCCAAAAACTGACCCTGCTCGGTTTTAGCCTTGGCGGCAGGATCGCATGCTGCCTGTATCAACTGATGCCTGAAAGGATCGAAAAGATCATATTACTGGCACCAGACGGATTGAAGGTGAATGGCTGGTACTGGCTCTCAACACAAACCCGTTTGGGCAATCAATTATTCCGGTTCACCATGAAAAGACCGGGTTTATTCCTTGGACTGCTGAAAATACTCAATCGCCTGGGACTGATCAATGCCAGCATCTATAAATTCGTTATACACTATATCAAAAACAAACAGGTGAGGGAGGATCTTTATCATCGCTGGACCGGCTTTAGAAATATAAAACCGGATATCCCTGCAATCAGGCGATTGATTCAGGAATTCGATACCGATATTTCCCTTGTTTATGGCCAGTTTGACAGGATCATCCTTCCGGATCGGGGGGTTGCCTTCCAAAAAGGAATAGAAGACCGTTGCTCCCTCCTGGTGATCCCATCGGGCCACCAGGTATTACATGAAAGAAATATGGCAGCGTTACGCCCTGTTTTGATGCCCTAACGTCCAATCTTTAGCTTTGCTGATATTTTGATACTGATCATTATCGCCATATCGTTGTTCTCCCTTTATGCCTTATTAATCATTTACTGCCTGCAAAACTGGAAAAAGATTCCCTTGTTTCAGTTTGAAACCCCTGCAGCCGGTATTATCAGGATCTCTGTCATCATACCGGCACGGAATGAAGAGAACAATATCGGCAGCCTTCTTGCAGCGCTGGAGCAACAATCCTATGATCCGGAATTATTCGAAACAATTGTAATTGACGATCATTCCTCTGACCGTACAACTGAGATTGTGCAAGAATATCCCCGAGTAAGACTACTCCGGCTTCAGAAGGATCAAATCAATTCCTATAAGAAAGAGGCCATCGCCATGGGTATCCAGGCCGCAAAAAATGAACTAATCGTTACAACAGATGCCGACTGCCTGCCGGGAAAATACTGGCTCGAAACCATTGCTGCTTTTAAACAAAGTACGAATGCTGTATTCATCGCAGCACCTGTCGTTTTACAGAACGGGCATTCCTGGCTGGAAATATTCCAGGCGCTTGATTTCCTCACCCTGCAGGGAATCACCGGAGCCGTTGTATACAATGATTCATTAAGTATGAGCAATGGCGCCAACCTGGCCTATGAAAAGATTGCTTTTACCGAAACAGGTGGTTTTGAGGGAATTGACGGAATCGCATCGGGTGATGATATGCTGCTCATGGGCAAAATCAAAAAAAAATTCCCGGGAAAAACCTTTTACCTGAAATCAGAAAAAGCGATCGTGGCCACATCACCCATGAACAACTGGAAGTCCTTTATCAACCAACGAATCCGATGGGCCAGCAAGGCAAGGTATTATGACGACAAGAAAATTTTCTTTATCCTGCTGTTGGTTTTCCTGTTCAACCTGTTTTTCCTTCTCTTATGCTGTATGGGATTTTATCATTATTCCTACTGGATCCTGTTAGCCGCTTTATGGGTCGCTAAAACAGCGATTGAATATCCTTTTGTTTCTGCTGTTGCTGAATTTTTTAATAAGCGTAAACTGATGCGTTATTTATTCCTCTTTCAACCATTCCATATCTTATATATGGTGACCGCGGGCTTGCTGGGACAGGTTGGGACTTATGAATGGAAAGGAAGAAATGTGAAATAACCATCTTCTGTATCTTAATTATTTCTAACTTCCGCTTATGTCATCTTCGCAGGCATCCTACTCCGGGCAAATATTCAGTAAACTGAGAAAAAACAAAGCAGCTTTGCTGGGCCTGTTGATGATCATCATTTCATTCGTCATTGCCATTTTCGCTTATTTCATTTCACCGGATCCATCGCCCTTTGCCAATCGGATTATCCTGGAAATTGGTGGAAAAAGACCGGGGTATACCCAAAGCTTCCTGAAATTAAAAAAAGAGAAAAAAGTTGGTGCTACCGGAATTGGGCAACAACTCCTTAATGGCAGGGAAGATCCATGGCTTTATATTCCTGTTGAAGCGTTTGAAATAAAAGGGGACAGCATGATCGTCAACAAACTGATAGATGAAGGGTTAACCGAAAGACAATCTTATCTTCTGTCCTCATTGGCAGCTTCACCGGTAACCACAAAGCAATTCTTATTAGGGACTGATAAATATGGCCGAGACCTGCTCAGCCGTTTGATTGTCGGTACCCGGGTAAGCCTGAGTGTAGGTCTAGTAACCCTTCTGATCTCTTTGAGTATCGGGTTAGTACTGGGAGCCGTAGCCGGATATTTCAGGGGGAGGACCGACAATATCATAATGTGGTTCATCAATATCATCTGGAGCATTCCGACCCTGCTCTTGGTTTTTGCCATTACCCTGGTTTTAGGTAAAGGATTTTGGCAAATATTTATCGCCGTGGGATTAACCATGTGGGTGAATGTTGCGAGGCTGGTGCGCGGACAGGTATTGGCTATCAGGGAAATGGAATACATTGAGGCGGGGAAAGCACTGGGGTATTCCCATTTCAGGATCATTTCAAAACACATTATTCCCAATATACTGGGCCCGGTCATGGTTATTGCCGCTTCTAATTTTGCTGCAGCCATTGTCATTGAAGCAGGACTGAGTTTTTTGGGCGTCGGGGTACAGCCACCACAACCCAGCTGGGGGTTAATGATCAAAGAAAATTATAATTTCATCATCACCCAAAACCCGATGCCTGCCCTTGCGCCCGGCATCGCCATCATGATGCTGGTGCTTGCTTTCAATATGCTGGGAAACGGTTTGAGGGATGCTTTTGATGTAAGGGCATAAAAAAAGCAGGAAACTCCCTGCTGATGTATCTGAAAAAACGAAAAATTTATTTCCTTGAATACCGGTAAGTGCCTGTCCAGGTATTCGAAGCCTTTGTTTTGGAAGTAACGGTTACGGTAACCAGGGCCGTTGTTGCTGCCGGTGTATTGGTAATGGAGAAATTAGTGGTGGTTCCGCTGGTACTCTGATTAATCGTAAAAAATGGAGCTGCACTACTGCCATCCACTTTAGCACTCACGGCAATGGTAACCCCCTGCGGCGGCATGGCTGAAGAAATGGTAACAGAAAGCGGAAAGTTTGGCCCCAGTGAAGCGGCCTGGTTGGATCCGGCAGGGGGATTCAGCACTACCTGGAGGTTCGCTTCATTTGGGGTTGGAGTAGAACCTCCGCCGCCCCCTTTTTTACAGCTGCCCGCCAATCCAAAAAACAGCACTAAGACAACAAAAACCAATGCCGGAATCTTTTTCATATTTCTACAATTAATTGGGCAACTAAGATAATATTAATTGACAAATTAAGGAAAGAATGATGAATCATTCCGTCACTACCTGTACATTCCGGTTAAAGCTCTCTTCAAGGGATATCAGGGTTTCTGTACGTTCAATACCCTTCACCTTTTGCAACTGATAATGTAATACGTTTCGAAAATGGTCAATATCCCTGCATACAATCTCTGCAAACATACTGTAATTGCCCGTGGTGTAATTCAACCTTACGATCTCGGGTATCTTACCGAGTTCCTTTGCCACTGTATCATAAAGGGAACTCTTTTCCAGAAAAATCCCGATAAAGGCAATTACATCATAACCAAGCAGTTTGATGTCCACGTTCAACCGGGTTCCTTTCACAATTCCCTGTTCCTGCAACTTCCTGATCCGTACATGAATGGTTCCCCCGGACACAAAAAGTTTTTTTCCCAGATCCGCATAGGAAATTGTGGCATCTTCCATCATATGACCGATGATCTGGAGATCCAATTTGTCAAGATTCAATTTACTGGCCATTTCTATACCTGTTTTTAGAAATAATTCATAAAAGTACTAAATAATTAGATAATTTCTATTATTTTAAAATATTTATTGAATAATTTGGAATGAAATGGTCGTTTTACTTATTTTTGTTCTATCAAGTTCTTTAAAAACAAGATTATACTGTGGGGTGATGAAATTTTTGGCAGACATGCCCTCTCGTCTCGAGGGTGGGGATAACAGGATAAACTTTGCATAGAGCCGACCGTCAGGCCGACCAGGATTGACCACTAAATCTTTGTGCAAATGCTAACTGCCTCGTGGAGGTTCGATTCCTCCCCCTACAGCAACGATTTTTCTCATGTGATGTGACTTTGTGCCCGTTTCGATTAAGGACGGGCTTTTTTTTGTCCTTTTTACAACCCCGCTTCCTTTACAATTCTTTTACCTTTGCCGCCCAATGGGCCACAAAAAACGCATCCGCTTTGAAGCCATCAGGTCATTTCCCAATGTTTTGCAATATCCCCTGGGTATGCAGGGGGCCTGGAACAATTTTTTCAAAAATGATCATCCCATTACGCTGGAGCTCGCCTGCGGAAAAGGGGAATATACCATCGGCCTTTCCCAATTATATCCAGATCAAAATTTTATTGGTGTCGACCTGAAAGGCAACAGGATCTATATCGGGGCAAAAAAAGCCCTGGATCAGCATCTCAATAATGCCGCCTTTTTAAGAACCGAGATCGACAAGATCAACAGTTATTTTGCCCCGAAGGAAGTCGCAGCAATCTGGATCACCTTTCCGGATCCCCAACTCCGGGTTTCAAAAGCCAAAAAAAGGCTCACACACCCTAAATTTTTGCGGCTTTATCAACAAATATTACAAACCGGTGGTTATATACACCTGAAAACCGACAGCCCGGTGCTGTACCGGTTCACAAAAAAGGTCATTCAGCAATATAATTGTATTTTACTTTGCGACTATGAAGACAGTTACAGCCAGGACAATATCCCGGAAACATTGAAGATCAAAACTTATTATGAATCGCTGGATATTGCAAACAGCAAAAAGATCCATTACCTGAAATTCAGTTTACCGGCTGTCATACCCGGAGCGTCCGAAGATAAATTACTACAGGAATTCTTAAAAGATTATGAAGCAGACAGAACTTAAAGAAGGGACACACTATTATATCAACGAAGAAGGGTATGTTGTCCTGACCA
This sequence comes from Terrimonas sp., assembly GCA_016125075.1. Classification (GTDB taxonomy): domain Bacteria; phylum Bacteroidota; class Bacteroidia; order Chitinophagales; family Chitinophagaceae; genus SpSt-398. Next base: position 99,188 of record WGMO01000004.1, read on the forward strand.
CAACCTATCATCTCGAAAAAGGATATTGCTGCGGGATGGGTTGTTTGCACTGCCCCTATGCCTATGAAAATGTTCCTGAACCCCGCCGTTCCGAGCTGATCAACTCCCCTGCAGCAAAAGGCAGCGCATGATTTTTCCCATAAAGCTTTTGTAATTTTATTCATGCCCACAAACAAAAAATCAGTTGACCGGCTTAAAACCATAAAGCCCTCAGGCCATAAGGATGAAAATTTTTTTGAGATGGTCTATGCGGTCGCAAGACAGATACCCAAAGGGAGGGTTACTTCTTATGGAGCCATAGCAGCGGCATTAGGGGCAAAATCCTCGGCAAGGATGGTCGGGTGGGCCATGAACAGTTGCAGAAAAGCAAGACCCGTTGTGCCTGCTCATCGTGTAGTGAACCGAAATGGCATGCTAAGCGGTAAGCATCATTTCGAAACACCCGACCGCATGGAAAAACTACTTAAAAAAGAAGGGGTCCTTGTTAAAGATGATAAAATTGTCAACTTCAAAAATCTATTCTGGGATCCTGTTGAAGGGTTGTCCTGACCGGGGCTTAACCAATCCATACAGCGCTAATGACAGGATACCGGATCAACTGCATTATGGGCAAATGCAGGGCTTACATAGGGAATTCCTAAACCCATCCCCCGGAGAATCAGTAAAGCGGCCATCAGGAATAAAAAAACCGGCACCGCCCTTTTTAGTTTAAACCGTATCTGCTGGTTCAAGTAACTTCCAAAGTAAACCGCCGCCAGCATGGCTGGAAGTGTTCCAATCCCAAAAAACAGCATAAAAAATCCTCCTTTAAGGGTGCTCCCGGTAATAAAAGAAGAGGTGATGGCGAGATAAATAAGTCCACAGGGCAATAAGCCGTTTAGCAATCCTATAGCAAAAAGTGAACTGAATTGCTGAGACCGGAATAAGCTACCCATCATTTGCCGGAGCTGTAGAAAGGGTTTATTGAAATACGCTACCAGGGTATACCCTTTCATTAACTTCCCGGCAGGTAAAAAAAGGTAAATCAATATCAGCAAACCGATCACAACCGATAAGATTTGCTGCCCGCGTACGGGGAGAAAATACTGTCCTGCCAGTCCAAGCACAATACCCAGCACCGTATAGGTCATGATCCGGCCGGCATTATAAATGAGACCACCCGCTAAACGGCTGGAATTGTTGGTGTGTGAAACGGGAAGTGCCAGGGCCAACGGTCCACACATACCGATGCAATGCAGGCTGCCCACCAGCCCCATGATAAATCCTGCACTTATTATTTCAGTAATCGCCATTTGATAAGTCTTTTAAGTCCGTCCATTCTGCTTCCACCAGCTGATGAATCCCAACACACCCACAACACTTAAGGGTAATGCGAAAATGGAATACCAGTAAGATGTCGAAAACAGGAAAGGGTGGATGACCAGGGCCGTTCCCGCAAACAACACCAATATGCTACCTGCAAGTTTCCATTGAAAGCCGAAAAACCAGCCTACACAGGCAATGATGATCAGGGCCAGGGGTGAAGCAGCCTGATGCTCCGCGCCAGTCAGTAAATACAGGATAAAACAGGCCGACAGGGATGCTCCCGCCAATATCGCTATAGTTGATAACCTTTGCATTATTATAACACCCGGTTGTCCGTTAAAACATGATTTTCTCTTCCTGGTAATACTCCTTACCCCCGCTGTTCCAGGATAATTTTAGCTGATACTGTCCGGAAAAACGACCGGGTAAGAGCAACTGGTACCGAAGGTCATGGATCTCAAATTTTTTACGCAGGTCCTTCTTTTCGTCAGAAGGACAATACAGGTAGGCTTCGCCGGTGATTGGCTGACCCGCAAAATCTTTAGGGAAGCTGATCACTACCTGGTTGGAGCTGTTCCTGATTTCAAGAGGGGCTGATAAGGCGGATACATTGTTCTGGTGGTCGATCACGTCCTGGTACTTCAATTCTGCTGCATAATAATTTTCTGTTACCAGGTCAAAGTGCTGGTGACTGGCTTTGTAAGCCAGGAAAAGGATTCCGGCTACAAAAAGAATATAAACGGCTGCAATTTTATAACCCCAACTGATACGCATATATGTTGATTTTAATACCCGGGTCCCAGGAATGTTGTATGAATTGTTTTTATTTTTTTATCGCCCTGATAGATGCCCATTACGACCGCAGTCTTTCTTCTTGTAATCAGTTGCCGATCGATCTTCACAAAAAAAGTAGCCTGGAAATAAGACTCCTTGGGTACGGTCAAATCATTGCCAACAACTGTAATTTCACCTTTGATATTTTCCAGCCTTAAGGTCATTGGGATATCCTTATGCGTCTTATTGGCCAGCTTGATATTGTACAGGTTGATCACCCTTCCGTTTTGATCCGTTTGAAACATTTGTCCTGCAGTACGCAATATCCGTGCATCCACATCATCACGGGTGATGATCAGGAAGGCCAGAACTCCGATCAGCAGGGTGAGGACAGTGGAATAACCGGCAATCCGCCAGTTGAATTTTGACTTTTTGGAATGAGCGATATTTTCCTCCGATTCAAAACGGATAAGCCCCCTGGGTTTATGCACCTTATCCATAATATCATCACAAGCATCAATACAAGCTGTACAGTTAACACATTCCAGCTGTGTGCCATTCCTGATATCAATACCTGTGGGACATACCCGCACACAGGCAAAACAGTCGATACAATCACCATGAAGGTTTTCCATGGGTTCATTCTTTTTCACCTTGCCCCTGGGCTCCCCCCTTACATAATCATAGGCTACAACAATTGATTTTTTATCGAGTAAAACCCCCTGTAACCTGCCATAAGGACAAACTACTATACAAACCTGCTCCCGGAACCAGTAATACACAAAAAAGAATACAGCGGTAAATCCCAGTAAGGAAATGAAAGTACCCGAATTTGCTGCAATACCCTCTTTCACCATAGCCAGCACACTGTCCATACCGATGATATAGGCCAGGAAAAAGTTCGCAATCAGAAAAGAGATCGCAAAAAAGACCGCCATTTTTATGGCCCGCTTCCTGATCTTATAACTGTTCCAGGGCATTTCCTTCAGCCTTCGCTGCTCATTCATATCACCGTCGAGCCAGTATTCAATTTTACGAAAAACCATTTCCATAAAAATAGTCTGCGGACAGGCCCACCCGCAGAAAACCCTCCCAAATACAACCGTAAATAAAATGATAAACATGATGAAGGTGAGCAGCCCGATCGCAAAAATGAAAAAATCCTGCGGCCAGAACACCTGCCCAAAAAATATGAATTTCCTTTTCAGCACATTGAACATGAAAAGGGGCTCTTCATTGACCTTCAAAAAGGGCAAGGTGAAAAAAACAGCCAGGTAGAAAACAGAAACAATCGTTCTCCAGCGATAAAGTCTGCCTTTTGGTTTCTTGGGGAATATATAGTTCCGTGACCCTTTTTTGTCAATAGTGGCCACCGAATCCCTGAAACTCTGATCAAGATACTCCTTCTTTTCTTCAGGATCTTCGTAAAATTCCGTTTTCGTTTCGTCTGTATTCATGAGCCAATTTCTTACTGCACTTTTGTGGTATCCGCTGGCAAAATAGCCGTGCTGTCTGCTGCCGGTGTAAACAAGTTACCCTGTGGAGCTTTTGGATTAGGAGGATTCGATCCCCCAATTGATTTTACAAAACTCGCCAGTTCCTTTATTTCGCCGGAAGAGAAAGCCTTTTGCCAGGATTGCATTCCCTTTTCGGGAACACCATATTTGATGGTTTTAAAGACTTCATTAATGGTTCCGCCATGCAACCAGTAATTATCCGTAAGGTTGGGACCAATACCCCCTTCACCAGTGCTACCATGACAAGCCGAACAGTTTTTCAGGAAAATGATTTTACCGGCAGCGATTCCGGCGGCATCTGCCATTGTTACGGTCTTTTCATCCACTTCTTCACTGGCGGTTGCCCTTCTTGATTCTGCTTTTTTTGCAGCATAGGCCATTTCAGAATTATATTCCTGGATCGGATCCGGACCGGTTTTCCAAACATGAAAACGAAGGATATAAAATACCGCCACGATCAGGGTAAAATAAAAACCCCATTTCCACCAGGGTGGCAATGCATTATCCAGTTCTTTGATCCCATCGTAATCATGGTCCATCATCACATCGGCTTCTTTTTCCACCGGAACTGCTTTTGTAAATATCCTTTTATCCAGGTTGCCCCACCATGCCCTTAACCCCCCGACTACCTTCTCTGCCCCGGCCCCTTTCTTGATTTCACGGACCACCGTTCCCATTTGCTGTAACATGATTGACATCACCAGGACCACCAATAACAGGAACCCGATAATGATCAGTAAAAAGGTATCATTCGACCCAACAGTGGCTGGGGTAGCAGCATCCTGTGCCCGGGTGATATTGCTGAGGAGTAAAAGCGAGATACCGGTCACAAATAATTTGTATTTATTCATTATTGTTCTCATTATTAAGCATGTTTTATGTTTTGAATACGATTATCCTCCTCCCCCATATAGCGATCTTCCAAAGGCAAATGACTGATCTCTTCAACTTTATTTTTGTCCATCTTTTTTACAAAATATAATACCGCCACAAAAAACAGGAAGAAGATCATCAGGGAAATCAACGGGTAAATACTGATGCCTGTAATGGATTCGGCATATTGTTTTATATACTTCAGCATGATTTTTATTTTTGATTTTCCGCCATTTTATTTTTTTCAATATCAGTCCCCAACCGTTGCAGGTAAGCAATAATGGCAATGATTTCCCGGTCAGCCGGCACATTGACACTATCCTTTGCCAGGTTGCCGGCAATCTGACCGGCCTGTTTCATCAAATCAATATTGGCAATCTTGTCATATCCCTTTTCATAGGGGACGCCCAATGTCTGCATCGCCCTGATTTTTGCAGGTGTCGTTGACGTATCAAGCACATTGTCGATCATAAATGAATAGCTGGGCATGATGGACCCTTCGGTTACCGCCTGCGGATCATCCATATGATTAAAGTGCCACAGATCCGACTTCCGGTTATCCCCGGCACCTTCCCTCGCAAGGTCGGGCCCGGTTCTTTTTGACCCCCATTGAAAAGGATGGTCATACACGAATTCGCCGGCCTTTGAATACTCACCATACCTTTCAGTTTCTGAACGGAAGGGTCGTATCATTTGGGAATGACAGGTATAGCAGCCTTCCCGCACATAAATATCCCTTCCCTGCAATTCAAGTGGCGTATAGGGCTTAACACTGGAGATAGTTGGAATATTTGATTTGACAAGGAAAGTGGGTACCATTTCTACAATACCACCGATCAGTATCACGACCAGTGATAAGAGCAGGAACTGAACCGGTTTGCGCTCGATCCACCTGTGCCAGTGTTCCCCTTCATGCTTGTGGTATTCTTTTTCCAGAGCAGGCGCTTCTGCCTCTTCATTCGCAACCAGTTTTCCTTTTGCTATTGTCTTAAACAGGTTGTACATCATGATCAGGGCACCGATCAGGAATAAAGCCCCACCGAATGAACGGGTAGCGAGGAAAGGTTTGAGATAAGTAACTGTTTCCACAAATTGCGGGTACACCAGTTTTCCATTATCGTTAAACTGTTTCCACATGGAAGCCTGTGTAAATCCGGCCCAATACATGGGGATGGCATAAAAAAGGATACCCAGCGTGGCAATCCAGAAATGGATATTGGCCAGTTTCTTTGAATAAAGGTCTGTCTTAAAAATCCTTGGTATCAGCCAATACAGGATACCAAATGTGAGCATCCCGTTCCAGCCGAGGCCACCCACATGCACGTGGGCAATGGTCCAATCGGTAAAGTGACTGATCGCGTTGATTGTTTTCAGTGAAAGCATCGGTCCTTCAAAAGTTGCCATACCATATGCAGTCACTGCCACTACCATGAACTTGAGGATCACATCTTCCCGTACACGGTCCCAGGCACCCCTTAATGTCAGTAACCCGTTGATCATACCGCCCCAGCTGGGAAAGATAAGCGTAAAGGAAAAAACTATTCCCAGGGATTGCGCCCAGTTAGGCAGCGCAGAGTATAGCAAATGGTGGGGGCCCGCCCATATATAGATAAATATCAATGCCCAGAAATGAATGATGGAGAGCTTATAGGAATAAACAGGGCGATTAGCTGCCTTGGGCAAAAAATAATACATCAACCCGAGGTAGGGTGTTGTCAGGAAAAATGCAACTGCGTTATGTCCATACCACCATTGCACCAGTGCATCCTGAACCCCTGCATACCATGAATAGCTTTTCAGGAAACTGATGGGTAGCTCAAAGGAATTGACAATATGCAGGACGGCAACCGTTACGAATGTGGCGATGTAAAACCAGATTGCGACATACAAATGCCTTTCGCGGCGTTTTAATATGGTGGCAAACATGTTCCATCCAAACACCACCCATATGATGGCAATGGCTATATCAATGGGCCATTCCAGCTCGGCATATTCCTTGCTGGTTGTGATCCCCAGGGGCAGGGTTATGGCGGCGGCAACAATAATCAGTTGCCATCCCCAGAAATGGATCTTACTCAGCCAGTCGCTGGCCATCCTGGTTTTCAGCAAACGCTGCAGCGAATAGTATACCCCCATGAAAATGCCGTTTCCGACAAAGGCGAAGATCACTGCATTTGTATGAAGGGGTCTGATCCTTCCAAAATTGAACCAGGGCTGGATATTCAATTCTTTGGGAAACACCAGTTCAAGGGCGATCCAAAGACCAACCAGCATACCAACTACCCCCCATATGATTGTGGCAATGGCAAAATTGCGCACGATCTTATTGTCATAACTAAACTTTTCCAGTTGCATGAATTATGATTGTTTTGGTTTATGAAATTGTATCATCAGATTTTTTGGGATTATCATCGAAGAGCATTCTTACAGAGGGAGTATAATCATCGTCGTATTGACCCTTTTTTACAGACCAGATAAAGGCAATCAGGAAAATACCTGCCACAATAACACTTAAGGCGATAAGAATGACTAATACGCTCATTTTCAATTTTCAATTGGCTACAAATGTATTAGGGCTGTAAATGGCCATTTATGACAATAGTCAGATAAAAGGTTGAGGATTATCAATCAAATCAACCATTTTTGCATGTGCAGACAGGCTAATTGGGAAAAATGATAAAAAAAATATTGGCAATACTTTTAATGGTAACAGGCCTGGCAGCCGTGGGTCATTGGATATTATTTAGTGTTCAAAACCAAAAAAAGTACCCCGATTTTGAAATGTTCAAATCAGGTTATGTGAACAGCCTTCCCTCATTTCTTCAACCTCTATTTAAAAACCCGGTCTTTTCGACATTTACCTTGTTATCAATTTTCCTTGTAGCGGGTCTGCTTTTTTTAAATGAAAAGAAAAGAGGATATAAAATTGCCGGGTATTGCTGCCTTTTCATGGCGGGCTGGCAGTTATTCTCATTAATGTGAGAAATACTAAAGCCCCTTTCTTTTTGCCGAGAAAGAGGAAGCAATCGTTACAAAAGTGACAATACTGATTGAACTGATCGGCATGAGGATGGCTGCCACCAGCGGTGAAAGGGAAGCCTGAACAGCAAAACTCAATCCCACGATATTGTAAAGGATGGAAATAATGAAACTGGTCATAACGATTTGTTTGCCGGATTGGGCATACCGGATAAAGGCATCCATCCTGCCGATCTGGCTGCTATCCAGGATCGCATCACTGGCCGGGGTGAACTGGCTGCTGTTTTCAGTAACTGCAATTCCGGCATCACTTTGTTTCAGGGCACCGGCATCATTGAGCCCGTCTCCCAGCATCAGGACCCTACTTGTCTGTTGTTGCAATGACTGGATATAATCCAGTTTATCCTGTGGAGACTGATTAAAGAGGAGCGAGGCCTCTTGGCCGAAAATCCGTCGGAGATTCATTTTTTCGGAAGGATTATCCCCTGATAATACATGCAGCCGGAACCGTCTTTTTTCAAGCTGTTCCGCCATTTGGTGAATCCCATCCCGGTAGCGGTTGTTGATGGTGAAACACCCCCTTATCTGCCCTTCAATAGAGATCCATACTTCTGTCATATCACCCGGCGCATCCTGCTCCTCTCCCCTGATATAAGCACCTGAACCGATACGAACCTTTTTCCCGTTGACGACTCCTTCAATTCCTTTTCCTGCTTTTTCAGCAAACCCGGTTACCGGAAGTGGCTCAACCTTGTTTTTTAATAAATCCCTGGTTAGGAGCCGGCTCAGGGGATGTACGGATTGTTTGCTCAGCGAATAAACAGCCTGTTCTTCTTCGGGTTTCAGGATTTCGCCCTGAAACCTAACAGATGCTTCTGAAGTATGCGTCAGGGTTCCGGTTTTATCAAAAACAATGGTATTGATTTTTGCCAGGGTTTCAATCACACTGGCATTTTTCAGATACAGCTTATTCCGGCCATATATCCGGAGCATATTTCCATAGGTGAATGTTGCTGCGAGCAGTAAGAAACAGGGACAGGCTACGATCAGTGCTGCGGTGACAGCGGGCAGTAATTTTGAGGAATCCATCCGCCACCAGTACAAAGCTGTAATAGCAGCCACAGCAAAAAGTCCAAGAGTAAAATATTTGCTCCAGGGATGAATAAAGGATTTTTCAACATTTTTATTGTTTTCAAAAACCTCGTTATTGTTCCACAATTGTGTGATATAACTCTGCGAGACCGGGTGAACCACTTCCAATTCTATGGAACCTCCCATTTGCCGGGCCCCTGCATATATCAATTCCCCTTTTCTTTTTTCCACAAGGCTGTTTTCGCCGGAAACAAAACTATAATCGATGCTGGCCTCGCCTTTCATCAGTACCGCATCGGCCGGAATCATTTCACTGCCCCTTACCAAAATGCGGTCTCCTTTTTTGAGTTCGTTGATGGTAACTGCAGACTCTTCCTGGCCATTGACCCGGGTCACACCCAACGGGAAATAAGATTTATAATCCCGGTCGAATGAGAATGAATCATAGGTCTTATCCTGGAACCAACGCCCGACCAGCATAAATAAAACGATACCCGATAAAGAGTCAAAGTATCCCGGTCCTGTGCCTGATACCACCTCGTACAGGCTACGGGCAAAGGTCACCGCCAATGCCAGGGCGATCGGGGCATCAATATTCAGCCAGCGTTGCCGGATCCCTTTCCAGGCGGAAACAAAAAACTCAGCTGCGCTGTAAAAGATTACCGGCAATGATAAAAAAAGGCTGAGATAGGTGAAGATTACCCGGAGATATCCCTCATCGATATGGCCGGATGAAAAATATTCCGGGAAACTCAGCATCATGATATTGCTGAAACAGAATCCTGCAACGCCGATCTTAAATATTTTTTGCCGGTTAACCTTTTTGGTTATTTTCTTTTCATTACTATCGAAACTGATATAGGGTTCATATCCAATAAATGCCAGCAGCTCCACCACTTTGCGTAAGGAAGTGAGGGAAGGATCATAAGCGACAAAAATCTCTTTGCGCTGGAAATTTGTTTTGGCATAGAGTATCCCTTTCTGAAGGGTATGGAGATTTTCCAGCAGCCAGATACAGGAGGCGCAGTGCATCTGGGGAAGATAAAAGTTGACATGGGTTTGTTTTTCATCGGAAAACCTTACCAGTTTCCCTTGAATATCCGGGTTCTCCAGGTAGGCGTACTTATCGGTGGTGAATTTGCCTTTGACTTTTATTCCCGGGGTATTACTGAGATCATAATAATTACAAAGGCCATTTTCCTGCAGGAGTTCAAAGACAAATTTGCATCCTTCACAACAGAAGTATTTATCCTCCGAACAAATGGAATGGTCACAGCTTTCTCCGCAGTGGTAGCAATGCGTATCTTCTTTGATAACAGGCTTAAACTGTTTGACTGGTTTTATCGTTTCAATCGTCTCCATTTTCGCCGTAATACGGGAAGGAACAAAGATTGAGTTTTGGGGACAGGAGGGGCATGAGATGGATCAGGGATGGAATTGAGAAAGGTCAGGAATTGTGATGTTAATCCATCAGACAGGCAGTTAAAAAATACAAATCACAAAACAGCGGCATCAATATCATTTACCCATAATACGGACTGATCATCCAGTACACGATAACCCCGGTAACCGCCACATAAAACCAGATAGGCCAGGTGATGCGGGCCAGTCGTTTATGATGAGGGTATTCGCCTATCAGTGCACGGTAGGCGGTAAAAAGTATAAAGGGCAGAATGATCGCTGCCAGGGGAATATGGGTGAAAAGAATAATAAAATAGAAGATCCGGCTGATGCCCTCACCCCCATATTTTGTATCACCAGCCAGCAGGTGATGCGCGATATAACTCACCAAAAATAATATCGAAAGCACCATGGCAGACAGCATCATCCTTTTGTGCAGGAGTTGTTTTTTACTTTTTATCGCCCATAAAGCTCCTAAAAGTAACAATGAAACACAACTATTGATGATGGCATTGATCCGGGCGAATACATGCACGTCAAATCCCGGGTCCAATTTTAACTGAAAACGCCCCAGCGCCACTACCGCAGCAAATACGATAATGGAGAAACTGATGATCAGGGTCCTTGCTTTCTTATCATTTTTTTTCCAGGCAGCTGCTAACATTATCTTGGCGATTTTGATTTTCTCAATACAATTAAAAATATACCTAATCCTACCAGCGACAGTAAGAAAACAACTGCAATCAATTCCAGTTTACCCGAAAAGAAACTTTTTTCTGACCTGTCCTTTTCCAGGCTCAAAAAGACGATATCTTCCGCCAGTTTCGCCAGTTCAAGGGTATCCAGCCCGTTGTAGTAACCCCTGATCACATGATTACCATCGATCAGCACGAACTTATCTGTATGGATAAAATTGGAATCCACGTTTTCCCCATCCACGGCAATCAGTTTCATTTCATTCAGGGAAAGGTCATAGATCTGTTTCTTATCCCCGGTCAGTAACCACCACATCTGGGGATCGACCTGGAAACGGTCGGCCCATTTCTTCAATTGTTCCACACTATCCCGTTCCGGATCGATGCTGAAGGAGATAAAATGGATGAAATCGGGGGTGGTGTTCCCGACCCGTTGTGAATTATTAATGGACCGCTGGAGTTTACGCATGTTCACGGTCATGCCGGGGCAGATCGTGGGGCAATGCGTGAAGAAAAAATCGGCGACAACGATCTTGTTCAGTGTGTCTCCGTCATTGACATATTTCAGGTCACTCAGGGATACTTTCTTACCCAGTTGGTTGGTAAAAGTAAAATCCGGCACTTTATGCCAGAGGGTATCTGTGTACAATTTACCTTTCACCGTATCGGTTTCAACAGAATCGACATAATACCTGCGTGGCATTTGAACCGCCGTTTCACTTAATTTTTTTACGACAAGGTAACAGACCAGCGGGAGTACCAGCGCCAGTAATAATGCAAAAAAAGATTTCTTGTTCACAATAACCGGTTTAAGCTAAAAAACCACTGCAGTGATGCAGTGGTTCAGTATGATAAAAAATATTTCTTTCTATGCTAAACACCACATCATTCCTTCGCCGCCGGTTTATGTTCTACCGAAGTACTTTCCCGGAAATGAGAGTCATATTTGTTTCGCAGGTTCTTATATGAATTGCCATCTATAAGGAAGGCTGTAATAAACCAGATAAACAACATCAGGGGCACCACGATGGTCATGATCATATTCCTGATCTCATCACCGAGGTGCATGAAAACAGAAACGATATAGTAGGCTTTGGCCAGTGTGAGGATACAAACCATCCCTTTAAACATCAGCACCAGCAGGTGGCTGGGGTTCTCTCCTTTATGTATCGTATAAATCGTAAGACCGATGGCCAGTTCAAAGATCGTGATAACAGAAAGCAGGATCGTTGTTTTTCGTACCCTTCTTTTGAACTCAGCATCATCCGTGTGATGCTGAAAGGTCATTTCCGGGGACATGAGTTGTTGTTCCATCTCAAATAATTTCTTTTAATTAAATATGCTTTATAATTGGTTTCTTATATCAGGTAAAAACAAAGGAATACAAATACCCAAACCAGGTCCACAAAGTGCCAGTATAAACCGGCTTTTTCTATCATCAGGTAATGGCCTCTCCGGGCAAAAACGTCTTTTTGTGTCATGATCAGCATGATGATATTGATGATCACTCCGGAAAATACGTGGAAACCGTGGAAACCGGTAATGCCAAAGAAATAACCACCGAAAGCCACCGGGCCGGTTTGGCGAACGTGAAGTTCGGCCGTATTGACCATACCCAGGAGTTCTTCCTTGGGCAGGGATAATAAATGCGGTAAAGAATGAGAAGCATCATGTTCATGGACAAGACGGGCTATTACCTGCGGGGTTGAATTCTTAAGTGCATCAATTGCTACAGAATGATCGACCAGCGGGCCCCAGGGATTGATACTGGTGGTTTGGGGTAATAGTTCGATATGACCGTTCACCAGCGCGGCATGTTCTCCGGTCAGCAGGTGTGTCCATTCCCAGGCCTGGCAGCTTAAGAAAGCCAGCCCCCCGATAATGGTCCAGAACAACCATTTCACGACTCCTTTTTTATCATTATTATGTCCGGCATGAACGGCCAGCACCATGGTCACCGAACTGATAATGAGGATAAAGGTCATCACACTCACAAAGGCCAGTGGCAGGTTGGCATGGCCTGCGCCTGGAAATGCATTGAACACCACATTGGGATCGGGCCAGAAGTTCTGAGAAAAACGTACTGTACCGTAAGAGATAAGGAATGCACCAAATGTAAAAGCATCACTCATCAGAAAGTACCACATCATGAGTTTTCCGTACTCAAGATTGAATGGGCTTTTGCCTCCACTCCACCATTTGGTCTGATGCACCGTTGCAGTTGAAGCCATGTCGTCGTTTTAGGTTTTTATTTTATCGTTTTATCCGATCCAGATGAAGAATACCAGCAGGTAGATCCATAAGATATCTACAAAATGCCAGTATGTACTTGCCACCTCGACCGGTATGCTGCTGTAATTCTTATTTTTTCCAAAGAACGCTTTCATAAACATTACTAATAATGCAATGACCCCGCCAATTACATGCAAGGCATGCAGGCCGGCAATCACGTACAGAAACTGTCCTGCGCCCGAGGAGCCCTTGAACTGTACTCCGCTATCCCATAATTGGTTAAACCCAATCCATTGTAAAATTACAAAGAGGGATCCAAGCACTACGGTAAAACCGATCAATAACCGGTACCGTTTCATTTCCCTTTCCTTAAAAGAACGAACTGCCCATTGTACCGTCAGGCTGCTCAGCAGGATCACGGCTGTGGAATACCAAAAGGTCGTTGGCATTTTAATTTCCCGCCATGCCGCCTGGCTGCTCTTTACGATATACGCACTTGTCAAACCGGCAAACATCATCACGATACTGCCGATGGCCACCCACAAGGTAAATTTATGCGGGTGAATCTTCTTTTGTTGTTGTGTACTCACAATGTCCATCTCACTTTTTATTTAAATTAAATTTTATCCATCAATAAGGCCAGTAATACTACCGGTAAATAAATATAACTGCTAAACATTACCCGCCTCGCTGCTTTTACCTGCATTTCCCGGTATAACCTCACGCTTTGCAACAGCATAAAAATATTTGCGATCGTTACAATGATCAGGCTTACCCACCCGCTCATATGGACCAGGTAAGGTATGATTCCGACCGGGATCAGCAACAGCGAATATAAAATCGATTGCAGCGCCGTATACCGTGTCGGGTCTTTCTCTCCCGGCAATAACCTGAAGCCTGCAAGGGCATAATCCTTATGCGCCATCCAGGCAATGGCCCAGAAATGGGGGAATTGCCATAAGAACTGAATAGCAAACAGCACCCATCCTCCCACGGCCAGGCTGTCATCACCTGCCGCCCATCCAATCAGGCAGGGCAGGGCACCGGGCACCGCACCAACTATTACTGAAACTGCATTCACCTTTTTCAGTGGCGTATAAATGAATGCATACAGAAAAAGGCTAAAGGCTGCTACGGCAGCCGACAGCAGGTTAAAGAAAAAAATCAGCATAAAAATGCCTGCTGCCCCAGTTACGATTGAAAATACCCAGGCTTCTTTTTCACTCATTCTTCCAGCTGCTACCGGTCGGGAGGAAGTCCGTTTCATTTTTGCATCGGTATCTTTTTCCACGATCTGGTTGATGGCATTGGCACTTCCCGTAACCAGCATGCCGGCCACAAAAAGTACGGTGATCATCCACCAGTCATATTCCACAACCCTGGGGGCGAGGAGATAACTGATAACGGCAGAAAAGACAACCATGATGCTCAATGAAACCTTGATCAGTTTCAGGTAATCTTTCAGTTTTCCGGATAATGTAAAAGAGCTGTTTTTTTTACCTGTTGTTTTTTCCTTACTCATCAATCATGTTTTCCCTTTTCAACAGGATTTTATTTTTTATCAATGATCCTTACTTTCATTCTCTCCAATCGGTTCTGTTTGCGGGATAAAGTCCCTTCCGTCTTTACCGTAGTCATATGCCCAGCGGTGAACTTCCGGTATTTCGCCTTCCCAGTTACCATGACCGGCAACGATGGGGGTTGTCCACTCCAGGGTATTGGCTTTCCAGGGGTTTTGTGTCCGCACCTTTCTTCCCTTGAAGATGGAATAGAAGAAATTAAACACAAACATCAGCTGTACGGCAAAAACGATGATGGAAACTACAGTTATCATCTTATCCAGGTCAGCGAACTGGTTGAAAGAAGCCCATGCCCTTTTATCCAGATACCGCCTGGGGATACCCGCAAGACCCTGGTAGTGCATCGGCCAGAAAATAAGATAAGAGCCGATAATGGTGACCCAGAAATGGATATACCCGAGTGTATTATTGAGGTAGCGGGCAAACATCTTGGGAAACCAGTGGTAAACACCGGCAAACATCCCGAAGAAGGAAGCCACACCCATTACGATATGGAAGTGCGCCACCACAAACATGGTATCATGCAGGTGAATATCGATTGTCGAGTTACCCAGGAAGATACCGGTCAGACCGCCTGAAATGAACAGGCTCACAAAACCAATCGCAAACAGGGTGGCCGGAGTGAACCGGATATTCCCCCGCCACAAGGTGGTGAGCCAGTTAAATACCTTGATGGCTGACGGCACCGCGATCAGGAGGGTCAACAATACGAAGAAGGCCCCCAGGAACGGGTTCAAACCTGTTACAAACATATGGTGTGCCCAAACCAGGAAGGCAAGAATACAGATCGCAAACAAAGAACCTACCATCGCCATATAGCCGAAGATGGGTTTCCTGGAGTTGACGCTGAGTATTTCCGACACCATTCCCATGGCGGGTAATAAGATGATATATACTTCCGGGTGCCCGAGGAACCAGAAAAGGTGCTGGTATAGGATCGCACTTCCCCCTTCGTTGGATAAAATCTCGCCATTCACGACGATATCGCTCAGGTAGAAGCTGGTACCCAGATTACGGTCAAACAACAAGAGGATGGCACCGGAAAGCAATACGGGGAACGACAACACACCCAGTACGGCGGTAAAGAAAATCGCCCACATCGTTAAAGGCATCCGGGTCATGCTCATCCCCTTTGTACGCATATTGAGGATGGTTGAAATATAGTTCAGGCCGCCCAACAGGGAAGAAACAATGAACAAGGCCATACTGACCAGCCAGAGATCAGAACCGAGCTTGGACCCTAAACTGGCCTGCCTGACGGCACTCAGCGGCGGATACATGGTCCATCCCCCGGCAGCCGGGCCTGTTTCAATAAACAGTGAAGACATCATCACGATACTGGCCAGGAAAAAGAACCAGTAAGAAAGCATGTTCAGGAAGGGTGATGCCATATCCCTCGCCCCGATCTGGAAAGGGATCAGCAGGTTGGCGAATGTACCGCTCAGGCCCGCTGTAAGCACGAAGAACACAAGGATGGTACCGTGCATGGTGACCAGCGCATAGTAAAATTCAGGAACGATCTTTCCACCGGCAGCCCATCGGCCGAAAAAGGTTTCGAGGATCGGGAAACTTTGTTCGGGATATCCCAGCTGAAGTCGGAACAGGACCGAGAATAAGCCTCCGATGATGGCCCAGATGATCCCGGTGATCAGGAACTGGCGGGCAATCATCTTATGATCCTGGCTAAAAATATATTTTGTAACAAATGTTTCCTTGTGATGGTGAACATGGTGTTCATCGTGATGCACAGGATGGGTGGTTACTACCTCAGTGTGACCGTGCAAATTTGCTTCGTTACTCATACTCATTTTATTTTTCACCACAGGGTGGCGATCTCTTTATTTGATTTTCAATCAGGGTTTTACTGCTGCCGTCATAGCCTTTGCCGAATCTGCGGGCATGGCCATTTTGGGGTTATCCGGATCCTTATCCGGAAATGCCGTATAATACTGCGGTTTTTGCGAAGCCATCCACCGGTCAAACTCTTCCTGTGTCTCTACGAGGATGGTTCCCCTCATGCTATAGTGACCTTTACCGCACATCTGGTCGCATGAAATCTCGTAAACAAAATTATCGCCGTATTTTTTCTTCATCTCCTTGGTGGTGAATTTAGGCGTGAACCACATCGTAGTGGGCGTACCTGGTACGGCATCCATTTTCATACGAAAATGTGCCAAACCCACATCATGGATCACATCCTTTGAAGTGATAATCAGCTTCACGGGTTTGCCAACCACAAGGTGCATTTCCTGGGTGGCGTAGACATCATCATGATTGGCGGCATCTTCCCAAACCTGTCCAAGGGGGTTACCGGCCGCTTCATTGGTTAGCTTATAATACCTTTTTCCCAGCTCGCCATCTTTACCCGGGTACCGGAACTCCCATCCAAACTGCTTACCGGTCACTTCAACCAGCATTGAATTCTTCGGGGCTTCTCCTGTAATGCCAAACCAGTAATAAATACCGAATCCCACCAATACGGTCAAAGCAATGGCGGGTATGACGGTCCAGATAACTTCCAGTTTATTATTGTGCGGGAAATAGTAAGGTTTGCGATCATCAGATTCCTGGTATTTATAGGCAAACCAGAAAAGCAGTATCTGTGTAATGACAAATACGATAAAGGTCAGTGCCAGCGTAATGTAAAGCATGGTATCGATCTTGTCGCCATGATCGGAAGCGGCCTCTCCCAGGATCTTTCCCTTCAGCTGCTCGTTACAATAATATACCCCGATCAGTCCAGCCACAAGAAAGGCAAGGAGCATAAACCCATTGATCTTATTCGTCTGCTTTCTCACTTTTTCTTCACCCCGCATTACGGCAACGTATTCACTGGCCTTGGCGATCTGGAAGGTGATCAGGAACCCTAAGATCAAAATGAGTATGATAAATGTTGTTGACATATTCGCTTAATTCTTGATATTATTACAAATTTCGTTCTTTCTTTCTTTTATCACGTGTGATGTATAACACTCTCCTTGAAAAACGGGTGGTTCTTTGGAACAAGCGGGGCTTTTGTCAAAGCTTTTGCTGTCAGGAACATAATTAATCCCACAAAACCCAGTGCAATACCCAGATCATATAACATCATGGGAACATGATCGGTTGAAACTGCAGGATGCACCATCTGGAAGAAATCGAGCCAGTGTCCGAAAATGATCAGGACCGCCATGAATGTTATTGTGGTATAGTTCCGCTTCGAATCCCGCTTCATCAATATTAACAAAGGAGCAATGAAATTGATGATAATATTCAGGAAAAATATTCCCTTATAAGGGCCCTGTACCCGGGGTTCAAAATACTTCGTTTCTTCCGGAATGTTGGCATACCAGATCAGCATATACTGCGAGAACCACAGATAGGTCCAGAAAATGGAGAAGGCAAACATGAACTTGCCGAGGTCATGAAGGTGCTCCTCGTTCGTATATTCCAGGTATCCGTTGTTCTTAAGGTACACAACAAAAAGGGTGATCAACGCCACACCGGCCACAAAAGTGCTGGCAAATGTATACCAGCTGTACATCGTACTGTACCAATGGGCATCAATGCTCATCAACCAGAGCCAGGGAATGGTGGACATGACGGTAAGAGCAAAAACCACCAGGTAAAGCGCAGACCAAACCGTATTCTTCCACATATATTTTTTTCCTTCCTCCACACTCATCTGTTTGCCATCGCTCTGCCGGGAAAGGTTACGCATTTTCCATCCAAGTACCGACCACAATACTACGGTCAGCAGGGTCCAGGCTGTAAAAAATCCTTTATTCAAAAACCCTTTTTTATGATTCAGGATCTCATCGTGCTGCACGTGTTCGGTATCCGCCCAATGATAAATGGTATGGTTATCACTAAATACAATGGCCAGCAGGATCACAACACCAATCACACCCATTACGGGAACGGCTGCCGAAACGGCTTCAGACACCCGCCGGAAGCTCATTTGCCAGCCACCCCAGGCCAGCGTGGTGGCACAGATAAAAAACATAGCCGCATTCACCACCAGCAAAAAATAAACACTGTTCTGCAGGAGGCTTGCCCAGAATCGGGCGCTTTCATGCGGATCTTTACTGCTACCATGCGTGATATACAATAACACGATCGATATCAGGCCCAATCCCATCAATGCAAAAGACCATGTATTAAACCGCTTTGGTATTTCAAAATGTTCCCGGATAGCCATCAGTTGTCTTTTATTTTATTCGTCAAATTATTTTATTTAGCCGCCATCGCCGTACTGTCTTTTGCAGCAGCGGCCGGAGCACCTACACCCTGTTTTGATTTGATATAATGAATGATCTCCCACCGCTGTTTTGTGGTTAGCTGTGAAGCATAAGATCCCATCGCATTCTTTCCGTAGGTTACGGAATGGAACATGGTTCCCTCGGGCATCGCCTTCATGGCGTCAATCATGAAGTTCTTGGGGGCTGCCGTGTAAGGGCCGTTCCCATCATTATATAAAGGCCCGTTTCCATCCAATTTCGGACCATGGCAGATCCCGCAATTCACGAGGTACAGCCTTTCGGCTTCTTTCATTTCATCAGCCGATAAAGCCGGCAAAGGATTGACAACCGTGGCAGACATTGCATAGCCGAGTGAATCATTCTTGTAAGGGTATTCCGGCATCTCTCCCCTGGCCACGGTACCATGAACAGGCAGTGCATTATAAAATATCTTCCCTTCACCCAGGTCGGATGTCTTATTGGTAAAAATATTGGTATCGAGTTCCGCATAGGTCTCGTACGCCCGGCTATAGGTCATATCCGGCATATAATACCGGCCGGGGCTTCTCCTTACATCTTTACAGCTTGCCATCATGATCGCTGCTGATACCATTACCGTTATAATAAAATTTTTTCTCATCAGGCTTTTATTAAATTATATTTCTCCTGTTATATTAAGTTAGACTGCCTCCAGTTCTTTTTGTTCGCCAAAGGGGCGTGTATCCTTATCATACCGTCCCAGCCACCACCTTGTTTCCCTCACTTCCACTTTCACATCCTGCGCTCCGAGGCTTTGCAAAAACGCGATGGCTTCCGCCTCGTTCGTCTTCTCTGTACATTCAAATGCCATGACAAACGTATCGTCGGTAGAACGGGGATTGAAATGATCTTTTTTTACAAAGGGTGCCAGCTGGCAGAGGTAACAGAAAGTAAGCACCATGCCCACTGCCGCAAACAGTACCGTCAGCTCAAAGGTGATCGGTATCCATGCCGGCAATGAAAAGAAAGGTTTACCACCGAAATTAAGCGGCCAGTCAGTTGTCAGCGCCCAGGTGATGAAAGTAACGGCGGTAGTGGTTCCGGTAATACCATAAATAAACCCAGCCGTGTGTAAACTGGTATCCCTCAAACCCATGGCCTTATCAAGACCGTGTATGGGAAATGGAGTAAACACATCATGAATTTTATACCCCGCCTTCCGCACTTTTTTCACAGCAGGAAATAATACCGCTTCATCATAAAAATTACCAACAACAAATTTCTGTTCAGCCATTATATCAGCTTTTTATTTTTTATTGATTATGCTCCATGGTCATGTGAGTGTTCCTGCCCGAACTGTTCGGGATCTTCCTGTTCGAGTGTATCCATTTTCTCCTTATAACTCTCGCCACTTCTTTTTAAAATATGTTTGATCTCTGCTACGGCAATTACCGGGAAATATTTTGAGAACAGGAAATAACAGGTAAAGAACAAACCAAATGTTCCCATGAAAAACCCTACTTCCCAAATGGTTGGGCGATAATAGGTGCTCCAGGCACTGGGCAGGTAATCACGGTATACAGAAGTTACAATGATCACAAAACGTTCGAACCACATACCAATATTTACCAGTATGGACATAAAGAAAGTCACAGTAATACTTCTCCGCATCTTGCGGAACCAGAAAATCTGCGGCGACAGAACGTTACATCCCATCATAATATAATAGCTCCATCCAAGGGGACTGTTAATATTTACCCGGTTTTCCTTGAACGCATACCATTCATATCCATTGGCGCCATACCAGGCAATGAACAATTCGGTCAGGTATGCGATCCCGACAATGGAACCGGTCAAAACGATGACTTTGTTCATCACATCGATATGCTCAATGGTAATGTATTCTTCCAGTTTGAGCACTTTTCTTGTCACAACCAGTAAGGTCTGCACCATGGCAAAACCCGAAAAGATAGCACCCGCCACAAAATAGGGAGGGAAGATCGTTGTATGCCATCCGGGTACGACAGAAGTAGCGAAGTCGAATGATACGATGGTGTGTACGGAAAGCACCAGGGGGGTGGACAAGCCTGCCAGCACCAATGATAAAGCCTCATGCCGCTGCCAGTGTTTGGTACTGCCCGTCCATCCGAAAGAGGCCACCCCATAAAACATCTTTCTCCATTTCAGTTTTGCCCGGTCACGCAAGGTGGCCAGGTCGGGCAATAAACCGGAATACCAAAAAAGGAGAGATACGGTGAAATAAGTTGAGATGGCAAATACGTCCCACAACAATGGAGAGTTAAAGTTCACCCATAGCGGACCGCGGGTATTGGGATAAGGAAGTACAAAGAAAGCATCCCAAACACGACCCATGTGCCAAATCGGGAACTGGCCTGCACACATCACCGCAAAGATGGTCATGGCTTCGGCAGCCCTGTTCACACCGGTTCTCCAACCCTGGCGGAACAATAAAAGGATCGCAGAGATCAGGGTACCGGCGTGACCGATACCGACCCACCATACAAAGTTGGTGATATCCCATCCCCAACCTACGGTTTTATTAAGGTTCCATTGGCCCACACCATAGGTTACTTCCATGGTAACCGAAATGATACCGAAGATGAGCAAGCCTACGGAAATAATAAATCCGATCCACCACAAACGTGACGGGCTTGCTTCCACCGGACCGCAGATATCTTCTGTGACCTGGTGATAATCTTTTGTCCCATCCACCAATGGTGCCCTTACCTGTGATTCGTATCTGAGTAATGCCATGTTGATTTAGCTTTTAGCTATTCGCACTCAGCTCTTAGCTTTTATTTTTGATTTTGGTCTACTATTATATATCAACAGCATTAATGAGTTGCCTCAGTAGCTGTTTCTTTTTTTTCTTCAGCGGCCTGTTCTTCATGATGCTCTTCCACTTCCAGCAATTCTTCCGTATTCCTGATCTTGGCCAGGTAATTCACGTTTGGTAACGTGTGTAACTGCTCAATCACATAGAACAGTCTTTGCTGGTTATCCTCACGCATCTTGGTAATGCGGCTCTCTTTATCGTGTACGTTGCCAAACACGATCGCATCTGTAGGACAGGCGGTCATACAGGCTGTTTTTGCATCCCCGTCGGCCAATACGCGGTCTTCTTTCTTGGCAGTAAGTTTAGCTTCCTGCAAACGCTGCACACAGAAAGAACATTTCTCAATCACACCACGGCTTCTCACCGTCACATCCGGGTTCAACACCATCCGGGTCAGATCGTCATTCATCTGGTGTACAACAGCGTCAAGCTTACCCACCAGTTTCTGGTCCTGGTTATTCGGGAAGCTATCGGCACCGGTATAATCGGCCCAGTTGAACCGGCGAACTTTATACGGACAGTTGTTGGCACAATATCTTGTACCGATACAACGGTTATAGGTCATCTGGTTATATCCTTCCGAGCTATGGTTGGTTGCTGCAACAGGGCACACATTCTCACAGGGTGCATTATCGCAGTGCTGGCAAAGCATGGGTTGGAATACTACGGCCTTCACATCATCAGGGTTGTTCTCGTCAGAAACAAAATACCTGTCAATACGCAGCCAGTGCATATCATGATACCGCATCACCTCGCTTTTACCTACCACCGGAACATTGTTCTCGGCATGACAGGCTACCACACAGGCATGACAGCCGGTACAGCTGTTCATGTCGATGCTCATTCCCCATTTCAACCCGGGTTGCGGATGATCGGGATAGATGGTAGATTCTTTTCTGAAATCACCGGTGAGGGGTGCAAAATCCTTTGCCAGTTCCTCGCGGTATTCTTTAAAATGGTTGGGGTGTTTTTTGAAAGTAGCCAGGGTGGTCTCTTTCACCACTTCTGTCCTGCCTTCATATGAACCATGGATCTGGGTCTGTGCGATCTTATATTTCTTGTCTGTCTTTTTTAGTTCAACGTTACTGTTGAAATAATCGGCGGTGGTGCCATTAAAGGTCTTTAACCCAAATACGTTTTGCCCGACACCGGCAACGGCGATACCCAGTTTTTCGGACCTGCCAAAACCAACTGCCACCGCAATGGTATGTGCATCCATACCCGGTATTACCAAAACAGGCAGGGTAAGCGTCTTACCATTGGCGGTCAGTTCGACGACCGGTTTTTCGGGGTAATATTCATAATTATTGATCGTCTTCTCCTTGTTCTTATCCGTCAGGTCCAGCCCCAGCACATCTTTAGCCATGGACATGGACATCATAACATAATTATCCCAGGTAGCCCTTGTGATCGGATCGGGTAATTCCAGTAACCAGGGGTTACCGCCCTGTTTGCCATTTCCCACCGATACTTTTTGGTAAAGCACCAGTTCGATGGCCCCGCCTTTTTTGGCTGCACTGATTGCAGAGGCGGCATTGGCTACACCAGCACCATTATAGGATCCTGCAGAAGGAGCAGCCGCTGTGTTTTCAATAACACCGTTCTGAAGGCTGGCATCAAACCCAGCACCCAGTTTTGCAGTCCAGTAATTCCTGAAATAGGTTTCGTAATCAGTATCATTACCACTCCATTTCAATAAGGAAGTCTGGTAAGCACGGGTTTTGAATAAAGGGAAGATCGTGGGCTGGATAAAACTGGTATAACCCGATTTAGGTTCCGCATCACCCCAGCTTTCAAGATAATGATGGGTGGGGATGATATAATTACACCATTCGCTGGTCTCATCCAGTTTTTCATTAAAGGAAACAGTCAGTTTTACTTTGGCCAAAGCCTTTTTAAATGAATCGGCATCATGATATTCGTATACAGGGTTGGCACCCTGAATAAACAGGGCGTCAACATTTCCAGCTGCCATATCCGCCACCAACTGGTTCATTTCCGCATCAATTCCCTGGCGGTAATTTAAAGTAGAGGACCAGTCGATCGTATTACCGTATGCACCGATCGCATTATTGATGGCATTTACAATGACCTGTACATTGACATCATTACTTCCGCAAACCACCAGGGCGTTGCCGGTATGGGCTTTAAGATCGGCCACCACTTTTTTGATACCGGCTTCCAGTTTAGCATCATCATTTACGGGGGATCCTTCTGTTCCATTCAGCATGTTCAGGATATCCAGCGCAACTACTCCGATTTGAGATGGGCGATGGGTAACCCTTTCGTCTGCGCTGGCACCTGTGGTGCTCATGTGGCTTTCAAACTGGTAATGTTTGCTCATTTCAGGGTTTTTCTCATTGATCTTACGACCTTTTGAATAACCCCTGGCAAACTCCACCGGGCTCAGCCAGGTAGCCAGGAAATCAGCGCCGAGACTGACAATAACGTTTGCTTTATCAAAGTTGTACGCAGGAATCGCCCTTTTCCCAAAACTTATTTCGTTGGCCTGTAACAATCCGCTATAGGAATCGGCATCAAACTGAACATGTTTCAGGTTAGGGTATTGTGCAATAATTTCTTTGGTACTGGGAGAAACAACGGTACTGGTCAGTAAGACCAGGTTTCTCAAACCGGCGAGCTTCCCGGCAATGGCCTTATCCAGCTGTTCAAAGCTGGGCACCTCTTCATAACTCACTTCTGTTCCCTTTACCACTCTTTCCTTGGGATGCCTTAGCCTGTTCATATCGTACAGGTCAAGCACCGAAGCCTGTGCACGGGCAGAAGTGCCACCCTGTGTAAAACTGCAGAGATTATTCCCTTCTATCTTGATCGGCCTCCCGTCTCTCACTTTTGCCAAAACGGGAATCACATCCCCATCCTGAACATAGGTGGTAGCATAATATTTTGCCACACCGGGGTAGATATTTTCAGGTTTATTGGCAAAGGGAACCGCTTTACGGACATGTGTTTTGCAACTGGCCAGAGAAGCAGCGGCCGTACTAAACCCCAGGTATTTTAAAAAATCGCGCCGGGGAGTCGAGGCATCCAGCCATCCTTTTCCGTCTTTGTCCTCAAAAGGAAGCTCTTCCTGGAATTCGTTCTGGATTTTCTTTTCATATTCTTCACTATTCGCCAGCTCACTAAAACTTTGCCAGTACTTTTTATCGCTCATTTATCTTGGTTTGTAATTTACAAATTTGAAAGTTCCAACGGACTCATATTAATAGTGACATTTCTGGCACTCAATTCCACCAATATCTTTTACGGTTACACTATCCATTTTTGAGGGATGAATGATAAATTTCCCGTTCTTGTCAAGAATATATTTACCGCCATTGTCTTTCAGCGTATCCGGCATTAGGTCTTTCCTGAACTTTTCGTAGATGCTGTAAAATTTATTGCCAGTTTCGGTACCGGTGCTGTCTATATTATAGAAATTAACTTTTGTCTGGCGATGGCAATTGATACACCAGCCCATACTTAATTCACTGAATTGTTTTACTTCATCCATTGCGGTGATCTCACCATGACAGGTCTGACATTGTACATTACCGGCCCTGATATGCTGTGAGTGGTTGAAATAAACATGGTCTGGAAGATTATGGATCTTGATCCAGGGAATTGATTTTGCCTTATTGGCATCCCAGGCATTGGGATTCAGGGGGTCAAAACCCGCATAAGCATAAAGTTTTTTGATCTGCTCCGTTCCATTGACCTCTTTCCCATCTGCATCAAACAGCGGATCCCCTTTGTATTCCCCAATGTTCTTATGACAATTCATACATACATTGGTAGACGGGATCGCGGCATGTTTGCTTTCCCAGGCATTACCATGACAATATAAACAGTTGATCTGGTTGATGCCGGCATGCACCTTATGGGAATAAAAGATGGGCTGCTCGGGCTCGTACCCAATCTGCCGGCCCATTCCGATGGCCCCTTTCACCACATAAAAACCACCCACCACAAACAAAACGATGATGGTCATCGCGATATAGATCTTATTCTTCCAGAAGGGCACAGCTTCGGGTCGAAGAATACCTTCCTTATCGTCGCTGAGCTTTTTCAGGTTACTGTTTACCTGCATAAGAATCAGAGCGATAATGGCTAAAATGAGTGAAATGACGCCAAAGATCAGTGCATTCCGGCCACTGTTATCAGTGCCTGATCCACCGCCTGTGGGTTTTGTTGCAACCGGGGGTTGTACTTCATTTATGTAGGAAACAATGGCATCAATCTCTTCTGTTTTCAGACCGGGAAAGGCCGTCATCATGGTTCCTCCATACTGGGCTTTCAGGTCCTGGGTGTATTTATTGGTAGCCATGAACCCCACCGGGTTATGGACCCAGGCATATATATTATTCCTGTCACCCCAGGGGCCCCTGTCCTCCAACCCTTTTAAGGCCGGTCCTGTACCATTTTGAAATGGATTATGACAACTGGCGCAATTGCCCTGAAAAAGCTGTTTACCATCCTGTGCTGAAACCTGGAGACTGAAAAATGCCAAAAAAACAAAGGTACACAGTGATAGTTTCTTAACGATTGAATTACAAGGAATCATAGAAGCTATTAATCTAAAAAATGTGGATAAAATTCCTGAGTTGGTTGCAAAAATAAGTCAGGAAGTTAACAAAATGCCAACACGTTTAAATTTTTTTTGAACCAATACCAGCAAGGGTTTCAACGGATTTTATCATTTTTATATGATGATTCCCTTTAAATTGTCATCCGTTCGTCAACAAATTTGAAACCTGTAGATACAATGTGAAAAGCTGATTTTTTTCCACGACTTTTGCCGCTTTAAATTATTTTAAAGATCAATGTTTGATAAATTAAAAAGGAAATGGGGCGTTGGAGCCCTCCAGCTCACGATTATCATCTGCACTTTTGCCATTGGGGGCAGCCTTACCGGATATGCCGGTAAAAAAATCATGAACCTGGTGGATATAGAGCAGGACTGGTTATGGGGCATTTTATATATAATATTGATTACCCTACTTTGGCCGGTTGCCGTCCTCCTGGTAAGCATCCCCCTGGGGCAGTTTAGCTTTTTCTATCGCTATATCAGAAAGATCGGCGCGAAAATGGGTATATTAAATACTGATAACCAGGACACTATTGCATAATGCCCATTACAAAGATTGCCATATTTGCTTCCGGTGCCGGCACCAATGCCCAAAAAATCATCGACTATTTCAGGAATAATGAACGGGTCAGGGTTGTACTGATGGTTTGTAATAAGCCCGGAGCCGGGGTGCTTGACAGAGCGGCTGCTGAAAAGATACCAACCCTGATCCTTGAAAAGGAAAGGTTTTTCCGGGGCGATGGTTACCGGGATGAGATCCGGGCAACGGGAACAAATTTGATTGTTTTAGCGGGATTTTTGTGGAAGATACCATCGCCATTAATTCAAGCTTACCCTAAAAAGATCCTGAATATTCATCCCGCCCTCTTACCAAAATACGGGGGGAAAGGAATGTATGGGCATTTTGTTCATGAAGCCGTGATCGCTGCCAAAGAAAAAGAATCGGGTATCAGTATTCACTATGTGGATGACCTTTACGACCATGGCCAGGTCATCCTGCAGGCCAAGTGCCCGGTTGAAGAAACAGATACGGCAACAACGTTGGCGCAAAAGGTGCAGGCGCTGGAACACAGGCATTACCCCGCCACCATTGAACTGGTTGCCACACTTTAGAATAGTATTTGCATTTTCTTTTGTTACTTGCCACCAATTCAAAAGAAATTGACGCTTATCAGAATAATCACTGTTTCCATTATTACCAACCTGCTCCTCCTGGCAGGAACAACGGGGGCCTTCGCACAGTTTAAGCTGAAAGGCACTGTATATGACAGCACCCGTCTATATCCCCTCGAATCCGTAACGGTGCTGACCAGTTCGGGTAACGGAACAGTCACCAACAGCGCCGGCAAATATGAAATCTCCGTTACAGAAAAAGACAGCGTTTGGTTTTCCTACCTGGGAAAGCCTACCGTAAAATATCCAGTAGCAACCATCGCCAATGAGACCCAGTTTGATATTGCCATCCAGATTACCGTACCCTATCTGAAAGAAATCCGGCTCAAACAACGGAATTACAAATTTGACTCCCTCCAAAACCGCCTGGATTATGCAAAGATCTTTGACTATGAAAAAGCAAAACTGCGGCCGAATGTTTCCAATAGCGGGGTAGGCTTTGATGTGAACGAGATCATCAGGATGTTCCAGTTCAGGAAAAACAGAAATATGCTGGCCTACCAGCGAAGAATAATCGAGGATGAACAGGACGATTATGTAAGTCACCGTTTTAACCGGGGTCTGATCATACGCCTGACCGGCCTGGCCGGAAGTGAACTGGATACTTTCATGCGCATTTACCGGCCTTCTTATGAATACACACTTGCCAGTTCCGAATATAATTTCCAGTTATATATAAAGAAAGCCTACGAAAATTTCAGGTATACCCGGAAGAACGGGGAAATGAAAAAAGTAGAAAAATCATTTCTCCCCTGAACAGCCCCTCAAAATTGATACTCTTAAAACTTAATCCTATTTTTCGGATACCAAACCCAAAAAAGTGTCTGACAAACTTCAAAATGAGCTGAAAAAAGAATTTCAGCTGGAACGGATGATCTTATTCAGCGATGCCGTTTTCGCCATTGCGATTACCCTACTGGTAATAGAGATCAAAGTGCCGGAGATCGAAAAGGAACATCTTACCGAAGGGGGTTTATTAAGTGCCCTGGCCAAACTGATCCCTAAATTCTTTGGATTTATCATCAGTTTCATGTTCAT
The DNA here is from genome assembly GCA_016125075.1 of Terrimonas sp. Classification (GTDB taxonomy): domain Bacteria; phylum Bacteroidota; class Bacteroidia; order Chitinophagales; family Chitinophagaceae; genus SpSt-398. Next base: position 127,491 of record WGMO01000004.1, read on the forward strand.
CGGCATATACTGGACCGTTCATCACCGGCTGTTCGGCTATGTTATCAATTATAACAAAAGACTGCTTGTACTCAACCTTTTTTTCCTGTTTGCCATTGCCCTGATGCCATTTAGCACCGCTTTTTACAGCGAGTATGTGATGAAACACGTTATGACCCCTGTTATATTTTATACCGGGAATATCATATTACTGGGTGTTATTAATTTTATCATGTGGCGGTATGTTAGTAACCCAACACATCAATTGAGCGAAGGGATCAGCCAGGCCGATGCCAGGTATTTTTCTTTCCGGGCCATTCTGATTCCACTCTTATTTACTGTTTTCGCTTTTATATACCTTTTTCAACCTGCCATTGCCGTATACCTGCCGATCCTCATACCCGTGATCATGCGGATCATTGCAGCCCGGCATGAAAAAAAGAAATCAAAAAAGATCTGATATGGAACAGGCAAATCTGGGGATTGGAACCCGCTTACAGCATATGCAGTTTGGCCCCGGTGTTATTGTGGGCATCCGTTATGCAAGTTACCTGGTTGCATTCATCAACCTGGGAATAAAAGAGATTGACAAGACCGATGACAAGCTGGAGGAGATCATCCCTGAAAATGTGACCGAAGAAATTGAAACACACAGTGAAGTGGAAAGATCCCTGCTGAAAATATTACGGTTATGGGGTGGTGTTATTGAAACCATTCCCCTCGGTGACAAGTGGATAGGTGGCAGTTTGCTTTTACAGCCGGCAGACAAAAACCTGAAGCCAAAAGAAATCCCTGTGGAAGATTTTTTTCATAAGATCGTCCTGTTACGCGACCGCCTCCGGGTGCTGGAACAAAATATCAACAGTAACAAAAAGATCAGCGATGAAGATAAGGTGAACCTCCAGCAATATATCACCCGTTGTTATGGATCCCTGACCACCTTCAATGTCCTTTTCAAACAAAAAGAGCATTGGTTCGTGGGGGAAAAAGGGAGTAAGGAAGATTAAAGGGTATCCATAGCCCTTCAGCCCCGCTAATAAGCCTGGTTAACGGCCGAATCTTCCTTATCGACAGATAAATGGTTTGGACGACCTCAACCCGCCTTTTTTGAAGAGCAGGTGCTGAGTCCTACCATCGCATAGATCGGGCAAAAACCGACAAGGCTTGTCAGTGCAAAAACGGCTCCCAAAACAACCAAAATGACACCAGTAGTCCCGGTTACCACGCCACCAAAATACAAATAGGCAAAAACGGCGGCTACCAGTATCCTGATAATCCTGTCGGCATTTCCAATGTTCTTTTTCATGTTTTGTTATTTTAATAATAAAACCAGGACTGTTACAATACCTGTACAGATTAAACAGGCCAGGACCAGTTTCAATATTTTTTTGTTCACAGGCTAAAACTAGCCGATTAATGCCCCGATTCCGGTGATTTAGGTCACCAACCCCCCTGATTGTAACAGTTCAAAAGGCTATAAACTGTCAAATTATATTATATTTAATACCAATGTTATAACGGATGTACTACCATCCGGTTATTGAATACCAAAACCAACTGATTCTGTATGCAAGCTTTAGCACCTGTACAAAACAAGGAAAGGGAGATATTTATGGACGTACTCAGGGGTTTTGCCATCCTGGGTATTTTTATTGCCAACCTGGGCAGCGGTTTTAGTTTTTACAATGAAAGTGCAGGGCTGACCGGCCCTTTCCTCGTGCCGGTTTACGACCATAAGATGAATTTCCTGCATCATATGTTCATAGAAGGTAAGTTCTATTCCATTTTCAGCCTCTTATTTGGATGGGGAGTGGCCTTACAAATAAAACGAGCTGCAGCACTCAACGTAAATGCAGTTCCCCTACTCAAAAGAAGGCTTTTTTTCATGTTGCTGCTGGGATTCCTGCACCTGCTGATTTGGACAGGTGATATCGTATTTTTTTATGCGATCCTGGGGTTTTTTCTCCTGTTGTTTAGAAAATTATCCAGCAAGACCTTACTGATTACGGGCATCATGCTGATCCTTTCACCCATCCTCTTATACTGGCTAAAAATGATCTGGCCGGTGATGAATTACCCGGCCGAATTCTTATTAAAACTGGGGATAAAAGCAGATGACGCCCTAATCGGATTGAAATCGGAGGAAGAATTCCTGAACCTGATGCGGCATGGCAATTGGTGGGACGAGTTAAAAATAAATATCACCGGTATTTTTTTCCGATACCAGTATCTCTTCTTTGTGAGCCGGGTACCAAAAGTACTTGGTATGTTTTTAATAGGTTTTGTGGTGGGCCGTACCCAATTTTATCAGCAGGTACTGCAACACAAAGTCTGGTTGTTCCGGATCATCCTCTTCGGAATCCTTGTAGGTCTTCCGGCTAATTACTTCCTGGCCCGCTATATGACCTTGTATAACCATGATTACTTTCAATTAAAAACAAAGGGCTTGTACCAGACCATCGCCTACGCACTGGGTGTTGTACCGCTCGCAATGGCTTATGTAGGCATACTGGCGCTGTTATTTCAACAGGCAGCCTGTAATAAAATTCTTGGCTGGCTGGCTCCTGTGGGAAAAATGGCTTTCAGTAACTATATCCTGCAATCATTGATCGGCAACTTTGTATTCCTGGGTGCCGGATTAGGATATATGGAAAAAGTGGGCCCGGTTTATTATACCCTTTTCGGTATCGCTGTTTTTATCCTGCAGGTAATCATGAGCCGCTTATGGTTACGGTATTTTAATTTTGGACCTATAGAATGGATATGGCGAAGCGCCACTTACAAACAGTGGCAACCTTTTAGAAAAACTGCCTGATTTGTTTTCCCTGATCATCCTCAGGGATGATGACCATGATCTTATTAATAGTTATATTATTAACTAAAGCGAAAGAAGCTGATTACCTGTATTATTTGGCAAATAAAACGATCAATACGAAGATTTTCAAAACTCTTGCTTAAATTTAAAAACTATTCTGATTAGCATTTTGATGCCCCGTTTTTCAAAGTTTGTATAATGACCAAGAAATTTAAAAGTAACAATATCGACTGGCAGGAAGTGTGGAATGTCAAAAACCTCATATTCATTTTCGCAGGCACGGGACTGGCCGTTTTGGCCATGAAAGGGTTTATGATACCCAACAGGTTCCTGGACGGGGGCATCACTGGTATTTCGATCTTATTGCATGAAATTTTTCATTTCAATATCAGCTTGCTGGTTATTGTCTTCAATATCCCCTTTATCTACATGGGTTACAAGAATATTGGAAAGACCTTTGCCGTGCAAACCATTTTGGCGGTAATCTTACTCGCCATTGGGCTTTTTTTTATTGATATCAACCCCATCACCACCGACAGGCTCCTGATTGCCATTTTTGGAGGCATGCTGATTGGAATTGGCGTTGGATTGGTGATCAGAAGCGGGGGCGTGATCGACGGGGCCGAAGTGATCGCCGTATTTACCCGACGGAAAACCGGGTTTTCCAACAGCGAAATCATTATGCTGATCAATACCATCATTTTCGCTGTTGCCGCTTTTGAGTTCGGTATTGAAACAGCCATGTACTCCATTATCACCTATTTCACCGCCACCCGGGCCACCGATTACGTGGTAGATGGCATTGAAGAGTTTACGGCCATGAATATTGTATCCTCGAAGGAAGAAGAAATAAAAAGCTGCCTTGTTAATGAATTAGGAAAAGGGATCACCGTCTATAAGGGCGAAAGGGGGTTTTTACCGGGTAGCTTTGAATTAAAGACAGACTGTGAGATCATCGTCACAATTGTAACCCGCCTGGAAATAAAACAGATCCAGGATACTTTGATAAAAATAGATCCAAGGGCGTTTATTTATGTGCAAAGCATTAAGGAAGCGGCCGGCGGTATATTAAAAGCGAAGGCTCATGCACATTAACCAGCAAATGATAGATTTTGTAGTCGATTTGTTGAAAGACAGGATCCCGGATAGTTATACCTATCATGACTACAAACATACTTTGTATGTGCTGGATAATGTTAAAACCATTGGCAGGGAAGAACATTGTACAGAAAAAGAGATTGAGTTATTATCAGTTGCTGCCCTCTGGCATGATACCGGTTATATCAATACCTATAAAGAACATGAACTGGAAAGTTGCCGGCTGGCCATTCAGTACCTGCCCGGCTATGGATATCAGGCGGAAGATATTGACCTGATTTGCGGGATGATTATGGCTACCCGGGTGCCCCAGACCCCTTTAAATAAACTGGAAGAGATCATTACCGATGCAGACCTTGAATACTTGGGAACGGAAGCAGCCGGCGAAAAAGCCAGGTTGCTATTCCGGGAACTACAATCCATCAACCCTTCTTTAACGCAGGAGAAATGGAATAAGACGGAGATCGATTTTTTACAGAACCACCATTATTTCACGCATTACTGTAAAACCACCAAGGAGCCTGTAAAACAAATTTACCTGGCCAGTTTGTTATAAGTTGCGGTAGCAGCAGGCTTTTTCATCCCCCCTCATAAAACTCATACAGCAAGCCGGTGCTTTCCCAAAAAACGGAGTAAACGCCCCTCAAATAACCGGGTAGTACAACCCAACCAATTTTTTCACTTCCTATTGAAAACTCTTTTTCGTAATCAGGATACGTATTGTTTCGCATCCTGTTGCTGAAGATTCAAGCATCAAAAAATTATCGGAATTCGGCAAACGTAAACCATCCTTAACCCTCACTTGAAAAATTAAGCAATTTAATTACCCTCGCGCCAATTCATTGTCACGAACATCAAAAAACTTGAGTAACTTTCTGCAAAACATTTTAACCCTAAAAATAATTCTCATTGAAGGCAAAATCAATCAAGGGAAAAACAACAGCTGCTGTAAAATCGGCATTCCTGGAAAGCATCGCGGATGGGTTTAGGCCTACCCTGGCGATTTGCTTTATTTCAAAATCGATGGATAGAAAAGCCATCACCGACCTATTGGATGCTGAACAAGTTGCCATTTTCGGCTGTACTACCAATGGCGAGTTCATCAATGAAGAAACTGAAAAAGGGTCAGCTGCCATTCTCTTAATGGATATGAACAAAGATTATTTTGAAATTTATTTTGAAGAATACCCCGACAAAAATTACAGAAAGCTTGCCAGCGGGATTGCCCAAAAAGTCATTCAACGATTTGCCACACCGGCTTTTTTATTAGGCCTCAGCGATTCCTCGGTGGATGGGGAGGAGATCCTCCATGGCCTGGAGGATATTGTTGGGACTGAAGTCAATGCCTTTGGCGGGGGGGCAGGAGATGATTATGCCTTTACAGAATCGATTGTTTTTACCAACGAAAAGGAAAGTAGCAGTGGCCTCGTTTGCCTGGCCATCAACGAAGAAAAAATAATAATCAAAGGAATTGCCACCTGCGGATGGAAGGCCGTCGGAACTGAAAAAACCGTAACCAAAAGCGAAGGCAATCATGTATATACCGTAGACGATATTCCGGCCCTGGACATCACCGTAAAATTCGGTGGCCTGGAAAATATAACCCCCGAAAATAAAGATGTGTTGGTAGAGATGGCTGCCAATTTCCCCCTGCAGTTACAAAGGGAAAAAGGGGATCCCGTAATGCGCCCGGGATTAGTAATCGACTGGACAGATCATTCTTTTTACACCAGTGGCAAAGTACCCCAGGGATCGAAGGTTCGATTCTCTTTACCCCCTGATTTTGATGTGATGGAAAAAGTGGTGAAAGGAGTTGAAAATTTAAAAGCTACAGAAATGCCGGAAGCAGATGCTCTTGTGGTTTTCAGTTGTGCGGGCAGAATACTTTCTTTAGGGCCTTTAATGTCGCAGGAACTGGAGGGGGTAAAAAATGTCTGGAATGTTCCCATGGCGGGTATGTTCAGCAATGCGGAACTGGGCCGGGCCACCGGCGGAAACCTGGAAATGCATAACCTGACGACCTGTTGTGTGGCCTTAAAGGAAAAAGAATAAAAATCGAAAAAAAAATCATGTCTCAATCACGACAACTGGCTGCTATCATGTTTGTAGATATTGCCGGCTTTACCGCCTTAATGGAAAAAGACGAGCAAAAAGCCATGGGGTATCGCCAGAAACTGAAACAGCAACTGGAATCCGAAGTAGATGCACATGGTGGCCGGATCATCAAATGGATGGGAGACGGGGCCTTGTGCAGTTTTAGCAGCGCCATCGAAGCCCTGCATACAGCAAGGTCAGTACAACTCTTCATGCAAGAGGAGCCGGTTGTGCCGGTCCGTATCGGTATACACCAGGCCGATGTAATATTTGAAGAGGCTGATGTACATGGCGACGGGGTGAATATTGCTTCCCGGCTGGAGTCACTGGCCATTCCCGGCAGTATATTCATTTCAGCAAAAGTGCAGGATGATATCAAAAACCAGAATGATATTACAACTGTTTCACTGGGCAAGTACCTGTTAAAAAACGTTCATGAGCCCATCGAGATTTTTGCCGTCAGCAGCCCGGGGCTCCAGGTCCCCCTTAATAAAAAATTAGAAGGGAAAGGCATCAAATATGTGAACAGGAAAATATCCATCCGAAAAAAAACATTGTTGGTAAGGCTGGTCTTTGCACTGGCCATCCTGGTACTGGCCGGCTTTTTTATCATCCCCCCCTATTTTAAAAAGCTGAATGCCCGTAATAAATTATTACCGGCCATTCAAAAAATGGTGGAGGATAATTTCCGGGCCCCCACCAGGGCCTATGATATGGCACTGGAAGCAGAAAAAGTAATCCCGAAAGATTCTTCACTGATCAAACTCTGGCCCCAGGTATCGGTTACTCTTTCGATGGTGACCGAACCGGAAGGCGCTGAGGTATACTGGAAAGACTATAACCAACCCGATGCTGAATGGAGACGGGCCGGAACCACACCCCTGGAAGACGCCAGGTTCCCTTTAGGGTATTTACGCATGGAAATCCGGAAAAAGGGTTACCAGACCATTGAATATGCAGGTCCCTGGGCCTGGGGAAAATTAGGCCCTGATATTGATACCCTCAAACTGGATCCTGCCGGCAGCTTGCCGGAAAACATGATCAGGATCCCCGAAACTACAGCCAGTATGTATATTGTGGGTCTTGAACAGGAATCCGGAAAAAACGTTGGGGCGTTCCTGATCGACAAATATGAAGTAACCAATAAGCAATTCAGGGAATTTGTTGATGCAGGCGGCTATTCCAACCGTTCTTTCTGGAAATATCCTTTTGTGGAAAACGGAAAAGAAATTCCTGCAGCTGCAGCCATTGCAAAATTTATTGATAAAACAGGAAGGCCGGGGCCGGCCAACTGGGAAGCCGGTTCCTACCCGGACGGCATGGAAAACCATCCGGTAACAGGGGTATCCTGGTATGAAGCGGAGGCGTATGCAGCCTTTGCAAAAAAACAATTGCCCACCGTCTTTCACTGGAGCGTGGTGGCCCAGACCTCAAGAACAGAGTTCATTGTTCCTTTAAGTAATTATAGCGCTAAGTCTACGGTACCCGTTGGCAGCATGAAAGGGTACAGCTATATGGGTATTTATGACCTGGCGGGTAATGCCCGCGAATGGTGTTTTAATGAAAGCAATCAGAAAGGTCAGCGATTCATACTGGGGGGTGGATGGAATGACCCGACTTATTCCTTTAATGACGGGTATACACAGTCGGCCATGGATAGAAGCGTTGCCAACGGCTTCCGCTGTATTAAAACGCTTCCGGAGGATACCACCTTAATACACCTGACAGCAAAACTATCTTCTTTATTCAGAGATTACCGGAAGGAAAAACCGATAGATGATAAGACTTTCGCATTGTATCTGAGTCAATTCACTTATGATAAAAAGCCCCTGGATCCTAAAATCGAAGACACGATAGTAAGGGATTACTGGAAAGCGGAAAAAATAACCTTTGATGCAGGTTATAATAATGAACGGATGCAGGCCTGGCTATATTTACCGCTAAATAACAAACCTCCTTACCAGACGATCATTTTTTTCCCGGGCTCCAATGATATCTATTCCACGAAATTTGATCCGGAAAGGATGAACCGGCTGGTAGGTTTTATTTTGAAAAGCGGAAGGGCCCTGGTCTGGCCAATTTACAAAGGGACCTGCGAAAGACATGACGAATTGAATTCAGACCTCCCGGATGAAACGGTTTTCTACAAAGACCATGTGCTGATGTGGGGAAAAGAATTCGGCAGAACCATCGATTACCTGGAAACCCGAACCGATATTCAGGCCGACAAAATTGGCTATCTCGGATGGAGCTGGGGTGGTTATATGGGGGGAATCATTCCCGCCGTGGAAAAAAGAATAAAAGCAGTGGTGCTCAACGTTGGAGGGATGGTGATGAACAAATCATTACCGGAAGCTGACCAGTTGAATTACCTTCCAAGGGTCACCCAGCCTATCCTCATGCTGAATGGAAAACACGATATGTTTTTCCCGGTAGCAAGCTCCCAAAACCCTATGTTTGACCTGTTGGGCACGCCTGTCGCAGATAAAAAAAGAATCATTTATGAATCAGGACACCTGGTGCCCCGTTTGGATTTTGTTAAGGAAACCCTGGCCTGGTATGATCAATACCTTGGTCCGGTGAAATAAAAATCATTTTACTAAGAATTATCACAAAATGGATCTGTTAAACAAACTGCTCGCCATCGATTTAAACTACATCATTATCGGGATTATCGCTTTGTTTTTTACCCTCGAACAGTTTTTAGGAGGCCAGTTTACATTCAAAAAAAGGGGACAGCATTTCTTTCAGAATTTTTTGTTCATGGTTGTTTTTGTTCTGCTCAACATATTGTGGGCAACGGTACTTATTGTATGTATTGAATGGCTTAACAACCACGAGATTGGCCTTTTCTATTCTATTGAACTGCCTGTTTGGGCAAAATTAATTTTGGGGGTGGTATTATTTGATTTTGTAACCTACTGGTTTCACCGTATGGCCCATAACGTACCCCTGCTGTGGCGTTTTCACCGGGTTCACCATAGTGATACAACGATGGATTCTTCTACCTATTTCAGAGGTCACCCGGTTGAAATATTTCTCTGGTTCAGCGTTTCGAATATAGTAGCCGCCGGTATTTTTGGTCTTGATCTTTACTCCTTAGGGTTATATACACTGGCAGTTACTCCTTTCCTGGTTATAGAACATTCTAATCTCCGGTTTCCAAAATGGATCGATAAAACATTCGGGTTGATATTTACAACACCTAACATTCATAAAGTTCACCATGAGCAGGACCAGCAATATACCGACTCCAATTATTCAGATATTTTCATTGTATGGGATCGACTCTTTGGTACTTTTAAACACAAACCGGTGGAAGAAATAAAGTTTGGATTAGCTGAATTTGACGAGGAAAAAAAACAAGGCTTCTGGTATCTGCTCATAAGTCCTTTTATAAATATGGGGCGTATTGGTTCTGACCAGTTGAAAAAATAAAAATCATGCAGGCAAAATCGATAAAAGGAAAATCGTTATCAGCAATCGATACGGGATTAAGGGATATCATGGCCGACGGGTTCAAGCCAACTTTAGCCATCGTATTCCTGTCTGTGAAACAGGACAGAGAAGGTATTTCCCAATTACTGGACGAAAAAGGGATTCAGGTATTTGGAGCTACTACGGCAGGTGAATTTATAGATGGTGAAATTGAAGAAGGCAGCACTGTCATGATGTTGCTCGACATGAATCCGGCTTATTTTAAAATCGAATTCCGGGAAACCAGCCAGGAAAGCACATTAGCCGATGCAAAAAAACTGGGTATTACCGGAAAAGCGATCTTTCCCCATCCTGCTTTTATCATAGCAACAGGTGGAGTGTTCATCGATGGAGACCAGATTATTGAAGGAATCATACAGGGCTTTGGAAAACCAGTTTCGCCGGAAGATAAGGAACCCACAATTTTTGGCGGTATGGCCGGAGATGATCTTTTAGCAGAAAAACCAATCGTTTTTACCAACGGAAAAAGCAGGGACAACGCAATTTTGGCACTTATTATTGATGAAGATAAAGTAGATGTCAGGGGTATCGCTTCCTGTGGCTGGAAAGCCATTGGCACGGCCAAAACCGTTACGAAAAGCGAAGGCAATACCGTATATACCATCGACGATAAACCGGCATTGGATATGTTGATGAAATACCTGGGCGTTGAAGTTAAACTGGACGAAAACAAGGAAATCGTTTCCTTTCTAAGTTCCTGGTACTATCCCCTGCAGCTGGACCGGGAAAATGGAGATACGGTCATACGCGCAACACGGTTTGCCAATCAAAAAGAACGTTCATTGATTTGTACCGGAACGGTGCCCCAGGGTTCAGCCATCCGCTTTTCTTTTCCACCGGACTTTGATGCGATTGAAACGGTGGTTGCAGAATGTGAGGGCATAAAAGATGATCCACAACAGCAGGCGGATGCCCTGATCATGTTTTCCTGTATCAGCAGGTATCTATCGTTTGGTGCTGTTACAAAAGAAGAAATTGAGCAGGTACAAAATATTTGGGGAGCCCCCATGGCAGGTTTTTTCACGTATGGAGAATATGGAAGATCAAAAATTGGTACGAATGAATTTCATAATAATTGCTGTTGTGTAGTAGTATTAAAAGAAAAATAAAATCGGTACGGAGCCGGAAGTGATTTTTAAAATCTTCTGACTTCGGGCTTCTAACTTAAAAAATATGGTAGCGCAATCAATACATGGAAATTCCCCTGGTGAAATTCAAAATAAGTTGAATCAATACCTGATTGAAGGATTTCAACCAACACTGGCCATTGTATTTATTTCCATTGAACAGGATACAAAAGCCGTTGCTGAAATGCTGCATCAAAAGGGAATTGATGTTTTTGGGGCCACTTCCGGTGGCGAATTCTGTAATGAACATCAATCGATGGGAGAAATTGTCATCCTACTGCTTGAACTGGATAAAAGCAAATACTATATTTCATTCGAAGATGTCAAAGGAAAAGACCTGGCAGATGTTTCACAAAAAATTGCACGGGACGCGTTGACCCAATTCGATAATCCGGCATTCCTTCTTTGCAGTACCACATTAACCAAAGAAGGTGAAATCCTGAACGGGGAAGTACTGGTGGAAAATATTGAAAAAATTATTGGCCCTGATGTAACCCTATTTGGTGGAATGGCAGGGGACGATGGAAAATTTACAGGGACCTACGTTTTTAATCACGAAAAATCGACCGATGATGGAATCATTGCAGTGATTCTTGATAAAGACAAAATTGACTTGCACGGAATGGCCTTATCGGGCTGGAAAAAGATAGGTTTAGCAAGGACCATTACAAAAAGTAAGGGCAGATTAATGTACAGTATTGATAACCAGCCTGCCGTTGATATGTATTTAAAATACCTTGGCAATGAAAATTTTTTAGATAAGGACAAGTATAAAATATTTGAGGCCGTTGGGGTACACTATCCATTTCAAATTCAATCGGAAAATGGAGAATCGGTAATGGTAACACCCATGGGAATAAATAAGGACGAAAATGCCCTGATTTGTGAAAAAGAACTAAAGGAGGGCTCAACGCTTCATTTTTCTGAACCCCCCGATTTTGATATTGTGGAAACGATATTGCAAAATGCGTCGGAATTGAAAAATGAAAAACAGGCAGCAGCCGATGCACTTTTAATTTTTTCATGTATTGGCAGGCACACCGCCATGGGACCGATGGCGCAGGAAGAAAACGAAGGCCTGGCTAATATCTGGAAAGCACCTATGGCAGGGTTTTATACCTATGGCGAATTTGGAAGAAGTCCCCAGGGTAAACGAAGAATGCATTCCACCACTTGCAGTTGGGTGGCATTAAAAGAAAAATAATAATGAAAGCAAAATCAATCAAAGGAAAATCAGCAGCAGAAATCAAGAAAGCCCTCGGGCAAAGCATGGCCGACGGGTACAAACCAACATTAGCCTGCGTATTTCTGACTGATGTTGAAGAGATCAATCCTGTTGCTGCCGTGCTGGATGCAGCAGCCATTACCATATTTGGCGCCAGTACATCCGATAAATTTAATGAAGAGGGCATTGACCCGGATAGTATTATTGTATTGCTGATGGACATGAACCCCGCTTATTTTAAGCTGGTGCTAAAAGATTATAATGCAGCCGCGGTGTATGAGGCTGCAAGCGAAGTAGGTACAGCCGGGAAAAATGCATTTGATCACCCGGCATTTATTATTTCCACAGTAGATATAAAAATTCCCGGTGAAGCAATGATCAAGGGGTTAACCGACAAAGCGGGAATGGGTGTTACTGTTATTGGAGGTGTAGCGGGAGAACACACCCAATTTACCGGTACCCTGTTTACCAATCATTCAAAAACCAGTTCCGGGATAATATCCCTGATTCTGGATGAAGATAAAATTGATGTAAAAGGAATGGCTGTATCCGGGTGGAAACCTGTAGGCACAGAAAAAAAGATCACGAAAAGTGATGGCAATTGAGTATTTACCATCAATCATGAACCGGCCATGTATGTGATAAAAAAATTTCTGGGTACTGAAATGCTGACAAGTGATAAATCTGACGGACTGGACAGCTATCCCCTGCAATTCCAACGGGATGCAAAAAAGCCCATCATGCGGCCTATTATATTGTGGAATAAGAAAGACAATTCAGTGATGTTGGGTGCCCCGGTGGAGGAAGGTGCTTCTTTTCGGTTTTCATTACCCCCGGATCTGGAAGTGATCGACACGGTAATAGAAAGCACAAGGGCCGTAAAAGAAAAGGAATTACCCGATGCGGATGCGATGCTGATTTTTTCCTGTGTAGGCAGGCAATCTACTTTGGGGCCCATGGTGGCATCAGAGATTGAAGGACTGGCTTCCACCTGGAATAAACCCATGGCTGGTTTTTTCTCACTGGGGGAATATGGTAAGCTGGATGATGACCGTTCAGAATTTCATGGCACCACCGTAAGCTGGGTAGTCTTAAAAGAAAAATAATACAGTAACAATTATTAGTCCTAAAATATAAAATGATGAAAAAAGGAATGATTAAAGTAAGTGTCCTCTATCCAAATGCTGAGGGCAAAAAATTTGATATGGACTATTATATCCAGCAACATGCCCCCCTGGTTGCGCGAACTTTGGGTAATGCTTTGCAAGCTGCCAGCTATGATAAAGGAATAGGGGGTGGAGCTCCGGGAACACCTGCTCCAAACGTTGCGATGGCCAACCTGTATTTTAATTCCCTGGAGGAATTTGGCCAGGCATTTGGAGCGGCTGCGCCCATTTTAACGGGAGAATTACCTAATTATACAGATATCACACCCGTATTGCAGATCAGTGAAGTGATGGATTAATTGGAAACATTAAACCCGAATTTCTATGCAGGCAAAATCAATAAAGGGAAATACAATTGAAGAAGTTAAAACAGCTTTTGAGCAATGCTTGTCGAATGGGTACAAGCCTACTTTAGCAATTGTTTTTCTGTCCATCAAACAGGATCGGGAAGCAGTTTGTACATTACTCAACAAAAACGGTATAGCCATTTTCGGGGCTACCACATCCGGTGAATTCATCAATGGCGAAACGGAAGAGGGTAGTACCGTTATGATGCTGCTGGATATGCATCCGGACCACTTCAGACTGGAATTCCTCGTGACGGGATCTCAGACCACAATTGAAAACGCAAAACAGATTGGATTGACCGGTAAAAACACATTCTCCAATCCGGCTTTTATTATTGCATCCGGGTGGCTGTCGACGGATGGTGAAAATATTGTGGAAGGAATTACCGAAGGTTTTGGGGGTGATGTGACCATATTTGGGGGTATGGCCGGTGATGACCTGGCGTTAACAGGTCCTCTTGTTTTTACGAGTGGGCAAAGCCACACCCAGGGTTTGCTGGCATTGATCATTGATGAGGACAAAATTCAGATCAATGGCATTGCCACCTGTGGATGGAAACCAATCGGTACTACCAAAACTGTTACCAAAAGTGAAGGGAATGTGGTGTATACCATTGATGATAAACCTGCGCTGGATATGATCATCAAGTACCTGGGTGTAGAGGATGATTTTGTATCCGGGAAAGAAATCGTTTCACAACTGACCGCGCTTTATCCATTGCAAATGGAAAGAGATGGAGTGGCCCCAGTAATGCGTACCGCCATGTTTGCCAACAGGGTTGACCGATCGCTAATTTGTGCAGGTAATATCGCGCAGGGATCAAAAGTGAGATTTTCTTTACCCCCCGATTTTGATGCCATTGAACAGGTGGTGGAAGAATGCAGGCAACTAAAAAATGAATGCCAGCCGGAAGCAGATGCCTTGATTATGTTTTCCTGCATCAGTCGTCGTTTATCCTTTGGGGTTTTGATGCGTGAAGAAATAGGGCAGATTCAAGAGCTCTGGGATGCTCCCCTGGCCGGTTATTTCAGTTACGGCGAATTTGGCAGATCCAAAACCGGTAAACACGAGTTTCATAACAATACCTGTTGCGTTGTTGCTTTAAAAGAAAAATAAATGAACCCACAGCTTCAAATTCTAATGGATTTCATTCAGCAGAACGAACATGTAGCTGAAGAAGCAAAAACTGATTTGCTCAAAGCTGTCAAGAAAGTAAAAAACGATCTCGAAATCGCTGAATTCAAACTGGAAAGAACAGAAAAAGTAAAGCGAACCACGGCAATCCTCCTCGAAGAAACGATTGAAGAACTTGAACAAAAAAGAAAAGCCATTGAAGAAACCAATATTGCCCTCCAGCAATCCCTGGAAGAATTAAAGGCTGCACAGGCGCAACTGATCCAGTCGGAAAAAATGGCCAGCCTGGGAGAACTCACCGCCGGCATTGCCCATGAAATCCAAAACCCCCTGAATTTCGTCAACAACTTCTCCGAGGTCAGTAAAGAACTGCTGGATGAAATGAAAGAAGAACTGGACACTGGGCACCCGGAAGTGGCAAAAGAAATCGCAAATGATGTGATTCAAAATCTTGAAAAAATCCTTCATCATGGCAAAAGGGCCGATGGCATTGTAAAAGGCATGTTGCAGCATAGCCGCAGCAGTAGCGGACAGAAAGAACCAACGGATATCAATGCTTTGGCCGATGAATATCTCCGATTAGCATATCATGGCCTGAGAGCTAAAGACAAGTCATTCAATGCTGCGATGAAAACCGATTATGATGATCAGATTGGCCTCATCAATATTATGCCCCAAGATATGGGCCGGGTCATCCTTAACCTGATCACCAATGCATTTTATGCGGTTACACAAAAGAAAAAACAGTATCCGGAAGGGTATGAACCGGTCGTTACGGTTAGCACCCAACTCCTGAATAACAGGATAGCTATCCGGGTAAAAGACAATGGATCGGGTATTGATGATAAAGTGCTAGACAAGATATTTCAGCCCTTTTTTACCACCAAACCCACCGGCCAGGGAACCGGCCTGGGATTGAGTTTGAGTTATGATATTGTAAAAGCACACGGAGGTGAACTGCATGTAGAAACAAAAGAAGGTGAAGGAAGTACATTTATAATTCAATTACCTGCTGGTACATAAACAAAAGTTGTTTGCCTGTAAAGAGGCCTGATTGATTGTGTAAAAAATTATTTAACTGCTTAATTAACTGACTGTGAAAAAAATTATATACCTGATACTCCTGGCAACCTGCACCGTTTGTTTTCAATCATGTGAAAACAAAGAGGAATTCCATATGCCCGGTGAGTTTGAACCGCAGGAAGCTGTTTGGCTTGGCTGGCAGGCTTATGAAAACTATTACCCGGTAAACATCAGTATGGTACGATCACTTTTACCTTTTGTAAAAGTAAAAATTGCAACGGAAAGCGACAGTATACAGATAATTGCAAAAAAACTGCTTGCAGAAAATAAGATTGATACCTCACAGGTTCAATTCTTTACAATGCCTAATAATGAATTCTGGATGAGAGATCATGGGGCCGCATTCATTATAAATGGAAAAGGCGACATGAAAGCAGTGGATTTTGTTTGGGGAACCTATGGCTACAGGGAGTGGCTGATTGAGAAATATAATGGCAACGAAAAAAAGGCTGACAGTGCATTAACCAAATCACTTGCCAGTAAAAGAGGAAAAGTTGACAGCCTGATGGGTGTTGCAGAAAATATACCTGTTGAAAGATCATGGATACGTATAGAAGGCGGTGCAATTGAAGTAAATGGAAAAGGTACATTACTGCTCAATGAACCCCTGACGCTGAGCCGGAACAAAGGAATTTCAAAAGACAGCATTGCCCGGGAATTTAAAAGGGTACTGGGTGTTAAAAATATTATCTGGCTGCAAACAGGCCTGGCAGAAGATCCGCATATCATTGAAAGGATCACCGGTAAATATGTAGGCATAGGCACCGGCGGCCATACCGATGAGTATGTAAGGTTTGCTGATGCAAATACCATACTACTGGCCTGGATGCCGGAAGAAGAAAAAGACATGAATCCAGTCAATAAGATCAATTATGAAAGAATGAACATCAACTATAATATTCTTTCCAGTGCAAAAAATGAAAATGGCAAGCCATTTAAGATCATTAAAGTGCCGCTGCCTGACCTCATTTCAAAACAAATAAAGTTACTTGATAAGGGCAATTGGGATGACAGCCTGAATATGCCTGTATCTGCATTTAAGGAAAGCGAAAACTTTAAAGCAGGCGATACAGCATACCGGGTAGCTGCAGCCAGTTATCTTAATTTTTATGTTACCAACAGGATGGTATTGCTGCCTTCTTATATCAGCCAGGGCACCGCTGCAAAAAAAGAGGAGGCGGTAAAACAATTATTTCAATCAGCATTTCCCGGAAGGGAAATAATTTTTATGGATGCCATGCCGCTTAATTGGGAAGGTGGCGGGATACATTGCGGAACACAACAACAACCCAAAATAAGAAAATGAAACTGACTAAAAAACTGGAGGCTGAAGTACTCAAAGCCTATCATACTTATTGGGATTCCTATCTCGGTGGTGATATAAAGACTTTTGCTTCTTTACTGGACGATAACTGCCACATCATTGGCTCTACGGCACATGACACGTTCAATAATAAGAAAGATGCAGTAGCATTTTATAAAGCTACAGCAAAAGAAGTAGCAGGCGTTGGAGAATACAGAAACCGTAACATAACAGTTCTGCCGGAAGGTAATAATGTAATGGTGCAGGAGATATGTGACTATTATTTTCTTAACAAAAAGGAATGGCATTTTTACGGCGTTGCCCGTTTATCTACTTTATTCAGTAAAAGATCAGGAAAATGGAAGATCATTCATCAACATGGTTCCCTGCCCGATTCAAGAGCTGAAGAAGGTCAGCAGTTAGGTACCGAAAAAATAACAAAAGAAAACCTCCGGTTGAAGGAAGCGATCAAACGAAACACGATTGAATTGCTGAATAAAAACCGGGAACTGGAAATTGAAACAGCACTTGAAAAAGTACGTGCCATTGCCATGGGCATGAAGGAGCCGAAAGATATGCTGGAAGTTTGTAAAACCATTTCCCTTCAGTTGCAATCATTAGGAGTAAAAGAAATCCGCAATATACAAACGGCCATATTTTATGAGAGCAGGGGCAACTACATGAATTATGAATACTATGCCAAACATCGAAAAAAAATTATCACCGAAACAAGCTATACCAATAATAAAATGCATAAAGCCTTTGCTGCAAAAATGCTCAAGGGCAAGGATGAATTTTTTACTTCTCACATCAAGGGTAAAAAAGTAAAAGATTGGCTGGCTTACCAGAAAACCACCAATGTTTTTATTGATAAATATTTAAGCACTGCCTCTTCACTTAATTATTACTGGGATTCGCTGGGTCCTGTAGCATTGGGAATATCAACCTATGTTCCGCTTAATGAAGAAGGGCTGAATCTTTTTAAACGGTTCCGGAATGTGTTTGAACTGGCATATACAAGATACCTGGATATTGAACAGGCGCTGGCACAGGCCAGGGAAGCACAGGTTGAAGCGTCGCTTGAAAGGGTAAGGGCGCAGGCAATGGCCATGCATCAACAGGAAGACCTGGTGAACATCTGTGAAACATTTTACAAAGAATTTAATGTACTGGGCTTTAATGGCCTCAGAAATGCCATGATCAACATTTACAATGATGAACAAAAAACATTTGTGAATTATGATTACTCCGATGTGATCGGCAAAAGCATCAATCATTTAACCTATGATATACATCCTGAAATTGAAAAACAAGTAAAGCAGGTACGTAAAGCCAACGATGCTTTTTCTGAAACGGTGTTTAAAGGAACAGGCCTGGAAAGCATGAAAAAGTTCAGAAAAAGAATTGGTGAAAAAGATGACCCGAGGATAAAAAACTGCAAAGCACTGTACTATTATTTTTATTCAATTGGCGCCGGCGCAATTGGTATCTCTACATTCAACCCGGTTACAGAAGAAAAACTGGAGCTCCTGAAACGGTTCCGGAATGTGTTCAACTTTTCTTATCAGCGTTATACAGATATTGCTTTGGCAGAAGCACAGGCAAGAGAAGCAGAAATAGAGCTGGCATTAGAAAGAGTACGTGCCAGAACCATGGCCATGCATAACAGTAGTGAATTAGCTGAGGTTGCTGTTTTGCTTTTCGAACAGGTCAAACACCTGGGCGTTAAATCTTTCAGCAGCGGATTTAATATCTGGGATAGCGAACATAAAAATCTCATCTCGTGGATGAGTAATGCTACTGGCGAGATCAATCCGCCATTTGAATTGCCAATAAAGGATTATGAACAACACAAGCGGATCTTTGCTGCCTGGAAAAGAAAGGAGTTGTTTTTAGAAGATGATATCGAAGGCAAGGCGCTTACCAGGCATTATAAATTCCTCCGATCTTTTCCCCTGCTCGATGCATCATTTAGCCAGGCCGAGGAGGCAGGCATTAAAATACCCGACAGGCAGGTACATAATATCGTCTTTTTTTCAAACGGCTATTTATTATTTATCACACAGGAGCCAACGCCGCAATACCATAGCATTTTTATGCGCTTTGGCAAAGTATTCGATCAAACCTATACCCGTTTCCTCGACCTGCAAAAAGCCGAAGCTCAGGCGAAAGAAGCAAGGATAGAAACAGCACTGGAAAGAGTTCGTGCCGTTGCCATGGCGATGAAAAAATCGGATGAGGTGATCAATGTGTGCGAAGTAATGTATAAAGAACTGCAATCTCTGGGTTTTACCAATATCCGGAATGCGCAGATCGCACTCAAAAATGATAGCAGGCAATCCTATTCTATCTCCGTTTATTCCGATAACGAATCAGTGCTCTTTGGGGAGGCACATTATCACAGCTCTCCAATTGTAAAGGACCTGTACCGGGAATTAGAAAAATCTAAAGATGCTTTCTATCAAAGAGAATTTTCGGGAAAGAAATTTAAAGACTGGCGCAAATGGCGGCAAGGCTTATCTCCATTCGCAGATAGCCGGGAAGCATCGGCTGCCTCTATGTGTTTCTATTTATATTCAATAGGTATCGGGCATATCGGTATTTCAACTTTTAATGCCATTACAGAAATACAGATCGAAATGCTGAAACGTTTTAAAAACGTATTTGAACTCTGTTATACCCGGTATATTGATGTGGCAAAAGCAGAAGTACAGGCAAGAGAAGCACAAATAGAATTAGGATTAGAGAGAGTGAGAGCCCGGGCAATGGCCATGCAGCATTCTGATGAATTATCGGACCTCGTGGACACACTTTTTACGGAACTGACAAAACTCGATTTTGCATTAAGCTGGTGCATGATCAATATCATTGATGAACCTGCTTCAAGCAATACCCTTTGGATGGCAAACCCGGATATTGACCAGTCATTGAAATCCATTCAGATGAAGTTTGAGGATTGGCCTTTCCATCATGCCTCTTTGAAAGCATACAGGAAAAGACAAAGCAAATTTGTCTATGTGATGGAAGGAAAGGAAAAAAAGGATTATGAGCAGTACATGTTTAATGAAACGGAGGTTGGTAAAGTTCCTGCTAAAGCAAAGGCGGACATGAAAGCCATGAAGCGATATGTGTTTACCTATTCTTTCAGCAATTTCGGTGGGTTACAAACAGTTGGCGAAGAACCCTTATCAGAAGAAAATCTGGATATCCTCAGTCGCTTCGGAAAAGTATTTGATCTTACTTATACCCGTTTCAATGATCTGCAAAAAGCAGAGGCACAGGCACGGGAAGCAGAAATTCAATTAGCATTGGAAAGAGTCAGGGCCAGAACAATGGCCATGCAAAAAAGTGAAGAACTCAAAGAGGTGATTCAGCTCGTATATGAACAATTCATTCACCTGAACATTCCTATTGAACATACGGGTTTTCTTATTGATTATACAGCCACGGATCAGATGCATATCTGGGTGGCAGATAAACACCTGGCTCCCTCAGAGATAACTATACCCTGGTTTGATTCTCCACCCAATAACAGCATCAAAGAAGCAAAAGAAAAGGGACAGGGTTCTTTTTCATACACGCTGACCTTTGAAGAAAAAAACAAATTTTACCGGGATCTTTTTAAGTTTATTCCAGGCATACCGGTGGAATCAATGGACTATTATTTCAAATGCCCCGGCCTTGCCGGATCAGGGGTATTGTTAGAGAATGTTGGTTTATATATCGAGAATTTTTCCGGTACTCCTTACTCAGATGAAGAGAATAATACACTCATGCGCATTGGAAAGGTTTTCCAACAAACCTATACCCGCTTCCTTGATCTCCAAAAGTCAGAAACACAATCAAGAGAAAATCAAATTCAATTAGCGCTGGAACGGGCCCGCACACAAAGTATGGTGATGCAACATTCAAATGAGCTGGATGATACATTAAGGGTTTTTCATGAACAGGTTTTACAACTTGGTATAAAATCATCCTTTTCTTTTTTATGGTTGCCCGATGAAGAGAAAAGCAATCACCTATTCTGGGCTGCCTGGAAAGAAGGCAAAGATGATTCCGCCATCTTTAAAAGTAAGGCCATTACTTATCCGCTTGACAGCAATGAACCTGCTACTGCACAATGCCTGGTTGACTGGAGAAGTGATGAGCCGGTTCATTCCTATGCCGTAAAGCCTGCAGAAGTAAACAATTATTTTACTGTGTGGGCAGAATTGCTGGATGGTGTTGATCATTTAAAGCCAGAGTATTTTCACAGAGGACTTCATTATGTGGAAGCCTTTATGAAATATGGCTGTTTTGGAGTGATGGTTGAAAGCGAATTGACTGAAGAAGAAAAAAAGATACTGCTTCGGTTTTCTATTGAATTTGAGCAAACCTATACCCGCTTTCTGGATCTTCAAAAAGCGGAAGCACAGGCCAGGGAAGCACAGGTAGAAGCTGCATTGGAAAAAGTGCGGTCACGTTCATTGGCCATGCATAAAAGTGATGAAATGCTATCTGTAATTAAAGTTGTTTCAGCGCAATTGCAACATTTGAATCTGAATTTTGATACTGTTAGCTTCGGTGAGAATAATCAGGAAGGTGATTTTAAATTTTGGATAACCTCAAGCGGGCAACCCAAGCCGGTATTTATGCAGGTGCCTTCCCTTAATAGTGTAGTTCAGAACCGGGTAAAAGATGCGAAACAAAAAGGAATCAGTTTTTTTACAGATGTATTAACAGCAGATGAAAACAGGGAATGGAGTCAGCATCTTATTGATAATTCCGAGTTTAGATTTTTCCCTGAAAAAGTAAAAGCCTTTGTGCTGAATAGCCCCGGTTTTGCCAGGTCAAGTTTTTTATTGAAGAATATCGATTTGTATTTAGGCAATTACAGGGCTATTCCATTTACAGAAGAAGAGAATGCTATTTTTAAAAGGTTTGCCCAGGTTTTTGAACAGTCCTACACCCGTTTCTTAGATCTCCAAAAAGCAGAGGCGCAGGCAAGAGAAGCACAGATAGAAGCCGCATTGGAAAAAGTAAGATCCCGTTCACTGGCCATGCATACTGCCAATGAACTTAGCGAAGTGGTTACTGTTATTGTTGAAAAATTAACAGAACTGGATGTGGTGTTAGATGCCAATGGTGTGGTGCTTTGTACTTATTTCCCCGATTCAAAAGATGTATTGCACTGGATTGTGTCACCCGATTTCAGCATGGCAGGAAGTTACCTGCTGCCTTACTTCGACCATCCGATTTTTAATGATGCCTGGAATTCAAAAATAGCCGGTGATGATTATTTTTCAAAAGCATTTTCTGTTGAAGAAAAGAATAGTTTTTTTGAATATGCATTTGAACATTCCGACTATAAGAATTTTCCCGAAGAGTTTAAACAATGGATTTTTCAAAATGATAAACATGTCCTTTCTTTTGCCTGGCAAAAAAATTCTGCCATTCTTATTCCCTCGCATTCAGGTGTGGTTCCCAATGAAACAGAGAAGCAAATATTGATACGTTTCGCTAATGTTTTTGAGCAGGCTTATGTGCGATTTATGGATCTGCAAAAAGCAGAAGCACAGGCAAGGGAAGCTAAAATAGAAATGGCACTGGAAAAGATCCGTTCCCGTACCATGGCCATGCAACACAGTGATGAGCTGCCAGAGGCAGCAAATCTCTTATTCCTGGAAGTGCAGGCACTGGGTATTCCTGCATGGAGTTGCGGCTACAATATTCTTGCAGAAGATAAAAAGTCAAGTACCTGCATTATGAGCAGTGAAGGCCGGATACAGTCAGCCTTTCATCTACCCTTCACAAATTCAGGAGAACCTTCTTTTGCTGAATGGCTGGTAGCGATAGAAAAAGAAGAATTTTTTGTACAGGAGCTTAGCGGTAAAAAGATTGAAGACCATTATAACTATATGAAGACCCTGCCGCATGTGGGGCACGTCATAAAAGAACTTGAAGATGCAGGGCTCTCCTTACCCTCTTACCAGATCAACCATCTTTCATTTTTCAATGGCGGTTTCCTTTTGTTCATCACATACGAGGCAGTGCCGCATGCCCATGATCTTTTCAAACGGTTCACCAAAGTCTTTGAACAGACCTATACCCGTTTTCTTGATCTTCAAAAAGCAGAGGCACAGGCAAAAGAATCAGAAATACAATTAGCCCTGGAAAGAGTACGGGCAAGAACCATGGCAATGCATAAAAGTGAAGAACTGGCAGAAGTGGCAGCAGAAATGTTTCAGCAAATGGCAACGTTGAGCGTTACACCGGAACGGCTTAACATCTGCCTGCTTAAAGAAGAAAATAAGAAGCTGGAAGTCTGGTCCACCGACCAGGATGGATTAAAGATCAATCATCATTTCAGCGCCGGTCTGGACGAATCCACTACAGTATCAAAAGCCTATAAAGGCTGGAAGGAAAAAAAGAAATCGCTTATCATTGACCTGCACGGGCAGGAATTAAATGACTGGGTAAATTATGTGCGGCAGGTAATGGGTATGGAGATAAAAGATGAATTGTTAATGGATCACAGGATTCATACCATTGCATTTTTCTCTCATGGAATGCTGCTGACCACTACACCAATTCCACTACCTGCTTCATCTGTAAAATTATTAGAACGGTTTGCTGAAGTTTTTAATCTTACTTACCGTCGTTTCCTTGACCTGCAACAGGCAGAAGCACAGGCAAGGGAAGCACAGGTGGAAACCCGCCTTGAAAGAGTGAGAAGCCGGACATTGGCTATGCAGCATTCAGATGAACTGGCAGAAACGGCAGCTGTACTTTTCCAGCAACTCATTCAACTGGGCATTGAGCCTAACCGCTTATATATAGGTATTACTGATCCCCATTCAACTGAAATAGAATTCTGGATCACAGATGAAGATGGCTCAAAAGTGAGTACCATGTTCAAAGGAGATGCTGCTGAAAACAGCTCTATGAAAAAGATGTTTGAGGCATGGAAAAATCAGGAAAGATCACTCATCATGGATATGCAGGGAAAAGAACTGGAAGACTATTTTCATTACCTCGGGGAAGAATTACATGTACCCTTCAAAGGCGGATTAGAACAAAAAAGAAGGTGGCAGTATATCGCCTATTTCAGTAAAGGATTCATAGGCATGGCAGCTCCCGATGAACAGCCGGCTGAAACCCTGCTGCTGCTGGAAAGGTTTGCTTTTGCCTTTAATCTCACCTTCACCCGTTTCAACGATCTTAAAATTGCAGAAGCACATGCAATGCAGGCTGAACTGGATCTTGTAGAAATAAAAGCTGCCAGGAAAAAGGCTGAAGATACACTCAATGAATTACAGGTCACCCAGAAACAACTGATCCAATCTGAAAAAATGGCTTCATTGGGAGAACTCACCGCAGGCATCGCCCATGAAATACAAAACCCCCTGAATTTCGTCAATAATTTCTCGGAAGTCAGTAATGAACTGCTGGATGAAATGATGGAAGAAGCTGCCAAAGGTAATTTTGAGCAAGTCAAAGAAATACTCAACGATGTAAAACAAAACCTGGAAAAAATAAATCACCATGGTAAACGGGCCGACGGGATCGTAAAAGGCATGCTGCAGCACAGCCGCAGCAGTAATGGTCAAAAAGAGTTAACCGATATCAATGTCCTGGCTGATGAATATTTAAGGCTTGCGTACCATGGTTTACGGGCAAAGGACAAAACATTCAATGCTGTTATGAAAACGGCATTTGACGAAACGCTTGAAAAGATAAATGTAATACCACAGGATATTGGCAGGGTAATTTTGAACCTGATCACCAATGCCTTTTATGCCGTGAATGAGAAGAAACATCAGTTACTGAATGAATATGAACCCACAGTAATGGTCAGCACAAAAAAGAAAGACCACAGTATTGAAATAAGTGTAAGTGATAATGGAAATGGGATACCGGTCAGCATCAAAGAAAAAATATTCCAGCCCTTCTTTACCACCAAACCCACCGGGCAGGGAACGGGCCTGGGACTAAGCCTGAGTTATGATATCATCAAAGCACATGGTGGTGAATTGAAAGTTGAATCAACAGAAGGAGAAGGAACTGAATTTATTATTCAAATGCCAAATACATAAACAAAACCACATGCGATCAGTATTTAAAATAGTCATCTTCATTTTTTTACCTTTTGCTGGTTCTACACAAATTGAAAAAAAGTACGAGGACAGTCTACATCAGGCTTTGAACAATGCTGCCAGCGATACAATACGCCTGGACATTAACAGGAAGCTGGGATTTTATTACCAGGACAGCGAGCCGGATACGGCACTGGTTTATCACAAGGCACAATTGGCGTTGGCCAGGAATCTTGATCTGAAACTATGGCAAGCCGATGCATATGAGCAAATCGCCTACTGCTACCGGCAAAAACTTCAACTGCCCCTATCGTACGAAAACTACATGCTGGGGTTGCAAATCGCAGAAGATCCATCCAGTTCAAAAAATGGCTGGGGATATTCCAATTTTTCATATTCAAAAAATCCGGAGGAAGCCCGCTGGTCAATTGTGGGAATGATTCATTACGAGATCGCCACCCTTTTTTACCGTTCCCGTTATTACCAAAAGAGTTTGACCGAACTCTTACAGGCGATGGAAATAGGAGAAAGCCTGAAGAATCAGAAGATCTTAAGTCTTGCCACCCGTGATATTGGTATTTCTTATTTAAAAAACAACCAACCCGATTCCGCCTTCATTTATTTTCAAAAATCGCTTTCGTATTACCAGCATTCACCCTATAAAAAAAATATGGGGGTTATTTACAGATTTCTGGGTTTATATTATTCACAGCAGCAAAAATACGACTCTGCGATACGTTGTTTACACACCGGCATTGATATAAACCAGGACCCTGCCTCCCGGGTACCCTTGCGAGATGCCAAGTATACATTAGGCCAGGTATTTATGCAGGTAGGTCAGTTGGATTCCGCATTGATCTATACGTTACAAGCGCAAAAGATTGACGATTCGGTAAATAATCAGCAGGGAAAAAGTGACGATCTGATTCAGCTGGGATACATATACGAACAAAAAAAAGAATATACCATTGCCTACGATTATTTAAAAAAGGGAGAAAGTCTCGCAGACAAACTGAATGATGGGTATATAGATAAACTGATGCAGTTTCAGAATTTAGATTTTGATCAAAAAATACGGTTACAGCAACTGGAAAAAGAGAGTCAGCTGACAAAAAGCCGGAACAGGACCTATGCTTTGCTGACCGGATTAGGTATATTTTTATTAGTAGGACTGTTACTCTATCGTAACAACCGTCAAAAACAAAAAGCCAATAAAGTACTTCAAAGTACGTTGGCCAACCTAAAATCCACGCAATCCCAACTCATTCAATCTGAAAAAATGGCCTCACTGGGTGAACTCACGGCAGGCATTGCCCATGAAATACAGAACCCGCTCAATTTTGTGAATAATTTTTCTGAGGTGAATAAAGAATTAACAATTGAATTGGAGGAAGAACTAAATAATGGAAAATACCAGGATGCAATAGCAATAGCAAAAGATATCAGAGAGAATGAAGAAAAGATTTCCCACCATGGCAAAAGGGCCGATGCAATCGTAAAAGGTATGCTGCAGCACAGCCGCAGCAGCAATGGCATAAAAGAGCCCACCGATATCAATGCACTGGTGGATGAATACCTACGCCTGGCTTATCATGGCCTGCGGGCCAAGGATAAATCCTTTAATGCGGCCATGCAAACAGATTATGACCATACACTGGAGAAAATCAAGGTCACCCCCCAGGATATGGGAAGGGTGATATTGAATCTGATTACAAATGCATTTTACGTGGTCAATGAAAAAAAGAAGCAGGAGCCAGATGACTATGAGCCAACGATAACTGTGAAAACTTCCAGAATCCCTGCGTCAGGGAGTGGGAAGGGAGCCGTGGTGATTGCCATTAAAGACAACGGAAATGGCATACCGAAAACTGTTTTGGATAAAATATTCCACCCCTTCTTTACCACTAAACCCACCGGGCAGGGAACGGGCCTGGGTTTGAGCCTGAGTTATGATATCGTAAAAGCGCATGGCGGGGACTTAAAGGTGGAAACAAAAGAAGGGGAAGGAACAACGTTCACAATAGAATTACCTGTTGTTTAATATTTGCCGGTTGGAACAACGATTGAATGATCCGGTGCAAAGGGAAAAGGATAAGTTATCTTTAAGTATACAACTGTACTCTTTCCTGCCGGCAATATGTGCGAAATACAGGAAGGAAAAGCGGGTAAGCTTATTTTTCAATTACCAACAACAACCAGATGAAAGTTACGCAGGCGCTCAAAAAAGAACTGGCACAATGGCTGGATACCTATTGGACCACTTATCTCAACGGAGATATTGAAACCTGGGCAAAATTTCTCCGGGATGATTATAGAAATATTGGCGGTACAAAAGAAGAAATATGGAACAGCAAGCAGGAGATCATTGATTATTCCTACAGGATATTGGATCAGATGCTGGGGACCGTGGAGATCCGTAATAGGGAGATTGAAGTGATCCCTTATGAAAAATATGTGATGGTGAATGAATTCACTGACATCTATATAAAGGTAAACGGTGAATGGGCTTTTTATGGTCCATTCCGAATGTCATCATTACTTGAGAAAAAAAAGAAGAAGGGCTGGATTGTCTTGCACCAGCATGGCTCCTACCCGGATATGAAAGCACTGGAAGGCGAGGCTTTTTCTATAGATGCCATAAAGGCAGAAAATATAAAACTGCAGGAAGCCGTAAAAAATCGCACCGCCGAGCTCGAAATGAAAAACCGGGAGCTGGAAATCGAAACGGCCCTGGAAAGGGTAAGGGCCAAAACCATGGCGATGCATTTTACTTCAGAGCTGCAAGGTGTGATCCATACCGTACACCAGGAATTAATCAGGTTGAATATCGGTATTCACGGAGGATCCTTTATTGCGATCAATGAGAAAAATGATAATGAAATTAATTGCTGGGGTTCGGGGGGAACAGCCGACACTTCAGATGAAGTGCATATACCTTTCTATACTAAACGCTTCTACACCCGGCTGCTTAATGGGATCAAAAAAGGCCCTGGATTTTTTACAGAATTCTATTCTGAAAAAGAAAAAAAGGAATTTTTCAGTTTCTTACTCAAAAAAGAACCCTGGTCAAAACTGAAGGCAAAAGAAAAAAAAGAAATATTATCAAGCCCCGGGGGTTATGCGCGTTCCTGCAGTGTATCGGAAAACACCAGTATTTTCATTGTCAATCATTTTGGAGAAAAATTTTCTGAAGAAGAAAATGAAATTCTGAAACGTTTTGGTAAGGTTTTCGAACAGGCGTATACCCGTTTCCTCGACCTGCAAAAAGCCGAAGCACAGGCCCGGGAATCCCAGATCGAAGTAGCGATGGAAAGGGTAAGGGCAAGAGCGATGGCCATGCACCGGACAGATGAACTGACTGATGTAATATGTGTATTATTTGATCAGTTTGATTTCCTCGGCATCAATCCGGTATTGACACATCTGACTTTAATGGATGAAGCCAATGAAACTTTTACCCTGCGGATAACAACCAGCGCAGAAAAACGCATTGTGGCGGAACAGGTTATTGATGTCAATGCCGTTGATAGCTGGAAAACATCTTTTGAAAACTGGAAAAAAGGAGATCCCGAAACGGTTGATTGCATTGACTATCCCCCGGAAGTATTACCCGCAGTCTGGGAACTGATGCGTGAAGTAATGACGGCTTTACCGGAAGGGCATAAAATTAATCCCGAAGATTTCCCGGATGGCTTATATACGACACAGGGACACTGTAAATTCGGGTATATTGGTTTCAATCATACCAGAAGGGCAACCGAGGAAGAAAAACAAATTGTCATCCGTTTCGCAAAAGAGTTCGGACGCCTTTATCAGCGTTTCCTCGACCTGCAAAAAGCCGAAGCACAGGCCCGGGAATCGGAAATTCAGCTGGCCCTGGAAAGAGTCCGGGCCAGGACGATGGCCATGCAAAAATCCGATGAACTAAAAGAGGTAGTGCAGATCCTCTCCTCTGAAATCAGAAAACTGGACCTCATCTTTAACCGGACATTTATTGTCATCTATGAACCCGGCTCAATGGCTTCCACCTGGTGGATGTCAAATCCCGGAACAAACGAATCTTTCGGTCTTTATATTCAATACCATGAACACCCTCCTTACCTGGCACACCTGGAAGCCTGGCGGGAAAGAAAAAAAGCCTGGGAATATATACTGGAAGGAAGCGATAAAAGGCAATGGGACCAGTTCCTTTTTCACGAAACTGACCTGGCCCGTCTGCCGCAACAGGTTAAGGAAGATATGCAGGGCAGAGAAAAAATTTATTTGTCCTGCTCTTTCAGCAACTTCGGATATCTTGTACTGGAATCATCAGGATCTATTTCAAATCACCAGTTTGATGTATTGTGTCGCTTTACGAATGTCTTTGACCTGACTTATACCCGGTTCCTGGATATACAAAAAGCAGAAGAACAGACCCGGGAAGCGCATGTGGAAACTGCTCTGGAAAAGGTAAGGGCGAAAGCCATGAGTATGCATAGCTCAGAAGATCTTGCTGCTACTGTTGACACCTTCTTTACTGCCCTGGCTGATTTGAATGTCAGGCCCCGCCGTTGTGGTGTGACCCTGATTGATGCAACATCCCGTATAGCCGATCTCACTCTTACCACCTCCACCGAAAAAAATGAACGGAAAAAGATGACCGGCAAGCTGACACTCGCCGGTCATCCTGTACTGGATGGTGTTTTTACACACTGGCAGCAACAAAAAGAGTTCTACCCTATATTAAAAGGAAATGAAATCAAGGAATATTACCGGTCCATGAATCCCGAAATTGAGTTCCCGGATTTCAGTAGTGATGAAACCCAGTACGGCTATTATTTCTATTTCAAGGAGGGAGGTGTCTTTGCCTGGACAGATAAAGCGTTACACGAAAACGAACTGAATATCTTCCGCAGGTTCACGTCCGTATTGAGTCTCACTTATAAGCGCTACGAAGATTTAAAAAATGCCGAGGCAAGGGCAAAAGACGCTTCAAAACAGGCCGCCCTTGACAGGATCAGGGCCGATATCGCTTCTATGCGTACCATTGCCGACCTGGACAGGATCACCCCTTTGATCTGGAATGAACTTACCATTCTGGGTGTTCCGTTTATTCGTTGTGGTGTTTTCATTATGGATAACGGTCAGCAACAGATCCATACCTTTCTTTCCACACCGGATGGAAAAGCCATTGCCGCCTTTCATATTCCATACAATTCCCCCGGAAATATTATCAAAGTATTGCAACATTGGCAGGAAAAGAAACCCTATACCGATCATTGGGATGAATCAGCTTTCAGGGAGTTTGCGGATACCCTGGTGACACAGGGAGCTTTGTCTTCACCGGAAATCTATCTCAAAACAATTCCACAGGGTGGATTTTATTTACATTTTCTTCCGTTCCTGCAGGGAATGCTGTATGTAGGGAATACCACACTATTAACAGAAAGTGATATTAACCTGATCCAGTCAATTGCCGATGCTTTTTCCACCGCCTATTCCCGGTATGAAGACTTCAACAAGCTCGAAGCGGCAAAAAGACAGGTGGACAGCGCTCTTAGCGACCTGAGATCTACCCAAAAACAATTGATCCAATCCGAAAAAATGGCCTCTCTTGGTGAACTAACCGCCGGGATTGCTCATGAAATCCAGAACCCTTTAAACTTTGTAAATAATTTTTCAGAAGTGAGTAAAGAGTTACTGGATGAAATGAAGGCTGAACTGGATAATGGCAAAACAGCTGATGCAAAAGAATTAGCAGATGACGTGATCCAGAACCTGGAGAAGATCTTACACCATGGCAAAAGGGCCGATGGAATTGTAAAAGGGATGCTGCAACACAGCCGAACAGGAAGCGGCCAGAAAGAACCCTCCGATATCAATGCACTCGCCGATGAATATTTGCGCTTAGCCTATCATGGGTTAAGGGCAAAAGATAAATCCTTCAATGCAACCATGAAAACGGAATACCAGGAAGGTTTGGGCAAGATCAATGTAATTCCACAGGATATCGGCCGGGTTGTCCTCAATTTAATCACCAATGCATTCTATGTGGTGAATGAAAAGAAGAAGCAACAACCGGATGGCTATGAACCCACTGTAACCGTGAAAACATACAAGGCTCCCGCTTCGGGGGGCAGGCAAGCCGAACTTATCATTACAGTGTCAGATAATGGTAACGGTATCCCACAGAAAGTATTAGATAAAATCTTCCAGCCCTTCTTTACCACCAAACCCACCGGGCAGGGAACGGGGCTGGGATTGAGTTTGAGTTATGATATCGTAAAAGCGCATGGAGGGGAAATTAAAGTACATAGTAAAGAGGGAGAGGGGACGGAGTTCATCATTCAATTACCAAGTATCTAAATACATCTCATGAAACGTTGTATTAAAATAATTTTATTGTTGGTATTGCCGTTTTTTGTATCGGCACAGTCAAAGCTTTTTTACATTTTATCAGACACTACTTTATCGGGTACACAAAAGTTAGACCGCCTGCAATTGGCGCTAAAAAATGCAGCCAATGACACTGTTCGTATGGACGCGTATTATAACATTGCTCTTTGTTATTTGGAAACAAATCGTGACAGTGCTGTTTATTACGACAATAAGTGTATTGTACTGGCTAAGCAGTTAAGAATAAAATTGGACGAAGCACATGCCATCAGTGATAAGGGCTATGTGCTTATAGGATTGGGTAAATACCCGGCATCACTTGAATCATTATCAAAGGCGCTTGAAATTGCGGAGAACCCGGCAAGTGAAAAATCTGCCATGCCCTTTCTAAAGGGACACACCCCGCATGAGAGAAGAATTTATAATTTGGGGCTTATTGAGTTACGTCTGGGGAATTTGTACGGCGCTACCGGTAACAGGGATACGGAAAAATTAAAATACTTCAAAGTATTGGGCTATGCACAATCTATTCAGGATACTTTTTTGCTTTCGCTGGCATATATGTACTTAGGAAAGTCTTATACTTACCTTAACCAATTGGATTCAGCACTTTTTTTTGAACACCAGGCATTAGAGTTGCAACCGCATTTAGATTTTTTCTTAAGAACCTGGGAAGGTACCGTTCTTTATTTTCTGGGAAACATTTACCTTAAAAATGGTAATTTAACACTGGCCCGAAATGCCTATCTGGAATCTGTCACATCCTATACAGCGCATCATAATCTTCACTATATTACCAATGTCTATGATGCATTAAGCAAATTGTACGAAAGATTAAATAAACCTGACTCCAGCCTGTTTTATGCCACGAAATTATTGGAAACCGCCCGGGTTTTGGGACAGCCACAGGCGCTGGCCACTTCTTACCGGGCGCTTTCAGATGTGTATAGCAATCTAAATAACCGCGACAGTACCTTAAAATATCTGCAACTATACACCGTATTAAATGACAGCCTGAATAATGCAGAAAAGAAAAACCTGCTTTCCTACCAGAATATCGGATTTGAGCAACAACTGCGACTCAAAAGTTTACAGGAGGAAAAAATGCAGACACAAACCAGGACGAGAACCTATGCCATGCTGGCTGGTTTGGGTGTATTGCTTATTATTGGACTGATACTGTATCGAAATAACAGGCAAAAACAGAAAGCAAATAAAGTATTGGAAACAACGCTTTCAAATCTTAAATCTACTCAATCACAATTAATCCAATCCGAAAAGATGGCCAGCCTTGGTGAACTAACAGCCGGGATTGCTCATGAGATACAGAACCCGTTGAATTTTGTCAATAATTTTTCAGAAGTAAATACTGAACTGATTGATGAATTAAGTGAAGAAGCTGATAAAGGGAATTTAGATGAAGTAAAAACGATAGCAAAAGATATAAAAGAGAATGAACAAAAAATAATTCATCACGGTAAACGGGCCGATGCCATTGTAAAAGGAATGTTGCAACATAGCCAAACCAGCACAGGCAAAAAAGAACCAACAGACATCAATGCTTTGTTCGATGAATACCTACGCCTCTCCTACCATGGCCTGCGGGCAAAGGATAAATCATTTAATGCAACGATGAAAACAGATTTCGATGAAAGTATCGGCAACATCAATATCGTTTCGCAGGATATCGGAAGAGTGATTTTGAATTTGATCAATAATGCTTTTTATGCAGTAGATGAAAAGAAGAAAAGGGGTGTTGAAGGATACGAACCAACTGTTTCAGTAAGCACCAAAAAGGTAGGCAATAAAGTGGAGATAAAGGTGAGTGATAATGGTAGTGGAATTCCCGAATCAGTAAAAGAAAAAATATTCCAACCCTTCTTTACTACGAAGCCAACAGGAAGCGGAACGGGGCTGGGATTGAGTTTGAGTTATGATATTGTAAAAGCGCATGGGGGAGAATTAAAGGTAGAATCCGGGGAAAGTGAAGGCACGGAGTTTATTATCCAACTTCCATTTTAATATTACGAAATGAAAAGATCTATATCCATATTAGCGATCCTGCTGCTTCCTTTCTTCATTAATGCCCAGCAGGACTATCCCGACAGTCTGACAGGAGCATTAAAACTGGCTAAAGCAGATTCCATTAAATTTTTATTGAACCGGCGACTGTCCGGTTACTATGAAGAAAAAATATTCGATTCCGCCATTTATTTTGGTGAACAAGCTTTGGAAATCGCCCGTAAAAACAAAGAAAGGCTTTCTGTGGCCAGTGCATTACTGAGCAAAGCTTACCCACTGAATGGAAATGGCAAGTTTGGTGAAGCCTTACAATGCATCCTGGAAGCGCTGGCTATTGCAGAAGATCCTTCCTCAGAAAAAAAGGGATGGCAGTTAGGCTTCTATAATACTTTAAAAGAACAGCGATTATATATATTATCCAGTGCTCACCATGCTTACGCTTTGTTGGAGAGCAATATGAATAATGCCGTAGAGGAATTATTTCACTATAAGGAAGAAATAAAGTACGCAGAAAAAATAAATGCCAGTTTTCGTATCATGGTTGCTTATATGAATCTTGGAAAAACGTATCAAAATATGGGAAATCTTGATACAGCACTCCTATATGGGTTAAAAGCGGATTCAATGGCGAAAAAAACAGGGAGCCTTTATTATAATGGCTGGAATCTTGGTAATATCGGTGATGTTTATTTTGAACGGAAGAAATACGGCAAGGCAAAAAAATATTATTATGAAGCTTTTGATCTTTCGTCCAATTATAAAAATGAAGGGTCGTTCAGGGCCTCTTCTGAAAGACTTTTTCTGCTTTATAAGGAAGAGAAAAATGCCGACTCCTGCCTGTATTTTGCAAAACAGGCGCTGAATTCTAATATTTCAAAGGAAATTTTTTATGTAAATGTGGCGTACGAAAATATATATAATGCCTATTTATTGAAGGGCCAGTCGGACAGTGCCAGTAAATACCTGCAACTAGCCTTTAAAACACGCGACTCCGCTTATAACCAGCAAATAAAAAATCTTACAGATTTCCAGCATCTTTCCATGAATGAACAGCTTCGTCTCCGGGAACTGGAAAAAGAACGGGTTGAATACCAGGGAAGGGTCAGGATTTATTCCTTACTGGCAGGCCTGGGTATCATTCTGATCATTACCCTGCTTTTGCTCAGGAATAACCGCCAGAAAAAACGGTCCAACAGGATATTGGAAAACACCCTTTCTGACCTAAA
This sequence comes from Terrimonas sp., assembly GCA_016125075.1. Taxonomy (GTDB): domain Bacteria; phylum Bacteroidota; class Bacteroidia; order Chitinophagales; family Chitinophagaceae; genus SpSt-398. The sequence continues at coordinate 162,059 of WGMO01000004.1, forward strand.
AAACACACAATCCCAGCTCGTACACTCGGAAAAAATGGCATCGCTGGGGGAACTGACCGCCGGTATCGCACACGAAATCCAAAACCCTTTGAATTTTGTCAATAATTTTTCGGAAGTCAATAAGGAATTGCTGATGGAAATAAAAGAGGAGATTGACAAGGGAAATTTTGAAGTGGTAAGGAATATTGCAAAGGATGCGATTGAGAATGAAGACAAAATTATTCACCATGGCAAAAGGGCCGATGCTATTGTAAAAGGGATGCTCCAGCACAGTCGCAGCAGCAGTGGGACGAAAGAACCCACCGATATCAATGCACTGGTGGATGAATATCTGCGCCTGGCTTATCATGGCCTTCGGGCAAAAGACAAATCATTCAATGCAACCCTGAAAACTAATTTTGATAAAACCATTGGTAACATCAATATTATCCCTCAGGATATTGGCAGGGTGATCCTGAACCTGGTAAACAATGCCTTTTACGCGGTGCAGGAAAAGAAGAAAGGAACCGGTGAAGGATATCAACCTGTTGTTGCGCTCAGTACCAAAAAAACAAATGCCCAGGTGGAAATAATAGTTGCCGATAATGGTAAGGGTATCCCGCAAAATGTACTGGACAAAATCTTTCAACCCTTTTTCACCACCAAACCCACCGGTCAGGGAACGGGATTGGGTTTATCATTAAGTTATGATATCATAAAAGTACATGGTGGAGAGTTGAGTGTAGAATCCATAGTAAATGAGCAAACCAAATTCACCATTAATTTACCGTTAACATGAGATACTTCTTGATTATCATCTTTATACTGCAAACTCCTGTCGTCAGCGCCCAGGGGATATTTTTCAAAGATCATGATTCTGACACCCTGCACGCCCAGTTAAGGTCTGCACGGTCAGATATTGAAACAATTACCGCATGGAACGGTCTTGCCAATTTCTACAAATTCAGCCGGGCGGATTCAGGTTTATACTATGCCTCAAAAGCTATAAAGTTATCACACAAAATCGGGTATGAATTTGGCGAATTGATCGGAATGGCAATGCTTTCCTTGTCTTACAGAACGCAGGGTAATTATTCCAAATCGTTTAGAATTGATCTGGAGGGATTGAAAAGGGCTGAAAAAGCGGAGAATAAATTACCCCTTGCAGTGTTTCAATTGATACATGGATCAAAGTATATCGAGACCAAAGAATATGAAAAGGCCTTTCGCATGGATAAATCTGCAGCACAATTATTCGATTCGTATGGTGAATATCCTATGAGGACAATTACAGAATTAGATATCGCAAAAATATATATTGAAACAGGCGCAGATGACAGTCCTTTTACTTATATCAATAAAGCTGTAAACTACGCCAGTAAGATGGGAATAATGTGGTTAACAAGTTCTGCATATTCCTTAATGGGTCAGGCGCATAAAGCTATTGGAGACCTTGATTCTGCAATCTTTTAGAAAAAAGCGGCTGAAAAAGCGGCAGAGTCAGTGACCTGGAAATCAAAAGAAAATTTTGCCATTGCAAAATTAATGCTGGAAGCCGGTCAAAAGGATTCCAGTTTGGTATATGCCGAGAAAGCTTTACAATATGCAACTGAAAACCGTCTGTTTAATTATTCCAAAGATATTAGCACATTTATCAGTGCCATCTATGCAAAAACTGATAAAGGAAAAGCGCTTCAGTATGCTCTGAATGCACTCCAATATGCTGATTCGCTGATGAGTCTGAATACCATGTCGACCTATTCTGATTTTCTGGATTTTGATGAGTCGCAGCGTAAATATGAAATAGAATTGCTAAAGCAGGAGTACGAGACCAAAAATAAATTAATTCTTATGTGGGGTGGAATCGCCTTGTTGCTATTTGGAATGTTCTTTTTGTTTAGAAATGCCCGGTTAAAACATAATGCAAAATTGAAAGTTGAGGAGGCATTTGAGCAACTCAAGTCCACCCAGTCCCAACTCATACAATCGGAAAAAATGGCCAGCCTCGGTGAGCTGACTGCAGGCATTGCACACGAGATTCAGAACCCGTTGAATTTTATGAATAATTTTTCTGAGGTAAACAAAGAGTTACTGGAAGAAATGAAAGAGGAGTTGGATAACGGAAATACACCGGAAGCTAAAACCATTGCCGATGATGTAATAAATAATGAAGAAAAGATAAGCCATCATGGTAAAAGAGCAGATGCCATTGTAAAAGGGATGCTACAACATTCAAGAAGCAGCAGTGGTGTAAAAGAACCCACAGATATCAATGCGCTGTGCGATGAATACCTGCGCCTCTCCTATCATGGTTTGCGGGCAAAAGAAAAATCGTTTAACGCAACCATAAATACTGATTTTGATAATAGCATCGGCAGTATCAAAATTGTTCCCCAGGATATCGGGAGGGTATTGCTCAACCTGATCAATAACGCATTTTATGCAGTCACTGAAAAGAAAAAATCGGGTAGGGATGCTTATGAGCCTACGGTATCCATATTGACTAAAAAAATAAAAAATACGATTGAGATTTCAGTGAAGGACAATGGCAACGGGATTCCTGAATCAGTCAAAGAAAAAATATTTCAACCCTTCTTTACCACTAAACCCACCGGCCAGGGAACAGGACTGGGTTTGTCACTGAGTTATGATATAGTAAAAGCGCATGGCGGAGAAATAAAAGTGGAGAGTATAAATGGCATTGGAACAACTTTTATTATCCAGCTACCTGGTGCATAGTTTATGCCTTATTTTTAAACTGGTAGTTTCGAAATATCCCTGTTGAGCAGTTTTACTGATAAGAGTAAATAAGTTCATCATTTGCCCTTTACAGATCATTGCTTTATTTGAACACAATTTTTAATCCATACAGGAAGACATTCTTTTATACATTTCATATCATCCTGAGAAAAGTTACCCATATCCATATGCTTCTTCTCCTTCTTACTCATCTTACTTATAGCCATATATTCAGCATATTTTTCACAACTACAGTCGCATTGACCAGGTTTATCATTGGGCATACTGTACTCATTATTTCCCGGCGCAGCCTTTTCTTTTCCGCCAGAAACCGGGGGATCGAACAATTTATTCTCGTACGGCACTGTCCAAATACCCTTTATGGTAGTGACGGTGGAATTTTGAACATAATATTTATTAGAACTAATAGTATCATTGGGGTAAAAAGTTGTCACTTCCGTTGTTTTTAAAGGAAGGCCTATATTGAGAAGACGATCTATTATGGACAAAATACCGCCATTTTCGGCACCACTTAGATTATAGCCCCCCAATGTTAAATTGGTATAGAAACCGCTTATTATACCAATACCGGGCACTCCGGGTGCTAGCCAGGCTTCACCATAATCTTTTCTTTTTATTTTACTGCCACTGCTATCATATCCGGAATTGCTGTTAATATTAGAAGGTAGTAAATCAAGATCGCTTTCACTGCTAAAGATATATTTATCAACCTGGTATCCGATTAGTTCTTCACTGGCCACCCCTGCAGGAGCCATTTGATTTTGAGAAGTTGAAGAAACAGTATTGCCTTTAGGGACATTCATGGTCATTGGGCGCATATCACCAACTTTTATCGTCATGGTTAATTTCGTGCCACCCGGGTCAAAACGAAGCCACATGATTACGTTGGTTGTGTCTTTTTGCGCTTCCATTCTCATACTTTCCTGTGTATAGATAATGGTTGCATCCTCTTCGGTAACTTTATCAGCAATTAAGTCATCCATATTAAAATTAAAATCAAGTATATCTTCCTCCCTCGGATTATCATTTCTTTCCGAAGGAAAGATACTATTCATCTTTTCTAAGAGTAGTGGCACGATAAATCGTACCACTGGTTTTGCTTGATCCAATTTATCCTTTACAATTGCCCCATAATGCATTGTATTCTTGGTATGTGCTTTTAGCACAACCTGCTCCTGGCAATTTCCGGCTTCGCTAAGTAACAACCCGGCGATGAGGATAATTGCCGTAGCGATGCTTTTTTTTAAATTCATGATCGCTCAATTTTAATGAAAGCTGCTCTGCTATTTATTTCCTTTTCTCTTTTATTTCAGTTATACTTTCTTTAAACTTCAATACCTGCCGATGTCAATTAATTCAAATCCTGCATTTAAATAGCTCTGGTGTTTTCCAATAAAGTCACAACATTTTTTCCCAAACTGATAATACTCGGGCTGGGAGGATTTTTCCCAAACACCTGCCCATTTCCTTTCCGAGCCAATCATATCCGTTTCAACATCCACCAATCTCCATCCTGCTGCATTTCTGCTATTGCAAAGGCTTGTAAAAGCACTGGTAGCATAGTTCCTGTTTAACAGGTAGCTTCCCTTCCCCAGCCAGACCCCTGCCCATTTCTGGACCTGCCCATCCATATATGATTCAATATCGATAAGCTTGTACCCGGCATTAGCCATTGCTGTATTTTTTGTGCCAAAGTCACTGGTGGTCATACCACGCCAAAGTGCATAGGGTTCGGATGATTTTATAAATAATCCCGCCCATTTCCGGTTTGACCCATCCAGATAAGTTTCTATATCAATTAACCTGTATCCAGATGCATTCATCTGTTGCCACTTTGTATTAAATCCATTCATATCCATGCCCCGCCACATGGCTGATCCGGAAGCCCCTTTCTTAAAAACACCATCCCATTTTCTGACATTACCATCCAGGTATGTTTCAAAATCAGCACAGTGATAACCCAATTTTATAAGGCCATTCCACATTTTATAAAAGTTATCATGCGTATACCCTTTTCGAATGAGCATATCCGTATTATTTGTTTTACGCCACACCCCGTTTATCCCGTCTCCACAGGCTGCAGAATTTCCGCAATAATCCATTGGTAAAGGGCTGACATTTGAACTACTCCAGTTAATAAAACCCATGGCATTATCAATTTTCCTGGCTAATCTTTCCCTGTTGACATAGCTCGCGCCATTTATCATGACACAGACTCCGTTTTTTGTTCCCGGAAAAAAACTTAAATAAGTACGTACATCATTGTGAACGCCCCCATGTTGCACATAAATGGTTGATCCGTAATCGGTACGGTAAGTGCCAAACGCGTAAGAGGAATTATTTGCTACCGTCTGCCAGAGAGAGGATGTGTTTCTTAAGAATTTTCCATCAATCAATCCCTCTAAAAAGCGCGTCATATCATATACACTGGATGACCATCCGCCGCTTGGCAACTTCCATTCTACTACTCCTTCCGTTACGGGTATTAGTTCATCATCACAGTTTTTCGTGAACCCACCGGGGTCATTGGCATAAGGCTTCAGGTTGGTCATACCGGCTATTTTGGCAATATTGTCCTGAACATATTGTTCATAGGGGACACCGGTGGCTTTTTCAACGACAGCACCCAGCAGGTTAAACCCAAATGATGAGTACAGGTATTTTGTGCCCGGTGTGAAGGCCAGTTTACAATCCTTAAACACATTGACAGCTTGCTCTGCATTAAAATTGTTGAATGATTTATATGCGCTTTTATTATATGAACATATTTTTACCTTCTTTTCGTTTTCCCCGTAATGAACGATCCCGCTCCGGTTATTCAAAAGATGGGCGACCGTGATGTTTCCTTTATCACCAGTGGATGGCCAGTAACTTACTTTGTCCTTTACTTTATCATTGAGGGTAAGTTTTCTGTCTTCAATGGCCTTAAAGGTAGCCACAGCGGTTAATGTTTTGGAAATCGATGCCCACCTGAAAATTGTATTTTCCGTAACAGGCTTAGTCTGTTCCAGGTCCATATATCCATAACCTTTCACATGGACTATATTACCGTTTTTTACTACCCCAACTGCACAACCAACAATTTCCTGGAGTGCCATCTCTTCCAGGACTATATTATCAATGTTTGATAATACAGGTGGTGATGATAATGGCTTCGTGATAAATCCCGGGTTTTTAGACGTGGTACTGGAAAAAATGGCTATCACCATTAAAAATAGAATAGGGGAAAAGTATTTTTTCAATCCTGTTCTTAAAAACTCTTTCTTCATAGTGGAAAATTTTATAGTAAACAATCAGGTCATTACTTACTTTATTAAAAAATAATTGTACCGCCTTTTAGAATTTTAAAACACTCGAACTCTGTTATCCGGCTCGCCTTTTAGAGATCCATAATCGCCTTCCGGCTTGAATTCCACTACATTCAATATTCTCATGGCTCTTTCATAGTATTGAATTAAGGATTAAATCCTTGCCTTTTTCCCGGTCGTAGCAGATTTAAAACTCATCTCATTCAAACTGCCAGATTGAAAACTGTTCATACTTCTCAATTTTTCTTTCCATTTTCCATTTTTTCTATAGCTTCTATACGCCTCTCTAGTCCATTTATGATGCCTTGTTGTTCCTGTAATGCCTTAATAAGAATAGGAATGAGTGCGGTATAATCTATGCCTAACACACCATCTTTATTTGCAGATTCGGTAACCAGTTCTTTCAATACAGGCTGAACTTCCTGTGCAATTAAACCTATTGATCTTTGAGAAGCATTGGGATTGGATTTCCAGTGATAGGTAACAGGATTTAATTGTAAAATCTCTTTTAAGCCGTATGGAAGGCTGGCTATATCCTGTTTTAACCGAATGTCTGAACTATGTACAACAGCGCCCCCTACAAACACATCGCCACCATTGTGCTGAAGGAACAAAATGGACGGCTGTACATTTTTACGGGCCATGATTTCATTGTTATCAAAAACTAAATTTTCACCCTGTTTATCACCAATAACAAAAAACCCACCGGAACTTAAACTGGCATCGGTTCCTTCTGTTATTTGCAATTTAACAATAGGTTTATTTGTTCCTATGCCCATATTACCGTTTTTTAAAACGGTTAAAGCATTTCTTGTTTCAGCCCTCCCATTACCAATTTCAAACAAAGGGTCTGTTTCTATCCAGGTTTTCGGGTTTCCCCCACCAATATTCTTTAGCCCGATAGCTGTACTCAAATAACTATGTGCATTTGTATAACCCCCCGCAGCAAATGAACCTTCGCCAGAGGCTTCCGTAAATAAGCCAAAAGAAGTGGAAAATACTCCCGAAGCCCTGGTCTTATAACCAATAGCGATAGAAGCTTCACCGGAAGCTATTGTCTCAGACCCCAATGCGATTGATTTAGCACCGGAAGCGGATGTATGATACCCTATTGAACTTGAATATAATCCTGCCGTATTTGCTTCGTAGCCTGCTGTAAAAGAATAATTTGCAGATGCTACCGATGACTCACCTAAAGCAATAGAACTCTTTCCTGATGCAATGGTGAATTTGCCCAGGGCGATGGAAAAACTACCTTCTGCTTTAGAAGTCCCCCCTGCGGCAAAAGCGCCTTCCCCTGAAGAAGAGCTATTTAAACCAATGGCCATTGAATAATTGCCAGATGAAGTAGTAGTATTTCCCATGGCTGTCGAAAAGGCTCCAGATGCTGTTGTTCCTGATCCTGTTGCCAGTGAAGTAAAGCCCGTAGCTCCTGAATTGGTAATCGACAATGCCGAAGCACTTAAATCAACTGCCTTATTTCCAATATTTCCATAACTGTCAGGATCCACACCGGAAAGACGCCATCCTGTTTGGTTATTTTCTGTTACCAATTCCAAACCCGTATTGGCATTCGTGGAGTTTACTGTAGTATCCAAAGGCAGCGGTACACCCATTCCCCCCATCCCGGAATTATCAACCCAAATCAGTTGACCACTCCCGTTGGTTTGCAATACCTGTTTACGCTTCCCATCTGTATTTGGAAAAGCATAACCACCGGTGGCAGGATTGCCAACCTGGAACTGGCCGTTGGTCCTAACAATATTCTTTTCGAAGTCGCCATAAATTAAAGCAGTATTGCTATCGGCGTTTGCTTTATTATCTATGATTGTATTAATTTTTACGGATTCATTTTGGGTAGCTGTGTTGTTATTGTCAGTAACCTCTGTATTATTTGTTGTGCCGGTTATTCCTGTAAGCTGAATATTTTTTATGCCTCGCGTAAAGCCATTATCCGAAAGGTTATAATTACAACCAATAGAGATCATGCCAGGCTTGTAATCAAGACGTGGTATATTGAGTACTTGTATACCATCAATAGATAGTTTAAGCTCACCCCGATAATAGGTGAGTGCTATTAATTTCCAAACACCCTCTTTTCCCTCTAAATTCTTATTGAATATTTGGTGCCGAACTACTTCTCCATTGGGTTTATGCCCCACAAGCCTTACTCCGTTTCGTTGGATTTGCATGGGGTCATATACTATTGAGCCGGTTATTGACTGTCTGTCTGAAGATCCGCTACCCTCCCAAAACCGAATGGTATAATATTGATAGTAATAAACAGCCTGATTAAGTTTGTCAAAATAGGCAGAGAATTTTAATGTAAAATCTTCAGACAAGTATTTTTTACTATTTAGCAAAGGGGTGATAATGGCTTGATGGGTTAAAGAAATAACCTTACTCCCTTCAAAGCTGCCTATCTGGGCGCTGCCTTTTAATAATTCCCATTTTGAAGGGAAGTCACCATCCTTTTCATTCCCCGGTTTGTCCTCGAATATTTGTCCGTTGATAGTAAAACAGATGAGCAATGCCAGTTTAAATGTGATGATACCTTTTAATTTCATACCCTGTTGTTAATTTCTGGAGGGAAATACCCCTTTCAATGCAATGATATAATTCAATGCAATCAGGGCTTGCCCATTACTGACTGTTTGTCCCCCACCTGTTGGCTTAGAAAATGAACTGTTTACAGCATTGGCATTGGCTGAAAAATTACTGACGGGTATGATTTTTATACCATACTCATCAACAAAAAAACTTTTAATAGCCAGCTGGTGCATACCACTACCGGTACTGGTATGATCGGGTGTAGATATTGAATTAAGTATTACCGCTTCTCCACCTGCTTTTTGCCCGAGGGTGTAATTGTTTAATCCATTGCCCTGGCCCATACCAGCAGCCACCCTACCCCTCATATCAGGAAGTGCAAAAGTGGTTCTTCCATCACCCCCATAGGTGGTACCCAATATGGCAAATAGCGCTGCGTTTTGAGATATGGGCAATAATTGACCCTGGCAAAATGCCCAGCCCCTGGGAGCAAAATTGCCGGCGAATAATTTTATTTCTCCCAGCATCGGTTCCTGGGCAGTGATACAGATGGAGGAAAAGGAAATGGCAAAAACGCAAATCAGTTTTCTTAAATACATAAATTTTGTCTTAAAAAATTTATAAGGATTTAATTTTTTATAAATTCTACCCTCCTGTTATTGGCCCTCCCGTTAATGGTTTCATTATCATCAACGGGCTCCGACTCCCCTTTTCCCAGTGATGTTATTCGGGTTTCTTCAATCTGAAACTGGTTAATGAGTGCCTGTTTCACCGCCTCAGCTCGTCTTTCAGACAATTGCAGATTATAACTGTCCTCACCCTGTGCATCTGTATGCCCGATAATCTGAATGTGTACATCAGGGTTTTCTTTCAGGTAATCCGCAACAGATTTAATGATGGCAAATGACTCTGGTTTGATATCAGCTTTATCCGTATTAAAATATATACCAGTTGTGCTAAAGCGGCCTTCGTCCAATAACCGGGAACGGAGATCTTCTTTTGCTTCCGCTATTTTAAAATTGGAAAGCAGCACCACGTGTCCTCTTTCCCGGTCTACTCCATAAGTTTCAAATAACAGGTAGCGGCCCAAATTACTTACCAGCAGTGAGGGGATATCCACGATCTTCTCTTCTTCCATCCAGACCCGTAAACGGCTTTTATTTACAGCAACTGAAAAATGAACAAGTGTATTCACTTTGAATTTACGGTTCAGACTCGACTGTATACGGGGTGTTTTATCCGGCCCGGTATTACCTACATACATTCCGGCACTGCTACTCATGCCCATTTTAAAGAAGGCATGGCCTGCCACTGCACCGGAAGAATAGGCTTTCTTATTCAGGAAAGCCAGCGTCAAAGAAGTAGGTGCATTATTTTTTTCAAGCCCCATGGTTACAATATCAAATTCAATGGTGTAATTTTCAGGAAGCTCCCCTGTAGCCGGCATATATCCCGCACGACCGGAAAGGGAGAACCATTTGCCTTCATAAACCGAATTGGAAACGACCTCGCCGCTGCTGTTGGTTTCCCAGTTTAATGGGAAATCGCCCAGCTGTTCCTGGTTGAAATCCTCATAAAAAACTATTTTATTTCCCGGCTCGAAAGTAAATTTTGTGTACACTCCAAATGCTGTTGCTGTTTCCGGGTTAGTCGTATCCATCCCTTTATAGCCGGGTTGATTTATTGCTTCATCCATCCCATCCCCTTCCGTTTCCTCATCATCATTTTTATTGGATTTTGATTTCTTTTTTTTAAAAATCGATTTAGCGGCATCTATGCCTTTATCTATACCTGTACTCACGCCCTCTGTTGTTTTTTCTTCAGCTTTCTGTTCGGTGGTTTGCTTTGCTGCGTTCTTAATCCGTTTTCCTATTTTTTGTGCAGGAATGTCCTTTATTCCGAATAGTAAAAAAAACAAGACTGTTAATAAAATATTTATTTTCATTTTAATAAATTTAAAAATGGGGACCCAACGAATTATTTAATTATAAAATGATGAAGTAGTCAAATCATTTATGCGATATTCAAATATATCCGTAATATCAGTGACGGGAAATCATCTTTTAGGATGAGAAGTGTAAAATGTAAAATCAAATGACCGGTCAGGCTATTTTTCCTGCCAAAACTTTTGCGATGGCTTCTTTACCGCAATTTACATGCAGCTTTGTATAAATATTTCTAAGGTGGGTTCGTGTAGTATTATAGCTGGTATCCATTTCGGCTGCAATAAATTTTACACTATACCCTTTAACCAGCAATTGAAGTATTTCCGATTCCTTACGGGTAAGGCTGTATTGCAAACCAACCGGTTTTTGCTTTTTTCGGAAAGAGGTGAGTATTTTTTTTGCAATCACCGGAGATAAAGGTGTACCGCCATTACAAACTTTATTAATAGCATCTTCAAGTTTAAAAGGAGATGTTTTTTTTAATATATACCCGTCTGCACCCGCACAAAGACTTTTAAATAATTTATCTTCGTCTTCAAATTGGGTATACATAACAATAGACACCCCGGGATGGGCTTCTTTTATCAAGGGTATTGCTTCAATGCCATTCATGCCAGGCATATTAATATCTAAGATCACCACATCCGGTAAATCAGTTTTAATAATAGCCGCCACATTGGAAACATCACTGAAATGACCGATTACCGTATAGTTTTCATTTCTGTTAAGCAAACTTACCAAGGTCATTCTCAGTTCAACATTATCTTCAAATATGAGGATACTTGCAGGCATTGTATGAAATTATATTAATTACCAATTGTAAAAAATCCTCTTTAAGTATGATATTTTCTCAAAGGGAAGCAAAATTGTAATTACCGTCCCTTTCCCTTTTTCTGATTTTATTTTTACCTGGCCCCTCCATTTATTTATTCGCTGCTGAATATTTTTAATCCCATTTCTATCCGTATAGGTATTGGTATCAAATCCATTTCCATCATCAAATACTTTTAACAAAAACATGTTATCCAGTGCTTTTAATTCTATGTTTACATGTTTTGCTGCAGCATGTTTGCAGATGTTGTTCAGTATTTCTTTATAGGAAAGGAAAATATCCCGCTTTTTCTCCAATTCCAGTTTTTTTGAAGATAATTGATGATCTACAATCATTTTAACTTCAGGACTCCCGTTCTCAAATATTTTAGTTGTATAATGACGCATCCTGGCAGTAATATCATCAAGTTCTTCATCATATACATTCATATTTCGCACAATTTCATCGAGTGCTTCCCCTGAGGCCAACGCTTCTTCGCTGATTTTAAACAAAGCCTCTTTTTTTTCTTTTTCCCCAATATTTTCATCATCACCTAATATTGATAAAAACCTGATATTCGTCAGCCTTGCACCGAGATCGTCATGCAAATCGGATGAAATTTTATTCCTGACATTTAAAATTGCCTGGGATTGCCGTTTTCGAATCCGGTACACTAAATAAACAAGTAATCCTCCCATTGCAATTAAAAAAAGAAAGAACCAAATAGTTTTATGAAAAGGAGGGGTTATCCTGAATGCTGCATACCCCGTGCCGAAATTCTGGTCATTATGATCGCCCGCTATCCTAATGTGCAACTGATAATTACCCGGTGCAAGGTTATTCAGGTTGATCGAATTAACCGAACCAATTTGTTTCCATTCCCCCTTATCGGAGAGCCGGTATTCAAATTCGGGAGACTGCATCGTATGGTAAATATCATTGACAGCAAACCTTATCTGCAGGTCATTGTTACTGGTATTTAACTTAAACGGGGCATTAAAGTCCTGGTAATCGCCCGTTCTCAAATTTTTAATCCCGCATAGAAAAACCTCAGGATTAGGGGAAGATATTTTAATGGAATTGACATCAATAATCGAAAATGCATTAGAAAACCCAATTGCTATTTTTTGTTTTAGCGTGTCATAATAAATAGCCTCGCTGGTATTGGATTCATCAGGCAGACCATCCTTCGAGGTTAAAGTTAGCAGGCTGTTGTTGTTAATGTTATAGACAAGAATAGCATGCCGCAGGTTCATCCATAATTGACCTTCTTTGGTCATTAACAGGCAATCCGTATTATCATCTGCTTTGTCCATTGTACTCACATATTTCCGGAATTGGTTAGTACTGAAATTATATTTTACCAGGCCATAGGAATTGATAAAAAACCAAAAACCGCCATCGGCTGCTGCAGTGATGCCCGAACAATTGAAACCCTTTAACCCTTCAACAGGCCATTTTTTTATTGTGGTATCAAATTGTTGTTTATGCCTGTCCCATCTCGTAAGGCCATCCACCCAATGTACCATCCAAACATTACCATTAATATCTTCTGCAAAAGCCCCAGCATTTCTAAGGGGAAAATCTTCGGTTGATTTACCTGGTTTATAATGATGTGATTCCCCTGCCTTTTGATCAATTTTCCAAACTCCGCCCGTTTGAGCGCCACTTAACCATAGTATCCCTTTAGAATCCCGAAAATATTTTTGAATAATTATTTTATTAGATACCCCCGGTTGACCAGGGAGAGAAAAAGGCGTTTGACCATAATTGTTGATATGGACTAAATAGGCTCCGCTTTTGGTGCCTACCAGCAAAGAATCTTTTGTCCATGGAACGATGCTTAGGATAAAGTTTTTACCTGCAGGCGGAGATAATACATCAATTTTCCTGATCAATTGAAAAAAGGTATCTAAAATAATTAAACCTGATTCCCTTGAATAGCCGCCAACCCAATACTTATTACCCGTACTATGCACAGCCGTAACCGGATGTAAACTTTCTTTAGGCACAAAAGGTTTAATAAGAATATTCCGAAAAGGAGGGACCCCGGCATTCTCCTGCAGAAACCCGGTTTCTGTTGCGATCCAGATCCGATTAAATTTATCCAATAATACAAACTGGTTGTAAAAACCAGAAGCATGATCACCGGGAATCGTGGACAATTCAGGTAGTTTTCCATTAAAAGAGAAAACATAATAACCATGCCTCGAAGTGGTAATGGTAAATAAAGTGTCATTCTGCACCTGGATTTTTGAATCCCAGCGGATATTATCCCTCACCTGGAAAGGGAGTTGTTTAGCAGTAATCTTTTGCTTTGGGATATCAATCAGGTAAACACTATCAATAAAATTATGATTATCGATCAATAAAAGCTGATCAAACCGGTTTGTTTCAAAAACATAATTCGCATCATGAACATGCAGAAATTGAATCAATGGCTGATATGACGGAGCCGTCACCGAATTTATAGAAGTGATCTTCCTTTTGTCATGTTCATAAAAATAATACCCCCCGATAGTGGAGGCCAATACATCGCCATTGGTAAAACTAACTAACCCCCTTACAAAATGAAAGAACTTCACTCCTACATCACTTACATTAAAATCCGCGATTACGCTATCAATCAGCTTCCCGTTTCGGTCAAGTACATATACACCAAGGTAGGTTCCCAGAACAATTTCATCCTTGCTGGTATATTCAATAAAACGCACAACATTTGCCATGTCCGCTAAACCCGGTACGGCAGGTACAGTGAACGGCTTCATAATCGCAGTTCGGGTATCCATTAAAATTGCCCCATAACCTGTTGCCAGCAATAATTCATGATCTTTTGCTTTTTTTATTTCATAGATCTGGTTGTCTTTCAAACGGCTGTTGCCGGAATGAAAAACCGTGAATTTGTTTCCCTCAAAAAAATTGAGCCCATTGGCCGTCCCCAGCCAAATAAAACCACGGTCATCCTGAACAATATTATAAACCCTGTTATCCGACAAACCATCTTTTACCGAATAGGAGCGGTAATCAGCTAACGGCTGAGAGTAAGCATAAAAAGAAAGGACAATAAAAAAAAGGACAGCATAATAACGCATCTTTTCTTATAAATATAAAAATATTCCTACAATTAGGGGTAATCGAAACTGGCATTTGTAATACATGTATATAGCAAAACATTTCAACATCAACTCTATTTTGATATGACTGGTTATAAAGAAACATTAAATACCACAGCAATTTTCAGGTAAATGTTTTGCCGGAACAATAGAACTGATCAGGCACCGCAGAAAAACAATTTGATACTGAGTTTTGACGCTATATAAAAATCAAATCACTGATACCATCAAAGAAAGATATGCCAACCCTTCTTTACCACCCAACCAACCAGGCAATGAGCAGGATTGGGGATGAGATTGAGCTATAACCTTATCAAGGCACATGGGAGTACAATTAAGGTGAAAACCATTTTAGGATGGGGAACTGACATTACCCTCCAACGCCCGACGAATCCTGTTATAAATATGCCTGAATTTGACTTTATAATCAATAGAAATTAATTATATTTAAATGTTAAGGCCCATGCCCAATTACCAGAAAAGGTGGCAGGCTGATATCTTTTATCCTTATTGTTTTACCATATTATTTTTCATAAACCTCCCATTTATGGTAAAAGATGCATTACGTATTGCTGAACTCGAAAAATTACTGGCCGAGCGTACCGCCCAACTCATCCAACAAGGAGAAGAATTATCAGTGATCAACAGCGTGCAGGAAGCACTGGTGAAAGAAATGGACATGCAGGCCATCTATGACCTGGTGGGTACCAAGATCCAGGAGCTTTTTGATGCACAGGCTGTCATTATTGCCACGCTGGACCATGAAGCCGGAACCGAGTTTTTTCATTTTGCACTCGAAGACGGAGAACGCTTTTATCCCGAAGGGCGGCCCTATGATAAATTAAGAAAATACCTCATCGAAGCCAAACAGAAAGTAGTGATCAACACGCGTGATGAAGCCTTTGAATGGTTTGGCAAAGCTGTGGTTCCCGGAACAAAATATATGCAATCCGGAGTTTTTGTTCCGCTCATCAGTAAGGATAAAGTGACCAGCTATATCAGTCTTCAAAATGTAGATAAGGAACATGCATTTGGGGAGACAGAGATCCGGCTCCTGGACACACTGGCCAACAGCATGAGTACGGCACTGGAAAATGCGCGTCTGTTAAAAGAGACCGAACAACGTACCGCCGAACTGGCCGTGATCAACAGTGTGCAGGAAGCACTGGCAAAGGAGCTGGATATGCAGACCATCTATGACATGGTGGGAGAACGTATCCGGGAACTCTTTGATGCCCAGGTGGTAGGAATTGCCACTTTTGACCATGCAAAAGAACTGGAAATCATCCATTACCTGATTGAAAAAGGAGAACGCTATAACCCTGTGCCCCGGCCCCTGAATATCCTGCGGAAACACCTTATCCAAACAAAGGAAAAGATCCTGATCAACAGAAATTTTGAAGAAGTGGCAGCCGCTTTCGGGGTGAAAAAGATCCCTGGAACAGAACAACCGCTCTCCGCTTTATATGTACCCCTGGTGATTGGCGACAAAGTGACCGGTTATGTGAGCCTCCAGAATATTGACAAAGAAAACGCCTTTAGTGAATCGGATGTAAGGCTGATGGAAACCCTGGCCAATAGCATGGGGGTAGCCCTGGAAAATGCCCGGTTATTTGATGAAACGACCCGCCTTCTCAAAGAAACCGAACAGCAAAAAGCAGAACTCGGTGTCATCAACAGTGTACAGGAAGGCCTGGCTAAAGAACTGAATATGCAGGCCATTTATGACCTGGTGGGGGAACGTATCCGCAAATTGTTTAATGCCCAGGCGGTCATCATCGCCACCTTTGACCATGATTTGGCAACAGAACATTTCAAATACCTGATTGAAGACGGTCAACGGTTTTACCTGGCTTCAAGGCCCTATGATAAACTCCGGCAACACCTTATCCTTACCCGTAAAAAGATCGTGATCAACACTAATTACGCCGAAGCCTATGCAAAATTTGGCCTGAAAACCCTGCCCGGTACGAATATGACCAAGTCAGCCGTATTCGTTCCCCTCATCATCGGCGACAAGATCAACAGTTATATCAGTTTGCAAAACAACGAAACTGAAAATGCCTTTAGCGAATCTGATATTCGACTGCTCGAAACCCTGGCCAATAGTATGAGCGTGGCGCTGGAAAATGCCCGCCTCTTTGACGAAACCACCCGGCTGTTAAAGGAAACCGAACAAAGAACCGCCGAACTCGCGGTGATCAATAGTGTACAGGAAGGCCTGGCCCATGAACTGGAGATAAATGCCATTTATGACCTGGTCGGGAATAAGATCCGCGATGTATTTGATGCCCAGGGCGTGATCATTGCCACATTTGACCATGAAACCGGCCGGGAAAAATTCAATTACCTGTTTGAAAAAGGCGAACGCTATAATGCCGAACCCCGCCGTTATGATAAACTCCGATATGAGTTGATCACCACCAAACAAAAGATCCTCATCAATTCCAATATGGCAGAAGCCTTCCAGGAATTTGGACTGAAGGTGGTAGAAGGGACCGAAATGCCAAAGTCTTTATTGTTTGTACCGCTGATTGTGGGAAACAAAGTAACGAGTTATGTAAGCCTCCAGCATGCCGACAAAGAAAATGCCTTTAGTGATGCGGATGTACGACTCCTCGAAACCCTGGCTAATACCATGAGTGTGGCGCTTGAAAATGCACGCCTCTTTGATGAGACCAACCGCCTTTTAAAAGAAACAGAACAGCGAACCGCCGAACTCGGTGTCATCAATAGTGTTCAGGAAGGGTTGGTACGGGAGATGGACATGGAAGGGATCTATACCCTGGTAGGTGACCGCGTACAGAATCTTTTCAATGCCCAGGCTGTCATCATCGGTTCCTTTGACCTGGATAAAGGCATCGAACATTTCAATTATGTTTATGAGGATGGACAAAGAGTAAAAGTGGATCAGCGGCCCATTGGCAACCTTCGGCAGAAGTTGATTGAAAAGAAACACACCATCAGCATTGCCACTACGCAACAGGCAGAGAACGAGTTTGGGTTGAAAGCGATTGGTGATACCAAAATGCCGAAGTCCCTTCTCTTTGTTCCCTTACTGTCTGGTATTATGATGAGGGGATACGTGAGCCTGCAGAATATGGATATGGAACATGCGTTTTCAGATTCGGATATACGTCTGCTCGAAACCCTGGCCAACAGTATGAGCGTGGCACTCGAAAATGCCAGGCTCTTTGATGAAACAAACCGGCTATTGAAAGAAACCGAACAAAGAACAGCTGAGCTGGCGGTCATCAACAGTGTACAGGATGGTCTGGCGAAGGAACTGGATATCCAGGGTATCTATGACCTGGTGGGTGACCGGCTTTGTAACCTCTTTCCTGATACCCAAACCCTGGTGATCAGGACCTTTGATCATGAAGAAGGAACGGAATATTTTCAATATGCCATTGAAAAAGGAGAGCGGCTTACCGTAAACCCCCAGCCATTTATGTGGGCCAGCCAGCAACTGATCAGGACCAAAAAACCCATCGATATTGAACAGAATTATGTGAGAACGGCCCAAAAGTTCGGAGGTTCCGGGGTTACCAAAGGAAAGCCGCCCAAATCGGCCGTTTTTGTGCCAATGATCGTAGGCGATGTGGTAAAAGGCTCCATCAGCCTGCAGAACGTAGACCGGGAAAACGCGTTTAACGAGGCCGACCTGCGTTTACTGACCACCATCACAAACAGTATGAGTGTGGCACTGGAAAACGCCCGCCTCTTCGATGAAACCAACCGGCTGCTCAAAGAAACCGAACAACGGACAGCAGAGCTGGCTGTGATTAACAGTGTACAGGACGGACTGGTCAGGGAAATGAATATGCAGGCCATTTACGAACTGGTGGGGAACCGTATTTGTGAATTGTTTGATACACAAACCGTGCTGATCCGGACTTTCGACCATCGTAACGGTCAGGAACAATGGCAATTTGTTATTGAAAAAGGAGAGCGACTGTACAGCAACCCAAGACCCTTTAACTGGGCAAACCAGCAATTGATCAAAAACAGGGAGCCTCTGCTGATCAATGAAAATTATATTGAAACGGCCAAACAGTATGGTGGTTCGGGTGTCAGCAAAGGCTTGCCGCCAAAATCAGCCCTCTTTGTTCCCATGATTGTAGGGGATGTGGTAAGAGGATCGGTCAGCCTGCAAAATGTTGAAAAGGAACATGCATTTACCGAATCAGATTTAAGGCTGCTGAGCACACTGACCAACAGCATGAGTGTGGCGCTGGAAAATGCCAGGCTCTTCGACGAATCAAACCGCCTGCTGGGTGATGCCAAACAAAGGGCGAGCGAACTGGCCACCGTCAATAATATTACACAGGCCCTGGCTTCACAACTCAACCTCGACGAACTCATCAACCTGGTGGGAGATGAAATGAGGGAATTGTTCAAGGCCAATATCGTTTACCTGGCCCTCCTCGATAAGAACACCAATACCATCAATTTCCCTTACCAGTATGGCGATAAGATGTCACCCATGCAACTGGGTGAAGGTCTCACGTCCAAGATCATCCTGGAAGGAGAGCCCCTGCTATTTAATAAGGATATACAGGAATACCGGGTTCAGTTGGGTGTGCAGATGATTGGGATACCAGCAGCTTCTTACCTGGGGGTGCCTATTTCCGTCGGGGATGAAAACATTGGGGTACTGAGTGTACAAAGTACAGAACAGGAAAACCGGTTTAACGACGATGACCTTCGCCTGTTAAAAACCATTGCCACTTCCGTAGGGGTTGCTCTTCGGAAAGCAACCCTCTTTGAAGAAATACACCTGGCAAAAATGGATGCGGAAAGGGCCAAGAAAACAGCCGAACAGGCAAACGAAGCCAAAAGCGCTTTTCTATCTACGGTGAGTCATGAGCTGAGGACTCCCCTCACCTCTGTGCTGGGTTTTGCCAAGATCATTAAAAAGAGACTGGAAGACAAGATCTTTCCGATTACAGACCAGAGCAATCCCAAAACTGCAAAAACCATTCAACAGATTTCCGACAACCTGGATGTGGTCGTATCAGAGGGTCAAAGGCTCACCCACCTGATCAATGATGTGCTGGACCTGGCAAAAATCGAAGCGGGAAAAATGGAATGGAACAATGAGCCGGTATCAATTCCTGAAATAACAGAAAGGGCGATCGCTGCCACGACAGCGTTATTTGAAAACAGTAACCTGAAACTGGTTAAAAATATCAAGACCAATATCCCGGAAATCATGGGCGACAGCGATAAACTGATACAGGTCATGGTGAATCTGATATCCAACGCAGTCAAGTTTTCCGAAAAAGGAAAAGTGACGATCAATGTTCAGGAGAAAAAAAATGAGATTATTGTTAGCATCACCGATACGGGTATCGGTATTGCACCGGAAGACCATGCTGCTGTGTTTGAACAATTTAAACAGGTGGGTGATACCCTTACCGATAAACCCAAAGGCACCGGGCTGGGACTGCCGATTTGCAAAGAAATCGTAGAACACCATGGTGGACGTATCTGGCTCGAGAGTGAACTGGGCAAGGGCAGCACCTTCCTCGTATCCTTCCCGGTATCTAAACCCGTTGATGAAAAACGGCCCATTCACCTCAATGACCTCGTACTGCAGTTAAAAAAACAAGTGGCACATTCCAAACTCACCGTTGTCGGTAATTTTTCCACCATCCTTATTGTAGATGATGACCCGTCCATTCGGTCATTGCTTCACCAGGAACTGGCGGAAGCAGGCTATAATATCATGGAGGCAGAGAATGGGAAAGCCGCCCTGGAAGCCGTGAGGAAACAAAAACCGGATCTTGTGATCCTGGATATCATGATGCCCGAAATGAACGGTTTTGATGTAGCGGCCGTATTAAAAAATGATCCCCAGACCATGGATATTCCCATTATTGTTTTATCGATCGTTCAGGACAAGACCCGGGGTTTCAGGATCGGGGTGGACCGCTACCTGACCAAACCGATTGACACCGGTCTGCTTTTTAATGAGATTGGCAGCTTGCTGGAACAGGGGAAATCAAAGAAAAAAGTAATGGTCGTAGATGAAGATATGGGTACCGTGGCCACTTTGACCGACGTTTTGAAAACGAAGGGGTATACGGTGCTGGAATCTGATGGTAAATCCCTGGTAGAAACCGCCATCGCCAATCAACCGGACATCATTATCATGAATACCCTGGTATCCGACAAGCAGGATATTGTAAAAACACTCCGGTTCGAAAAAGGGCTGGAAAACGTTGTCTTCATGGTTTACACCTAATACATAATAAAGCATAAAAAATACAACATGAGTAAAAAAATATTGATCGTGGATGATGAGGCCCATATCCGTATGCTGATTGAACAGACCCTGGAGGATCTCGAAGATGAGGGCGTAGAGTTTTTGACGGCCGACAATGGCCAGTCTGCACTGGAGTTAATTCAATCGGAAAAACCCAATATTGTTTTCCTGGATGTCATGATGCCGAAAATGAATGGAATGGATGTTTGTAAGAAAGTGAAACAGGACTTAAAAATGGATGACGTTTTTATTATCCTGTTAACGGCAAAGGGACAGGAAATAGACCGGCAAAAAGGACAGGAAGTGGGTGCAAATATTTATATGACAAAGCCCTTTGACCCGGAAGTTCTTTTGAATAAGGCGATACAGGTACTGGGACTGGAAAAATGATCGCAGCCGGGAACCGATAAAACAGATTGTATTTAATTCGGATGGACAAACACTATGGCAAAACTTAGTTTAAAAAATATCGTCGGCAGAAACAAAGGGTTTTATGAAATCATCTCCGGTTTATTGGATAATCTCTCCACAGCAAGCTGGATTGAAGATGAAAATGGCAATTGCCTGATGGGAGAGCCACAAATCGGGGATACTTGCCAGTGCCCGATCATGCTGGAAGAAACAATCGCCGGCTGGGTAAAAGGAAGTGATAAGGCGCAATCTGTCGCTGACCTGCTCAGCATGCTGCTGCAGAGAGAGTCCGCAAAAAAGAAATTGGGTAACGAAGTATTAAGTCTCTACCAGGAAATAAATATCATTTTCAATTTTACCGAGGCGCTGACCCAGACCATTGACCCTGATATTATTGCCAGCCTCACCCTGAAGCAGGCCATGCATTCCATACAATCGAACAGCGGTATTATCCTGTTATGGGATGAAGAGCATCAAACGCTCACCACACCGGCTGTTACCGGCGAAGATTTATTTAACCAGGATGGCCTTCGTCAACACCTGCCACTGCTGATGGAAATCGGCCTGAGCGGTCAATCAGAAATCATTTCCGATATCGCCCTGTTGAAAGAAAAAGGGATCATTCAGGACTCGGTTCAGTCGCTGGTTTATGCTGCCATGAAAGTGAAGCATCGCATTATGGGAGCCGTTATTCTCGCCGGTACCGCTCCCGACCAGTTTTCTGCGGGGCAGCTCAAACTGCTGGTTACACTGGCGCTTCAATCCTCAGCTGCGATTGAAAGTGCATTGTTATATGAAAAAAATATCCGGGAAGTACGGGAAAGGGAAGAGGCCATCCTCCGTATTCACGAAGTGACAAAGAAATTTGTTCCCAATGAATTCATCCGTTCTTTAGGGAAAGACAATATCACCGACATAAAATTAGGCGACCAGGTAGAAAAAATTGTGACCGTACTCTTTACCGACATCCGGGATTTTACCAGCCTCTCGGAAAAAATGACCCCGGATGAAAACTTCAGATTTGTATCTTCTTTCAATGCCCAGCTTGGCCCCATTATCAGGTCGAATAACGGGTTCATCAACCAATACCTGGGCGATTCTATCATGGCGATTTTCCCGGATAACCCTGCCGATGCTATCAAAGCGGCTATCAGTATGCAAAAAGCTGTTTTTGAATTAAACAGGAACAGAAAATTCGAAGGCCTTCCGGAGATTCGCGCAGGGATTGGTATGCATACCGGTCCGCTGATCATGGGCATCACCGGCGATGAACAACGCATGGATGCCGCTACCATTGCCGATACGGTAAACACGGCAGCCAGGATTGAAAGCCTGACCAAGTATTACAGGTCCCCCCTGCTGCTCAGCCGGGAAACCATCAATCATACTATTGAAAAACATGATTTTAACCTGCGCAGCCTCGGAAATGTTAGATTGAAAGGAAAGAATAAATTATTAAACATCATTGAATGTTTTGACGGGCTTGCTGCCCATGAATTTGCATTAAGAAAGGAAACACTTGCAAGTTTTAACGAGGCTATGGAGCATTACCATGATCGCCGGTTTGAAAAAGCGATCCCCTTGTTTGAAAAAATTCTGGCGATTAACCCTGGCGACCTGACCGGTAAACATTTTTTGGAAAATGCAATGACCTATCTGCAGGAAGGCGTTCCCGACAACTGGACAGGGGCGGAAGAAATGGTGATCAAATGATAACCGGGAATTGATTCCCCAGCATCGGCTGAACCCATTGATAGGCCGATGAAAACTGACAGTATAGTATCTTACTTTATTTAAAATCGATCAAGATGAAATATGTAAACCGAATACTAAACCTGGGGCTGATCCTGTTACTGATCAATCCTGCTATCCTGTTTTCCCAGTCTTCTTCGCGTTTCAGCCGTGAAATATTTAAAAGCGATAAAGGGGACAGTCTATTATACCGCCAGCTTTACCCGGATGCGAATCCCATGCGAAAATATCCCCTCGTGATTTTTTTGCATGGTTCGGGTGAGCGTGGGAATGACAACGAAGCCCAGCTGAAATGGGGAGTCAGCAATTTTGCCAGTGACAGGATGATGATTTTGCACCCGGCGATTGTGATTGCCCCTCAATGCCCCAAGGGCATGAGTTGGTCGAATTTTTCAAGTAACAGGGAAAGCATAGATATGGTCCTGGGGACAGCGCCGACAAAACCCATGGAGCTCCTGGCCAACCTGATCAGGAAACTGATCAAAACACTACCGGTGGATAGCAACCGAATATATATTACCGGATTATCCATGGGAGGTTTTGGCACTTTTGATGCCATTGAAAGATATCCCCACCTCTTTGCCGCAGCAGTACCCGTTTGCGGAGGGGGGGATGTATCCCGGGCTGCTTCCATCGCCAGCATACCCATTTGGATTTTCCATGGTGCTGAGGACCCGGCTGTAGACCCTGCTCATGCAAGGGAAATGTACCAGGCCCTGACAAAGGCGGGAGCCCACCCTGGTTTAACGGTGTATCCCGAAGTCGGCCATTTTTCCTGGCTGGGAGCCTATAGTGATGAAATGATGATGGAATGGTTGTTCCGGCAGCATAAATAGATAAACCAAAACCCCATCCTGATTTTATTGGGTAGTTATGTAAATTCATAAAACGGGAAGTCCGGGAAGGGATAAGCCTGTTTTGGCAGGACGAAATGAGCTAATTGATTGATCATGCTTCCTTAAAAAGTACTGGATGATACATTCATTGAAAAATGCGGCTATTGTTGTAATACTGCTGCTGGGATTATGTAAACCGGAAGTAACCACCGCCCAACATACATTCAGCCGTTTAAAAATAGAACATTGGGATACCCGGAAAGGAATGCCCAACGATATGGCATTAAACGTATACCAGACTAAGGAAGGATATATCTGGACCACAGGATATACCGGTCTTGTTCGCTTCGATGGTATCAGCTTTACATCCTTTAATTCGCGTTCGGTACCGCTCTTGAAAAGCGATAATGTGGAAGGGCTTTTATATGAAACAAACGACAGCACCCTTTGGATCCCTACTCCCAACAGTGGATTGGTTTCTTATGAAAAGGGGGAGTTTAAAGCCTATCTGACCGACTCAACAATCTTATATATCCTTGGAAAAACAAAAAACGAGGAACTGATCCTGTCCTTTGGAAGGGGCATCCTAAGTTATGGTTTATTCAACACCCATACCAGAGCCTTCCAATCCATATCCGATTCCCAAAGGATTCAATTGCTGACAAATGATGGATTAATCAGCCACAGTTATGCCAGGGATAAGTCGGGAAACCTGTGGGGAAGTCTTAACCGTAAGTTCTTTCGTTTCAATGGGGGAAAGTTTTTTGAAATAACCGCTAAGGAAGGTATCCTTTCCGATCGGGTATATTACGAAACCTATGCTGATAGCCGCAACCGGGTCTGGCTGGTTTCTTCAAAGGGCCTGTTTCTCTGGAACGGCAAGGCATTTGAACTTTATCCGGGAATGGAAGCAGCGCTATTTACCAGTAGTTCGCCGTCCACAACAATGATACTGGAAGACAGGAAAGGAGGCATCTGGGCAGCTACCAGTTCAGGGGTAGCCTACCTCCCTGCGGGATCCGATCGCTTTGAATTTTTCTCTGTAAATGAAAGCATGCTTTCCCAGAATATGAACAATATCATGGAAGACAGGGAGGGGAATATCTGGTTTTCGTCAACGGCTAACGGGCTGTTTAAACTCAGTGAAAGCAAATTCAACAATTATTCCGTACGGGATGGATTAAACGACAATCGTATAGCAGCAGTGTGTGCTATAGACAACAATACTTACCTGGTTGCTACCTACCGCAAACTTTTTAGGATCAGCAACGGGGTGGTGGAACCCTATCCCTTTAAAAATAAAAGTCTTGAAAATTTCAGGGGTGATCCCACCCATTTGTATAAAGATACTAGGGGTAATATTTGGATCTGTTTCTCTTCAGGAAATATTATCAGAATATCGGAGAAAGGTGAAAAACTATTTGAAGCAAAGGGTTTTGTCCAGGCCAGGTATGTGTTTGAAGATGATAAAGGACAAATTTGGTTTGGATTTGGCTACACGGGCATTGGCTTTTTAAACGCGAAGGATAATATTGAATTGCTGCCATTACCGAAAGTCGACTTTAGCTCGCTATACCTCGGTACGATTCGTAAACTGAGCAACGGGAAATGGCTGCTGACATCATTCAATAAAGGGGTCCTGGTGATCGATACATCCGGCAATCCGACTTATTACGACGACAAATCGGGGCTTCCTACAATTGGTGTTTTCAGCAGTTTAGAAGACCCGGATGGAACCATTTGGTTAACCACCCAATCGGGTATCACCCGCCTGAAGAACGGTGAATTTCTCCATATAGGTTTCAGGGAAGGGTTACCTGAAAACTCTGTTTTTGAATTTATGCCCGACCATGAAGGTTATGTCTGGTTCCCTTCAAACCGGGGATTAATCCGTGCCAAAAAACAGGAATTGAATGATTTCCTCGATAAAAAAACAGCTGCGATTAACTGGTCTTTATATGATGATGGAGATGGTATGTTCAACCGGCAATGTGTCGGTGCCAGGCATCCCTCCATTACACCCAACGGAAGGTTATTGTTTCCAACATTTGGCGGCCTGGTAGAGGTTAACCCCGGCCAGCTGCAAAAAAATACATTCCCTCCGCCTGTAAATATTCACCAGGTATCAAGGGATGATGTTGATTTGGGATTACTCCAAAACCGGCTTTTTTCACCCGGTAATCACCGCTATATTTTCAGTTATAGTGCACTGAGCTTCGTGGCGCCTGAAAAAATACAGTTTAAATTCAAACTGGAAGGGTATGATAATGACTGGATCATTGCTGTCGGTGACCGGAAGGCCATTTATACCAATATTCCCTCGGGGAAATATACATTCCGGGTAATTGCCAGCAATAACGATGGAATATGGAATACTACAGGAGCCAGTTATGCTTTTACTGTTAAGCCCTTTTTTTATGAAACCACCTGGTTCCGCATCCTCGTATTGGTAGCATTTCTCTTCCTGATTGCACAGATCATAAAATGGCGAACCAGGGTCACCCGAAAACAAAATGAAATGCTGGAAGCAGAAATCGCTTCCCGCACCAGCCAGCTTCATCAATCTAATGCTGAACTCAACCAATCGCTGGAAAACTTAAAAGCCACACAGCATCAACTGATCCAGTCTGAAAAAATGGCCAGCCTGGGTGAACTCACGGCAGGTATTGCCCATGAAATTCAAAATCCCCTGAACTTTGTTAATAATTTCGCCGAGGTCAACAAAGAAATGCTTGCTGAGATGAGGGAGGAACTGGAAAAGAAAAATTTCGACGTAGCCATCTCCCTTGCCAAAGATGTGGAAGACAATGAAGAGAAGATCATATTTCATGGCAAACGCGCCGATGCGATCGTTAAAGGTATGCTGCAGCACAGTCGCAGCAGTAGTGGCATAAAAGAACCCACGGATATCAATGCGCTGGCTGATGAATATCTCCGGCTAGCCTATCATGGACTGAGGGCAAAGGACAAAAACTTCAACGCCACCCTTAAAACGGATTTTGATCCTGGCATCGGTACCATCCCGGTCATTCCACAGGATATCGGCAGGGTCATCCTCAACCTGATCACCAATGCCTTTTATGTAGTGGATCAAAAAAAGAAGGAAACCCAGGCCCGGGATGGCGAAAATGCTTATGAACCCATCGTGACGGTCAGTACCCGTAAAACAGGCGACCAGGTAGAGATTAGTGTGGCTGACAACGGCAACGGCATACCGGACTCCATTAAAGAAAAGATATTCCAGCCTTTTTTTACCACGAAACCCACCGGGCAGGGAACAGGTTTGGGGCTCAGTATGAGCTATGATATCGTCACTAAGAGTCATAAGGGGGAATTAAAAGTTGAAACTGCGGTAAACCAGGGAACCACGTTCACCATCATATTACCCATACAGCACCCTGTTTAACTAAAATGATCAACCTTAAAAAAAGCCATTTAGTTGTGCTACAATCATTTTATATTTAACCACATAATAATTTATATTACAATATGAAAATTTTAGTTGTTGATGATGAAAGGGATGTACAGGTGCTGTTTGAGCAGCGCTTCCGGAAAG
Source organism: Terrimonas sp. (assembly GCA_016125075.1). Classification (GTDB taxonomy): domain Bacteria; phylum Bacteroidota; class Bacteroidia; order Chitinophagales; family Chitinophagaceae; genus SpSt-398. Next base: position 189,352 of record WGMO01000004.1, read on the forward strand.
AAATCAGGAGCGGGGAAATGGAATTCGTATTTGCCTTCAGCGGAGAAGAGGCGTTGATCTACCTGAATGAACATGAACAGGAAGCCGTGCTGATCCTCTCCGATATCAATATGCCCGGCATGAGCGGCCTGGAACTCCTGGCCCATATTAAACAGAAATACCTGAAACCCCCACCGGTGGTGATGATGATCACCGCCTATGGCGATGCAGAAAATTTCAATACCGCTAAACAACTGGGCGCCGATGATTTTTTGACAAAACCGGTTGATTTTAGTTCCTTAAAAGAAAAATTGAAAACGAATAGCTGATGGCAAAAATTCTTGTAGTAGATGATGAAACTGACCTGGAAGTACTGATCAAGCAAAAGTTCCGCCAGAAGATTCGCGAACACCAATATGAATTCCTTTTTGCCGTGAACGGGGTACAGGCGCTGGAACAACTGGCAAAACATGACGATGTTGACATCGTACTCAGCGATATCAATATGCCTGAAATGGACGGGCTTACCCTGCTCACCAAATTAAATGAGCAAAATAACCTGCTGAAATCGGTCATCGTTTCGGCCTACGGGGATATGGAAAACATCCGAACCGCCATGAACCGCGGAGCCTTTGATTTTATTACCAAACCCGTCAATTTTGAAGACCTGGACCTGACCATGCAGAAAACCATCAGGCATGTTCAGCAAATGCGCGAAACCATGCTGGCGATCAAGGAAAATAATATCCTTAAAATGTATGTCGATGAAACCGTGCTGAATTTTATGGGTACCCGTGAGTTCGAAACCAGCCTGATGGTCAATGAAAATGTGGATGCTACCGTTGTCTTCATCGATATCTGCGGCTTTACAACGATCAGCGAAAATGAAAAACCCAATACGGTCGTACAACTGCTCAACAGTTATTTCGATATCATGGTCAAGGAAATCATTGCCCAGGGTGGTTATATTGATAAATTTATTGGGGATGCGATCATGGCCGTATTCCGGGATGAGTTTCATCTCGACCGGGCCGTGGATGCTTCGCTGGCGGTAAGAAAAAAAATTGAAGCCCTACCGGTACAATCCGGAAATGTTCCCTTTACCCCAAAGGTCTCCATTGGGATCAACTGTGGTGAAATGATTTCGGGGAATATCGGATCTTCCAGCCTGCGCAGGCTGGACTATACGGTGATCGGTGACACGGTTAATACAGCCCAACGCCTTCAGGCCGCATCCGAACCCGGGCAGATCCTGATCAGTGAAAAATCCTATGAAAAGATCAAAGAATCCTTCCATTGTCAAAAAGTGGGTGAAGTGACCCTTAAACATAAAACGCATCCCCTGGTTGTATTTGAAGTACTGGATTAATATCTCCATGGGCCGGTGAAGAAGGCCTGCGCTTTTGTTTGAATACTAAAAAATTGACTCCATGAAAAGATGGCTGATTCTTTTTTTCATTCCCTTCTATGGATTCTCCCAACAGGTCGTTTTTCAACCGGGAGAAATAGCCCGATGGGAAAAACAGGCAAAAGATATTTCTATCATCCGCGACCCCTACGGTATTCCCCATATCTATGGCAAAACCGACGCCGATGCGGTGTTTGGACTCATGTATGCCCAATGTGAAGATGATTTCCCCAGGGTGGAGATGAATTATATTGAAAAACTGGGAAGGATGGCAGAAGTAAAAGGCGAGAAGGAATTATACAACGATTTATTGAACCGGATCGTGATCAACCAGGAGGATGCCAGGGCGGATTATAAAAAAGCACCGGCCTGGCTTAAAAAACTATGTACTGCTTTTGCCGATGGTATCAATTTCTACCTGTATAAACACCCGGAAGAACACCCTTCCCTGCTGACCCGTTTTGAGCCCTGGTTCCCCCTGCTCTGGACGGACGGAAGTATCGGGGCCATCAGTACCGCCGATATCTCGATGAATGAATTCCGTAAATTCTATGCTACGGGAAACCCACCTAATGCTGTTGCAGCACCCGCATTATTCAAAGAAGAAATACTTACCGGGTCAAACGGTTTCGCTGTTGCTCCCGGCATCACTTCAGACGGAAACGCGATCCTTTATATTAATCCCCATGTAACTTTTTATTTCCGGCCCGAAGTGCATATGGTAAGTGAGGAAGGGCTCAATGTCTACGGTGCCGTAACCTGGGGGCAATTTTTCGTTTACCAGGGTTTCAATGAACATTGTGGATGGATGCATACCAGCAGTGATGTTGATGCTGCAGATTCCTACCGGGAAAAGATCAGCAAAAAAGGGAATGGCTATGTATATGAATACGAACACCATCAGAAACCCGTCCTTGAAAAAGATATTATTATTCGATATTCAACCGGTACGGGAGTCGAAAGCCGAAAGTTTACCACCTATTTCACCCATCACGGGCCTGTGATGGCAGCAAGAAACGGCAACTGGTTAAGCCTTCGGGCCGATAACCGGTTGATGAACGGGTTGATCCAATGCTGGCAAAGAACCAGGGCCACTAGTTTTGCCTCCTTTAAAAAAACCCTTGAACTGAACGGCAATATCTCGAACAATACCGTGTATGCTGATGCAGAAGGGAATATCGCTTACTGGCATGGGAACCGTATCCCCAAAAGGGATAACCGCTACGACTGGAGCCAACCTGTAGACGGCACCACAAAAGCGACAGAATGGAAAGGCCTGCATACACTGGACGAAACCATTCATATTTATAACCCTAAAAACGGATGGCTGCAAAATTGTAATTCAACCCCGTTTACTGCAGCCGGCACCAATAGTCCTGACAGGAAAAACTACCCGGCATATATGGCACCCAATGGTGAAAACTTCCGGGGGATCAATGCCGTCAGGGTATTGCAGGAAAATAATTCCTATACGATTGATAAAGTGATAAAAGCCGGTTATGACACAAGACTGAGCGCTTTCGAGGTACTGGTACCGGCACTGGTGCGTGCTTTCGAAACGAATATCCAATATTCAGATTCAATGTATGCCCTGCTGATCGGCCCCGTATCGGTGTTAAAAAACTGGGATTACCGTTGTGGGGAAAATTCAATTGCCACTACCCTGGCCGTGGAATGGGGACAGAGATTATTACCGGCCATTTACCGGACTCCGGTCAAAGAGGGAATCGCTGACCAGGTCAATACAACCAAAGAATTTGTCGCACAGGCCCGTGCAGATGAATTATTGCGTCCATTACTCTCAACGATCCGCGACCTGGAAAAAAGATTTGGCCGTTGGCAGATCCCCTGGGGGTCCATCAACCGTTTTCAAAGAATATCAGGGGATATCGATAATAAGTTTGATGACAAGCAGCCAAGCATACCGGTGGGTTTCGTTTCATCCATCTGGGGAATGTTGCCCTCCTATACCAGCCGAACCTACCCGGGGACTGAAAAAAGATATGGTGTAAATGGCAATAGCTTTATCTGCGCCGTTGAATTTGGCAAAAAAATAATAGCCAGGTCCTTGCTCGCCGGGGGAGAAAGCGGAAAGGCCGGCTCACCACATTTTTTTGACCAGGGCCTGATGTACAGCAAGGGCCAGTTTAAAGAAGTATTATTTTATAAGGAAGATGTATGGCAACATGCAGAAAAAATATATCACCCGGGTGAATAAAAACTGTCAACCATGAAAAAAATTACAGCTACACTGCTTCTGTCCCTTTTTGCTCTTTCATTTTTCGCCCAGCCATCAAAAAAACTCCACTTTGGCAGTATAGTGGCCGACACGCACAATGATATCCTCACCAATATCTGTACCGAAGGAAATAATATTGACTATGACCTGACGGGCAAAACGCATTCGGATGTGAACCGGTTTAAAAAAGGGGGGGTCGATCTCCAGATTTTTTCGGTGTGGTGCGATGGTAAAATGCAAAACCCGTTTTCCTGGGCCAACCGCGAAATCGATTCCCTGTACGCCATTTCTCTCCGAAACTGGCAAAAAATGGAGATCGCTTTTTCTTCAAAGGATATCCGCAGGATCATCCGGAAACGGAAGTTGGTGGCGATGATCGGCGTGGAAGGTGGCCATATGATGGAAAATGACCTCTCCAAACTGGATAGCCTCTATAAAAGAGGAACCAGGTATATGACGCTTACCTGGAATAATTCCAACCCCTGGGCCACAAGTGCCATGGATGAAAGTTCAGCAACGGCAGCATTGTCTCATAAAGGGCTAACCGAGTTTGGAAAGCAGGTCGTGAAAAGAATGAATGAACTGGGTATGATGGTGGACCTTTCCCATGTGGGAGAGCAAACTTTCTGGGATGCCATCCAAACCACCACCAAACCCGTGATTGTTTCACATAGCTGTGCCTATACGCTTTGCCCGGTGTACAGGAACCTGAAAGATGAACAGATCAAAGCAGTCGGAAAAAACAACGGGGTGATCTGTGTCAATTTCTTTTCTGGTTTTATTGACAGCAATTATTCCAGGAGGAACGAGCAATTTATCAAAAGACACAAAACAGAACGCGACTCGATCCTTAAAACGGTTTCTGACCCCTATTTCGCCGATGATTACCTGTTTAAAAAATACCCGGCCGAAGTGCAAGCCCTGCGACCTCCTTTATCCATGCTGATTGACCATATTGATTATTTGGTCCGCCTGGCAGGTATAGACCATGTCGGCCTGGGCAGTGATTTTGACGGCATCAATTCTGCACCCCAGCAATTGGATGATGTGACCAATTATCCCCTGATAACGGATGCCTTGCTGAAAAGGGGTTATTCAAGGAAATCGGTTAAGAAGATTCTGGGGGAAAATGTATTAAGGGTTTATAAGGCCAATGAGCAATAGCTGCTTAAAGGTTCTACTACTACAAAACCCATTTAATCAATTACTGGTTTGCCTTTTGCATGAGCTGGTACGCCCTGATATGACCCCAAAGCTGCCCGGAAAGATTTCTCACCTTCCATAATTGCATATGCATACTTACTTTTTCATTTTTTACGGCCGGATAATCCAACTGCCAGCTGTCTATCTTGGCATAAGGCGTGAAAAAAGTCAAACTGCTGTCATCATAATTTTGGGAAATACTATCAATGAGTAGAATGGGAATATAATGGGTAGCGAGCCAACTGGTATCCGTACCCCCTGCTGTAAAATCCCGGATACGATAGATGATCTGTTTAGATCGCTCATCTACCTGAATAGATTGTTCAAAAGGCTCACCCGGAAATTCATCATAGAAATAAGTCTTACAGGCCCATTTTGATAACAGGTCCTGGACGGAACGCAGCTCATAATCGATGGGTGGTATAAACTTTTTCTGCGAATACCCCGTTTTGAAAAGCAGCAAAATGGCCACAAGAAATAGCAGGTATCTGTGCATTTTGAAAATAAATTAATTTAAACCCAGGTGTTGATCGATAACAAATGACTCGATATTGGCACTATAATTATACATGGAATAGCCAACATCTTTAATATTATCGGCATTTACAGATAAGTAGATCTTGGTTTGCTCAATTATTTTTTGATCCTCCTCAGAGAGGGATCCTTCCGTCAATTCCTGATTATTAATATCCACTAATCGGGAGCTGTATTTACCATTGGCGGCGGTTTGAATAATAAATTGATTATTGTTTGACAAAAGGACCCTTGCATTAATCAGCTTAAAGGAGTTAAACTCCATCCAATTAATTATTTGATTATTGGCATTGTACTCCTTTAAATACAGGGGTTTATAATCAGACGAAAAAAGATATTCAGATATCAGGCGCCCCCTGAGATCCCGGAATTCTACCCGGATATTGTTATTTTCGTCGGTCAAAACCTTCTTGGTTCCATCAACAAATAAATATTCATAATTCACCCTGCCTGATTGATCCAGTTTAATATGCGTAAGAGCAGGTTTCCCATCATTGTTTAAAACTGAGGCTGGCTGGTGATAGTCAATCGTATTATCTACAAAATTAACATCATAGTATAAACGGCCATCTTCATAGTAGCCCCTGGCATTTCCTTGTCTTTTATTGCTCTGCCAGTTGGTAACAGCTCCCAGGGTTCCATCGGGATAATAATCTTTCCACTCACCCTCTTTTAACCCGTTGTTGTAGGCTCCTCCACTGGTTTTAACTTTGCCATTATCATAGTAGAACGTAACAGGACCATTTAATTTTCCACGCTGATATGTTTCTTTAGTGGAAATAATGCCATTGGGATAATAGGCTTCATAATTCCCGTTGAGCTCATTATCCGCATAATTTGATTTTGAAGTGAGATGACCCTCATTATCATAATAAGTAAACTCGCCGGAATGATAGAATGGAAACAGCAGTTCTGCCTTACCATTCATTTGCAGTTTACCATTGGCATAAAAATCATTGACTTCAATTAATGAACCACTTGTTTTTGTAGTTCTGTAATACACTGCTTTTTTCTTTTCAGTTGGCATCCAGTCTTTGTCAAAATAAAGCTTTTTACCCGCCTCTATTTCTTTCCCCGCAATCAAACCCAGAATGTAATTAATTTGGTTGCTGTTAATTGTATAACTTTCATGGCAGTAAATAATATTATTAGATTGATCCAAAAAAAAGATCCTGGGTAATCGTGTCATTTTCATTGCCTTCATCATTCTCCAGTCTTCGTCGTCCAATACATGAATCCCTTTCTTATTCCAATCATCCATCTTATAAGCACTGGTTAACCCAATATTTTCCTTTTTATCAATGTTGACGGCATAGACGCCAAACTTAGAAACCACCTCTGAAGTGGACAGGTTGTCGATGATCTGTGAACAGGCACTGCATAAAGAGGGGCCAAATGTTATTAAAAGTTTTGCTTTTTTATTATCCGGTAATTGCTGTAGTGCTACAGAATTTTCAGAAAAATAGTCTTCAAGGGATAAAGAAGGCAACTTTTGTATAACCTGTCCACCGGAAGAAAAGCAGGCTATGGATAACAAGCAATAAAATATAATTCGCATGGCATTAAAAATTAATTTTCGAAAGTTAAAAACAAACCCTTTCCCCGTAAGCATAGGGATCACTTGAAACGGTATTATAAATTGTCCCGTCATCCATACTGATCTTGATGTACCAGACAGCAGTGAGACCGGCAGATCCGATTGTGGAACTAAGTACAAACCCGCATTTCCCGGTGGGATCATAGACTGGCTCGTCTTTTGTACAGCCGGATGTGAAAAATAAGATGGATAAAAAAAGAAAACAGAAAAAAAGGGGCTTAAAATTTTTCATTGGATACCGATTTGATCATGATAAATCAAACCGCAAAATAATATTGCGATAAAAAATGCACAATACCCATTTGGAGTGACAGGGGCTAAATATGATCTTTCAGCAGGTAAACAAGATGGGGAAAATTGCTAATATTATTTTTTTGCAGCATGCGCCTGCGATGGGTTTTAACGGTTTCGATGCTGATCTTTAACTGGGCAGCGATTTGTTTCGAGCTGAGCCCTTCTGCTACCCAACCGGCAATTTCTCTTTCTCTTTGAGTAAGATCCAGCTTCCTGACAGCAGTATTGTTTTCCTTTTTTAAAATTTTATGAAATGCCAACTGTACCGCTACCAATAACTGGATATCACTATATGGCTTTACAACATACATCACAGGTTCAGATTCAAATGCAGCTTGAAGGGAACCCGTATCCGTATACGCTGTAAGAAAGATAATTTCACAACCGAACCGTGATTTTAGCTGTTTGGCCAGTTCCGCCCCATTTACCTTGCCTTTGATATTGATATCACATAAAGCAATGGCAGGAGAATGTTGCAAAGAATCACAAATAGCGAGGGCCTCATCAGCACTCTTTGCTGGCCCGGATACTAAATATTCTTCATCACGTAATAATTCAGCGATGCTTTCGGCAGTGATGAGTTCATCTTCAATGACGAGTATACTTTTATTCATTTGCGTTTCTTATGCACTCATTTTAATTCGGTACTCTGTTCCGGGGTGGTTCAATACCTGGAGCCTGGCATCCAACTGGTCTACGAGAATATGCACCAGCTTTATTCCAAATGTCGCAGGGCCACTATCCTTTGTTTTCATGCCGGTACCATTGTCGCTAATCCTTAGTTCTAACATATCTCCTTCCTGCAATAAGTTAATATGAACCTTAGGATCGGTTATTCCCTTAAACGCATGTTTAAAGGCATTCGTAATTAACTCATTTACAATCAGCCCAATCGGAATCGCCCGGTCAATATCAAAATCTTCCCTGCTGATTACAATATCGGTTATTACGGATGCAGGGGAATAGCCATAGCTTCCAGCAATCGATACAGATAATTCTTCAATATAATCCTGTATGTTGACAGATGCCAGCTGTTTATCCATGTATAAACGCTGATGTATCATCGCCATGGCATCCACTCTTGACCTGCCGTCCTGTAGCGCCTTACGCGCATTTTCATCCTCAAGACGATTAGATTGCAAAGACAACAGGCTGGAAACTACCTGCAGGTTATTCTTTACCCGGTGATGCAACTCGCGGATCAGCGATTCAATATATATATTCTTTTCTGTTGTTACCCGATAGGCATCTTCCAATTCAATCTTTTGCTGCAAAATTGTTTGTTGCTCCCTGTCATAGCTTATCCTGAATAACCGGATCACCAGCATGGTAAAAAACAAGGAATAAATCATCACAGTAATATGGTCTGCAATTCGCTGAGAGGCCGATGCGTAAGCTGTTATCCATCCCGGGAAATAATACTCCAATACCAGCATACTCAAAATGGAAATACCAAATATTCCATAAATCCATACCTGTAAACCAGACGGTGCAATCAGTAAGAAAATATTCAACATCATGATCAGCAGATAGATGGTAGGACCTGAAGATGCGCCATTAAAAAAATGGAGGGGGCCGAGGATCACAATTGCGGCAATCGAAAAAACGATAAGGAGTGCGGGGGAAAACATCGCCTTCACTCTTGCGATATAAAATAACGTAGCTGAAATTACCGTTCCTCCAATTGCGAGCCATACGGTAGCAATATGCAAACCCAGCAGGTAGTTGATCAGGGTTCCCTGGATACAAAATACCGTAATAATAAAACTGGATAAATTAAAAATACGGTGTTCAAACCCATAATTTTGGGTATCCCCCGCAATAAGATAATAGAGCCTTTTCAACATACAATCATTATAGGATACCAGAATTCAAATATATCATCTTTCTTACACTCCAATATGAAATTAAATCGCCGCAGTAAGTTTCAACATACTGTTTAATATTTGGTTGATAATTATTGATCCTGCATATGACGAAAAACAGCAACCGAGATCCCTCTGAACCTGACCTTCTTCAGGAACCGGGTATTCCTGGTCATTAAATTTGTAAATCGCCTTGATTTAGGGTGCCATCACTTCTTTTGGATTATCCTTTCGCATCGGTTGTTTTTTCCAATAGGTCAGGCTGCGCCAGGTCCATTCCAGTGGCCCGAACCGGAAATTCCTCAACCAGAAATGGCTAAAGATGATCTGGAACAGGTAGATGCCGGCCACTACATAATAGATTTCGTACCGTTGCAGCTTGCCAAAATAACCGAAACCAATCCCATAAAAGATCAGCCCGCCCAGCAGCGACTGCATCAGGTAATTGGTGAAAGCCATCTGACCAACCGGCCGCATAAGGTTGAACAACCATTTAAACCACCCGGACCTATACAATAACATGATCAACCCCAGTATCCCCAGCGACCGGAATAGTCTTGAGATCTGGTAGAATTCAAAAGTCACATTTTTTGAATAATCGAAATTATTGAACTTATAATGGATCAGCGGTTGCAGCCTGAAATAGGATAGGGTCAGCCCGATGCCCAGCCCGCCAAGGAAAAGCAACCAGTACACTTTATTGGAGGCTGTTCCCGTCAATACTCCGTTTTTAAAGAAAGCCATACCCAGTAACATAAATATCAATATATCCCAGGCCCCATAATAGAGGTAAAAAATTTCCACGTTAAAACTTCGCTGGCTTTGGTATTGATATAACTCCCCATAACTGCCCCTCATCGCTTTCAGGCTTTTATCCATTTTTTTCTTCCTTCCATCCATACTGGACTTTTCTTTAAATCCATTCATAGCCCCTAACTCTTCCTGCTGCTGGTCGGTGAGTTTCGTTACCGTGGTGTCCAGTTTGGCGATCATCTCTCCCTTGCTGATCATCTCCCTTTCGCGGTATGCATCTACATTTTCCCGGGCTGTCTGCAACAACAGACAGATGACGGCTCCGATGATCAGGGCTTTGGGGGATAAACGCCGAAACGCGAACATGATCATTCCCACACAGGCATAGTGAAATAAGATATCCCAGAACCATAAAAGCACAAAGGCATTGAACAATCCGAATACCAATAGCCATAATTGGCGCCGGAAGAAATAGTCTGCAGGGAAAAGCCCCTCTACCCTTTTTTCCTGGCGGGTGATGAATAAGATAATGCCCGCACCAAATAACATCGAGAATAAAGCACGCTGGCTCCCCTCCATGAACCACTCAATAAAATACCAGGTTTTATAATTCACCGTTCCCCACTCATTCAGGACGGACGGATCCCCATATACCGGATCCGGTAAGGCAAAACCGGGAATATTCATGAGTAAGATACCCAGGATAGCAAACCCTCGTAAAGCATCAATGATAACGATGCGTTCAGATTGACTGACAGGTGCAGCTATGCCTGCCGAAGAAAGGGGTGATGACATGTTGGTTTCGTTTTGGTTGAAATAATAAAAGGGGGGAGTAAACCAGTTTAGAAAGGGCAAGATTATAATATCAAGATAAATTTTAATATTATCTCCACAAAAAAAATCTTCAGGAAGGGGAATAATCAAAAATACTTAAGCATACTAGTAAGAAAGCAGCTTATCAATGGTTTCCTGCAACCGGAGTTTTGCCAGGAAATTCTTTTCCAGGTCGGTGTTGAAGGGAACAGGCGTGTCCAATGAAGCGCAACGGAAAATCGGGGCATCCAGTAAATCAAAACAATGTTCCGCTATCCAGGCAGCAATTTCACCCCCGATACCACCTGTAAGGGTATCTTCATGCAACACCAATACCCTGCCGGTCCGTTGTACCGCTTCCCGGATGGAAAAATAATCCAGTGGCGAAAGGGTACGCAGATCGAGGATATCGATGGAGATCTCCGGGTGTTCGGCTGCAAAATCATCGGCCCAATGCACCCCGACTCCATAGGTGATGATGGCTATTTCATCTCCTTCCCGCACCTGTCTAGCTTTTCCGATTTCAACCTGGTAATAGTCTTCGGGAACCGGTCCCTGTATACTTCGGTATAAAGCCTTATGTTCAAAAAAGAGAACCGGGTTGGGGTCAATCACCGATGCAATCAGGAGACCCTTTGCCTCCTCCGGCGAGGATGGATAAACCACCTTTAATCCCGGTACATGCGTAAACCAGGCCTCGTTACTCTGCGAATGAAAGGGCCCTGCCCCAACACCCGCCCCGGTGGGCATGCGGATCACCACGTCTGCCTGCTGGCCCCATCGGTAATGGATCTTTGCCAGGTTATTGACGATCTGGTTAAACCCTGCAGTAACAAAGTCGGCAAACTGCATTTCCATGATGGCTTTGAAACCTTCAAGTGAGAGGCCCAATGCCGTACCGACAATCGCACTTTCACAAAGCGGCGTGTTCCTCACCCTTTCCCTGCCATATTTTTCAAGCAATCCTTCCGTGATCTTAAAAGCACCCCCATATTCGGCTATATCCTGTCCCATCAATACCAGCTTCGGGTAGGCCTGCATCGACTGATCAATGCCTTCGCGGATGGCATCGATCATGCGCAGTTCCCTTGCCAGACCGGGTCCTTCTTCCGGATTACGCGAAGGGTCGATCACCCTGGCAGTTGCTGAGTAGTGTTCCGAATCCTCCAGGCGGGCAAATACATCATTCAGTTCCTGCTCCTCATCCGGTATGATTACCGGAGATGCAAAGCCGATGGCCAGTTCTTCCTCGATTTTCGCTTTGAATTCGTTCCTGATTGACGCCACTGCTTCTTCATCGATAACCGCATTGCTCAATAAAAATTTTTCATAGCTTTCGATGGGGTCCTTCAGCTTCCAGATATCAAATAACTGCCGGGGAACATATTTTGTGCCGCTGGCCTCCTCATGCCCCCGCATCCGGAAGGTCTGGCATTCCACCAGGTAAGGTTTCTGATTCCTGATGCAGTATTCCCTGATGCCTTTGATCGTATCATACACAGCCAGCACATTGTTCCCATCAATCTGTACGCCTTCCATGCCATATCCCCTGGCCTTATCTACAAGGCTGATACAACGATATTGTTCTGCAACAGGCGTACTGAGTCCATATCCATTATTTTCGATGATAAAGATGACTGGCAGGTCCCATACCGCTGCAACATTCAGGGCTTCATGAAAATCGCCTTCACTGGTCCCCCCTTCTCCTGTAAAAGCCAGGGCGACCTTGTTTTCTTTTCTTAGCTTATACGCCAGTGCCACGCCGTCAGCAATTGCCAGTTGGGGTCCGAGGTGGGAGATCATTCCGCAGATATGATGATCCTTGTTCCCAAAATGAAAACTTCTTTCCCTTCCCTTGCTGTATCCGTCTATATTGCCCTGCCATTGTTTGAACAGGGTATGCAGGGGCATGTTACGCGACGTGAAAACACCAAGGTTCCTGTGCAGGGGCATGATCCATTCATCCGGCTCCAGCGCCAGTGTGGCGCCGACGGAAATTGCTTCCTGCCCGATACCGCTGAACCATTTTGATATCTTTCCCTGCCGCAGCAATACCAGCATTTTTTCCTCGATCATGCGCGGCCATAACAAACGGCGATAAATGGCTGTAAGCTGCTCTCCGGATAAATCTTTCCTGTCGAATTGCATATTGCGAATTTCAGCTATCCTGCGGTAAATAACAATTGCGGGATTTATTAAATTATTGTGCTTTCCGCTGACGGTCTTCTTCCCGGAACAATACAGAGGTGGTGACCGAAAGAAGCAAACTGAAGAGGAGGCCATGCCAGAAGGAGTCGATCCTGAATCCATCCACCAGGTTACTGGCCAGCAGCACCGTAATGGTATTGATCACGAAAAGGAAAAGCCCCAGTGTCAGGATCGTGATCGGTATGGTGATAATGATCAGCAACGGTTTCAGGAAAACATTCAACAATCCCAGTACAACGGCAAACCAGATTGCGGTCAGGTAACTGTCCACATAGACACCCGGAAGGAACTGTGCCAGTAAAAAGGCAATGGCTGCTACCACCAGTAATCGTAAGATGAGTTTCATCATCTGAATATACTGAATATTTTCTTTGCAGACTACGAATATCACCCCGCAACAGCTACAACCGGTGCTTTAAACAACAACCAGTTCATAAAAGGAGGCTGGATCAAAATATTTTTCGGCCAGCCCTTTGAGTTCCTCTGCAGAAACAGTCTTGATGGTATGAATGGAGTCATAGAAATATTTTTCATCCAGCCCGTTCAGTAAAATATTTTTCCATCGGGCCAGGATATGGAAGGGCCCGTCAAGGTCTGCCAGAATGGTGCCGATCATATAGTTTCGCACCAGCGAAAGCTCTTCCTCATCCACCAGTTCCTCCCGGAGCTTGTTCATTTCAGCATAGACTTCTTTGATGGTGGGCTCACAGACCTCCCGGCCAGCCTCCGTACTGACAATGAGCGCACTTTGCTGTATATGGTTTTGCAGGTAACTGTAAATCCCATAGGTATACCCCTTATCCTCCCGGATATTGCTCATCAGCCTGGAACTGAAGTAACCGCCATAAAGGTTGTTCAGCACCTGCATTTTCATAAAATCAGGGTGGTGGCGGTTGGGGAATAACTTCCCGATGCGGATGGCACCCTGTACACTGTCGGGGTCATTGTTAACACGGATGGGTTGCCCGGCGCCGGGAGCAGGATGAAGAGGGTGTTTGGGCATGGCACTGATAACGGGAGCGTTCAGTGACAATGTTCCAAAATAGTTGTTGAGCAGCTGTGGCAGCTGCGCCGGTAAATTTCCGGCAGCGAATATGACGCATTTACCATGCCGGTAATACTGGTCGTAAAATGCCATCAGCTCTTCCCGGTTCAGGGCGTCAAAATCTTCATGACGGCTATATTTACCATAGGGATGTTCCTCCCCGAAAAGATATACATCCATCATTCTGCTGGCGACAAAGTCGGATTTTTTTAAATTTACCGACAACCGCTGTTTCATGTTTTGTTTGAATACATCCAGTTCTTCTGCAGGAAAGATGGAATCCGTGATCAGTTCCCGGACCACGGGCAGTAAGTCTGCGATATGCTTATCCAGGCAATGGAGCGTAAGGGTGGAAGTTTCATTATAGCAGGACCTGTTGAGGTGCGAACCATAATATTCAAAATGCTCATTGATCTGGAAAGCCGTTTTTACTGAAGTGCCGTTCTTGATCAGCCCGTTTGTAGCAGCCGCCACGAGGTTTTTTTCTTCATAGCTGTTGCCGGCAAAAAATACCCATTCCACCATCATCACTTCCTGAGAACCGGCATGCACAGCATATACTTCGACACCGTTATCCAGTGTATATTTTTCGGCAGGTTTCAGGGTCAGTTGAAAATCAGTGGCATCAATAATCGCTGGCGGCGCTTTCCTGTTTATCATGTATCGTGCTGTTCTCAATTATTAGAATAATAAAATAAGGTGCTGCTGTTTTCCTCCCGGAAAATATGATTACACTCCTGCCTGATCTCATCGGTGGTCACGGCATGGTATTTTTGTAATTCGGTATTCATGAGGGTGGCATCGCCCAGCAGTTCATAATAGGCCAGGCTTCCTGCACGATTCATTACGCTCATATCTTCAAAAGCGATCATGCTTTCTGTTTTATTTTTCACTTTCTGCAATTCTATTTCCATGACCACTTCTTTTTTCATTTGGCTAAGAATATCATCAATGGCCGCTTCTGCCGCCTCCATTTGAATCCCTTTCACCAGTTTCCCTTCAATGACCAGCAGTCCTGCATCGGTGCTGCCCGTATGGTAGCATTCGATATGACTGAACAGCCTTTTTTCCTTTACAAGCCGCTGGTAAAGGCGCGAAGAACCGCCTCCGCTGAGGATCTCCGTAATAAGATCGGCGGTATAATACCGTTTATCCAGCCTGGGATAAATATGCCAGCATTTATACAAGGCATCTACCGGAACATTGGCATTAACGGTAAGTCGCCTGGCAGCAGTCTGCTCCGGTTCCTGAGGAAGGTTACGCTGGTACTTATGGCCCGAAGGGATATCGCCAAACCATTTTTCTGCCAGCGCTTTCACTTTTGGAGTATCAATATTGCCCGCCACCACCAAAATGGCATTGGAAGGGGAATAATGTTTTTTGAAAAATTGTTTCACATCCTCCAGTCTGGCCTGTTCGATATGCGATAGCTCTTTGCCGATCGTCATCCACCGGTAGGGATGGGTGGTATAGACCAGTTCCCGCATTTTATGCCAAACATCCCCATAGGGTTTGCTGATATAATTTTCCTTGAATTCCTCGATCACCACTTTTCTTTGTACTTCCAGGCTTTTTTCACTGAAGGCCAGTGACAGCATCCTGTCACTTTCAAGCCAAAAGGCCGTTTCCAAATTTTCAGCAGGCAACTGTATATAATAATTGGTGATGTCGTTGGTCGTATAGGCATTATTTTCTCCACCCGCCATCTGGAGCGGTTCATCATAATCAGGTATATTGACCGAGCCCCCAAACATAAGGTGCTCGAATAAATGGGCGAACCCGGTTTTGGCAGGATCTTCGTCCCGGGCGCCAACATCATACATTACATTCACCACGGCCATTGGGGTGGAGTTGTCAGGATGGACCAGTACCCGCAGGCCATTTTGTAATACAAACCTTTCAAACTGTATCATACAAAGGAAAATAATAGATTAAGCCGGTAAATTTATTTAAAAAAAGGCGGGGAAATTACATTCAACGGGATTTTTAGCGAATACTTTTGATCTTGAACTCAAATTGCATGAGCTCCTTGTCGCGCTCGATGACTATCCTGATCTTTTGCCCCGCCGTTTGAAGCTCATGCTTGAACTGCTGCAGGTTCTGGGAAAAATTATTATTAATGCTGATCACCCGGTCTCCTTCTTTTAAACCCGCATTTTCTGCAGGGGACCCTTCGGCAACATCCCCCAGTATAATAACCCCGTTTTCAAAATAGAGTTCGATGCCGGAATAGGAATAATCAAAGAGGTCGTCAAAATGTGAATTGGGCTTGATATAAAATTCTTTTCGATGGTAATTCAGGATCACATTGAACCTTCTTAACAGGTCGTTCCCAATCAATCCCCCAAGGTAAGGATAGGAGGTAAGGTTATAGACATCTTCAAATATAAAGACCGGTACTGACCGGAATTTATAGGGGCCCAGTTTTACTTCTTTAATCACCGTCAGCGACATATCCACTTTTCCGCCCAGTCCCTCAGCCTCCTTGGTATACAGCACCCGCTTCCGGTGCAGGAAACTGCTGTCTTCAATAAAATCTTTTGACAACAGCAGGCAAAGTCCGGCTCCGATATCAAACAGGAACCGGGTATTGGCGGTGACATTATCCTTGATCCTTGCATTTTGAACCGGCAAAGTTCTAAGGGAAGGTTCCAGTAAAGTACCCCCGCGCGGGTACTTGAAACTACCCTGTGAATAGATATCGATACGCAGGCTGTCATAATCGATTGCCACGATATACCTGCTCAACAGGGAATACCCGATAATGCCATCGATCTTTTCTCCATATACACTGGTCAGGATCTCGTAATCGTTCACATGAAAATTAAGGCTGTCAACCTCCAGACCCGGAAGATGTAATTTCCGGTTATAAAGGAAACCGACTTTTTTTATACCGCCGATCCCCAGGACTGTCCTTTCTGAGGGTTCCGGTTCCAATTCGAAATATTTTGCCGTGGAAGAATCCAGCGAAATTCCACCACTGCCGGTATCAAGGATAAAACTTAGGGTGTCGGCGAATTGATCAAACTGCGCATTGAGCAAAATCACGCCACCCGTCAGCATACGAAACGGAAATGAGGTCATCAGCCTGGAAGGAGGATCAATAAACTGTTCCTGGGCCACCCCTGGCTGCAGAAAGAGCTGCAGGCATACCAATATGGCAAGTAATCGTTTCACGAACTAAAAGAAAGATAGCCTGTTTAAGTAAAATGCTGCCTCAATGGTCTAAAATCATAACGAATTTATTTTTTTTCCCGTCCCGGACGTTTCCGCTTGTGTAAAACCCCGCTATAAATGAATGTTATAGTATTTTTGCCTACTTATACAATGTGATATGGAGTTGAAATCACTTTTCGGGAAAGCGCTGGATATGGATTTCTTAAGCGCAGAAGAAGGGAAATACATTTTTGAAAATGCTCCCCTGAGCGAGCTGATGTTTGTGGCCAACGAACTGAGAAAGAAGCAGGTGCCGCATGGAAAGGTAAGCTGGCAGATCGACAGGAATGTCAACACCACCAATGTCTGTATCGCCAATTGTAAGTTTTGTAATTTTTACCGCATACCGGGCCACCCCGAGGCTTATATCACAGATATGCCAACCTACCGGAAAAAGATCAGCGAAACCATCCGGTTTGGTGGCGACCAGCTTTTACTGCAGGGGGGACATCATCCGGAACTGGGTTTGCAGTTTTATATCGACACCTTCCGGCAGATCAAAGCGGAGTTCCCGGACATCCGCCTTCATGCGCTGGGACCACCCGAAGTGGCACATATCACCAAACTTGAAAAAAGCACCCATAAAGAAGTGCTGGCAGCCTTAAAGGAAGCCGGTCTCGATTCCCTGCCGGGAGCGGGCGCCGAGATCCTTGTCGACAGGGTGAGGCGCCTGATCAGTAAAGGAAAATGCGGGGCACAGGAATGGCTCGATATCATGCACGAAGCACACCTGCAGCATATCACCACTTCGGCAACAATGATGTTTGGTCATGTGGAAACCCTTGATGAACGGTTTGAACACCTGGTAAAAATAAGAGAAGTGCAAAGCCGCAAACCCAAAGAAGCAAAGGGTTTCCTGGCCTTCATCCCCTGGACTTTCCAGGATGTTGACACCCTGCTGGCCAGGATCAGGGGGGTACAAAACCTGACGACCCCGGAGGAATATATCCGGATGATCGCCATCAGCCGCATCATGCTTCCTAATATTAAAAATATCCAGGCCAGCTGGCTGACAGTTGGCAAACCGGTAGCACAAATTTGCCTTCATGCCGGCGCCAACGATTTTGGCAGTATCATGATCGAAGAAAATGTAGTGAGCGCAGCGGGTGCGCCCCACCGCTTTACCTACAAAACCATACAGGAAGCCATACGCGAAGCCGGCTTTGAACCACAGTTGCGCAACCAGCAATATGAATGGCGGGCGATTCCGGATACCATTCAGGAACAGGTTATCGATTACTAAATACCGGTAACGCTAACCTGTCCATTTTAACCCTTTAAAATTTTCCTTTGAAAAAGACATTCAGCAATTTCAGAAAAGTGGCCATAGCAGAAGGCGTTTCTTTCCTTTTCTTACTCATGGTAGCGATGCCTTTAAAATATTTTGCCCATTTGCCCAAAGCGGTCACCATTGCCGGCGGAATTCATGGTATTCTCTTTATTGCCTTCATCATCCTGGCCTGGGAAACAAAAAGTGATTACAAAAAGAGCTGGAAATGGATGGGCAAGGCCTTTGTTGCCTCTATTCTGCCTTTTGGTACCATTATCATGGATAAGCAATGGAAAAAAGAGGAAGAAGCATTTTCTGTACAATGATTTATTCCCTTCCTTCTGACGGTTACGAAAGGGGGTGTTACAAGTAGCAAAAATTATTATGGGTATCTTTGCGGGAGCAACCCAGGTATATTTTTGGATGGAATGAATATTCATGGTATTTCCAAACCGGACCAGACCTTGCTTTTCAAAAATTTCAATATTGCCGATTGGTTTTCATTTTACCGCATCATCGCTGCACCCTTTCTTTTACTCTTCATCCTAATCGACAGGCGCGAGGTATTTAGCTGGCTTTTACTCATCAGTTATAGTACAGATTTTATTGACGGGCAAATTGCCCGGAAGCTGAAGATCACCAGCAGCAGGGGTTCACAACTGGACTCTGTTGGTGACCAGGTTACTCTGGTCATGGGGCTGACAGGCCTGGTCTTTTTTGAACCCGGATTTTTGAAACAGCACGCGACCCTGATCCTGGTTGCCTTCATCCCTTACATCATCCAGATGCTTATCGCCTTTAAAAAATATGGTAAAGCCACTGCCTTTCATACTTACCTGGCCAAACTATCTGCGCTGACACAAGGTGTTTTCCTCCTCTGGTTTTTCTTTTTTGGGCCGGTGTACTGGTTATTTTATTGCATGATCCTGCTCGGCATTCTTGAAACCATTGAAGAAATTACCCTGATTTTTATGTATGATGAATGGGTGGCGGGTGTGAAAGGCATTTATTGGGCGCTGCACGACAAACGCCGGGTCAAAAAGAAATAATACGATGCGCAGCTATTCCCTGTATACCATCATCGGTCTTTGTGCAGCCATACTGCTGGTTGATATTTTTGCATTTTATTGGTTACAATCCATTACCCGGCTGATCCCCTCTGCATTGATCAGGCAGGGAATCAATATCGCCTTTTGGGTGTTTACCATCGGGCTGATCATAGCTATACTGGTTTTAAAACTGAGACTGGACCATATCGCTGCACAAAGAAAACACCTCCTGGTCACGTCTTTGTATGGACTTACCGTATCCTCATTTATTCCCAAACTGATTTTTATCAGTGCTATAACCCTGCTATATCTTACCCATGATATTTTGTACCATGACCAATCATTATTGTGGGTACCGGTTTTAGGGTTGATTGCAGGGTTCCTGCCTTTTTTTGTGATCCTCTACGCCATTTTCCGGTCATTGTACCGGTTCAAGGTCCATACGATCAGGATAAAATCGGATCTATTGCCAAAAAATTTTCAGGGATTAAGGATCGTTCATATTTCCGATATCCACCTGGGAAGTTTCAATGCCCGGTTTCACATTTTTGATAAAGCAGTAAAAATGATCAATGACCTGTCGCCTGATTTTATTTTTTTCACCGGCGATCTCGTCAACAATTTCGCTTACGAACTGGAGGGCTGGCAGGACACATTTAATCAACTAAGTGCCAAACAGGGTAAATTTTCGGTTTTGGGCAACCATGATTATGGCGACTATCATCAATGGAAATCTCCGGAGGCGAAAAAAGAAAATTTTGAAGCCATCAAAGCCTTTCACGGGGCAATTGGTTTCCGGTTACTGCTCAACGAGGGCCTGACCATCCGCCATGCAGAAAGTTCGATTGCCATCCTGGGAGTGGAAAACTGGGGAAGCCCGCCTTTTATGCAGTACGGTGATTTACAAAAAGCCTTATCGCCGGTCAGGGATACCCCTTTTAAAATATTGCTTTCCCATGATCCGACCCACTGGCCGGAAGAGGTGATAGCAGCTACCAATATCACGCTCACGCTTTCGGGTCATACCCATGGCATGCAGGCGGGTATTAACCTGAAAAACAAGAAATGGAGCCCCATCAAATACAAATACAAACATTGGGCTGGTTTATACCGCGAAGGAAAACAATACTTATACGTGAACCGGGGCCTGGGATGGTTAGGGTTTCCGGGAAGACTGGGCATGCGCCCTGAAATTACCCTGATCGAACTATTTTGTCATGATTACAGATCCGGAAAGGTTCAGGAGAATGAAATATGATGATGCAACCTTTTGCGATCCTGCAAAGTCATAATGCCGGAAAATGAATAATTCGCAGTGAAAAAACAACCCTCCCTTATTTTTTGCCTGCTGATGGATGCCCTGGGGTATGCAAGTTTTGCGGTACCGGGTTTGGGTGAAGCAGCTGATTTGTTCTGGGCCCCGATTTCTGCCCTGCTATTTTACAGGGCCTTTGGTGGCTGGAGCGGCGCCCTGGGAGGTTTGTTCAACTTTGCGGAGGAACTATTACCCTTTACTGATTTCATTCCCAGTTTTACGATTGCCTGGCTTTGGCAATCCGTAAGCAAATCGCAACGGCCCGTTTTTAATCCCGCCCAACAAGGAAACTGATAGACCTCCGCGCCTTATGATGCTAAAATGGATGCCAGCAGTGCTTTGACCTTTTCGGCAATCAGGTCCCTTACTGTATTGAATGCTTCGGGTTCCAAATGTTTTGGGTCGGGTATCTGCCAGTCGATAAACTGCCGGGCAGGCATCCAGGGGCAGGCATCCCCGCAACCCATGGTAACAACGGCATCAAAAGGGGCGAAGGGCTCTACTTCCTTTAAGGATTTGCTGTCGTGCTGGCTCAGGTCATAGTTCAGCTCCTTCATAGCAACAATGGCTTTGGGATTAACGATTCCTGAAGGGTGGCTGCCGGCACTAAACGCTTCCACCTTGTCGCCCCCCAGGATCCTGGCAAAGGCCTGGCTCATCTGGCTGCGGTTACTGTTTTCAACACACACAAACAGAATCTTCTTTTTGGCGGGCGGGTTATTTTCCATCATTATTGAAAGAATATAAGGGATGTTTATTGACTAACAACAACCCTTACCCGGTTCACAGGCGGGTTTGGTGGCAAAAACGGTTATGCTTTCTATTTGCACTTTCCCCGACCTGTATGCCTCTATCTCTTCATCCGCAAGGTATTTCTTCAGGATGTCGTCCGGTATCAGGATGGGTTTTTCTTTTTGCAGTTTCAGGTTTTTAAAACCGGCCGCTTCAATGAATTGCAGGTATTGCCATTTCTGGATAGCGCCGGAAACACAGCCTGCATATAATTCCGCCACCGTTTTCCATCTTTCGGGCATTTCGCCATTCAACACAATATCAGAAATGGAAAAATGGCCCCCAGGCTTCAATACCCTGAATATTTCGCTGAACACCTTTTGTTTTCCAGGAACCAGGTTCAGCACACAATTGCTAACAATCACATCGGCGGTATCGGATATAACCGGCATCTTTTCAATATCCCCCAACCGGAATTCCACATTATTATACCCCAGCTTTTCGGCATTGGCCCTTGCCCTGTCAATCATGGTCTCGGTAAAATCAATTCCGATCACCTTTCCTTTTTCCCCCACGATCCGCCTGGCAATAAATGCATCATTTCCGGCACCACTACCCAGGTCAATCACGGTATCACCGGATTGGATATCGGCGAATTCAGTTGGCAACCCACAGCCCAGGCCAAGATCCGCCTCCGCAACATATCCATCCATCTGTGAATAATCCTCGGCCATAATGTTATAGACCTCATCATCACCACAACAGGAAGTGGCCCCGCAGCAGGAAGAAAGGTTGACCGCTTTATCCTGGCCGGCGATCTCGCTGTATTTTTCTTTCACCATTTCTTTGATCTTCGTATCGTTGTTCATATTGATGTTTTAAGGTGTCCATAAATCCTCAGCAACATTTCGCATTTTGCTGCCGGAGTTTCTCAAACAGTATATTAAAATCTTCGTTGAATTTTTCAAAAGCTTTCCAGTTGATACAATAACAGCTCCTGGGACCGTCTGTTTCTCCATCAATCAGGCCGGCATGCTTTAACTCCTTTAAATGCTGGCTAACGGTGCTTTGCGCCAGCGGCAACACCTCAACGATCTCACCGCAGATACACTGGTTGCGCTTGGCCAGCACGCTCAGGATGGCAATCCTTGCCGGGTGGCTGATCGCCTTTGCAAAGGTTGCCAGGGCCTGTTCTTTTGTGCTGAAGGATTCTTTTTTATTAATCGCCATAATAAGTATATATCGCAAATATACGATTAAACTTTAGCCGGCAAAATATTTTTGAACAATTTTATTTATCGAGGGGCACTGATCTTCTTTTCACCAGGGAAATAATGATGCCGCTGCCGATGATGCAGGCAATGCCGGTACTGGAGATAATATCTGGGAAAGCATCGCCGAGGAACATCCCGATAAAAACCGAGAAGATGATATTCGCATAACTGACCGCCGATACGATGCCTGCCTTATCCGCGCCATAGGCCTTGGTCACAAAATACTGACCAAAAAGTGCCGCCAGTCCCAGGAGAATAATTTGCAGCCACTGGACGCCCTGCGGCCATTTCCATTGTATAAAAAAAACATCATCATACCCGATGCCACCGAGTTGAGCGGTCAGCATCAATAAGCCGGGCACCAATACCCCGGTAATGATAAAGGCAGAAACGATGATCCGGGTATCATAATAAGGATTGAGTTTCCCGACAGTGATATAGGCCATGGCCGAAGAAATACCCGAAACAAGCCCTGCTATATGATAGTACCAGGGAAAATACATGACGGGTTTATAGATCAGCAGCATCCCGGTAAAACCCAATACAACCGCCAGCACAACAGGGATACCATTGTATTCCCTGAAAAGGATAAACGAAAAGATAGCGATGAAAATAGCAGATGTGAGATTATAACTCATAGCGGTCCCCAGCGGGATATGAAGGATACAATACAACAGCGTATACAGTGACACAGTACCCATCAGACCCCGGAATATGAGCAGGTGGAACTTGCCTCCTTTATTGACGGGTGGCCGGGAAGCAAAACTGGCCACCAAAACAATTAACCCCACCAGGTTCCTGAAGAACACCAGTTGCCCGGCATTGAAACTTCCTTTCAGGGATTTGGCAGCTCCCCCCATGATGGAAAAACCCATGGCGGCCAGCAGCATGAAAAATATTCCCCGGTATCGGTGTTGGATGGTCATATCAGAACAAATCCTGCTTGTGATTATAATTTTAATAACCGCCCGGCAGCGGTTTCCAGTGTCTCTTCCTTTTTTGAAAAACAAAACCGAACCACCCTGTCGTCCTTTCCCGATTGGTAAAATGCCGAAACGGGGATGACCGCCACCCCATATTCTTTCGTGATGCGTACGGCAAAATCCATATCTCCTTCATCACTGATGCGGTCGTATTGAGCACAGATAAAATAACTGCCATGACTGGTAAGCAGATCGAACCGGGTAGGCTCCATCAGCTTAATGAAATAATCCCTTTTCTGCTGCATGAAGGATGACAGGGAGAGATAGGCCTCTTTCTGCTTTAAAAAAGCCGCCAGCGCTACCTGTGCAGGTGTAAAACAACTGAAACAATTGAACTGGTGCACCTTTACAAATTCCTTCATCAGGGGTGCAGGGGCGATGCAATAACCCAGTTTCCAACCGGTACAGTTATAGGTCTTGCCAAAAGAAAAACAGACAAAGCTTCTCTGGAACAGGTCGGGATACCGCAACAGGCTGAGATGGGGGATTTCATCAAAAATGAGATGTTCATACACTTCATCACTGATGATAAAGATATTCCTGCCTTCCACCACGGACCGGAGCTGCTGTATATCTTCTTCACGGATCACAGCACCCGTTGGATTATGCGGGGTATTGATCATAATGGCTTTTGTTCTGTCGGTGATCGCCTCCTTTACTGCTTCCCAGTCGATATGGTAATCGGGATATACCAATGGAATCAGTATGGGTTTTGCGCCATTGATCTCGATATTGGGGATATAACTGTCATAGGCAGGTTCAAAAACAATGACCTCATCACCCGGCTCCAGGATAGCCGTCAGGGCGGAATACAGGGCATAAGTACCCCCCGGTGTTATCGTGATCTCTGCAGCCGGGTCAAGCGCAGCACCATAGAGGAAATGGGCTTTTTCGGCTATAGATTCCTTTAAGGGCATCCAACCCGGCATGGGGGAATATTGGTTATACCCGTCCCGCATGGCCTGGGAAACCAGCCCGGTCAGTTCCTCGCTCATGGGAAAATCCGGAAACCCCTGGCCCAGGTTGATGGCCTTGTGTTCGGTGGCCAGCCCGCTCATGACGGTAAAGATGGTGGTGCCGACCCTGGGCAGTTTTGAATGAATGATCAATGATGCAGTATTGAAGATTTGAGAATAACGGGAATACCTGCTTCCCTTAAACAGTAAATATCCGTTTTTTGAATTAAAGAACAGAACTTTATTGACCCATGATATTGAAAAGACTCCACGCATTTTTCCATCCTGAAGAATTCCAGGGATGGGGAAAAACAAAAAAATATTTTGAAGGCTGGTATTTCAAGGTGATCAACGCCGATGAAACAAAGGCTTTTGCTTTCATCCCCGGTATCGCCATGGATGAGAAGGGCCAACGGCAATCATTCATCCAGGTCCTCGACGGAAAAAAGAAAACGGCAGACTACCACCGCTTTGCAGCAGAAGCATTCAGACCGGTTCCTTACAAATTCGAAATTTCCATTGACAAAAATAGTTTTTCCGCCCGGCACCTTTCCCTTGACCTTCCGGGTATCAGCGGAGGATTGCATTTTACAGACAATATCCCCTGGCCCAAACCTTTCTACGCTCCGGGTATCATGGGGCCCTATGCCTATGTACCGTTTATGGAATGTTATCATGGCATCATCAGCATGGATCACCGCCTGAACGGGGAATTGCTGATTCAGGGTGAGAAAATCGACTTTTCAAATGGGCGGGGTTATATCGAAAAGGACTGGGGCCGTTCCTTTCCTTCCTCCTATATCTGGTTGCAGACAAATCATTTCAGCAGCCCCGGGATTTCCTTAAAAGCTTCCGTGGCAAAGATTCCCTGGGTGCGAAGTTCTTTTGTAGGCTTTATTGCCGGCATCTGGCTCCGGGACCGACTATTCCGGTTCACCACTTATAATGGTTCGGTCCTGAAAAAGTCCTATGCCGATCAGGGAAAAGTCGAGTTGTGTATGGAAAATAAAAATTACAGGATGGAAATTTTCGCCACCCGCGACCGGGCTACGCGTTTGGCCTCTCCCATACTGGGTTTGATGGAAGGCCGTATTGAGGAAAGCATGACCGCCACCACCGAACTATTGCTCTTTGATAAAAAGGGCCGGCAAATTCTTTTTCATGATAAGGGAAGGAATTCAGGTCTTGAGGTAGCCGGTAATATTGAAGAGATACAAATATGAACCGTCAACCTGTTACAAAACGATAACCGATTCCCTTGATCGTAATGATCTCAAGCGAAGGGTCCTCTTTCAAATAGCCCCTGAGCTTGGTGATATAGACATCAAGGTTCCGGGAATTAAAAAAAGAATCATTGCCCCAGAGCAGGTTCAGGATCTCCTTCCTGTCAATGATCTTATCCCTGTTTTCATAGAGCAGTTTCAGCAGTTCTGATTCCCGGTAGGACAGTTTCTTTTCTTCCTGTTTGCTGTGTAATAATTGCCGCTTAAGATGAAAAGTGAATTTGCCCAGCACCACGGACTCGGCCAGGGGGGGTGGGGGAGCATCACTGCTATTCCTCAAAGCATTTTGGATACGGACAATCAGTTCCTCCATACTAAAAGGCTTTCTTATATAATCATTCCCGCCCAGCGAAAACCCTTTCACCACATCCTCTGTCTGCACTTTTGCCGTCAGGAAAATGATCGGAACGGTTTCATTGATGGCCCTGATTTCATCGGCGATGGCAAATCCATCTTTATGGGGCAACATGATATCGAGGACACAGATATCAGGGTTGACTTTTTTGAACTGGTCCAGGGCCCTTGCCCCATCCCCCTCCATTGTTACCTGGAACCCCCGGCTTTCCAGGCTTTCCTTGACAATCTTGCCTAAAAAAAGTTCATCTTCCACATAAAGCACTTTTTCACTTTTCATATGCATTCATTTCAGGGTTTTACCACCGTCCTTTTTGGCAAATTAATGATAAAAACACTTCCTGTCCCCTGCTCTGTTTCCACGGTTACCGTACCTCCGTGTTTGGCCACCACCTCTGCTACATAACTCAATCCGAGTCCATATCCCTTCACATTATGGGTGTCGCCGGCGGGAACCCGGAAAAATTTATCAAAGATTTTTGTCTTATACACTGCAGGGATCCCCACCCCTTTATCGCTCACCGACAAACGAACCGATCCTGCACCTTCTTTCAAACGGATATCAAGGTGCGGGTTTTCGGGTGAATATTTCAGGGCATTGTCCACCAGGTTATAAATGACACTGGTCAGGTGAAGCTTATCTGCCTGCACCATAAAATCACTTCCTTCCAACTCCAGTTTACATGTGGCACCCCTTTTTTCAAACTGCAACTGAAAACTATTCATTACTTCCCTTACCACTTCTGCCAGGTCAAAGCTTTCTTTTCGCAGTTCCATAGTATGGTTTTCAAACATGGAAAGCTTCAGCACCTTATCCACCAGCATCGATAACCTGTTCAGCTCATTATGTGAAATATCAAGGTATTCCTTTGTTCTTTGCGGATCATTCAGGGCATTAAAATTCCTTAATGCTTCAATAGCCACGCCCACCGTAGCGATCGGCGTTTTTAATTCGTGGGTTACATTGCTGATAAAATCATTCTTGATCATCGCCAGTCTTCTTTGTTTTTGAAGGTTGCGATACAAAAAGACCAGTGAAAGTATGGTAACCCCTACCAGGAACAGCGAAAACATCAGGGGTGAAAACATCCTCCGCAACAGGTAGGGAAATGTGTTTCCCAGTTGCAGTTCATAGGTCACCGGGTGCAGGAACCCGATCGTCACCCTGTTATTATCAGGCAGCTCCCGCATTCTCCGGGTTGCCCTTGCATCAAGCAGGGGTGCAACGGGATTTTCGGGTGTTGCAGGTCCGGCAGCTGCACCCTCATGCCGGATAATTGAGAAAGGGACATTGATTTTATCTTTCGACAGATTGACCCTGAGTGCCGAGTCAGCCGTGGAGATCCTGACCGAGTCCTGCAGGGAGTCGACCCTGTACAGAAAACTGATAAATCTTTCCCCGGGGTCTCCTTTCCCCTGAAATCGAAAAGATCTCGCAGAATCATCATGAAATACCAGGTCCTTTTTTTCTGAAGACAGGATAACAGTGGAATTGATCTTTTCAATCTTTTTAAGGGAATCTTCCACCTTTTCACCGATGGCATTGATAAGACCGGAAACCGATTCGGGTCTCGCCACCCTTATTTTAACCGGCCCCCCGCTATCGGAAGAAATGTCAATATTGATATTGCTCGTTGAATCATTGAAGAACTGATGAAGGGGAAGACTCTCGGCCTGCAATTTCATGATGGTTTCCCGGAAAGTGATATTCGTCTTCTGTTGCAGGATTTTTTTCTCCCGGGTATAATTGTTACTGAGCCAGTAAGCCTGGAACCCGGTTATCACCAAAATGGTGATGCATATCAATAACAAACCCGGTTCAAACCGGAATTGCTTCTTACCTGATATTGCTGGTGTCCCTGCCATGAAACTCAAAAATAATCATTCGTTTTCCCTCCTTAGTCATCATTAACCTAAATTAACCTTATTGCAAGGTGCTTTAACGAAGGGTATTAAGAATAGCCAGTAGATTTGATCCAAATAACAGAAACCATGAAGCGAAACCTATTGTCCCTTCTTGCCATCATCATCTGCTCCAACCTGTTTGCCCAGCCCACCCAGGGAAGGATCATTTATGAAAGAACCACCCAGCTAAGGATCCAGATCTCCAATGACGATCCGGCTTTTTCGAACATGATCCCCAAGGAAAGAAAAGACAGGTTTGAATTGCTTTTTGCCAATAACCAGACCCTTTGGCGCTCATTGCCCGATATTACCGAAGGAGATGATATGTATTTCACCACCGAGGGGGGCGCCCAGATCCGGATGGTGATGCCCGGCGCCGACGATATCACCTTTACCGATATCCCGAATATGAGGAGGGTGGAATACAAGGAACTGGCCGGCAAAAATTTTATCGTCACCGACACCGTCAACCGCTATGACTGGAAACTGAGTGATGAAACAAAAGACATCCTGGGACATAATTGCAGGAAAGCAACTACTGTAAGAATGCAACCCAGCATGCGTATCAATAATGATAACGGAAAGATCACCCGGGAAGAGATTATCGATACTTTAAACATCACGGCCTGGTTTGCTCCCGACCTGCCGGTTTTTGCAGGCCCCCTGTATTACCAGGGACAATTACCCGGTACGATTCTGGAGGTGTCGGAAGCAGATGGAAGAACAACCTTCAAAGCGGTAGAGATCGGGGAAAAAGTGGATGTCAAAGACATCAAAGAACCAAAGGGCGGTAAAAAAATCACAGCAGAAGCCTTCCGGAAAGAAAGAGAAGCAATGTTCAGGGAAATGCAGGAAAACGGAGGGGGCAATATGAATATCCGGATTAGAAACTAATTATTTTTCCCGGGGGCCGGCCATCTGCAGGAAGGCCGGCCCCTTTTTTTTTAAAACCACCGCTTCAGGAATTGCCAGGCATTCTCCCTAAAAATTTGTTGGACCACCTGGTCAGCACTCAGCTTATTGATAGCATGCTTTATCCGGCCGGGCTGGTCTTTGAAATAATTATAGGCATGTCTTTCGAAAAAAGCGGCCAGGTCATCAAATTCTTCTGCGGTCCAGAAAGCATTCAGGGGATCGACCAGTCCATCATAATCTGAACCGATGGCCATATTGCCCCAGGCATACAAACCATGATCATCCAGCAGTTCGGCAATATATTGCACTTGTTTCCATAGCAGAGCACTCCGGTAATGCATGATCTTATTGCGGTGGACCGAGTGTTTAACCTTTCGAATGGTTTCATCATTGGCGATCCTTCTTTCATCCAGCTGCAACCCGATGATACCCCCGCTTCTGACCATTTCAAGGATCTCATCATCAAAAAAATTGATCAGGTTATGATCCTTGTATTGACCATCCCCTCCGCGTGCTTCCTCCTGAGGGTTGATGAAGGTATTACCCAGTTCAGGATAGTTTGAAACGGTGGCGCCCAGTGTCGGTAAACCGTTGCAAACCCCATGACTGATAATAATAGGGAAACTGTCATTGTATTTATTGCTCCTGATTGCAAAAAACTCCTTACGGGCCACTGCACTCATATGCTTTATATCGATGAGTATCCTGCGACCCCCGGTCGGGCTCAGCAGGATATCCAGCACTTCCCTTCCCAGTTTCGTAAACCCGGTGTTAATCCCTTCTTCCTGGTTGGTGAGCTTGCCAATCTGCTTTCTCAGGCTACGGGCATGGCCACATAGTTCATTATAAAAATGATGACTGAAGGTTACAAACCAGGGAACGTTCTTCATCTTCTTCAGGGAACGGGCATTGGCTTTCACAACAGAAGGGTCACAGGGATTTTCAAGCCCGCAGTTCAAAATATGCAGGCCTTCGATGCTGGGGATGATGGATATGATCAGGGGTTGTTCTTTTTGTAAACCGGCATTGTCTGCTTCATTGGCCTGGATGCAGTTTTGCAGGTCCCCGAAATCTTTGACCAGCCTGTACAGGTACCAATGTCCGTCAATCCGTACCGGTTGTCCTTCCTGTTCTTCCATGAATTTCATCTCCCGCCGGAAATCAGACCAGTAATCCTTCATCCTTTGTATGGTATTGATCCGGGGTGTACCGAATTCAGATACAAAATCATCAACCAGGTCGCTGATGATGCCCGAGCCGATCTTGTTCTTGAAAAAAAATTTTTCTACGCTCCCCAGTCCTACCGCCATCACCAGCAACCTGCCATATAAGGCAGCGGTAAGATTATGTTGTCTGAATTTGGTGATGCTCAGAAAATAGTTCGCCAGTTTATCGGTCAGCACCGGGGGATCATAATACCAAAGGCTGGAGCGCTGGTTGGTGGAAGGACCCTGCGGGCCGGGAACCCTTCCGCTTTGCCGGTGTGCCCTTGCAAAGGGTTTATAATTCGGGTGGCAATGAATATCAATAAAAAAATTGAGTGGGGGCATATGGCGATGTTGTGAGGTTTCTAAAAAAACAGCCAACAATACCGGGCCGGCTACTGATCGTTACCGGGATCTGCCGGCGGTCCGTTGCTGCTTACCCCTGAAGCTAAAAAAAAGATTGCGGAATCCCATCCCCGTTTTTGGCATTTTTGATTGGCCTTTCTTTTACAAAGATTGATTACACCGGCAGGAGGAGGAAAATTTATTAGCCGCCCTGGCCCATGTAAAAGGAATTTTTTAGCGCCGGATGATCCTGATATTTCCCCCGCCATGCCCTGCACCTCCACCCATTTTGTTCAGGCTATAGGTGAAGCTGAGCATAAAATACCGGCGAAGCACTACATTGCTGATATCCTCGATATAGTTCGCATTGGTATTTCTTTGGATGCCCTGGTTTTGTTTCAACAGGTCGTAAACACTCAGCTTGAGTTCCCCCCTGTTGAAATGCAGGAATTGCTTACTGAAAGCGGCATTTAACATGGGCACATTCACATTAAATCCTGTTGAACGTTGTGTGTTAATGGTATACCTGAAATCGGAGGATACATAAAAGTGATGGGGTAATTCCCAACCGAAATTTGTGCCATATTCCTGGGTCAGGTAATTGTTATCCAGGTTGGACTGCAGTGAATATTTTGCATTCGTAAAACTCACCCCGGCAAAAAGGGAAAGGTCAAACTTCTCCCTGATCGTTTTATCGATCACCACCTGTGGGTTGATCCCTGTACTTCTGATAATATTCCTTGATTGGTTAATGAACTGGATATTTTTACTGTAACTCAGCCCGGTACTGAAATTGATGGTGGCCTTCATGAACTTGAGGGGCAGGCCCACACTGATGTCACCCCGCAGGGTATAAGCGCCATCCACATTCACATAAGTGGTGTTTTTGATACCAAGGGTATCCAGCACATCATAGTTAACAATCTTATTGCCATTTTGGGTAAAAAACAAAAAGGCAAAAAAGTTCCGGTTGCGGAAAGGGTTGACACCGGTATAATTGAGTTGGACCGCATTGGCAAATTCCTGTTTGAGGCCGGGATTGCCCGTTTTGATATTGAGAGGATCGCTGATATCAGGAACGGGTTGCAACTGGGAAGCCGTGGGTTGAGTGGTATAGGACCTGTAGTTCAATGACAGGTTTTTGAAACGGGAAAACTGGTACCGGAGCTGGGCATTGGGCAAAAGGTTGGTAAATGATTTAGTGATCACGGAATCATTCAGGCCGCTGATAATGGTCCCTTCCAGTTTTGCCTCTTGCCAGCTGAGCCCCCAGGCATAACTCAATTTCCTTCTCTGTGTCCGTACCCTGAAACCGGCCGTGGTGGTGCCGTATTTATTTTCATAATTGTTGGTGAGTTGATCGTTTACAGCATCATATTTACCGTTTGAAGGATTATAATCAAATGTCTTCTTATCAGTAACCGACCGGGTATGGGCATTGGCAACACTTAACTCAAGCAGGGAATTTTTTAATACCGGTTCTGTATAGACCGCCCTCGCGGTATAACCTTTCTGGTTACCGTCCGTCTGGCTGCGCTGGTTGATACTATCGGTGCGGAACAATAATCCCGCTTTATAGAACTGGTTCACGGATTCCTGGTCACCCTCTCCTGTATTATCATTCAATTTTGTATTGATACTGAAAGAGAATGTCCTCCCCTTTTTCCCGAAACGTTTACGGTAAATGATATCATTGTTGAAATTATAGCCCTTTGCTGTTGCGAAATAGTCGCTGTATCCACTGTTGCTTTTCAGAAATTGTTCTGAAAGTGTCTCATAAGTGGCCATTGACCGGCTGGATGATCGTTGATAACTGAAACTGGGTGTAAATTTTAATGAATTCATGGAATCAATCACATAATCCACCTCAAAATTGATCCGGTTATTATTGCTCAATACATCAGTTTGTGCATGGCTGTTGTAGAAATAGGTTGAATCGGGAAGAATGTATTGTCGTGCCGTCCTGGATGCGGTAACAGGGTTGAACCGGTTGTAAAAATAGCTGCTGTTGAATTTGAGCTTTTTCCCGATGATATTATTATAATTGATCCCCCCGGCCGTGGTTTTATTGATGCTGTTATCATTGCCCAGGCCCAGGAGGTTGGCATTCGGGTCGCTGGAACTGATATTGATATTGACATTCCCCCCGCTGCTGGTAACGGAACCAATACCTCCCATGAATCCGAGGATATCCATAAAGGAAAACCCTTCGGCATTATCATTATTGCTCATTCCAATTACCGATAATTGTCTTGCCCCCTTAAAGGCATTGACATTGAACCTTCCTTCATAACGATCGCTGGTGCCTCCCCCGGCGGTCGCCTTTCCAAAAACACCCTTCTTCTTATCCTCCTTCAGTTTCAGGTTGATGGTTTTTTCATAATTACCGTCATCAAATCCGGTCAGTTCTGCTGCATCACTTTTCTTATCATATACCTGCACTTTATCGACGGCATCCGCCGGTAAATTCTTGGTGGCGATCTTGGGGTCATTACCAAAAAACGCTTTCCCGTCAACCAGTATCTTCTTCACTTCTTCCCCCTGCGCCTTTACCGTTCCGTCTTTTTCCACCTTAACCCCGGGTAGTTTTTTGAGCAGGTCTTCCACAACAGCATTGGGTTTTGTTTTGAATGAACCAGCATTATATTGAACAGTATCTCCAATGATCGTGATCGGCGGCGCCTCTGCCTGGACCACCACTTCCTCGAGCACCTTCGCCTTATCGTTGATCACAACTTGCCCCAAGTCAATATGCCGGGCAGAGTCGGTGATCGAAAAATACTTATTGCCATTATGATAATTGACATGCGTGATCAGCAGGCGGTAATCCCCTTTTTCCAGCCCCCCCAGTGAAAAAGCACCCGAACTGCCCGACATGGAAAAAGTGACCAGTGAGGAATCGCTTCTTTTCATGACCGTGATGGTGGCCCCGCTCACGGGCTCCTTTGCAATAGTATCATAAATGATACCCGTAACAGTACCGTTCTTTTGTGCGAGGGTAAATAAAGAAAGGAGCGAGGTAATGATAAGCAGCAGGATCTTCCGCATAACCGGTTTTCATTTTAATTGGCTACGAAAATATTCTTAGATAATGAAAACAGAGGTTAAACCGGGTTGAAATAATGTTAATGAAGGTTAAGATCGGGGAACCGGGCTAATTCTCTTTGATCGCTCCCCGCTCATCATCTTCCCTTTCCCTGTCATAAACAAGCACCCTGATATTCCATTCCAGCATATCGGCTTCCAGCAGGATTTCCACTTTAAGCTTCCGGATAGCTTTCTCTTTTGAATCGGGTGTTAGGAGGATGCTGTTGAAGGCCAGGGATTCGGAGGGCTCAGCATAGGTGCCGGTTAATTGATAAGCGTTTTCCCCTACGGTAAGCACCACCTGTATGGCCTGTTTAAAAAGTTCCTGGTATTGTTTTTTGACCTTATTAAAATCTTCTGTGGCGGGCATTTTTGCCTGAAAGGAATAAACCGGTTTCCCTTTTGCACTGTACCGGGTAATGGTACATTGTTCTGCTCCGTTCAGGCATAGCTCCGATCCGTATTCGGTTGTTTGGGGGTTTTCGATCAAAAGCTCCCCGGTTATATGTTGAAAATTAAACTGAAAATCGTTGATGATCCTGGACAGGTTTCCGGGTGTCGCAACAGGTTGCTGGGGGGTCTGTGCATATGCCGCCGGGGTAATGGCCAGGAAAAAGAGCAGGGAAGAAAAGCCAAAAAAATGCCTCATAAGGTTGAAATTTAACAGGTTATAGTTGCAGCTAAGATCAGTATTTTTTATCTTACCCTATAATTTTTTTGAAAATTCACCGTTATACAAACTAAATCCAGATTTTATGAAAAGGAAAATGATTCATCACATTCATGAAGAGGCGCGAATTTATGAAAAGAATTACAAGCCTTCTTTCAACATTATCCGGTTGATTTTTTCTGTTTTCAGTGTGCTGATTTCCGGGCAATCGCAAACAGCCCATGATTACCGGCATCGGAAATAATTCGCTTACTAACCCCATCCCATATTAAAAGCCTTTCAATTTTTTGAAAGGCTTTATTGTTTCAATGCGATACCTGCTTACTACAGGATGCAAACACTTTAACTGAACAGGTATTCCACATCTTCCCGGCTCAGTGATTTGACAAACGAACTGTCATCGGCTATCAGTTCTTTGGCGAGGGCTCTTTTCTTTTCCTGTAATTGTATGATCTTGTCTTCGATGGTATCCTTACAGATCATGCGGTATGCAAAAATATTTTTTGTCTGGCCAATACGGTGTGTCCGGTCGATCGCCTGTTGTTCCACCGCCGGGTTCCACCAGGGATCCACGATATATACGTAGTCGGCCGCCGTCAGGTTAAGACCCACACCGCCCGCTTTCAGGGAGATGAGGAACACCCTGACCGTATCATCATTTTGAAAACTCTGAATGGCCTTTTCCCGGTCGGGTGCGGAGGTGCTGCCATCGAAATATTCAAACTTCACTTCCAGGTGGTTCAGCTTGTCCTTGATCAGGGCCAGCATACCCAGGAACTGGGAAAAGATCAGCGCCTTGTGGTTGCCGATATTTTCTGTTATCTCCCTGGCCAGTTCGTCCAGCTTGATGGAATGGTTTTCAAATTTTTCATCCTCTTTCAGGATGGCCGGCGAATCGCAGATCTGGCGCAACTTCATCAATCCCTGTAAGATCGTGAGCTGTGATCTTTGTATTCCCTGCGATTCAATGGTACCCAGTATCTGGTTGCGGTAATCATTCCGGTAGGCGTCATAGATTTTCCGTTGTTCATCCTCCATATCACAATACAATATCATTTCCTGCTTCTCCGGCAGGTCCTTAGCCACCTGTTCTTTTGTTCTGCGCAGGATGAACGGGTACAGGATCTTCCGCAAGTGGTCCTTCCTGTCCTCCTCCCCAAACTTATCGATAGGGATGGCGAATTCCTGGCGAAAGAACTCCATCGTGCCCAGCATGCCCGGGTTGAGAAAGTTCATCTGCGCATAAATATCAAAGGTATTGTTCTGGAGCGGAGTACCGCTCATGCATAAACGATTTTTAGCCTTTAGCAGGGAAGCGGCCCGGGTGACCTTACTGGCAGGGTTCTTGATCGCCTGTGATTCATCCAGCACCAGGTAGTCAAATTCTATCGACACCAGCAATTTGATATCGCTCCGCAACGTGCCATAGGTGGTAATGATGATATCAAAACCTTCCAGGGTTTCTTTGTCCCTCGAACGGGCTCCGCCATGGTGGATATGATAGGTAAGGTCTGACGTGAATTTTTTGATCTCGTTTTCCCAGTTATAGATCAGCGTGGTGGGACAGACCACCAGCGCCTGCAGTTGTTCATGCTCGTTTTTATAATGCTGGATGAACGAAAGCGCCTGGACCGTCTTACCCAAACCCATATCATCGGCCAGTATACCCCCCCATCGCACTTCGCTTAAATAGTTCAACCACTGGTAACCGGCAACCTGGTAAGGTCGCAGTATACTCCTTAAGCCGTTGGGGGGATCGATTTCCCGGATCGTATGACCTTCTTTGAGATTTTCATATTTTTCTTCCAGCTGCATCACCAGTTCATTCTCGTCGCGGCTTTCATACAATTCATCCACGACACTCATATGGTACTTGGATAGCTTCAGCTGATCCGTTTTGCCTTCCCCGATCCGAAACAAAAGCGAATATTTTTTCAGCCATTCCTCGGGCAAAATTCCCAGGGTGCCGTCATTCAGCTGAACAAACTGTTGCTTATTGGCCAGGGCCCTTTTTACCTCCGCGAT
Source organism: Terrimonas sp. (assembly GCA_016125075.1). Lineage (GTDB taxonomy): Bacteria > Bacteroidota > Bacteroidia > Chitinophagales > Chitinophagaceae > SpSt-398. The sequence continues at coordinate 225,874 of WGMO01000004.1, forward strand.
GCTTACCTTCTGGTCGCCAAAGAGGATATCCACTTTCGCATCAAACCAGTCGGTATGGCTGCTGATAAATATTTTTGTGGAAGGCCTGGCCGTGTTGAACCGGAAGTTTTTCAGGGCTTCGAAACCATACACATCGATTTTATGGTCCTTCATGGCATCCACAAACAAAAAGAACCAGTTGTTCTTCAACACATCGGTGCCCTTTAATGCCAGTGAGCCGGTTTCCGGCTGATAGATAAAGTTACTGTGCAGGTTCTGGAGTTTTTCGATAAAGCGTTGCTCCGACTGCCTGTTCCGACGAACGATCATCACCTTATCCTCCAGTGGCACCACTACCTCATCACGGTCTTTCGCCCTGGTTTCATATCCTTTGTAGGAGAAGCTGGGCTGAAATACGAGGTAATCGCCTTTTTCAACCAGGTATAATTTTGTCTCCGGCTCTCCTTCTTTGATCTCCTTGACCAGGGAGGAATTAAAATCGACTTTATATTCTTTGGCCAGGGGCAGGATAAACTGGTGCATTTCTTTTTCCCAGTCACTGTTACTGATCTTTAAACTGCCGGAGGGAAGGAACCGTTCAGCAGTTTCTATCGACTCGGTGCGGTCCCAGATATTGAGTTGCTGGTTATACAGGAAAAAGAATGGGGCCTTTGCTTCATTATCGCCGATATGATAGAACATGCCCGATGATTTCACCACGCAATCGATCACATAACCTTTCCCGTTCCTGCTCACCTCAAATGAGGGTGTCATCTCCTCTTCGGCCACCTGCATCGGCTCAAGATGGCTGGTTGTAAAGGCCTTGCCTTTGGGTAATTGGTAAACGGGCGTTTTCAATGCATATTCCGAAAAAATTTTTTTCAGTTTGGGATGCAGGTATTCCCTTATCAGCGACTTTGTTTCATCTGCCACATCATCATCTTCGTCGTGAATGATATTTTCCCAGATGCCGGAAAAAGGTGAATTGCGGCTGACATATTTACTGATATCCTGTTCCTGCAGTTTTCGCAGCAGGTTAAAGAGTTGCTGGTCTGATTCAGAAAGACCGCTGACATCCACGTATTTGGTCAGGTCGAGTTTTTCAATCTTGTTGCTGAAGGTGTTCGCCTGTTCTTCTGCATCCCCACAGACAACATCCACCACAAAATAGGGGTAGTTTTTCTTATTGAAATTAAATACAATACCCAGCCTTTTCGTAACCGGCTTTTCCTCCTCTTCTTTGGGTGCAAACTCTTTTACTTCTTCCCGAACATATACGGGCCTGGGAGCCGGTGCGGCGGGGGCATTGACCCTTTTAATGCTGGTATCGAGTACCCGCAAAAACGGTTTGCCTTCTTTATAGGTGAATTCAAATTTACCATCAAGGTCATCCCTGAGGGAATAACCATAGATTTCGAGCAGTTTGTTTTTTTCCTTGTCCCAGTTCCGGATGCTGTCGAAATAATGGGCCCCGTGGGCCTGCAGCAACTGTAATAAAACGATCACTTTGGGAAGACAAAGCGGGTGCTCCTCCTCTACATAATCACAACTGGTATCAAAATTCTTTTCTTCATTTTTCCGGATAACAACCTTATAGGCTTCGCCGTTCAAATCAACCGTGGCCTTTACCATTTCATCCTGCGCATAATCTATCGTCGCTTTTTTAGTACGCAGGTATGACTCCGCCGCTTCAAGCGTATCCTGTGAACAGAGCAGCCGGATGGTCTTCAGCTCAATCGACTTCATTTTAATAACCGTATGCCGCTGGTCATATTTAGATTCCTCCGACTTCAGGAGATTTTTATCGATCATTTCCTGTAAGGAGAACAGGGCGGCCGCTTCATGTCTGCATATTTCACCCAGGTTATAAGGGCAGGCGCAACGCATGGATACATGCTGCGGATCGTTTACTTTCTGAATATAAACCTTATAATAGGTGGCATAGGTATCATCCTTTACCCGGAAGACCGCGGCTCCGAACAGGTCATCATATTCCACCAGTTCGGTAAAGCCGATCAAATGAATTTTCTTGCCGCGCCGGATCACTTCATCAGTCCCGTGAGTATAAACATACTTGATCAAATGTGGTAAAGCCATATCTTGTAAAATTCCTTTTTAAGATCCCTCTCATTGCTGTGAAAAGGTCAATCTGCAAAAGTAAAGGAATAGAACCCGGATTTCTTCCCGTAAAACAAAGAAATTAATTAAAGGCTACAGTGCTTCAGCGTAAGAAAAAAATTAATTACCTTTACGGATTTTTTATTTCACCAGCAGTTTCCCTTCTTCATATACCGGTAATATATTGGCCCCGCCCGGTGTCAGGCAATATCGGATATCCTTTTCCAGGCCGAATCCCATCAGGCGATGATAATGCGACGCTTTGTTTTTCTTCATAAATCCAAAGAGGTCATTCTTAGCCCGGGCATATAAGGATGCTGCAAAATGGGAGGAATCACAATTGATGTCAAAATGATTGCCAATCGCATTGATCACAGCCCCTGCAAATAAAGTATCTTCCATATTCACCCTGTCCTTCCAGGCGGCACAACCCAGTATAACAGGTTGCCCGGCGCTTGCCAGGTAATCACAAACTGCCCCGAGGTTAGGAAAAGATCCGGTGATAATTTGGCGGGAACCTTTTTCGAGCGCCATATGCAACAGCCGGGTGCCGTTAGTAGTGGTCAGCACCAGTGTTTTGCCCGCAATGAATTCCCGGGGATATTCAAAAGGTGAATTACCATATTCAAGTCCCTCAGCGATCTGCCCATCCCTTTCGCCGGCAGTTATCCCGTCGATCTGTTTTCCGATCTCGATACACCTGCTCACACTATCAACCGGGATCACCGACCTCGCGCCGTTAAATAAGGCCGTAGCGATGGTAGAAGTGGCCCGGAGCACATCGATGATAACAACAATACTGTTGTTCACATCATATAAGTGCAGCAATGCTGGGGAGAGAGAAGTATATAAGGAGGGTTTTTGTGTCATGCAAAAAGTTATGGATAAAAATACAGGTTGGCAATGGAAGATGAAAAATATTATTTTAACAGGAGTCTTTTCCATTGCTCCCCTTCTGCAAATTCCTTGATGGTCTGGTTGCGCAGTTCCAGCAGCCTGGTAATATATCGAAAGAGAAATAAGGAATCGATCAGTTTCCCGAGATTACCATAGGGCATATCGTATTCGAAAATATCGATCATGATGGTGCCGTTATCACAGGGTTTGAAATAATGTTCGTGCCGCATCATTTTAAAATTGCCTTCATTCTGTTCATCCACAAACCGTTCATATTTCTTCATCTCGGTCACCTTCACCCGCATCATCCGGGTCTTGCCAAGATGCCTGGCCTGCCAGGTTACCATTTCATCTTCCTCGATCAACCCGAACCGGATACCTGACACTGCCTGTTCCCTGTATTTTTTCATCGACTCCTTGTGCAAATCGATACTCCGGCTCAGGTCAAACACCCTTTGATAAGGCGCGGCAATAAATGTGGTCAGATGGATTTTTCGCATATCAAACACTTCTTTTCATGATACCGGACGGGCTATAGAGGCAAAAATCATGCAAAAGGTATTTTTACCAGCTTCGCCTTCAGCAATTTGTCCCTTACTGCGATTAAGATCTCCGATCCTGCAACAGCATGCTGCGTGTCTACATAACCCATACCAATGGCTTTTTGCAGGGAAGGCGACTGGGTACCGGAACTTACATGCCCGATTGAATTCCCTTTTTCATCCATAATCGCATATCCATGACGGGGTATTCCCTTATCCACCATTTCAAAACCAATCAGTTTCCTGCTGACGCCTTCTGTTTTCTGCTTTTCGATGATGGGCCTGGCGGTAAAGTCCTTTGTGAATTTGGTGATCCATCCCAGCCCGGCTTCCAGCGGTGAGGTAGTATCATCGATATCATTTCCATAAAGGCAATATCCCATCTCCAGCCTTAAGGTATCCCTGGCGCCCAGCCCGATGGGTTTTAGCCCCTGGGGAGCCCCGGCAGCAAAAATGGCGTTCCAGATTTTTTCGGGGGCCCCGTCTTTATCTTCAAAATAGATCTCCACCCCACCCGCACCCGTATATCCGGTGGCACTGACCAGCACATTTTCAACCCCTGCAAAAACCCCTTTCGCAAAAGTGTAGTATTTCAGGTTCAGGATATCCATTTCGGTAAGGGGTTGCAATATTTTTGTGGCATTGGGCCCCTGGATGGCCAGTAAGCAGGTTTTATCGGAGATATTATGCATCTCTACCTGGTGAATATTATGCTGAACGATCCAATCCCAGTCTTTCTGGATATTGCCTGCATTCACCACCAGCATATAAACCTTGTTTTCCGCAATACAATACACAAGAAGGTCGTCAACGATACCGCCCTCCGCATTGGTCAGGCAGCTGTACTGTGCCTTTCCGTCGGTTAGCCGGGAGGCATCATTGGTGGTCAGCCGCTGGATGAGTTCAAGCGCCTGGTCGCCTTTCAGGATAAATTCGCCCATATGGCTGACATCAAAAACACCGGCATTTTTTCTAACCGTTGCATGTTCATCATTGATACCGGTATAACTGATGGGCATATTATAACCTGCAAACTCAGCCATTTTTGCGCCCAGTTCGATATGTTTTTTTGTAAACGGAGTATCCTTCATCATTGAATTATATTTTTTTTGCAGGACAAAAGTAATAGCAAATCAAATGGGAACCATCGACAAAGAAAAAAGCCTTCCCGAAATCGGGAAAGCTTTGAGGTTGCCATCCGTTTAAGCAGATGGTTCCAACTTCAACCGCGTTCTAATTAAAAAACCTGGCAACGGAGAAAATAGGGGAAGTATAGGTATCAAAGGACACTGATTCTTTCAGGTCTTCCATACTTTCCTGTTTTGCTGCCGACTGCTTGTTCATGCTGTCTTTTTTTTCCTGTTCTTCCAGTTTTTTCAGCTCTTCCTTCAGTTCTTCCTTTCTTGATTTATTATCATTATAACGGTATCCGTCTTTGGGTTTTACTTCGTTAGGCCGGTCGGGGTTAAACAACACACCGTCTTCACCCATCACGTAATCCGTATTGGTAGACCAGCGAAAATCATAATCCCGGATATGAACGCCTCTCCGGTTCCAGTTCCGCCTGCGGCCATAGCTGTCATACACTTCTACATCCACATTATTGAGTTTTTCTGTTATCGTCCTGTCAAACCTGATCTTCTTTCCGGCAGGCACCTGCACTTCCAATACCACATGCTGCCCCCTGAATTTATCTTCCTTTCCAACGGCATACCCATTGCCCAGGTTGAGATAATTACTGGCATACGCAATATCATAGTTGATTCCTTCTGCCCGTCTGATGGCGTCCTCGTCATTTTTTCCCCAGCTGTTTTTCCAGAGGATCACATGATAATTGGAGTCCGTGCTCAGCTTGACATCAATATTCACCCAGGACAACCGCAGGGTATCATCTGTTATATTCCAGCCGTTGGGTTCATCACTCATCCATCCATAACCACCATTGAAAGTCAATTCGGGATCGGTCACGCCCAGTGTTATCTTACCGGCCGGCTGTTCGATGCTGATTTCGTTTTTAGTTTCTTCGTAATACCTGAAATCCCTGGCAATACTGGCTGCGAGGAAGATCACACAAACCCAGCCCAAAAACCATAAGGCCCCAAATGTCCAGCCCATATACCCGCTACCGGATCTTACACGCATGATACGCCGTACCAGCCAGGTGATGAATCCAACCAGGGGAACCAGGAGAAAGAATATGATTGTTCCCCAGGCAAAAAGTTTTTGCCAGTCGCTGGTCCAAAGGAAATTATTGACCGGCCACCAGGCCACTCCACTGAAGAGTAAGGCCAGCAGGCCTACAAATAAGGCAAATGCGATACTGCCTGCAATAAAGAAGAAGAACACTTTAAAGATCACCCCGATCACATGACCGAATCCGGTTCCGGCCCTTCCTGCTGCCTGGCTAACTTCCTGGGCAAACTTCTTACTCTTATCTTTTGAGTAGCCGCCGATGCGCTGGCTGAAATTATGAGCAGCCGATTTTACTTCTTCGCCAAATTCCCTGGCTTTATCCTGTACGTTTTGCTTGATCCTGTTCACATCAATCGTTTCTCCGCGCATCTCCATTTTCTGGTATTCAGTATTGGCCTCGGGTAAAACGATCCAGAGAATGATATAGGCCAGAATGAATGTTCCCGTCAAAGAACCAAAGGCGATGGGAAATACATAACCAAAGTGTAAAAACGGTGCGCTGAAAATTCCGATCAGCACTTTTAACAGAATGAGAATAAGCGGTATGGAAAAGATCAGCCTTATTGTTTTGGTATCCTTATTAAAATAAGCGGCCAATCCGCTGGCGACACCACCCAGTACCCGGTCGTCAGGATTCCGGTACAGCCTTTTTCCGGAATACCCGCCCAAACCCTGTTCGGGTAAAACGATCCAGAGGATGATATAGGCCAGTACGCCAAAACCGAAACCACCCAGTGTAATGATCGCAAAAAGCAGTCGGATGATCGCAGGATCAATATCCAGGTAGTTGGCGATACCGGAACACACACCCCCCAGGAGCTTGTCATTTGTATTCCTGTACAGGCGACGCTTGGCCCGGGTATTGCCATAAGTGAAATTGGGTTCACTGCTTTTTTCACTGCCGGATGTTTCTTCATTCAGTTCTGCATCCAGGTCATCAGGCCGGCCCATAGAGGCCGCAATGGCGTCAATATCCGCATCGGTAACCGCTGTGGCACCTTTCCGGATCTTATCTTCCATTAACTCGGCGATGCGGCTTTCAATATCATTAATGATCTCGTCACGGCCTTCTTCTTTTGAAAAGTAACGCCTGAGGCTTTCAATATAACCCTGCAATTTTTCGTAAGCAGAATCTTCAATGGGTATCACCCTTCCACTCAGGTTTATATTAATAATCTTTTTCATCTTGAATAATTTTTTGGTTGAAGTTGATTATATGTTGGTTTTGGCTGTAAGGGCATTCACACCATTGGACAATTCCAGCCAGGTTTGTTCCAGTTCCTTATAAAAGGTTTCGCCTTTTTCTGTGAGGGAAAAATATTTACGGGGAGGGCCCGAATTGCTTTCCACCCAACGGTAAGTGAGCATATCCGCATTCTTGAGGCGGGTCAGCAGGGGGTACAGGGTACCTTCCAGGATGCTCAGGTTGGCAGCACGCATCTCTTCCACAATATCACTGGGGTAGGCCTCACCCCGGCGGATCACGGAAAGAATGCAGAACTCCAGGATTCCCTTCCTCATCTGGCTCTGTGTATTCTCGATATTCATAACTCGTCTTTTAGCTGTTTACTGCAATTTTTAAATTGACCATACAAAGATAAGTACTTATTTAGTACTATGCAAAACAAAGTACCAAGTTTTTTTAGGTAATGGTTTATAACCATTAACCCATACTTACACATAGTACTGATTATCAATTATTTAAAATTGGTTAGTCTTTTTTATATTATTAATGATTTGTATAAGCGGTAAATACAAGGGATAAAATCCCACAAACGTGGTACATTTTTTTTTCAGATTTAGATTTAAGTTGCGTGAAGAATTTCCTTAACCATTAAACCTAATAATTATGAAAAAAGCAATTTTCATGTCAATGCTTTTATTTTTTGGCATTGCAATGTTTCTCCACAGTTGTAAAAAATCAGACTCTTCTTTTGCAGCATTTGAAGAGAAAAAAAGTACCCCGCATGAAACAATACAACCCAATGAAACGCCGGGATTAAAGAGACTATTAAGCCTACCCCAACTAAGCAAAGAGATCAAATCATCTTTAAACCTGAATGACTATAAGTTTTTTGAAAAAGAAGACAATAGTTTCCTTTGGTTAGTAGCAATAAAAAGCAATACCCTTGGCTTTTCCTATGCAAAGGTGGCAATCTACTCATCCGAAAATGATTATTCGATGATTTTTCTATCTTATGATTTTAATGTTTCAACTTATAGACCAGGGGTGATATCATCTTATAGTGGTGTAACCAGTATTTATGACCAAAAAAAAGAAAAGAAATTTGATTTCATTTTTGAGAAAGGCATATTGAAAAGAGTTGATACCGCCAATTGCATCAATTGCTCATTATGTCATGACTGTCCACCAGCCTATGATCCTACAGATTGGTGTTCCGTTTGGCCTCCGCTATGTAATTATCAGGGAAGCAGCTATGATCCGGGATTACCGATGACTCCTCCGGAAGAGGGGGGAACTTCCAACGGGGGAACAAATCCATATTTGTTATTGAGCCAGCAACTAAACAGTATTTTAAATCCGGGCGATAATTATTATTTTGATGATAATGTAACTGCTTCAAATGGTATGGTTTTTAATTCAGTTGCTGCATTTTCTGAATTTTTAAATAATACAGAGAGTAATACTACCTATGACCTTACGACTGCATCGCAAATCAACCAGGATGGAGATACAAAAATCGAAACTGGTAAAATAAATTTTGGGTGGGGTGCTGGTGTTAATATTTTTGTGAAACTCAATAATAATACAGGAAAATGGGGAGTCAGCAATGTCACTTCGGAACAATGGGGTTTAACTTTGGCCTGGACCTGGGAGCAGGAAGAGTTCACACAAAGCACTACAGGGGATGAAATAACAATTGATGTTTTCGGCACCATCAGTTATAAACTGTTCCTGCAAAGTATTGGCATTATATATAGAACAACAAGACACTATCAAATAAAAATTAACACTATTACCGGTAAAATGACCGCATTATCTCAACCATAAAAACTATCACTATGGAATTAAAAAACTTTGATTTTACATTATTAGCCTGGGTGCTTATTAATGCAGCAGTTCTTGTTTTCATAATCTATCGTATTGTACTTTATGTAAAAAAGAAAAAGAAGGCTTGATTTTTCATTTAATAGGTGAAAAGGCTATTTATTTAATAAATAGCCTTTTTTAAAGTATAAAATCGTATTGCAACATGCGTTTTTATCCGGATTTTATTTCTTTAGCCCGATCTCCCTCAACCTTTCATCCAGGTATTCGCCGGCTGTAGCATCTTCATAGGCTTTTGGATGTTGGGCATCGATACAACTTTCAAGACTGGCAAGGCTCATCTCACTGCGGGGATGTAAAAAAAAAGGAATGGAATAACGCGAAGTGTTCCATAATTCCCTGGGGGGGTTCACCACCCTGTGTGTCGTCGAGCGCAATTTGTTATTCGTAAGCCTTTGCAGCATATCCCCCACATTCACGACGATCTGCTCGGGTAACGAGGTAACACCTACCCATTCATTTTGCTTGGTCAGGATCTGCAAGCCATCGGCAGAGGCACCCACCAGTAATGTGATCAGGTTGATATCTTCATGTTGCTCGGCCCTTATAGCAGATTTCGGCTCACTGATAATAGGAGGATAATGAATGGCCCTCAATATAGAATTGCCATTATGAATATGATCATCAAAATAATACTCATCGAGCCCCAGGTATAATGCAATGGCCTGCAACAGGGCTTTCCCTGATTTTTCAAATGCCCGGTAAGCAGCATTGAAAGTCGGTGTAAAGGCCGAGACCTCCCGTATGGTGACATTGTCCGGGTACTCAGTTTTAACCGGGTCGCCGTCTTCCACCATCTGGCCGTGCTGGTAAAACTCTTTCAGGTCCGGTGCATCACTGCCTTTGGCATGTTCACGGCCAAAAGAAGTATAACCCCTTTGTCCTGCCAGTTCAACAATCTCATATTGCTTTTTGATTTCCGTGGGCATAGAAAAAAACTCCTGCACATACTGGTACATCTCAGCGATCAGGTCATCGGCAATCCCGTGATTCTTTACCGCTACAAACCCAACCGATTCATATGCTTTACCAAGCTGGTTGACAAAACTTTGTTTTTTATCCGGGTCCCCGCTTAAAAAATCGGAGAGATCAACAACGGGTATATTCATATAAAATGCTTTTAATTGGGCTTCAATAAAGTTAAAACTGGAAAAGGACCGTAAAAATAAGAAAGCGCCTGACATTTTTAACGATTTTTACAGCTAAAAACAATTCATGCGCCTGTTCATCCTGTTACTGATATCCTGTTTACTGCTGGTTTCCTGCGCCGATAAATACAGGTTGTATAAGAGCCAGTACAATTTTAAAAGTGTTGATGGCAGCCCTGATTACAGCCAGCCGGAATACTGGGCTGCCTATCCTTCCAAACACGACCCATCTGACAGTATCCCGGCACCTTTAATCAATGAACCGAGGGATTCCAGTGTTGATGTTTTCTTTCTTCATCCCACCACCTTTACGGATAAAAGATCAGACCCCTCCATCCATAATGCCGCCATTGATGATGCCTATATCAACGCGAAGACCGACTATTCCACCATCCTTTACCAGGCGACCGCTTTTAACCAGCATGCCAGGGTTTTTGCCCCCCGTTACCGCCAGGCGCATATCAGGATGTTTTTTGAAAAAGATACTGCAATAAAAAAACAAACATTCGACCTGGCCTATGCCGATATCAAATCTGCTTTTGCTTATTACCTGCAGCAGGAGAACCATGGAAGACCAGTCATCATCGCTGCCCACAGCCAGGGAAGCCTGCTGGCACTTCAATTGCTGAAGGATTTTTTTGAAGGCAAGGCCTTAAAAAAACAACTGGTGGCGGCTTATATCATCGGGTGGCCGGTGACTGAAGGATATTTTCAGGATTTGAAGATCTGTGAGGACTCCCTCCAAACAGGTTGCATCTGCAGCTGGCGTACCCTGAAAAAAAATTTTCTCCCTGGCTATATTAAAAATGAAGCCGGTCATTCGCTGGTCACCAACCCCCTGACCTGGAAGACCTCGGGTGAACATGCAGGACGGGAATTGAATGAGGGAAGTATCCTCAGAAATTTTAACCGGCTTTACCCTCATACCACGGATGCACAGGTGGCCAGGGGAGTGCTTTGGGTCAAAAAACCAAAATTCCCCGGAAGTTTCCTGATCCATTCCAGGAACTATCATGTGGGGGATATCAACCTCTACTATATGAATATCAGGAGGAATGTGGAAATCAGAATAAAGACCTATCTTAATGCAGGCCACTGATCGGTATCGCAGCATGAAAAGATTTTCTGCATTTTTATCCTCCCCCCTGTCAGGTGCAATATGTCTCCTGCTTTCTATGGCATCGAGAACGATCAATATCCTGTATGTTTCCTATACCGGAAGAGACAAGATGATTGGAATCATGCAAAGCAAGAGCTTCCTGCAGGGCCACGGTTTTGTTATTCCACAATACTTTATCAACAACCCGGATCAGCCGGTTTTTGACCACACCCCTTACTGGCCGCCCGGTTATCCCCTGCTGTTAGCGCCGTTTCTTAAATTATTCAATTTTCAGATTTACAATGCCACCACCGTTTTCGATATCATCGTGGGCCTGGCACTAATCTTCATCATCCGCCGGATCTGCCGGCAAATCGGTTTTCCAAAGGCAGCGATCAATATCATGACCCTGGTTACCGGATGCTTTGAATATACTTTTATCAGCGATTCCCTTCCCACCGATGCCGTCGCGCTTTTGTTTTTGCTGATCGCTGTTACCTATTTTATCAATATAGCGGGGAATGAAAAGACACCGGTCACCCGTTTACTGCTGGCTTCCTTCCTGCTCGTTCTTCCAAACTTTTTCCGTTATGCATATCCAGCTGTAAGTGTCGGGATCCCTTTATTGCTGATGCTCTCCGGAATTTTCCTTAAAGAAAAAAAGAAGGTCCGGCAGGGTGCCATATTGCTGGCAGGTGTCTTGTGCTTTTTGGGACTCTTTTTCCTGTATATGCGATCAACCACCGGCCTGTTTAATTATTCGCTTCCCACCGAAAGAGGGTTATACCCGGAAAACCTCCTGCATTGGCAACCTGTGGTACCGGCTTCTTTTATCAATATGGCCTTCCTGGGCAGCCAGCTTTTCCGGCACTGGGGTATCGGAACCGGCACAATGATGTCCTTTCTGGAAATCATCAATATCCTGGCCTTGATCGGGATCCTTGCTATTTTCATTAGATGGTTCCGGGCAAGGGACTTTTTTAAAAATCTAAACCCTTTGCGGTGGTTCCTGTTGACCGGCTTCGTGATTTCGATGACGGTCTTTCTCTCGCTGGGTTATCTTTCGTTGACCTATGCCAATCAAAATACCCAGAACGGGGGTTGGAACTATGTGTATGAATCCAGGTATTATGCCTTTATTTTCATTTTCCTGCAGGTCTGCTTTGTGGCCATCCTTTTCCGGGCAAAATGGCAAAAAAAATGGTATACCCTGATCCCTGTTGTTATCGCAGCTCTAATGCTGTGCGCAGAAATCACACACAACCTTTATTTCAATACTAAACTCGCTTTTTCTTTTCAGACCTATAAATCTGCTGTTTACCGGGAGCAGGATTATCAATACCTGGCTGACCTGATCCGGGACACAAAAGCAATCAACCCCGGCCTGGGTATTATGACAGCAGGTTATCATGATGATTATTTCGCTTACCGGGGTACTTATGAAGGAGGAAAGGGTATCGCCGACCCCTTACGACTGAATGAACAACTGCCAAAAGTGAAAAGAAAGACCGTCCTTTTCCTGATGATCTATGATAAGGATAAAGATCAGTTCGCGTCATTCCTGAAAAACAATCCCGTTAAAGAACTGAAACAGTTTGATTTTTGCCGGTTCTATTCCCTGGAATTAGACCCCTGATGGTCCCGATGCTGCTCCAGCCAGGCTGTTTCTTCTTTGGCAGGCGCTACGATCGCATATTTTTTCACATCATTGATCAGGATTTCATCAAGCAGGTCAATGATATTTTTATAAGAAGCCCCTTTGGCGGGTTTGATCAGTAGCATCAAACCCTTCCGTCCCTCCGTGAATTTTCCGGATGCATCAATAGCCCTCTGTTTTTCCCTGATCACGGCACCGATACCATCATCGTAAGCATAATTCGATACCCGGATGGCCTTCATCTTTTCTGCATTTTCAAACTGTCCCTGATAATAATAAAGCCGGTTATGTGCTTCCGGCATCAAAGTGAGGGCCAGCCCATCGGGAAGGGTCGTGGGATACCGGGTCGGCTTATCATCCGGCATGATCAGCCGCATCGATTTTGCATCCTGCAGGTTTGTTGTGAAAATAAAAAAGTGATCAGCAAAAAACCAAGGTCCACCAGGGGCGTCATATCAAGTTTTAAACGGGTCTTTTGTCTCCGGGTATATCCTGGCCTTCGGCCGATGGGGGCCATTTCAGGGATGTTAGCCATACTGCGTTTTTTGATAAGACGCCAAAAAGCCTTTAATCCACAATTATTATCATTTGAATCAATGATACAGGTCAGCCGGCGTTCCTGGAAGTATTGGTAACTTTAAGGAACAAAAATGGTGAGTATGAAAACGATCATTGTTCCTACCGACTTTTCGCCCGTTGCGGCCAACGCGATGAACTATGCAGCAGATATGGCACAGGCAATACAGGCCAGCCTTACCTTATTACACGTGTACCAGGTACCTGTTTCGATGACAGAAGTGCCGGTGGTAATGGTTTCCGTTGATGAGTTGAGGAAAGGAAGCGAAGAAAAACTGGAAGAACTGAAAAACGGGCTCGAACATATCAGTTCGGGAAACCTTAAAGTGTATACCGAATCCCGGTTAGGCAATATCGTGGATGAACTGGAAGACCTTTGCCAGCACCTGCAACCCTTTGCCGTTATCATGGGCACCAGGGGAGCCGGAGGATTGGAAAGGGTGCTTTTTGGCAGCACTACCCTGACCACAATCAAACACCTCACCTGGCCGGTGATCGTTGTCCCGCCCGGTAAGAGTTTTGGTACCGGGGTCCATAAAATCGGGTTTGCCTGCGACTTCCAGAAAGTGGTGGAATCTACACCGGTGAACTTCATTAAAAGAATAGTGAAAGAATTCGATGCCGAATTGCATGTGCTGAATGTGGATCATGAAGGCCGCCACTTTAAACCGGAAACCCCGGAGCAGTCCTTACTGCTTCACACGATGCTCGAAGACATGAATCCAAAATATGATTTTATCAATCATGAAGATATTGAAGATGGCATCAATTCATTTGCGGAGTCCAATAATCTTGACCTCGTGATTACAATCCCCAAAAAACACAAACTCCTGGATGCTATTTTCAAACCCAGCAGTACCCGGCAGCTGGTTATCCAGTCGCATGTACCGGTGATGTGTGTGCATGAATAATTTGAGCGCCCTACTGTTTAAAACGGAGTATTCTGGCGACCATTAAAATTCAGCACTCCCCGGTGTACGCGGAAAAGCGATCACATCACGGATATTACCCATGCCGGTAACAAACTGTACCATCCTTTCAAATCCGAGACCAAAACCAGCATGCGGTACTGTACCAAAGCGCCGGGTGTCCAGGTACCACCACAATTCATCAACCGGCACCTGCATTTCTTTCATTCTTTGTTCCAGTTTGTCCAATCGTTCTTCCCGCTGAGATCCCCCAACGATTTCGCCGATTCCCGGCGCCAGGATATCCATGGCTGCAACGGTCTTGCCATCCTCATTCTGGCGCATATAAAACGCCTTGATCTCCCTGGGATAGTTGTAAAGGATCACAGGCTTCTTGAATTCTTTTTCCACGAGGTAACGTTCATGCTCGCTTTGCAGGTCCATGCCCCAGCCCGTAATGGGAAACTGGAATTTCTTCTTCTTATTATAATTGCTGTTTTGGAGGATCTCGATGGCTTCGGTATAAGTCAGCCGCTGGAAATCGTTCTTCAGAACAAACTCCAGTTTTTCTTTCAGTCCCATTTCACTTCGCTTATCCTGTGGTAACTGTTTTTCCTCCTCCAAAAGACGTTGTGCCAGGAAGTCGATATCCTCACTATTATGATCCATTACATACTGGATGATATACTTGATGAATGCTTCGGCCAGGTTCATATTATCTTCCAGGTCGTAAAAGGCCATTTCGGGTTCAATCATCCAAAACTCCGCCAGGTGCCTGGCCGTATTCGAATTTTCTGCACGAAAAGTGGGGCCAAATGTATAAATATCGCCAAATGCCGTGGCAGCCAGTTCGCCTTCCAGTTGTCCGCTAACCGTTAAATTGGTAGCTCTTTCAAAAAAGTCTTCTTTGAAATTCACCGTACCATCTTCGTTGCGGGGCGTGTTGTCAAAAGGAAGTGTTGTTACCCTGAACATTTCACCGGCCCCTTCCGCGTCACTGGCCGTAATGATGGGTGTATGGATGTAGAGAAACCCTTTTTCATTGAAAAACTGATGCACGGCAAAAGCCAGGGCATGCCTTACCCGGAATACAGACGCAAAAGTATTGGTGCGGAAGCGCATATGGGCCACCTCTCTCAGGTACTCAAGGGTGGGTCTGTTCCTTAACTGGATTGGGTATTTCTCCGCGTCACTGTCACCAAGCACCTCAATGGTATGGGCCATCAGGTCCATTTTTTGACCCTTTCCCAGCGATGGGGCAATGATGCCGCTAACCCTGAGCGAGGCCGAGGTGCTGATACGCTTTAGCAACGCATCATCAAAACGACCCAGTTCGGCTACAACCTGGATATTATTATTGGTGGAACCGTCATTCAGCGCAATAAACTGGTTGTTGCGGAAACTGCGCACCCATCCCATTACGGTCACTTCCTGCTGAGCGGGCTCCCATGTCAGCAGCTCTTTTATCTTCACCCTTTTATTGAACATAGCCAGAATTTTGAAGGGGCAAAGGTAAGATTCATCGGGAAACAAAAACGAGATTCAGCTTTTCAGTAATTATGCATAATCAGCACTTTAGGCCCCCTTTCACCACTTAAAGTTTGGATTTTATCAAATTTGCACTAATATTGTAGCGGAAAGCTGATAAGTAATGTCCTCTTTATAAGCTCATCAGACCTGCAGATTCCATTTTCACATAAACTCAAACATTATTTTCTGGATTTAAGATTGGTGAATTTGTGCCGCGAATAAACTTCAAGATTCTTTTATGTACGACATTTTACAACTGAACGACATGCTCGTTCCCGAACTGCTGGACATAGCTGAGCAGTTAAAGATCCATGACCATAAAAAAATGAATAAGCAGGAGCTTATCTATAAAATACTTGACAACCAGGCCATCTCTGATGCTAAAACCATCCCCCAGGAAGAGAAGCCCAAGCGTAAACGTATTATTAAATCAACCCCCTCCCATACTACAGAAGAAGCTGAAGTAGAAGAACCCCAAAGTGAAAATAAAATGGCTAAAAAATCAGCCCCTAAAAAAGATGAAAAACCGATCCTGAAGAAACCACGGAAAAAACAGGATATAGAAAGCAATGATGCCGTTCCGGAAGAACAGGAAGACCTGGACATTGAAAACGCAGAAATTGCTGATGACCTGGCCGAAGCAGAAGCCATCATTAAAGGAGAGGTGGATGCCGGTATGAGCGAAGAATCAAAAGCAGCCCAGAAAGCATACCCCCAGCGACGCGACCAGAATTTCAATATTGAATTTGACGGTATCATCCTGGCCGAAGGCGTATTGGAAATGATGCCCGATGGTTATGGTTTCCTGCGCTCCTCTGATTATAATTACCTGTCTTCTCCCGACGATATTTATGTATCGCCCTCCCAGATAAAATTATTTGGTCTTAAAACCGGTGATACGGTAACAGGAGCCGTACGTCCGCCTAAAGAAGGTGAAAAATATTTTGCCCTGTTAAAGGTCGATACGATCAATGGCCGTAAGCCCGAGGAAGTTCGGGACCGGGTTCCATTTGATTACCTGACACCGCTATTTCCTTTTGAGAAATTAAACCTTTTTGATTCGCCTTCGAATTATTCAACCCGAATCATGGATCTTTTCACGCCTATCGGAAAAGGCCAAAGAGGACTGATCGTAGCACAACCCAAAACAGGAAAGACAATGCTGCTGAAAGCAGTAGCAAATTCAATCGCTCAAAACCATCCCGAGTGCTACCTGATGGTGGTACTGGTGGATGAACGTCCTGAAGAGGTGACCGATATGGAACGCAGCGTAAGGGCTGAAGTAATCGCTTCAACCTTTGATGAACCTGCCGAAAAACACGTTAAGGTGTCTACCATTGCCTTGCAGAAAGCTAAAAGGCTGGTGGAATGCGGTCATGATGTGGTCATCCTGCTCGACTCTATTACCCGTCTCGCCCGGGCGCATAATACCGTAGCCCCTGCCAGCGGAAAGGTATTATCGGGTGGTGTGGAAGCAAACGCCATGCAAAAACCAAAACAGTTTTTTGGTGCTGCCCGTAAAATCGAGAACGGTGGTTCCTTAACCATCATTGCCACCGCCCTGGTGGATACCGGCAGCAAGATGGATGAAGTGATCTTCGAAGAGTTCAAGGGTACCGGTAACATGGAATTGCAATTGGAACGCCGTCTTTCTAACAAACGTATTTACCCGGCCATTGACCTGGTTGCCTCCTCAACCCGTCGCGACGACCTGCTGCTGGATAAGGAAGTGTTGCAAAGAATGAACCTGCTCCGCGTGTACCTGACCGATATGAATGCGGAAGAAGCCATGCGGGAATTGCAAAACCGGATGAAGGGTACCAAAAACAATGAAGAATTCCTGGCCAGCATGAACGGCTAAACACTTAAATAATGATGATGAAAAAAAATACAGATAAATTACTATTGCTCTCCTTTCTCTTTATCCTTTTTGTAGCCTGTAACAACGATAGCAGCAAAGAAACCAGTGAAGGGCAAAACGCATCTCCTGCTGCCAAGACCAAGGTCGATGCCGACAGCAGCGGTATCAGTATTCAAACAAAAGGCGGTACACAGATCAGCGTCGGTGATAATGGTGGCCAGGTAAAGACAAAAGACCTTGACCTGAACATTTCTACCGGACATTGACCACACACATAAACGTTTTAAAAATGCTTCTTTTACAGAAGCATTTTTTATTTGCAGCCCCTGAAGTTTAAATTTGTACTTGTGGCCATACAAAAAATCACCATTGAACAGTTTCTGATTTACAGAGAAACTTATCCTGTATTTGATGTCCGCTCACCCGGAGAATACGGGCATGCCCATATGCCCGGTGCTATCAGTCTTCCCTTGTTTTCAGATGAAGAAAGAGCCGCCGTTGGTACTGCCTATAAACAGGAAAGTCGTGAACAGGCGATAAAGATCGGTCTCGATTATTTTGGGCCTAAAATGAGGAAGATGGTGGAATCCGCTGAGGAACACCTGGCAGGTAGTACGGCAGCTGGGCGGGCGGAACCTGAAAAAATTATCCTGGCTTATTGCTGGAGAGGGGGTATGCGCAGTTCCGCCGTGGCCTGGTTACTGGATCTCTATGGGTTTAAGGTTTATACACTGACCGGTGGCTATAAAAGTTTTCGCCGCTATGCGCTGAATTTATTCAAATCACCCCTTCCCCTGAACATCGTGGGTGGATTCACCGGATCAGGAAAAACAGAAACCCTGAAGGAAATGGAAAAATCCGGTGCCGCGGTTATTGACCTGGAGCAGCTGGCCAGTCACAAAGGCTCTGCATTTGGAAATATCGGTCTCCCCCCACAGCCTACACAGGAAATGTTTGAAAACCGGCTATGCCTGGAACTGAGAATGAAATTACCGGCATTAACAGCAGATCAGGATGCAGCACCAGGTTCTCAACGCCCCATCTGGATCGAAGACGAAAGCCAAAGAATCGGGCTCGTCAATATCCCCCCGGATTTTTGGAAAACGATGCGCAGTTCGCCGGTTTATTTTATGGATATCCCCTTTGAAGAAAGGTTGCAACATATTGTGGAAGAATACGGGCAACTGGACAAGGAAAAAGTGATTGCCGCCATCGGGCGGATCTCGTCAAGACTGGGCGGACTGGAAACAAAAAATGCCATACAGTTCCTGGAAGCGGGAAATACCACCGAAAGTTTCCGCATTTTGCTGAAATACTACGACAAATGGTACCTAAAGGGATTACACAACAGAGAAAGCTTAAATTCGTTATTGGTTAAGGTGGCGCTTGATACCGTAACGCCGCTGAATGCTCATAAACTGTTTGACCAATATCCTCGTCATGAAAACCGCTAAACTTATTTTTTTACTTTTCCTGTTTCCCCTGCTCCTCCCTGCACAAAAAACATTAACCGGTATTTGGGTCGGCAACCTTTCTAATGACAGTGCCGCGGCAAGAAATGACCAGCGCTTTGAAATGGCCCTTACCGAATACAGGGGAAAAGTATATGGATATTCATATGCGACGTTTATCGACGAGGACCGCCTGTATTATATCGTAAAAAGGGTGAAAGGCACCATTCAGGAAGGGGTCTGTGAAGTAGAGGATGATGAAATCGTGAGCAATAATTTTTACGATAAAAGGGATAAAGGCGTCAAACAAACGATAACCTTCCGGATGAACCCCGTAGACAGCACCTGGCAACTCGATGGCACCTGGAAAACGAATAAGACAAAAAAATACTATGCTATTTCAGGCAATATCAGTTTGAAGGAAGAAAAAGATAAAAATAAATCAAGGCTCTACCAGCACCTGGGAGACCTGGATCTTCAAAATACCGTCACCCTGGATGACAGGGAAAAAAAGAAACCCGAACAGCCACCACAACCACAACAGGAAAAAAAGGAGAAAAAGGATATTGCCGTGGGTCAGCCTGTGAAAAAAACCGTGACAAAAGAAATTGCTGCTACCGATAAAAAGGAAACGAAGAAAAAGACAAACGAAGTGGTGGTTTCCGCAAAGGAAACTGCAGTAAAAAAGAGCGCGCCGGCAATTGCCCCTGTTATACCCCCACCGGCAGCAGCTATCGCTACCAGAAAAAACTACAAAGAAGAGGTTGTCTATTTTACATCCGACAGTCTTGTACTGGCACTCTACGATAACGGAGAAGTGGATGGTGACACGGTGAGTGTATTACTGAATGGAGAAGTCATCATGGCCAACCAGTGTTTGAAATCAACGGCCATTAAAAAAACCATTTATATCCAGCCCGCCCTGCAGGACTCACTGGAACTGGTATTATATGCGGAAAACCTGGGCCTCTATCCACCCAATACGGGTCTGCTGATCATCTATGACGGAAAGGACCGGTATATGATCCGTTTCAGTGCCGATTATGATAAAAATGCAACCGTGATCCTGAGAAGAAAAAAAGAGTAGGCCGCTCTTCATCAATTTACTGAACTTAGCGAAAATTTTTAAGCAGGATGACCCATGCTATTCGACTCACCCAATACTCACACGGTGCAGGATGCGGATGCAAGATTGCACCAAAAACCCTGGAAACAATCCTGAAAGGGAATATCAGTTCACCGGGTCACGGAAGCCTGCTGGTGGGAAACAGCAGCCGTGACGATGCCGCTGTCTATGACCTGGGTAATGGAACCGCCCTTATCTCGACCACGGATTTTTTTATGCCCATTGTTGATGACCCCTTTGATTTTGGGAGGATCGCTGCTGCGAATGCGATCAGTGATGTATATGCAATGGGAGGGAAACCACTCATGGCCGTTGCTGTTTTAGGCTGGCCTGTCGATAAACTACCGGCTGAACTGGCCCAAAAAATGGTGGATGGTGGAAGGGCCACCTGCGAAAAAGCAGGCATCCCCCTGGCAGGCGGACATAGTATTGACGCTCAGGAACCCCTTTTTGGTTTAGCGGTAACGGGAATCGTAGCCCTGGAAAATATAAAGCGAAACGATACGGCAAAAGAAGGCGACCAGTTATTCCTGACAAAGCCCCTGGGGGTCGGTGTTTTATCGACAGCGCAGAAAAGAGGTTTATTATCTGCTGATCACCTGCCGGTAATGATTGAACAAATGGTGGCCCTGAATGATATCGGGGAAGAACTGGGAAAAATAAAAGGCGTGAACGCCATGACCGATATTACCGGCTTTGGATTGCTCGGGCACCTGGTGGAAATGGCCGGTGGCAGTAGCTTGTCGGCAGAAATATATTATAACAATCTGCCGGTTGCGGCCGGCGTAAAAGACTATATAGCGCAAAGAATATTTCCGGATGCCACCACCCGGAACTGGAGCAGTTATAGCCAGGAGGTAAAATTTGAAAAAGGGGTCAATGTAATGGAGGCCTTTACCTTATTGCCCGATCCCCAGACCAACGGAGGCTTATTGATAGCAGTTGAAGACGGCTCGGTAAACGAAGTCGTGGCTATTTTGAAAAAAAACGGGCTTGGGCAATATTCAACACCCATTGGCAAGATCGTAGCGAAAAAGGAGAAGATGATCGAAATAAAAAGTTGAGTTCAATTATTGGTAAGCAGGAAAAGGTCGGGTTGTATTTCCCGCAAAAAATAAACGGCAGTAATCATACTGCCGTTTGATACATTCCCGTCCTGTTTATAATTTGAATCCGACCGTGACACTGAAAACCCGGTGCTTGTCATTATTATCGCCATTGCTGTTCGTGCCGGATTGCAGTTTGGCCAGGCCCAGTCCGTAGTTAACAGAAAAAACAGTATTGTTTCCTTCAAACCCAACAGTACCGTTCAGGCCATAATCAAATCGTTTAAGGATACCATAGCCAGCGCCCTCTTCCCCGGAAGTGGTGGGGTCGTCATTAGAAAAATTGATCTTATCCGTCCGGCTATAAGCGATACCGATCACCTGGTAGTCCAGTTTTCTTTTTCCGGCAATACCCATCGCGACATAAGGACCCGCCCCGGCAAAGAACCTGGATGTTTTATTAAGCGGCGCCTTGAATACAATATTCACAGGCAATTCCATATAAAAAGGATTGGTTACCGCGCGGAAATACCCGTTTTGCCCGGGCTGACCCGATTGCGCTTTAACCCCTTTACCGGTGAAAAATAATCCGGGTTGTATGGATAGAAACGAGGTTACAGGGAGATCTCCCTGTAATCCGACCTGGAAAGAGGGAAGGGTGTTTGCCTGGTCAACATCACCATTCCCATTGATGGATACATTGGCGAGGTTAAGTCCGCCTTTAAGGTATACCGAAGACTCCTGTGATAGAACTTGAATACTGGATCCAATGAGAAGGAGCAAAACAGGAAATAACTTTTTCATCATGTATAGTACGGTTTTGAATTTGTCATCTTAAGACTTTTAAAAAGCCCCCTGGTTTAATTCGATTTACGGAAAATTGGGAAGGCCGGATTCATTTTCTCTTGAGGAATATTTCCGCCATCATACACCGTACACTGCCGCCTTCCGTCTTTTCAATAACGGGTACGGGTATGGGTAATAAGGTAGCATATTGAGAAAGTTCTTCTAACTGGTAGGGGCTGAGTGCGTCTTTAGCCGACTGACTAAGAACGAGGATATTTTTTCCCTCTTTGTTTTTCAGTTCCAGCATATTGCCGGCAAACTGGTGAAGCTGCTCGAGGGTAATTGTAATGATCTCATGACCGGTTGACTCCAGCAACTGGCGGACAGCAATGCGCTCCCACTCTTCTTCAATCGCTTCCTGGCAAAGAACAGCAAATTTTTCACCCAAACACATCATGACATTGGTATGATAAAGGTACTGGCCGTTGATATCCTTTGCCAGGAAGGTGATGGCATGATAGCCATTGCGGTCAGCAAATTTTTCCAGCAGGGAAATACTGGTGCGGGGCGAGAGGCAGGCATAGATAATTTTATTTTCATGATCCATGACCATGCTGCCGGTTCCTTCAAGAAAACGGCCTTCCACTTCATACTCACTCCAGTCCTGGAATGCCGAAACCTCAAAATCACGGTAGAGCCATTCAATGATATCGTCGCGCTTTTCTTTTCTCCGGCTGGGCGCGCACATCGGAAACATAAATAAGATCCCTTCGGGTGAACTGCTGAGCCAGTTGTTGGGAAAAACTGCGGAGGGCCTGGGGGGATCGGGTGTATCCTCAACAACGATCACTTCGATCTGCTGTTGCCGCAGCAATTGCACCATATGATCAAATTCAAACAGCGCTTTCTGTTGTATTGCTTCCGGGGAAATGCCAGCCATACCGGTCTGGAAAAAATTGTCGGCCGCAGTTTCATCATTGAATCCAAATGCGGCAGGACGTACCATCAAAATAACAGAAGCAGGCATGTATAAAGTTAATTACAAAAGCGCATCGATCTGCCGCGCCAGTTGCCGGTCCTTTTCCGTTACGATATCACCGGCATCATGGGTGTTCAGCCAGATTTCCACCGTATTCCAGACATTTTTCCATACCGGGTGATGATTCATCTTTTCGGCTTCGATCGCCACACGGGTCATAAAGGCAAAGGCTTCGCTGAAATTGGCAAACTCGAACTTACGGTATAATGCATTCTCTTTTTCCTGCCACATTGCGGATGATTATGGATGAAATAAATCAGAACACCATGTGCTCCTTATTTTTAATTTTTTCATTGGTCAGTTCAGATACCAGCTGTACTCCGTTGATCTGCCTGAGCCCATTGATGGTTTGCTGTAACTGTTCGCGGGTCACAATATCCCCTTTCATCAACCAGAGGAAATCCAGGTTCCGGAACTCCGGTAACAGGTATTCGCCGTCAAACTGGTTATTATAGATATAATGTTCCAGGGAGCCGGTAGGTTCGAGAAATTCATACACGGCAAAAAAATAATTCCTTTTCTTTTTGGTGAGCTGGATCTCTATTTCATTATTGATCCTGAAGTCCATCCCCAGCATCCCGTTCACCTGCCAGCAAAACTGGTAATCTTTCAGCCGGCTCATGATACCCAACAGGTGACTTCCTTCAAAAAACTCTTCCGAAAGTTCCTTATTGTCCAGTGATAATTTCATGTGCCGGTTCTGTAAAGGTTTAAAGATTAAAACTCAATCGTAGCTTCTTTGGTTTCATTGCCGCGTTTATACTTTACGGTTGTCTTATCGCCTTTCTTGAAATTCCCCAGGGCCTGCATATAAGTTTCCATCGAGGAAATCGTATAAGGGCCCAGGGCGATAACGATATCCCCTGCCAGGAGCCCGGCCCTTTGTGCCGGTTTCCCGTCGCTGATACCATCCAGCCGCATCCCCGTACCGGCATAGGTATAATCGGGCATTACCCCCATGGTGACTGAAAACCTGGACGAAGTGGTGGTTTGTGTTTCCCGGGTCTTTGAAAATACGAGTTTTGCATTTTGCTTACTCGCATCCGATACAATAGTATTGATCAGCTCGATGATCTTTAATTCACCGGTATAATTGATCTTATTGGCATCATCAGAGGGCTTATGATAATCTGCATGAAGACCGGTAAAAAAGAACAGAACCGGTATGTCCTTCCTGTAAAAGGAGGTATGATCGCTGGGACCGGTACCACTGGAATCCACCTTGATGATAAATGGGGACTTTTTATCCTGCTTCAGTAAGCCACCCCATGAAGGAGAGGTGCCCACACCACCCACGGTCAAAACTTTTGTGCTGTCATTCAGCCGGCCCACCATATCCATATTGATCATATAGCTCACCGAACCCAGGTCGATCGTTGGGTTTTCGGTAAAATATTTTGACCCGTTCAAACCCAGTTCTTCTGCAGAAAATGCAATAAAGAGAAAATTGGTATTGCTGATCTTTGACAATTTCAGCATCCGGGCCAGTTCTATGAGTGCTGCCGTGCCGCTGGCGTTATCATCGGCGCCATTATGGATTAGTTTTTCCCCGGTTCTCAGCATGGAGTTCCCATCTTCGCCATAACCCAGGTGATCAAAATGCGCTCCCAGTATAACCGTATTGGCAGCATTATTATTGATATACCCCAGTATATTATGCCCGGTCCTGAATTTTTTTCCGATATCGACCTTTAATTTCAGGTCAACGGATGCCGTTTCATCTGCAAATAATTTTTCAGCAACCTGCTTCACCACATACACCACGGGAATGGGTGCGGTTTCGTTTTTGTCTTTAGGGTCAAAGACCAGTTTGTCGCCTTTCACCGATGTATTGTAAAAAATAATTGCCGTTGCTCCTTTTTCTGCCATATCCGCCGTAGTGGTACGGATATAGTCAACAAGGTCAAAATGAGGGTTACCCAGGTTTTCATCGCTGATATCTTTCAGATCAACAAACCATGGCATCCCATCCTCCCTTAATGAAATGGCCGGGTAGGCTTCCGAACTCTTATTGGGTGAAAAAGCAAGCGGGAAGAACTCCTTCTCAATTTTCAGGTCATTCCCGTTGATGATCAGGTGTGTAGCAGGATTTATTTTTTTGCCGTCATAAATGGGGAAGGCCTGGAAATAGCCTTCTGTGCCCATCGGGGCCAGCCCGATTTGCTGAAACTGGCCGCTGATATATTCCATGGCTTTTCTTTCTCCCTCTGTTCCGGCCCTGCGTCCTTCCAGCTGGTCATCGGCCAGGTAACCGATATGCGCTTCCAACCGAGCGACCACCTGTTTTTCCGATTTTTTTAATTTCTGGGAAAAGGATGTCTGTAACGCTAAAAAAAAGAAGAAAAGAGCGGTCAAAGATGTTTTCATGCGCATTCGGTGTTTTATCATTGGTGGCAAAGGTATTAACACATTTGTGTTCAGCATTTATTATACCGTAATTTTTATATAATTCCCGATATGGGATAAAACTTACTTAAATCGTAACCGCCCACAGCGTTCATATCTATATTTTTGTATGTTTAAGTGGGTGGAAACAAAATACATATCGGCCTTGTAGGCAATCCCAACAGCGGGAAAACATCCTTATTCAATTGTCTGACCGGGATGAACCAGAAAGTGGGCAATTTTCCGGGAGTAACGGTGGAAATGAAAGTGGGCACGGCAAAAATCGCTGAAAACACCTATGCTGAGTTTCTTGATCTGCCGGGAACCTATAGCCTCTATCCCAAGAGGGATGATGAATGGGTCACCTATAATGTATTGCTGAATGATGAGCACCCCGAAAGTCCCGATATCCTGGTCGTAATTGTCGATGCCTCCAGTCTCAAAAGAAATCTTCTCTTTGCTTCCCAGATCATTGACCTGAAAACCCCGGTGGTCATTGCCCTTACCATGATGGACCTTGCCAAAAAAAAGGGGATCGTGGTGGATGTAAACGGATTGGAAAGAGAACTGGGTGTTCCGGTTATTCCCATCAACCCCAGGAAAAACAAAGGGATCAGCGAACTCAAGAAAGTGCTGTACCAAACAGCCGGGACACTGTACCGGGCCCCCGCCCGTGATTTTGTTCCGGGGGCTTTTTGGGGAGGGGGCACCGTAGAGGCCATCCGGGAAAAATTACCTGAAATCAGTGAATACAAGGCATTGCACCTGGCCATCAATTTCAGGGACCTTGACATCAACGTCAACACCAAAAACATCGTAGGCGAAGCCATTAAAAGCCTTCCCTTTAATAAAACAAAGGCACAGGCTGATGAAATCATGGATCGGTATGCCCGCATAAAAAACATTATGCAGCAGAACGTGGTGGAACCCGACCCTCTTCAAAAAAACCTTTTTACCGACAAGCTTGACAACTTGTTATTGGACCGGCGCTGGGGTTATCTCATCCTGCTTGCCGTGCTGTTTCTTCTGTTCCAGGGTGTTTTCTGGTTGGCAGCCTATCCCATGGACTGGATCGAGAGCGCTTTCGCCTCAATAGGGTCTTTCCTGGGCAATCAGCTCCCGGAAGTTTGGTGGAGTAACCTTCTCATCAATGGTGTGGTGGCCGGTTTAAGCGGCATCCTGGTATTTGTACCGCAGATCATGATCCTCTTTGGGCTGATCACCTTACTGGAAGATACCGGGTATATGGCCAGGATCAGTTTTCTAACCGACAGGCTTATGCGCAGCGTAGGATTGAACGGGAAAAGCGTGATGCCCATGATCAGTGGTTTTGCCTGTGCCGTTCCGGCCATTATGAGCGCCCGGAATATTGAAAATAAAAAAGAAAGGCTGCTGACCATCCTTGTTACCCCGCTGATGAGTTGTTCTGCCCGCTTACCGGTATACACTATCCTGATCGGTCTTGTCATCCCCGGCAAAAACCTATGGGGTTTTCTCAGCCTGCAGGGCCTGGTGATGATGGGGCTTTACCTGCTGGGGCTGGTCATGGCATTGATCGTTTCTTATATTGCCAAATGGTTTATCAGGATCAATGAAAAAAGTTTTTTTATTCTTGAGCTGCCCACCTACAGGTCCCCACGCTGGAAAAATGTAATACAGACCATGATCAATAAGGCCAAGGTTTTTGTATTTGACGCAGGGAAGATCATCATGATCATTAGCCTGGTATTATGGGCGCTTAGTTCCTATGGCCCGGGCCGGAAAATGCAGGACTTGGAAAAAGCATATGCAGAACAAAAGGAAAACCCCGGGGTCGACCAAAAAAAACTGGCCAAAGAATACCATACGGCAAAACTGGAAAGTTCTTATGCCGGTATATTGGGTAAGGGAATCGAACCGGTCATCCAACCCCTGGGTTATGATTGGAAGATCGGCATCGCACTGATCACCTCTTTTGCTGCCCGGGAGGTCTTTGTCGGTACCATGGCCACCCTGTACAGTGTGGAAGACGAAAGCGATCTTAAGCTCCGGCAAAAAATGCAGGCGGCTGTAAAACCCGATGGCAGCCCGGTATACACCCTGGCATCCGGGTTATCCCTTATGATCTTTTACGTTTTCGCCATGCAGTGCATGAGCACCCTTGCAGTGGTAAAACGGGAAACCAAAACATGGAAATGGCCGGTGATCCAGCTTTTGTATATGACGGGCCTGGCCTATCTCATGAGCCTGCTGGTGTACCAGTTGCTGAAATAAGTTATTTTTCCCCCCAGTATTCCCATACCATCTTCGAGATGTTGCGGGTCAGCTCCCAGGCTTCATTATGCTTCCCCCAGCTTTCATCTTTATTGTTTTTTGTACAGATACAAATGAGATAGGGATTCTTTTTGGCATTGACAAGCATCGTTTCGCTGCGGCTGGCATTCACGGCGCCATTCTTGCTGAAGACTTCAATGGTAGGCGGTACCTGGGAGAGCCCTTCTTCATCCCAGTAATTGCGGCCCAGCAGCCGCATCATTCTTTCACAGGCAGCCGGTGAAAATATTTTTTTATCATAAATGGCTTCAAACAATCCCGCCATTTCGCGCGGGGTGGTCTGTCCCCAGCCATAGCGGACCCGGTCTTGCTCCCGGCCCCCGGTTCTGGAGTTGACCCGGGTGGCCTTCCATCCCAGGCTATCCAGTAGCTGGTTGATCCTGGTGCCGGTTCCGGCCAAACTTTGCAGCCAGAGGCTGGCAGTATTATCGCTTGTGGTCAGCATCAGCATCAAAACCTTGCTCAGTTCGATCTTCTCACCATCTTTAAATGATCCCAGGATATCCGAACCGGGGTACAGTAATGAATCCCTGTACACCAGTTCCCCGTGGTATTGCAGCTCGCCTTTTTCGATTTTATCCATGATCCCCAGCAGTATCGGGATTTTAACCATGCTGGCTGTGGGAAAAAGGCTGTCCGCGCCAATCGCCACCATCTTCCCGTTACGAAGGTTCTTAACGTAGATCCCGATATCGCCCTGAAAATCCCTGATAGCTGCCTCCAGTTTTAATTGTAACCGTTTATCTTTCGGTTGGGCCGATAATACCCGGGCCTGCCCCAGGATCATTAAAAAGATCAACCCCTTAAAAAATGACCTATACATGCCCGTTATCGTATTTTATTGTTTTTTCATGTTCATATAGTCGAATACCAGGTTACAGAAGGCTTTCACCCCTACATCCAGCATACTGTCATCAATATAAAAATCAGGGGTGTGGTGAGGGGGTGCTTTGGCCGGATCGGCACCCTTCGGCATGCCGCCAAAATAAAAGAAAAAGGCGGGGGCCTTTTCGCCGAAATAGGAAAAGTCTTCCGCTCCGGTCACCCATTCCCTTTCCGATACATTCCCTTCTCCAGCCGCTTTTTCCAGGGAGGGGACCATCTGCTTCACCAGACCGGGGTCATTATAGGTGACCAGTGTTTTTGTATCAATGCTCACTTCCACCTCTGCGCCCATGGCATTTCCGATGGCGGTGGCCAGTTCCCTGATCCTGCCATGTACTTTTTGTTGCATTTTGCTGTCCAGGGTCCTGATCGTGCCTTCCAGCACGGCTTCTTCCGGAATAATATTGTTGCGAACTCCGCTGTGGAATTTTCCCACGGTGATGACGACCGGGGCCTTTGTCAGTTCCGATTCACGGCTGACAATGGTTTGCAATGCATTGATGATTTCGGTTCCGATTACAATGGGATCTACGCCAAGCCAGGGTTGTGAGCCATGTGATTGTTTCCCTTTTATTGTAATGGTAAACCAATCGGAGGAAGCCATGAACGCTCCGGGTTTGTATTGAAATGTGCCTTCTTCAATGGCCGACTCGATATGCATCCCGAATATCACGTCCACTTTCGGGTTATCCATGACCCCTTCTTTGACCATGAGGGGGGCGCCCCCTTCTTCCTCACCGGGTGGCCCTTCTTCCGCCGGTTGAAAAATAAATTTGACCGTTCCCTTCAGGTCTTTTTTCATGGAACTGAGTACATCGGCGGTTGCCATCAGCATCGCCACATGCGAATCGTGCCCGCAGGCATGCATTACGGGAACTGTTTGACCCATATAATCGGCTGTAACAACTGATTTGAATGGAAGATCCACCCTTTCCTTTACCGGAAGCGCATCCATATCAGCCCGCAATGCAACGACGGGTCCGGGTTGTCCGCCTTTTAAAATTGCCACTACACCCGTTTTTGCGACCCCCGTCTGGACTTCGAGACCCAGTTTTTTGAGATGGTCGGCTACAAAGGCTGCTGTTTTGAATTCGCGGTTGCTTAACTCGGGGTTTTCATGAATAAAGCGCCTCCATTCGATCAACTGCGGCAGGATCTCTTTTGCTTTTTTGTCGATTGTCTGCTGCAGGTTTTTTTGTGCGGCAGCCGCCAGGGAGAATAAAAAAGAAATGAAAAGGATAACCTTAACTCTCATGTTACTGTTTTTCTGGTGATAAAGGATATGAATGTAAGTAAAAGGATTTATTCGTCGCTTTCCGGCCGGCGATAAATTCATTCGCTTTTTCTTTATATTTATAAAAGCATGCTGCTCCGCCATATACATTTCCTTAAAGCCGTTTTTATTCACAGTCTGACTGCTTTTGGCGGGCCGCAGGCCCATATTGGCATGATGCTGAAAACCTTTGTCCATAAAACGCCCTATGTGACAGAGGAGGAACTGATGGAATACAATGCTTTTTGCCAGCTCTTACCGGGTGCTTCCTCCACGCAAACACTTACGCTGATCGGTTACAAAAGGGGGGGCGTGCCCCTGGCGGTGCTGACACTCATCATCTGGATCCTGCCAGCCAGCATCCTGATGGGGGCGCTTTCATTTTTATTGCATTATATAGACAAAAGGGCCCTTGACACCGATATTTTCAAGTTTATTCCCCCGATGGCGGTGGGTTTTCTTGTGTATGCCTCTGTGATGGCCTTTCATATTTCCATTAAAAATACCATCACCTGGATCATCATGCTGGGGGCAGCCGTGCTGACCTATTTTCTCTTTAAACAGCCCTGGATCTTTCCCATGCTGATCGTTTTGGGGGGTGTGGCGACGAATATCAGCCGAAAAAGGATTCCACAGGTCCATCAAAAACCCAAAAAAATAAAATGGTGGAATATCTGGCTTTTTGCCATCATTTTTATTGCTGCGGGACTGGCGAGTGAAAGAGCCCGGAAAAATGACCTGCCCAACAGGAAGCCCATCAATCTTTTTGAAAACGTTTACCGGATGGGGAGTTATGTTTTTGGGGGCGGGCAGGTGCTGATGCCCTTAATGTATGAACAGTTTTGCATACGACCAGAAGCCATCCGCGAAAAAGACCAGAATGTGGTGCGGATCGACAAAGACGATATGTATACGGGTATGGGTATTGTGCGTGCCCTGCCGGGGCCGGTATTCTCCATTGCTTCCTTTGCCGGGGGCATGGCCCTGAAAGATGTGGGCAGCAGCCCCGAGGAAAGAACCACGATGCAGCTGCTGGGTTGTTTTATCGGTACGATCGCTATTTTTTTACCGAGTGCCTTACTGGTGCTGTTCTTTTTTCCTATCTGGCATAACCTGAAAAAATATGCCGCTGTTTACCGGTCCCTCGAGGGGATCAACGCGGTGGTGGTGGGGATCATGATCGCCGCAACGCTTTATTTGATGAAAGATATTTCCCTGCTGGAAATTCAATTGAGCAGCCTGATCAATGCCCTCGTGGTTTCCTTCACTTTTCTCATCATGCAGTACACGCGTGTGCCGGCTCCCGTGATCGTGGCCGCCTGTCTTTTACTGGGTCTTGTTTTCTGATTTGTTTTTGTAGTAACCACCGGCCTCTATCTCTTCCCGCACGGCATCGGGAACCAGGTAGCGAATGGATTTGTGCTGTTGCACCATCTCACGTATTCGTGTAGCCGAAATTTCAAGCAGGGGGGCATCGAGCACAATGATATTTTCCCTGTTGCCCGTTTGGATATCGAAACCGGGTCTTTTATAGATGCAGATGTGGTGCTCTTTCAGCAGGATCTCGTGATTCTTCCATTTTTTAATATTCTGAAAACTATCGCTGCCCATAATGACCAGGAATTCATAGCCCGGGTATTTTTCTTTCAGGTAGGCCAGTGTGTCAATGGTATAGGAAGGGCGGGGCAGGTAAAATTCAATATCGGAGGCCTTCATCCGGGGGTCATCCCCGATGGCCTTTTTTACCAAGTGGAGCCGGTCATATTCATTAATCAGCGACTGGCTGTTTTTAAGCGGGTTTTGAGGGGAAACGATAAACCAAAGCTTTTCGATACCTGTTTCATTCAGAACATGGTTGGCAATAATTAGATGGCCCACATGAACCGGGTTGAAGGATCCGAAATAGAGCCCTACTTTCATTATTGATTGATAATCAAGTGATTAAATCTACAATTATATTTTCTGCCTCATTAATCCTGAGACTAAGGGAATACCCGGAAACACTAATGGATATGGGGTCTCCCAGCGGCGCAACCTGTTCAATCAGGATTCTTTCGCCCGGAACACAGCCCATCTCCATTAATTTCAAAAAGATATCATTATTTTCAAAATGAGTAATTATTGCTTCCTGCCCAGGCTTCAGATCGGAAAGTTTCATTGGCATTATTAATATTGCAAAACTAACCTTGTCCATTCGTAAATGTTTACGAATTTTGAAAATATGTTGCAAACAAAATCGGCTGATATTCATTTCTTTAGCCAGGGGGTACGACTGTATCTCCGGAACCGGCGGGCGCTCAAGTCATTTCTTCAGGAATTATTCAAAAAGGAGGGTAAAAAGCTGGAAAGCCTGAATTATATTTTTTGCACGGATGAAGCCCTGCTTTCAATCAACAAAACCTATCTCAAACACGATTATTATACCGATATCATCAGTTTTGACCTTTCGGACAAAGGCCTGCCGGTAAAAGGCGAAATTTATATCAGTCTGGACCGGGTAAAGGCAAACGCAAAATCCTTTAGGACTACCATCAAAGAAGAAATTCACAGGGTTATTTTTCATGGAGCCCTGCACCTTTGCGGTTACAAAGACAAAACAAGTGCGGAAATCAACGAAATCCGGTCAAGGGAGTGCTTCTATCTCAAAAAATATGGAATTTCATGTTCCACGTGAAATAGTTGACCTTTTTCACCAAATGTTTCCCGTGGAACATCCATAGAAAGCAAAAGTCAAATTAAAGCGCACTAATCGTGTATCTTTGCACCCCATGTTTCCAGAATATGATATTATAGTGGTTGGTGCGGGCCACGCAGGTTGTGAAGCTGCGGCGGCAGCGGCCAATTTAGGCTCAAAAGTGCTCCTGGTGACCATGAACATGCAAACTATTGCACAAATGAGTTGCAACCCGGCCATGGGTGGAATCGCCAAGGGTCAGATTGTTAGGGAAATTGACGCCATGGGAGGGTATTCCGGTATTGTTACGGACGAATCCATGATCCAGTTCAGGATGCTGAATAAATCAAAGGGACCGGCCATGTGGAGCCCAAGGGCCCAAAGCGACAGGATGCTTTTTTCCCAGAAATGGAGGGAAATGCTGGAGCAGACGCCAAATCTGGATTTTTACCAGGACATGGTGAAAGCGTTATTGATAAAAGAGGGCCGATGCCAGGGTGTAATCACAGGCCTGGGCCATGAAATCAGGGCAAAAGCGGTTGTTTTGACAAATGGAACCTTTTTAAATGGGGTGATCCATGTGGGTGAAAAGAATTTTGGCGGAGGAAGAATATCAGAAAAAGCAGCCACAGGAATTACCGAACAATTGGTTGAACTGGGATTTGAAAGTGACCGGCTAAAAACAGGAACGCCTCCGAGGGTGGATGGAAGAAGTCTTGATTACTCAAAGATGGAGGAGCAACCAGGAGATCCGGAAATGGGTGGCTTTTCCTATACCAATACTACAAAACCAACAAAACAAAGAAGTTGCTGGATCACCTATACCAATACCCATGTACACGAAATATTAAGAAAGGGATTTGACAGGAGTCCCATGTTTGCCGGAAGGATTGACGGGGTAGGGCCCCGGTATTGTCCCAGTATTGAAGACAAGATCAATCGTTTTGCAGAGAGGGACCGTCACCAGCTCTTTGTAGAACCCGAGGGATGGAATACCGTAGAGATATATGTAAATGGATTTTCGACTTCCTTACCGGAAGATATACAATACGAAGCACTTCGTACTATACCGGGTTTTGAGCAGGCCAAAATGTTCCGGCCGGGTTATGCCATCGAATACGATTATTTTCCTCCTACGCAGCTGCGGCATACCCTGGAAACCCGCCTGGTGGAAAACCTTTTTTTTGCAGGGCAGATCAATGGAACAACGGGTTATGAAGAAGCGGCCTGCCAGGGTTTAATGGCCGGGATTAATGCCCACCAGAAAATACGGTTACTCGACTCCGTTATATTAAAGCGGAGCGAGGCCTATATCGGGGTCCTGATCGATGACCTCATCACGAAAGGGACCAAAGAGCCCTACCGGATGTTTACCAGCCGGGCAGAATTCCGCACCCTGCTGCGACAGGATAATGCAGACCTTCGGTTAACAGAAATGAGTTACCGCCTCGGGCTGGCATCACAGGAAAGAATGGAAAGGGTACTGGTCAAAAAGAACGGATGTTCTGCTATCATCGAATTGTTGAATAAAACTGCGGTTGAACCCCGGGAGATTAACCCCTTTCTCGAAACAATTTCCTCAGCCCCGGTCACGGAAAAACAAAAACTCGCCAAAATATTATTAAGACCCGATATCACCCTTCCTGTATTGTCGGATCACGTGTATTCATTAAAAACCGCCCTTTCCGGATTTGATGCAGATACCATCGAACAGGCCGGGATACAGGTAAAATATGAAGTGTATATTGAAAAAGAGAAAGACCTGGTGGCCAGGATGAGTCAATTGGAAGACCAGCTGATCCCCGACAGCTTTGATTATGACAAACTAAAAGCCCTTTCTTCGGAAGCCCTCCAAAAATTCAAAAAAATCAGGCCCAGGACCCTGGGACAGGCCAGCCGTATCAGTGGTGTAAACCCCAGCGATGTGCAGATCCTGATGGTTTTTATGGGGCGGTAATAGTGGAAACAAAAAATCCCGGTTATAATAACCAGGATTTTTGTGGTGTGGGGCGTTTTACACCACGCCAATTCTACTTAACCATACCTTACTCTAACTTACTGAAACTCTTGTCTGGCCTGCATTTTGCAGGAAAGCCGTGTTAATAAAAATTCATTAAAATTGGGTTATTCCTTGCCCCTATTCTTGCCCCCAATTGTACCTTTATCAAATTAATTTCAGATTATGTCAAGAACGAACAGCGGTGTATTATTTTACCTCAAGAAACCAAAAAGTCCAATCAGCCCGGTCAAGTGCGTATTCTGTTACTCTAATCACCAGCTTTACTATTACGAAAAAAAACTTTCCATAGAACCCCGGTATTGGAATAAAAACTCACAAAGAGCCAAAGAAACCAAAGCTTTTCAGGGATATTTTGACTTCAATATGACCCTGGATAATATAGAAAATGCCATTCTTGTCTGTTATCGTAAATATGTCAATGATATGGGCCGGGAGCCAGGCGTAGACGAATTAAGAACACTGGTCAGGCAAAAAAGAGGCTATGCTAAGATCAAAGAGACCCCCGAGCTTTTTGAATTCATTGATCTGTTCATACAACATGCGGAAGCAGGCAAGCACCTTAATTTACAAACTGGAAAACCGATTAAGGAGACAACGGTAAAAACATACCGGCAAACCCTCTCTTTGTTAAAGGAATTTTCAACCGTAAAAAAATGGAAGCTGAAGTTCAATGATATGAATCCGGAGTTTCACAAAGAATTTGTCCATTTCCTTTCAAGAGAATATATCAGTCCTGAGTCCGGCAAGTCCTTTAAGCCTAATAGCGTTGGAAAGCATATCACCAATCTCAAAACCTTTTTGAGCAATGCCTTTGAAAGAAAGATCACAACTAACCAGGACTTCAGAATGAAAGGATTTAAAGTACTCAAAGAAGAAGTTGATTCCGTCTATCTTAATAAAGAAGAAATAATAGCATTGGAAAATATTTCATTGCCCGCTAACAGCTTCAATGAAAAGGTCAGAGATTTATTTGTTATAGGTTGCCATACCGGCCTGCGTATTTCAGACCTGAAAAGATTATCGGAAGATCATATTAAGCATACCAATGATGAAGGCTATATTGAGATAGAAATGCTAAAAACAGCAAAGCCAGTTACAATTCCTCTCACAGAAAAACTTGAATCACTCCTTTTCAAATACAAAACTCCATCTGGCAATTTCTTTCCTGGCATTCATGATCAAAGAGTGAATGATGCGATCAAAGAAGTGGCTGCCGAGGCAGATATATTCAAAAAAGAAGTTATTATAAATGCTACCGAAAAAGGGTTGAGGGTTTCCAAACTTATTCCCAAATACCAACTTATCACCAATCACACTGCCAGAAGATCCTTTGCTACCAATAAGGTTTTAGAGGGCTATCCATATTCTGCGATTATGCTGATCACAGGACACAAGACTGAAAAAGCTTTTTTACGATATGTCAAGATCAGCGGATATGACGCGGTGAAAATATTCAAACAGCATACAGACAAAATCAAAATCGCAATCTGATACATAGCCCGATTTTGTTAATTTCATGCCTAATTTTATTGCTCCATGGAAAGAAATTACATTTTACGAATTTCCATATCTGAAATAGAGCCTTTGATTTGGAGACAGGTAAAAGTTAACGCTGACATACATCTATCTGAGCTTCATCATGTGATACAATTAGCAATGGGATGGAAAAACTATCATTTGTATCAATTTTCCTATCATGATCTATTGATGGGAAATCCTGTTTTGCTCGATGAAAAAGATATTATTAGTGACCGATTTGTAACGCTCGCAGCTATACTAAAGAAAGAAGGAGATGTATTGGGTTATGAATATGATTTTGGTGACGGTTGGATGCATGAAGTACGATTGGAAACTATTACTAATGAAGCCAGGGCTTCACACCCTCCTGTCTGTTTAAACGGAGAGAGGAATTCGCCGCCGGAAGATTGTGGAGGTATCGGAGGCTATTATTCTTTATTAAAAGCCCTTACTGATAAAAGAAATCCAGAGCATAAGGAAACTCTTCAATGGGCTGGCACTTACAATCCGGAGAAAACAAACCTGGAGGCTATAAATAAATCCTTTCAATCCATCCGACGTTATGTACGCAAGTATGAAACAGAAAATGGCTTATAGAAGACTTTATGAAATATCCAATAAAGACTGAAAAAATTCCGTGCTTCAATAAATCCTTAAAAAATCTGAAAGGTGAAAAGTGGCGTGAGATTTCCGGGACCGAAGGCTATTTCCTTATTTCGAATTATGGAAGGGTTAAAGCTGTTTCCCGCTATATCGAAAGAAGCAACGCACAAGTAGGTTTTTGGAGCAAAGAAAAAATATTAAGCCAGTATTGTTCAAAAAACAGAAATAGGTATAAAAAGGATTACACATTTGGAATGGTAGTGACTTATCAATTCAATAAAAAGAAATTCAGGCCAATGGTAAGGAGGTTGGTCTATAAAGAATTTATACAACCAGTTACCAAAGAAAGAATGAGCGGGAAAATTGTGTACAATATAAATGGTGATGGTTTAGATAATTATACATCCAATCTTGCGCTTACTACGAAAAGTGAGCTGCGAAAAATTGAACTGGAAAATGACAGATATATTCCCCCTGCATTTAAAGTAGATCCTGCTAAAAATCGGAAACATCTTTTAAAAATGAACAGGAAGAAACGCCGTAAAGTAAAGCAATACCGGCTGGATGGAAAATTGATAAAACAATTTCCAAGCTTGATAGCGGCTTCCCTAAAAACCGGCATAAGCCCTGGTAATATTTCTGCATGTGCTTACAGAATACTGCATCAAACAAAAGGATTTGTATGGCGTTTTGAATCCGATTCATACAAAGGCCGCATTAATGACCGCAGGCGGACAAGACATAACGATCCTTCACAAAAAGTAGCATAGCCATCACACAGAAATTACATTTTTTTAACTTTCCTTAAACTACATTTTCTTACTTTTATAGAGTAAACAAGTTCTCCGGAACTTCATTGTGTAGAATGATAAATTGAGGTGTATGAAATTAAGTGAAGTTATTCCCTTCCTGACATTTTCTGTTATTGCAGATCATGCAAAAATTGAAGAGCAGTTCAATAACTGCCATTCCAACCATCAATCCAGGTTTCCATATTGGAGCATCCATGCTACCAGAAGAAAATTGATGAGCAACTTTTGGTATGCAACCGTATTCCGGCATTTTATTTCACTGTACTGCATTGCTCTGCTGGTTACCGCCCTTTTTAACCATCGTGATTGGTTCAATCCTACCATTTTCATGGTATCGGTTTCCCTGTTTTGCTTTGCATTCTTTGTAATGCTGTTTTTTATTTATTTACCCGCTTACCAAAGCATGTATCTCCCATTACTTGACAGCTATCTTGAATCCTATTCAGGCAAGCAGTTGGAGGCCATCCAGAAATGCAAAAAGCAACAGTATTCAGTCGTTGTGTTAATGCTAATCCACCATGTATATCAAAAGATGGCAGGACTACAACCGGTTTTAATCAATACAGGAAATGCTCAACTATTGGCCAGGCAATACGGAATATCCATTAAAAGTATCTGCCCTGCCTTACAGCTTATCCAGCGGGGTGAATGGGATCGAAGCAGCATACGGAAACGTACCGAAACGCTGGATGATTTTGAAACAGCCAAAGAACACTTCCGCTTATTACAAAACGATGATGCTATTCTGATACTGGAACATCTACAGCAGAAAATATTGCAACGTGGTGCGGTTGCGTGAGATTTTATGCCTCTATTTTACCGAAGCAGCCTCAATCAGGCTGCTTTTTTGCAGATTATCTATACTTAACTGGTTTTTCCTTCACTGATTCTTCATCTTGCCAGCCTAAAACAGTGAAGTATGGAAAATGTGCAGATGTTATTCCCGATGGAGCCAAAAGAGTTTTGGCGTCGCTTAAAAACAATTGTAGAAGAAGTAGTGGAACAGCAGGGCAAAACCGGTCCGCCTAACCCACTTGACAAACACGCAGACAGGCCCTTGCTAAAGGCCACCGAGGTCTGCGACATCTTTAAGGTCTCCAAGCCAACTATTTATGACTGGCTCAAACAGGGGAAATTGAAGTCCATTAAGATCGAATCGAGGCGGTATTTTCTATGGCAGGATATAGAGGAGCTAATCAAAAGCAGCCGGCCTGCGGCTACCTCCCAAAAGTGATCCCTGACTACCTTTTCAACAGTCAATAAAATAAAAGCCTATGTCACAAAAACATTTTGGGGAAATCGCCCAAATAATACGGCACACCAGGAAAGAAACTTTGCGAACCGTTGAAGTCGCAATCTTATATACCTATTTTAATGTGGGACGTACAATTAAAGAAGAACAAAAAGATAAACACACTTTACCAGGAGATCTTTTATATAAGCTAAGCAATGAGCTAACAAAAGAGCATGGCAAAAGTTATTCGGTCGAAAACCTGAAGGCATTTAAGCAATTCTATCTTTTATATTCAGGACGGTTTTTTGATTCCGATTTGCAGAAAATATCTACAGCATGGTCAGAAAGTCTTGCAGAAATACCTCACTATGATTCGGTCATTACACTATTTAAAAAGAAGTTTTCTTTAACCTGGCTTCATGACCAGTTTTTGATCAAAATAGAAAATGATAAAGTAAGAAATCAATTAGAGAAAGAAGCAGTTCAAAATGGCTGGAGCATAGAGAAATTAAAATTGAAGTTTCCAGAGTAATAAGAGCAGAGAAAATTATCTGTTCCGACAAAATAAAATTTGATTATGCAAGGAAAGATTTTGTGCGAACAGGCCAATCAAATTGACCTTGTAGACTACCTAGAAAAGTTGGGTTATATTCCGAAAAAAATCAGGAATAATGACTACTGGTATCTATCTCCTTTGCGGGAAGAAAAAACACCTTCGTTTAAAGTGAACCGGCTAAAGAATGTATGGTACGATCACGGACTTGGAAAAGGAGGAAGTTTAATAGATTTTGGAAAGACCTATTACCGCTGTACGGTGAAAGAGTTGTTGAAAAGGTTAGGAAATGAACAAGGAATCATTGTTTCTTTTCACCCGCAAAAAAATACACTTGCTGGTGAAAAGAAAGACCTCTCCAATCAGTCCGGAAAGATCGTTATAGTTAGTACCGGGGAGATTAGTCATTCCACTCTCCGCAACTATCTTCATCACCGGCAGATTCCCCTGGCTATTGCGAAGGAATTTTGCCAGGAAATATTCTTTGAATTATACGGCAAAAAACACCGTGCTATCGGCTTTCAAAATCCAGGTGGTGGTTATGAATTACGCAACCATTATTTCAAAGGAAGCAGCTCTCCCAAAGAACCTCGCTTAATTAATCAAAATGAAGAAAAAGAGCTGGCTGTTTTTGAAGGATTTTTTAGTTTTCTTTCTTTTCAAACACTGCAGCAGTCAAAGGAGAAATCATCCATTGAACTGCCAAAGCTGCATACAGATTCACTGGTATTAAATTCCCTTTCCTTTTTTCAAAAAAGCAAGGAACTAATGGAAAAATATTCTTCTATTCATTTGTTCTTGGATCGTGATAAAATGGGCCAGCAATGTACACAGCAGGCTTTGCAATGGTCAAATAAATACCATGATCAAAGCAAGTACTATCAGCGGTTCAAAGATTTAAATGAGTGTCTTGTAAAATCTATAAGCGTAGAATTAAAGCAAAATTACAGAAGGGGAATGCATCTTTAAAATTTTAGGAGCCAGCTATGTTTCTCCTTCGTCGAAACCGCTGGCTTTTTTCATCCCGCCTACCGGACGGGATTCAAAAAGGCATTGAAGAAGACAATGAAATATGAATACTGATGAACGCCGCAATTACCTATAAGAAAAATAAAGGGGGACGACCTAAGAAGGCGGTAAAAAGGGACCAGCAACTGGCCGTCATGTGTACCATGCTTGAAAGAAAATTAATTGAAACCAAAGCCAGATCCTTTAATGTTTCCTTATCAGAGTTCCTGCGAAACCTTGCCCTGGAAGGACAGATTGACAGAAAAATAAAAATGATTCCAAAAGAAGTTTTGCTGTTCACAGCGACGCTCAATCACCTGGCGGCAAACATGAACCAGGTGGCCAAAAAAAGGAATCAACATGATGAATTAAATGCCATCGAAAGAGCAGGATTAATGGTGATGTCAACCGAGATAAAAAAACTTGCGGACGATATAAAAACTTACTTGAAATGATTGGCAAAATAATGATAGGAAAATCGTTCCGGGGTTGCATCAGTTATTGCCTGGAAGATAAAGTTAAAAAACTCAAAAATGAACAGGTGGTTAGGGATCGTGCTGAAGTCTTATCCCATAACCTTTGTTATGGTAATAAATTGGACCTGATAAAACAGTTTAACGAGGTGCGCAATCTCAATCCCAAATTATCCAAACCAGTCATGCATATCACTTTAAGTTTGTCGCCTGGCGAAGGCTTAAGCAAAGGAAACCTCGCAAGCTTGGTCGAAGAATGCGCCAAAGACATGGGATTTGAAAAGAATCAATACGTAGCCATTCATCATAATGATACGGGTCATCAGCATATCCATATTGTGACTAACCGTGTTGGCTTTGATAGAAAAACGGTGAAGGATAGTCACAATTTCCAGAAGATAGCAGCCTATTGCCGGAAGATGGAACTGAAGTATGGATTAAAGCAGGTGCTTAGCCCGAGG
This sequence comes from Terrimonas sp., assembly GCA_016125075.1. GTDB lineage: Bacteria > Bacteroidota > Bacteroidia > Chitinophagales > Chitinophagaceae > SpSt-398. Next base: position 267,112 of record WGMO01000004.1, read on the forward strand.
CGCTATTTATCCAAAGAGCTGCGGCAGATTCCAAGACTGGACTTGCGAAAAGAAAAATTTCGACAGGATATCCGGGAATGTCTCAGCACGGCCAGTAATTACCGCGAATTTGAACAGCGGATGAAGCAACGGAAATACCTGGTTTTGAAAGCAAGAGGGATCGCTTTTATTGATCCGCAGAAAGTCAGAGTAAAGGGAAGTGAAGTCGGATATTCTTTGTCAAAAATTGAAAAGATTCTGTCACTGCAACCAGAACAGAAAAAAACGGTATTGCAGCAGGAGCAGCTAAAGGAAATGGCGAAGCCGCAAATTCAGCAACAACAACTATCAATCATTCAACAGAAAAACTTGGAAAAAAGCAAGTCGCTAAAAGAAGCAACGGAATTATTAATAAAGCCTACACCATTCCAGGAGAATATAAACCCGGCTTTACTCAAAAAGAAAAGGCGGAAAAAAAGAAACCTATACCTGTAAATTAATCACTCTAAAATGAATGAAAAATGAAACCCGAGATGCTTGAAATCGTGCTGACTGAATTACTGGAAGAACAAAAAAAAGAAACCATCACCAATGCTGAAATTGTATCCATCATCAAAAGACTATTTGAAAAAATAGAGATCATAGAGCAACAGGGGCAAGCCAAAAATGATCCGTCTGTTGCTGAGCGCATTCGTGCCATTCAGATTGCCTGCCAGAGTATCTCAGAAAAGCTGGCTTTCCGCACAAAAGAAATCAGTGATCTGAAACGGCTACTCGATATTCAGGCGGCCGAGGCAAAAATGCCGGTTCAAAGCATCATAAAACACCATTTCTATTTCAAGACTACAGCAATCATTGCATTTGCATTTTTTATGATCATAGTTGTTTTAACCTGGCTATATCTTGATAAAAGGAAAGAAGCAAATGATCATAAGGCAAGCGATATAAAATCCCGGTACATGAAATTGCACGCTAACACTGATTTGAGCAAGGTTCTGTTGCTAACAGATAGCCTTTACCTGTTTGCCCCTGATTCCATGCGGAAAGAAGTGATATGGATGGAACGGAAACGACAAGAGCAGCTGGAATTGTTAGAGAAGACCGGCCAGCAGGAACTGCCGACAAAAGAGCCACGTAAGGAAGCTGGCAAAAAGTAACTTTC
>WGMO01000005.1 GCA_016125075.1 Terrimonas sp.
TAGAACATGGAGAATATTATCTTATCGCAGATTCCTCTATCCGAACTCACTACCGCAATAAGTCAAACAATCAAATCGGAGTTTGAAAAACAAGCGGCCGGTAACTCTCCGGCAAAAGAACAAGTCGAGTTTTTGACGAGGAAAGAGGCCGCCAAAATACTTGGCGTTTCGCTGCCTACGCTATTGGAGTGGACTAAAAAAGGGCTTATTACCGGCTATCGAATTTCGTCCAGGGTACGCTATAAAAGGACGGAAATTGAAAACTCCTTGCAACAAATCCAGTCGCTTAAAAAATTGGGTAAAACCCCGGCTTAAAATCTTCCCGGAAATGGTTGACTCTGTTCGCCTGTGGATATTTGACACGGAGACGATAGCGTGCATTTTAAAGAATCCTTTGCTATCATTTCGGGGAAATATCTGTTACAAAACAGGTGAGGTTTACGAATACCCCAAAGAGGCTAAGTTGAGCGGACTAACATTTCGTTTAATCAAACGATCCCGCCATCGGGAAGTAATGGAAATACGTGGGAGTTTGCATAAATGGCATAATAAAGGGCTGCATAATTACGATGATTTTTCTATCCGTGAGGTTTTTTCAGCCATTTATAACTTATGTCGATTGTTTCAAATAAACCCATTTACAGCCTCCATTCACAACTTAGAATTTGGCGTAAATATTCCATGGCCGAACCCCGCCAGCGAATTGATACAAAATATTCTTTCATTCAAAGGACAGTTGCCCGAATACAAGGGGTTTAATGGAGGCGGGAGTTATATCGAGTTTCCTTGCTGGGAGTATCGGCTTAAACTCTATGATAAAGCCTTGCAAAATAGGCTAACAGATAATTTGCTTAGAGTTGAATTGTCTTGCCATAAACAAAGGAGTTGGCAAATTAAATCCGAAATATCCGTTTTTGCAGACCTTCTTAACCCTGACAAACTCCAAGCATTGTTAAGGCTTCTACTCGATAAAATTTCCGGCATTATACTTTATGATCCTTCTATCAACCTGGACGCTCTGACCAAGCCGGAACGCAAAGTTCTAACCGAGGGACGATTGTCCTCTTTCTGGAAAGAACAAAAAAACAACCTCGAAAACTTCAAAAAGAAAAGGAGCCGATTCGATACTCTCGTAAATAATTATGGATCGATCAATACAAAGAACTTTCTCTCGAAATCCATCGTTGCCAAGTGGAACGAGTTACAGGAGACAGACAGTAACACCCGGCAATCAATAGACCTTTTCCTATCTCTCTTTACTAAAAAAACTTTCCCCGTTTTCCCCGACCTCCCCGAATTAGATATTACCCATTTTCACCAATTAGTTATACGGGGAAACAACCCTTTTTCTACGATCCGTTGTCAGTCATGCGGTCGAGATATTTCAAGCCAAAAACCAGGCAGCAAATTTTGTAGCGAAAAGGTATTTGGGAAAGACGCAAAACGTTGCCGAAATAAAGACAGCAACCCCAGAAATAACTTAATAGCCCGTGAAAAACGTCGCTATGGAAGTACGCCTCTTTTGTTTGAAATCGAGCCTCTGTAATTCGATAAATATAAAAAATATCCGAAAGTATAGACCCTCCGCAGCATGACAACTACCCTTTTCATTTTCAAAGACTAAAGATTAAATTTGCTCTGAAAATATAAATCCGAATAGTCGGATTCAAATAAGAGTGTTTCTTTTCTCCTGCTAACGAAAATCGGCAAAATTTTAAAACTACGCAGGGAACAAAGTACACGCCGTCAAAGGCGTGTCTGTTTCCGTTTGCGTAGTGGGTTCTTGCCGAGCCTTCGTTAGCGACGGTTTGCAGCACGCCCTTTTTTTGGAGTAGCGGCAGCCTGGGAAAAGAGCATCAAAATTCTTAACCAGTAAACTCTACTTAATGAAAAAAGCCATCTCACTTTGCTTGGCAATTCAACTGCTATCGTTTTTGTCGTTCGCCCAGAAAAGGGAATCTGAACCTTTAGAGGCTCATAAGATCATCCAGGCCGATAGTATTTCCAAAAATGAACTTTATAACCGAGCAATGTCTTGGATCGCCGAAACTTTCAAATCGGCTAACAATGTGATCCAGTTACAAGACAAGGAAAATGGAAAAATTCTTATCAAAGGAGCAATAAAGTACGATGCTCCGGCCTTTTCGCCAGGAACAAACTACTCTGGGAATTTCTTTTTTACCCTCTCCCTGGAATTTAAAGACGGCAAATACAAGTACGATATTGATAACGTGTACCATCAAGCCTATCTATCCCGGTACAGCGAAGGAGGCATATATCTCGATAAGGGAAAGAAAAAAATCCGGGCGCAAGCCGAAGCGGAAATACTAAGCCTACAAAACTCTCTCGAAATAGCAATGAAAAGGGAATACAAATTAAACGACTGGTAATGAAAATACTCTCTATTTTCTTTCTCCTTTTTGCTCTATCGTGTACTACGAAACAACCCGAGCCATTGTCTGAATCAATGAAGCGGGAGCAAATGGAGGTAAACACCTGGGCTATGGCAATAGTTTTTAAGGAAAACGAAATATCGGACTCCTCTAACCAGTTTCAAGCCCTTGAAGCATTACGTCAAGAGTTCATTGCTCGCTTAAATACGAAATACCCGGAGTTTCTAAAAGGTATGAACACAAACGCCCCGCTTGCCCAGGCTATTGAATTGCGGCTGCCGGTTTATAACCAACTTATTGAGCAGCGAATAAAAAAACAACAGGAAATAGAACTGTCCGGCTCCCCCAAATAGATAAGTATTTCGACTCAAACCGACAACCGATCCGGCAACGGTAGAAATAAGAAACCCACGGAACTTAATACAGTCGTGGGTTTCAGAGTTTTTGTTGTGGTGTGGGGCGGGATCGAACCGCCGACACAAGGATTTTCAGTCCTTTGCTCTACCGACTGAGCTACCGCACCGTCCCTTGTTTGGGGCAGCAAAAATAGGCTATTCACCGTTAATTCAGAAAATTTAAGCTTTGTTATTTAAGAAATAAAACCGCCCGGGGCTCACATTCCAAACTGGCTGAGAAACTTGATCCGCATGATCTTCAGCTGTTCCCAGGTAAAGCCCTGGTCCGCCAATTCCTCCTGGGCAATCTGCAGGGAAGACGTATCGCATCCCTTGAAATATTCAATGATATCTTCCTGTTCATATTCATCCAGCATATCATTGATGGCATAATCAAGGTTGAGCTTTGTGCCGCTGGCGGCGATGGTCTCCATTTCCTCCAGTAACTCCTCCAGCTGCATCCCCTTGTTTTTGGCAATGGTTTCGAGTGAAACCTTTTTGTCGACATTCTGGATGATAAAGACCTTGTTACCGCTTTTATTCACCACACTTTTCATGACGAAATCATCCGGCCGCTCAATATTGTTTTCTTCCACATATTTTGCGATCAACTGCACAAAGGGTTTGCCATAACGGATGGCCTTGCCCTTGCTTATTCCCTGGCATTTTTCAAGATCATCGGTATTAATAGGGTACAGGGTTGCCATATCCTGCAGCGAAGATTCCAGGAAAATGACAAAAGGCGGCAGCCCCTTCTTTTTAGCTTCCACCTGGCGCAGCTCTTTCAGCAGTTCAAATAATTTTTCATCCGTGGCAGCCCCATTACCGGTTTCTGCCGCTTCATCATCATCTTCGTTGGCCTCTTCATACAGGTTGTTCAGGACAATCTTGAAGGATTTCGGTTTTTTGAAAAATTCCTGTCCTTTTTTGGTAATCTTTAAAACCCCGTATTCCTCGATATCCTTTTTCAATAATCCCTCTAAGAGCATCTGCCTGATCAGGGAGTTCCAGAAATGAGGTTGTTTTTCGTTGCCTATGGCAAAGACCTCCAGCTTTTCGTGCCTGAACATCTTGATCTGCGGCGTTAGTTTTCCAATCATGATATTGACGGTATAATCCGTCGCAAACCTTTCGTCGAGCGCCTTAATTGTTTTCAAAACCGTAACAGCTTCATCACGGGCCTCGATCCTTTCTTTGGGGTGTTTGCAGTTATCGCAGCTGCCACAGTTCTCTGTTTCGTATTCTTCGCCAAAATAACTCATCAGGATCTTCCGGCGGCAGACCCCGCTTTCGGCATAGGCAACGGTTTCATTGATCAGCTGTGCGCCGACCTCTCTTTCACTTAAGGGCTTATCGCGCATCAGGTGCTCGAGCTTGGAAACATCCTTATGGGAATAGTAAAGGATACATTTCCCTTCCATGCCATCCCTGCCCGCGCGGCCGGTTTCCTGGTAATAATTTTCGATGGACTTCGGGATATTATAATGCATCACAAACCGGATATCGGGCTTATCGATACCCATGCCAAAGGCAATAGTGGCGACAATCACCTGGGTGTCTTCTTTCAGAAAAAGGTCCTGCCGGGTTGAGCGTAGTTTACTATCCAGCCCTGCATGATAGGCAACGGCCTTGATGCCGTTGGCCGTCAGCATATTGGCCAGTTCTTCTGTCGTTTTCCGGTTTGTTGTATAAATAATACCGCTCTTGCCCTTGTTCTGAACAATGAACCGGGTCATATTCTTTAAGGTCAGCTCTTTTTTGATCTTGGGCTGGACCTCGTAATAGAGGTTGGGGCGGTTAAAGGAGGAAATATAAATATGGGGTTCGCGGAGGTCCAGGTTCTTGATGATATCACTCTGCACCTTGGGAGTGGCCGTTGCCGTTAATGCGATCACCGGGATATCGGGGTTGATCTGAATCATCATTTCCCGCAACCGCCTGTATTCCGGTCTGAAATCATGTCCCCATTCCGAAATACAATGCGCTTCATCGACAGCAAAAAAAGAAATCCGGAGGTCACTGAAAAACTCGAGATTTTCCTGTTTGGTGAGGGTTTCGGGTGCCACATAGAGCATCTTGGTCTTGCCGGTAAGCAGGTCATCATGCACTTCCTTGATCTCCTTCTTGGTCAGGGTTGAATTCAGGAAATGGGCCACGTCGTCGCTGCTGCTATAACCCCGGACCAGGTCAACCTGGTTCTTCATGAGGGCGATGAGCGGTGATACGATAATCGCCACCCCTTCGCTCACCAGGGCCGGTAGCTGGTAACAAAGGCTTTTACCACCGCCGGTAGGCTTGATCACAAAAGTATCATGCCCTGCCAGCAGGGACTCGATTATCTTTTCCTGGTTTCCTTTGAATTTCTCAAACCCGAAATAGGTTTTCAGCGCTTCATGAAGGTCGAATCGCTTTTGGGAGGATTTTTCTTTTGCTGAAAAGTTGGATTTTCCGTTTACAGCCGATTTCTTTTTTGCGGTTTTTTTCGCCGGTGTAGTTGCCATTGCTCTCTAAATTTCCTTTTCTCCTGCAGGAATATCTATTAAGATACTCAATTTTACTGTTTTAAAACGGTATTGTCTGCAATATTTTTAGCATTCCCAGGCAAGGTACCTGGCGCCGGACCGGCATTTACCGTTTATAAAAAGGTGGTCAAAGTTACTGAAAAGAAAAGGACTTGAAATTAATATAAAGACAAAACACCACGCCGTTATTGTATAAAAACATGTTCCGCTCCACGCAAAAACCATAATTTTACCGCCGTATCAAAAAAACTGGCGCCCGAGGAGGATAAAGCAATACAAATAGCTGATAAGTAAAGACTAATGAACAAGAACCCTAATTATGTAGCCATCATGGCCGGAGGTATCGGCAGCCGTTTCTGGCCAATGAGCCGTACCAATTACCCCAAACAGTTCCTGGACATACTCAAAACCGGCAAGACCCTGATCCAGCAAACCTTTGACCGTTACCGGAAAATGGTCCCCCTGGAAAATATCTATGTCATCACCTCGCAGGAATATATCCACCTGGTAAAAGAGCAGTTAAAGGATATTCCGCATGAAAATATTTTGGGGGAACCTTCCAGGAAAAATACCGCACCCTGTATCGCCTATATTTCTTTCAAGCTGATCCAAAAAGATCCCAATGCCAACCTGATCGTGGCCCCTTCCGATAACCTGATCCTTGAAAATGACGAGTTTTTTAAAACGGCAGAGCGGGCATTGGATTTTGTAAGCCATATCAACGCCCTGCTGACCATTGGTATCAAACCTACTTACCCCAATACGGGTTACGGATATATACAGCACGAATCCCTACAGGCTGCCCCCGAAGTGTATAAGGTGAAAACGTTCACGGAAAAACCCAACCTGGAACTGGCTAAGACCTTCCTGGCCAGCGGGGATTTTCTCTGGAATGCCGGGATCTTTATCTGGAAGATCAAAAACGTGATCACGGCTTTTGAAAAATACCTCCCGGAGATGTACGAGGTCTTTGCAGCTGAAAAAGACAAGTTCAATACCCCCGGCGAACAGGCAGCCATTGAAGCCATCTACCCGCAGTGTACGAATATCAGTATCGATTTCGGCATCATGGAAAAAGCCGATAATGTGTATGTGATCCCCGCCTCTTTTTCCTGGAGCGACCTCGGTACCTGGAACAGCGCCTGGGATAATATGGAAAAAGACTACCTCGGCAACGCGGTTGCCGGTGAAAACGTGATGGTGATCGACGCCACCAAATGCGTGGTATCAGCCCCGGATAAGAAACTGGTATTGCTGCAGGGGTTGGACGATTACATCATCGTGGACACCCAGGACGTATTGCTGATCTGCAAAAAAGAAAAGGAGCAGGAAATAAAAGAGTTTGTTTCAGAAGTGAAAAGAAACAAAGGCGATAAATATTTGTGATTTTCCTTTTCCCCTGCCGTTTTTTTTGACCTGAAACAGGGTAATTCCGGGCAATCCGGGCATGCACAAGATGGAAGATTTCCCTAACTTTCATCCATGGCAGTTCCTTATCCCTTACAGCATATCCTGTTCCTCGACATCGAAACCGTGCCGCAATACCCCGATTACACAATGGTTCCGGACGAATGGAAAAAACTTTGGGACCGCAAAGCATCCCTGCTTATCAGGAACAAGGAAGAAGAAAACCCGGCATCCATCTATAACCGGGCGGGCATCTATGCTGAATTCGGCAGGATCATCTGTATCAGCTGCGGTGTGATCCAGGAAAACGCAGGGGAAAAGAGGATGGTATTAAAATCATTTTATGGTGATGATGAGAAGCTGCTGCTATTCCGGTTTTCTGAAATGCTCAGTAAATGGTCGGCGGGTGAGCAGAAATTTCTCTGCGCACACAATGGGAAAGAGTTTGATTTTCCCTACTGCTGCCGGCGAATGATCATCCAGGGCATACCCATTCCATCAATCCTTCAGCTTTCGGGAAAAAAACCCTGGGAAATCAACCATATCGATACAATGGAACTCTGGAAATTTGGGGATTATAAAAGTTATACTTCGCTGAACCTCCTGGCCCATACCCTGGGTATTCCCACCCCAAAGGATGATATTGACGGCAGCAGGGTCTGGGAGGTGTACTGGAATGAAATGAACATCAGCCGTATTGTTGAATATTGCCAGAAAGATGTGGTGACCGTGGCCCGGGTTCTGTTAAGGATGAACGGGGAAAAATCCATTCCAGCACAAAATATCGAAATCAAAAAATCATGAAAAGGACAAATTATGCTTCGGGGGCCAAATGGGAAGACATTGTGGGGTATAGCCGTGCCGTAAGGGTCGGGAACCTGGTGGAGGTGACCGGTACGGTGGCCGTGGATGACAATGGTAAAACCGTGGGAGTTGATAACGCCTATGAACAAACGCTATTTATCATCAAAAAAATAGAAGCTGTTTTGCTCCGTGCCGGGGCAACGCTTGAAGACGTAGTGAGAACCCGGATGTTTGTTACGGATATCGCCCGCTGGCAGGAGTATGGAAAGGCCCACGGAGAACGGTTTGGACAAATCAAACCCTCCACTTCGATGATTGAGGTGAGGGGGTTGATCGACCCTGAATTCCTGATCGAGATCGAAGCAACTGCGATTATTGGTTCCGAAAAACCCAACCCGGAAAATGAATATTGAATCCCTGAGAGAGTATTGCCTTTCAAAACCCGGCGTGGAAGAAAGTTTCCCCTTTGGCCCCGAAACGCTGGTTTTTAAAGTAGCCGGAAAAATTTTCCTCCTTACCGGTCTTGACAGCGAAGACCTGCGTTTTAATGTGAAGTGTGACCCGGAAAAAGCCATTGAGCTGAGGGAGGAATTCAGCTGTGTGCTGCCCGGTTTTCACATGAACAAAAAACACTGGAACACGATTGTGGTTGACGGCTCGGTCAGTAATGAACTGCTCAAAGAATGGATCACCCATTCCTATGAGCTGGTACTGCATCCGAAAAAGAAATAATTACGCGGAAAGCTTCAATTTTTTTAGGATATCGGCAACAATGGCTTCGGCGGGCTGGCTGATATCTTCAAACAGGGCATTGTCCGGTTCTTCCAGGATGTCATACTGTGACCGGAGCAGGCTGGCGGGCATAAAATGATCTTTTCGTTGTTTCATGCGATCATAAATTGTGGCAAAGTCGCCCCGGAGAAAAACCCAGTGCACCGCATGCTCCATATTAGCTGACAAGCTATCCCGGTATTTTTCTTTCAGGGCTGAACAGGCAATAATGGCCCCGGATTTTTGTGATTCCTCCACTGCTTTTTCATGGATGGCTTCCAGCCATCCCGCCCGGTCCTGGTCATTGAGGGGTATCCCCTTTTCCATTTTCGCTTTATTGGCAGCAGGATGAAAATCATCGCCATCAAAAAAGGGAATCCCCGTTTGTGAGGACAACAGGTTGCCGATGGTTGTTTTTCCGCAACCCGAAACGCCCATGATATAGATGATGGGTTTCATCCGGCAAACTTAAACAGAATCCGGGCGAACTGCTTTTAATTTGTGAGCACCGGGTATGGCGACATTTCCTGTAGCCAGGACATTAACTGCTTTTCCAAATTTTCTGCAGTTTGTGGAAAAGAGCCCTGGAGGTTGTTTTTTTCACCCGGATCGCTTGACAGATCGTAGAGGTAGACTTCTTTTTTGAAATGTATCAGTTTCCATTTTCCCTGCCGAACGGCCTGTTTATCCTTTCCATAGCGCCAGAACAGGGGGCGTTCCTCCATCCTGGCGGAAGGGTCTTTTAGCAATGGGAGAAAACTATGCCCGTCGAGCCGGCTTTGTTCATTTGTGTTGTAGTTAACCAGGTCCATGATCGTCGGAAAAATATCCATTGACATCACCGTTTGGTCGGTGACACCGGGGGTAATCTTATCTTTCCAGTAAGCGATGGCCGGTACGCGGTGACCCCCTTCCCAAACATTTCCTTTATAACCATTCAGCGGGAAGTTAGATCCCGGTTTAATGGCACCATTATCAGAACAGAAGAAAACCAGGGTGTTTTCTAACAACTTATTCTTTTTCAGGGTCTGCATGATCAGGCCCACGCCTTCGTCCATGGCTTCAATCATTTCCCTGTATCGCCGCAGGCTATCGGCCGATGTGATGATTTCCTGATCCTGTGCATTGATTCCCCTTACGGGAGGATCCATTCTGCCCTGTAATGGAAAATGTGGCGCTTCATGGGCCACATATAAAAAGAAAGGATGCTGTTGATACTTTTCAATAAACCCGAGGGCGGCCCGGGTAATCAGGTCGGTGCTATATCCTTTTTCTGTTACCGTATCCTTGTCGAGCCACCAGTCGTAAATCCCGGCCCCATCGATATGCGAATGGTAATCAATATTACCGCTTGTAAATCCGCGGAAATCGTCAAACCCGTTGTTGAGGGGTGAATGAAGCGTATCATAGCCCAGGTGCCATTTACCAATAATTCCGGTCTGGTATTGCCGGGTCTTCAAATAATCTGCAATAGTAAACTGATCGGGGGAAAGTCCCGTATTACGGTTATTCTTTACCGATACCACTGATTCGATACCCGACCGCTGCTGGTAATTGCCCGTCATCAGTGCAGCGCGGGTAGGGCTGCAGACCACTCCATTGGAATGATAATCGGTAAACCGCATCCCGAGACTGGCCAGCCTGTCGATATTCGGGGTCTTTATTTGTGTATTGCCATAACATCCGAGGTCATGATAGCCCAGGTCATCGGCCATAATGATAATGATATTGGGGGGTTTTTCTTCTTTGGTGAAAGGGGTGCCGGGCGGGGCATAAGACCCGAACAGGGGTGCGAAAAATAATAAAAGCCCAATTTTTTTCATACCAGTTGAAGCAATTTAATCCAAAAAAGGGAACCTGGTGATTATAGTGGTCACCGGCTTACTGCTACTATCCGGGTAAATTTGTCGCCTGCAGTTCTCTCTGCTACTGCTTTGGATAAGGTAATATGGTCTTCGTGATTGTCTTTCCCTGAACGGTTTTTGAAGCAACTACCTGGTCTGGTGCTTTAGACTTTTCTACCCAGTCAATAATAAGATTAACCCAGTCTACATTGTCACAGCCCCGACCATCTCCGCAATGCAAGACTCCCGGAAGAAGAAAGAGCCTTGCATACGATTGTGCGTCCTTGTCGCCTTTCAATATTCCTTCATAATGTTCAATCGTTGAAAAGGCAGAAAGTGCCGGATCGTTCCACCCATGGTAGAAGATAATCTTTCCATTGAATTTTTTGAACACGCTGTAATCGGTACTGGTGGCATTCAAATACGATGCAGCATAAGCAGTTTGTGCAGCGAAATTTTTGAAATTATATTTTGAATAGTCCCAGGCAGAATCGTTGAAGACAAGATATTTAAAAATATTGGTAGCAAACATATAATGCAAACTCGGGGTATTGGGCATGTAGGGGCTTGTTCCGGTGATCCACACATCCCAGGAATTGGGTTCAGCTTCTCCTCCAAAAGGAAAACCCGGATGGATGGTTTTCCCTTCTACGATTAAAGGCTCATAAACCGCCATTATCGCAGCAAGCTGTTGTTTTGTAAAACATTGGCTTCCCGCCATTCCATCAGGGCATACCGGCAATTTTGAAAAATCGAACTTGCATTTGCGTGGATCATCGATGATACTGTCTGTGGAACCGTCAAGCTGGTCACATTGCTTAAGCACCTCACGCTGCAAAAGTTGGAGGTTATCATTGGTAATGACCGGCTGCAGGTTATTGGGATCCGGGTAATTGTTTTTACTGCCCTGGATACCTTTTGCTGCAACGGCAGGCCAATCGAATGCCGGCGCACCGGCAACGATCCCATCGAAATCTTCAGGGTAGTATTGCGCTTCCATCATTGCCTGCCCGCCTCCGCGGGAACAACCTACAAAGTAAGATTTAGCGGGAGCGCTACAATAATAATTTTGCATGATCAGTTTCGATACTACGGCTGTTCGATGTATGGCAAGCCTTCCGAAATTCAATTGCCGTTCCATATTATTGTAAGCCCATTTTGCATCGCTGCCTCCTTCATGTCCTGCATCAGTGCCTGCGTTCGCAAAGCCTTGATTCACCATGTCGCGAAAGGAGTTCTGGATGCTGCCGACAAAACCACCTCCTCCTGACATCAGGAAGCGGCCGTTACTTTCATCCGGTAATAAAAGCTCAAAATTGATTTCCCTGCTTATCCTGCCGACCACACGGCAGAAGGGTTTATTGATTATAACAGTCGTCATCCAGGGTTCATTGGGATTTTTGATCGTGTCGAAAGCTTTGGCTTCTGCAACCAAAATAGTAACATCCGGGAGCTGAAGGTTCTTTAACGCCTCACAAGGCTTACAAAATTTTACAGTTTGTGCCGAAACGGTGCCGGCAAAAAATAAGGCCGCAAAACAGATACAAGTTTTTTTCATACTATGGTTTGTTTTGGTGAACTGCGATTGTTGGTTCCTGATCATTCCAATGCAACCCTACTCCGGCAATTTAACTGGTCTCCTCATTATCCTACCACATAATACATATCGATTGACCCTTGTTCCTGGCTTCCATCTTTCCCTGGTAGGTACAGGCAAATTTATCGCTTAGCGGTTCCCGGGTACTGCAGACGATATTTACTTTTTACGGCTTTGTTGGTGTTTCCCGGCAAAACCAGGGCTGCCTGCAATTTAATAAAACACAGGGAGCACCAACAAAATCACATCAGTTAATCCCCAAAATGAGTTAGAAAACACCTGTTATCTATTTCCCATCAACCTCTCCCGCCTTTCGTAATAAATTGATTCCAATATAATAAATCACTAACATGGGAACCGCAGGTATCATTAAAGGAATAAAGGGAAAATCCGGATAAACGGTTTGGCTTGCATATGATGGATAAGATAGGATACAAATAATGGCCAAAAAACTTATTAGGCTATAAATTAAGGAAGGCGTTTTATGAAATAACTGTGCTGCCTTTAAGGCAGATGCAAAAGCAGCTATTGCAAGATAAGTCAGGCATACTTCAGCAACATTTAACACCCAAACCTGGTTTCTAAAAAAGGAAAACCATTCTGGAAAACTTGCTGAACCGGAACCGGCTTTAGAATTGAAAATATCGGATGTTACACTCAAGGAAACGGTATGCCAGAAAGAATTAACAACAATAAAAACGGGCAGGGCAATGACAATAGCAGCATACCCCAATTGAGCATAAAAATTTCCTTTTGTTTGTCTAAGTTTTTCTCTTAAAAGGATGAGCCCAATACCCATCAATATACCACTGGTTATGATAAATGAATACCTAATCCGTTCCCGCGTGACATTCTCCAGGGTTTCCTTTAAGGACTCTGGTGGTGCACCCATCCCTCCAACGAGTGAGAGGAATAAAAATGGGGCAATCAAAAAACAGGCAATAAAGGCAAGTTGCTTTTTTTCTGTATCATTATTTTTAATAGTATATGCCCCAAGAAACCATGCCGAAATGATCATGAGGATGATATTCATGATCCATATGGGTAAAAAGAAACCCATACTCCATACAGGCAAGTAGTAGCTGCCCCGCCCTGTCGCTAAAACAAATAGAATAACGACAAATGGGGCGATGCTAAGATAAACTTGTGCCGCGTTCCGTAATTTATTTTTTTTCATAAGCTTGTTTTGGGGTTCAAGTTAAAATATCGGCCAACATATAAATATACATAACTTCCCCATTATCAAAACCAAATTAGTAAAAATTAATAGGGGCAACAGACCCTGGTCGGCTAATGGGGTTCCTTAATTCAGGGGGGGGGTTGGTTTTGCCCGGGGCCTGGTTTGAAGGCCCGCTGCTATTTTCGATTATAGGGGTTTTGCCGGGGTCGAGACCCGGGGCGGGCGATTGATATTAAGACATTATGCTTAACAATTATTGATGCCCTTTCATTACAAAAAAACAGGTCCATATTTACCCTTTGTCCACAAACGGCATATCCTTTTTAGGATCAGAGCCAAAGCGTAGTACATTTCCGTCTATGTCTTCAACTTGCATTTCCAAAGCCCATGAAAAATTAGTAGGTGCCAGACGAACATTTGCTCCCCTCGATTTATATTCCTGATAAAGTAATTCTGAGTCCCCCACACCAATATAAGCCCAGGCCTTCCCTTGTCCCTGGCCGCCTTCACACAGCATAATATTTGAATGCCCTCTTGATACGGAAGCAAATGTATTGTCATGTATCCAGTCAATAGAAAAACCCATATTATTCTTGTAATATGCAATACTGCCGGAAAGCTGATCAACCCGAAAAATAGGTGATGCGGAGTGAAAGTTTATTTCTTTTGCCATTTTAATGTCAATTACATATTTTATGATAAGCAAAACCCCTTATTCAATTTCCGGTTTTAATGGTGCCATTCTTACACCCTTAATGATAAGCCATACACTAAAAACTAATTCCCCGATTGAACATGGAATTAAGATTGCCGGATATATTCGTTTTACAAAAGCCGGGAACTGAAACCAGGTAAGGCTATTGATAATATAACAAATACCTCCAATTAAAATTAAAACGCCAAGGATTCCTGGAAAAAGACCAGACTTGTACATCATGTATCCAAGAATAGTGAGGTGGACCCCAAAAAATAAAAGCGAAATATTATATCCGGAGCCATGCAATTTAATGGATAGCAGTGCCAGGGCATTCAGTTGGCTGGAATTAAAAACGCATAGGTACTCCTCCCCGCCTAAAAAAGAGAGTGCAGCATAATGACTAAGGGAAATGACACTTAAAATGATGATACTTGCCAACCTGAACAAGGTGAAAAGCAAAGACAGGTTCTTATTAAAATCTTTAAACAGGATATAAAGAATGGTAGTAACCCCAATATCGCAAATAAGCATCATCAATTCACTAACAAAACCGAAGCGGTACCAATTCTCAGAAGTATGAATGTGTGTTGCAGTAATTGTGGCATTCGCATAGTCGACAAGGGAATCACGAACAAAGATTTGAGCAATAAGACCGAACCCAATTATCAGGAGATAAAGTAATCCTGCAATTCTGGCGATTTTTACATTTTTATCCATATTAAACCCCTTTAATCAGGGCAGTAATTGCATCGTGACTGCAAAATGACCGTCAAGGGACTGGGCTTGCTGCCTGACCGGTGTTTAATTAAGTCAGGCCCCGAGCCGCAGCCAACTTTCCTGCCGGCGGGTTAAAAAACTGCTAATAAAGATACCAACAAAAGCTGATAGAATTCCACCGGTTGGATATGGGCTGATAGCGATATACAGCAGAGGGGATATTCGTCAGCCGGCATAGCGGCAAACTCTCTGTTATGTGTTCGCCCTTCGACTTGGTAACTTGAATTGAAAGTATGTGTCAACCGTGGCAGAGTGTGCCCCAGAAGCGTTGGTACAAGTCAGGCTAATTAATTGAGCTTTCTGTATTCATTTGGTGTCATTCCGGTTTTTTGTTTGAACAGTCGTGTAAAATGTTGAGGATACTTAAAGCCTAATTCATACGCTACTTCGCTTATAGATTTGTCAACATTAAAAATCCGCTCCTTGGCAACATTAATTACTTTGGCTTGTATGTATTCCTGTGCTGATTGTCCAGTTTCTGTTTTTATCAAATCGCCAAAATAGCCGGCAGATAAATTCAAATCCTTTGCACAGTCAGCTACAGACGGCAAGCCTGTAATTTGGGGTTTGTCAGTTTGAAAATATGTATTCAATAAAGCTTCAAATTTCTCCAAAACTCCTTGATGTACCTTGTCACGGGTAATAAATTGCCGGTCGTAAAAACGAATACAGTAGTTCAATAATAATTCAATGTTATCTACTAGCAGATTTTTGCTGTGTTTGTCAATTGCATGTTCCAATTCATATTCAATCTTTAAAAAACAGTCTAATACAATTCGTTTTTCTCTTTCTGAAAGATGAAGTGCTTCATTGGATTGATAACTGAAAAAATTATACTCCTGAATATGTTTGCCCAATGATGTTCCGTGAATTAAATCTGTATGAAACACCAAAGCATATCCCTTAGGTTGATATGCTTCTCCCGGATTGTCAACACTAATGACCTGACTCGGTGCAATAAAGACCAGTGTACCTTCCTGATAATCGTAAGTATGCCGGCCATAGCGTAAGTCACCGCAGTTAACTTCTTTTAAAAAGACAGTGTAAAAACCAAAATACATATTTGAAGCTTTTCTTGGGCTTGCCTTCGACAAATCAATTACACTCACCAGCGGATGTAATGTTTCGTTGTTATTAAAAACATTGTAATCGTTTACTGTTTCAAATCGCCGTATACTATCCATTGAAATAATTTTGTCAGGCTAAAATTAACACATTGTTTCCAGTTTACACAAGGGCAAAATAAGAATCAGCAATATTGGTATATAATTCCGTAATCTGTATACCATATAAGCCGCCAAACAGTATGATCTTCGTATTGTAAAAAATAGATGATGAATACTATAAAATTAAATAACGGAGTTGAAATGCCCATGCTTGGTTTTGGGGTTTTTCAAATTCCTGATGCAGCAGAATGCGAAAGGTGTGTGATTGATGCGATCAATACGGGCTACCGTCTTATTGATACAGCGGTTTCATATATGAATGAACAGGCAGTTGGTAATGCCATTAAAAATAGCGGTGTTGATAGAAAAGAATTATTCATAACCACCAAACTATGGGTACAAGACCATGGCTATGACAACACAAAAAAATCTTTTCAAGATTCGCTGAACAGATTGCAATTAGACTATTTGGATTTGTACCTCATCCATCAGCCCTATGGCGATATTCATGGCTCGTGGCGTGCGATGGAAGAATTATACGAAGCAGGAAAAATAAGAGCCATTGGTGTAGCCAATTTTCAAATAGACAGACTAATGGACCTTATTGTTTTCAACAGAATTCCTCCGGCTGTTAATCAAATTGAAACGCATCCATTTAATCAACAAATAGAAGCCCATGCATTTTTAAATGAAAATAATGTTCAAATAGAATCCTGGGGGCCTTTTGCTGAAGGGAAAAATGACATTTTCCAAAATAAAATTTTGGTATCAATAGCCAGGAAATATAACAGAAGTGTTGCTCAGGTAATTCTGCATTGGCTAATACAGAGAGGCGTTGTAGTGATTCCGAAATCTGTTCGTAAAGAAAGGATGGAAGAGAATTTTAAGATATTTGATTTTGAATTAACCGCAGATGACATTGAAAAAATCAAAAGCCTCGACACAAAAACCAGTTTATTTTTTGACCACAGAAACCCGGAGATGGTAAAATGGATGGCTACTAGAAAATTAGGGGTTCAAATAAATGAAACAACAAAAAATAATTTATAAAACTTAAAAGATAAAAACATGAAATTAAAAATTATAGGATTGTTTCTCCTGATAACAATTGTACAATCGTCTTATTCTCAACAGCCGCCAACAGAAACAATTAAAACTGCCACTAACAATACACCTGAACAACAGGAAGTCATCAACCTTTCGAAAAAGAAATGGAATTGGATGGCAGATAAAAATGTGGACTCTTTAAAACTGCTTTTTGATGACAAAGCAATGTTTGTTCACATGGGCGGAAGCTGGGGAAAAGAACAGGAAATGAACGTTATTAAAACTGGCGGTATCTGGTACAAGAAAGCTGAGGTTTACTCGGTTGTAGTAAATATGTTTGGCAATACAGCTATACTATTAAATGATATTGATTTGGAAGCAGTAGTTGGCGGCAACACTGTTACCAATCCTTTTATGGTTACCGAAGTTTATGTTAAAGAGAACGGGAAATGGAAGATGGGTTCCCTTACGTTTTCAAAGCTAATGAGACCCATTAAAAGTACAAATGAAAAATAAAATTTATGAAAATAAATAACGCTAACTTAATTGTGTTTCTATCAATTATTCTTTGCCTTTCTTTTACAGCATGCAGTTCTAACAGGCAAGCAACTGGCAGCGGAGCAATTCATATTCAGGAGCAAGGAAGTTTTTCTGCAGGCGGCACAGTTGTTAAAAGCGAAGGTGCTTTTGATGCATTGAAACCGTGGAATGTGCCACAGGGAGGACAAACAAGGCACGGCGACCATGCCGATGTTTTTTACCAAATTCCTGCAAAAGCCAAAAAATATCCAATGGTTTTTTTACATGGCTACGGACAGAGCAAACGCAGTTGGCAAACTACAGCCGATGGCAGAGAAGGTTTTGCCGAACTATTTTTGCGAAAAGGTTATGGTGTTTATTTAATTGACCAACCCGGTCGTGGTGATGCCGGACAAACTACAAAGCCCGGGCAGATTTCGGCAACACCTGATGACCAAACATGGTTCACACAATTTCGTATCGGTCTGTATCCCAATTTCAACGAAGGTGTACAATTTCCAAAAGACTCCACATCGCTTAACAATTTTTATCGGATGATGACACCCAACACAAGCAATGTTGATGAAGCTGCTATTGTAAAAGCAATGTCAGCAGTGTTTGATAAATCGGGTGATGGCATTCTTTTTACGCATTCTGCAAGCGGAACCACAGGTTGGAAAACAGCCATAAAAAATAATCATGTGAAAGCGATTGTTTCCTATGAGCCAGGTGGATTTGCTTTTCCTGTAGGCGAAGTGCCGGAAGGCAATCGTGGCGGAGCTGGTATTCCGATGGATGAATTTATGAAATTGACAAAAATCCCCATTGTAGTTTACTATGGCGATTTTATTCCAAAAGAAGAAACCAGCGCAGCTTCACTTAATTTTTGGAGAACTGTTTTGGCTACCGCAAAGCAATGGGCTAAAGTAGTAAACGCTCATGGTGGCGATGTAACAATTGTCCATTTGCCAGAAATTGGCATTAAAGGCAATACCCACTTTCCAATGTCTGATTTAAACAATACCGATGTAGCAGCAGAACTTACAAAGTGGTTAAAAGAAAAAGGGTTGGATAAATAATATTCATTCAGTTAAAATGAAAGACTAAGAGATGAGACGGATAAAAAAAGTTGGTTTAATAGCATTGATATTTTGTATCTCATTCTCTTCAAATAGTACTAATGCACAGCAGATGGCAAGTGGTAATAAAAGTTTGAACGAAAAAGAAAAAAGTATCATCATTATTTCATCGCTTACAGCAAAAGGCGATTTAATCAAATTAAAGTCAGGACTTGAAGACGGGCTTAAAGCAGGACTTACTGTAAATGAAATAAAAGAAGTGCTTGTGCATTTGTATGCTTATTGTGGTTTTCCCCGAAGCATTCGTGGTTTGCAAACATTTATGGAAGTATTAAGGGATAGAACTGGGAAGAACATTAATTATACAACTGGAAAAGAAGCATCGCCCCTTAATCCAGAAAATAATAAATACGAAAGAGGAAAAAAGATTCTAGGCGAACTGACCAAAATACAACTACCAAATACACTCACAGGCTATTCGGCTTTTGCTCCGGCAATAGATACTTTTCTGAAAGAGCATCTGTTTGCTGATATTTTTGAAAGAGATGTATTGACTTATGCACAACGGGAATTAGTAACTATTTCCGTAATTGCAACTATTGGCAATGCCGACCCAATGCTGCAAGCTCATTTAGGTATCTCATTGAATGTTAGCATTACGCCTGACCAGTTGAAAGAGTTTGTAGAAATTGTTAAAACAACAGCAGGCAAAAAGAAATCAAAAGCTGCTATGCAAGTACTAAAGCAAGTATTGAAAAACAGACAACTTCAATGAAAATAATTATGAAAATGATAAAAGTATTGATAACAATAATTGCAACAACATTTATGATGGCAGCAACAGCACAAAAAGTAAACAAACAAAATTCATTTGGATTAGTATATGATGGAGCAATCACAGAAAATGTAAAAGGAAAAGTAAACATTCATCCTGTAAAATATAAACTCAATGGCATTGATATAGTAGCCAATGTTTACACACCTGCCAACTATGACCCATTAAAAAAATATCCTGCAATTGTTATTGCACATCCTAATGGCGGTGTAAAAGAACAAGCTGCCGGATTATATGCACAACGTTTAGCAGAGGCTGGTTATATAACTATTGCTGCTGATGCAGCTTACCAGGGCGGAAGTGGTGGAGAGCCTCGCCATACAGATAAACCTTTTTTTCGCATTGAAGATATTCACGGCATGGCTGATTTTATTACACAATATAAAGGAGTTGATACTAGTCGTTTGGGTGTGCTGGGTATTTGTGGCGGCGGTGGCTATACTTTAAAAGCAGCACAAAGCGACAAACGTTTTAAAGCAGTTGCAACCCTAAGTATGTTTAATTCTGGTGAGGTAAGACGCAATGGCTTTCTCAATTCAGGATTAAAAACTATTGAGGACCGTTTAAAGCAAGCAACCAATGCCCGTACACAGGAAGCGGCTGGTGGTAAAATAATTTATGCAGGTGTAGCAAGTATTACTGATGAGGAAATTGCTGAAACAACAACCGATTTGTATCGTGAAGGTTACGAATATTATTACCGGACTCATGCACATCCCAATTCTACTTTTTTATATACTATGAGCAGCTTGTTTGACTTGATGACCTGGGATGCCAACACAAATATGGACTTAATTAATCAGCCCTTGTTGATGATGGCAGGAAGCAAAGCCGATACAAAATATATGACAGATGAAGCATTCCCTAATGCAATAAATGCAAAGAATAAGGAGCTTTTTGTAATTGATGGAGCAACGCATATTCAAACCTATTGGAAACCCGAATATGTATTGCAAGCAGTCAATAAATTGGTAAGTTTTTATCAAACTAATCTTTAAGCATTTAAATTATGAAACTTAATCCAAAGTACTTGCTGCCAATTTTTTTATTCGCATTAGCTGCTTGTAATAACAAAAAAGAAATGAATAACTCGACGAATAACAAAGAACTTATTTTTCCAAAAGGAGAAAAAATTACCAATAATAATTTTACAGGTGATGCCTATTTACAAATGCTTATTGCTGCCGACAGCATCAATTTAACGACAGTCGGTAATGTAACTTTTGAACCCGGTGCCAGAACCAAATGGCATTCGCATCCCGGTGGTCAGATACTTTTAGTTATAGATGGAGTTGGTTATTATCAAGAGCAAGGGCAGCCCAAAAGAATACTTCGCAAAGGCGATCCTATAAAATGTCCGCCGAATGTGTCGCATTGGCACGGAGCAAGTCCTGATACAGCTTTTGTACAGGTCGCTGTTACCAATAATGAAAAAGGAACTGTTATTTGGTTAGAGGAAGTTACGGATGCTGTTTATAATAGTTTAAATCAGTAGATAGCTGAAAGGCTTCCATCCGTTGGGTGGCGGGTGGGCTTTGGTGTTCAACAAACTTATATTGCTGAAGTGTCGAACAAATGATGATAGATATTCGTCAGCCGGGGTGTGTGGGCTGTGCGTTGGCATTTTTAGCTCTTTGCAAGGTTTGGCTTTGTGTCGGGGTTTTGTGTGCCTTGCAATGTGCTAAAAATAGCGTTGGGTCGTGTCGGCAAAGTCATGGATGCTTAAATGTTCGCAGGATGTCGTTTAGGGTGACGTACAACGTGAGTTTGTGAAAATACTCCCGTTCTTTCCCAAATATACACACAATGTTAATAAGGGTATTTATTGCATAGAATTTGCTTCTACTATTGCATGAATTACATAACCGGAACTAATCGCCACCAAAGCTACTTTGCAACCCTTGAAGATCAGGTAGCTGCTGATAACCCTGTGCGGCTTATAGATGCCTTTGTAGATAA
>WGMO01000017.1 GCA_016125075.1 Terrimonas sp.
AAAAACGCGGTGGTTCGGCAAATAAGCTTCCTATAACATCCATATAACTACAGTACCAAAACTCATTTTTTTAAATGGTCAAAAACCAAATACTGCCCTTTTAATGAAAAAAGGCCATCCTTTTTGGACAGCCTCTTTTCAATTTTATCTTTTGTATGCATTATTTCATCAGTTCCGGAATAGGCCGGCCAATAGCACCATTGGGCATCTGAATATGCAGCAGGGCCGCCAAGGTGGGCGCGATATCTGTCATGTAGTGTTCCGTATTCGATTTACCCTTATTGATCCCCCATCCCATCCATACCAGGGGTATATGGGCATCGTAAGGATACCAGGATCCGTGGGTGGAACCCGTTTTGCCCCCAAAAAAATATCCCGGCTTCAGGACAACCTGAATATCCCCGCCTCTTTTGGTATTAAACCCGTTGACGAACATCTCCCTGACCCGTTCGGGCAGGTTGACCTCCGCTATTTTTTGGGTATCAAAGGCAATCAGTACATCCGGGTTGGCATTTAATGTCTGCACGATAAACTCCCTGATCTTTTCTTTATCGGCCCCGGCACTATCGATGGCCTTATCGTTGAGGTAAAACTGGTAATTGGCCGCATCAAGAATACAGTTCTTCACATGGAATTTTTCTTCCACCGCTTTTACAATACTAGAGGAGGAAGCCGTAAGTGTTTGAGCCGGTATTTTATGTTCCTGCAGAAAACCCGGGTTATGGGCTACCCCATGATCTGCGGTGAGAAAGACGGTGTAATTGCCCTTTCCCACTTTCTGGTCAAGGAAAGCAAAGAAGGATGCCAGGTCCCTGTCGAGACGCAGGTAAGTATCTTCGATTTCAATGGAATTGGGGCCGAACTGGTGCCCCACATAATCGGTGGAGGAAATGCTGACGGCCAGGAAATCGGTGATATCATCCCTGCCCATTTGTTCATTCTCCACGGCCTTTCGGGCAAAATCCAGGGTCATCGAATTACCATAGGGGGTTGATGTGATCAGACTGTAACTTTTCCCGGCCATTGCAGAAAGTTGATGCGGGAATACAGGTTTATCTTCAAACCCGAATTTGCCCTCGTAGGCAGCATCGTCCCGGTCGCTCTGTTGATAGGAATGAAGGGGGTACAGGGTATTCCAGTTCAGTCGATAAAAAGAATCCACAATTTTTCGGTTATTGAATCCTGTTACCCATGCCGGTAAGGCCTCCCTGTAATAGGTGCTGGTTACCCAGTTTCCCGATTTGGTGTCGTACCAGTAAGCTGCATCAGCAGCATGCCCGGCGGGTAGGATACCCCCGCGGTCTTTGATCGCGATACCGATCACTTTTGACCTGAAATTGGTGGCGAGTTTCAGTTCATCGCAAATGGTACTGGCCCACAGGTTCCGGGGCGATTCCGGATCTGCTTTATCCGAGCCCCCGATGGTTTTGACGGTTTCATCTTCCGTACAGTACACCGAACGACCCAGCGATTTATCATACCATTCATTTCCCATGATGCCATGGATGGCAGGCACCGAACCCGTATAGACGCAGGTATGCCCGGCTGCCGTTACGGTTTGTGCATAAGGGATAAATGTATTCTCGCAGGTGAACCCATCTCCCAGTAATCTTTTAAAGCCCCCGGCAGAATACCTGTCGTTGAAACGGTACAGGTAATCCCAGCGCATCTGGTCGACCACGATCCCCACCACCAGTTTCGGCCGGGAAACTTTAGGGGACTGGCTGCAGGAATAAAGGCTTATCAGGAGAAAGACAGGGAAAACAATGCGGTATTTCATGCTTGAAATCTTTTGGCCGAAATTAACAAAACAAAAGCGAATAGTTTTGATTTTGAGATTGTTAACAGATATTTTATGGGGTAAAAAATTATCAAAATTTATTTCCTATTGAATTACCTTTGCGACATTTGAAAATAGCATAACAACAGTATTATATGGCAGATATTTTTGAGCGTTTAGTTAAGAATTATGGCCCGATCGGCCAACACCGTAAACAGGCACATGGTTATTTTGCCTTTCCGAAACTGGAGGGTGAAATCGGCAGCCGGATGATCTTCAGGGGTAAGGAAAAGATTGTATGGAGCCTGAACAATTACCTGGGTCTTGCCAATCATCCTGAAGTCAGGAAGGCCGATGCCCAGGGTGCCGCTGATTACGGGCTCGCCTATCCCATGGGTGCGCGGATGATGAGCGGAAATACCAACTTACACGAACAACTGGAATCGGAACTCGCTGCCTTTGTGATGAAGGAAGACGCGATCCTCCTCAACTATGGTTACCAGGGCATGAGCAGCCTGATCGATGTGTTATGCAGCCGGCACGACATCATCGTCTATGATGCAGAAAGCCATGCCTGTATCATTGATGGCCTGAGAATGCATGCGGGTCACCGGTATGTTTTCAAGCATAATGACCTTGCCGATTGTGAAAAACAATTACAAAGAGCGAGTGCGTTGATCGAAAAACAGAATGCCGGTGGCATTTTGCTGATCACAGAAGGCGTATTCGGTATGGCGGGTGACCAGGGCAAATTGAAAGAGATCGTTGCCCTAAAAGAAAAATATTCATTTCGCTTACTGGTAGATGATGCACATGGTTTTGGCACCCTGGGAAAGACCGGTGCCGGTGCCGGGGAAGAACAGGGTGTGCAAAATGAAATTGATCTTTATTTTTCCACTTTTGCCAAATCAATGGCTTCCATCGGCGCCTTTATTGCCGGTGATGCCCAGATCATTGATTATATCCGCTATAATATCAGGAGCCAGATCTTCGCCAAAAGCCTGCCCATGGCCCTGGTGGTCGGGAACCTGAAAAGGCTGGAATTGCTGAGGACCACGCCGGCTCTCAAAGAGAAATTATGGGAAAACGCCAAAAAACTTCAGGCCGGTTTAAAGGAAAGGGGTTTTGATATTGGCAATACAGATTCTGTGGTGACTCCGGTCTATATGAAAGGCGGGGTGGAGGAAGCTACAGCCATGGTGATGGACCTCAGAGAGAACTATCATATTTTCGCCTCCATTGTTGTTTACCCGGTCATTCCGAAGGGCCATATTATTTACAGGCTGATCCCTTCCGCTGCTCATACCGATGAGGATATCGAACTGACCCTGAAAGCTTTTGAAGCAACCAAGCAGAAACTAGTGGCAGGAGAATATAAAGTGGAATCCGTACCGGATATGGCAGAGTTTTCGGGAAAACGCTTTGAATACATGATGGACAAGCCCAAAAATAAATAATAAGAACCCCAATCATTTCAACCCCGATTTCATCGGGGTTTTTTTTGTCCCGGCCCCCAAAAAAAAGAACCCCCGATGAAATCGGGGGGCCCTAATCAAAAACCATTAACCATTAAACCTTATCCTATGAAAATTCATTGCTAATCTCGTTAATAATTATTTAATACAACCAAAACAGAAATACTTTTTTATGCCCCGATAGGACAAAATCACCGTTTGAACATGAAATATTGATTTATGTCAACCTATTGAGGCTTAATTTGTAGTAACATAACTACAAGAAGTGTAAAACATACCTTTAATTCGGTAGGGGAATGATAACTTTATATCCGGTATTATGACAGCAGGCAGCCAAAATAAACATAAAGTGGTAGTGGCCCTTACGGGTGCCAGCGGTTCCGTTTATGCCAAAGTATTACTGGATAAACTCGCCGGCATGAGCGACCAATGGCAGGAATTATCTGTGGTGATGACCGACAATGCCAGGCAGGTCTGGCATACGGAACTGGGTAACGCCAACCATGACCATTACCCGGTGACATATTTTGATAAGCATGATTTTATGGCTCCTTTTGCTTCCGGGTCGGGACAGTATCAGACAATGATTATCATTCCCTGTTCGATGGGTACCCTGGGACGGATTGCCGGAGGGATTTCCAATGACCTGATCACAAGGGCAGCTGATGTAATCTTAAAGGAACGCAGAAAACTGATCTGTGTAGTAAGGGACACGCCCTATAACCTTGTACATATCCGGAATATGGAAACGGTAACCCTGGCGGGTGGGATTATCTGTCCGGCCACCCCCTCTTTTTACAGTAAACCCGCTACGATTGAAGCCGTGGCCGCTACGGTGGTGGACCGGGTTCTGGATCTTGCCGGGTTTGACCTCAACACCTTTCGCTGGGGAACAAAATCCTGAAAAAAAAGGTAATGATCAACGAAGGTCAATCACCTCGACACCGGGATATTTCTTTTCATCAAAAACAAAATAGGAATCATTGATAGCCGTATTGGGCTGAAGTGTATTCACATCATACACATAAGTGCTCCCTGCTTTTTCAAGCACTTTCGTACCGGTAATGGTCTTTGCCGCCTTATCGACATAAATATAGACTTTATGAAAGGTCTTGTTCTTATCGATGGGTGTCATTTCGATCTCCTGGATCGTTTTAGCACCATTCTTTTTTTCACCATTCAATTTATAGAGGAAATCTTTATCATAGAAATCAGTGAATAATTTTTGCGGGGTGATAGAGCCGCCGGAGGCATCCAGTTTGGTAATGGTCACTTCGTTCGCACTGTTATCAAAAGTCCATACATTCGAACCGTCGCAGAAGATCTCCTGCCCGATAAAACTGACCCTGTATTTGTTGCCCTTCATAAAGACCGTGCCTTTTTTGGTGGACAGTACTTTTCCGGCCCCGTTTTCAACTTTATAGGTAAATGTGGATTTTAAGGTTTTAAATGTCTTGAATTTCACACTCACCGCATCCAGAACTTTCTTTGCCGCCGGATCATTCGAAGCCGCATTACCCTGCGAAGAAACCGTCATAACCGAACTGACTATCAATAATAATGTAAGGATTTGCTTCATCATTCTCATATTAAAAGCGCGAAGATAATTAATTACAGGTACAAGACGAGGTTCACTGCCCTTTAAGTTGCGCGCAGGTCATTTTCTTTAACATCTTATAAACTGAGGTTGGAAAGATGTTGTTCAAGGTCATATTCTGTTTTGATCAGGACTTCCCGGGCCTTGCTTCCCTGGCTGGGGCCTACAATACCGGCGGATTCCAACTGGTCCATTAACCTCCCGGCCCTGTTATAACCCAGTTTCATCCTTCTTTGCAGGAGGGAAGTGGAACCCACCTGGTTTTGCACAATGATCCTGGCTGCATCTTCAAAAAGGGCATCCCGGTCATTCAGGTCAAAATCCTTTCCTTCCAGGTCCTTTTCATCGATATACTCGGGTAACAGAA
This sequence comes from Terrimonas sp., assembly GCA_016125075.1. Taxonomy (GTDB): domain Bacteria; phylum Bacteroidota; class Bacteroidia; order Chitinophagales; family Chitinophagaceae; genus SpSt-398. The sequence continues at coordinate 5,220 of WGMO01000017.1, forward strand.
ATGCCTGCGGGTAGCCTCTTTGCTTACCCACATGTTCCACTACTTTTTCTACTTCCGGGGTATCGACAAAAGCACATTGCAACCTGATCAGTTCTCCATGATGCGAGATCAGCATATCCCCTTTCCCGATCAGTTGTTCGGCGCCCCCTGCATCCAGGATGGTGCGGGAATCGATCTTGGAGGAGACCTTGAAAGCGATCCTGGTGGGGAAATTCGCCTTAATGGTTCCCGTAATGATATTCACAGAAGGACGCTGGGTGGCAATGATCAGGTGAATACCTACGGCACGGGCCAGCTGGGCCAGCCGCGCAATGGGCATTTCGATCTCTTTGCCAGCGGTCATGATCAGGTCGGCAAACTCATCGATCACGAGCACGATGAAAGGAAGGAACTGGTGCCCTTTCTGGGGATTGAGTTTTCTTTTGATGAATTTTTCATTGTATTCGCGGATATTCCGCGCACCGGCCTCTTTTAAAAGATCGTAACGGTTATCCATCTCGATACAAAGTGCATTCAGCGTATGAACAACCTTCTTGGTATCGGTGATGATCGCTTCTTCTTCGCCGGGCAGTTTGGCCAGGAAATGCTTTTCGATATGCCGATAGATATTCAGCTCCACTTTCTTGGGATCGATCAGTACCAGTTTTAACTGGGAAGGATGTTTCTTGTACAGCAGGGAAACAAGGATCGCATTCAACCCTACCGATTTACCCTGACCGGTCGCCCCGGCCATCAGCATATGCGGCATGGAAGTAAGATCAACGATATAATTATCATTATCGATCTTCTTCCCGATGGCGATCGGTAAACTGTAGTTGTTGTACTGGAATTTCTCTGAAGACAATAAGGTGCGCATGCTCACGATGCTCTTCTTCACATTCGGCACTTCGATACCGATCGTACCCTTTCCCGGAATCGGGGCAATAATACGGATCCCAAGGGCTGCCAGGCTTAAAGCGATATCATCTTCCAGGTTCTTGATCCTTGAAATCCGAACGCCGGCCGCCGGAACGATTTCATAAAGAGTGACCGTAGGGCCAACCGTAGCACTGATCTTCTGTATATGGATATCATAATTCTTGAGCGTATTGATGATCTGGTTTTTATTATTCTCCAGTTCATTGGCATCCTGAACGATCTTATCATTACTATGGATATCCAGCAGTTCCAGTTTCGGGTATTTGTAATCCCGGAGGTCCAGTGTGGGTTCGTAGGGAGGGAGGTTTTCATAGGTCTTTTCACCGGTCTCTTCGGCCACCGGATCCGGAACGGATTTGATCTCCAGTTCAAGGTCATCTCCTGCCGTTTGCTTTCCTGCTTTACCAATTCCTTTACCTGGATCGCCGTCCGCATCCTGATTGTCTTGCCTATCTTCCGGTATTTCTATGCCGGAAAGATCAGGTTCCAGTTGAACGACCGGGGATGTTTCCGGTTCTTTTTCGATAATACTCAAAGGAGGATTTGAGGGATCCTCCTGTACATTCATGAACAGCTTTCCGCCTTCATTTTTAAGCTTGTTTCCTTTTCCGCCATCCTCCGCATAAAGGTCATTAAGCGTTTTAGCGCCGGGGTTAAGATCAGCAACCGCATCCTCCGGTATTTCATCATTTATTGCGGGTACAGCCGTTTTTTTCTTTCGTTCGGGTAATTGGAAACTGGGATTGAATTGCCAGATGACATAGGCCAGTACAATGACCAGCAGGAGCAGCCCGGTACCGAAAACACCCAGAAAATCGATCAGCCATTCACTGATCATACGTCCTACACCACCCCCAAAGGGAAAATCACTACCCGGGGATAAAAAGGCGAGCGAAACAGATAATACCAGTAAACCAATGGTCACATAGCGCAGGTTGCGCCAAACCGACCAAACTTTTCTTTCCAGTAAAAGGTTGCTTCCGACGATAAAAAAGAAAGTGCAGATCAGCAACGAGGCGATCCCGAAACCTTTAAAAATAAAGAAATGAGAAACCAGTGCTCCCAGGCGTCCGAGAAGGTTGGCAACCCTGATATCATTATCAAAAAGGATGGAAGCCCCGGACATCACTTTGTCCTGATCTTCCTTCCAGGTAAAAAAATAGGACAGGAAGGAGGTGAAAAGTAAAATGGATATGAGCAGGGATAAAGCCCCGATGATCTTCCAGGTCCTTTCATCTTTCACAATCTCCTTCAGGCTGACCTTTTCTTCTTTCTCAGGCTTCAGATTATTTTGATCCGGTTTTTTCGACTTGGTCTTTTTCAGCTTATTAGCCATATTCGCAAAGATAAGAAGAAGGAAATGAGCTTAAGAATCCCGGAACACAAAATAAAGCCTCATGTACCCCTAAGAAAAATACCACTAAAGTGTTATCCTTAATACTGTAATATACCAATGCAGGGTATTATTTTTGTTACTCAGCAATCCCTCTTCATGAGGTTACGATCTCACTACATTACTTTCGATATCAGGCAAGGCCTGGTCTTACTATGCCTGATGGTGGCCTTGCTGCAGGTGCATGCACAGGAAGAACCCGGCATCAAAGCCATTGATGTTACCACCATCAAAAAAGGAATCCGCATCGTTGACAGTTCCGAATTTGCCTTTGTGCCAAAATCATTTGATATCAGGGAATACAATACGGTCAATTACCGTTTACTGACCCCGAAAAATTACTGGATGGCACCCATCAATGTCAGTAAAAAGATATTGCTGCGTTTCCGGCTCAGTAATTCGGGTGACAGCCTTAGCGGCGTCTATTTTTTCCCGGGTTTTTATTTTTCGGATATTCAATTATATATCATCCGGCAGGGAGCGGTGCAGCCACTTCCCCGTATATTGCCCGACCACCCGGACAGTATCGGCTTCCGGTACCTGTCACTCCATGGCAATGATTCGGTGGATATCCTGGCGGCTATCCTGCAGGAAAAAACATATACCAGTATCCTGTCTCCAAAACTGATCAATGAAAACTACCTCGCCCCCTATATTCTGGAACAGTCCAGCCGGCGTAACCTCATCGACCAGGTGACCTTTGTCTTTTGCGGTCTGCTCCTGATGATGATCATGTTTTCGCTTGCCACCTTCGCCATGGGCGCCAACAAGGAATTTTTATTATACGCAGGCTATGCCCTGATGCTGGGCCTGATGTTGTTCAGTAAATCACATTTCAGCTACCATATCAGCCGGGTCAGTTACCTGCTGGAGTCATATATTGATTTTATCCTGCAAGGCATCGGCTATTGTTGCTACATGGCCTTCATGATCCTTTTTATTGAAACCCGGAAAAAACACCCATTCTTACACAAATTATACCTGTTCAGTATCCTGGTACTGGTGGTCGCCATTGTAGGCTATAGCTTCTGGCATTTTAGTATGGATGATTATTACACCGAAAACATCATCGAAAACAGCACCAAATTCTTCTTAATCGCCATGGCGGTCATTTTTATGGTGTACAGCGCCAGGCATTGGTATGACAGGCTGCTGCGCTACCTGTTCTGGGGCAATCTTTTCTTACTATTATTTTCCATCTTGTCGCAGGTGTTGATCCTGACCAGTCCCTTTAGGAATTTAAAAGGCATTTTCGGTTCCTCCCTTTTTTATTACGAGATTGGGCTGTTCATGGAATTACTTTTCTTTCTGATGGGACTGGCCTATAAAAACAGGCGGCAAATCATCAACCAGACACAGGAAAAAGAAAGGCTCAAACTCGATAATGAAAGAAAGGAACTGGAGAAACAGATGGCCGTGATGGCCGCCCACCAGGAAGAACGCGACAGGATATCGGCCGATATGCATGATGAACTGGGTTCCGGCATGACGACCATCCGGCTGATGAGTGAAATTGCCAAAAACAAGATGAAAGAAGAGACCCCGGTAGAAATTGAAAAGATTTCGCAATCTGCCAATGATGTACTCAATAAGATGAATGCCATTATCTGGAGCATGAACAGCGGCAACGACAGCCTCGATAACCTTGTCTCCTATATCAGGAGTTATAGCCTGGAATATTTTGAGGGCACTAATATCAACTGCAAGGTCCTTACCCCCGATGATATACCCGTTATCGAACTCTCCGGCGACAAAAGGAGAAATATCTTTTTATGTGTAAAAGAATCCCTGAATAATATCCTGAAACATGCCAGCGCCACCAGCGTGAAGATCGTCATACATACGGACGAAGAACTCAGTATCATGATCCACGACAATGGGATTGGGATCGATACCGAAAACCTGCGGGAATTCGGAAACGGGTTGAAGAACATTGCGAAGAGAATGGAAAAGATTGGCGGTAGTTTCCAGATTGAGAAAGACGGCGGTACCATTACAACGCTCATCTACCCGCTTTAATCCTTTCTCATCACCCCCACCAACAGCATTAACCAACCTGCAATAAATGCCAGGCCACCCAACGGCGTGATGATGCCGATTTTTTCCATACCGGTCATATCCATCGCTTTCAGGATGGTCATGAGGTAGAGCGACCCTGAGAACAATATTATGCCGGTAATAAAAAGCCGGCCCGCCCATTGCAGGAATTTGTTGGCATATTTTTCATAAACAAGTGCAATGAGGATCAGGGCCAGGGCATGATACATCTGGTACTGGACACCGGTTTGAAAGGTTGTTACCGTTTCGGGTGGCACCAGTTTTTTTAAGCCATGTGCACCAAAAGCACCCAGGGCCACCGCGAGGCCACCCAGGATGGCACCGGTTTGCAGATAAGACTTATACATGGACGATTTTTTCTGTTAACTCTTCCAGCGTGGTGTTTTCATCATCAATATTGAGTGCCGATTGTTCATAATAGATCTTCCGGTCGGCATATTTTTTTATGATAAATGAACGAAGCTGCTCATCCGAGAGCCGGTTCAACAAAGGTCGTTCCTCTTTTTCCCGGATCAACCTGTTAAAAAGTGTTTCATGCGGTGTATTGATCCAGACCGTGGTCCCGGATTTTTTCATATACTCGATGTTATTAAAATAACAAGGGGTTCCTCCTCCGGTAGCCATCACAAAAGCATCATGACTTTCCGTGATAATATGCAGGGCTTCCTTTTCCGCCATCCGGAAATATTCCTCACCTTTTTCTTCAAATATCCTTTTCACGGAAATCCCTTCCTGGTTCACCACCTGTTCATCAAGGTCAAAAAACGGGATGCCCAGTTTCTGGCTGAGTTGCCGGCCGCGGAAAGTTTTCCCCGAACCCATAAATCCTATAAGGTAGATTTTCATTTTTTTTCTCCTCCGGGTTTTCAAAGGTCTTTTAGGAAGAAAGGATCACTACCCGTTCCTGGCAGCCAGACCCTTCTGTTATTTAAAAGCGTTGAACCCTGTTATATCCATCCCGGTAATCAGCAAATGGATATCATGTGTACCCTCATACGTGATCACACTTTCAATATTCATCATATGCCGCATCACACTGTATTCACCGGTGATCCCCATGCCGCCCAGGATCTGCCGTGCATCCCTGCAGATTTGCTGTGCCACCTCGCAACTATTACGTTTGGCCATGGATACCTGCTGCGGGGTAGCCCTTCCTTCACTCATCAAAACACCCAGTCGCCAGTTTAATAACTGTGCCTTCGTGATTTCAGTGATCATTTCGGCCAGTTTCTTTTGCTGTAACTGGAATGCCCCGATTGGTTTATCGAACTGCACCCTTTCTTTTGCATACCGCAGGGCCGTGTCATAACAATCCATTGCTGCACCAATGGTACCCCAGGCGATACCAAAACGGGCCTTGGTCAAACAGCCCAGTGGGCCCTTTAATCCCTGTACATTGGGTAAAATATTTGCCTTTGGCACTTTCACATTGTCGAAAACCAATTCACCCGTAGCCGAAGCACGAAGGCTCCATTTGCCATGGGTGGTTGGGGTGGAGAATCCTTCCATCCCCCGTTCCAGGATCAATCCCCTCACAATCCCTTCTTCATCTTTGGCCCAAACAACTGCCACTTGTGCAAAAGGAGCATTGCTGATCCACATTTTTGCACCATTGAGAATGACATGGTCTCCGGCATCTTTGATATGGGTCAGCATGCTGGATGGGTCACTGCCATGATTGGGTTCAGTGAGGCCAAAACATCCCAGCCATTCACCGCTGGCCAGCCTGGGTAAGTATTTTTTCCGCTGTTCCTCGTTGCCATATTGGTAAATGGGAAACATGACCAGGGAACCCTGAACGGAAGCCGTTGACCGGACACCACTATCCCCTCTTTCCAGTTCCTGCATCATCAAACCATAACTGATATAATCCAGTCCTCCCCCACCATATTGTTCAGGAATGGTTGGTCCAAAGCAACCCAGGTCGCCAAGTTGTTTTACGATCTGTACCGGGAATTCTGCCCGCTGGGCATAATCTTCAATAATCGGTGAAATTTCCTTTTTTACATATTGGCGAACAGATTCCCGGATCAACCAGTGTTCTTCTGTAAGTAATTCATCCAGCTGATAATAATCCGGGCTTTGAAAAGGGTCTGTACGGGCGGCCATGCAATTGTAATTTTGTATATCAAAGGTAAGAGAAAGTTGATGGTTTATTTTTTGTCGTTTAAGTTTATAGCCAGCAGAAAATTCCGATATTTAAAGGATGGGATACCCACAAAAGGAGATCATACAAAATTTTTTTTCGGTTATTGCTGGTGTGCTGATAGCATTGGCCATCAGCATTCCCCTGTCATTTTTAGCCGGGATCCTTGTTTTTTCCGATGCACCTGTTCCTCTTGCACAAACTGTGATTGCCAATATCCTGCTGGCCCTGGCCCTTATTGGAGGCTGCCTGGCAGGAGGATATACCACGGCTAAAATTTCAACAAGGAGAACCCGGATCCATATCCTTATTACGGCCATCGTGCTGATATACCTGTTTTGCCGGATCAATGATCTTATATTAACACGGGAAGGCGGATGGGACCTGGCCGCTTTAGCGGGGATCATCCTGTTTACCGGGATGGGTGCTTACCTGGAATTGCGAAAGAAAAAATCATAAAAGATATCCCTTCATTTCCTGCTGGTATTGCAGGGCCGCCTGCCTGGCCGCATCGGCAAAATGTTCATCGGAGGCGGCATATATAATGGCACGGCTTGCGTTCACAAGCAAACCACAATCCTTTATCATCGCTATTGCTGATATATCCTTTAAACTGCCGCCCTGTGCACCTATACCGGGAACTAAATAGAAATGATGCGGAGTCAGTTTACGGATATTGGTAAAGGCATTGGCCTGTGTGGCACCAACCACAAACATCAGGTTATCGGGGTTGCCCCAGGCCGACACAGTTTGTAACACTTTTTCATATAATTTCCCTGCACCCGCCTGTTGCAGTTCAAAATCCTCAGCACCTTTATTACTGGTCAATCCCAAAACGATCGCCCACTTATCTTTAAAGGCCAGAAAGGGTTTGACACTGTCCTCACCCATATAAGGAGCTACCGTAATGGCATCAAAAGGTAAGGTCTCCAAAAAAGCTTTGGCGTACTGGGTAGAAGTGTTGCCGATATCCCCCCTTTTGGCATCGGCAATCTTAAAATGCCGGTCACCGATATAGTGCACGGTCTTTTCCATCGCCTCCCAGCCTTTCAATCCCATCGCTTCATAAAATGCCGTATTGATCTTATAACTGACACAGTAATCGCGGGTGGCATCAATGATGGCCTTGTTGAATGTGAATACAGCTTCTGGATGGCTTTGCAGGTGCGGGGGTATTTTAGCGATGTCGGTATCAAGCCCGACACAGAGATAGGATTGTTTTGTAAAGATCTGGTCTACTAATTGTTCCCTTGTCATGGCTGCGAAGATAGAAATATAGTCATTGCCGGAAAGGGTTTTCACCCAAAGCGACCCTCATCATTTTCTTTTCCCCTGTATTTGTTTTGCAAATACCGGTGTTACCCCTTTCCTGCTCACTTTATGTTGCACTTTTGGATAAGCACCGGCAAGCCCCCTTTCCCTTTTTGTTACCGAGTTGCCGTAAATGCCTTTGATGATGCCCCGGCAGTTTTCGCTGCCGCAGCGGCATTCAAAGGGTTCAGCCGTTCTGTCCAGCACGGTGGCATAATCAAGGGTCAGTTCTTCATTCTTCTCTATTTCCCGGGCCGCCACCACATTTAATCCATCGAAGTAGGTATTGGGTGCACAACTGTGATTTTGGGGCGCCCATTGCAAGGGATCATCATCCCATAATACATAGACCTCGCTGCTGAGGGGATAAGCATAACGACGGAAATTTTCTTGCTGTTCTTCTGTCCAGTTTTTGTCCACGAATCTTTTTGTAACGATCCGCTGGCCCCTTTCCTCTCCTTTAAAGATAATCTCCCCTGCGGGGATCACTGTGGTGGCATAGATACCATATCCGGCAATGGAATTTCCCCTGATGGTAAATTTTTTCTGCCTGCGCTGATGACGGGCGATCCCTTCTTCCGCAATATGGCGCAGGAATCCCGACTGCCCGATACCGGCATATTTCAGGATAAAATCAGCCGAGCCTTCGTAGCCATCCTTATAAAAAACCGAACAGGTAAAATTGATTTCCAGGAAATAGATCTCATTTTTTTCATTGACCCTGAAATCCAACCTCGCATACCCGACCCCATTGAAAGCATTGAAGATCCTCTCGGTTGCCATCTTTAATTCGATCTCTAATACCGTATCATTACAGGGGATATTGCAATCAGGGTGCAATTCAGAAGTTTTCAAAGCATAGGTTTTGAAAGAACGGTCAGCCGGGAATACATATTCCACCGGTTTGAATACCGTACAGGACCTTTCCGGGTGGGCATTGGCAGCCACCAGCACCGTAAACTCCCTTCCGGCAATATATTCTTCCACCAGCAACTCATCAAATTCGGGTAAGAGCAGGGCCACTTTTTCCTCCAACTCCTTTTCATTCCGCACCAGGGAATGTTCATCAATACCGAGGCTGTCGCCGGCTTTGGCGGGTTTCACAAACAAGGGGTAATTAAGTTGTTTACGGGCTTCCACCAGGTCTTCCATAGCAGTGACGAGTATATAGGCGGGGGTACGCACCCCTTCACAAAAGGCCACGTACTTCATCAGGGCCTTGGGTGGATCATATAAATTGGAAGAAGGTCCCGTAAAAGGCAGGTTGAGCAATTCCAGGGTGTGAATCACATCGATGGAGGGCACCTCCCATTCCAGGTATCCTTCGCAAAGATTGACGAACACATCATAATCCTTCCTGCTCAATTCCCTGATCTGTTTATAAGTGGTCAGTTTATTGAGTGCCACATGATCAACGACCGCTCCCGGTATCAGTGCGGAAAGGTCGCGTTGCGGGTCATAATACTGGTAATCTACCTGTGAAGTTGAATAGTCGGGTTGTAGCACACAGATCTTCATGTATAATAGGTTAGCGTTTATGTCTTTTCAGTGCATCTTCCATGATCTCACAGGTCAATTGGGTAAAGGTCTTACCGGCCATACGCAAGATAGCACCTATTGAAGTAAAATTCTCATCTTCACTCAGTCCGCACTGCGCATTCACTTCCAGTACATACATCCTGCCCGTGTCCTTATCCATCCTAATATCGAGTCGGCCATACCCGGTGCCGCCCACTGCCTTATAAGCATCGATACTTAATTGCTGCAGGGCGGGTAACAATTCAGGGCCGGGTGGAAAATAATTATAAAGGAAATTTTCTCCTTCCACCGGTTTCTCCACCTCATAGGTTTCCCATAACCGGTCATAGGAAAGAAACTGTTCGGTGTCCGGAAGGTCCTTATGAAATACCCTTTCTACCGGGGGATAAAAAATAAGATGGTCGGGATCAGATCCAACGATCAGTGTTGTAAACTCCCTGCCCTTGATAAACTGTTCGGCCAGCACCCCTCCTGCAGCCAGTTCCCAGCCGTGATAGCCTTGTTGCATCCTGTTGAGTTGTTCCCGGCAATCTGCTTCCGTTTGCACCACATTGTGGATCGTAATTCCCATACTCCCACCCGAAATGGCGGGTTTAACAATGACCGGAGCACCCAGTCGTTCTAATAAACCTTTGATATTGCTTCCATCCGGTTGCAGGACTTCCCAGGCCGGCGTAGGGATACCGCTCTTATCAAAAGCTTCCTTCATCGGGATCTTGGAAGTGGTGATATCATAAAAATGGGTATCCGACCCGGTAAAGACGATCCGCTTTTTCTTTAATGCTTCGATCACGGAAATACCCGGAGTGCCATTGATCTCATCCCCATCGCAGAGATTGATCACCAGGGGAGACTTCCCATTGGCGGAAAGATGGATCTCTTCTACGATATCCCTGTAATCGTGCATGGACACCGGCTGCCATTGCCATTCACAGGAAAGTTCATTAAATACTTTACTGTATTCCTTTCGGGCCTCTGAAAAATCATAATAGTATTGAATATTCGGGTCATCCGTATGGAGGTACGGCGCCAGCACCCAGACTTTGTATGATGATAATGCAGTTTGCAATGACATGAGCAGGAAGCAATATATCATCTATTTGTTAACTGCAAAAACTATATTGCTAACATTTTTTGTAAACATTCCTTCATCGTCCAAATCTCGGTATACCTGTTATACAATGGTACGGGCGCCATCCGGATCACATTGGGTTCCCTCCAATCAGTCATGATGCCGTTTTTACCCAGGAACTCAAATATCGCCCTGCCATTTTCCGGGAACAACAGGGATACCTGGCAACCCCGTTCCTGCTCATTACGGGGTGTAATGATCCGGATCTTCCTTTCCTCCGGTAATGCGGCATTCAGATCATCCAGCATCAGCCATAAATAGGCTGTTAGCTTTTTTTGTTTTTGAAGGATCTGTTCCCAACCGGCATTTTCCACCACTTCCAATGCGGCTTTTTGGGTGGCATACAGAAAGAGGGAAGGTGTACTGATTTGCCAGCCTTCTGCCGTACCGATAGGCAAAAACCCTTTTTCCATTTTAAACCGTTTATCTTTTTGGTAACCCCACCAGCCGGCAAAACGATGGATCTCCGGATCCTGGTGGAAACGTTCATGGATAAAAACGGCGCCCATGGCCCCGGGGCCTGCATTAAGATATTTATAGGAACACCAACAGGCAAAATCAATGTCCCAATCATGCAGGGAAAGCGGGATATTGCCGGCTGCATGGGCAAGGTCAAATCCAACTTTGATACCGGCCGCATGTGCGGCACGGGTGATGGTCTCCATGTCAAGTACCTGACCGGAATAATAATTCAATCCTCCCAGGAGGACGAGTGCCAGTTCCTCCTGATGGGTTTCAATGGCAGACAGGATATCTTCCTTTCTTAATAACTGTTCCCCATCCCTTGGTTTCACTTCAATTAAAACATTGTCGGGGTTATACCCATGATGCTTTACATGCGTTTCAAACATGTACTGGTCGCTGGGAAAGGCTTTTGCTTCGCAGAGTATTTTTATCTTTTTACCGGCCGGCCGGTAAAAACTGACCATCATTAAATGAAGATTGACTGTAAGCTGGTTCATGACGGATATTTCCTGTGGCTTGCAACCCACGATCACTGAAAGAGGCTTTGTCAATTGATCATGATAATCCATCCAGGGTGTTTTGCCCCTGAAAAAACCTTCCACGCCATAATCCGACCATTGTTGTAAAATTGCATCAATTTCCGCCCTGGCATTCCTGGGTTGAAGTCCCAGGGAATTGCCCAGGAAATAGATCTGTTCCCTTCCTTCTTCCCGGGGAACGATGAACTGGTCCCTGCATCCCTTTAAGGGATCTTCCCGGTCCAGTTGTAAAGCATAGTCCTTTGTATTGGTAAACTGCATAATTCAAAAATAATTCATTCCTTCCCTGATCTATAAGGTCCCGGTCTTTCCTCCGTCAACAGGTATACTGACGCCATTGACATAGGAGGCAGCCGGTGAAGCAAGAAATGCCGCCACGGAAGCGATTTCGGCAACCTGGCCAAAGCGTTTCATGGGAATAGAGTCTTCCATTTCACGGGCCAGTTCTTTTTCACTGATCTTCCTGTTAAGCGCATTGGTGGCGATCAAACTTTTTAAACGCCCTGTTTCCGTATACCCGGGTAAGATATTATTCACCGTTATATTAAACTGACCCAGTTCATTGCTCATGGTTTTGGCCCATGCCGCCACCGCCGCCCGGATCGTATTGGAAACACCTAAATTATCAATCGGTATCCTGACAGAAGTGGAAATGATATTGATGATCCTGCCATAACCCGACTGTTTCATACCCGGTACCAGCGCCTGTGTCAGCACCTGGTTATTGATGACATGCTGTTGAAATGCAGTTTCAAAAGCAGAGGGGTCTGCTGCTATTATGGCCCCGGGTTTTGGGCCACCGGTATTGTTGATCAAGATATGGATGGTATGAAGACGGGCGATTGCCGCGATCGTTTTGCGTACGGCATTGGTATCGCTAAAATCAGCCACAAAATAATGGTGTTGCTGTGCCTGACGGGTATCCAGCTCTTTGATTACCTGCTGCAGGGTTTGTTCATCCCTGGCCAGAAGGATACAATTGGCCCCCAGTGAAGCCAGTTCCACGGCAATCGCCAAACCAATTCCCCGGGTGCTGCCGCAGATCAGGGCTGTTTTATGCTGTAATGATAAATCCATGCTTTAAAAAAAAATCTTCGATTTCCGATCAACGATCAAAACAGGTTAGGGTAATCGGTAATAATGCCATCCACACCCAATGCCATTAATTTGTCTATATCTTCCCGGGTATTCACCGTCCAGGGTATGACTTTCATTTTTTGTTTATGGCATTGCTTCACTAAATCGGCTGTCACCAATCCCATGGCCGGGCTATAGATGGTGGGCTGAAATCCCAGGGACTTTAATTGCTGATCGAGGGTACGCTTGTCATAGTCTTCTATCAGCATCGCTGTTTTTATCTGCGGGTGTTTCTGGTGCAGGTATTGAAGGGTTCTGAAATCAAATGATTGTATGATGACCCTTTCACTGATCCCTTTTTCGAGGATTACCGCCATCAACAGGTCGACAAAATCGGCAGGGACCGGGTGAAAGACACCATCCAGGGCCGGGTTGGATTTCGTTTCAATATTATAAAATGGAAGGGGACGCCCTTTCGCCCTTGCATGTGTTTCCGCACTGTCGATAACATCGCTTAACAGAGGTTTCACCACTTTCATTTTCTGCTGAAGGGGGAACCTCGGGTGGGGTTTCATTCCTACGTCAAAAGTTTTTACTTCTTCGTAGGTCATCCAGTAGATATTGAATTTCCGTTCTTCTCTTTCCCCCATGACGGAGCCATCGGGTTTGGTGGTGATATCCCTGCTGAACCATTGGTCATGGGAAAGCACAACTTTCCTGTCTTTTGTGATCACGGCATCCATTTCCAGGGTCTTTACACCCAGGTCAAGGCCTTTCATCATCGCCGGAATCGTGTTTTCCGGCATCAACCCCCGGCAACCCCGGTGTCCCTGTACATCAAAGGCATCCTGTTCAGTTCCGGGAACTGATCGCTGAACATGTTTGGTATCGGAACAGGACATCATGAATAGAATTATGATAAAACCCGGCCATTTCATTGTGGAAATAATTTTGATTTTCTTTTTTCCATAACGGAAGCGATGACCTTTGCATCCCCTTCCTGTTGTTGCAATTGCTGAATGATATTTTCATAGGATTGCTGATCCCGGTTCTGGCTGAGCTTGAATACATGTTCAATTCCGGTGATAGCTATTTCAAAAGGAACAATGGCTTTCAAAAGGGGTTCCTTGTAAGCAGGGGGAAGGTTATCATAGACCGTTGAAGACCCGGAATTGTTTTTTTCATAATGCAGGGTAAGCCTTTTCAGGATCGCTACGAGTTCTTCCTCTTCACCAAATCGGATCTTCCCTTTGGCATGCACACTCATATAATTCCAGGTACTGGCCTGGTGCGGGTTCGAATACCAGGAAGCGCTTACATAGGCATGCGGGCCATTGAATAGAGCCAAAACATTGGCATTTTGCAGAAAGGCCTTGTGATGATCGGTGTTGCGCATAATGTGACCGGTAAGCCAAAACTTTCCATCCCTTTCATCCATAAAAACGGGCACCTGTGTGGCTGCGGGTTTGTTTTCATGATCGCAGCCCATCAAAAAAACGAAAGGATGATCCCGCATGAACTGCAGGACCTCCGACTGATCGGGTTCTTTATAGTGGGAAACGTTATACAAAAAAACAGGTTTATTACATTCAAATTCAGCAAGCATTCCACTGTATGGTTTTATACGGCCATCCTCTTCAGGAAAATGCTCAGGATACCATTTCAATCACTTTTGTTGCCCCCATATTAGCATTACGGATCGCAATACTTCTTGCCGCTATTCCGGCAAAGTCTTCAAATGCCTTTTTAGTGATGGCATCATCCCCCATCATGATCGGCACACCGGTATCCCCGCCTTCCCGTATGGATTGTACCAGGGGTATCTGTCCAAGAAAGGGGATATCATATTCCTCGGCCAGGCGTTTGCCCCCGTCTTTTCCAAAAATATAATATTTATGATCGGGCAGCTCTGCGGGTGTAAAATAACTCATGTTCTCCACCAGCCCGATGATCGGTACGTTGATCTGAGCCTGTCCGAACATGGCAATCCCTTTTTTGGCATCGGCCAACGCCACATCCTGTGGTGTGGTGACGATCACCACCCCTGTAACGGGTACCGTTTGAACAAGGGTAAGGTGGATATCCCCGGTTCCGGGCGGCATATCAACCACCAGGTAATCGAGATCGCCCCAGTATACTTCTGTCACAAATTGCCGGATGGCGCTGCTGGCCATCGGGCCTCTCCATACCACAGCATTCTTTTCATCCACCAGCAAACCTATACTCAGCAACTTGATCCCGAATTTTTCGAGCGGCACGATCATTCCCTTGCCTTCTATATCCATCATCACGGGTCTCTCTCCCCTTACACCAAACATGATCGGCACACTGGGTCCATAGATATCCGCATCCATCAGCCCCACTTTCGCACCTCCCTGTGCCAGGGCCAGTGCAAGGTTGGCCGATACCGTGCTTTTGCCAACTCCGCCCTTACCGCTCACAACCGCAATGATATTTTTAACATTTGGCAGCACCGTACCGGGATCGGTTCTTTTGGAAGAAGTATCGGAAGTGAAATTCACTTTGACTTCGGCTTCTTTATTCACCAGTAGTTTGATCGCATTGACACAGGCATTACCGATCATATCTTTCATCGGGCAGGCCGGGGTTGTAAGCACAACGGTAAATGATACCTTATTACCATTGATATCAATATCTTTTACCATATTTAAGGTAACCAGGTCCTTTCCCAGGTCGGGTTCCTGAACATTACCCAGTGCTTCCAGAATTTTTTCTCTCGTCATTATTAAAGCTTATGTTAAAAAAACTATAGGAATGCAAAGTTAAACATCTCCTTCCCTTTTTTGTTTTCTATTTAGGTAACTACTCCCTATTTTTGACAGGTTGAAAAAAATTCTACTATATACCGTTATTGTATTGATGCTGAGCAGTTCCCGCACGATGGCGCAATTTGAGTCCGTGAGAGACTCGGTTGTGCAGTTATACGGCATCGTCATGACGGCAGACAGCCTGGTGGGCATACCGGCTGTGAGTATTACCGTTAAAGGGCAGAACCGTGGCACCATAACTAATAACGAAGGTGTTTTCTCCATCGTGGTCATGAAAGGCGACCAGGTGGAATTTACCCACGTGAGCTATAAGCATAAATTGGTGACCATTCCCCGTAATATTGAAGGAAATCAATACAGTGTGGTACAACTGATGGTTGCCGATACGGTTTATCTGCCGGCCACGATCATCAGGCCCCGGCCCACCGCTGCACAATTTGCCCGTGATTTTGTGAATGCGGAAGTAGACGATGATGATATAGAAATTGCCAGAAAAAATACCAGTATTGCCGCCCGGCGCGCCCTGCTTAAAACAGTTCCTTCAGACGGACGTGAGGCCACCAATATCCAGCTCAGGAATGTGGCCAACCGCGCTGTTTATGCAGGACAAACCCCTCCCATGAATATTTTTAACCCTGCCGCCTGGGCCGATTTTATCGAATCCTGGAAAAGAGGGGATTATAAAAGAAAGAACTAGGATTTCCCGCAAACCAGATACCACCCCGCTAATATTGATGACCCCTTTCATGAACAGGTTTTACGGGAACAGCTTACATTTGCAAGCATCAAAACATCATTCAACCTATAGCATTTTTTTGCTGTATTTCTTTTAAAAAAACGCATATGATAGACATCGGAAGTCCTGTGGCAGTCATCGGTGCCGGAACGATGGGCAATGGTATTGCCCATGTATTTGCCCAGCACGGATTTAAAGTGACCCTGATCGATATTTCACAACAACAACTGGACAAAGCGATTACCACGATTGGGAGGAACCTGGACCGCATGGTTGCCAAAGAGATCATCCGGAAAGAATTGAAGGAAGAGACCCTTCATAATATCGTAACAGCAACTTCTATTGAAGCCGGCGTAGAGCAGGCAGCACTGGTGGTAGAAGCTGCCACTGAAAATACAGCACTCAAACTCAAAATCTTTCAGCAGATCGATGCAGCAGCACCGGAAGGGGCCATATTAGCAAGCAATACCTCCTCTATTTCCATAACCAGGATCGCTGCTGCCACCCAAAGACCCGGCCAGGTGATCGGTATGCATTTTATGAACCCTGTACCGGTGATGAAACTGGTCGAGATCATCAACGGCTATAGCACCCACAAAACGGTAACGGATACCATTACTGCTATCAGCCGTCAATTGGGCAAAACGCCCTGTGTGGTTAATGATTATCCCGGGTTTATCGCCAACCGTATCCTGATGCCGATGATCAATGAGGCGATATCCAGTTTATATGAAGGCATTGCAGGCGTGGAAGAAATTGACTGTATCATGAAACTTGGTATGGCCCACCCCATGGGGCCATTGCAACTGGCGGATTTTATCGGGCTCGACGTCTGTCAATCCATTTTACAGGTATTGCACGATGGTTTCGGTCATCCAAAATACGCGCCCTGTCCTTTATTGGTGAATATGGTTACAGCCGGTAAACTGGGTGTAAAAACAGGAGAAGGTTTTTACCTGCATACACCCGGCAGTAAGGAACTGGTGGTGAGCAGCAGGTTCAGGTCATAAACAGCTTCTGCTGTTAGGTGCATATTTGCTAAGGCTAATAATCAATTTGGGAATCTTAGCCCCTTTTCATTGCTTTTTTATTCATCAAAAGGAGAAGGACTTACGCTGGTCCAGCCCCCGTCTACAATAAGGGTTTGCCCGGTAATATGTTTTGAGCCGGGTGATACCAGGAACAAAGCAGCCTGTGCAATATCATTGACCGTTGCGGGCTTACCCATTGGGGTGATGTTGCTCCAGGTTGTGTTATACTCCGGATCAGACATTGTCCTTTCTGTTTGGGTGGCCCCCGGGGCTATTGCATTGATGGATATCTGGTAAGGCGACAATTCAATGACGAGTGACCTGGCCAGCATTTCAAGGGCTGCTTTTGTCATGCCATAGGCCGCGAGGTTTTTATGCGCCTGGTGACCCGTAACAGAAGACATTAATAAAACGGATCCGCCGCTTTGCTGCAATTTCATTTGCCGGGCAGCGGCCTGAGTAAGAAAAAAACCGCCTGAGAGGTTCAGGCGCACCAGTTCCCGGAATGAATTTTCCGTGAATGCAAAAAAATCACCGTACGCTGTCGTTCCGGCATTGGCAATAGCAATCGTCAGTTTTCCAAAATGGTCCACGGCCGACCGGATCAAATTACCGATCGTATCCCGGTCACCGGCATCCCCAGCGATAGCGATACAAACACCGTCTTCCCTGTTTATTTGTGCAGCCGCCTTTTCCGCCCGAATGGCATCCACATCATTCAGCACTACAGAAGCCCCCTGCAGACAAAGTTGCCGGGCAATCTCAAAACCGATTCCCTGGCCGGCGCCGGTAATGACCGCCACCTGTTCTTTAAATAGATCTGTCTGCATGCAATGAAATTTATTAAGATTGCTGCGTCTTCACGTTTATTGCATACCTGCCCTTTTCTTCATTTCTGCCACCGGGAATGATATGATCCTTCCTACCTGCTGATCACCGCGGTAAGTGACCACTTTCATCAACGAAGCATCCTTTGGTACAATGACCGGTTTATCATAGACAGGGTAATACTGGTCGGGAAAAGAATTATCAAAACTATAATGGATACTTAACCCTTCCACTTCGGTGGATAAGGTAACGATAATCTCGCCTTTGGCATTCCCTGAAAAAGCAAACACCGGGTCATACATACTGGTAGCATACTTTGTTTTTGAAAAATCGAGGCGGGGAAACTGCGCCTCTGTTTTTTGCACGAACCTGGTCCAGTTCTTTTTTTCGGGTTGCGACCATACATCTTCCGACAGGGCAAAAGCCCGGGGCCATGTCATGTATTCTGCATGCCGCATGTTATAGACCTGCTCGGTCCAAAGATTGGCCTGTCCTCCTTTGATATATTTCTTTGACACCCCTGGTGGCAGCGGATCGAATTCATACACTTTTTTCAAACGCAGGCTCGCATAAACCGGGGGTTCAATGATCTTATCCCCCTGCATGTAATCAAAATAAACATAAGTGGTGGGGCTCATCACTACTTCATGGTTTTGTTGGGCTGCCTCGATACCGCCTTTTAATCCCCGCCAGCTCATCACCGCTGCATTTGGGGCCAGCCCACCCTGTAAGATCTCGTCCCACCCGATGAGTTTCTTTCCTTTCGATTCCACAATCTTTTCCACCCTTTTTACAAAATAGCTTTGCACTTCATCGAGGTTTTTCAGGTTTTCTTTTTTCATCAATGCCTTGATTTCCGGCATTTTTTCCCAGAAATTCCTTGCGGTTTCATCACCACCCATATGGATATATTCAAAGGGAAATAATTGAGCTACTTCTGTAAACACCTTATCCAGAAAATCATAAACTTTTTCATTGGCCGGGCAGAGGGTATTGTCCAAGAGCCCATAAAAATGTCCGCTCGGTGGCCATTCCATGATCTTTTCTCCCGACCGCACCTGGTATTTATCGGCTCCCGGGGTACAGGACAATTCCGGATAGGCAGCAATAGCGGCGAGGCTGTGACCCGGTACATCCACTTCCGGGAGGATATTGACAAAACGATCCTGTGCATACTGCACCAGTTCCCGGATATCCTCCTGTGTATAAAAACCACCATAGTCTTTTGGTTCGTTAGGTCCGGGTTTTGAAAAATTACCAAAGGTTCCGGTTTTATTGACCCTCCAGGCACCCACCGTGGTTAACCGGGGCAGGGATTTTATTTCAATGCGCCAGCCTTCATCATCGGTAAGGTGTAAATGCAGGAGATTCAGTTTATATTTTACCATCTGGTCGATATACTGTTTTACATCTTCCTTACTAAAAAAATGACGTACCACATCAAACATCATCCCTCTCCACCCGAAACGGGGATAGTCCCTGATTTTCACAGCGGGGATCACCCAATCCACCTGCGGCACTAACGCTGAACTTTCAATGGCCGGGGGTAGTAACTGTAATAAGGTCTGTACCCCATAAAACAAACCGGCGGGCTGGTTGGCCGAAATGGTGACCCCGGTTTCGGGTGACACCTCGAGCAGGTATCCTTCTTCACCAATCTGCAAGTCAACGATATCATTGATCTGGAACCGCAGGGCCGCATTTTGACGGAGATCGACCTTTGACTCGGAAATGCCTGCGGCCGTTTCCAGTTTTTTACTGAAAAGCATCACCGTATTGCGTATCGCGGGGTTTTCCCAGTCAGCCGCAATCGTTAAGGATGCCGGCAGTTGGAACTGTCCCCCGACCCTTTCCACGGATACAGGCTCGGGAATAATATTAAGGGGTGTTTGTCCCTGTGTCTTTGCCAGGGTGATTGAACATAATCCTACAAAAAGCAGCAAAATCTTTTTCATATGACAAACAAAATATGGCGTAACTAAATTTTTATTACTTCAACGGTATAGAGATCATTGATCTTGTATAAAACCTCTTCCAGCCTGTTCCGGGGTATAGATACCTCTACACTGCAGAAGAGTTGCATTTCCTGTTTTACAATATTACAATTATACTGTTTAATAATATTCATCACGGCATTCATGACGGTATAGTCAAATTGCAGCCGGTAGGGAAGCTCCACAGCATTTTGGATGGCAGGGGTGATTTGCAAAGCCATGGCCGTACTATTCCTGTAGGCATTGATCAATCCTGGTACCCCCAATAATGTACCGCCAAAATAACGCACGACTACCACAGCAGTATCCGTAAGGCCCTTACTGTCGATCTGCCCAAGGATGGGTCTTCCGGCAGTACCGGAAGGCTCACCATCATCACCCGCCCGAAACAAATTTCCATCAACCCCCAGCCTGTAAGCGAAACAATGATGCACGGCCTTGGGGTGTTCCTCCCGTAAAGCAGCGAGCCTTTTTTTAAAAGCCTCGATCGTCTTCACCGGGAAAGCATAGGCAATAAAACGGCTGCCGCGGTCCTTAAATTCCGCAAGGGATTCTTTTTCTATTGTCCAGTAAAAATCTTTATCCATATGCAATCAGGGCTATCGCTCCCAATGAAAAGAAAATTCCCAACCAATTGAGGGCTGAAAGTTTTTCCCGGAAAAATATCCAGGCAGCTACCGTACTAAACAAAACGATTCCCATATTATTCAGCGGTATAATCTTTGAACTGTCATCCGCAAATTGCTTGAGCACCTGTACAAGAAACCAGATAGAAAAATAATTGGGAACGCCGATCATGATGCCTGCCCCTATCGACCGACGATCAAATTTTTCTTTTTTAAGTGCCAGTAAAGTAACCAATATTAGCAATCCTATCATACCGGCAACAGCAAATGCGGTAATCAGGAAATCATTTTTATTCCCATCATTCAAATGGGTCCTTTCCACAAACTTGATCATCGTATCCAGCAACCCGCTGCCGATAAAAAGCACCAGGGGCAAGAACAAAAGCACCGGTACGAATTTTTTGCCGGAGGGCTCCCGGTTACCGGAAGGCCAGCAGGTAAGCACCACCGCCACCAGGGCCACAATGACACCGGTTACCTTTAGGACAGTCGCTTTTTCATGATAGAGATAGATGGAAAAAATAAAGGGAATAACCAGCGATAATTTGTTCGCCACCGACGCTACAGATACCCCTAATTTCTGGGTGGTGAAACCGATAATATTAAACAGGAAGATAAAAGTCAACCCCATTAAAAGCGCCCATCCCAGCCAGGGTTGCCGGACCAGTTGTGAATGAAAGGGTGAAGCACCATTAAACACCGAACCGGTGATCACGCAAACCCCGTAATTCACCACGATAGCCTGCAGCATGGGTATCTTCAACCTTTCAATGATCTTGAAAGAAAGTGTAAGCCATGAGGATAATACTATACTGCCCAGCAGGAAAATCATCTTGATTTAATATTTATGTTTACCGTTTCGGGCTGATAGTATTCGATCGTATCATTCATGATCTTTTGTTCAGCAAATTTAAGGGCTCCCTTCAGGACTGGGGCATCAAGGCCCTGGTGAACGACTAGGTCGCTTCGGGTGATGATACGGGCTTCATCCCATAATCCTTCCGCCAGGAATGAGGTGAGTAATTGGGCGCCTCCTTCTACCAGTACGCTCTGTATTTTCAAACGGTATAGGATATCCGATAACTCATGGAGCATGGGTTTTTCACCTTTCAACCTTGCATAGCGAACTTCCTTCTCCTGGGAATGGAAAGAGAATTCGGCATCCCGGTCCAGATCATCCTTTTGCCTGTTAAATATGATCGTTGGAACGGTAGGGTTAAATATTTTCAGGGTATGGGGCAGCCGCAGATCCCTGTCCAGCACCAATCGCACCGGGGAGGGGCCCTCCCAATAACGGTTGGTCAGTTCCGGATCATCCTGCAAGGCCGTTTGGGTACCCACCAAGATCGCAGCCGATTCGCTTCTCCATCGATGAACGATTCGGTTGGAATACGGGTTTGTGATCATCAATCTTTCCTTTGAACGGGCATTCATCTTTGCATCGGCAGTCTGTGCCCATTTTAAAATAAAATAAGGCCTGTCCATAAGATGAAATGTAAAGAAAGGTTTATTGATATGCTTGCACTCCGTTTCCAGTACACCCGTTTCCACTTCCACGCCTGCCTGTTGAAGTTTCTCAATCCCCCTGCCATTCACCGCTTTGAAAGGATCCCGGCAACCGATCACCACTTTTGGGATCCTTTCCCGGATGATCATATCTGCACAGGGTGGTGTTTTACCATAATGTGCACAAGGTTCCAAAGAAACATAAAGCGTGGAATGAGGAATAAGCGGCCGGTCAATATCCTTTACCGACTGCAGGCAATTGACTTCTGCATGGGCCTGCCCGTACTGCCGGTGGAAACCCTCCCCGATGATCCTGTTTTGAAAAACCAGCACCGCGCCTACCAGGGGGTTGGGCGCCACATGACCGGCAGCTTTTGCTGCCAGTGCAAGGCATCGAACCATATAGCGTTCAGGTGTTTCCAATATAAAACAATGCGGCAAATATAATCGATTCACTTTCCATTTAACAATTCACAATCTCCCTGCGACTTAGTAAGTTTGCCCGATGACAATTCCGGAGTCAAGAAAGATGATCATCAACGAAATCTCGGGGATCTATGACCCATCGGAGGCCGTGAATATTGCCGTGCTCGTGATTGAATTCATCACCGGTCTTAACCGTTCTGCCCAGCTGGCAGAAAGGGGAAAAGAACTTTCACCCAAAGAAAACGATCTTTTACAGGACACGGTGAAAAGACTCAGGCTTTACGAACCCATCCAGTATATCACCAGTATAAGTTGGTTTGCAGGCATGCAGTTGCAGGTGAACAGTGCCGTATTGATTCCAAGACCGGAAACGGAAGAATTGGTGGAGTGGATCCTCGCTTCTTTAGAAAATACCAATCCCGGGGATCAGCAGGTTGCTCTCCTGGATATTGGTACGGGCAGTGGCTGTATCCCCATTGCGCTGAAAAAAAGAAACCCTGCGGTTTCGGTCACCGGAATTGATAACAGTGAAAAAGCTTTACAAGTCGCCAAAAAAAATGCTGCTGACCAACAGGTGCAGGTGGAGTTAATACACCTGGACTTCCTCGATGAAACTGTTTGGGATCAATTGCCCGTTTTTGATATCCTTGTAAGCAATCCCCCCTATATCCCTTTGCAGGAAAGGGCCACCCTGCATCGGAATGTGCTGGATCATGAACCCCACAACGCCTTATTCGTTGCTGATGATAATCCCCTTATTTTTTATCAGGCCATCGCGGCATTTGCCAAAAAACATCTCAGTGAAGGTGGTGAGATCTACCTGGAAATTCATGAAAATACCGGAAAAGAAGTCTTACAATTTTTCCAGTCACAGGGCTACCAAGACCGGGAACTAAAAAAAGATATGCAGGGAAGAGACAGGATGATAAGAGTCCTGAAATGATAAGATGACAAACCGAAAGTATTATTGCACGTTGGCCACTACTTTGGCTCCGGCTCTTTTGGCCGCCCGCATGACCCGGAATACCTCGCCGTAGTAAGAGATGGTATCCGCATTTATAACGACAGAGGGTGTATCGATCAATGGTTTCAACCGCAGCACTTCGGCCACCAACAGCGAATCCAGCATGGCAGGATCCACCTGTTTCTGTCCCATATAAAAGTGCTGGTCCTTATCGATGGAAATAACAATGTTTTGTTTGGCTTTCGTATCCCGGGTACCCCTTGGGTTATTCACCTTTATCACATTGGGGTTGGCCAGCGTGGAGACGATCAAAAAGAACATCAGCAAAATGAAGATGATATCATTCAGGGAATCCGTAAATACCTCCGGTTCTGCTGTTAATTTTTTTCTAAGCTTCATTTAGTTCATTTATCGGGTAGGTTCCTGTAATACATCCAAAAAGTCTGCTGCAGCCACTTCCATCTTATTTACGTTTTTCTCCAGCAGGGTATGCAGGAAGCTATAACAGAGATAGGCGATAAGGCCGATCACCAGACCGCTGATAGAAGTAACCAGTTTCGTATAGATACCACCGGCGATGGCACTCAGATCAAATTCACCCGTAGAGTTAATTTTGAAAAACAACTGCATCAAACCAGCCAGCGTTCCCACGAAACCAAAAATGGGTGCGGCCCTTGAAAAAACGGAGAGGAAGTTCAGATTCCTTTCAAGATTGTACATTTCAATCTGCGCTACGTTCTCCATGCTGCTTTCAATCATCCCGATGGGTTTGCCGATCCGCTGGATCCCCTTGTCAACAATACGGGCTACGGGATTATTGGTGTTTTTGGCAAAACTGCGGGCTGCAGTCACATTACCCGTTGTAATATGATCACGGATAATATTCATGAAATTACTATCCACCTTTGAAGCCTTGTTGATCGCGATATAGCGTTCAAAAAAGAAAAAGATGGTCATCAGGAACATGATGGCCAGTGGGATCATGATCCAGCCACCCAGTGAAAGGAGCTCAATGATACTGAGTTTTCCATCTCCATTCGTATCGCCCTGTAAAACAGCATGTGTAACACCTCCGGCCAATTGTTGTGCGGTATCTGCCTGCAGTAAAAATTGAAACATAGCTTTTCGTCTTTAGATGCGTAAATGTAAGTTATCGACCAAAAAATAGCTACGAAGCCTTTCTTTTATTTATCAACAACTGTGTGAAACAACGAAAAAAATAATGCCGCATTACATGCGGCATCATAATTTCTGATTTATTTAACAGGATTATTTCTCGGCACCGATCTGTTTCATCATCATGGCCTGTATTTGTCGCATCGTAGTTTCCATCCCTTCCGGGCTTCCATCGAGGAATATTACGTTGCCTTTTCCAAACTCAGCAAAATTCTTGATGGCTTCCGTCCACATGGAAAACAAGATGACGTTGGTATCCAGGTTGGCCTGTTTCATCTGTTCAGCAGCCTGTGTCATCCCTTCTGCCACTTCTTTCCGGAACAGCGCCACACCCTGTCCTCTCAGCCGGGCTGCTTCCCTTTCCGCTTCTGCTGCGATCTTGATGGCATTACCTTCTGCTTCCGCCGATTTTGTCTTGGTGATCAGCAGGGCCTGGCCTTCATTTTCCGCTGCGGCCTTGAGGTTATTACTCGCCACCACCTTGCTCATGGAATCAAGAATCACCTTATCAAAAGTGATATCATTGATCTGCAGGTCCTGTAAGTGATAGCCCCATTGCGCCAGCACATGATCCACCTGTTCTTTTACATATTCAACGATCTCCTTCCGGAGCCCGAGCACTTCTGCCTGTTTTTTGGAGGCCACATAGGTACGGATTGAACCCTCAATGGTTCTGACCAGGGCTTGCATCATATCCCGCTCTGCAATAAATTTAAAGGCCACTTTCTGAATCGTCTCCGCCTGTTGGTCCTGGACCGAAAAAAGGAGCATGGACTTAAAATACACATTGGCCTGGTCACCGGTGATGGCCTGGAATTCCAGTTCCACGGACCGGTTTTGGATAGAAATTTTCCTGAACACTTTTTCCAGTACCGGTATCTTGAACCTTAACCCCGGTGTGGCGATCCTACGATATTTTCCGAATAAGGTGATGACACCTATATAACCCTGGTTAATCGTAAACAGCCCGCTAAAGAAAAGCAATACAATGATGATCAGCCACCAGTAGGAAGACAGGAAATGTTCGATACTCATATGTAATTTTTATTTGAATGCAATGTAGCGAATAAGTCTGCAGCAACTCAGGATCTTTCCTCACAAACACCGACCAAATGCACCAGGGTCTCCACACTTTTCTGCATATCCTGGACACTCACATATTCATGCTTGCCGTGTAATGCCATTTCACCTGTAAAGATATTCGGGCAGGGCAAACCCATAAACGAAAGCCGGGCACCATCGGTACCACCACGGATGGGTTCTGAAACCAGGGTACATCCGGCTCTTTGGATGGCCTCCCGGGCATATTCTACCACCCTGGGATTTTCGTTCAGTATCTCCACCATATTCCGGTATTGCTCCTTCACTTCAAATTCGGCCCGGGCTCCCGGAAATTTTTTCAGGGTTTCTTCCACCAGTTCCCTGAGAAAATTTTCGTAGGCTTCCAGCTTGGCCGTTATATGATCACGGATGATAAACTGCAGGGTCATTTTTTCAGCGATCCCTTCCATATGAACCGGATGCACAAAACCATAACGGCCCTCTGTCGTTTCCGGAGAAAGCTGTTCCTTCGGTAATGAGTCAATAAAGCTGGAGGCAACTTTTATGGCATTCACCATTTTGTCTTTCGCATCACCGGGATGTGCACTGATACCATGAAAAGTGATCGTCACGCCATCGGCAGAAAAATTTTCATATTCCAGCGAACCTCTTTCCCCTCCATCCAGGGTGTACCCGAAATCTGCTGCCAGTTTTTGCATATCCAGTTTATTAACGCCTCTTCCTACTTCTTCGTCGGGTGTAAACAGAATCCTGATCTTTCCATGTTTCAAGGCAGGGTGGGTCACTAAGAAATTCGCAAAATCCATGATCACGGCCACTCCCGCTTTGTCATCAGCCCCCAGCAGGGTAGTACCGGAAGCCGTAATGATATCCTCACCGTTTTTTTTTAACAGGTAGGGATGTTCTTTCGTGGTGATCACCTGTGCGGGGTCGTCCGGCAGGACGATATCATTGCCGTCATAATTTTGATGTACAATGGGCTTCACATCTTTCCCGCTGCAATCGGGTGCCGTATCCACATGGGCACAGAAGCAGATCACCGGCACTTTTTTGTCGGTATTGGAAGGTATCGTCGCAAATACATATCCCCATTCATCCATTTCCGCATCGGAGATACCGATGGCTTTTAGTTCATCCACCAATAGACGGCTAAGGTCTTTTTGTTTTTCGGTGGAAGGGAAACCGGTTGCCTGCGGGTCACTTTGTGTGTCGATCCGAACATAACGCATTAACCTTTCTGCAACGGTAAAACGATAATCTGAAAACATAAAGGAAAATTTTGAGTGCCGAATATACAACGATTTGCACTTTGATCATTTTACACTTGCGAATTCAAAGGAAAGGACTTAACTTTTGAGGAACCAAATCAGCCTGATATGAAAAAGATCCTCATTGGTGCTATCATTGGTGGCATCCTTATTTTCCTTTGGCAAATGCTTTCCTGGACCATGCTGCAACTGCACTACAGCGGTACGCAGTACACCCCCAAACAGGATACCGTGATGGCATTCCTGAATACCCAGCTGAATGAAGACGGCCAGTATTTTATGCCCAGTCATCCCAAAGATGCTTCTGCTGAAGTCAGAGAAGCGGCCCGGCAAAATGCGATGGGCAAACCCTGGGCCATGGTCACCTATCACAAGAAAATGGATATGAATATGGGGATGAGTATTACCCGTGCCCTGATCTCGGATATGATCATGGTGATCCTGCTTTGCTGGATGCTTTCCAAAATGACCAGCCCTTCCATGGGGACGGTTTTTGCCAGCAGTTTATTCACCGGTATGATTGCTTTTATCAACGGTGCTTATACCATGCATATCTGGTTCGGTTCATTTGACCTGATGGCCAACTTAACCGATACAGTGGTGAGTTGGGGATTGTGCGGACTCTGGCTGGGATGGTGGTGGAGCAGGAAAAAATAAGTTATTCATTAGCGGTTTGATCATACTTTTTAATTTATGATCAAACCGCTAATTTCAAACCCATTAAGGCATAATGATGAGCGGGCTTCCCCCGACAATTTCTACCAGTTCAATATCAAAAACCAATTCCTCTCCCGCCAGCGGGTGATTGGCATCTAAAATCACCATTTCTTCTTTTATTTCTGCCACTTTTACCTGGAACTGTTCTCCCGAAGCATTATTCATGACCAGGGGCATCCCCAGTTCAATCTTCATATCCTCCGGAAACCTGTCTTTGGGGAATTCTACCAGCATTTCCGGGTTCACCGGGCCATAGGCTTCTTCAACAGGAATCGTTACCGTTTTCTTTTCGCCAACGGCCATTCCCATAACACCGTCATCAAAACCTTTGATCACCATGCCACCACCCACTTCAAATTCAAGCGGCTGGCGTCCTTCCGAACTGTCAAAAGTTTCACCATTTGTTAGTTTACCATGATAGTGAACTTTTACTTTGTCACCATTTTTTACCTGTTGCATTTAATATTATTTTTTTGATTTTAAAACGCCCGAAAGGTAACCCAATAAATTAAATGCAACCGTTTAAATATTTATAAACATCTAATCCATTATTTTACAGAAATTTGAATCATGCAAAGCAAGAAAGCTGTTCAACGCCTTTTGTTCCTGCTGGTATTTATTGGGAGCATACAATGGCTGTCCAACCCGCTATCGGCGCAGACAGCACCGGATAAAAACCGGGTCATTACCGGTGCGGAAAGACTGCCGGTCTACCTGCCTCTCATCAAGGGAAAAAGAATAGGCATTTTTGCCAACCAAACCTCCATGGTGGGATCAACCCATCTTGTTGATACGCTGATCAGCCTTGGCGTTTCTATCAAAGCCATCTTCGGGCCCGAGCATGGTTTTCGGGGAACTGCTGATGCGGGAGAAAAAGTGGGAGATTTTACAGATAAGGAAACAGGGATAAAAGTTGTTTCACTATATGGCGCCAAACGGTTCCCTTCGGATGAGGACCTGAAAGAGGTAGATGTGCTGCTTTTTGATCTGCAGGATGTGGGCTGCCGCTTTTATACTTATATCAACTCGATGCAGGATTTTTTAGAATCGGCACTTATTCATCACAAACCGCTGATCATACTGGACCGGCCCAATCCAAATGGTTTTTATGTAGATGGACCGGTGCTGGACCCGAAATTCAAAAGTGGTGTGGGCAGGCAACCGATCCCTATTGTATATGGCATGACGATGGCAGAATATGCCCGGATGCTGTTGGGAGAAAAATGGGTGAGTGAGGAAGCGAATAAAATAAATGCTTATAACATCAGCACCCAACCCACAACAGATACCCCTTTTCATGTATTATATATTAAGTGCCTGAATTACACCCACAAAAGCAAATATGTATTACCCGTAAAACCCTCACCGAATTTACCGGAAATACAGGCAGTCTATTTGTACCCTACCACCTGCCTGTTTGAAGGTACTTCCCTGAGTGAAGGCCGGGGTACGGCAGCCCCTTTTGAATATATTGGCCATCCCGATCTCCCGAAAAATATGTTTTCCTTCACTCCTAACCCCAATGAAGGAGCAAAAAGTTCAAAACATTATGGCAAAGTATGCTATGGCTGGGATTTTGGCGGCACCCCAGAAGATGTATTACAAAAAGTGAACAAAAAAATCCAGTTGCAATGGATCATTGATGCATATAAAATTTTTCCCGATAAGGATAATTTCTTTCTGAAAACCAATTCTTTTAACCGTCTTGCCGGCAATGAACTGCTGATGCAACAAATAAAAGACGGGGTTAGCGAGAAGGAGATCAGGCAAAGCTGGGAACCTGCCCTCACTGATTTCAAAAAAATCAGGAAGCAATACCTGCTGTATGATGATTTTGAATGATCCTGATCCTCATTTATCAATCAAAGTTTTTAATTTATCATAAGGGAATTTTTCCCTGATAGCTTTAACCCAGGATAGCGCCCCGGGTTCTGTTTCCAGGTAATATGATTGTAAAACCAGGGTCTGTGCAGCATATGACGGAAGATTTTTTTTAAAATATGAACTATCCAGTATTACAAAGTAGAATCCTCCTTCTTTTTCAGTAATAAAGCCCCGGTAAACATCATCTGCCTTAGGTATGGCCGGCTCCCTGAGCTCTTTATCAGAATAATGTTTAAAAGCGTAATCAATACTATCCAGTTCCTGCTGTATGCCGGAATCGAGATGCTGTTTATTGGCGCCTTTTCTCTTGCGGTATTGTTCCAACTGGGAATTCAGTTCTTTCAGCATGTTTTCCCTCAACTCACCCGTATAGTCTTTCTTTGCACTTGCTTCCATATCCAGTATCTGCTTTTCCTGTTCATCCACTAAGGCCATCCCGTTTTTCATCAGTTTTTCCCAGTAAGTCTTTATCATCGAAAGATATTCTTTACGGGTGAGGTAACGATAGGGTAATATATCATTGTGCGTAAACAGAACGGCTATGCTGTTATCATGTCCCAATCCCTCAAATGAATGGAAACCTCGGGGGTCTTTGAGTGCATGGGCCAGCCTGAATACCCGTACCGGTTTTCCGTTCAGTTCAAAAGAATCAGCCACCTCCTCCAATACCCCCCGGAGATTATTCGCCCTGAGTTCTGCCATGTTAATGGAAAGTTTTTCCGGGTCAATAATAACTTCATTTTTATCCTTCGCACACCGATACCCGAAATAAGTGGCATTGTACACGTAATCAGCATGCCCCCGGATATGATAATTTGTCTGGTCCACTATATATGCATAGCCTTTCATCAGGCCTCCCGAAGGTTCAGGATAAGCTGCAATAAAAAGTTGCTTATATGCTGCGGTATTCTCAAAAACGTTTTTGAGAAGCGTTGCTGTAATACCTGGTTGAAAACGGTTATACGCATCTTTATCAAATACCCACTTTGTTTTTATCGCTATCACATCTGCATCACTGCATGTCTGGGCAAAAAGATGCGGAGCCAGGGTAATTAAAAATAAACCAGACGCTAAAATGTATTTTATCATAACAGGGTGTTTAGTTGCTGCAATAATGCTGTTCTGTACCTCCCCCTTCTGGTTGAAGATGCAAACAGG
Source organism: Terrimonas sp. (assembly GCA_016125075.1). Classification (GTDB taxonomy): domain Bacteria; phylum Bacteroidota; class Bacteroidia; order Chitinophagales; family Chitinophagaceae; genus SpSt-398. The sequence goes on from WGMO01000017.1 coordinate 35,963, forward strand.
GTTTCCCGGTATATTGTTCGGGCTGTATACTCCATCGATATTTCCTTACTGCGGGAACGGAATGTTCATTGGTTACCATTTGATCATCTTCCCATTTACGATAATAAAGATCTATGGGGGTAAGCGTTAATTTGTTCCCGGAAACATTGTAGGTCCCTTTTTCATAAAGAAAGATCCTGTAATCAGGCCTGGATGAAGTAGCCAGGAAATAACGGTTAAAAGTTCCATCTTCCTTAAACTCATACCCGTCTCCCTTACTAAGGCCACTCCCCACCATATACCCCGTATTGTCATCAAAATAATTGACCTTCGGCCCGGAAATGTCGCCCCAGTTACCAAGAATACCTTTTCCCTTTGCTGCTTTAACCGTATGAACTGTATCTGTTACAGCCGGAATAACTATTACCGTATCATTTTTGTTTACAGGCCGTGCAGCAGGGTTTGTAACAGCCACCGGTTCAGCAGCAATCAGCTTCCCGAAATAAAGGTTAGCTTCCAGTTTCCCTGCTGCCATATACATCACTAAGGTTTTACCCGTTTTTAATAATTTCGAAAATGAAGTATCCCTTGCTGAAGGGACGATCGTCCAGCCATTCTTTTTCAAATCCATTTTTTCCCTTTCCAGCCAGGAAACAGCATCCTGTTTTTTTCTGTTCTTATTTTCCCATACCAGTACTTCAATTTCATTCAGTGATCCTGTGCCGGATTCCATCTCTAATGTGGTTTTGGCTATACGGGTAAATAAACCTCTCTTGTCAAGGAATACATTCTCTCCAAAACGTACAGCAGCCAAAACGGATGAATCAGCAGGGAAAATATTTTTCTGGGCTAAAGAAGGGGGCAGGAAGCCGGAAAGCATCATTACTAAAAAAAATATTGTTTTAACCTTTACTGACATGATATTCAGTATTAATTTTCGGTTACCGGATCATGAACCACCCGGAGGTGGATCACCCCTTTTGTCAGCTCCGAATTTTCATCTATCCTGTGCTTTGTATCATTTGTCTTATCAATCAAAACAGAGGAACCATTATTCGCCTGGAATAGAAAAACAGATTTTTCGGTCAGCCCCGTTGTACTGACCTGTTTTTTAAAATCATCCGATGTTTTCCTGAGATGGTAATCACTTTGCAGTTTGTCCAGTTTTGGGTTTCCGGTGGGGTTGGTAACCTGCGGCTGGGACAATGAAGTCATGATATCCAAAGCCATATTCATGCCTTCCGATTCATGACCCTCCAATTTATTGATATCAATAAACATATGATTGGCCAGTGCCAGCAGTTCGGCTTTATACGTTTTAAAACTTGTCTGCACCGGGATATCCCCATCCACCGGGTAATTCAGGGTGGTCATAATTGCCGTATCGCTCTGGCCATTGTTGCAAAAGCTGATTTTAAAATCAGGGAACTGAGCCATTACTTTCGATGGGCCGGAGTAAGGATAGGTGGCCATTTTATCATTCTCTTCCCTGATGGTCTTTTGTCCTGAATTTACCAGCAGGGGCATAGCCATCTCATCTGCTTTAGCCGTGAAATAATCCGGGTTCCAAAGCCGCATTCGCCAGGTACAATCGTCCAGATAAAGTTGTACATATACTTTATCCTTTGTGGCAATTTTACCAGATGCCCTCATTTCCAGTTCATCATCATTTTTTTGTTCATAAATAAAATCGAGATCAAGGCTTAGGTTAAACCGGTTGAAATCCAGGTAGGGTTTTAATTTACTATAGGAAGCATTAGCATCATCCGCTGCCCCTAACAGGGCTTTTTGTCTTAACCAGCCGATATGCTGGGCCAGGTTTAAAACAAGGTTATAGTTTTTGAGCCCCATTTGTTCCCGCATGTATTTTTCGTAGTCAAAACTTAATAAGGAAGCCAGTATATTATCTCCCATACCTTCGGTAATACCCAATAACTGGTGCTGCCGTTCAATTCCTAAAATAATGGGGGCCACTGTTTTAATATAGCGCGGATCCTTGCCATAACGGTCATATAATATTCTTGCTTTTTGCAGCATACGGGCCGGCACTTTGGTTTCCAGGATGACCCTCATAATCTTTTCGTCATCCATCCCCATTAATGCCATCTGGCGGGCGAGCCCCAACCTTATCTGCATGATCTCTTCTTCAGCTCCAGAAAATTTTTTATGCCAGATGCTGTCCTCTATCTCTTCTTTTTTTATGATCCCGGAGTCACAACTGCTGCAGATGCTCAGGTCTTTTAGTGGGGGGGGTAGAAAAGCATCAACCGGCGGCAGGCTTTTTTCCATTGCATCTGCTTTTTTCAGGAGCTCATTTATTTTTTTTCCCATCTCCTGGAGGAACTTATCGGGTACCGTATCTGTAATTATTTTACTTAGATTCGGGCCCCTGCCAGCATAGAATGCAGGATAATATTCCACGGCTGCCACCGTTTGAGGAAATATCTGTGGGATATCGATATAATTTTTCAACCCGGCCCCATAGCGCTTTGTAATGTCATCATATAGCGCAAGGGCATTGACCAGGTCAGGATAATACAGGGCCCCGTTTTTCATTTTAATGAACATATCGATCAGTTCATTTTTACGCTGGTCACTCTTATCCAGTTCTTTTACTATTTTATTAAAGGGATCGGTTTTCTTATCCGGTTGCAGTTTCAGTCTTCCTGTCTTCTTATTATACTGCACCACAAGCCCCTTCATGGTAATGAGTGTGCTGTCATTTATTTTCTTTCCAGTATACCATAATAATCGATTCCTGGCCTGTGATGCAGTGGGAGCAGTTACAGGTTGTTTTAAATAAACAGGCAAAACCGGGGACTGGTATTGACTAGCCGGCGCCACTGTTTTTTTTACCGGTTTTACCGGGGAAGAGGGAGAAGAGGAGGGGTCCATCATAGCCAGCATTTTTTTCATTACAGCCAGCTGGTTTTTAAGTTCCGCCACTTCATCAGGGTCATTTTTTTCTGCCTCTTTTATTTCAGCTTCCAGTTCCCTTATATCATTTTTTACTTCATTGATCTGCTGTTGCATTGCAGTATTCGGAATAGCTGTCTTTTTTTGCTGTGTATAACTCAAGGGGGCGATAAGCATAAAAGCAAGGCTGATAAAAAATATTTTCATATTGCCTTATTTTTTAGGCAAAATACAAGCTCAGGTAAGGATGTGTTTCCCCTTTTTAAGGGAATTTTCAATCTCAGAGATGATTGATTAATCCGTGTTCCATGGCAATACGAACCAAGGCGGCCGTATTTTTTGCATCCAGTTTAAGAAGAAGATTTTTTCGATGCGTATCCACTGTAGTGGGGCTTACAAAAAGACGTTGTGCAATTTCATTATTGGTTAACCCTTCAGCGATAAGGGCTAAAATTTCTTTTTCCCTCCTGGTAAGTACAGGAACAGCCATACCCGCCCGGTTTTTGAGACTGTCAGCTGCTTCATGACTAAGATATACTTTTCCCTTCATTACCGTTTCCAAGGCTTCCATGATCTCAGCAGCAGTTGCATTTTTCAAAATATAGCCCGAAGCACCGCTATCCATCATTTTTGAAATAAAACTTTGCTGGTTAAAAGTACTGAGCCCGATCACAAAAACAGAAGGATATTTTTCCTTAATCTCTTTACATAACTCAATCCCCGATTTACCTGGCAAACTGATATCCATCAGGATCACGTCAGGCTGCTGCTGTTTCAGAAAGGCAAGACAGGATTCTGCATTCATGGCATGGCCAGTCCATTCCACCGATTTTTCATCCTGCAAAAGGGACCTGATACCTTCAATAACCATGTAGTGATCATCGACAATAAAAACTTTCTTTATCATACCAAGTTAAAATCTATATGAACAGATGTGCCTTTACCAGCCGAAGACTGTAAGTCCAGTTTCCCCTGCAGGAACTCCACACGGCTCTTGATATTATCCCAGCCGATTCCATTCGCCTTCTTTAAAATGGTCGTATCAAAACCTCTTCCGTCATCTTCCACTGTGAGAGACAATGTATCATCGTTCTTGATCAGCTGTATAATGGCTGAACCGGCACCTGCATGTTTCAGGGTATTACTTATCAGTTCCTGTACGATCCGGTATAGGCTTATCGCTTTGGTCTGCCCGATCTCCGCGTCAGCCAAACCGACAGACTGGTAAGTTACCTCTAATGCTCCGGTTTGATTGATATCATTACAAAAATCTTTCAATGCAGTATCCAGTCCGTATTTAACCAAAGCTTCCGGCATCATATTATGGGCCACGCGGCGCATTTCTTTTATTGAACTGTCCAGCATATCAAGGCTCCTTTCAAAGACCTGCTGGTTATCTGAGGTCAAAACAAGGTTTGTTTTCATTTTCTGGAAAGAGAACTTGATCCCTGAAAGAAGACCACCTAATCCATCGTGAAGATCCTTTGCCAGCCTGGCCCTTTCCTGTTCTTCTCCCTTTAATACCGCTTCTGTGGCCAAAAGCTGTTTCTCTTTCTCCAGTTCATTAATCCTGCGCAACTGTAAAATTTGTTTCTGTTTGAAATTTCTGAATAATAAAACTGCTGTCAGAAACAAAACGGCCACCAGACCGATCAGTAGTGCATTGAAAGTAGTTTTACGTACCAGTTTCATTTCCTGCTGCAAATTTTTGCTTTCCAGCATATTTATTTTCGTCTCCTTCAGCTCCGTTTCATATTTCTCCTCCAGTTCTGTGATCCGGTTATGGATCTGTTCATTCAGCAAACTGTCAGCCAACAGGTTTCCTTTTTCCCTATAAGATGTATATCCTGCTTTATTACCCATTGTAAGGGACAGATCAGACAGCCAAATAAGGTTTTTTTGCACTTCATCCCGGAAATTATTTTTACTATTGATATCATAGGACTGCTTTGCATAATTATTTGCCATTTTCAGATCGCCTGTATAGAAAAACCATACGGAAAGCTGTCTTAATGCAATGGCTTCCCCTTTTGGGTCCTCCATTTCACGGGCAAGAGACCTTGCTGCTTCTGCAGGTGCTTTCATCAAACTGAACTGCTTCAGTTTTTCCCTTGTATCAGCAAAACTCAGCTGTACCGACTCTTCAAGATAGGCATTACCGGTAGTTTTACTGAGTTGTAAAGCTTCAGTAAGAAGCGGGATCGCCTTTTGCGGTTCGTTGACCTGGTTATAATTAATAGCCATGTTGGCCAGGGCATTGCTCAGCTCATAATCAAGCTGGTGTTTCCTCGAAAGCTGAATCGCCTCTTCTCCCAATTCAAGTGCTTTATCATAACGCCTTAATTTCTGATAAAGCGTTTGCAGGATATCATCTGCTTTAGCTGTAAAGATTTCGTTATTCTGCTGTGAAAAAATGGCTCTTCCTTCCAGGTAGGTCTCCACTGCTGGCTCATAGCGATCGAGCAACTGATAGGAAGTACCGGTATTAAAAAGGCATTTGGCGAGTGCAATAGAATCACCCCATTCCCTGGCCAGGCGAACCGATTCGAGGTTCAGCACAAGGGAAGAATCAAACCTGCCCTGCATATTGAGCACATATCCATAGTTGGAGATATATTTTAGGGTGCCAAGCCGGTAATCAAGTTTTTTGCTCAGTTCTCCCGCCTCATTATAATACTGTTTGGCTTTCTCCGGATCCGACCCTTCGTATTGTTGCCCCGTATTGATCAGCAAAAGCACCCTGTTGGTATCCTTTGGAGATATTCGCAGTAACTGCTCCAGGCTATCCCTGTTCATAGGTGTTTGTAACAAAGCTTTAGCAGTGAAAAGCAGGAGAATACCAGTAAGGATAATAAATCTTTTCATAATCGGCAAGCTAGTTTCCAAATGCCAAATTAAAGGTACTCTTCATTTTGCTTATCCCTGTTTTAATGGATTTTTATTTCAAAATCCTCTTTTTAAGGGATTGTCTTACCCTTTCCCTGCACTTATTTTCGGTAATCCATTTCAAACTAAAATAATAAAGCAATGAAAAAGTATTTGATGGGATTGCTGCTGACAGGTTTAATAACACAGCTTACTGCACAGATCCGGACTATCAGCAAGCAGCCGGCAGCCGATAAAACGATTTCTGTGAAAAACTTGCCTGGTACCGCGGCATACGATTTTAGTAATGTAAAAATGTGTATTGATATAAAATATACTGCGGGTTCCCTTCCCCCTAAACCCATTACCGGTATTCCCCTGCCACCCAAGATAAACGCCGATGGCAGTCTCGCGGGTACCGGCTCTGTGCAACAGCCTTTGTCTGCACAAACCGCAAAGATGTGGATGCCGGGAGAAACGGTACCGGTATTCCTGTCGCCGCTGAATTCCACAGCCTTTATCCGAAATAAAGTACAGGAATTTGCCCATAAATGGGAACAGTTCGCAAATGTCCGGTTCCAATTTGTCAACGATATAAGTGCAGCTAAGATTAAAGTCAGCTTTGAAAATACTCGCCGGAGCTGGTCCTGGATCGGAAGAGATATTTTGTACAATCCCTTTAATTATTTTACCATGAATTTCGGATGGTTTGATAGCCAAACTTCAGATGAAGAGTTCAGGCGGGTGGTGGAACACGAATTTGGTCATGCGCTTGGCTTCATCCACGAACATCAGTCTCCGGTAGCAGGTATCCCATGGGACAAAGAAAAGGTATATGCTTTTTTCGGTGGTCCACCTAATAACTGGAGCAGATCAGAAATAGATTTCAACATTTTCTCAAAATATTCCAAAACCAGCACCAACTATTCTGCTTATGATCCGAGATCCATCATGCATTATTATTTTCCCCCGGAACTGACCACGGATGGATCGGGGGGGTACTCCAACAACGACTTCTCTTCGATAGACAAAAGCTATGCTGGTATCGTTTATCCTTTCCCCCCCAGACCGGGCAATGCAAGGGGCATGTTGCGTACAGGGGATGACTGTGATATGATCGACTTTACAGTAGAATATAATGTGGTGCCATCCGACAAAGTTGAATTTGTCCTTGAACTAGGGCAATACAACAACAGGGCCATGACCTGGTGGAAACAAATTGCAGTGCCAAGGAAAAACAATGCCGAGTCGGTTTTATGGGTACAGGATAATACAAAAAAAGCCGTGGTACAGGTACCTGCTGCTGATATAGATAAGTCAAAAGGAATCAAATTCTGGAAAGCCAAGTTACTGGGTGTTCATACCCTTCTAAATTACCATTGGAACGTATTACCCGCTATCCAGGGAGGATGCAGGATGCGGCTTACCTGGAAAAATGACAGTTGTTCCTGATGCAAGGTGTAAGATAAAAAAAGAATTGCCTCTCATACCAAAAAATATTAAAATGAAATACAGCATATTAAAAATAAGCACAGTTATGTGTCTCGCATTTTGCATAGCAAATTATGGAGAAGCACAGGTATTAAAAAAATTAAAAGATAAAATCAAAACAAAAACCGATCAGAAAACCGATGCCAAAGCGAACCAGGACATCGACAAATCCCTTGATAGCGTACTGAATGGAAAATCGCCTTTTACAAAAAAGGATAAACCGGAAAAGGAAGTCGTGGATACGACCGGCAGGCAAAATACGATGGCTGCGGTAACAGAAACCGACAACCCGGCCAGGGAAGCCACTACCACCTCCTACTTATCGAAATTTGATTTTATCCCCGGAGAAAAATTACTGTTACTGGATAATTTCAGTGAGGATGCCATCGGTGATTTTCCGTCAAAATGGTATACTAATGGATCCGGAGAAATAGTAACCCTGGAGGGATATGAAGGAAAATGGCTCATAATGTCTGGTAGTGCCGAGTATTATATAGAGCAATTATTGCAACTTCCGGAAAATTTTACCATCCAGTTTGACCTTATGTGTTCCATACCCTTTAGCTGGAGTTCCGGTATCATCAATTTTGAAATAAAAGATGTGGCTAAGAATGCAGACAAGATTTATGAAAGTGATCTTAAACAAAAATTCAGAATGGATATGCACCCGGGGATACCTTCAGTCAATGGTAACTACTCAACGAATGCTTATGGCCATTACGCATTAGCCAATCAACATGGAAATATTGATCTCAAAGAATATTTTATGCCTGCCACCGGAAAAAACCTCCTGCATGTTTCCATATGGAGACAAAAACAAAGGTTAAGGATTTACCTGAATGAAAACAAAATTCTTGATTTGCCCAAAATATTACCGGCTGACATGTCACCTAATGTATTTGCCTTTAGGACAGAAGGTTTTGAAAATGAAGATCATTATTTTATCAGCAACCTACGCGTAGCTGTTGGCAATCCTGACACCCGAAATAAGTTATTAACGGAAGGTAAATGGGTTACCACCGGTATCCTGTTTGACGTCAACTCTGATAAAATTAAACCCGAATCATATGGGGTAATGAAGGAGATTGATGGCATCTTAAATGAAGATAAAACCCTAAAGGTAAAAATTATCGGGCATACCGATAACGATGGTGATGAATCAAAAAATCTTGAGCTTTCTAAAAGAAGGGCTGCAGCAGTAAAGCATTTCCTCGTCTCCGACTTTGGCATCGATCCCAACAGGCTCGAAACAGATGGAAAAGGCGAATCTGAACCGGCTGTTCCCAATACCACAGCAGAGAACAAAGCCAATAACCGGCGGGTGGAATTCATCAAAACCAACTAATTCATTCCTGAATAACTATTAAAAATAAAAAACATCATGAAACAACTACTCACTTTTTTAGGATCCTTGTTGATTTGGGCCGGCATGAAAGCGCAAACCACCCCTGTGATAAAAAAAGAGACGGTAAAACCACCAGCTACAGTACCGGTAACAGACTCCGTTAATGCCAATAGGAAACCTGCTTATATTAAACAAACCGCAACTATTTTAAAAAGAACAGATTCAACCGCCGTTCCATCGGACAAGCAGATTAAAGTAACCAACAAAACACTCAAGGAGACCAAGCCGGCCCTGCTAAAAAAAACAGCAGTAGAGAAACCTATAAAAAGATAAAATGTTCTTTCAGCATAAAATTGAGAAGGCCCCGGGGATACAGATCAAACAAAGCTCCCTGCACGGACAGGGGGTATTTGCCAAAAAAGATTTTTTACCCGGCCAGGTAATTGAGACTTCACCTGTCATCTTATTAAAAAAAGAGGAAAGAGAACTGCTGCAGGGTACTGTATTATTCAGTTATTATTTTCTTATTGACAAAACAGTCACCCCTCTGGCAATTGGTCTTGGTTACAGCTCCCTTTACAACCATGCCGGATATGCCAATGCGGTTTATTCTGTGTCTTTAAAAAAGGAATTGATCACCATCAATGCTTTTAAACATATTAAGACCGGAGAAGAGATTACCCTTAATTATAACGGCCATCCTGAAGATGAAAGCCCCGTATATTTTCCTTCAGCAATAAAAATATAGCAGCTTGGGTAAACCCTTATACATAAAAAAAAGTAAAGGAAGAGGACGCGGGGTATTTTGCCGCAGTTTGATCTGTAAGGATGATATAATAGAAATATGTCCGCTCCTGGTGCTTCCTTCAGCAGATCATGATTTGGTAACCCATTCCCACCTAATGGACTATTTTTTTAATTTCAGTAAAGAAGATAAAATGCTGGCCCTGGCCCTGGGTTTTGGTTCACTATACAATCATGCCCGGTATTCGAATGCTGCTTATGAACTGGATATGAAAAACAGATTGATGACCTATTATGCCCTGGAAGATATCCCTGCGGGCCGTGAAATTTGCATCAACTATGCCTGTGAAACCGGCATAGATTTCACAGAGTGGTTCGCATCAAGGAATATTGTCTGCAAACAGGTTTAATTGAATTTTTATTAAAACCGATCATAAAAAATAATAGCTATGCGTACATTCATTTTCATATTGTTGTCTGTTCCTTCCTTTTTGTTTTCCCAAACCTCGGCCGTATTTATTAAATTAACCGATGCGAAAGGGACCCCGGTAAATGGGGATGTTGTAACGCGGGGGTTTGAAAAATCGATCAGGGCACTGACCCTCTCCAATACCGGTAAAAACAATACACAATTAAATTTCACGATGCCCGTCACCGGTGCTGGTGCTGCACTGAAATCTGCCATGGCCGGTAATGAGCAATTGCTGAATGCAACCGTCTTTGTAATGGTGAATGGCATGAACGGCACTTTACAAACTTCTTATACCATAAAAATGGAAAGGATCAGCGTAGTTTCCTGTTCCGAATCAATGGGTTGTAATAATGCAATGACCACTGCTGTAACATTACAGGCCACGAGGATCGGCTGGACCTATTATACGACCGACAGAGCAGGGAATACGACGGTTTCACAAAAATATGGTTTCGATGCGGCGACTGGAAAACCCTGGACCAACTTTTAAAATAGAAAAAGAATAAGAACAGACCAGCAAATATATTATGTACTGCCTTCTGCGTTTTTATAGACGCTGAATTTTTAAATAAACAGGTGCAAGGATGCCTATTGGAAAGTATTACTTTTTTCAAACCGGAGCACTTCAAATTCTGCCGGTTTTAAACTGGCAATACCTGTAACCAGGATCATTTTGTGGTTCAGTAGGTCATTGGCATTCATGGTATCATTTCCGATTTTGACATAATAAGCCTCCGCTGCTTTGCTTCCCTGCAGTTTACCCTTTCGCCAATAGGCAGTCAAAATGTTCGATGCTCCGATCCTGATTTGTTTCAAGGTAGACTCAGTATTTGGAGAAGAAACATAGTGCCCCAGCAGCGAATCAAGTAAAAAAGCGATTTCATCCCTGGTAAGAACAGGTCTAACAATTATTTTATTTTTCGCTACCGGAACTGACAGAACCGGCATCAACGTATCTTTTTTTCCCGCTCTTATCCTTTGCGCCTCCAAGGGTATGGAATTTAAAAATATCAGCCCTATCCATAAATATTTTTTCATAACAGAAATTTTAATTAGCCCAGGCCAAATTTATAAAAAGACTGGAAGGGAGCGCATCCCCTTTTAAAAGGATAAATCGGAAAATTAATCCGGGACTGTCAGGAATCAATACTGGCGCATTTTTTTATTTTGGAGCCGATACAATAGCACTGGAATAGTCATACATCAACAAATTACTTCTCAATAAACTCAAATACCTTTCTTACATTAGCTGTGATGAAACCATACGAATCACTGCGCATTGTTTTTATGGGAACCCCGGAATTTGCCGTTGCCTCACTGGATGCCCTGGTAAAAGCCGGTTGCAATATTGTAGGCGTGGTCACTGCCCCGGATAAGCCCTCAGGACGGGGCATGAAACTAAATGCCAGTGCGGTAAAACAATATGCTTTGGAACAGGGGTTACCCCTTTTACAACCCGAAAAATTAAAAAACCCCGAATTTTTACAAGAATTATCCCTTCTGAAAGCCGACTTACAAATTGTGGTAGCATTCAGGATGCTGCCGGAAGCCGTCTGGAGTATGCCTCCCATGGGTACCGTCAATCTTCACGGGAGCTTATTGCCCCAATACCGCGGAGCTGCCCCCATCAACTGGGCAGTCATTAATGGCGAAAAAGAAACGGGTGTCACGACCTTTAAACTCAAACATGCTATTGATACCGGAGATATCCTCCTTCAGCAATCTTTGCCGATTGGTGAAGATGAAACCGCAGGGGAGGTACACGACCGGATGAAAGAAATCGGGGCCGCATTACTGGTCCGGACCGTAAAGGGCATGGCAGACGGCAGCTTAAAAGAAAAACCCCAGGCTTCTTTTCAAAGTACAGGCCATCCAGTGCAACCTATCCATCACGCACCCAAGATATATACAGAAACCTGCAGGATCGATTTCAACAAAACGGTCCGTGAAGTACATGACCTCATTCGGGGGCTCTCCCCTTTCCCTGGTGCTTATTGTTTTTTTAATGAAAAAATGCTCAAGATATACAGAAGTGAAATGGAAAAAAGTAAACCTGCCTCCCCAACCGGAAAGGTTGAAACCGATGGTAAAACATTTTTGAAATTTGCCTGTGCCGATGGCTATATCCAAGTAAAGGAGTTACAGCTGGAAGGCAAAAAGAAAATGAAAACGGAAGATTTTCTTCGGGGATACCGAACCCTATAACCGGTTCAATAACTTACCCGGACGATAAATTTCTCTGACTCTGCTTCTGGTATTTCCAATACCGATGCCGCGGCATTACTGATACGCATACCCAGTCCTTCATTGATCTTCATACCGGCCATTTCGCCCAAAACCTTTGCATACACCATTTTCCCGTTCTGCGGGTTCATCACCCTAACTATGGTACCCGGTAAAACATTATCGATCAGTAAATAATATTTTCCATCCTGCCAACCGCTCAGGGTTTTAAAAATACCTGAAGTGAAAGTTTCTTCTTTACTAACCGGTTTGCGTTTTACCTGCTGGTCAAAAAATACTTTGAAATAACCCAGGGTTGAAACACGCTGGCTGGCATTCACAGCAGGCTGAGCAAGGGTTTTTTCATCATCAATATTTTTTGCCGTCACGGCCTCATTCCTGTCTTTTTCTACTGCGGGCTGTTTTTCTATTTTGGGTTCTGACTTTGTATCCGCTATAACCGGCGGGGGTGGCGGAACCTCCTCCTTTATTTCCGGCCGCTTCACAATACCGGGCTTCATATCCTTTGTTTGCAGGTATCCCACAACAAGGTGCTGCCCCACTTCTATATTATCATTCTTCAAGCCATTCCAGTCTTTTATTTTTTCGAAGGGCACTTTATTTGCATTGAGGCTGACGCGGTAGAGCCCCTCCCCTTCCTTAACTGCATAATAAACAGGCACCCCCTGGCTTGTTTGTTGTGAAAAATTGGTATCGGTGAGGGGAACCTGAATGATCTGACCGATGGCAAGACCCTTATTGATATCAAGATGATTGAATGCCGCAAGATGATTGGGATGAACATTATACAACCTCCCTATCGCAAACAACCCTTCTTTTGCAACAACAGTATGTTCGATAAAAATACCTTTTGAACCACTTTTAATGTACAACTCATTATGCTGAGCCCTCAAAACAACCCACCCCATCAAAATAAAAGCAATCAAAAAAACCTTTTTCATATTTCCCGGTTTGGATTACAAATATGCTGATTTTTCAGCTTTATTCCTTCTTCAACTGTCTCTTAGTATGCGTAGCTCTTTTGGATAATAATTGTTCACCCTGTTGGGCAAAACATTCACCCATCCCAGATTGTGCCCGGCAAAGGACACCAATTGCCACCCTTTTCCACTATTCAGAACCAGGTCCTTTCTTTTAAGGTAATTGATAGCATTGTCAAGATCCAGTTGCACAGCAGGCCCCGATTCCGGCAGAATAGTACTCATGGCCAAAGCATGACCCGGGACCAGTTTATCCCTTATCAGCTCCCCAATAATGATACCAGAATAAATAACATGCAAGCCTGAAAGCAATAAACTGATATCCTGGAAAATTTTTTCGGGAAATGCATAAACAGTATTATTGTTTTTAATAAATAATAAGCCTTCTGTCCTGACCCATTGACCGATGATTTCCATTTCCCTTTTATTCAGCTGCGTCAATTTTTTAGTTTTCCCTTGCCGAAATACTTCACCGTTTTTTTTCTTATAACAACTGATAAAAAAACCCTCCCCTTTCACTTTATCGGGCCAGAAACGGTATCCGCCACCGCCAGGTACAATGCCCCATTCCTCTTTGATGGACAGAGGAATATTTTCCAATGATAATTGTTCATCCATCCATTGGCAGATATCTTCATCCTCTTCCCGGGAATAAGAACAGGTTGAATAAATAAGTATCCCCTCATTTTTTAAGGCCGGTATTACATCAGCCAATATGCGTTGTTGACGCTGGCTGCAGAGCATCACATTATTTTCACTCCATTCGCTGATGGCGTCAGGTTCTTTCCGGAATAAACCACTGCCGCTACAGGGAGCATCCACCACGATCACATCAAAAAATCCCTCCAGTCTTGCAAAGTCCCTGGGATCATTGTTGGTTACCACAACATTGCCGGCTCCCCACTTGATGATATTATCCCTTAAAATGTTTACCCTTTGTTTGATCACCTCATTACTGACCAATAAACTATCTTTTGACAGCATTGATTGCAGGTGTGTTGATTTTCCGCCCGGTGCCGCACAAAGGTCCAGCACCTTGAGCGGTTTAGAAAGATCGACCGATTGTTTTAATACCGTTTCCAAAAACATACTGCTGGCCTCCTGCACATAATAGGTGCCGGCATGAAACAGGGGGTCAAAGGTAAAGGAGGGCCTTTCTTTGAGGTAATAGCCGTATTGCGTCCAGGGCACTTCTGCATTTATGGCAAGATGCGAATTCCCTTGTATAGGTTTCAGCGGGTTCATCCGGATAGCCGTTACCAGGCTGCCGTCATCATGAGTTTTTTCAAAAGCGGTTTTATCAAAACCTCTCAGGCCCTGCAGGGAATCCAGTAGTTTGATCGGGATATCCATATTTTAAGACTATCACCTTAGCATTTATTGCAATAAGGCATTGGCCGCAAGCACCTGTTTGGTATAGTTTTCAATCGTTTCAGCAACATAATAGATATTTCGCTGGGCCTCATCCCAAAACCTTTCTTCTATTGCTTCTCTTATCCCTGGTATCGTTTTCACGCCATACCCGGTATAAAAGCCCGGTGCATAGATCTGATGTTTATACCACTCCCTGCGTGGCAGACCCTTTTCGCGGATCAGGCTACGCTCAGCATTGTAAAGTATTTCATTCAGTTCCTGTCGTTTTTCCCCTGGTAAATTGACGGCATTTTTATAGGTTTCCTTAAAATCGCCAGAGGCTTGTTTCAATAGTACCATTGCATTTTCCAGCTTGCTGAAATCCAAAAAAGGTACGGCACCTTTATCCTTTGGCGCCGCTAATATTTTTGTGGGGTCCTTTGCCAGGTCATATAATTTTTCTTCCAACATTTTCTGCTGCTCCTCTTCTTCTGTCCGCATGGTCTCCAGCATTTTCATTATTTCGTTCACATAATCATTCACCGTGTTATAAAAACTATTGAAATCGACCGGGAGTACCTCTGCATTTGCCAGGCGGAGCACTGTTCGGCCTGCCGTTTCGGAAAGTGCCACTCCATAAGCAAATCCGGGATCCTTAAACCGGGTAAACATATCATAAGAATCATAGATAGAATGATATTCGCCTCCACGGCCCTCACCGCCAAAACCCAGGTTAAGTGACGAAATTCCAAGATATTGCAGGAAAGCACCCCAGTCACTGCCTGCTCCCAGGGCTGACAGTTTAATATCCTTTTTGCCCATTAGCTTTGCCCTGGCAGAAGGCGCTGCATCCACGATCGTCTTTGCATATCTTCTTTCCCTGATACTGACCCCTGTTTGCGGATCGGTAACTGCCTCTGCCACCTGGTTGATAAAGGGTTCGAATATATGCGACCCCCCCGCACCAAGAAATCCCCTGCTGTTACCATCGGTGTTGATATAGGCAACTGCTTTCTTTTTTAATTCCACCTGGTGATCTTCGACCCATTCGGTGGAACCCAGTAATGCCGGTTCTTCACCATCCCAGGCACAAAAAATAATGGACCGTTTTAGCTTCATGCCATTCTTCACTAATATTCCGATCGCTTTTGCTTCATCCAGTTCCGCTACCATACCACTGAGTGGGTCGGCGGCACCGTTCACCCATGCATCATGATGGTTTCCCCTGATCACCCATTCGTCGGGTAATTCAACACCTTTCATTTTAGCAATAACATTATACAAGGGTTTGATATCCCAGTTGAATGCCAGTTTCAGGTGGACCTTGTCTACTGAAGGCCCTACATGATAAGTAAAAGGTAAGGAACCCCGCCATCCATCGGGCACGACCTCACCCTTGAGCGATTGCAGCAACGGGATAGCATCTTCATAGGAAATTGGCAAAACAGGGATTTTCATGATGGTCATGACGTCTTTCCGGTCCAGGCGTTTTGCGTCCTTTGTGGCCCCGATACCCGGGGTCAGCGGGTCACCGGGATAAACGGGCATATCCATCACAGATCCGCGTTGAACTCCTTCTGCCGGCCGAAACGAACCTTCCGGGTAAGTATCTCCCTGCGCATATCCATCATCCTCCGGGTCTGAATAAATAATGCACCCGATGGCCCCATGTTCTGCAGCGACTTTTGGTTTGATGCCACGCCAGGAGCCCCCATATTTAGCAATCACGATTTTCCCCTTTACCTCCACACCCATTCTTTCCAGTTCTTCATAATCGGCCGGTATGCCCCTGTTCACAAATACCAGCTGAGCGGTCACATCACCATCCGCCGAATAAGCATTGTAGGTCGGCAACTGTTCATTGAACTGGCCACTGGTCATATCCGCTTTCAGTGCAGGTTCTTTGAGTGCGGCTTTAAAAGGCCGGGGGCCGAGCAGCTCCAGTAACCTTTCTTTCGGCGTAGGAAAAAGCACCTGGTATTCTGCTATTTCCACCTGGTAACCCCATTCCCTGAACAGGTCAGCCATATAAGTGGCATTCTTCTTACCCTGTGGACTGCCAACATGGTGCGGGTGCGAAGACAAAAATTTCATCCATTCAGCCTGGTCTCCGGGTTTCAGTAAAGCGTCAAACTTTTTTTCCCATTCCAATTGCCTGGCAGTATTCTCAACAGAAAAACCGATGAGTTGCTGGCTTTGGCCAACGAAAGATACCATGAGGAGAAAAATGAATACATAACAATATTTCATAAAAAATAATTTGTGCGCCTGAACGGCGACCATTTCTTAATACTGTGATATTATGCCGCCCCGCTTCCCTTTTCACTGTCACGAATATGCGAAGCAGGATTGAAGGGGAAACAAAGCCTATCTTTTTAGAGTGTTTTTATTTCCGTGATAAGGTCCTGCAAAACTTTTTTGGCATCGCCAAAAAGCATAGAAGTCTTTGGGCTGTAAAATAATTCGTTTTCTATTCCGGCATAGCCGGGTTTCATACTTCTTTTGTTGACGATCACCATTTTGGCCTGTTCCACATCCAGGATAGGCATACCATAGATCGGAGAGGCCGGGTTTGATTTTGCAGCAGGATTAACCACATCATTGGCACCGAGAATCAGTACAACATCAGTTGAAGGGAATTCTTCATTCGCCGTTTCCATTTCCAGGAGGTTATCATAACTTACATCCGCTTCAGCCAATAACACATTCATATGGCCTGGCATACGCCCTGCAACCGGGTGTATGGCATATTTTACCTGTACGCCTTTTGATTCCAGCAGTTTTTCCAATTCGTGACAGGCATGCTGTGCCTGAGCAACGGCTAATCCATAACCCGGTACAATCATCACCTTATTGGCATAACTCATTACCACGGCAGCATCATTTAATGAAATCTCCTTGTGCTGACCTTTCTCCCCTGCTGCTGCTGCCGCAGCCCCCCCTCCGCCAAAGGACCCTATCAGCACATTGGTCAGTGACCGGTTCATGGCCTTGCACATCAATACAGTGAGGATGGTTCCCGCTGCACCCACCAGGATACCCCCGGTAAATACCACCTTGTTGTCATAGAGAAATCCACCGCAGGCGGCTGAAAGTCCGCTGAGAGAATTGAGCAAGGAAATAACGACCGGCATATCGGCACCCCCAATAGGCATGACAAAAAATATCCCATACAGCAACGACAGCAGGAAGACAACATAAAACAAGATGGTAGTAGTGGTTGCCTGCAGGTGGGAAGATATATATATGGACAACCCGATACTGACCACCAATAAAATGATATTCACGATATGCTGTCCATTAAAAGAAAAATCTTTCACTTTACCACTCAGCTTGCCCCAGGCAATCATGCTCCCAGAAAAAGTGATATTTCCCAGGATGATCCCCGAAAAAAGGATTGCCATGATCCCGGCACCGGATTTGTCGGCGGGAAAACCCTGGTCGGCAAGATGATTGAATTCAATCACCGAGATCAATGTGGCACTGGCGCCACCCAGGCCATTAAACAGGCTCACCATTTCCGGCATGGCCGTCATCTTGACTCTTTTTGCCGCCATTACACCGATTATTGTTCCGATGATGATGCCTCCGAATATCCAAAGCTTATTACCGAGGAGCGAACCATCATCGTTGCGATAGAGAAAGATCGTCCCGAAAATGGCAGCAAGCATACCGGCACCGGCAACTATGTTTCCCTGCCGGGCCGAAGCAGGATGTGACATCATTTTCAGACCCATGATAAATGTCACGGCTGCGATAATATATACTAATGCCAGTATAGAAACTCCCATCGTTATTATTTTAAATCCTGTTAATCAAATTGCAAACCTGCTATTTTTTTTTCTTGAACATTTCTAGCATCCTGTCGGTCACCACAAATCCCCCGACCACATTCACCGTACCCAGGATCACTGCCAGCAACCCTAACACCAGTGCTATATAATTATTGGCATCGGCCCGGCCCATCACAATGATGGCACCGATAATTACCACTCCGCTGATGGCATTGGCATGACTCATTAGCGGTGTATGCAACACTGCAGGCACCCGGCTGATGACGATAAAACCTAAAAAAATGATCAGGATCAGGACATAAATTATCTGTTCATTGGTACTGATCCATTGAAAGAATGATTGCATATAAGAACCCTCCATTTGCCCGCAGGGCTTTTCCACAGCATCCAAAAAGGATACAGGTGGTTGATTGAATAAATATGATTATCTAAAGAACTATAAACTCCTTACCCGTTCATGTACCAGTTCACCGCCATGCGTGATACAACTACCCTTTACCAGGTCATCTTCCCAATTAAGATGAATATTGTTATCCTTGTTGGTGATCAATTGCAAAAAATTAAGGATATTTTTCCCGTACACCTTACTGGCATCTGAAGGCATGGTAGATTGCAAGCTGCTGTTCCCCACTATCGTCACACCGTTATGAACGACCGTTTCATTGTTTTTTGTAAAAGGAGTATTTCCTCCTGTAGCAGAAGCGATATCGATAATAACCGAACCGTTCCGCATGGCACCAATCATTTCTTCGGTGATCAGGATGGGTGCTTTCTTGCCCGGTATCTGTGCCGTGGTAATGACTATGTCCGCATTGGCGATACGCTCTCCAATCTTTTGCTGCTGCTTTTGTTTATAATCTTCTGTTTGTTCTACGGCATATCCCCCCGCCTTACTGGCATCAGCAGCCCCTTCCACTTCCACAAATTTCGCCCCCAGGCTCTGCACTTCTTCTTTCACAGCTGGACGGGTATCAAATACTTCCACCACCGCACCCAGTCTTTTTGCCGTTGCAATGGCCTGTAATCCCGCTACGCCTGCACCCAGTATGAGCAATTTTGCCGGTTTGATACTACCCGCTGCTGTCATAAACATCGGGAAATACCGGGGATAGACATTAGCGGCCGTCAATACTGCCTTATAACCGGCAATATTCGCCTGTGAGCTCAATACATCCATGGCCTGGGCCCTTGTGGTTCGTGGAAGCATATCAAGTGAAAAACAGGTCACCCCTTTTACAGCCCATTCCTTCATCAGGCCGGCATTGTACAGGGGTTGATATACACCGATCCAGATCGTCGTAGTCTTTGTATCAATATCAGCATCTGAAGGGAGATGAATGCTAAGGACCAGGTCGGCCATTTGCAGAACTTCCGGTCTTGATTTGACAATTGCTCCCGCAGTTGTATAAGCCTGGTCACTACAGGAAGCCCGTGCACCGGCACCGCATTCGACCATTACGCTGATGCCTTTTTTGGTAAGAACAGCCACCGCTTCATCTAATAAGGAAACTCTGGTTTCATGTGCGGGTTCTTTAAGCAGTCCAATGGTCATAATAAATCAACGGGTTTTGATTATTGGCGAAAGTAACGAATTTTAAAATCGAATGACCTGATGAACAGGTTCTTTAAACTCTTTCCGGAAAAAAATGATCCCCAAAAAGAATAGGTCAATACTGCATCTCACACTGGGATGCCGGATGATATTTTGCCAGGCCTCCTCCATTTCATGGCTCCAGTGAATATCATCAAAAATAAAAACACTGTCATTATGGGCCCTTTCTAATAAAGACATAAAATACCGCTCCGTAGGTTCTTTCCGGTGATTACCATCCACAAAAACAAGGTCCAGGTTTTGAATGCCCGCTAATGCTGTGTTCAGGGTAAGATCAAAATCTCCCTCAACGATTTCAATTTTTTGCAAACCTAGTTTTAAAAAATTTTGCCGGGCCAGCTCCGCAATCCCGCTGGCACCCTCCATCGTGATGACCCTTGCCTTTTCGGCTCCCAGTGAGAGGTAGGCGCTTGTAAGACCCAGTGAAGTTCCCAGTTCCAATATCGTAGCAGGCTGATAATAATTTGCCATCCGGAAAATTAACTGGCCGTATTTGCCTGATTTGGCGGCCCGCTTCGCAATGGACCTTACAGAACGCTGTCCGGATTTCCCGCTCCCTGAACCGGCGCCGAAATCATCCACCCAAACCATCCCGGTATCACATAATAATTGTTTCCGCAACCCTTCCACCCGGGCATATGCCGGATATTTTTTTTTATCGCCCAATACTTTCCGGATAAAATCATATACAAACGGGGAATGGATGCCATGGCCTTTCCTGCTGGAAGCGCTCAGGTAATAAAGGATATATTTTAGGGAAAGCCGTAAAGGGTTATACATCGCAATTGATGATGATTAGTAATAATTTCCGCTGAGGAAACAGTAAAAACTATGAATAACCGAAACTATTCAGTTTTTTCTTTTCGCTCCCAAACCTGGAAAGTGTAAGCATAAATATTATTTTCATCGGGTACACAGTCACGGACGGAAACAAGTTCCCATTCCTCTTCGTTAAAAGCAGGGAAAAAGACATCTCCTTCAAATTCATGATGGATCCGGGTAATATACATCCGCTGCACTACAGGGATTGCAGCTTTGAAAATTTCTGCACCACCAATGATAAAGATCTCTTTTACGTCTTCCTGTAACGCAATGCCGACCGCTTCATCAAAGCTGTTCACGACCTTTACCCCTTCGGTCTTCCAGTCCTGCTGCCGGGTAATCACTACATTGGTCCTTCCGGGTAATGCCTTACCCAGCGAAGCAAAAGTCTTACGCCCCATGACAACCGGCATCGCCCAGGTGGTGTTCTTAAAATATTTCATGTCTTCGGGAAGATGCCAGGGGAGTTGGTTATCTTTTCCGATAACATTATTTGACGAGACTGCAACGATTAAACTGATAACCATAATTAATTCTCCTCCTTCCGCCCAGGGTGCAAATTTTCTGTTAATGAATATCGAATGAGCCTATCTTTTATCAATGTGTATCCTTTTTATAATACAGTCCCGATAACAAAATCTGTAGCATATATGCCTGCTGGCCATCCGGTAACCTTAAACGGCCACGGGAGCTTTGATAGCCGGATGGGATTGGTAATCTTCCAATGTAAAATCCTCAAACCTGAAATCAAAAATATCTTTCACACTGGGGTTCAGCTTCATCGTAGGCAGCTCATAAGGTTGCCGGCTTAATTGAAGCCTTACCTGTTCCATATGATTACTGTAAATATGCACATCGCCAAATGTATGGACAAAATCTCCCGGAACCATATCGCAAACCTGGGCCATCATCATGGTAAGCAGGGCGTAAGAAGCGATATTAAAAGGCACGCCTAAAAAAACATCTGCACTGCGCTGGTACAACTGGCAGGACAAACGGAGCTTACCCTGGGCAGTGGGGGCCGAATAAAACTGAAACAGGGTATGGCAGGGCATCAGCGCCATCGCTGGCAGTTCCCCAACATTCCAGGCATTGACAATCATCCGGCGGCTGTCGGGGTTATTTTTCAACTGTTGGATAACATCACTGACCTGGTCAATCATTTTTCCGTCCTTACCTTCCCAGCTTCTCCATTGTTTACCATAGACGGGGCCGAGCTCACCGTTATCATCGGCCCACTCATCCCAGATCTTTACCCCGTTTTCCTTCAGGTAGGCAATATTGGTCTCTCCTTTGAGGAACCAAAGCAGTTCATAGATAATACTTTTCAGGTGCACTTTTTTTGTCGTGACCAGTGGAAATCCTTCTTGCAAATCAAACCGAAGCTGGTACCCAAACCAGCTCCTGGTACCCGTTCCCGTCCGGTCCTGCTTATCGGTTCCATGATCCAGTATATGCTGAAGAAGATCGAGATATTGCTGCATGCCTGCAATTTACGGAAAAGGGGAATGTTCCAGGGAGGCTGTGGATGTGATGTGGAAACAGTTTTTCACCACTCGCAATTAGCATTTACCCAAAAAACCCTGATGCCTTTGATGATTTGTTCCGGTAGAAAGGAGAACCGGTATTTATTCCTGATCCCTTGTCCAGATTTCATAGATCGGGTCTCCTTTTGAGCTGAAACCGCTATGGTGCCACTGACCATTTTCAACCCTTCCCTCAAAACTCAAAGAAGCACCCACCCTGCTGCTATCCCGGCTAAAGAATTCTATTTGCTCAGTATATTGTCCATCCCGGAAGGTATAGACACCACCTCCCGTACCAAAAAATTCTCCGGTTTCCGTATTGATTGCGATCCATTGAAACCGGTTTGCTGTCAGCAATTTGATGGTTTTTCTTGCCCTTAAGGGTATTTGTGTCATTTGATCACCCTGCTTCCTGGCACTGATTCGCCAATTCCCGGCCAGCAACCCCTTACCATCGTCTAACTGTTTGAAAGTAACAGGTTTTTCTGCCATATCATTCAATACCATTTGACCGGCAGAAAAAGACAGCGGCAAGGTCATTTGTTTTCCGACAAGGGCCTTGTCTCTGGAATCAAACTCTACCTGTATGGTGATTGTACCTTCTTTTTCCTGATAGGGGCCGCCCCAGGTATAGAAAAATTTCTTATCCGCTTTGTTGAACCTGGAAAAAACAAAGTAGCCGTCCCCGAAGCAGATCGTTTCCCCGTCATCGGCTTCGTTGTACCAGGCACCCAGCAAGGAAGGATCTTTATTTGGGAAAGTGAAGCTTTGCAGGGCAAAAAATAAAACAGGCATGAAAATAACTGGAGTTTTCATCATTCACCTAATTTATGCTTAAGTTACCCATAAAATCTTTCAGAATTCACATTCCCTTAAAGTCTGAAATATTTTATTTTTTAGTACTTCCTGTCTTTTTAAAGCGTTTACAGGACAATGCTGTCAGGTCATCTGGATCATTTTGTCATTTACCTCCATCCCATTTATAAAATTTGAACCAGGTGTAAAATTCATCCACTTTGTCCTGGTTGTCTGCCAGCCATTGTTTTATTTCCGGGTCCCCTGAAGAGGTCATGACAATATAACAAGCAGTGGTCAGCAGGTTCTTTTCCTTGATTTCGGCGAGCATAGGCATATAAAACTCCCGGTAAAATCCCTTTCCTTTTTTTTCATCAATCATCCCGATCAGCAGCTGCATCTTATAGCTCAGGCGGTCTGCTTCCGTTTTTATACCAAGACTGTCCTCATGGCCGGATAAAGAAGCCCCAAGCAGGGAAACGAGCATATCCTCTGCACTGAAATCATCTTCCTCTTTCTTCTTTTTTTTGTCAGGCAGCAAAGCATCAATACCTATCACGATACTGCCATCCTCTCCTTTGCTGACACCTTTCATGAACAATTTGTTCAATGTCCCGTAATTTTGAAGGGCACGCTCTCCTTCGGGTTCCATCAGGAGAAAAGTAAAAAAAGACATCACAGCGGCGATCCGGTTCGAATTCATCAGCATCCTTCCCAATGCATTATGTGATGAAGCATGTAATGGGTTCAGCCGGACAGACTGCTTAAAACAATCCACTGCCTTTTCCGTTTCCTGCATCCCGCTCAGGGTGATTCCTTTATTAAAATAGAGCATTTGCTCGAGCGGATATTCCCGGATACCCTTATCATACATATCGACGGATTTTTTGGCCTTCCCCTGGTAATCAAGCAGTGTTCCATAATTTACATAGGCCTTGGTGCGGTATTGCTCCTCTTTGCATTCCTTCAGTATTTTTTTTAGCAGGTCCTCGGCCTCTTCGAATTTACGAAGTGCCATCAGTGAATAGGACTTCTCATAAATCGCAAAATAGTCCAAAGGAT
This sequence comes from Terrimonas sp., assembly GCA_016125075.1. Taxonomy (GTDB): domain Bacteria; phylum Bacteroidota; class Bacteroidia; order Chitinophagales; family Chitinophagaceae; genus SpSt-398. The sequence goes on from WGMO01000017.1 coordinate 59,963, forward strand.
CCAAATTGATAGCCGCATTGTATTTTTCAATTGCAGCATCATATTTGCCCATGTCGTGCAGGGCGATACCTTCCTGCACGAGTTGACCGGAACCTGACTGTGGCAGGACCCTGGTGGTAAACAGGAAAAACAGGCAGATCAATACAATTCTTTGCATATAAAAAGTTTATTGATTCAGATGAACATTTTACCAATTTTGCATAATGCTTTCCGAAAAATAAGTCATTTCCTGCGATTATTAAACGGCAGTTGCTGATCATAAGCAGCCGGTTCAATGATTTACCTCATTTACAGCCATTGATTTATAAGATAATTTACCTGCTCTAAACAAGTGGATCATGAAAACGACGAACAGGTTCTATAAGCAACTGGGTAACCTTTTTTATGCCATCGCCGCTGCCGATAAAAAAATAAGGCCGGAAGAGAAAAAAACGCTCAATGATGAAATCCAATACAGCTGGAAGCATTATGATGAAAGCACAGACCGGTTTGGGTCCGACAGGGCCTTTGTGATCCAATATGAATTTGAAACAATGGAGGAAGCCTTTGAATCTGCAGCACATGCTTTTGATGCGTTTGAAAATTACTTCCTCGAAAACGAAAAAGATTTTGATCCGGCCACCAGAAAAAGAATTTTTAACAGTGCCCGGCATATAGCCGAAAGTGTGAGAAAGATCAATCATGAAGAACTGGACCTGTTAGTCAGGCTAAAGAAATTATTAAACATCTAAGCGGCTTCATTTACCGGCCGATTTTCTTCTTGTCAGTTCCTTCCTGATCAACCCTAACTCTCTTCCTGTTTGCCCGGATACCGAAGTGTTTTCCTGTGCTCGCCGCATCAGGTAAGGTATTACGTCTTCAATCGGTCCAAAAGGCAGGTATTTACTGACGCTGCAGCCGGCATGGGCAAGATTGAAAGTTATATTATCGCTCATCCCCAATAACTGGCTAAAATGTACCCGGGGGTGAAACAAGGGCAAACCCTTTTGCTGTAATAATTGCGTCGTATACAGGTTGCTGTATTCATTATGCGAAGCTACGATCACCGCAATCCTGTCAAGATGGTCAATACAGAATTTAACCGCTTCGTTGAAATCGCGGTCACAACTTTCCTTATCCGGTTGAATGGGTGAGGGATATCCTTTTTCAAGGGCCCGCTTCCTTTCTTTTTCCATATAGGCCCCCCTGACCAGTTTCGCTCCCAGAATAAAATTCCTTTCCCGTGCTGCCTCATACGAATCCTTTAGGAACTGCAGCCGGTCGTGCCGGTAATGTTGTGTCGTATTATAAACAACGATCTTGTCTTTGTTAAAGGTATCCATCATCAGTATCGTAAGCGCATCCACAGGATCCTGTATCCAGGTTTCTTCGGCATCCACCAGCACGCCGATATTTCCGGATGCAGCTGCTTCACAGATCCGCATCATACGGTGACGAACCCTGTGCCATTCAACTTTCTCGCCAGCCGGCAGTTCATCGACCGAACGTAAAAAACGTTTCATCAGGCTTCCCTCCGCAGCATGCATCATGCTGTCTAATTTTTCCAGTAACCCCGTTCTGGCAAAACCGGTTACTTTAACACTCATAAAGGGGATATTGGGCTGGGTTGCGGCATACCGGATCACTTTGATAAACTGTTCGCAGGATTGGTCAAAGACTTCTTCCTCATCATCGCCCCCCTCTACACCGTAATCAAGGATTACCTGCACACCGTATTCTTCCAGTTTGTCGGCAACACTTGCCGTTTCCTCAAGGGCTTCCCCACCGACAAATTGCCGGAAGATGGTTTTACGGATCAGGGGCTTGACAAATGGCAGTTTCCACCGGATGGCGATTGGCGTGAGCCAGAGGGCCGGTTTTACGAGCCAGGGTTTACCCATGATGGAAAAAAGGAAATGCGCTTTCTTTAAAGCTTCGTCCGACTTATATTCAAAAGCAAATTGTGTATTATCGAAAGAAATTGATGGCTGATTTTCCATGCTAACGGTCGTTGTCAGGCAAATATATAAGAAAACAAATTCCTAATGATTGATTCTTTCCCGTTGCACAGAAAAAGCATCATTTTTGGTAAAACTCGGGTGCAGTTCAAATAATTTTTGAACCCCGGGGCCTATTTTCAAAAGGGCCGTCAGGTCGAGTGTCTTCACGGAATGGGATCCATTTACAATCAGTATTTCACTGGGGATATCTTCATTTAAGCGAATGACCAGTTTTAGCGGTTTAACAGCAAGATCATGGGCGGGTAAGACGTTTTCCCCGTTCAGGTAGATCGCAATGGAATCGCTGCCGGATAAACTTTTCGCACGAATTTCCAGGATGATCTCACTACTGTCGGTCATAATGCTTGTTACCTGTTCTGCCATCCTGGAAACCGGGGGTAGAAAATAGTTGTCCTGATCCAGGTGCTGATATACCTGGTCGATATAAGCGTTCAGATCGTCCTTTGCCGACTCTGACAATGCATCGCTGGTCTTGCTGCAGGTAAAGGATGATTCCATACCGGATGATTCACCCCAGGTACCCGTGAGCCGGAGCAGTGAATCTTCTTTTGAAACAATGGCGGAGATATTTTTAAGACGCAGGCAATCTATTACTGAAAAACCGATGTTGCGTTGAAGTTGTGTTAATGAGAGGGCCAGTTTTCCTTTCAAATATACCCCGCTCATGATAAAATCACAACCCAGTATCCGGTTATCCTCAAAACCCCTTGTATAGATGACTGCCAGCACCTTTCCACCTTCATCTGATTGCATTTCCAGCTGAACCTTGAGTTTTTGATTTTTGTCATTATTAATCAATAATTCACCTTCCCATAAACCGGTGAGGTCCTGGCTAAGTACAAAGATCGGGGACAACAAGATCAGTAAAAAAAAGACAAACTTTTGCAGGCGTAAAATTTGTCTAAATGTAAGCAATAATCATTTCCTTCCTAAAGGGCCTGGTGATTGAAAGGCTGCAGGACCATTTCACTCACCACGGCACTGGTGGGTTGTTGGCAAAGAAACCAGATGGCCCTGGCTGCCTCCTGCGACTGTATCATTTTTTCTCTTTGTACCCTGAGGTCAATAGTATCCCAGAAGGCTGAATCCACCCCGCCTAAAAAAATATTGGTGATCCTTATATGCGTTCTCTTTAACTCTTCCCGGACCGACTGCATCATCCCTACCAGCCCGTATTTGGAAGCACTGTAAGCCGCCGCCCCGGCCATGGGGACTTTTCCCAGCACCCCCGGAATATTGATGATCAGCCCCTGCCCGGATAATTTCATTTTGGGAAGAAATGCACGCACGAGGTTAAAGGCACCGATGAGATTTGATTCCAGGGATTGCCTGAAATCCTGTACACTGAGTTGTTCCAAGGGCTTAATGATGCCCACCCCGGCAGCATTGACCAGGATATCTATTTGCGGGGTCATCGCGTGAATCTTTTCTGCCATGATCGCCACATCCTTTTCATTGGCAAAATCTGCCACAAAGGTATGCGAAGAAGAAACCTGGCAGGCTTGTGCAACACTCAGGAGATTTTCTGCATTTCGTCCTGCCAGGTAAAGTTGGGCGCCGCTTGCGGCGAGTAATTTTGCCGTCTCACTGCCAATCGTTCCCGTTGCGCCGGCAATCAGTATATGTTTTCCTTTTACAGTTTCCAATTTGATATTTTCATACTAGAACAATGAACACCCTGTTTTGTTTTCAAGCTTTGCTGCATCAGGGCCTGTTATTTTATTTTATCTCCCCGGTTGAAATGGAAGAATGCTTTGTTGAAGCATGAAGATTATTGATATACCATCATTTCCACAAACCCGGAAAGAGCAGGATAAGCGTCCGCGGAAAAAAAAACTGAAGCAGAAATATTGAAACTCCCAAGAACCATTATCCATGAATTTTGTTGTTCATTATTCAATCGTATGCCATGCAATTTCCCACTGATTACGCAAGCATCAGCGAAAGGATGCGCCATATTAATCCCGTATCCTATGCCCTGACCAGAAATCATATTGACGGGCATGTTTCTTACCTGTCACCCTATATATCCCGCGGTGTTATTTCTACAAAACAGGTACTGGCAGCTGTACTGGATAACGGTTTCGAGCTTTCCGAAACAAAAAAGTTTATCCAGGAACTGGCCTGGCGGGAATATTATCAAAGAACCTGGCAACAACTGGAAGACGGCATGTTTACAGATATACGGGTATACAGGAATGGTGTCAATAACCGGTTGGTCCCTGCCGCTATTATTCATGGAAATACCGGGATAGACAGTATCGATCAGGCCATCAGTGAATTGAAAGAAACGGGTTATATTCATAACCATCTCCGTATGTATATTGCCTCCATGACCTGTAACATTGCAAGGTCCTACTGGCAATTACCTTCCCAATGGATGTACTACTTTTTGCTGGATGGCGATCTCGCCAGCAACACCTGTAGCTGGCAGTGGGTGGCCGGCAGTTTTTCTTCCAAAAAATATTATTGCAACCAGGAAAATATCAATAAATATACTTCCAGCCGGCAACAGCATACCTTTCTGGATATCCCCTATGAGCAGTTAACAAACTTACCCATACCCGAAGTGTTGTCGAACCTCAAAAACCCTTCATTACACACTTTTTTACCGGAATTCAAAACAGTGAGTTTTGATACATCAAAACCTTTGCTCATTTACAATTCATATAATCTCGACCCCCTTTGGAGAAAGGATGATAATGTGAACAGGGTATTATTGCTGGAGCCCTCCCATTTCAGGTCTTTCCCGGTTCACGAGCAGGTCATCCGGTTTATCATTTCGCTGGCAGACAATATAAAAAACATACAGGTATTTACGGGTGAGCTCAATGAAATTCCCGGTATCCGGGATTTCCCGGCTGTTATTTCCAAAGAACATCCTGTCTTCCAACATTACCCTGGACAGAAAGATAACCGCGACTGGCTGTTTCCCGAAATAACGGGTTTCTACAATTCATTCTTTTCCTACTGGAAGCAGTGTGAAAAATACCTGACAAAAAACATCGGGAAAGCCCCTGTTAAACAAATGGAGATGGCTGTAAAGTGAGTTCCTCCGTTTATCTTTGCCCAAAACACTTCTATGCCGGATAAAAACCCTGCAGACAGTTCTATCATCATGACAGAGCTGGTTCTGCCCAATGACACCAACACCTTTGGCAACCTTATGGGCGGCCGGCTGATGTATTGGATGGATATAGCCGCAGCACTGGCGGCCATGAAACATTGTGGTTCACCTGTTGTAACGGCTTCGGTTGACAATATTTCTTTTGAGTCGCCGATCAAACTGGGGAATGTGGTTCATATAGAGGCGAAGGTTTCCCGCGCTTTCAATACTTCCATGGAAGTACACATGAATGTTTGGGGAGAAGATGCCATCCAGCAATACAAATACAAAAGCAATGAAGCTTATTATACTTTTGTTGCCCTGGACCCCAATGGCAAACCCCGGAAGATACCCGGACTCACACCTGTAACAGATGACGAAAAGAAATTATTCGATGGGGCCCTGAGAAGAAGACAGATTCGCCTCATCTTGGGCGGTAAAATGAAACCGGATGATGCCGCAGAATTAAAAGCGTTATTTGTTAAGGATTGATACCGGTTTCCCCTTTGCTGTTTATCCTATTTATTTGTCAGTCGATTGCCAGTGATGGGGTCCCTTCATCATATGAGCCTTGCTCTGTTCAATAGCAAACATGATCTGCTCCAGTATTTCATCGGCTGGCGCTTCATAATCAATTTGCATCGGTGCTTTAAATCGCACTGTTAACAGGGAGCCTTTCTTTTTGAATTTTAAACCTTTCTTATTGAACGCCCGCCAAAAACCACTGATCACAACGGGCACGACAATGGGTTTGTGATATTTGATGATCAATGCCGTTCCTTTCCTGCCCGGAGCAAAGGGCTTTGTAGTACCCTGGGGAAATGTGATGATCCAATTGTCGGCTAAAGCCCTTTCTATCTTTCTTGTATCGGAAGGATCTAATCCCCTCCTGACTTCTTTTCCTCCTTCCCGCCAGGTTCTTTTTACAGTAAGCGCACCCGCTAAAGAAAAAAGCCTGCTGATCCAACTGCCCCGCATGGTTTCTTCTGCAGCCACATAATAGACCCGGGTAAATGGGTTTAACAGATAGTAGGGAATACCGAGGCGGTTCTGCTTACCCCATTTGATCGCACAAAAAATATGGAGGAAGGTGATGACATCGGCGAAATAGGTTTGGTGGTTGCTGACAAAAAGAACGTTGCGGCGGGGCAGGTCCTTGATATGCTCGGTACCGGATATTTTCAACTTGTTAACCCATACCAAACCCGGGTAGGAAAATAATCCAACTACTGCATAAACCAATGCCTTTACGAACCGAAAACGTTTTATCTTTTCAACTAATGATGCCATAAATTACCAGCGCCACTAATATAAACATTTATACAACCGGAATCGTTGATTGGCATACAAAAAAAGGGGGCGCCCTAGACAAGGCACCCCGCAGGTTATTAAACCTGAGCATGATTCAGCTGAATCGTCATTTTAATACTGTGAACTTAGCGGTAACCACATCCGAACCATCAATCATCTGCATCGTGTACACGCCAGGTTGCAACCTGCCCATATTATTTAAACTGATCGAATTATTTCCTTCAAAAACATTTTCCTTTTGCTGCAAAACTATCTTCCCGGTAAAATCGATCACCCTGAACTCCACAGTGCCTTTCGCCACAGCTGTCATCCGAACGGTAGCATTTCCATTCACCACCGGGTTAGGGTTGATAACGATTCCGCTAACTGCCTTACTGCTTCTCCGGATCAGTACGGTCGGGCTATAGGAAAACCTGCCATCCAGGTCAACCAACTTCAGCCGGTAGAAAAACACATTACCATTTACACTGGCCAGATTATCTGCCAGGCTATAGCTCCTCGTGATGCCAACACCCCCAGCAGGGCTGATACTGCCAACCTGCTCAAAATCGCGTCCATTATCACTTCTTTCCACCTCGTACTGCCTGAACTTATCTTCATTCTCAGCCGTCCAGCTTAACAGGGTGCTGGTACCAACATACCTGCCGCTAAAACTCAGCAGATGAACGGGCAGGGTTGATTGTGAAGGGAATTCAAAGCATCCAAACCTGCCACCAAACTGCCTGACGGGCTGGCCAAAGGATGCTGTGGATGTACCGGCTTCATAATTATATCCCATCCGATAAGTGATGGATGACTGCGCTACCCCATACTGTCCTGCCACCGCTACTTCTGCGCAACGGGAAACTCCGGTCCTTTCACAAACGGATCCTGCAAATCCCCTCCAGCTGGAACCATCACCGGCATAATTATAGGCCACCAGTTCAGAATTACTGTTTGCATTGATCGATAAGGGAGGTGCATCTTTAAAGACACCGGTTTCGCGGAACCACCTTGTTCCCGTTGAAGAACCATCTACATCATAATGTACATAATTCAGGTTAGCCAGGGTGGCGGGTACGGTAAAATCATTATTGCTGACAGGGTTGTCGACATGTAAATAAAACCGGACCGTAAACTGAACATACCCGTCCCTGTCGGTACCCGCCAGGTTTTGATCAGGTTGTATACGGGGAGCAAAAAAACTCGCGATACTGACACCCGCCTGGTCGGTGGCCGCATCATCATCGATATTCTGAAGAATAGCCCTGTAAGTGGCATCTACAGACACGGTGGCGTGTATGCGTTGCCCATTGACAAGCGCAACATCGGTGAACCGATAAACCTGTGTGGCATTATCAAAAACGCCGTTATGAAAATCGGTTACGACAACATTGGATCCCGGAGGGCATACATCGATATTTGCATTGGTGGTACAAAATGATGCATTGCAACTGATGGGATTGGCCGGGATACCCGGAGCCGACTGGGCGGCAATTTGCTGGCTGAGCCATAATAATGGCAATAGTAGAAAATATCTCATGCTTCAAGTTTATAAGTTCCTGGGGGTTTTTAAGGAATGGAACCTGATACAGCCATGCGTAGCACCGTATCTGAAGCTTTTCAGAAAAATTGGAAATGATGATTTTTAAGGGAGATTGGGCGGATTAAGTCGTTACAAGGATAGTAGACTATTGTAATGGGATTACAGTTGCAAACCTAATAATGATTTTTTTTAAATGCAAGCTTTTATAAAAAAACCCCTCAAAATTGAGGGGTTTTACGAGTATTTTAGCTTTTCGCTTCGTCCGATCCTTTCTCTTCTTCCTTTAATTTAGCCTTGATCTCCGCTAAGGCTCCAAGATCTCCCAAAGTAGCTTTTTCTACCTTGCTCTGGATATTCTTGACCACCTTCTTGGTTTTTTCGGCATCTACCCTCGCTTCTTTCTTAGCCGCCTCTTTTTCATCTGTTTTCACCTGTTCCCAGATGCGGGTATGTGAGATCACGATGCGTTTTTCATTCCTGTCAAACTCAATAACCATGAACTGGGTGGTTTCATCTGCCGCAACTGTCTTTCCATCTTCTTTGGCCAGATGGCGGCTGGGGGCAAATCCTTCCAATCCATAGGGTAACTGCACTACAGCGCCTTTATCGTCCCTCCGGATCACCGTTCCTTCATGTACCGTTCCGATTGCAAAAGTATCCTGTAAAGTGTTCCAGGGATCTTCTTCCAGTTGCTTATGGCCCAGCTGCAACTTACGGTTCTCTTTGTCAATACCCATGATAATGACATCGATATTCTCGCCCACCTTTGTATAGTCGCTTGGGTGATTGAATCGCTTCAGCCAGCTCAGGTCGCTGATATGGATCATACCGCCGATACCCGGCGCCAGTTCAACAAATACACCATAAGGAGTGATATTTTTTACCAAACCGCTGTGACGGCTTTCAACCGGGAATTTATCTTCGATCGTAGCCCAGGGATCTTCGCTCAGTTGCTTGATCGACAAGCTCATCTTGCGATTTTCCTTATCCAGTGTTACCACTTTGGCTTCATGCTCATCGCCCAGTTTGAAGAACTCCTTGGCATTGATCGGCGTATTGGCCCAGGTAATCTCACTGACGTGAACCAGACCTTCTACACCCGGTAATATTTCAAGGAAAGCACCATAGTCTTCAATATTCACCACCTTACCTTTGATCACTTCACCTTCTTTAATGTTTTCAGGTAAAACATCCCAGGGGTGCGGGGTCAGCTGCTTCAATCCAAGACTGATCCTTTTTTTCTCATCATCGAAATCAAGCACCACTACATTGATCTTCTGGTCCATTTTCAGGACTTCACCCGGATGATTGATACGTCCCCATGAAATATCGGTGATGTATAACAATCCGTCGAGTCCACCCAGATCCATAAAGGCTCCAAAGTCGGTGATGTTCTTCACCGTTCCTTCCAGTACCTGTCCTTTTTCCATCTTGCTCATGATCTCTGCACGCTGTGCTTCGATATCGCTTTCAATAAGTGCTTTATGGCTTACTACGGCATTCTTAATGGCTTCATTGATCTTCACCACTTTGAACTCCATTGTTTTGCCCACAAACTGGTCATAGTCCGTAACCGGTTTTACATCGATCTGTGATCCTGGCAGGAAAGTTTCCATACCAAAAACATCCACGATCAAACCACCCTTGGTTTTATTGGTAACGGTACCGGTTATCACTTCGCCCGTCTTATGGACTTCCATGATCCTTTCCCATGCACGGGTGATACGGGCCTGTTTACGGCTCAGGTTAAGATGGCCATCCCTGTCTTCTTTCTCCACAACCATCACTTCAACTTCATCGCCAACCTTGAGGGTGGGCAGGTCCCTGAATTCATTTAATGAAACCAGTCCATCACTCTTAAAACCAATGTTGAGTACGACATCTGTTTTGGTCATACCCACTACTGTACCGCCCATTAATTCGCCATCGGTAATGTTTTTGAAAGTGGCTTCATACACTTTATCATATTTCTCTTTCTCTTCCTCGCTGTAAGCCGATACATTTCTCTTATCGATACTCCAGTCAAAATCATCATGAGCGGTTTCAATAACCGGCTCAGCCACAGGTGCATTTTTTGTCGCTGTAGCAGCTTCTGCAGCTTCGTTGGCTGCGGGTGCTTGCTCCTGTGATTCAGCGTTTGAGTTAACAATATTGTTGTCAGACATGATAAAAATCCCGAGGGTTTTAATTCGGGGTTGCAAAGATAAAGCAAACTCCCGGGAAATCAGTGTATTAGCTGTGTTTTTTTGAAGAAGACAGCACTTTTATAAATCAATGTATTTGAGGAATTTATAAATAGCCCAGCAGGATATTCCTGGTTCTATTTTCCTGATAAAATATTTGCACGCGGTGATCCATGCAAATAGGGCAACCGGTTTTATATAACCTGCCATTTCAGACTGGCGATGACGGGTCAGCACCAGCTGCAATACTTTCAGCTGCGATGAAACCGGAGGTCCAGGCATGTTGAAAATTATAACCGCCGGTAATACCATCCACATCCAGTACTTCTCCGGCAAAATAGAGTCCAGGTATCTTTTTACTCATCATGGTTCCTGCATCCACTTCATTGAGCCGGATACCACCAGCTGTCACAAATTCTTCCCTGAAAGTCGTTTTCCCTTTTATCTCAAATTCAGCGGCAGTAATGATCCCTACAAGCCGGTTCTGATCTTTGGCAGGCAGGTCGGACCAGCGTAAATCCTTACCAATCCCGGACTGTTGCAGCATATATTCCCATAACCGGGCAGGCAAACCGAATGGATTTTTATTGATCATTTTATTAGCAGCCAGTTCAAACCTTACCTGGCGGATCCTGTCTCGCAATTCCTGCTCATTCAATTCCGGCAGCCAGTTTACAGCCACCTGGAAATGCCAGTTAGTAGCTGCCAGTTCTCTTGCACCCCAGGCGCTTAACCGCAGTACCACCGGCCCGCTAAGCCCCCAGTGGGTGATCAGTAGCGGTCCGGTTTCCTCGAGCTTGGTTTTGCGGATTTTAATCCGGGCCGCTGCAACAGCAATACCCATCAGTTTTGTTAATGGATTCCCCGGCATATTAAAGGTAAAAAGCGAAGGAACCGGGTTTTCTATATGGTGTCCGGTTTTCAGGATCCATTCAAACAGGGTTGCTTTTGGATACCCCCCGCAGGCGATACATACAAAATCAGCATTCATTTCCCTATCTCCTGAAATATCAACTACGAAATGTTCCTGGTTTTTGAAAAGTCCCCTGACTTCCGCATTCATGCGGATGGATATCCCATATTGATTGACTTCTTTCATCAGGCAATCGATAATGGTTTGAGAATTGTCGGTAACCGGGAACATCCTTCCGTCTTTTTCTGTTTTGAGTTGCACCCCCCGCTCTTCAAACCAGTGAACCGTATCCGTGGTAAAAAAACGGTGAAAAGTTTTCCGCACAAAAAATTTACCCCGGGGGTAATGCTCACTCATTTCCGGTATATCAAAACAGGCATGCGTAACATTACAGCGGCCTCCTCCTGAAATTTTCACTTTGGATAATAACTTTGAGGATTTTTCCAGAATGACCACCTGTAAAGATGGGCAAAGCCTTGCTGCATTCACGGCACAGAAGATACCGGCTGCCCCGCCCCCGATCACAATCAATGTTTTTCCTGATTTTAAATTATCTTTCATCCAGGTATCAAAACTAACAGTATTTGCTCTACGCCTTTTTAAAATTTATGGGGCAGCCTGCCATCAGGATTTTCTGCAAAAGGATTATTATCAATCAACCCGCCTGCTTAAATGAAGATGGACCCCTGCTGCTGGCCTGCAATCACCCGAATTCCTTTCTCGATGCCGTTTTACTGGACCTGTTAATGAAGCAACCTGTTTATTCGCTGGCAAGGGGGGATGCCTTTATCAACCGATTGGTAGCACGGATATTTTATTCCCTGCATATATTACCCGTTTACAGGACCAGTGAAGGTGTGGAAAACCTTAGCGAAAATTATAAAACTTTTGATAACTGTTTGGAACTGTTCCGTCATAACGGTACCGTTTTGATGTTCAGCGAGGGTAAGTGCATCAATGAATGGCATCTCCGTCCTCTCAAAAAAGGGACCGCCCGATTGGCCATCCAAAGCTGGAAAAATGATATCCCGCTAAAAGTATTACCCGTGGGATTAAACTATGATTCATTTTCCCATGTTGGTAAAACCGTAAAGATCAATTTCGGAAAGGTGATCCGGAAAGAAGATATCGATTTTGATATGCCGGAGGGCTTACGGCACCAGGCATTCAATACAAGGCTGGCCAATGAGCTTAAAGACCTGGTGTATGAAATCGGGAAAGATGATAAGGCTGCCCTGAAAAAAACCTTTGGTACTGCAACTCCTTTTTTGATGAAAGTGGTTTTAGGGATTCCGGCCCTGGCCGGCTACCTTATTCATGCGCCTGTGTATTTATGCCTGCGGTATTTTATCAACAAAAAATATCATAAGACCGATCATTTTGATTCTGTCATGATCGGAAGCCTGCTCTTTTCCTATCCGCTTTATGTAATATTGTTAAGCACCTGCTGCTTCCTCGTCACAGCGTCCTATTGGGCCTGGTTATGCCTGCTGCTACTGCCTTTTACCGCCTGGTCATATATCCAGTTAAAAGACATCCATCATGCAGTGACCCCTACATTTAACAGTGCAGAATAACCCCTTGGTTACTGGCCCGGGTAAAAAAGGTTAGGATTCTCTTTTTCTGCCTTTTCGATGATACTGTAATCGGACAGGATATCCGCCTTTGTTTTACGAACACATACATCATGTTCGAAATGAACCGAAGGTTTTCCGTCCTTTGTCCTTACGGTCCACCCATCCGATTCGGTAAAGACTTCTTTCACACCCAAATTGATCATGGGTTCAATGGCCAGCACAAGCCCTTCCTTCATCTTGGAACCGCTTCCTCTTTTGCCGTAATTGGGCACCTGGGGATCTTCATGCAGTTCCCTGCCCAGACCATGCCCCACCAATTCCCTTACCACGCCATAGCCATACCTTTTTTCCGTATGTTCCTGGATGGCAAAGGAAATATCCCCGATCCGGTTCCCGGCCACCGCTTTTTCAATACCCTTGTAGAGGGACTCCTTCGTTACCCTGATAAGCTGCAAGACCTCCTCACCGGGATTTCCTATGGAGAATGTATAGGCATGATCACCATGCCAGCCATCGAGGATGACACCAATATCGACCGATATAATATCTCCTTCCCGGAGTTCCGTCTTATTCGGAAAGCCATGCACCACCACATCGTTAACGGAAATACAGGAATTGAACGGATAACCGTTATAATGCAGGAAAGATGGGATAGCATGATGATCAGCAATGAATTCGCCAATCACTTTATCAATGGAGAGGGTGGTAATGCCGGGTTTTAACAAAGCGGTGACAACAGCCAGTGTTTTGCTGACCAGTAATGCGCTCTGCCGCATCTTTTCAATCTCTTCTGCTGATTTATAATGAATCATCCCTATACATTCAATATTGTAAAAATAAAAAAACCCGGTAAGCTATTCCTACCAGGTCCCTTTAAATATATTTTGCAGTTAAACCTGTACCTGGGACGCGGTTTGTCTTCCCTGGATACGGCCACTCTTCATCAGACCGTCATACTGCCGCATGAGTAACTGTGTTTCTATTTGCTGTAAGGTGTCCAGGATAACCCCCACCATGATCAGCAGGGAAGTACCCCCGAAGAAAGTGGAAAATCCGGCGGTCACACCCAGTCTTTGTGCAAATCCGGGTAAGATACCGACAAAGGCCAGCAATACTGCACCCGGTAAAGTGATCTTATCCATGATAGAACCAATATAATCAGCCGTTGGCTGTCCGGGTTTTACCCCCGGCACAAAACCATTGTTTTGCTTCAGGTTTTCTGCAATTTGCTTTGGGTTAAAGATCAATGCCGTGTACAGGAAGGTAAAACCGATAACAATGACGGCATAAATCACCATGTACCAGAAATTACTATGATCCCTGAATATATTCGAAATATTCTGTCCCGTTTGTGTTTTGGTCAGGGAGAACAAAGTGGGGATAAACATGATCGCCTGTGCAAAGATAATCGGCATTACACCGGAGCTATTGACCTTTAAAGGCAGAAATTGCCTTGCCCCGGTAAATTGCCGGTTGCCTCCGGCTATCTGTTTCGCATAATTGATCGCTACTTTCCTGGTTCCCTGTATCAGCATGATACAACCGAGTATAATCGCGATCAGGATGACGATTTCAATGATAAATACCAGCACCTGTCCGTTGCGGGTTGTTTTTGCAGAAAACTCCTGCAGGAATGACTGGGGCAAACGCGCCAGGATACCCACCATGATAATCAGGGAAGTACCATTACCCAATCCCTTATCGGTTATCTTTTCACCCAGCCACATAACAAAAAGGGTTCCGGCCGTCAATACAATAACGGTTGACATCCAGAAATACCCTTTGAACAAGGGGTTGATAGCACCACCCGTCGTCTGGTTAAGATACGTAACATAAGCAGAGGCCTGCACCACAGTTACAGCAACAGTAAGGTAACGGGTCCATTGGTTGATTTTTTTACGACCGCTATCGCCTTCTTTTTGTAATTTCTGCATCTGTGGTACCAGTACCGTCATCAGCTGCATAAAGATAGAAGCGGAGATATAGGGCATGATCCCCAGCGCAAAAATGGACGCTTTTGAAAACGCACCACCGGCAAAAGTATCAATCAGTCCCAGCATACCCCCCTGGTTGGAGCTTGTAAATTTCTCAAGGTCGCCGGGGTTGATACCTGGCAAAACGATATGTGAACCTATGCGGTAAATAAGAATAAGGAGTAAAGTAAAAATGATCTTACTTTTCAATTCCTCTATGCTCCAGATATTCTTAAGGGTTTGTATAAACTTCTTCACGGATGCTGATAAATTTATGAGCCTTTAAACAAAAAAGACGCATCAGTTAATGCGTCATTGCAAGATACTGAAAATTAGTTTACCAATTCTACAGTTCCACCGGCTGCCTCGATGGCAGATTTCGCTTTTTCGCTGACGGCATTCACCCGGAAAGCAACTTTGCT
Source organism: Terrimonas sp. (assembly GCA_016125075.1). Taxonomy (GTDB): domain Bacteria; phylum Bacteroidota; class Bacteroidia; order Chitinophagales; family Chitinophagaceae; genus SpSt-398. The sequence goes on from WGMO01000017.1 coordinate 74,973, forward strand.
TTTAATTTCGCCATTCCCCAACAGTTTCACTTTATCATTCTGGCTGATAAGGCCATTGGCATACAGGTTTTCGAGCGAAAAATCGGTGATCTTGTATTTTTCCACCAGGTGGTCTACCTGGCCCAGGTTAAATACCTTGAATTCAACACGGTTGAAATTCTTGAACCCGCGTTTGGGAACACGACGTTGAATGGGCATCTGGCCACCTTCGTGTGCCATCTTGTTTTTAAAGCCGCTCCGGCTCTGGTGTCCCTTATTTCCTTTTGTTGATGTTCCTCCCTTTCCGGAAGCTTCTCCACGTCCCAAACGTTTCTCTTTGTGGACGGCGCCTTTTGCAGGTCTTAAATTGTGTAGTTTCATTGCTTTTATTTTTTACTCATCGCCCCGAAAGCATCAGGGCTCGCTTTAATAAATGATTTTCAGCAAAGGATCAGGCCAGTTCTTCCACGGTAATAAGGTGGTTCACTTTCCTGACCATCCCTAATATCTGCGGCGTAGCCTCTACTTCTTTAGAAGCATTTGTCTTATTCAGGCCCAAAGCTTTCAAGGTCAGTTTTTGACGTTCCGGCCTGTCGATAGGGCTCTTTACTAATGTAATTTTAATCTTTTTCATATCACGGTCTTTTGGACTGTATACCCTGTACAGCTGATTATTTATCCGTTAAATACTTTTTTCAAACCAATGGTGCGTGTTTTGGCCACATGAATCGGCTCCCGCAGCATAGCAAGCGCCTTAAAAGTGGCTTTTACTACGTTATGGGGATTGGCAGATCCCAGCGACTTTGCCAGCACGTCAGTAATACCCGCACTTTCCAGCACAGAGCGCATACTGCCCCCGGCAATTACACCCGTACCGTGTGCAGCCGGTTTGATCAACACTTTGGCCGCACCTTCCTTCGCCCATTGATCATGGGGAATGGTACCGTGCATCACAGGCACTTTGATCAGGTTCTTCTTGGCGTCCTCAATACCTTTTGTGATCGCTTCCTGTACCTCCTTCGCTTTTCCCAAACCGTGGCCTACCACACCATTTTCGTTACCTACCACCACGAGTGCAGAAAAACTGAAAGCGCGTCCACCCTTTGTTGTTTTCACAACACGGTTGATGGATACTACTTTCTCTTTTAATTCAAGATCTCCTGCTTTTACTCTGTTTAAATTAACTTTTGCCATTATTTCAAGTTGAAATTTGCCTTATAAAATGCTTATTAAAATTGAAGTCCCCCCTCTCTTGCACCTTCAGCAACTGCTTTCACCCTTCCATGGTACAGGTTACCCCCGCGGTCAAAAACCACGTCCTTTAATCCCAGCTCCGAGGCTTTCTTTGCAATGGCTGTTCCGACCAGCTTACTCTTTTCGATCTTGGTGCCTTTCTGGGCCACGATGTCCTTATCGGTAGAAGATGCACTGACCAGGGTAAAACCCTTGGTATCGTCGATGATCTGCGCATAGATCTCACTGTTGCTCCTGAATACTGATAAACGGGGCTTCGTAGTGGTACCACTGATCTTTGCACGGATGCGGTAACGTATGTTCTGTTTTTTCTGCGATTTTGCTTTCGGGTTCATCTCTTTTTATTTTGTTTCCTGATGCTGCCAGGAAAATTCAAATGCAATAATTATTAAACAAAGGGTTACACCAGCTGCGGCCTTATTTTCCGGCTGCTTTACCGGCTTTCTTCCTTACCACTTCACCAACATACCGTACCCCCTTGCCTTTATAAGGCTCAGGTTTGCGCAACCCACGGATCTTGGCGGCCACCTGGCCTAATAACTGGCGGTCGATCCCCTCCAGCGAAATGGTCGGGTTCTGTCCTTTTTCCTGGGCCGTACCCACTTTCAGTTCTTTCGGCACTTCGAAAATAATATTATGCGAATATCCCAATGACAGGTCAAGGATATTACCCTGGTTGGAGGCTTTGAAACCCACACCAATCAATTCAAGATTCTTCTTGAAGCCATCAGTGACCCCTTTCACCATATTGGCCACCAGGGCACGGTACAAACCATGCAAGGCGCGGTGACGGATCTGTTCGGTCGGCCGCACAAAAACCACTTCGCCTTCTTTGATTTCCACCTTGATATCACGATCAATGGTTTCCTTTAATTCGCCTTTGGGACCCTTTACGGTGATCGTATTATCGGGTGCTACGGTGATCGTAACACCACTGGGAACTGTAACCGGCTTCTTTCCTATACGGGACATGTTAATTCAGTTTAATTTGTTCTTTTTATGGGTTTCGCTGCTGACCGGTCAGCCGGGTATAGGTTCGGCTTAATGTATCAGCAATTTTTTTTAATATACAAAGCACAGGACTTCACCGCCAACATTCTGCGACTTCGCCTCTTTGTCCGTCATCACACCTTTGGAAGTTGACACGATCGCCACACCCAGGCCATTCTTCACACGGCGGAATTCACCAGGTTTTGCATACTGACGCAAACCCGGGCGGCTGATCCGTTCCAAACTATGGATAGCAGGCTGTTTTGTTTGCGGATCATATTTCAGCGCGATCTTGATGACACCCTGTTTCTTATCATCCTCAAATTTGTATTTCAGGATATATCCCTGGCTGTACAATATTTCAGTCATGCGCCTTTTCAGATTAGAGGCGGGTATTTCAACAATACGGTGACCTGCCATCTGCGCATTACGGATTCTTGTCAGGAAATCTGCTATAGGATCTGTTACCATTTTATCTCCAATTGATAATTGTTAATCTAAATATTTTACTATTGAACCGGCATCGCTGCCCGTTTCAAAAATTACCAGCTAGCTTTTTTAAGCCCCGGTATCTTACCATTCAGTGCCATATCCCGAAGGGCAATCCTTGATATCCCGAAATAACGAACATATCCTTTTGGACGGCCACTCAGCTGGCAACGGTTCTTTAAACGAACCTTGGAAGAGTTTTTGGGAAGCTCATCCAATGCCTTCCAGTCGCCAGCCGCTTTCAGGGCTGCACGCTTCTCGGCATATTGCGCTACCATCTTCTCTCTTTTACGTTGCCTGGCTTTTACTGATGTCTTAGCCATAGTATATTATACTTTTTAGTGTTAAATTATTTATTGGCATTTTTAAAAGGCATACCCAGTTCCTTCAGCAACTCGTAGGCTTCCTCATCGGTTTCAGCCGTAGTTACAAATGTGATATCAAGACCGGTTATCTTATTCACCTTATCAATATCGATTTCCGGGAAAATGATCTGTTCGGTTACACCCATGGTATAATTGCCGCGTCCGTCAAAGGATTTTTCATTCACACCCCTGAAATCACGGACCCGGGGAAGGGCCACCGCAATCAAACGGTCGAGGAACTCGTACATCTTTTCCCCCCGCAACGTAACCCGGGCACCGATAGGCATATTCTTACGGAGTTTGAAATTGGAAATATCCTTTTTAGACATGGTTGCTACCGCTTTCTGACCGGTAATGGTAGTCAGTTCATCGATGGCAATATCCACCAGTTTCTTATCGGTTACGGCACCGTTGACACCCCTGTTCAGGCAAATCTTTTCTAGCTTGGGTGCCTGCATGATGCTCTTATAAGAAAACTTCTTTACCAAAGCCGGTACAACTTCTTTTTTGTACTTGTCGGCCAATCTTGGAGCATATTTTACTGTACTCATTATTTAATTACCTCCCCTGATTTTTTTGATACACGCTGTGTTTTACCATTTTCTTTTACCCTTTTCACTTTCGAAGGGGCTTTGGCCTTCGCATCCCATAACATTACGTTGCTGATATGGATGGGCGCTTCTTTCTTGATAATGCCGCCAGAAGTATTCTGGGCTGAAGGCTTGGTATGCCTGGAGATGATATTCACTCCCTCAACAATTACTTTACCTTCTTCCACCAAAACCTGTTTTACAATACGGGGCTTGGACAGGTCTTTGTCTTCACCTGTAATCACCACAACATTGTCCCCTTTTTTAATATTGTATTTTGGTTTAAATCTTGTTTTCATTTGTTTATCATTAATGGGTGTTACCCGATTATTTCAAATATTAAAGCACTTCCGGTGCGAGTGAAACAATTTTCATATACCCTTTGTCCCTCAGTTCCCTGGCCACGGGTCCGAAAATACGGGTACCCCGGGGTTCATCAGACTGGTTGAGCAGCACCACGGCATTGTCATCGAAACGGATATAAGAACCGTCTTTCCGGCGCAACTTGTTGGTGGTACGAACGATCACCGCCTTGGCCACTGTTCCTTTTTTGATACCGCCTGCGGGTATAGCATCCTTTACGGTTACGACTATCTTATCGCCGATCTTGGCATAACGCTGACCACTGTTTCCCAGTACACGGATACAAAGAACTTCTTTTGCCCCGCTGTTGTCTGCCACATTCAACCTGCTTTCTTGCTGAATCATTTTTTTTAGCTTTAGCTTTTAACTACTGGTTATACCAACCAAATCTTATTTAACTTTTTCAACAACCTCCACCATTCTCCAGCGTTTTGTTTTGCTGAGCGGGCGGGTTTCCATGATTTTGACCAAATCACCGATGCTGCATTCATTTTTCTCATCATGTGCATGGAACTTGGTCGTTTTTTTCACGAACTTACCATAGATGGGGTGCTTTACTTTTCTTTCAACCGCAACGGTAACAGTTTTCGCCATCTTGTTGCTGGTCACCACCCCGATTCTTGTTTTGCGCAAATTTCTTTCGGTCATTTCTTTGTTTTTTATCCACTGCCAGGCAGTGTATTGTTATTATACGCTTAACTCCTTGTTTCTTAATTCGGTTTTCAAACGGGCAATATCCCTGCGCAGGTTGCGGATGCTCACCGGGTTCTCCAGGGGAGAAATTGCATGCGCAAACTCCAGTTTCTTGAGCCGGAGCTCATCTTCCTGTATACGGGCTTTCAGGTCTTCCTGATTCATTTCCCTTATGCTTTTTAAAAAATCTGCATTATTCGCCATCGTTCAACGATTTTATTTTTTTACGCAACCAGATCCCTGCGTATCACAAATTTTGTTTTGATCGGCAACTTGCCGGAGGCCAGTTGCAGTGCTTCTTTCGCCACCTGTTCTGTTACACCGTCTATTTCAAAAAGAATACGTCCCGGCTGAACTACGGCTGCCCAGAATTCCAGGTTACCCTTTCCCTTACCCATCCTCACCTCTGCAGGCTTACGGGTAATGGGTTTGTCGGGGAATATGCGGATCCAAACATTTCCTTCTCTTTTCATGTGGCGGGTCAAAGCCTGACGGGCCGCTTCAATCTGACGGTCGGTGATCCAATGCTCATCCATGGCTTTAAGGCCATAAGAGCCAAAGGCGATCGTTGTTCCCCTTTTCGCATTTCCCTTCATGCGACCCTTCTGCATCTTCCTGTGTTTCGTTCTTTTCGGTTGTAACATTGCTTATAATTTCTAGTTACTTGATTCTGATTTCTGTGTTAATTGATTAACCCCTCCTGTCTCTGCCACCACCTCTTCTTTCTCCGCCCCTTCTGTCATCACGGCGATCACCCCGATGATCATCCCTTCTCTCACGCCTGTCGCCGGCACCTTCATTTTTACCGCCTGCCAGGAAATTGGGGTTCAGGTCTCTTTTACCCAGTACTTCTCCTTTACAGATCCATACTTTGATACCAATTTTTCCGTAAACGGTCTGAGCAAAAACATTTGCATAATCGATATCCATCCGGAACGTATGCAAAGGGGTACGACCCTGCTTCAGTTCTTCGCTACGGGCAATTTCAGCGCCATTCAAACGTCCGCTCAGTTTCACTTTTATCCCTTCGGCACCCATACGGAGGGCAGAAGCGATCGACATCTTGGTCGCTCTTTTGTAATTGATACGGTTTTCGATCTGGCGGGCAATCGTATCTGCCACGATCATCGCATCCAGTTCCGGGCGTCGGATCTCAAGGATATTGATCTGTACATCATCTTTGCCGGTGAGCTTTTTCAACTCTTCCTTGATGCGGTCTACCTCACCACCACCCTTACCGATAATGATACCGGGTTTGGAAGTATGGATAGTAACGATCAGTTTACCCAGCGTACGCTCAATAACAATTTTTGAAATACCGCCTTTATTGATACGGGCATTGAGATATTTCCTGATTTTGTTATCCTCGATCAGTCTGATGCTGAAATTCTTCTTATCAGCATACCAGTTGGATTCCCAACCACGAATGATCCCTAACCTGTTACCAATCGGATTTGCTTTTTGACCCATGTTTATTGGTTATGCGTTTAATTATTTTTTTGTTGTTGCTTTCTTTGTTGCTTTTTTGGTAGCTGCCTTTTTAGGTGCCGCTTTCCTGGGCTTTTTCTCCGCTGCTACAGGCGTTTCCGCTACAGCTGCTTCTTCTGTTGCTTTCGCGGCCTTCACCGTCTTGGCTCCTTTCACGTCCACCACCACGGTTACGTGGTTGCTTCTCTTTCTTACCCGGTAGCCGCGTCCCTGTGGTGCGGGCCTTAAACGCTTGATGGTCCTGGCACCGTCTACCATAATGGTCTTGACCACTAACTGGCTTTCATCTTCCCCTTCATTTTTCTGTTTCCAGTTGTTGATGGCGCTTAATACCAGTTTCCGCATCGGCACCGCCGGGTGCTTGGCGCTGTGTTCCAGGGTCGCCAATGCTTTTTCCACCTGCATACCACGGATCAGGTCGGCCAGTAAACGCATCTTGCGGGGCGATGTAGGGTAATTTCTGAGTTTAGCTAATGCTTCCATTTTTATTTCTTAATTCAATTAAGCAATTTTCTTACTTGAGTGTCCTTTGAACTGACGGGTCGGTGCAAATTCACCTAATTTATGACCCACCATGAATTCCGTTACATAAACAGGGATAAACTTGTTACCGTTATGAACCGCAAATGTGTGCCCGACAAAATCAGGTGTGATCGTAGAGCGGCGGCTCCAGGTTTTGATAACTCCCTTTTTTGTCTTACCCTCAGCCATGGCCAGCACCTTTTTTTCAAGGTGAGATGCGACATAAGGACCTTTTTTAATTGAACGAGCCATTTATAATTTCAATTTTTGAATGATAAATTTATTTAGCCAGCTTCTTACCGTCTTTCCGCTGAAGGATCAGTTTATCACTACCCTTATGCTTGGTACGGGTCTTTTCACCTTTTGCATATTTACCGGTACGGCTTCTCGGATGACCACCGGAAGACCTTCCCTCACCACCACCCATCGGGTGATCGACAGGGTTCATAGCAACACCTCTGTTACGGGGCCTGATGCCCTTCCAGCGGTTACGGCCAGCCTTACCCATGCTCTGCAGGTTATGGTCGCTGTTACCCACAACACCTACTGTAGCATAACAATTGATCAGCACCTTCCTTAATTCCCCGCTCGGCATTTTCAGCACCGCATATTTATCTTCTTTATTGGTCAGCTGTGCAGAAGAACCCGCACTTCTGGCAATTTTTCCACCCTGGCCCGGCTGCATTTCAATATTATGCACCATGGTACCGAGGGGCATATTCTTTAACTGCAGGGCATTGCCTATCTCCGGCGCTACGTTATCACCGCTGATGATCTTCATACCCACTTCCAAACCCTGGGGGGCGATGATATATTTCTTTTCACCATCCTTGTATTCCACAAGGGCAATAAAACAGGTACGGTTGGGATCATATTCGATCGTTTTTACTTCTGCCTCAACCGCTTTCTTATTTCTTTTAAAATCAATAATTCTGTATTTCTTCTTGTGACCACCGCCAATATAACGCATGGTCAGGTGACCTGATGAATTACGTCCCCCTGTCCTTTTCTTTGTTTCCAACAAAGATTTTTCAGGTTTATTGGTCGTAACCTCTGCGTAGGCATTCCCGATTCTCCAACGGGTTCCTGCAGTTACCGGTTTGTATTTCTTTAGTGCCATTTCGTTTTCAGTTTTGCGAACTTATCAGCCTCGCTGCTATAGTGAGTAAATATTATATACTGGAATATAAATCAATTTCTTCTCCCTCCGCAACTGTTACCAGCGCTTTCTTATAAGGAGGTTTTTTACCGGCTACATATCCTGCTTTTGTATAGCGGAACTTGCTTTTTGCAGGAACAACCAGTGTGTTCACATCTACAACAGTAACCCCGTAAAAGCTTTCGATAGCCTTCTTGATTTCAAGCTTATTCGCAGCTTTTGCCACCTTAAATGCATAACGACGCAGTTTTTCCTGCTGGCTGTTTGCCTTCTCGGTCAAAATGGGTTTTATCAATACTTCAGAAAGTTTCATTTCTATCGGTTTAGAAAGTTTTTAATTATGCTTCCACTTCGGCTTCCAGTTCTGCAAACATTTTAGCAGCACTTTCAGTAAACACCAGCACATCGGAATTTACCAGGTCATACGTATTCAGTTCCCTGTTCAGTAAACCCAGAACAGAGGGAACGTTCTGAAGACTTAAGTAAACATTATCATTATAATCCGGCATCACGAACAATGACTTTTTATCAGCCACTTTCAGGTTATCAAGGATCCCGACAAATGTTTTGGTTTTGGGGGCATCCATTTTGATATCTTCCACCACCACAATCGCATTTTCTTTTGCCTTCGCCGACAGGGCCGATACCCTGGCCAATGCCTGTACTTTACGATTCAGCTTGATATCGTAAGCATGGGGCTTGGGCCCGAATATAGAACCACCTCCCTTGTATAAAGGGTTCCGGATATTTCCTTTACGGCTTCCACCGGTTCCTTTCTGGCGGTGCAGTTTACGGCTGGCTCCCTTCACTTCCGCACGGGTTTTCACTTTATGGGTGCCCTGGCGCTGTGCAGCGAGATACTGCTTGACAGCCAGGTACACAACGTGTGTGTTGGGTTCAATGCCGAAAATAGCTTCGGGCAACTCAACAGTCCTGCCTGTTTTCTTTCCTTGTATATTTAAAACGTCGACTTGCATAATTATTTCTGGATTAAAACGATTGAACCATTGTGGCCAGGAACTGAACCACTTACCAATATGTAATTTTTGTCAGCAAAAATCTTAACCACTTTCAGGCCTTTCATCTTCACCCTGTCGCCACCCATACGGCCGGCCATACGCATACCCTTAAATACACGGCTAGGATATGATGATCCACCGATTGAACCGGGAGCACGCTGACGGTCGTGCTGACCGTGTGATTGCTCACCCACACCGGAAAATCCATGACGCTTTACAACACCCTGGAATCCCTTGCCTTTTGAAGTACCCACAACTTCTACCGTATCGCCTTCAGCGAAAATGTCAACCGTAACGGTATCACCAATATTTTTTTCGAGGGAAGTATCCCGAAATTCCTTTACGAATTTCTTTGCGCCGGTCTGGGCTTTGGAGAAGTGATTTTTTTCAGACTTGAGGGTGTGTTTTTCTTTCTTATCGCCAAAAGAAAGCTGGAGGGCACTGTAACCATCAACATCTTTGGTTCTCACCTGCGTAACTACACAGGGGCCAGCCTCAATGATCGTACAGGCTGTCTGTTTGCCACCAGGATCGAAGATGCTTGTCATCCCAATTTTTCTACCGATTATTCCTTTCATTTTCTTACGGTTTTTCCCCGCAAGGTTATACAAGACATCCGCCATGGGCGAATTCAATCCTGGTTTATCGCCGACCTTTTCCATTGTTTTCCCTGCAGGCTGCAGCGAAGAGGAAGTACCGGTGACAAACAAACCTCGAAGGGCTTGTTTATATTTTGTGATCTACCAGAGCTCTTTTCTCCGACAAAATGCCGGATTGAGAGATGGCAAAAAATTAATGTATAATAATAAGAACTACTTAATAAAACTATAACGCACTTATGCCTTGATCTCCACTTCCACACCACTTGGCAAATCCAGTTTGCTCAACGCATCAACGGTACGGGAAGAAGACGTGTATATATCCAGCAAACGCTTATGCGTAGCCAGCTGGAACTGTTCACGACTTTTCTTGTTGACGTGGGGTGAACGCAACACAGTAAAAATCTTTTTACGGGTGGGAAGGGGAATAGGCCCCGTCACCACAGCACCTGTGCTGCGAACAGTTTTGACGATCTTTTCGGCAGATTTATCTACCAGGTTATGATCGTAAGACTGTAATTTGATTCTAATTCTCTGAGACATACGTGAAAACCCGATTTTCTTACGGGAGTGCAAAGGTAGGGGGTTAGGTTTAAACAGACAAAGATTTGAGAAATATTTTTCGCAGCTGTTTTTCCTGAAATCTCTTTCCCAAAAACCGGCAGGCAGGGAAGCAGTCCGACGATCCCTCCAACCCCGGATTTTTATTGCTGCTTGTTGATTTTCAGGCTTAAAACCGCAAATCCTCCCAATTCCACATGCTCCACCCTGAAAAAATGATTCCCCTTTGCCAGGTGGATAACCAGCTTTTTCTGCGGCGATTCGTCAAAGCCATATAAGGATGGGTTCCATTCATTGATGATCAGCTTCCCGTCAACAAAAACCCGGACGGCATCATCCCAGGTAACTGCCAATTCATAATTCCCTTCTTCCGTTTCTGCCGCCCCTTCTCCTACCGTAATAAATTGCTCATACTGTTTACCGGCCTTTATGCCTCCCCACCAGGCATAATCGAGTTGCCGGGTCTTTTCTGTTTTAATGGGCCGGATCCTTGCATTTGCAGGGAATAAACTTTGTTCTTTCAAAGGGTTATGAAAAAGGGAATCAAAACTGTACCAGTTCACGGTAAAATCGATCGGCAAAAAGAAATGCTGATAAGAAAAGGGGTAAGGGCTTCCGTTTTTAATTTCATGGCCAAAGGGGTCTGTGAAAGTTTCCCCGGTAAATTCAAGTTCCAGCGCCAGGTCTGTAACGGAGGATTGGATCTTCCTGGCTGTGATACTGTCCGGAAAGCCGCCTTCCAGTTTTGATAATCCCTCCAATCCCCTGAAACTCCTGACTTTCCAGTTCCCATTCGGACCTACGATCTTAAAGTTTAGCAGTCCGGAGGTATCAGTGGGACGGGTATTCCAGCAAATGGGATACCGGAAGTCGTATGGCCCCCAGGCCGTCATCATGATATTTTTTCTGCCGGCCAGCCAACCCGAACCTTTAAAGGGATCATTGGGCTCCCGGATGTCGGGGATCTCTTCTTTAGTGTCTTCCGATAATGCTGCATTCAATTGGGCATCAAAGGCTGTATCCAGGTTCTTTACCGCACTGTCTAATTTGAATAATTGTTCATACTCTCCATAGCTATTGCCAAAAATATTCAGGTTTTCCGTTTGGGCTATATCGAAAACAGTGGGCTTCTTAAAAAAACTATTCAGGGCGATGACATAGTCCCGGCTACGTGTATCCCGGTATTTTGGATATCCCCAGCTGCCCGGTTGCAGAGCATTGGCCCAGAGCTTGATGGCCTCACCCCCCTGGTCAAATATATTATAGGTGATGGTGTTTTGCTGGCCGTGCTCGATCGCGATATCAGTTTTATTGTTCCGGAACTTATTGGCGGAAATCGTGGTTGCATAGCTATAGCCGCCCCAAAATCCATAATCACATTCATAGACCCGGTTATTGATAATTCTATTACGGCTGAAAGTAGCCTCAATCCCATTGGTTGGGGCATAGGAAAAATCATTCCCGTTCAACAGGTTATCATTACACCCCCCTTTTCCATCATCCATGGTTGACTGACCTGCCCACAGGAAAAATCCGTCGCCGCCATGGGTGGCAGAATTCTTATAGAAATGATTTTGCTGGCTCTGTTCATATACCAGGATCCCCGCACTATCCTGACCACGACTATAAACCCCGTGGCTATAACCTCTTACATTGAAATCGACCTTATTATAAGCAATGGTATTCAATTGGCTTCTGTAAAGGCCGATACCAATCCCGGAGTTAAAGGAAAAATCATTGTTATAGATGATCCCGTTACGACAACCTGACATCATCAGGGCGTTTTGACCTCCCGTAACCCTGCAATTGGTAATGACCGGGGTGAGGCAATTTTTCAAATATAAGGCAGCTCCATAGCGCAGCCATTCATCCTGCTCGTTATGGTGATAGCTCATCCAATCAGACATATCTTCTTTTTCCTGCGTACTGTTGAGGTGCTGGCGGTAATTATAACTGAAATCACAATGGTCAACCCGGAGTTGTTCGATATCCCTTGCCAGGAAAGCGACCTTAAAGCCTTTGACCGTAAGATTCTTTATCGTGATATTCTTTCCGCCTTTCACCAATATGGCCAATCCTAAAAATGCATCCGGCATTTTGTTTTTGCTATCCCCTACTATCACGGCTCCATTAAAATCAACTGTAATATTATCACCGGTAATAATGATGGCCGGTTGGTCCAAAGACCCCGAACCGGTAAGGGTATAGGTACCGGGCCTGATTTTTACGGAACGGTTAATGGTTTTGCCAAAAAAAAGTTTTTTCTTCTGGCCCAGCATATGGATGGAGAGAAAAAATAAAATAAAAAAGGGGATAATTTTTTTTACCATTGATTTGCTTTTACTTGCACCCGTTTTACAATTCAACCTGCCGTAAGACCGAAGCCTGTTGAATAAAAATACACAATGGCTGAAACAGAAACCAGAAAAGAAGGAAAAATAAAAAAAGCCGGGAAACTGCTGTTGAAGATCGGCATTACGGTATTGTGTTTCTGGTATATTTCGCATAAGGTTGATTTCCTGTCAGCAAAAAATGCCTTTTTGAAATCAAACTGGTGGTTGCTGGCACTGGCAGTTCTCCTCTTAATCATTTCAAAAATATTTTCCGCGTTCCGGCTCAATATTTATTTCAGCAATATTAACCTGCACCTGCCTTCCCTGCAGAATATCAGGCTGTACTGGCTGGGTATGTTTTATAATCTCTTCCTGCCAGGCGCTATCAGCGGAGACGCTTATAAGGTGATCTTACTGAATAAAAAGTTCAACGCCCCCTATAAAAAAACTTCGGCGGCGGTCTTACTGGACCGGTTCAGCGGTTTACTGGCACTGGGTCTTATATTATCCGTATACGCTGTGATCGTACTGAACAACCCGCTATATGACACCCTACTTGTAACAGGAGCATTGCTGGCAGTGCTGGCTCTTTACCTGATCATCAAATTTTTTTTCAAAGACTTCCTGAAAGGTTTCTGGCCGACTTTTTTCTGGGGACTGGCCGTTCAACTGACACAGGTGGTTTGTGTGTATTGCATCTTAAAAGCCCTGGATATTCCTCTTGGCCAGTCCGAATGGATTTTCATTTTCCTGGCAGCTGCCGTGATTTCCGTATTACCGCTTTCACTGGGAGGAGGACTGGGTACCCGGGAATTTGTTTTTGTGGAAGGCGCTAATTATTTTCACCTCAGCCCCGAAACCGGTGTCGTGATCAGTTTGTTATTTTACCTGATCAGTGTGCTGGCGTCTTCATGGGGTTTATATTTTGTTTTTCATGACCCCTTAAAGCCGGACCGTACCTGATTTTTCCGGTATCGCTTAAATTTGCTATTCATTTCCGGACAATGAACTATTCCGAAAAAAACTATTGGTGGATCGTTCTGGGCCTGGCCCTTATTTTATTATTACCCGGCCTGGGACGTACTTCCCTTTGGATATTTGACGAAGCGCGAAATGCGGAATGTGCCAGGGAGATGTTTGAAAGAAATGACTGGATCGTGCCCACTTTCAACGGGGAGCTGAGGGCTATCAAACCCCCCTTACATTATTATTTTATGTTTGGGGGATTTAAGCTCTTTGGTATTTCCGAATGGGGAGCAAGGTTTTTTTCCGCGATCTTTGGGGTACTCACCATACTGATCACTTATTTTTTTATTCGTCGCTATTCATCCGCCCGACATGCTTTGATCAGTTGCCTCGTATTATTGACATCCACCCATTTCCTTTTCCAGTTCAGGATGTCTGTGCCCGATCCCTACCTGATCTTTTTCAATGTACTGGCGATTTTTTCCGGCTTTGCCTATTTCCAGGAAAAACAGGATCGCTGGCTTTGGATCTGTGCAATCGCAATGGGTTTGGGCACCCTCGCTAAAGGCCCGGTAGCGATTGCCATTCCCGGCGCGGTCATTTTATGCTGGTTGATCTGGGAAAAAAGATGGAAAGAAATTCAATTCGGCAAAATTGTCCTTGCCGCGATCTTAACCATGGCGATTGCCGTTCCCTGGTACCTCCTGGTGCACGGGGCCACCGGGGGGGCTTTCACAAAAGGGTTTTTTATTGATAATAATATCAACCGGTTTTCATCTCCGCTGGAAGGTCATGGTGGCTTTTTTTTACTCATTCCTGTTTTTGTAGTAGTGGGACTATTACCCTCTTCCGTCTTTTTTGTTGAATCTTTTAAAAAAAATACAAACCTGTACAAAAATTCTTTTCTCCGGCTATGCTTTTTGGCCATCGCCATATATGTTGTATTCTATAGTTTTTCCGGCACCAAGCTTCCTAATTATCCGATACCCGGCTATGCATTTGCTGCGGTATTATTGGGCAATTATTTTGTCAGGTTGCTGGAAAGGAAAAAAACAGCGATTTACCCTTTTTTCATCCTGCTGGCCGTGAACCTGGCATTACCCGTTTTGGCCTTTATTGCCATCAGGAATGAACCGGCCACAAAGGGTTACGAAAACCTCGCCCTGTTCTTACTGGTTTTAGTTACCGGAACCCTTGCCTCAATTGTATTCGTGCATAAACGAAAACATACCAGGGCTCTCATTACCCTGTTCGCAACATATACTGTTTTTAACCTTATTTTCCTGCACATTCTCTACCCGGCCATTTACCAGAACAATCCCCTGACCAAAACCAGGGACATGCTCAATAAATTTGACAAGGTTGTCGGTTATAAGATTTTCCAGCCTTCCTTTACCTTTTATCTTCCCGAACGGGTAAAAGTTTTCAAGGATATCGATTCGCTTCGTCATTACCTGGAACATAACAAAGCATTGATCCTGAGCCGAACAGCATACATGGATGAATTAAAAGAACTTCCATTAAGAACGGTAGCCAAAGAACATGATATTTTTGAGTTGCCAACAACCCTCCTGGTCACCAACCAATAAAAAGGCTTCCTTTCGGAAGCCCGGAATCATTTTCTTTGAATCAGGTTATCAATAGAAAAAAAGGTATTTGTTTTCAAGAGCATCCGGATGAGGTTTGGATATCAAAAACGGGGCCATTGGTATTGTGAAAAAAGTGGAAAAAATTTGGGTACAAAGAGATTTTCAGTGGCCGAATCAGTTATTATAGGAAATAACAGACAAGCCTTGTTTTTGTTCATTAAAATTTTCAAGATATTCCTTGGGCAGGATACCGAATTCTTTTTTAAATGCCGCCGAAAAATGGCTCATGTTGGAATACCCCGACATGGCTCCTACCTCTTTGATGCTTAACTTTTTATTCACCATTAAAGAACGGGCATAGATCATACGGCTTTTCTGGAAATACCGGTATACCGGTAAGCCAAACATCTGCCTGAAATCAGTTTTGAATTTGGAGGGGCTCATCCCGGCATTTTTTGACAGAAAGGAGATCGTGGGAGCCGGCTCTGCAAAATTTTTCACCAGTTCCTTCTCCGCTTTTTTCAGCTGTTCTGTTTCATGATCTGAAAAGGTTCGTATCCCTTTTTGACTCAACTGCTTTTTTAATCGGAAAATAAACTTCTCCAATAACAATTTGATGCGGATGACAGAATAAAAATCATCCCAGGCGGTTTCATTATTATGGATGAATACTTCCCTTAACCAGAGCCGCTCTTCGGCATTCAACGGTGACCGGAGGTGATTACCCGGCAAGGTATCCAAGATGCCAACCAGAATGTCTTTCAGGTTTTCATTACCAATTATCTCTTCCAGCCACTCCTGGCGGATGATGATCCGCAAAGACTTCACCAACTTGCCCTTATAACGGGGTTGCTGGTGCGTATGATTACTGATGGCAAATGCAAAGGAAGTTTCTTCTGTGAATGGAACACGGGAAGTTTCGGGCTCGGATTGTTGGTCCTTGCATTTTACGATATGGTCATATTGCAGGATAAATACAGGGCTTTCTGAATCGGACGCTTCCAGGGCAAAATCAATTTTATAACAGCATTGAGCTATGATTGCACTGATGCCTTTTCCAAGTGTATAAGCTTTGCAGAATCCTTCTCCCACAAATTCAGGCATGGCAAGGCGGTCATTTTCGAGTTGTTTCCCTAAACCCGCTGCCAGTTGCTTTAAAATATCTATCCCATCAGCCTGCATTTGCACTTTTACACCGTTCATTTCCAAAATTTTTACGTTAATCGGGCAAAGATAGTTTGGTTGCATAAACAACTTTGCTGTTTGTTGTAAATATTACAAAAAGCCCGTGAAAATTGGCTTTTCATTAAAGATACCGGAATGGGTTCCGCCTGGCGGCCAGTATGTACTTCTTGATATTGATCCAAAATGCCAGGATCATATAGATAATAATTGGTGATCCCATGGTCAGCAGGGAGGTAAACATAAAATACTGGCGGATCCGGCTGGTGGCGATTCCCAACCGTTCGCCGATAGCGGTACAAACACCAAAAGCCTTCCACTCAACAAATTCTTTAAACTTGTTCATACTGCTAAATTAAAAAAAATCATTTTCACTTCCAATGAACTTCTATCCACATTACGTTGTTTTTTATTTAATTTCGCAGCACTTTAAAAAACCGTCTGCAGTCGGTAAGAAAAATCGGCCATTCCTCTCTTTATATGCCCGTTTCCATCGTCTGTGGCAAAATGAATCATTAAAACCCAACCCAATATGGTATTTGATCTCGACCTCATCAAAAAAACATACAGTGAGATGCCGGCTAAAGTGGATGCGGCCCGGAAAGCGCTCGGTCGTCCCTTAACACTGGCTGAAAAGATCCTGTTTTCACATCTGTGGCAGGGAGTTGCCATAAAAGACTATCCGCGCGGTAAGTCCTACGTGGATTTTGCTCCCGACCGTGTGGCGATGCAGGATGCGACTGCGCAAATGGCCTTGCTCCAGTTTGATACTACCGGACGGACAAGGGTAGCCGTTCCTTCAACGGTACACTGTGATCACCTTATTGTAGCAAAAAAAGAAGGTGTTACCGATCTGGCAAAAGCCAAAACTGATAATGAAGAAGTGTTCAATTTCCTGTCTACGATTTCCAATAAATATGGCATTGGTTTCTGGAAACCGGGAGCCGGGATCATTCACCAGGTTGTCCTGGAAAATTATGCGTTCCCGGGTGGCATGATGATTGGCACCGACAGCCATACGGTTAATGCAGGCGGTCTGGGCATGGTCGCCATCGGTGTGGGTGGTGCTGATGCCTGCGATGTGATGGCCGGTTTGAGCTGGGAATTACTGATGCCCAAACTGATCGGTGTAAAACTGACGGGTAAACTCAGTGGCTGGACCTCCGCAAAAGATGTAATCCTGAAAGTTGCCGGTATCCTGACTGTAAAAGGCGGCACCAATGCCATTGTGGAATACTTTGGTGAAGGCGCCACGAGTATGAGCTGTACCGGAAAAGGAACCATTTGTAATATGGGTGCAGAAATCGGCGCAACCACCTCCACTTTCGGCTATGATGAAAGCATGAGCCGTTATCTGAAAGCAACGGGACGTGCAGCCGTTGCGGATGCCGCCGATGCGATAAAAGAATATCTCACCGGCGACCCTGAGGCTTACGCCCATCCCGAAAAATATTTCGACCAGGTAATTGAAATTAACCTGAGTGAATTGGAACCCCACCTGAACGGGCCTTTCACACCCGACCTGGCCACACCTATTTCCAAAATGAAAGAAGCAGCTGCCAAAAACGGCTGGCCCACTAAAATTGAAGTGGGACTGATCGGTAGCTGTACCAATTCTTCTTATGAAGATATCAGCCGTGCCGTAAGCCTGGCCAAGCAGGTAAAAGCAAAAGGCTTAAAATTAAAATCCGAGTTTACTATTACACCCGGGTCTGAACAGGTAAGATATACGATCGACAGGGATGGATTCCTGGATATTTTTGGAGAGATCGGTGCAACGGTATTTGCCAATGCCTGTGGTCCCTGTATCGGAATGTGGGATCGTATGGGAGCGGATAAACAGGAACGCAATACGATTGTCCATTCCTTTAACCGGAATTTTGCCAAAAGGGCGGATGGCAATCCGAATACGATGGCCTTTGTGGCAAGTCCTGAATTAGTGACCGCGATGGCCATTGCCGGTGACCTGAATTTCAATCCCCTGACCGATTCACTGATCAATGATAAAGGAGAGTCGGTAAAACTGGATCCTCCCAGTGGTGATGAATTACCGGTTAAGGGTTTTGCAGTTGAAGACGCCGGATACCAGGCCCCTGCAGAAGACGGCAGTAAGGTAGTGGTGGATGTAAACCCTGAAAGTAAAAGACTACAACTCCTGGCACCTTTTGCGGCCTGGGAAGGTACTGATCTGAAAGGATTGAAATTGCTTATTAAGGCGAAGGGAAAATGTACCACCGACCATATCTCCATGGCAGGGCCCTGGCTCAAATTCCGGGGACACCTAGATAATATCAGCAATAACATGCTGATTGGTGCCATCAATTTCTTTAATGAAAAAACAGACTCAGTAAAGAATCAACTAACAGGTGAATACGGCACGGTTCCCAATACCCAACGCGCTTATAAAGCTGCCGGGGTGGGAACCATTGTTGTGGGAGATGAAAATTACGGAGAAGGATCCAGTCGTGAACATGCAGCCATGGAACCTAGACACCTGGGTGTGAGGGTGGTACTGGTCAAATCATTTGCCCGTATCCATGAAACGAACCTGAAAAAACAGGGGATGCTGGCGCTAACCTTTGCTGACAAATCCGATTATGAAAAGATCCAGGAAGATGATACGATTGATATTATCGGGCTCACCCGGTTTGCTCCCGGAAAACCTCTGACCATTATATTACACCATGCCGGAGGGGGAAGCGAGGAAATAACGGTGAACCATAGTTATAATGAACAGCAGATTGAATGGTTCAAGGCTGGGGGTGCATTAAATGTGATCCGGGCTCAGTTTGCCAAATAACTTTGCCAGAAAAGCAAACCTATTCATTCATCACAGCCCCGGCATCAACCCCGGGGCTTTTATTGCATAGTATGGAAAGAAAAAAACCGGATGTAGACATTATCAGGGATATTCTGCAACTTGCCTTATCGGTCTATCCGGCATCGTCGTTTATCAAAAGCCTTTCCCTGCAATATGAAGAACGCGGCGGTCTCAGTAAAAAACAATTGCAGGGTCTGTATGACAAGTCGCTAAAATCAGGGAATATACCGCCGGCCAAATTAGCGACACTCGAAGCCGTGATTAAGAAGAAACCCAACCGGTATAAATCCGAACGGCCTTCCCATTCGCCTTTATATGCCAAAGATGAAAAAACAGGTGAAATGATCGGGGCCGTACTCGCCAAATACCCTGAACATAAAAGGGTGCTTTTTCTCAAAGCAAAATATGACAACAACGAAGTAATGACGGCGATGGAGAAAAACGACCTTGAGCGTTTTTACAGGTTGCTTAAATAAAAAAATGCCAGACAGGTGCAAATTGCCATTGGAACCGTCAATCTCTCAATTCAGGATACAGTCAAATGTTTATTGAACCACTGGTATATTTATCCCTGTTTTATTGATAAAATATTATAACTTCCTTCAAAATTTTATGGCATGAAAAAAATACTTGTACCGGTAACCGTAATGCTGGTGATGGCTTCCTGCAACAGCAATGACCAGGCTACCCGGCTTACCACTTTTAAAACCATCGAAGTGAAATACCCGGTTACAGCAAAAGATACGACAGTAGTTGATAATTATTTCGGCACCCTGGTGGCCGATCCCTACCGTTGGCTCGAGAACGATACCAGCAAGGCCACCGCTGAATGGGTCAAAGCCGAAAACGAAGTCACCCAGCAGTATCTCTCCCAGATCCCCTTCCGTGATGCCATCAGAAAAAGATATACCGAGATCTTTGATTATGAAAAATATTCCGCCCCCTTTAAACAGGGCAAATACACTTATTACTACCGGAACTCCGGTTTGCAGAACCAGTCGGTCCTGTATCGCGAATCAGCCGAAAACAAAGAGCCCGAAGTTTTCCTGGACCCCAATACTTTTTCAGCAGACGGAACAACCTCACTTTCGGGTATACGCTTTAGCAAAGACGGTTCCATGGCCGCTTATAATATCTCGCAGGGTGGCAGTGACTGGCAAAAACTGGTAGTCATCAATGCTGACACAAAACAACAAACCGGCGATACGCTGGATCTGAAATTCAGCGGTGCCAGTTGGAAAGGCAATGACGGCTTTTTCTACAGCACCTATGAGAAACCCAAAGAAGGTAGTTTCCTGGCAGGTGTAACAGCCAACCATAAACTATATTATCATAAATTGGGGACCCCGCAAAGCGAGGATCAAATGATCTTCGGCAGCGACACAAATCCTACCCGTTATATCGGGGGTGGTGTGAGTGAAGACGAAAAATGGCTTTTTATTTCAACGGCCAACGAAACATATGGCAATGGTATCTATGTTATTGACCTGTCGAAACCGGGATCACCCGCAGTACCCCTTACCCGTGATATGAAGAATACGGTTAACGTGATTGATAACGACGACCAGTATTTTTATATACAAACCGATAAAGATGCCCCTACCGGGAAAGTGGTAGCGGTGCCCATCAACAATCCCGCCCCTGAAAACTGGAAAACTATCATTGAGGCCAAACCTGAAGTGCTCAGTGCTTCAACCGGTGGCGGCTTTCTTTTTTGTTCGTATTTAAAGGATGCAATCACCAGGATCAGTCAATATGATATGACCGGTAAATTGATTCGGGATATTGAATTACCCGGTATCGGTACGGTGGGAGGTTTTGGTGCGAAAAAGGATGAAAAAGAATTATTTTACGTATTCACCTCCTATACCACACCGCCAACCATCTATCAGTATGATATCAGTTCAGGGAAATCCTCTGTTTACAAGAAATCGGAAATGAAATTCAATCCTGATGATTACGAATCCAAACAGGTATTTTATACCTCCAAGGACGGTACTAAAATACCCATGATCATCACCTATAAGAAAGGACTTACACTGGACGGCAACAATCCCTGTATGCTTTATGGATATGGCGGGTTTGGGGTTAGCCTTCGACCCTCCTTTAACACTTCTACCGTGATATTACTGGAAAATGGAGGTGTGTATGCGGTGCCCAACCTGAGGGGTGGTGGAGAATATGGCGAAGATTGGCATAAGCAGGGTATCAAAACCAGCAAACAAAACGTGTTTGACGATTTTATCGCTGCAGCCCAATACCTGGTCGATAATAAATATACCTCCCGCAACCTCCTGGCTATTTCTGGGGGCAGCAATGGTGGTCTCCTGATCGGTGCCTGTATGACCCAACAGCCGGGTATGTGTAAAGTCGCATTCCCTGCCGTAGGGGTTATGGATATGTTGCGCTACCATAAGTTTACCGCCGGCGCCGGTTGGTCATACGACTATGGAACATCGGATGATAATAAAGAAATGTTTGAATACCTGTATGGTTATTCACCGGTTCACAATATCAAAGTGGCTTCTTATCCTGCTACCCTGGTCACCACCGCAGATCATGACGACCGTGTGGTTCCTGCGCATTCCTTCAAGTTTGCAGCAACGATGCAGGAAAAACAAAACGGCTCAAACCCCGTACTGATCCGCATTGAAACAAAGGCGGGACACGGGGCTGGGAAAAGTACAAAACAGACAATCGAAGAACAGACCGACAAATGGAGTTTCATGTTCTATAATATCGGACTGGAACCCGGTTACAAATAATAATAATTCGCATAAAAAAAGCCACCCTTTCTGGTGGCTTTTTTTATGCGATAAAGTAAGGAAAGGAACCGGCCAAAGTAGTATATAGACTACAACAGAATCGAATAACAACGAGTCCAAAATACTGATCGTTTGCTTTTTTATACCCCCCATTTAGTCTTTCTTTGTGTCAAGATTACACTTATATAAGAATCTGAATATCAGTTTAAAAGATTTTTCCGTTGCGTGGTGCCGCTTTTAACACTCAACGCATAAATTATTCCTATGACGAACCGGTCTTGTGCTAAAATTACAGCAGATGGTCAACCAGAAATTCTCCTAAAACCATTGGTTGACCATCTGCTTAATACAATTATTCCTTCCTGTGTTGCACGAAACAGTTTCCTGGTCAACGAGGTCCCACCCCACCTGACGATTGCGGCTGAAGAAAAACTTGTGCTGCTGGTGTTGGGCAATATCCTCACAGAGGTCATTCATCTTACCGAAAATGATTGTATCAGGATCAATGCTGCAGAAAATGGTAACCTGACCACCATACATATGAAAAATACGGCGCTGCAAGAAGAAAAATCATTTTTGATATTCCTGGAAACAATTCAATTGATCTCAAACCGGATGGGGGGCAGGATCAGTTTTGAACAAAAGATTCAATCCGGCATCACGCTTTCAATCAGGTTTAACCTGGACAGCCAGGCTGCTGCATAGATGCGAATCACCGAAACCATATTTTCTTCCATATTAACGACCAACGGTTTCTGAAATACCCCGGTTCTGCCAATTAGCGAACGTATATTGTTATCTTTACCGTTCAGCAACAAGGAATTGAAATGGATAATCAAAAAGATCTGCGACTGGCCGTTTTGATCGATGCAGATAATATCCCCCATCGTTTGGTCAGTGGTGTATTGGAAGAAATCGCCAAATACGGCTCCCCAACTTTCAAAAGAATTTATGGTGACTGGACCAAACCCCATGTATCGGGTTGGAAAACCGTTTTATTGGACCATGCCATCACCCCCGTTCAGCAATATAGTTATACAACCGGGAAGAACTCAACAGATTCTGCCATGATCATCGATGCCATGGACATCCTTTATACAGGCCGGGTAGATGGTTTTTGCCTTGTAACCAGCGACAGTGATTTTACAAGGCTCGCCACCCGTCTGCGGGAGGCCGGCATGAAAGTGTTTGGAATGGGAGAGCAAAAGACGCCTTCTGCTTTCAGGGCCTCCTGCGACAAATTCATTTATATCGAATTGCTGGAGCCGGAAGAACATGCCCCTAAAGCAGAAACTAAGACCCAGAAACCGAAAAAAGAAAAAACCCTGAACAAGGCCGATATGAACCTGGTACGCTTACTCACCTCCAGCATCAACGATATCGCTGATGAAAACGGGTGGGCCTACCTGGCCGAACTGGGGAACCTCCTGCTGAAAAAACGCCCGGATTTTGACCCCCGCAATTATGGGTTTGAAAAATTATTGCCCCTGATCAAAAGCCTCGGCAATTTCGAGATCGACGAAAGGGATACCAGCAGGAAAAATGTCAAATTGGTATATATAAGGGCTAAATAATCCCGGTAAATTGCCTTCGACTTTCATACAACCATCATGCATAAAACAGCACTCCTCCAGGAACTGGAGAATAATACATGGGTAATGATCAAACCCTCACCGGTAGACGGCATCGGGGTATTTGCCATCCGGAATATCCCCAGGGGGACCCGTGGGCTTTTCTCAAAAAACACGGGGGAATGGATCCCCGTTTCTAAACAGGAGGTGAGTTCGCTTCCACCCTATATTCAAAAACTGGTCGAAAACTACTGTCTATATGATGAAACGAATTATTTTATTCCCGACTACGGATTTAAAGTAGTGGACCTGGTCAATTTTCTGAACCATTCCCAAACTCCCAATATCATTTCCATCAATGACGGGGAAGATTTTGAGGCCATTCAAGCAATCAACGAAGGCGAAGAACTTTTTTTGGATTATGGAACCATTGTTGACAGTGAGGAATGATTACTGGTCCTTTAGAATTACTCCGGTTCTACCCAATTCCTCACCTGGTCAGGGAAAGGATTTTGAGGAGCATAAGCCTGGCTATTTCCCATCTGGTTTGATAAATAATTAATTACCAATCAATTAACTCCTGTTTTCGACCCGATGGCATTATAATTTCCACCCTTGCCCTGGTGGGGCAATTATTTTGTAAATTATAATCGGAAAGGCAACCAGATTGCCCTGCTAAACGATTATTAAGTTCGAAAACAACCATTTTGCTATCTGCCCAGGAATTAATAGAACATATTAAGGGTTGTACCGACAATAAGAGAGGGAGCCAAAAAATGATCTACAGCTCTTTCTATGGATATGCCATGGCCATTTGTGACCGTTATGTGAATAACCAGGATGATGCTGTTGAAATCCTCAATGACGGTTTTCTGAAAATATTTAAGGAGATGGGGAGGTTTAAACCCGCGTATGATGATGTAAACAGTTCCTTCAAAGGATGGCTAAGGAAAATCATGATCTATACGGCCATCGACCATTTCCGGAAAAATAAAAAACACGCCGTGGTGGGCGACCTTGAAACAGTAGTGTACCAGTTACCCACCTGGTCGGAAAATGCGATTGACCATATTTCCCATGAAGAGATCATCAGGTCTATCCGGACATTATCACCGGGTTACCGTACGGTCCTAAACCTTTTTATCATTGAAGGATTTACCCACGAAGAAATTGCCCAACACCTGGGAATATCGGTGGGAACATCCAAGTCGAATCTTGCCAAGGCAAGAAAACAGCTTCAAAAAATATTATTTAAAGAGAATCAAATTCAAGTAAATAAAAATGTTGTCTGAAGAATTCGATAATAAGATAAAATCCGCCGCAGCGCATCATCACCCGGATTATGAGGAAGATGCCTGGAAAAAGATGAACAAACTGTTCGGCAAACACCTTCCTGAAAAAAAGAAAAGGAGTAAAAGGTTAATTATCCTCTTGATTTTACCCTTATTCCTGGCTGGTGTAGCTTATTATGCCCTGCAATACCCGAAAGGTTTTGGGAACACAACAGTGTCAACTTCCGACAACATTGATCCGCAAAACAATAACAAAACAAACAGTATCCCGAACCAAACAAATACATCCCCAACAGTAGAAAAGGAACCTGCCACCAAAAAAATATCAGCATCCGGCCCGTCTAGTGAAACAAAATCCCTGAAGAATACCATCCCCGTACCAGATCACAGCAACCCTTCAACTGTATCGGGTAAAGACCCGCAAGGGAGCCTTATCGTAAAAAACAACAAAGGGCTTACGGAAAAAAATAAACTAATCACACCAGATGATCATCCGGTCCTGCAGAAAATCGCTGATACAAAAGACCTGGCAACCCATACACAGCTATATCAAAAATCCCTATCCCAATCGGGACCAACGGGATCATTTGTCAAGAATACTCCGAAGGAAAAAGAGAAGAAAACGGGTTCTGGAACAATCCGGTCTAAACAAATCAATAATCCTGCAACTAATAACCTGGAGCAGGACCAGGATAATTTAGAAAAATCGGAATCACCTGTTATCCGTATCCTTCAAACGGCCATGAAAGAAAAAGCAGAAGCCATTGAATTGACCCGTACGGATATCATTCCATTCCATACTATTCATCAGGATATGGCCATTCCCGTTTTAGACAAGCAGATGAATATTGCCCGCAAAAAACGTTTCATTGCTAACATCAGCCTCGGTTTATCTGCCGGACCCGACATCAGCGCCGTGGGAATCAATGCCGGAAAAACAGAAATAGTGCGGGGAGCAGGCCTGGGCCTTTCCCTGTCAAAAAGGGTGTCACTCAGAACAGGATTTTATACTGCCCAGAAAGTCTATACCGCCGCGGGCAGCGATTACAAGGGCAGCCCGGCTTTCATGAATTACTATCCCAACCTCAAGTCAGTTGATGCCAATTGCAAAGTGTACGAAATACCCCTGCTGCTGAATTATAGCTTTGGCCAGAAGCGTTCACATGGCTGGTTTCTTTCTACCGGGCTCAGTTCATTGATCATGAAAAAAGAGACCTATAATTATTATTACAAACCAAATTACAGCCCTGATTATATCTACTATAAAAAAACATTCAACAATAAAAACAAACATATTTTATCCACCCTCGCCTTATCAGGGGGATACCAGGTTCAACTCAATTCATCCCTGTCATTTGTAGCGGAACCTTATCTGAGAATTCCGCTAACGGGTATTGGTGAAGGAAAATTACACCTTAACAGTGCAGGCATGCTGTTCACATTTCTCGTAAGACCCTTCAAATAAATAAGCGGAGCTATAATCGCATTGCGCCTGCCATTCAGGAAAGCCGAAAGGTGATACGCCACCGGATCAAACCAGCGTAGTGAGTTTTTCAACTACCAGGTCAACTTCTTCTTTGGTATTGAATTTCGAAAAAGAAAAACGGACAGCGAGTCGGTTAGGGTCATTGCTGATAGCCCTGATGACATGAGACCCCTGGTCGGCACCACTGGTGCAGGCACTCCCGCCAGAGGCACAAATATTATTGATATCGAGGTTAAACAGCAACATTTCCGATTTCTCGGATTTGGGAAAGGATACATTCAATACTGTATACAAACTCTTTCCCCGGTAATCGCCATTGAAATCCAGTGCAGGTATCGCTGCATTGAGCCGTTCTGCCATATAGGATTTCAGCGCCTGGATATGCCTGCTTTCTTCTTCCATATGCAATGAAGCCAGTTCCAAAGCTTTGGCAAAACCCACTATACCATAAACGTTTTCTGTACCGGCCCGCATATTCCGCTCCTGGACACCCCCATAAATTAAGGGTTTTATTTTTACGTTTTCATTGACATATAAAATACCCACACCCTTGGGCCCATGAAACTTATGCCCTGAGCCAGATATGAAATGTACCGGGGTCTTCCTGAGGTCAAGGGCATAATGTCCGACTGTCTGAACACAATCAGAATGAAAAATGGCATTATATTTCTTACACAAGGCCCCCACTGCATCAATATCAAGGATATTACCGATCTCATTATTGGCATGCATCAGGGTAACCAGGCATCGCTTTTCAGCAGCAGCCAGCTGTCTTTCAAGGTCCTGTATATCGATATGGCCGTCGGGGAGCAATTTTACAAAACTGCTGGTTACCTGGTCCTCGTGGTCAAAATGCTCAACAGTATGCAGAACGGCATGGTGTTCCACCGGAGAAGTAATGATATGCCTGCAACCCAGGTCCCGGATCGATGCCGCGATGGCGGTATTATTGCTTTCCGTCCCGCCACTGGTAAAAAATATTTCCGCGGGATGAGCATTCAATATCCTGGCTACTGTTTTCCTTGCATTTTCAACAGCCATCCTTGTTTCCCTTCCATAAGAATAAATGGATGAAGGGTTTCCAAAATGGGTGCTCAGATAAGGTAACATGGCCTGGAGAACTGCTTCATCAAGGGCCGTGGTGGCCGCATTATCAAAATAGATCCTGTTCATAAATTCCCGGTTAAAAATGGCAAAGATAAAATTAAGCAGCTGATTATTGCTAAAAACCCACTTATCCTGCGACCCTGCAAAGCGGGGTACCGCCTACATAAATTCACGGATATCGCTGATAAGACGCTTAGCAATGGCGTTAGCCTTTGATTCATAGTCGCTTTCTGCATAAATCCGGATAATCGGTTCTGTATTGGAACTGCGCAGGTGAACCCAGTCATTGTCAAATTCTATTTTCAGGCCATCCTCCGTATTGAGCGGCTGGGCCTTATATCTTTCCCGGATCCTGGCAAATACCTGCTCAAGGTCAGTTCCCTTATCGAGTTCGATCTTATTTTTTGAGATAAAATAATCGGGATAAGATTTTCTTAATTCCTTAATGCTGCTCTTTGTCCTGGCCAGCTGACTTAAAAATAAGGCAATCCCGATTAGTGCATCGCGGCCATAGTGGAAATCGGGAACGATGATACCGCCATTCCCTTCCCCGCCGATCACCGCTTCCGTTTCCTTCATCTTATTCACTACATTCACTTCCCCAACAGCCGAAGGAAAATACTGCCCTCCATGCTTCAGCGTAATCTCCTTCAATGACTTTGTACTGCTCATGTTGCTGACTGTATTTCCCACTTTCCGGCCCAATATATAATCCGCAACTGCCACCAGCGTATATTCTTCACCAAACATGGTTCCGTCTTCACACACAAAACAAAGCCGGTCAACATCCGGGTCAACTGCAATGCCCAGGTCCGCTTTATGTTTCACAACTGCATTGCTCAAACCCGAAAGATGTTCGGGCAGCGGTTCGGGGTTATGGGCAAATTGCCCGTTGATGTCTTCATTCAGAACAATGATATCCTTTATGCCCAGTGCTTCCAGCAGGGCGGGTACAAAAAGGGCCCCGGTAGAATTGATAGCATCGACGACCACACGGAATTGTCTGCCGCCAATAGCATTACGGTCAACAAGCGGATAGGCCAGGATGGCGTCAATATGTTTTTGAAGATAGCTGTCATCTTGCAGAATACTACCCAGTTTGTCAACACTGCTAAAAGTAAAATCCTCGCTGGCAGCTTTTTCAAGCAGTTTTTTACCCAATTCTCCGCTAATGAACTCTCCGTCGTGATTCAGCAACTTGAGGGCATTCCAATCTTTTGGGTTATGGCTTGCCGTGATGATAATGCCCCCTATGGCATCCTCCATCCTGACCGCCACTTCAACAGTGGGTGTCGTGGAAAGACCAAGATCAATAACCCGGAAGCCCATCCCCACCAGGGTTGCCGCAACAAGGTCCCTGACCATCGCGCCACTGATCCTCCCGTCTCTTCCGATCACCACTTTAAGCGTCCTCCCTTTTTGGTTATCCTGCAGGATACTTCCATATGCAGCTGTAAACCTGACGATATCCAGGGGTGAAAGTGTATCACCGGGTATTCCACCAATTGTTCCCCGAATGCCTGAGATACTTTTTATTAATGCCACCATTTAAATTTTAGAATGGCAAAAATACAGCATTGGCTGCCATAAACATTTCGTAAGCTCTATATTTGCTTTCTAAACAGGCGGGATGGCAGACAAAACATGGTATGAAAACTGGTTCAATTCCCCGTTTTATCACAAACTATATTTTCAACGTGACGAAAAAGAAGCCCGTTTCTTCCTGGCAGCACTCATCGATTATTTAAAGCCCTTTCCGGGAAGCAATTGGCTGGATGTAGCCTGTGGAAGAGGCCGTCTCAGCAGGATACTGGCAGAAAATGGTTTTGAAGTTACAGGTTTTGACATTGCACCCCGCAGTATCGAATATGCCCGGCCATTCGAAAATAAGCATCTCTCCTTTTTCCAGCATGATATGCGCCGGTCTTTCCGGATCAATTACTATGACTTTGTGATAAATTTTTTTACAAGTTTCGGGTATTTTAATACCCGGCGGGAGCATGATGATGCAATCCGAACGATGGCGGTCAGCCTCAAAAAAGGGGGAATCCTGATCATCGATTACCTCAACACTCATTATGTCGAGGATCATCTTGTACGGGAAGACCATCTCTCCATTGAAGGAACAAGCTTTGACATTCACCGGTGGGAAGATGAACATTTTTTTTATAAAAAGATCCGGATCAACGATCCTTCCCTGGCAGCTGCAGCAACACATACGGAGAAGATCGCCAAGTTCAGCCTGGGTGATTTCACAGACATGCTCTCCTTCCAGCATTTGCAGGTTCGGGCTGTTTTTGGCGACTATGCACTCGGGGCTTATGATACCCGGAATACACCCCGTCTTATCATTATTGCCGATAAAGGGAAAAGCTAATTTGCCTGTTTATTGTTCATCAGCATCCACTTGGCTGTTTCGAAATAGGCTTTTGTGAGGGTGGACAATCTTTCTTTGACGGAGTCCCTTTCTGATGCAGAAAGATCCAGTGCATCACTGGTCAGGGAATAAAGCCTGGGGTCAGGGAAAGCAACAACGGCCCCGCTGTTGGGCTGATCAGCGGTATAATCAATATTCATATTGAAATAAAACCTGTCTGTCACTAACCCGATCCTTCCCTGCCCATTGATGATAAAGGCCATATTATCTTTTGTTGCAGAATCAAGGACATCCCTCCCCAGTGTATGGTTCACATAGGGCTGGCTGACCATCCCTGCAATCGTTGGTAATACATCGATCTGGGAAACCACTTCCTGCCGTAACTGGGCAGGCAAAAGATACGGGGCGTAAAAGAGTAAGGGAACGTGTTCATCAGTCAACCGCTGATCTGTCCAAACGGAAGGATACATTTTTTTGGCATTGCCCGATACGCCATGATCACCTACAAAAACAAAAATGGTATTATGGAAATAGTCTTCTTTGCGGGCTGCTTCCATGAATTGCCGGATACAATAATCTGCATACCGGAAGGCATTGAACTCTTCATTCGAATCAAACCCGTACAGGCGAAGGGAATCTTTTGAAACAGTTTCCTTCGAAAAATCGGTCTCAGTGGAAGGTATATTAAATGGGCGGTGATTGTCAGCCGTCTGGATGATGGCAAAAAAAGGTTGCTGCTGCTCCCGGAATACTTTATTGGCTTCCAGGAACAAACTCTTATCACTGATGCCCCAGACATTGATCTTTGGAGCTTTGAATTTCCCCTCCGTGTACATCTGTAAACCGTTAATATTTTTCAGCAAACCCTCGAAATTATTAAACTCAGGGCTGCCCCCCAGGAAATACATTTTCTGATAGTCTTCAAAATTATTGATAACGGTATGCTGGTTTAAGGCCAGTGGGTTCCTGGTTGAAAATTTATACAACTGAACATCAGGTATTCCTGTTAGGGTCGCAAATAATCCCCTTGCCGTGGAAAAATGAGGGGTAAAACAACGATTAAAAAAAATACCTTCTTTTGAAAGCTGGTTGAAAAACGGGGTCGTATTCAGCGGGTTTCCGCTCATACTGCTTTTATACATGCTGAAAGATTCACAAAGGACCAGCACAATATTGGGTTTACTTTCAATAGCATTGGCCTGGGGCAGCACGACCCTTTTATAATTGAAATCTGACTTGTTCTTTAAACCGAGCAGTTCGGCCATCACCGGGTAATATTGCTTTGCGACAGATTCGCTGTATTGCGGAGTCCTGAATTTTAAGGTGGTAAAAAAATTCTGGAGAGGATTTAAAGCCAAATAGGACTTAAAACTATCGCGGAGAGTAAATGCTTTTTTCCAGGAAAGCGGCTGCAGACTAAACCCATACACAAAAACACCTAATACTACGGCTGCCACATAAAACCATTTCCGGCGGTAAGGTATTTTAAGACCCTCCGTTTTTGAAATGACGGTCCAATGCGAACGGTGATACATCCACCGGAATATAAGGACAGCGACAATCAGCCCCATTACGAGCCAGAATAATGGATAGGACTGCCACAACATGGAAATCGAAATCCTGGCGTCTTCTGCAAAATTGAGGGCGCCGGCATCCAGCCTTGTCCGGTTATAGGTAAAACTGCCAAAATCAGCCGCGAAAAAGAAAAAAAGGATAAAAGTAGCAATGGCGAGATACCAGGTCCACCATTTCTTGTTTTTCTCAGAATAGAAGGGTGACAGTTTGGGGGAAAGGCTGACCAGCACCACCGGCAGCAGGACAATGGCGATCCACCGGATATCATATTCAAACCCGAGTAAAAAGGAAGCAAGACTTTCGGTAAATCCCAGTGTTGCCGGCTTAAATGCCAGGAAAGTGGCAAAACGAAAAAGAGTGAAGATGAATAAAAAGATAAAGAAAAGGTTGGTTACCCAAAGTAAAGTTTTAGGAATTTTATAACGAACCAGCATCTGCCCAATTTTCTTTAATGAACTGCAAAAGAAACCAATTTCAAGCAACCCGGCAACCTGTTTAACTTAATTTTTGCCCTTTCCGCTATTTTTGCAGCATGTTCATATCCGTTCATCTTCTTTCAATGATTTCGCAATTGATAAAATGGGACCAATGGCTTTTTAGCCAGATCAACAGCCACCTGACCAACCCATGGCTGGATATGGTTTTGCCTTACCTGCGGAATTCTGTCTTCTGGACACCGCTTTATCTTTTCCTGATTGTGTTCTTCCCGATGAATTTTAAGAAAAAGGGATGGTGGTGGGTATTGGTCTTTATTTGTACGGTTGCCCTGACCGATATGATCAGCAGCAGGCTATTCAAAGAATACTTCGAACGGTTACGTCCCTGTAATGACCCGGCCCTGGTTGGCCATATGCGTTTGCTGTTGAAAAATTGTTCCGGGGGATTTAGTTTTACCTCTTCCCATGCAGCCAATCATTTTGGGATGGCCGCCTTCTTCTATTACTCTACAAGAAGTTTCCTGAAGCATTGGTCCTTTCTTGCATTTGCCTGGGCCTTTGTAATCTGTTATGCGCAGGTTTACGTGGGCGTGCATTATCCACTCGATATCCTGGGCGGGGCGCTGATCGGGTTGGGGGTGGGGACGCTGACGGCATTGTTTTTCAACAAGATGTTTGGATTTATTATCTTCGGTAAAGAACCAACTACTTAGGTTAATGGAAATCATTATTTTGCTGGGATTGATTTTTGTGAACGGGCTTTTTACCATGTCAGAAATCGCATTGGTTTCGGCCAGGAAATCAAGACTGGAAAGCATGGCGGATAAAGGTGATATACATGCCCGCCGGGCACTTGAGTTGTCAGAAAATCCGGAAATCTTTTTATCGGCTGCACAGATCGGCATCACCCTGATCGCCATTTTAACAGGTGTCTATTCCGGGGAGCGGTTCAGCAGTGATCTTGAACCCTATGTGGCGAAAATCAGTTCACTGGCCCCTTACGCAGATACGATTGCCACAACGATCATTGTCATCCTGGTCACTTTCCTCTCTATTATTTTTGGGGAATTGATTCCGAAAAGGATCGGGTTGCTAAGGGCAGAGAGGATTTCCATCCTGGTGGCCGGGCCCATGGGTTTCTTTGCCAGGCTGACCCACCCCATTGTTTGGTTATTGAATATTGTCAGTAATCTTTTCTTCCGGATCTTCAACATCAGGAGGATGAAAGAGGATGCCGTAACGGAAGAAGAGATCAAAACCATGATCACCGAAGGAACGGAAGCGGGGACGATTGACGAAGCCGAACAGGAGATCATAGAAAGGGTATTCCATCTTGGCGACCGGAATATCACCTCCCTGATGACACACCGGAGCGATATCATTTGGTTTGACCTGAATGACAATGAAGAAAAAATCAAAGAGAAAATATTGAAGGAGCCCCACTCCGTTTATCCAATTTGCGATGGCGATATCGACCACCTGAAAGGGATCGTGACGCTGAAGGACCTCTACATTACGAATGACCTAACGCTTTTCAAGCATATCATGAATCCCACACTCTTTGTGCCGGAGAACAATTCGGCCTACCAGTTGCTGGAAAAATTCAAAACCACCCGGCAGCATGCCTGCTTTATCGTTGATGAATACGGCACCCTGCAAGGGATGATTACCCTGAATGATATCCTGGAAGCCATTGTAGGCGACCTGCCCCAGCCGGATATCAATGACTATGAGATCGTGGAAAGGCAGGATGGTTCTTACCTGGTGGACGCACAGATTCCCTTCTATGATTTCCTCGACAGGTTTGAAAAAACAGAATGGATGAATGAGGGCGAACACGAATTCGATACCCTTGCGGGTTTCATCCTGCATGAATTGGAACACATACCACAAACGGGAGAAACATTTGAATGGAAAGGATTCTCCCTGGAAATCGTGGATATGGACGGCCACCGGATTGATAAGGTAATGGTCAAGATCAGCAATGAACTACGGGATGAAATGGATGAATAAATCCGGTATCAAAAAGTAAATACTGCCTTCGTATTCGGGTAATCCAGTTTGGTACTCTTTCTCACACCGCCTTCTGTAACATGCATGATATTGATCTGGCTGTTGATGAAATCATGCAGGATTGAATTGTTCATCTCGAGGCTTTTGAAACGGGTGATCCCGTTTACCTGTAAATAAACCCAGACTGCCTCCCGCTCCTTTTCAAATCCAATAAATTGAAGGGTATCCGTTATACCATCGGTTTTGAGGGATAAATGCGAAAAGATGTAATCCCTGACCAACTGTCTATTCTGGTCATGCCGGTTGGCATCGGAAAGGTCAACCTTTGTCTTATTATTCTTTTCCAGAATCTCTTCAAAATCTTCCGTAAAAATTTTACAGCTGATCTCCAGGGTTTTATCGCTTGCATTATGGTTCACTTCTATTACACTCACATAAAAGGGGTGTAAAAGGGTAAAAACCGCTATCGATAACCACTTAAATAATAAAGGTGCCATTGACATATTTTTTTTCGGGATTACAAAACTCTGATTTATTTTGATCTTTCGACTGGATTTATGACGATAAAAACGGGATATTTGTTGGCTGTAATATGACATAAATATGGGGGATTTTGGATTTTATTTCAAATGGGGATGGGAACATATCATTAGCAGGGATGCCCTGGATCACCAATTATTCATTGCTGCGCTGGCAGCTATTTACCTGATCAAGGACTGGAAACAGGTGTTGATCCTTGTAACAGCATTTACCATCGGACATTCTGTTACCCTGGCCCTCAGTGTATTGGACATCATCCGGTTTTCCTCCCGCTGGGTGGAATTTTTGATTCCCTGTACGATTGTGCTGACCGCCATCAGTAACCTGTTTCAAAAAAAATTCACAACAAAATCAATCCGTATCAATTATTTCCTGGCTCTTTTTTTCGGACTCATACATGGAATGGGGTTTGCCAACGCCATCCGTTTTGCCTTGGCAGAGGATCAAAGCCTGGGATGGAGCCTTTTTGGTTTTAACCTGGGTCTTGAAGCTGGTCAGATAGCCGTAGTGATTTGCATTTTACTGATCACGCAGCTCGTCTTATCATTACTCAGGGTACCCCGCCGGGAATGGGTCCTTTTTTTATCGGCAGGCGTATTCAGTATTGCTTTAAAAATGTCTTTAGATCGTATACCATTTTAATAATAAACAAATATTCACATGAAGAAAATGATGACTTTGTTGCTGGCGGTATCCGCTTTATGGTTCTCCGCTTCAGCACAAAATACCCAAAACAATCCCGGATCTAACCACGGGAACAAGTTTGAACAACTCGGCAGTATTCTGCCCACTCCCAATGAATACAGGACTGCGAGTGGTGCCCCGGGCCCAAAATACTGGCAGCAACGGGCTGATTATGATATCAAATGTGATCTCGACGAGAAAAAACTGAAATTAACCGGCAGTGAAACCATCACTTATTTTAACAATTCCCCGAATGAGCTGACCTACCTATGGTTCCAGTTAGATGAAAACGAGCACAGTTCGGTGAAGAATGCCAATTACCAGGATGGGAGTTCCTTGCCCCGGCAGGCCAGCACCCAGATGCTGGACCGGATGTCAGAAACCAAAGAAGACAATGGTTATGGTGTCAATATCACAAAACTCACTGACCTCAATGGCAAGCCGCTAAAATACACCATCAATAAGACCATGATGCGGGTCGATCTCCCGGTTGTGTTGAAACCGGGACAGCAATATATCGTGAAGATCGACTGGAATTACAAGATCAGCGACAGGATGAGCATGGGCGGCCGTGGCGGATATGAATATTTTCCGGAAGATGGCAATTATCTTTTCACGATGACACAATGGTATCCCCGTTTATGTGTGTACAGTGATTTTCAGGGCTGGCAAAACCACCAGTTCACCGGCCGCGGTGAATTTGCACTGACCTTTGGTAATTTCAAAGTGCAGATGACCGTCCCCGCCGATCACATCATTGGCGCCACCGGTGAATGCCAGAATTACCAGCAGGTACTGACCCCTGCCCAATTCAGCCGATGGAAAAAAGCACAAACAGTAAAAGAGCCGATTGAAGTGGTGACCCTGGATGAAGCAAAGGCATCAGAACAGAAAAAAGACCAGGCCCGCAAGACATGGGTTTTCAAAGCCAATAATGTACGCGACTTTGCCTGGGGTTCCTCCCGGAAATTCATATGGGATGCTATGCCGGCATATGTAGAGGGTAAAAAAGTGATGGCGATGAGCTATTATGGCAAGGAAGCCTATGGCGTTTACCGGCCCTTTTCCACGAAAGCTGTTGCCCATACGATCAAGACCTATTCAAAGTTCACGATACCCTATCCCTACCCGGTAGCGCAAAGCGTTGAAGCTGCTAACGGTATGGAATACCCTATGATTTGTTTCAATTTTGGGAGGACCGAAAAGGATGGCACGTATTCGGAAGCCACCAAAAACGGGATGCTGGGTGTGATCATCCATGAAGTCGGACATAATTTCTTCCCGATGATCATCAACAGCGATGAACGCCAGTGGAGCTGGATGGATGAAGGCCTGAACACTTTTGTGGAATATCTGACAGAAGAGTTATGGGACAATAAGTTTCCCAGCCGAAGGGGGCCCGCCTTTACGATCACCGATTATATGAGCCTCCCGAAAGACCAGTTGGAGCCCATCATGACGAATTCTGAAAATATTATCGGTTTTGGGCCCAATGCATACTCAAAACCCGCAACCGGTTTAAATATTCTCCGGGAAACCATCATGGGCAGAGAACTGTTTGATTTTGCCTTTAAGGAATATGCCAGGCGCTGGGCGTTTAAACATCCTGAACCGGCCGATCTTTTCAGGACCCTGGAAGATGCCAGCGGTGAGGACCTGGATTGGTTCTGGAGAGGATGGTTTTACAGCACCGATGCCTGTGATATCTCACTGGACACGGTAAAATATGCGCAACCTGTAATAGCAGATGTTTCCGGCATGAAAGAGACCACCGCCAAGGTGAGCCTTCCCAAACCTTCTGTAAACAGCTTTGAAGACATTTCAAAGATCAGGAACCGGGAAGATAAAAACATCACCTTCCAGACCGATGCAGACCCTTCCTTAAGGGATTTCTACTGGAGGTATGACCGTGACATGGAGCCCTATGATTCCACCAGGTATGAGATTACCAACGCCCCGAGAGTGGAAGAAATGGATGATGCCACCAGGGCTATTTATGAAAACAAGCATCTTTACGAACTTACTTTCAGCAATAAAGGCGGACTGGTGATGCCCATCATCATCGAATGGACCTATGAAGACGGTACCACTGAAATTGACAGGATACCCGCCCAGGTGTGGAGAAAAAATGAAAATAAAGTGATCAAGACCTTTGTAAAAGACAAGAAAGTAAAATCGATCAGGCTGGATCCGATGCGTGAAACAGCCGATATCAATGAAAATAATAATACCTGGGGGGATATCGCACCTGAACCGACCAAGTTCCAGCTTTTCAAACAAAAGCAACAGGCCAGGGGTCAATCACAGGGTATTAACCCCATGCAAAAGGCAAAAGAGAAAAAAGGGTTTTAATGAGCTCATCATCATCAATAAAAAACCGCTCTCCGGAGCGGTTTTTTCTTTTAACATCCCACCAGGAATCCCAGGAGGGCAAAAACAAAAGGGAAAAAAACAAAAAAATATTTCCTGGTCATATCATTGATTTTTAGGGTTGGGTTTATCGGGCCGGGAATCCTTCTTCTTAACCCGGCCGGCGTCCTGCAATTGTTGGAACAGCAGGTATTCAATTTGGCCGTTGACACTGCGGAATTCATCCGCGGCCCATTTCTCCAGGGCCTTATACGTATCATTATCGATTCTTATAACAAAACTTTTCTTCTGGCTCAAAACATTTGTTTTATTTCTTAGATACCGGTACGAGCTGTTCTACGGCCCGCGTAAACCCTTTTAATTTTCCGGAACTGATAAATATCTTTCTGCCGGATTTCAACACAAACTGTAAGCCCCTGGGGGATCCTGCATGATGGACCCTGCCATATCCGAAACTAAACCGCTTGTAACCCACACGCAGGAAAGGGCTTCTTCTTTCGTATACCCTGGCCATATCCTGTTTTCCGATCCAGGCATATTTTTTCATAACCGGCCACCACCTGAAATAAATGGCCTCATCTGTCACGATAGTTTCAAACCTTACGATAAAAACAAAATACAGGAACAGGATGTTCAGGGGGATGATAAAGGCGAGGATCACCATTTCCTCCGGTTTCAGTTCTTTGACCTGGTATCCAAAAAAAATAAGTGCTCCTGCAATTACCAATACAGGCGAAAGCAACAGCAAACCAATCCATGGTTTTCTGAACTGTTGTGTTTCCCTGAACTGAACAGTGCCTTTTATTTGTCTTTCTTTTTTCATGATACATTCATTTGAGCAGCCGCCAGCTTCCCAATTCCATACCTGCACTATTGGTAAAGCGTGCCGGTGTTCAGGATCGGCTGTGCTGCTTTTTCACCACAGAGTACCACCATTAGGTTACTCACCATGGCAGCCTTTTTTTCTTCATCCAACTCCACAATTTGTTTCCGGTTGAGCATTTCCAGCGCCATTTCCACCATCCCCACGGCACCTTCCACGATCTTGGTCCGGGCCGCTACGATCGCAGTTGCCTGCTGACGCTGTAACATAGCACCAGCAATTTCCTGGGCATAAGCCAGGTGTGCGATCCTGGCCTCCTTGATAATGATCCCGGCTGGCGCTAACCTTTCTGCCAGCTCCTTTTCAAGGATACCATTCACTTTATCACCCCCGTCGCGTAAGGTAATATCAGCATGTTCATCTTCCAGGTTGTCATAAGGAAAACTGTTGGCAAGGTGCCTGACCGCTGCCTCACTCTGCACTTTCACATATCCTTCATAGTCTTCCACTTCATAAGCTGCCTTATAGGTATCACCTACCTGCCATACCACCACGGCCCCGATTTCAATCGGGTTTCCCATCTTGTCATTGACCTTCAGGGTCTGGCCCTGCAGGTTCTCAGAACGCAGTGAAATTTTTAGTTTGGTAAACAAAGGGTTTACAAAGAAGAGCCCGTCATCTTTGGCAGTACCCTTATAGTTACCAAAGAAATTCAGGACCCTTGAATGGTTGGGGTAAATGACCATCAGGCCCGACATAATAAAAATACTGCCGATCAAACATAGGATGGCACCCGCAATCATCCATCCCCCCTCCTGGATATGAATAAAACAATACACAGAAGCCGACAGGATGATCAGGGACAAAAGCAGGGCCCAGTAGCCAGATACAGGTTTGATAATTTTTTCCATTGTATAGTGTTTAATTGTATGATATCAATTTGATATCAAAATTATACTATTTGTTAGAATTTTCAAAAATTTCCAGGTTCTTTTCCGACCGAAAATTTTTATTTCCGGGCAACCGATCGGTCTTTATTTCCTTCTAGGTCTTATATTGTATCGAAAATTCATTCTTAAACATCTGGTTATGAAAAAGATGCTATTGGCTGGCCTGGGAATTGTTATGTATACGGCTGAACTGCTGGCAGCACAGGTGGATACGGTGGTGATCCACAGCGACGCCATGAAAAAGGACTTCAACTGTTATGTGGTATTGCCGGATAATTACCAGGGAGGCGATAAACACTACCCGGTCGTTTACCTGCTTCATGGTTACAGCGGCAATTCTTCCGACTGGTTAAACAAGGACCCCGATTTAAAGAAGGAGGCTGACAACAATAACCTCATTATTGTTTGCCCGGAAGGTGGGTATAGCAGTTGGTATTTTGACAGCCCCGTAGATACCAGCATGAAATATGAAACTTATATCGGGAAGGAAGTGCCGGTCTTCATCGACAGGCATTACCGCACCCTCCCCAATCGGAATGGAAGGGCGATCACCGGGTTAAGCATGGGCGGGCATGGCGGGATGTTCATCGGTCTCCGGCATCCGGATATGTTTGGCGCCTGCGGGAGTATGAGCGGCGGTGTTGATATTAATTGTTGTGTCGACAGGTTTGATGTAGCCTTAAGGATTGGGGATACAGCACAGCATGCTGACAACTGGAAATCATTTTCTGTGATGAACCTGGTGGAACAATATAACCGGCAGTTACCGCTTTCCATCATCATCGATTGTGGCACCGAAGATTTTTTCTATTCGATCAATCACCAGTTACATGAAAAAATGCTCAAACTGAAAATACTCCATGATTATACAGAACGGCCCGGAGCGCATAACTGGGCTTACTGGACAAATGCGGTAAAATACCAGCTATTATTTTTTTCGGAATATTTTAAACACTAAACAGGGTTCAGTTGCCCCCGGTTCTGCCGTCCCTGACTTTAATTTTTTTCTTTCCGGAGTTCTGTTTCTCAAACTCCAGCACCTGTTTAGGTTTGGCAACCGTTTTGATGGCAGCAGAATCAGACAGGGGGTCTTTATTAACATCAATCGGGGCCAGGTCTTCAAGATCATTTTTCAGTTTACCCAGCTGGTATTCCTCTGTTTTCAGGATTCGCCCATATTCAGGATCAAAATATTTCCAGGTGCCGTGCCTGAGTGCGGTGCCTTCGAGTTTAACCCTGACCCTGTCCACAATTTTTGTCGGGTCCAACAGATCATACACATCAACCGTATCATAGGGATTATCGGGGTTCACCGCTTTCCAGCTTTCTTCCCTGATCATTCCACCCCAACGGTTATAATAATAACATTTCCCGTTTTTATTCCCCCAACGGTAATTCTCCACCGACTGCAGATCACCCATTAAAGTGAATTGCTGCCACTGGCCTTCTTTTTTGTCATCGATATAAATTCCCTGTTCTTCATAACCAGGTTCACCCCGCAGGGGCTGTACGGTATTCACCCACCGGCCCTGTTTCTTTCCCTGTGCATCCACAATGTTCAAGGTATCCCCTTTTACGCCGATAATATAGCTTTTATACTGGCCAAAGCCATTCATGGAAATCAGCAGAAATAGGATAAAGATATATCGCATAGTTTAGTAAGTTTGATAATTACTGGCATACAAACTTCCCGCCAAACCCAAGTTACTAACGAAAAATTATATTGTTTATGAGTAAGCTGTTAAAGTTATTATCCCCCCTGATTATCCTGTTGAACGGTATCAACACTCTTGCACAGGTGGAACCCACCCCTGCAGCAGTGAGGATGCAATCCATCCAGCAACGCAAAGACCTGGAAAAAAAATCCTTATTGAATGATATTTCATTCCGAAACATTGGTCCCACAGTTATGAGCGGCCGTGTTACGGATATTGATGCCAACCCGGAAGATCCTACCGAGTTTTACGTAGCCTATGCATCCGGCGGACTTTGGTATACCCATAATAACGGGCTTTCCTTCTCTCCCATCTTTGATACCGAAGATATCATCACAATCGGGGATATCGCCGTGAATTGGAAAAACAGGATCATCTGGGTTGGTACCGGTGAAGTGAACAGCAGCCGCTCTTCCTATGCCGGTATCGGGGTATTTAAAAGCAGCGACAATGGCAAATCCTGGCAATACCTGGGTTTACCTGAATCCCATCATATTGGAAAAATATTATTGCACCCCTCCGACCCCAATACAGCCTGGGTAGGTGTATTGGGCCACCTCTATTCATCAAACAGCGAGAGAGGGGTCTATAAGACCACTGACGGGGGGAAAAGCTGGACCCAGACCCTTTTTATCGATGACAATACCGGGATTGCAGAAATGGATATCAACCCTGAAAACCCCGAAGAAATTTATGCCGCTTCCTGGTATCGTACCCGGACAGCATGGAACTTTGAGGAAGCCGGAAAATCAAGCGGAATTTATAAGAGTTCGGATGGCGGTAATACCTGGAAACTATTAACCACAGAAGGGTCCGGGTTCCCAACCGGTGCGGATGTGGGTAGGATTGGACTGGCCGTTTATCCCAAAAAGCCTTCCCTGGTCTATGCGGTGGTCGATAACCAGCAGGTGAAACCGGATACTGCAAAAAAAAATCAGGACAAATACCAGCTCGATGATTTTAAGTCGATCAGTAAGGAACAATTTGCTGCCCTCGATGATAAGAAACTGGATTCCTTTTTTATGGAAAACAGGATGTACCAGCGCTATAAGGCCCGGCAGGTGAAAGAAGAAGTGGCGAACGGAAAAATAAAACCCACTGCCGTGTATGATTACCTGAACGTCAACACGGGATTTGAAGGTTCTCCCATAGGCTGTGAAGTCTATAAAAGCGAAAACGGTGGCATAACCTGGAGAAAAACCAATGAAAAGGATATCAATATCTTTTTCACTTACGGTTATTATTTTGCCAAGATCTATGTATCCCCCTACAATGAAAATAAATTATTCATCATGGGTTTCTCGCCGGTGATGTCTACGGATGGCGGAAAAACCTGGAAAGCCATTGATAAAAATAATGTTCATGCCGATCACCATACGCTTTGGATTGACCCTAAAAAAGATGGTCACCTGATCAACGGAAATGATGGCGGGGTCAATATAACTTATGATGACGGAGCAGTATGGTTTAAGGCGAATACACCGCCTGTTGGCCAGTTTTATGCGATCACGACCGACAATGCCAAACCGTATAATGTATATGGCGGTTTACAGGATAACGGGGTCTGGTACCTCCCATCGCAAAAACCCCGGAATTCTTTTGCCAATTCAGGTCTCGGACTGGCAGATGGCATTGAAAAAAGTATCGGAGGCGGAGATGGCATGCAGGTGCAGGTTGACCAGCGGGATAATGCCACGGTTTATTATGGATCTCAATTTGGGAATTATGCCCGAAGAAATCTTTCCGTTCCGGGCCGTCCGGCCAGGATCACCCCTTCGCATACATTAGGGGAATTGCCTTACCGATTCAACTGGCAGTCGCCCATACTGCTCAGTAAATTCAACAATGATATTTTGTATTTTGGCAGCAATCATTTTCATCGTTCCATGAACAGGGGCGACAGTATGACAACCATGAGTCCTGACCTGAGCAGGGGCGGCAGGGAAGGGAATGTGCCTTATGGCACGATTACCGCCATCGATGAATCGCCGCTGCGTTTTGGTTTGATCTATGCCGGTACAGATGATGGGAACCTGCAGCGTACCTACGATGATGGTTATTCATGGGAACAACTGAATGCGCCTGCAATCAACCAGAAGAAAAAAAAGAAAGAAACGGGTCAGCTGATTACCCATCAACTCTGGGTAAGCCGGGTTACCGCCAGCCGGTTTTCGGAAGGACGAGTTTTTGTTTCACTAAACGGATATCGCTTTGATCATTTCCTTCCCTATTTATATATCAGCGAGGATTTTGGTAAAACCTGGACACCGATTGGCTCCGATCTGCCCAATGAACCGATCAATGTTGTAAAAGAAGATACCCGGAACGACAGCATCCTCTACGTAGGGACCGATGGTGGACTTTATGTAAGCTTTGACCGGGGTAATAGTTTCATGATGTGGAATGCAGGGTTGCCAAAATCGGTACCCATCCATGATATTGTCATCCAGGAGCGGGATGATGAGATTGTGCTGGGCACGCATGGCAGGAGCATTTACATTGCAAAATTGGCGGATGTAAGGATGCTGAAGAAAGACCCGGACTGGATGAAAAAGAAAAAAAACAAAGACAATAAAAAGAAACCGGAGGTAGAAGAGGAAGAATCCCCGGAACCCGAGATCGAATAAAAAAGAAACCCGTCTGTATGACGGGTTTTTTATTAAAAACATTTGAATCTTTCAAAGCAGGCTTTATCCAGTTCTTCCCGGTCATCGGGATGGGCGATATTGATGAGCGCCCTTGCCCTTTGCCGCAGGTTTTTTCCATAGAGATAAGCGGCGCCGAATTCCGTTACAACATAATGCACATGCCCCCGGGTGGTGACTACCCCCGCTCCGGGTTTCAGAAATGGCACGATACGACCCACCCCTTTTGAAGTGCGGCTGGTCAGCGCAATGATGGGTTTCCCCCCTTCGCTGAGTGCAGCACCGCGCATAAAATCCATTTGGCCGCCAATGCCGCTGTACTGCCGGGTTCCGATCGAATCCGCGCAGACCTGGCCGGTAATATCCACTTCGATCGCACTGTTCACGGCTACCACTTTGGGGTTTCGCCTGATCACATGCGGATCATTTACATAATCTATATCAAGAAAAACAAACGAAGGGTTATCATGCACATAATCATACAGTTTCCTGGTGCCCACGGCAAAACCCGTTACCGTTTTATAAGGATGTATTTTTTTATGCGTGTTGTTGATGATATCCTTATCAACAAGATCAATGATACCATCACTGCACATCTCTGTATGCACCCCCAGGTTCTTATGATTGTAAAGGGATTTCAAAACCGCATCAGGAATCGTTCCGATACCCAGCTGAAGCGTGCTGCCGTCTTCAATCAGTTCCGCCACATTTTTCCCGATCCTGATTTCATCTTCCCCGATCTTAGAACCGTAATCCACTTCCGGAAGGTCTTCCTCATGATAAACAAGCGAATCTATACGAAGGGTATGAATTAAACTATCCCCATGGGTGCGGGGCACTTTGGGATTGACCTGTGCAATGATATGTTTTGCCGTATTCACTGCGCTCCGGGCAATATCGACAGAAACACCCAATGAACAATAGCCATGTTCATCCGGTGGAGATACCTGGATCAATGCCACGTCAATTTCCATCTGGTTCCGGAACAGGTCGGGGATATCGCTTAGGAATACAGGGATAAAATCCGCTCTTCCCTCGTTCACCGCTATTCTAACAGATTCTGAAACAAACATGCAGTTGATATGAAAGGAATCAGCATATTGCGGTTTATCGACCACGATATCGCCCTGGACAGTAATGAATACCAATTCTACATTGCGCAAATCTGCCGACCTTTTACTGAGTTCCCTCATCAGGTAAAGGGGGGTCTGCGCACTGCCCTGCACAAAAACACGGCTTCCTGTTTTGATAACAGAAAGGGCTTTTTCTGCAGGTGTATAAGTTATGGGTACACGCATCTGATATTTTTTTATTCTATGGCAAAACTAAAAACAGCTGTTTCACCGGAAGTTGATTACTCCCCTGTACAGGGCTGATATCAGTCATAAAAATCAATGGGAAAGAAACCATTCAACCGCCAGTTCATATCCTTTTAAACCAAGGCCAAAAATACTGCCCACTG
This sequence comes from Terrimonas sp., assembly GCA_016125075.1. GTDB lineage: Bacteria > Bacteroidota > Bacteroidia > Chitinophagales > Chitinophagaceae > SpSt-398. Next base: position 119,747 of record WGMO01000017.1, read on the forward strand.
CTTTTGCTGAAACATGCGACAATTTCCGGAAGTCTTCCCTGGCATGGACATTGGAGATATGGACTTCAATGACGGGTGTCCTGATGGCAGCAATGGCATCGCCTATGGCAACAGAAGTATGGGTATACCCACCCGGGTTAAAAATGATCCCGTCGCAATCAAACCCTGCCCTTTGGATCTCATTGATCAGTTCCCCTTCTATATTACTTTGGTATTGACTGAAATGAATATGAGGATATTTCGCCTTCAATTCTGAGAAATACTGGTCAAAAGGTTTATTACCATAAATATCGGTTTCTCTTTTTCCCAGCAGGTTTAAATTAGGCCCGTTGATGATCACTATCCGCATATTGCAGCCATTGAAGATTTAAACGAAAATACAGCTTTGCCACGATTATTAATGCTGCACCCCCATGAGTGAAAGGAAATCGTCAAACAGATAACGGGAATCATGCGGGCCGGGTGTAGCTTCCGGGTGATACTGTACGGAAAAAACAGGTTTCCCCTTTACTCGGATGCCTTCAATGGATTTATCATTCAGGTTGACATGGGTGATCTCAATTGTGGGGGAATTCCTGACGGCTTCCGGGTCAACACCAAAACCGTGATTCTGCGTGGTGATTTCGCTCTTACCGGTTTGCAGGTTCATGACAGGATGGTTTAAGCCCCTGTGTCCATGATGCATCTTGAATGTGGGCACCCCATTGGCAAGGGCCAGTAACTGATGCCCCAGGCAGATGCCGAAGGTGGGTTTGTTTTCCTGTAATATTTCTTTTACGGTCGCAATTGCATAATCCATGGAGGAGGGATCCCCGGGTCCATTGGAGATGAAATACCCTGAAGGGTCAAACTCCCTGAGCCGGGATGCCGGTGTTTTGGCGGGAAATACTTTTACATAAGCTCCGCGATCGGTCATGCATTTCAGGATATGCTGTTTACAGCCGAAGTCCAGAACCGCCACTTTGATGGCAGCATCCGGGTTGCCGATTGCATATTCCTTTTCAGTGGTTACCTGGGACGCCAGTTCCAAACCGGCCATTGAAGGTATTTTTGACAGTTCTTTCTTTAATATTTCAACATCGGTAATGGCTGAGGAAATGATACAATTCATGGCCCCCTTTGTCCGGATATGGGCCACGAGTGATCGGGTATCGACACCCTCAATAGCAACAATATTATTCTTTTTCAGGTATTCATCCAATGATCCATCGGCCATCTTACGGCTATACTGGTCTTCCAGGTTCCGCCCGATCAGCCCCCGGATTTTCACGGCATCTGATTCCACATCTTCATCTCTGACACCATAATTACCAACATGAACGGCGTTCATGATCAATACCTGGCCGAAATAACTGGGGTCCGTAAATACTTCCTGGTATCCGGTCATACCTGTATTGAAACAGATTTCGCCGCCTGTGGTGCCGATGGTGCCAAAAGCGAATCCCTTACAAATAGTTCCGTCTTCTAACAGTAAAATAGCAGGTTGTTGTGTTTGCTCCATGGTATTAAAAGGTTTTGCAAAGAAAAGGAATCAGTATTATTAAGCCGGCAATAGTTTTTCACAACAAAAAAGCAGAACCTTTACAAGTCCTGCTTTGATATTTTATCGACCGGTTCAATCTTATTCTTCTGTTTTTTCTTCGTTGGTTGTTTCGGTTGCTTCTTCTGCTGCAGCAGTCGTTTCGGTTGATTTTTTGGCAGTGCTTTTTCCACGACGGGTTCTCCTGGCACCTTCCTTGGCTCCTTCCGCCTGCTTACCGTATACTTCATTGAAATCGACCAGTTCGATCATCGCCTGCTCTGCATTATCTCCCACACGGGCGCCGAGTTTGATGATCCGGGTATATCCGCCGGGACGTCCGCCGATCTTATCAGCAACCGCTCCGAATAATTCTTTAATCGCTTCCTTATCCTGCAGATAGCTGAAAACGACCCTGCGCTGATGCGTAGTATTGGTTTTTCCCTTGGTGATAAGGGGTTCCACATACACACGCAAAGCTTTTGCCTTGGCCAGTGTAGTAACAATTCGCTTGTGCTGGATCAGCTGGCAGGCCAGGTTGCTCAATAAAGCATCCCTGTGCGATTTGGTCCTGCTTAGATTTTTGATTTTGTCTCCGTGACGCATGACTTTTGTTTTTATTCGGCTGCACCGTGTCAGGAATTGCAGCCTACAGGTATAAAATTACTGTTTACAGCACCACCCCCGTATGAACCGGGATGCAATGCCGGATATTCTTTTTATTACAATTCATCGGGATCAACACCCAGCTTCACCAGGTCCATACCAAAAGAAAGACCTCTTTCGGTCAGCACCTGTTCGATCTCAGCCAGTGATTTCTGTCCGAAATTCCTGAACTTCATCAGGTCTTCCTGCTCATACTGTACCAGCTCACTCAGGGAATTGATTTTTGCAGCTTTCAGGCAATTGAAAGCCCGTACTGAAAGATCAAGGTCTTCAAGCGGGGTTTTCAACACTTTACGTAACTGCAGGGTTTGTTCATCGACCAGGTCCTCTTTCTTTTCTTCCTTATTGTCGAAAGTGATATTTTCATCAGTGATGATCATCAGGTGCTGTATCAGGATACGGCTAGCCTGTTTTACAGCCTCTTCAGGATGGATCGTACCATCGGTCACCACTTCCATGATCAGTTTCTCATAGTCTGTCCTTTGTTCAACACGGGTATTCTCAATGGTATACTTAACATTCTTGATCGGCGTATAGATGGAATCCACTGGGATATATCCAAGGGGAGCATCCTTTGGCTTATTATCTTCGGCCGGCACATAACCACGGCCCTTGCCAATGGTCAGTTCAATATCGATCTTAGCGGAAGAATCCAGCGTACAGATCAGTAATTCGGGATTCATCACGGCAAAGCTCTGTGTAGCCTGACCGATATTGCCCGCAGTGAATTGTGTCTGGTTTTTAACCGAAAGCATGATGCGCTCATTCGCTACCTCATGATCTACGATCTTCTTCAATCTTACCTGCTTCAGGTTCAGTATGATCTCTACCACATCTTCACTTACCCCTGTAATGGTGGCAAATTCGTGTTCCACACCTTCGATCTTCACCCCTACGATGGCATAGCCTTCCAGGCTGCTCAGCAGGACCCGGCGCAAAGCATTACCAATGGTTACACCATAACCCGGCTCAAGCGGACGAAACTCGAACTGAGCTTCAAAATCGGTAGCCTTTTGTAAGATGATCTTATCAGGTTTTTGGAAATTTAAGATGGACATATTTAATGTTTAAAGTTTGAAATGTTGTTCTGCACCACTGCCATTTTACTTGCTGTACAATTCCACGATCAGCTGTTCCTTGATATTCTCAGGAACACTTTCTCTTTCGGGATAAGCAATAAAAGTACCCTTCATCTCTGTTTCATTCCAGTCCAGCCAGCTGAACTTGGGGTTCTTTCCGGCGATAACGCTGGTAACAGAAGTCTTTTCCTTGCTGATCTCTTTCAGGCTGATAATATCACCGGGCTTCACTTCGTAGGAAGGCGTATTGACGACTTCATCATTTACGGTAATGTGCTTGTGGCTCACCAGCTGGCGGGCAGCCGGACGGGAAGGTGCAATCCCGAGACGAAATACGGTATTATCCAGACGGGCTTCCAGTAATTTGATCAGGTTTTCACCCGTAACACCTTTACGGCGTGCGGCTTCTTCAAATGTTTTGCGGAACTGCTTTTCCAACACACCATAAGTGTATTTGGCCTTTTGTTTTTCGCGGAGCTGAAGTGCATATTCACCCAGGGTCTTACGCTTGCGCTGTGCGCCATGCTGACCGGGGGGGTTGCTGTTTTTATTCAGCCATTTACCGTTGCCTAAGATAGGCTCTCCAAAAATGCGGGAAATCTTGGTCTTTGGACCAGTGTAACGTGCCATAGTTTTTATTCATTTACGCTTTTTTGAAACGGTGCGTTGATCAGTAAAAGCGTTAAAAATCAATCAAGCACCCTTTAATGAAATGAACCAGTTTGGCGATTCAATATGTATGGAGCCATCAGCCAGTGCCGATAACCCTTTCTTAAACTCTTCTTTTCTTCGGGGGACGGCATCCGTTATGCGGTAAAGGCGTAACGTCTTTGATCATCACCACCTCAATACCGGATTGTGACAGGGATCGGATGGCGCTTTCGCGGCCGGAGCCCGGTCCTTTCACATATACATCCACCCTTTTCAGACCGGCATCAAAGGCCGTTTTGGCGGCATCGCTGGAAGCCATCTGTGCGGCGTAAGGCGTGTTCTTTTTAGAACCCCTGAAACCCATCTTTCCGGCACTGCTCCAGGAAATAACCTGCCCGTTCTTATTGGTCAGGCTGATGATAATGTTGTTGAAACTTGCAACGATGTGTGCGTCGCCATAAGCATCCACCTTTACGACTCTTTTCTTCGCAGCTGCTTTTGCGCTTTGTTGTTGTGCTTTTGCCATTTTTTATTAATTCGAGGTACTCTTTATTTTAATGAGCTTTCCCGTTTTCTCCGGAAAAACCTGAATCAACCCTCCACCTGCACCGGGTATCCGTAATTGATTCAGCTGATAGGTGCATATTGTAAAAGCCGAAAGCTATCGCTTCCGGCTGATCGCTTATTTCTTCGGTGCCTTCTTCTTACCGGCCACTGTCTTACGCTTACCCTTCCTGGTACGGCTGTTGGTCTTGGTACGCTGACCACGAACCGGCAACCCTTTACGGTGACGAAGTCCCCGGTAACAGGCGATATCCAGCAAACGTTTGATGCTCATCTGTACTTCCGAGCGTAACTGACCTTCTACTTTGAATTCTTCAGTAATCGTGTTACGGATGGAATTCAGGTCCTCATCATTCCAGTCATTCACTTTCTTGCTACGGTCAATATTATTCTTGTCCAGAATATACCTGGCCGTAGAAGGACCAATACCATATATATAGGTAAGGCCTATTTCTCCTCTTTTGTTTTTTGGTAAGTCAACACCGGCAATACGAGCCATATGAAATTTGAGATTTTAGATTAATAATATTAAAAGATTATCCCTGGCGCTGCTTAAAGCGGGGATTCTTTTTGTTAATAATGTAAAGCTTGCCTTTTCTGCGAACGATCTTGCAATCGACGCTGCGCTTTTTGATGGATGCTCTTACTTTCATTTTTTAAGCTTTTTGCTACCGGTCTCTAACCTTTAGCTATTCACATTTTATTGATTCGCTTTTAGCTGCCGTCTGAGACGGCAGGCTTACAGCATTACTTGTACCTGAATATGATCCTGCCCCTCGTTAAATCATAAGGGCTCATTTCCACCCCCACTTTATCACCCGGCAAAATACGGATATAGTGCATCCTCATTTTTCCCGAAATAGTCGCCAAAATCTCGTGCCCATTCTCCAGTTTCACCCTGAACATTGCATTTGACAAGGCTTCGATGATAGTGCCGTCCTGTTTAATTAAGGGTTGTTTTGACATATTTTTGGGAGCGCAAAGATAAGAGTATCAGGCCGAAAAAAGAAAAAAGGGATTATTTTTTTCCACAACGATGCAGAAAAAGGACCCGGGGAAGGGAAATTATGCAGGACTGTCTGTAAATCAATGCCTTTCGAGTGGCACTTTTGTCATGGAAGCATGAAGATTTTGCAGTTCATGCACAGCAATCGGTATTTCAAAATGACGACGGTCTTCCCGGTACCACATTTCAACCTTAGAAAAATTGCCTTTTTCGGGAAGAAGCATCCGGAAAGCGCCTTTCTTATATTTCACGGATCCATTCATATCCTCAGCCTCAAAACCGAATTTATGGAGCTGGTCTTCATTCAGTGCAACTGGAAACAGGTCCTGCTGAGGGTACCAGAATGCCTGGATACCATTGTCGACCAGGGCCATGTGCTCTTCACGGTTGGTCTGCACCACGGTACCCTCTCGCATCAACCCTTCATGGTTGACCATGATAATGTCGCCGGCTTGCAAATGTCCTATTTTAATCATATGGCTGAAATTTTATACCCTGAATATACAAAATTTGCCACCTACTGAAAATGATTTTATCATGATCTTTTCCTGTAACTGATCACCGCCCAGCCGTTAAAAAACAGGGCGAAACCCATCATGATATAGAGATAGTTCCTGATGTCTGAAAGGGTACTGCCTTTCAATACCACCATACGCATCACTTCTATAAAATAGCTGACAGGGTTAAACCGGGTGATCCATTGGGCCCATTCCGGCATGCTGTCGATCGAAGTATACAGTCCCCCCAGCAAGATAAATATCATCATTAAAAAGAAGGACAGTAACATGGCCTGCTGTTGATTGGAGGCGTAGGTCGATACCAATAACCCTAAGCCTAATACTGCAAAAAGGTAGATCGCCGCAAATACGTAAATGGTAAAAAAGCTGCCCAGGGGCAGGATCCCATAAAAAAGATAGGCGATCAGCAATCCGAGGGTCAGGACAATCATACCCAGCAACCAGAAAGGAAGCAGTTTGCCCAGTATAAAAGTATATTTATGGATCGGCGTCACATTGATCTGTTCGATGGTGCCGATTTCCTTTTCCTTGACGATATTGATAGCGGTCAGGTTGGTGCCCACCATGGTCAGGAGGATCACGAGGATGCCCGGCACCATAAAATACTTGTAATTCATGAGCGGGTTGAACCAGTTGGACGAAGTAACCGCTATCTGTGTTTCCGGGCTGAAACGGGGAAACTGTATCCATTCCGTGCGAACCTCGCTGTTATAGTCCTGTATGATCTTTTGTAAATAAGAACCTCCCAAATTCGCCTTGACTCCATTGATGGCATTAATGGCCATAAACAGGGTGGCTTTTTCCTCTTTCACCAGGTCTTTTTCAAAATGGGCGGGAATTTCCAAAATCAGGTCCGCCTTATCATTTTCCACCTGTTGCAAAGATTGCCGGTACGAACTGCCATATTCATTCAGTATAAAATAACCTGAAGCCGTAATCTTGTTCAGCAATTGCCTTGTATAAGCGGAATGGTCATGATCCACCACGGCCAGCTTGATATTCTTGGTCTCATAATCGGCCGCCCAGGGCAGGACCAGGAGCTGGATCACCGGCATGATAAAGATGATTCTCAAAATCGCAGGATCTCGAAAGATCTGCCGGAACTCTTTTTGCAATAAAAATTTAAGTGTGCGCATGTGCTTCTTTTTGTATCTCCCCACAATTATTTCATCAGCTCAGCCTGATTTTGAATTTCCTGATCGCCAAAACCAGCAGGAATACCATCATGCCCGCCAGGATAAGCGTTTCTTTCCAAACAGCCTGGAAGGGAAGCCCTTTGATCATGACCGATTTGACAATATTGTAATACCATTTTGCCGGGATAAGATTGGAAACCACTCTCAGCGGCAATGGCATGTTTTCCAACGGAAACATAAACCCACTAAGCATGATGGTGGGCAGCAACAGGGCAACCAGGGAAATGAACATCGCCGTTTGCTGCGATTCGGCGGAGGTGGATACCAACAGCCCCAGCGAAAGGGAGACCATGGTGAACAGGATACTTTCCACCACCAGCAAAAAAAGGCTGCCATTGATCGGCACCCCCAGTACAAACCTGCTGAGTAATAAAATACTGGTGATATTCACCAGCGATAAAACCAGGTAGGGAAAGGCCTTGGCCACCACCACCATGATCGGTTTCATGGGAGACACCAGCATGATCTCCATGGTCCCCATTTCTTTTTCCTTCACAATGGTAATGGCCGTCATCATCGTACAGACCAGCAAAAGCACCATCGCCATCACACCCGGTACAAAATTGAAAGCCCCTTTCTGCTGGGGGTTATATAGCATCCTCATCTCTGTATGGATGGTATAGGGCAATTGCCGGTCCTGGGTGATCCTTTTCTGGTAATCCATGATGATGGCGGTAGCGTAATTGGTAAGCGTATTGGCTACATTGGGATCGGAAGCATCTGCAATCAGTTGTACGGATGCTTTATTGAAATGCAGGAGATCCTCCTGGAACCGGGAAGGCAGCACTACAGCCATCTTGATCTTTCCTTTGTGGAATTCCGTTTCGATTTGCTGGTAGGAACTCAGTTCCTTTTCAATCTCAAAATAGCGGCTGGAGGCCAGCTCCGTGATGAGCGATGCGGTGGCGGCATCTTTTGACTGATCCAGGATCGCAATTTTGGCATTTTTTACCTCATTGGTCAGGGCAAATCCAAAAATAACAATCTGTACGATTGGCATACCGAGGAGAATCAACAATGTCTGCCTGTCGCGCCAGATGTGGATGAATTCTTTTTTTACAAAGGCTATGAATTGTTTCATACTATCACTTATTGCAGATCGTTTAAAACGATCCGGTTCTTATTGTCTTTAATCGGCAGCACGGGTTGCTTTTCTTGCCAGTTTCAGAAAAACGCCATCCATTGATTTTGCCTGGTAAGTCTGTTTTAATTGTGCGGGTGTATCCAGGGCTTCGATCCTTCCATCCACCATGATGGACACCCGGTTACAGTATTCGGCCTCATCCATGTAATGGGTAGTGACAAAAATGGTTATCCCTGCGGCAGAAGCCTGGTAAATCATACTCCAGAATTCCCGCCGGGTAACCGGGTCAACGCCACCGGTGGGTTCATCCAAAAAAACAATCGGGGGATCGTGAAAGATCGCCACCGAAAATGCCAGTTTTTGTTTCCATCCCAGGGGCAAAGACCCGACAAGCTTATCCCCTTCTTTTTCCAGGTGCAGTTGCTCAAGGATTGAAGCTGTCTTATCCCGGATGAAAGTATCCGTCATACCATAGATCCCGCCATAGAAGCGCATATTCTCCTTTACGGTTAGATCATCGTACAGCGAGAATTTCTGACTCATATACCCAATACTCCTTTTGATCTTTTCATTTTCCCGGTAAATATCAAAACCGGCTACCGTCGCTTCTCCCGAACTGGGCATCGACAATCCGCAAAGCATCCGCATCGCTGTGGTCTTTCCGGCCCCATTGGCGCCAAGGAAACCGAAGATCTCCCCTTTTTGGATGGCAAAGGAAATCTGGTTGACAGCGGTAAAATCGCCAAAACGCTTGGTCAGTTTATGGGCAGTGATGATTTTTTCCATGGTATTCTTTTATTCGTCTTTCATTAATGCAATAAAACAATCTTCAATATCCGGTTCTGTCGCTACCATATCTACGGGTATGGCCGACACCTTATCTATATAACTTTTCAGCCCGTTCATCCCGAATCCTTTTTTCATCACCACATGATGATACTCTCCAAAAGGATAGGCATTTTCCGTGCCCTCATATCCTTTTAACGCTTCGAGTAATTGGAGCATTTTTTGAGATTTGGCAGCGATGAGTTCATTCCTGAATTCACTAACAACCCTCTGGGGAGTATTGATGGAAAGTATCGATCCGTTTTGCATCAAGGCCACCCTGTCGCACAATCCGGCTTCATCCATATAGGGAGTGGATACCAGTATCGTGATACCCTGCTGTTTCAGTCTTTTCAGCATTTCCCAAAATTCCTTTCGGGATACGGCATCCACACCGGTTGTAGGTTCGTCCAGGAACAATACAGAAGGACGATGAATAAGGGTGCAGCTTAAGGCCAGTTTTTGTTTCATCCCTCCTGATAATTTTCCGGCCCTGCGGTGTTGAAAGGGCTCGATCTGCACATAGATATCCCTGATAAGGTCAAAATTCTTCTTAACAGTCGTATTGAAAATGGTTGCAAAAAAATTGAGATTTTCTGCTACAGAAAGGTCGGGGTAGAGGGAGAATTTGCCGGGCATATACCCTACCCAGTTTCTGATCTCCTTATATTGTTTCACTACTTCGTACCCGTCAACAGAGGCCCTACCGCTATCGGCCAGTAATAAAGTGGTGAGAATCCTGAACAAAGATGTCTTTCCGGCACCATCCGGCCCGATGATGCCAAATAATTCACCCTGCCCTACCACCAGGGAAATATCATCCAGGGCCAACACTTCCTTTTTTTTGCCATAGGTTTTAACAAGATGACTGACCTCAACTGCATTCATGGTATTTGTTTGACGGATCATAATATTTTATTGTGCAAACTTTACTTCACCATACATGCCGATCTTCATAGAACCATCATTCTTCACCCGGATCTTCATGGCATAGACCAGGTTGGCCCGCTCATCTTTGGTCTGGATTGTTTTGGGTGTGAACTCGGCCTTATCCGAAATCCAGGAAATGGTGCCGGGAAATTCCTTATACTTTTCTTTCCCGTCATCAATCAGGACCCTGACCTGCTGTCCTAACTTCACTTGCGACAACTGAACCCCGGTGATATAGGCTCGCAGGTTGATGGTTGACAGGTTGGCGATCCTGTATAGGGCCTTACCAGCCCCGGTCACTTCCCCGGCTTCGGCATACTTGGTGATGACCGTTCCGTTAATCGGGTTGGTGATATTTGCTTTTAATAACTGGTCATTCAGTTGTGCGACCCTTTTGGCCAGGGGCTTTGTTTCACTCAGGATGCTCCTGTTCTGTGTGGCAACGTTATTCTGCTGAACATTGATCTGTTGCTGCGTAACACTGATCTGCTTTCGCAATACTTCAATATTGGAATTGATATCGTCCAGTTGCTTTTGTGTGGCAGCATCTGCCGCTAAGAGTTTTTCAATCCGCTTCTTTTCAAAAAGCAAATTCTCCAATTGTGCCTGTTGCACAGCAGCCTGGTCCTGTAATAACTTGACCTGCGGGGTCACATCCGCTGTCTTTTCCTGCAAAGCCTGCATACTGGCTTCCACTTGTTCCACTTGTAAAGCCAGGTTGGTTGCATCAATTGATCCCACCACGCTGTCCTTAGAAAGGGTCATCCCCTCTTCAACATCAAAACGCGTGATTTTTCCCGCCAGTTCGGAGGACACGATGACCTCATCTGCTTCAAAAGTGCCGGAGGCATCAAAATCATTCCCATTGCCATTACAGGCAGACAGCGTAGCGATAATTATTACTGTTGAAAGATACTTTTTCATGTCATTCATTTGTTTTGCCAGATATAGTTTGATAATTAATTTGTGCCTGCAGTAATTGGAGCTGGTGGGTGATCCTTGTTTGCCGGGCCTGGTCTTCGGCATTGACCTCGCGTATATAATCATTGGCCGTGATCACACCATTCTCCAGTTGCGCTTTTGCTGCATTTTTCACCTGCTCCCGAAGATCAATGATGCCTTCATCTGCTGCTAACAGTTGCTGCATCTTTTCCACTTCTGCACTTTGCTGCAGTTGTTGGGAATGGGTATTCAGCAAAAAGGTCTCTTTGCGGATATCGACCATTTTCTGGTTAACCGTAACCAGTTCTTTCTCCTTTCGTTTCGTATACAGGTTTGCGAGGGCCCAGTTGAGACGCACCCCACCAATATAAAAGAAATCAAAATCGTTCTTCAGCATATTTAATCCCGGACGGCCATAGCCGCTTTGAAAGAACAAACTGGCCCGGGGCAGATTCCTGGACCGGATCAACTTATTTTGCTGGGAAAGCAGGGTGGACTGCTTCTCAAATAAGCGAAGTTCCGGCCGTTCAAAGGTGGTTTGCAGGGTAAAATTCTCGACTCGGGGTGTAAGCAAACGGATATTTTCCGGAAGGGGCTGACCCAGGAATAAGCCAAGGGTTGCCAAGAGGCCTTTTCTGGTAGCCTGCAGCTCAATGTTTCGCTGATCGGCCCTGAGCCATTCCGCCTTCAATACATTCAGGTTGGAGCGAAAAGCAACCCCGTTCTGCACCTGCGCCTCTACCCTTTTAATGCCCGTCTGGATATCGGCTTTCACAAGATCAACCTGTTTTAATTGTTCATCGAGGTAGAGGATGCCCAGGTAAATCTGGTTGATCCTGTCTTTTAACTGGTAGAGCTCTACCTGCACCTGCTGTTCCTCCACATCCGCATTCAATTGCTGCATCGCTTTTTGCTGCCGGAGCACCCCCCCGTCAAAAATCAATTGGTTCACTTCAGCCACTACCTTGTACTGGTCCTTGCTCAGCGGATCAATAGAAAAACCAGGTAAGGGGATGGATACTTTTGTTACATCAGATTGATAGGTAGCCTGGGCACTCAGGTTGACCTGGGGCAAAAAACCCCGGGACAGGTTACTGATATTGATGGCTGCTGTCTGCTCGATCAGTTTGGACTGTTGCGTGACCGGGTAATGCTCCCGCGCCAGGGCATATGCTTCGGTCAGACTGAGTTGCCCGTTGACCTGGGCTGACAGGAATTGCATCGGCAATGATGCAAAAAAACAGGAAATAATAAACTTAACCATTTGGTTAATTTTTGATTAAAAAAAATTATCGTTTCATGGCATTGATGATGAATGCCGGTATCTCTTTTTTTCTTTGTTCCATGGCCATCCTGAACTGCATCTCGTCCAGCCCGACAAATTGCTGGAACATGGGCCTCGCCATAAAGGGAAATATGGTCATGGACAACAGGTTCATCAGCAGGTGCAAGGGGCTGACGTGCCGGATATTCCCTTTTTTGACCTCGGCTTCAATTTGTTCCAGGAATTTCCGGGGGTCGGGACCGCTATGTTTCTGCCATAGTTTTTTGATGAAATACACCGGGTCGCGGTTCATTTCATTCAATACAAACAAGGGCAGGTAAGGGTTTTCCTGTACTACGGTAATATATTCTTCACAAAAACTCTCTATTTTTTCAAACAGGGAATTGTCACTGGTAAAGATCATATTGATGCGGGGAAATAACTGTGCAGCCGCATCCATAAAAATTTGTTCAAACAATTGCTCCTTATTCTTGAAATAATAATGCAGCAATGCCTTATTGATCCCTGCCTCATCGGCGATATCCTGCATCCTGGCTCCGTACATCCCCCTGGCGATAAAGACCTTTTTCGCCGCTGCCAGGATATCCGCCTCTGTAGTCTTATCAATTTTTGTTGCTTTCAAAAAATTAACCATTTGGTTAAAACAAAGATAACTCGATTTTTTTCAGTCTTCCAAATATTTCTGTATGAATTGTGGAAAAACCATGCTGAAATGAATAAAGCCTGCAGGTTTGCAGGCTTTATAGTAAGAAATCCGACACTACGAAATGTGCAAAATCATTCTGCCCAGCTCATCACATATTCCCCGTTCTCAATGTCAAGGGCTGCCCGGGTCAGCATAAGGGGGCGGAAAGTATCAACCATCACAGCCAGTTCCTTTGTTTCCTTGGCGCCAATGCTTTTCTGGACTGCCCCGGGGTGTGGACCATGGGGAATGCCCGCAGGATGCAGGGTGATCATACCCCTTGTTACATTTTTCCGGCTCATAAAATCACCATCCACATAATACAATACTTCATCACTGTCGATATTGCTATGGTTATAAGGTGCCGGGATGGCATCGGGATGATAATCATAAAGCCTTGGCACAAACGAACAGACAACAAAGGCATTGGTCTCGAAAGTCTGGTGCACAGGCGGTGGCTGATGGACCCTTCCTGTGATGGGCTCAAAGTCATGAATGGAAAATATATAAGGATAGCAGCAGCCATCCCATCCAATCACATCAAAGGGGTGGGTTCCGTAATGCAAACCATACAGCATACCCTTTTTCCTGGCCCTGATCAGGTAATCGCCCTTTTCATCAATTGTTTCCAGTTCCTGCGGAGGCCGGATATCCCTTTCACAATAGGGCGAATGTTCCATCAGCTGCCCAAAACGGCTCATATACCTTTTCGGGAAGCGGAGTGGCGTAAATGATTCAACAATGAATAAACGGTTATTGTCATCATTAAAGCTGATCTGGTAGATGGAGCCCCTGGGTAACACAATATAGTCACCATAGCTGAAGGGAAGCACCCCGTACTGCGTTTTCACCGTTCCGGATCCTTCATGAACAAAGATCATCTCATCTGCATCGGTGTTCTTATAAAAATAATCTTTCATGCTTTCCTGCGGAGCTGCCAGTACAATATGGCAATCACTGTTCACGAGGATGGGGACCCTGCTTTCGAGAAAATCTTTAGCGGGTTTGACATGAAAACCTTCAAAACAACGGTGCTGCAGCATTTTTTCTTCCGCGACCTGGGGGGATACATCCACCGGGGGTTCCGTCCTGATGATCTGTGTAGGGGGATGGCAATGATACAACAGGGAATAATCATCACTAAATCCCTCCGTGGAAAATAATTGTTCGCTATAAAGCGAGCCGTCGGGTTTCCGGAATTGTGTATGACGTTTATGGGGAATTTTTCCAAGCTGATAATAATGTGGCATAAGAATAATTTGAATAATGAAATAGGGGGTTTACGAACAGCTGATGCTGACCGGCATCAGCTGCAATGAAGAATATGCGAACCCAGACATTTCCAGGGTAGCCAGGAGGAAAATATATTTCCACCTGCGTTTATCGATCCAGTATATAAAATTCCGGTGTAATGGCATACGAATGGATATTAAAATTAAGTAATATCCGATGAATGTATAATTTTTCCATGTCAATGGTCAGCATGCATCAACAACAGGATCTTTTCCCGGTTTTGTTGAATCAATTTTCAAAACAAGTCAGGTGGTGCTCGCCAAATTTCATATTCATTATTATTCCCCGTATCTTAGGGAGTAACCTTAGCGGCATGAAATTCACCGGGTGCATACTTCTACTGATTGGTTCATCATTTTGGGTGACCGCACAGGAATCAAAAAGTTTTACCATCAACCCCCTGAAAGAAAAAACGGCTGAACTGACGGTCAACCTGTATCAATACCCCACATTTTTGGATGGAAAAGTCATTTTCCGGGACAGTGCGCTGGCCTTCGCCAAAATGAATTATCACCGTTTATTCGGGCAAATTCTTTTCCTGGATGAAAACAATGATACACTTGCCCTCGCCAACCCGGAGACATTCCTATATGTAACCATAAAAAATGACACCTTCTATTATGTCCATAAGGGTTTCGCCCGCAAACTCACCCATCACAAAACAAAGAATCTTGTTCTCGTGCAGACCATCCGGTATATTGGCAATGAAAAAGCCGGGCCTTATGGCAGTTATTCTGCGGTGGCTTCGAGCAATTCCAATTCAACCTATACACCGGATGACCAGATAACGCAGTATATCGAACTTAACCAAAACCTTGTTTATAAATACAAAAACCTCTTTTACCTGACCGATGCCTTCAATAATTTTTTTATCGCTTCCAAAAAGAATTTTTACAACCTGTTTTCAAGACATACCCGGGCATTAAGACAGTACCTCAATACCCATAAAATCAATTTCAACAAACAGCAAGACCTGGAACAATTGCTAACTTTTCTCCAGGGACTCAGCGAAAAATCATTTTAATACTTCCCGGATGACCCGAATCGGATTGATCAGTGATACCCATGGTTTTTTGGAACAATCCATCTTCACTCATTTTGCGCTTTGCGATGAGATCTGGCATGCCGGTGATTTTGGCAGCGGAGAACTTGCGGAGGCTTTATCCAGTTTCAAACCCCTTAAAGGGGTCTATGGAAATATTGATGGCCGGGAGATCAGGGGCGTTTATCCAGAACAGCTGGTCTTTTTCTGTGAAGGGGTAAAAGTGATGATACGGCATATCGGCGGCTATCCCCCCAAATATAACCCGCCTACAAAAAAAGAATTACTGATACACCAGCCCCGTTTATTCATCAGCGGCCACTCTCACATTTTAAAAATAATGTTTGATGATACCCTGCAATGCCTGCATATGAACCCGGGGGCGGCCGGAAGACAGGGTTGGCACACCCTGAAAACCGTGGTCCGCTTTTCCATTGACGGAGAAGACATCAGGGACTGTGAAGTGATAGAACTCGGGAAAAAATAATCAGCATGCAGTTATTCCGATCCCTGTACCAGTAAAAATGCCGCTTATATCACCTATTCCGGCGTTGACCCGCCATCTGATCAAGTACAGGTTGTTGGTAAAATAATGTTTACCAGCTTTGAGAATTAGATTATCTTATAGCTATAAATGTACAGTTATGCCTGCTACCAACTCACGCCGACAATGGTTAAAACAAACATCACTGGCTGCCCTGGGCCTGGGTTTTTCCTTTCGCTCGATGGGAAATGAAGAAGGGATTCCCAGGAATTTCGGAAAAGCCTCCGGTCTAATCAACCTGGGTTCCAATGAAAATCCCTATGGCATATCGCCCCAGGCAAAATCGGCCATCCTTGATATGATCGGTGAATCGAACCGATACCAGTTTAATGTGGCCTCGCTGGGGTCTTTTAAAAACCAACTGGCATCGTATTACGCTGTGCAACCGGAACAGGTATTGATCACTCCCGGTTCCGGTGAAGGCTTAAAACTCTTTGCCTGGCATTTTCATCAGGGGAATATCGTTTGCGCCAATCCAACCTTTGGCATTCTCCCCGGTACCGCAAAAAAAAATGGAACCCAGGTGAAAGAAATTCCACTGACCAAAGAAAAACTTCATGACCTGCCTGCCATACTGGCTGCCATTGACAAGAATACAGGGCTTGTTTATATCTGTAACCCTGCCAATCCCAGCGCCACGATGCTGCCACCGCAGGTATTGAAAGACTTCTGCCGGGAAGCAGCCAGGAAAACAGTGGTGCTGATTGACGAAGCTTACCTGGATTTCCTGGTAGCGCCCGACAATGAATCGATGATCAGCCTGATCGACCAATATCCCAATATTGCCGTGATTAAAACCTTTTCAAAGATTCACGGCATGGCCGGATTAAGAGTGGGATTTACCATCGGCCACCCCAGCCTGGTAAAAAAGCTGGAATCCACTTATTTCCAAAACACACAAATTGCCGTGAGTAACCTTACCATGGCGGCCGCAATGGCCAGTCTCAAGGATGAAGACCACAGGCTACAGAGCCGTTTAAAAAATGAAGCGGCGAGACAGTTCACTTTTGAATCCCTCCGGGAATTGAATTATACGGCATACCCGTCATTTACCAATTTCATCTTTTTTAAACTCAACAACTACCAGGGTGATTTTGCCGCCGATATGATGAAAAAAAATATCATCCTTCGTTCTGCTAACTATCCCGACGGGCAATGGGGCCGGGTCAGTATTGGCACCCGGGAAGAAATGCAAAAATTTATTGATATCCTGAAAATGATCAGACCGTAAACCCAGCGTGGCAAAAAAAGGGCCATGAATTTACATACCCGGAAACCAGGGTCTTCCAATTCCTTCCCGGAACGGCCAGGGAACAGAAATGAGAATGATGATCAGCGCAATGAGGTATAACCAGGCGGCTGCTATATAGTTCAGTGATTTTGACTTGCCCCGGGCAATAGTAATCAGAACAATGGCAATCAGCATACCCGCCATATGTTCCACTGCCCAAAAACGCATCGTACTATTTTTCATCACCGCACTGAATCCAAAATTTTGGATCATTTTTAATCCCAAACCACCTGTTATCCATTGGTATAACCCAACCAGGAGGGTTGTATGTGCGGCGATCATCAGCCAAAGGCTGGATTTCCTGATACCGTTATTTTTAGCATAAGCCTGGTATAAAGCGACCAGTAATAATATCAAGATGACCCATCTGAGAATATTATGCAAGTGCAGCAGTCCGTTGTACATAACCGTCGGTTTAATAATTGGAATTGAAACAAATCTACAATTTCATTTAATAAAAACAGGATTATTCCACCCAGTCTGCAATAAAGATATTCGTATCATGCGTACCGCCGTTATTACGGTTGCTGCAAAAAATGATTTTTTTTCCGTCGGGGCTGAACATGGGAAATGCATCGAATATCTTTTCATGGGTCAGTTTTTCAAAACCGGAACCATCCTCATTGATGGCATATAAATTAAACGGAAAACCCCGTTTATATTCCTGGTTGGAGGCAAAAATGATTCGCTTGCTATCGGGAAAATAACAGGGGGCCCAGTTGGCCTGGCCGAAATGGGTGACCTGTTTTACATTGTTGCCATCGGTATCGGCAATGAAAACTTCCATATTGGTGGGGGCTACGAGGTTCTCGGCCAATAGGTCTTTGTATTCTTTTACTTCAGCATCCGTCTTGGGCCTGGAAGCACGCCAGATGATCTTTTTCCCGTCGGGGCTGAACCAGGCACCTCCATCATACCCCAGGGTATTCGTGACCCTTTTTTCATTGCCGGTTGCCAGGTCCATGATATATAGATCGATATCCCCGTCCTTATCACTGGTATAGATCATCTTCTTGCCATCCGGGGAAAGGGTAGCTTCTGCATCATACCCCCTGGCATGGGTTAATTGCTTAACGATCTTGCCATTGAGGTCTGCCATATAGATATCATAGGTATTGTACAGGGGCCAAATGTATTTATTGCCATATTTTGAGCGGTCAGGAACCGGCGGACAGGCATCCCCTCCTCCATGTGTGGAGGCATAGATGATATGTTTCCCGTCTTTCATAAAAGCTGCACAGGTGGTACGTCCCTTTCCACTGCTGACCCTTTTGTATTCAAATTTCTCACCGGGCTTTGGTACTTTTCCGATATAGATCTGGTCACAGTCAATCCCTTCTTTGGGATTGGTTTTCTGGAAAACGATCCATTTCCCGTCAAAGCTGAAATAGGCTTCAGCATTATCCCCACCAAAAGTGAGTTGGCGCATATTCCTGAAATGCACTTCTTCCGGATACCGGAGGGTATTGGACAGGGCTTCATTTACAGTGGAAACAGGAACGGCATGTGAGTTACAGGCGTAGAAAGTGAAAACACATACAATAAAGAGAGACAAAGACAGTTTAATAGACCTCATGGCAATATTTTTGCAAAGCTATTTTTTGAATAAGCCGCAAATGTCAGACTTTTGTCAAATCACAGCAATATTTTATGAAGCTATTTTACCCCCTCCTGATCCTGATTTCGCTTATTTCCGCCTGTAATGGACCTGAGGGAAAACAGAAAAGCCCTTATCGCAATGCAGAAGATTCCCTGAATAAGCTGATCAACAGCGTTAGGGATTCCATCCGGCTTTATCCCCGGGAACCCAGGCTGCGGTATAACCTGGCCGTGGTTTTGCAGGATGCGGGACGTTATCAAGAGGCCCTTGCTGCCCTTGACTCGATGCATTTATCAAAACCCGATCCCGAGCATCCCTTTATTTTCTACAACTACCTTTTCAAAAAATCCGAACTCCAGGAACTGGCCGGAGATACAATCGGTGCCATCCGTTCACTTGTAATGCTTACCCAACCCGGGGAACTGACCCAGGCGGGTTTGCGCCTTGCCAGTCTGTATGCTGCAACAAAAAATCCGGAAACCCTCAGGATTTGCGATGGTATGATCGCCCATGACAGCCTGCACCGCTCTCCCGAACCGAATTACTTCAAGGGCGTCTATTATGATAATATCCGGGAAGAAGAAAAAGCGATTCAGCAATTCGATGAAAGCATCAGGAAAGATTACACATTCATTGATGCCTACCTGGAAAAAGGCCGTATTTTATACCATCAGAAAAAATACGCGGAAGCCCTGAAAGTTTACCAGCTTGCACTCAATGTATCCAATGCTTTTGCTGACACGTACTTTTGGATTGGAAAATGCCAGGAGGCGCTTGGACAAAAGGAAGAAGCAAAACTTAATTACCAAAGAGCCTACGGACTTGATAAAACGCTAACGGATGCCAGGGATGCTGCCGAAAAACTTTAGCCGGAGTTCTTTACCGTAAAAAAAACTACCATAAAGTGGTATTGTCTTGCTTTACCCGAAAATCTATATTGCACCCGGTTGGTGAGGGGGCCGAAACCCCATATCATCTTATTCCGTACTTTCCTCATATGTACGAAAACCTACCTGAAAGGGTGGGTTTTTTTTGCCCTTTCTTGTAAAAATTATTGTGATCAACTGGCAGTAGCCCCAATCTGCAAACTTAGGTATTGCTGAAAGCCGGCTTATCAGCAGTTATGCTTATTTTGCAAAGCAAATACTTACCGATGCCAATTGTAGCCCCTTCCTTACTATCAGCAGATTTTCTACACCTGGAAAAAGACTGTATCATGTTGAATGAAAGTGAAGCCGATTGGTTTCATCTTGATGTCATGGATGGACAATTTGTTCCCAACATTACTTATGGCCCGATGATCATCAAATTCATGAGAAAGACCAGCCATAAATTGTTTGATGTCCATCTTATGATAGAAGCGCCGGAACGGTATACGGAGGATTTTAAATCCGCTGGGGCAGACCAACTGACTATCCATTGGGAAGCCTGCCGGCACCTGCACCGCAATATTCAGCAGATCAAATCGCTGGGTATGAAAGCAGGGGTGGCTTTAAACCCCCATACGCCGGTGGAAAATTTAAAAGAGATCCTGCATGAGATCGACCTCGTGCTGATCATGAGCGTAAACCCCGGATTTGGCGGACAACAGTTCATCCCTCACACACTTACAAAAATAAAAACTTTACGCAGTATGATCGACGACTGGTCCTTACCGGTAAAGATCGAAGTTGACGGAGGTATCACCCTGGGGAATGCCCGTGATATCGTAAATGCAGGTGCTGATGTGCTGGTGGCCGGCAATACCGTATTCAGTTCAGCCGATCCCAAGGCCACCATTGCCAGTCTAAAAGCCATGTAATGCAAAATGGATCTGTGATATCAGATTATACAGGCATTTTTGTTTGGCTGGCTTTATTGGCTGTGGGCCTGGTTGCATGGTTTGCTACACAGTATTTCAACCGTAAAAAAAGGCGGTAACCCTGCGGGAAACTATTGCAAAAACAATTTGTATCTTGTATTCCATCTCTTATGAAACTGAACCCCCTCCACCTCATTATCCTATTGCTCCTGTTACCGGCTTGCGGTCTGTGGGCCCAAAAAAAATCGGCATTTGTTTCGGGGAAAGTACTGGATGAAAATGAAAACCCGCTTCCCGGCGTATCGGTCACCATCCTCGGCAAACAAACCGGTATCAGTACCACGGATTCGGGGACTTTCAGGATTGAAGTGACACCCAACCGGGCTTTTGCGCTTATATTCAGCCATACCAGTTATAAAACAGAACAAAAAAATTTTTTGCTCAGCGAAAATGAAGAAGAGTCGGTCACCATCCGGATGGAGCCCGGCTCCAAGACCCTGGAAGAAGTGATCATCACCGACCAGCGGGAAAGAAATGAAGTAGGGTTGATCCGCCTTAATCCCAAATCCGTTATTAACCTGCCCACCCCGGTGATGGGGGTGGAAAACCTGATCAAAATATTTGTAGGCTCCAATAATGAACTTACCTCCCAATATTCGGTCAGGGGTGGTAGTTATGATGAGAACCTTATCTATGTAAACGATTTTGAAATTTTCAGGCCTTACCTTGTCCGGAACGGCCAGCAGGAAGGCTTGAGCTTTATCAACCCGGAACTGGTCAGGAATATCAATTTCTACAACGGCGGTTTTCAATCCAAATATGGTGATAAGATGAGCAGTGTGCTGGATGTTCAGTACCGGAAACCCCGCCAGTTTGGTGGCAGTGCCTATGTCAGTATCCTTGAACAGGGTTTTCATATAGAAGGTGTTTCATCGAAAAACAAATTCAGCTACCTCCTGGGTGTTCGCAACCGCAGCAACCAAAATCTTCTCAGC
This sequence comes from Terrimonas sp., assembly GCA_016125075.1. GTDB lineage: Bacteria > Bacteroidota > Bacteroidia > Chitinophagales > Chitinophagaceae > SpSt-398. The sequence goes on from WGMO01000017.1 coordinate 141,263, forward strand.
CGGCAGGAAACGCAAGGTAGCTATACCCCTTCCTCCTCCGACCTGCAGGCATTGCTCACCTACCAATGGAATGAAAAATGGCAATCGGAACTGCTCGGCAATATATCCCAGACCCGTTTTACACTCGTACCCCAGTTCAGCCAGCTGACCTCATCTGTCTTCTCCCCGTTTTTCAGTGCCAACCTGGGATTGGATATATATTTTGACGGACGGGAACGGGATGAATATAAAACCAATATGATCGGGTTTTCCACTTCCTACCAACCCCGGAAAAATGTAAAACTTAAATTCCTGGTTTCGCGTTTTGAGAATGATGAAGGCGAAAATATCGATATCACCGGCGCTTACCTTTTCGGCGAAAGGGACTTTGATAAAAGCAAACCGACCTTTGGGCTTATCATTAACCCATTGGGTGCAGGTATTACACAAAATTATGCCCGCAACCTCCTGAATATACAAAACTGGAATTTTTCACACCGGGGTTCCCTGGACAAAGGGAATAATATATTTCAATGGGGGCTGGCTTATGACCGGACTTCGATCAGGGATCAACTCAACGAGTGGCAGTACCAGGATTCGGCAGGCTATTCACTACCCTATAACCCGAATATCCTGGACCTGAGCAGTGTGATTAAATCTTCCGCCAATCTCCTCATCAACAAATTTTCAGGGTTTATACAGGATAATCTGGCCTGGGGCGATTCATCAAACGCTTTTACACTGCATGCAGGAATCCGGTATAATTATAATTCACTCAACAGGGAATTCCTGGTTTCCCCGCGGATCGGTGCTTCCTGGAAACCGAATTGGAACAGTGATATCGTTTTCAGGGCAGCCGCAGGTGCCTACCACCAGCCTCCGTTTTACCGGGAGCTGAGAAGGTATGACGGCACCGTGAATACAGCCCTGAAAGCACAACGCAGCTGGCAGGTAACCGGAGGATTTGATTATAATTTCAAAAAGGGGGATCGACCGATGCGGTTAGCCACCGAAGCCTATTATAAGCGCATGATGAATGTGGTACCATACGATATTGATAATGTCAGGATCCGGTATTTTGGTGAGAATATGGCAAAAGCCTATGCTGCCGGTATTGAAATGCGCTTATTCGGAGAACTGGTGAAAGATGCAGAAAGCTGGGTCAGTATCGGGTTGATGCGCACGAAAGAAAACCTGGATAATGATTTTTACAAAGTATATACCCTCGACTCCCTCAACCAACCCATTGACAGTATGACGGTAGCGGGTGGATGGTTGCGCAGGCCCACCGACAGGTTGATCACATTTGGGATGTTCTTCCAGGATTACCTGGCGACCAACAAAAACCTCAAGGTGTACCTCAATACGATCTATGGTACCAACCTGCCCTATAATATTCCCGGGAGTGTGAAATACAGGAATGCGTTGGTAATAGAACCCTATATGCGCATAGATATTGGGTTCAGCGCCTTATTGCTGGATGCCGACCGGAGTAAAAGAAGAAGCCATAGCCCCTTCAGGAATTTTGAAAATATCTGGGCCAGTCTCGAAGTGTTTAACCTGATTGACCGGGCCAATACCATTTCATACCAGCTGATAAAAGATTTTGCCAATAACGTGTTTACCATGCCGAACCGTTTAACGCCAAGACTGGTGAATTTTAAAATTGTGGCAAGATGGTAAAACCTAAACAAGTTTGAAGAATCCTCCTTGTCAAACACAACAAATAAAAGTTTCCGGTATTCAAATCAGTTCCCCGACCGAAGGGCTTGCAAATGACAGGGGCTCTAATTGCCTGTTCACGACCTTTCCCTGCAGTGTATAAGTCTGGCTGTAACCGGCCATTCCGGAAAAAAGCATCATCCATAAGCAGTTGAATCGCAGGGACATTTTTGAAATTTCGGTTTACGAAATAAAAATGCCAAATTATAATGACCGGAAAAAGTCAATGACTTTATTTTATGCGCATTTTAACAGGAAAGAACAATCGACCCGTTTTTATGAACCTCGACCATTACTGTTATGGTCACACATATCCTGCCATTTTACTATCTTTCCTTACAAACCCCCATCATGAAAAAATATCTGCTAGTTGCCGGCCTGCTACTCCTGGTACAGGGAGCCGGTTTTGCACAGTCATCTTACCAGCCTACGGCTGAAAATGTAGCCAACAGGAAGGATTTCCAGGACCGGAAATTCGGCATGTTCATTCATTGGGGCATCTATAGCCTGTTGGGCGACGGAGAATGGGTGATGCACAACCAAAAAATCCCTTACAATAAATACAAAAGACTGGCGAATGCATTTTACCCGCATGACTTTAATGCGAAACAATGGGTGCAACTGGCCAAAGCCGCGGGCATGAAATACATCACGATCACTTCCCGGCACCATGATGGTTTCAGCATGTTTGCTACAAAAGCGACTGATTATAATATTGTGGATGCCACTCCTTATCATAAGGACCCGATGAAGGAACTCGCAGCTGCCTGCAAAGAAGAAGGATTGAAACTGAATTTCTATTATTCCCTGCTGGATTGGGGAAGAGAGGACTATGGCTTTGGCCATAAGATCGTGAACGGGGCACCTGAAAATACGGATTGGGACAGTTATATCCGTTTTATGAAAATGCAGCTGACGGAATTGCTCACCAATTATGGAGACGTAATCAGCGGAATCTGGTTCGATGGTGATTGGGAACGAAAGGATGCGAACTGGCATTATGATGAGATCTATGGTCTGATACACCGGCTACGGCCCGAAGTGATGATTGGGAATAACCACCATAGCAATATCAAACCGGGAGAAGATTACCAGATGTTTGAAAAGGATCTCCCCGGGGGAAATTCCCATGGCTGGAACAGTGGCGGGATCAGCCAGGATGTACCGCTGGAAACCTGTGAAACCATTAATAATTCCTGGGGATTCAACATCAATGACACCAAATACAAAACGGTCAAGCAGATTGTGCAGTACCTCGTCAAAGCGGCAGGGCATAATGCAAATTTCCTGTTGAATGTGGGGCCACAGCCCGATGGTATCATCCAGCAGGAGTTTGCAGATACCTTACAAAAAGTGGGCGCCTGGCTGGAAAAAAACGGGGAAAGTATTTATGGCACCCGTGGCAATATCATCGCAACACCCACATGGGGCACCCTCACCGCAAAGGGAAAGGATCTATATGTACATATATTGCAACCACCCGGTGAAGCCTATATTTTCCTGCCGGGCTTAACAGAAAAAATTGGGAGCATCCGGTTATTCCGTTCCAATGATCTTCTCAAATGGAAGCAAATACCGGAAGGGGTTTTTATTTACCTGGACGGTGTAAGCATCGATCCTTTGGATGAGATCATAGCTGTCAAACTGAAATAAGCCGATATCAATCTTAACCAAAATTTATTTACAAACATTTATTTTCACACCTGTTAATAATTAACTTTAGGATTTAATTATTATTATCAGTTATTTTAGTCATGGATCGAAATAATGGTTGTCAGTGGCAACTGTTGGGCTAGCATCAATCCGGCATTATCCTTACCGGCATTATGAAAAATAAAACTGAAGTGATTTGACAGACACGATCATCAACCTGGAAACCGTAAACCCTATTGAGTTCTTCGGTGTTAACAATGGCAAGTTGGATATCCTCAAAAAAAAGTTTCCCCTTCTCAAAATCCTCTCCCGGGGTACACAGTTAAAACTCAGCGGTCAGCCTGAGCAGGTCAGTTCTGCCCGGGAAAAGATCGAACTCATCGTGCAGTACCTGGAAAGAAACGGCCACATGAGTGAAAACTATTTCGAACAGATACTGGGTGGAGACGATGCTGAGACCGTTGACAATTTTGTTGACCGGAACCCCAACGATGTGCTGGTATTCGGGCCCAATGGTAAAACAGTAAGGGCAAGGACTGCCAACCAGAAAAAACTGGTGCAGCAGGCCGAAAGAAATGATATCGTCTTTGCGATAGGACCCGCGGGAACCGGTAAAACCTATACCGCCGTAGCTTTAGCCGTTAGGGCTTTAAAAAATAAGGTCGTCAAGAAAATTATCTTAACCCGGCCCGCTGTGGAAGCAGGGGAAAGCCTTGGTTTCTTACCGGGTGACCTGAAAGAAAAGATCGACCCCTATCTCCGTCCCTTATATGATGCCCTCGATGATATGATACCGGCCGACAAACTGGGGTATTATATGAGTACCAGGACCATCGAGATCGCCCCCCTTGCCTATATGCGTGGCCGCACACTTGACAATGCCTTTATTATCCTTGATGAAGCACAGAACGCGACTGACCTGCAGTTGAAGATGTTCCTTACCAGGATCGGCTCCAGCGCCAAAGCGATCATTACCGGAGATATGACCCAGGTAGACCTGCCGCGTAACCAGCGGAGCGGGCTGCAAACAGCCGTTCGCATCCTGCAGAATATTGACGGTATCGCCCATATCGAACTGGATGAAGATGATGTGGTACGTCACCGCCTTGTGAAGCAGATCCTCCGGGCTTATGAAAAAGAAAGAAAGGATGATGATCCGATTCCCATTTATAAACAACCTAAAAACAAGGAATAATTACGAATGAATATTTGTTACTTTGCAGGAATGAAAAAGATAATATCCGCTTCATTCCTGTTTTTGTTTTTATGCGCCTGCAACGAGAACAAGGTGTCTGAACAAGAACCTGAAGACCAGAAAACTGACCTGAATGCAGCCACTGATTTTATCCGCTATGCCCTTGATGGAAATTATGATAAAGCCAGGAAGATGGTCGTTCCGGATTCGGTGAACCGTCAAACCATCGACCTCTTTGAATGGGACTATCGAAATAAAAGGAGCCCGGAAGAAAAAAGAAGTTACCGGGAATCCTCCATTCATATCTTACAGTCCCGCCATCTCAATGATTCAGTTACGATCCTGACGTATTCCAATTCATTCAGAAATACGCCTGACTCATTAAAGGTAGTCCGTATCAATGGCCAATGGCTGATCGATATGAGTTACCGGTTTCAACCAAAAGACACTACCCGTAAATGATCAAAAGTATTTTTTTTGTCGCTATAGGAGGCGCAACCGGGAGTGTGGCAAGATATCTTTGCAGCAGATGGATACAGGGCACTTCACAAAACCTGTTCCCGTTGGGAACCTTCGCCGTGAATATCGTTGGTTGTTTGCTCATTGGCATTTTCTGGGGACTGGCAATCAAACACCAGGCATGGGGTGAGGAAATCCGTTTATTACTCATGACTGGCATCTGCGGGGGGTTTACAACCTTCTCCGCATTGTCTCTCGAAAGCCTGGGGCTGATCCGGGAGCAAAAAACCGGTCTTTTTATTCTTTATATTGCCGGTAGCCTGGTATTGGGACTGCTGGCGACTTATGCAGGATTGAAAATTATTAAATAAAAAATATGATCACAGTTCACCACCCCTGGCATGGCGTACATTTTGGAGAAGGTGCACCCAGAACAGTCAATGCCATTATTGAAATCCCGGAGGGATCAAGGGCCAAATACGAAATCGATAAGGAAACGGGTTTGTTGAAACTGGACAGGGTAATCTATTCCTCATTTCATTATCCGGTCAATTACGGTTTTATTCCCCAAACCCTGGGGCAGGATAATGACCCATTGGATATCCTGGTACTCTGTTCCCAGACCATTCAGCCTTTATGCATTGTAGAAGCCGCTGTGATCGGTAATATGCAAATGATCGATGTGGGGAAGAAAGATGATAAGATCATCGCCGTGGCATCCAATGACCCATCGGTCAACCATTATAAGAACATCGAGGAATTACCACAGCATTTTCTGCTGGAGCTCAAGAATTATTTTGAACAGTACAAGGTCCTGGAAAATAAGAAAGTGGAAATTGACAATTTCCAGGACAAAGCGGAAGCCTTAAAAATCATTCAGGAAGCGATCGATTTTTATAAAGTTAATTTCAGAAAAGAAGAAAAGTGAAAAATAAACCCCGTGCAATGAGTATTGAAACTATTGTTTTACTGATCCTAATTGGATTGTTAGCCGGCATGCTGAGCGGCCTTGTTGGAATTGGTGGAGGCGTTATCGTGGTTCCTGCACTGGTTTTCCTCCTGGGTTTTTCCCAATATGAGGCGCAGGGAACTTCCCTGGGGCTATTATTGCTGCCCATTGGAATCCTGGCGGTCATCAATTATTATAACAAGGGCTATATCGACCTGAAAGTAGTCGGTATCATGTGCCTGGCTTTTGTAACCGGCGGATGGCTGGGGAGTAAATTAGCGATCAGTCTGCCGCAGGATGTGTTAAAAAAGATTTTTGCGGTCGTGCTGTTTTATACCGCTTTCCGGATGCTGGGCTGGGACACTGCATTCTTCAAATGGGTAAGGCAGCTGTTTTAATTGCCAAAATGCCCGTTTACCGCCTTACAGCAGCCCTCCCTATTATGAAAAAAACGCATTCCTGCATCTTAGTTCCAGATAGTTTATTTTGAAAAAAGATAACTACAGCCATATCACCGACCAGGAACTGCTACGGCATTTTTACAGCACGCGTGACAATACCTGGCTGGGTGTTCTCCTGCAACGATATACCCTGCTGCTATTGGGTGTTTGTATGAAATACCTGAAAAATGAAGAAGAAGCAAAAGACGGGGTGCAACAGGTATTTCTGAAAGCCATTACTGAACTCCCAAAATACAAAGTGGAATATTTTAAAAGCTGGATCTATATGGTGGCCAAAAACCATTGCCTGATGAAATTGAGGGATACCCGGGGAAAGAAGCCGGTACCCATCCAGGAAAGTATGCTGGCAGAACCCGAAGCCCTTACGGACCATCAGGAACTGGTGGAGAATGACAGGACGCTTGATCTGATGGCGGTTTCACTCAAAGAACTGAATGAAGAGCAGCAACAATGTGTAACTTTGTTTTACCTGGAAAAGAAAAGTTACCAGCAGATCAGTGAAACCACAGGGTTTACCCTGATGCAGGTGAAAAGTTATATCCAAAATGGAAAAAGAAATCTTAAAATCATCCTGGAAAGGAAACTTTCGGATGAAAAATAGGTCGTAATAAGATGTCAGGAAACCTGAAAGACATATTATCCCATCTCTCACCCGATATAGACCAGGAAACACTCCTGCTTTACCTCCAGGGAAAACTGGCGGAAGAAAAAAAGCATGAAGTGGAAAAACAGATGCTGGACTCCGACTTCGACGCCGATGCATTTGAAGGTCTTGTCAGTATGCAAGGCAAAGAAAACCTTTCTGGCCTTGTAGAACAATTGAACCGTGATCTGCAAAAAAGGCTGGAGAAAAAAAAGAAATTCCGGGAAAAACTCCGGTTCAAGGACCATCCATGGATCTATTTTACTGTAATCATTGTCCTGCTTTTGATCATCATCAGTTATTTCATCATCCATAAACTGCTGCATAACCAGCCTTAAAAACCCAGATCTTCCTTTCTTTTCTTTTCTGCCCTCATCATCTCCGGAAACCCATCACCTTTTGCCAATGCATTAACCGCCAATGCGATCCTTTTTGTTTTGGTCGCGGCTGTCTTGGCCGATTCAATCCATTTGCTGAAATAGTTTTGATGCCCCTTCGGCAGCTGATGAAAAAAATCAAGGGCCGCAGGTTCGTCCCCCAGGCAATCCAGGAAGTCTTTGGACGGCCGGATGGCCGATGCATCCGCTTCAATCATGACCTTTACCATGGCCCCCACTTTTTTGGAGATTCCCTTACGCATGGAGGCATTCACAGCCATGATAAATGTCCCGTCTCCCATCGGCAACAAAGCTACCAGCCGTATCGGGAACTGATCCAGTGTGCCTTTTACCCTGAAGGATTTTTTGTTACCTGGTTTTAAGGATTCCGCGATATCATGCGGAACTACAATATAGGTCCAGCCGGTTTTCTCACCCTGCTTTTCAAATTTCAGTAAGCGTGTTGTAAAGGGGACCATATAAAACAAAACATATGCCCAAATATCGAATATTAGCACGGGAAAAAAACGCCGGTGCTTTTAATGAGGAGGCTTTTCCATTACTTAGCCTGGTTTTCGCTTATTTGGATATTTATTCCTTTCAATACTTTATTGGCTGAATCAACCACCTGGTTAAAAGCTGCCAGGTTTTCCCCGCTCACCGGAATTGCTGAAGGGAATTTTTCACGCAGGGGGTCTACCTGCCGCCCGTTCTTCCAGAAACGATAGCAAACATGGGGGCCGGTTGCCAAACCGGTGCTGCCTACATACCCGATCACCTGCCCCTGGGAGATATGCTGACCCACTTTTACAGCCCGCTTGCTCATATGCAGGTATTGTGTGGTATAGGTGCCATTGTGTTTGAGCTTTACATAATTACCGTTAAACCGGGTATACCGTGATTCGATGACCGTGCCGTTAGCTGTAGCAATAATGGGGGTGCCGGTAGGGGCGGCATAATCTGTTCCCAGGTGAGCCTTCCATCTTTTCTGTACCGGGTGAAACCTTTTGAGTGTGAACCGGGAACTGATCCGGCTGAATTTAAGGGGGGCCTTTAAAAATGCTTTGCGCAGGCTTTTTCCCTCTTCGTTAAAATACTCCCCCTCCCGGGTACTGTCCGGCTGAAAATAATAAGCAGTGTATTGCTCCCCTTTATGGGAGAAAACGGCAGACTGAATGGATCCCGCTTCCACGGGCTCCCCTTTTATGTAGCGCTGTTCATAAAGAATTTTAAACCAATCCCCTTTTTGAATACCATAAAAATCAATGGTCCAGGCGAAGATATGGGCCAGTTTCACGGCAAGGGCTGCATCAGCGCCCTCCTTTTCAAGGGTTTCATACAAGGAACTGTTGATAACACCGGAAAGGGTTTGCGTTTTAACAGTAACCTTTCGTTTTCCTTTATAGACATTCAGGGTGTCGCGCAGGTCATACACCACATAATCGACCGGGTTGGGCTGGTAAATGAAATACCGGGCAGTATGAGAGCTGTCTTTTGAACAGAAAACAGTGTAGGGATTTCCGGCTGCCAGGTTTCGCACACTAAACACATCCTTTGCCTTCTCCGCCAGCCGGAGCACGGTGGCATTATCAATATTATAGGCGGAGAGAATATCAGAAAGGAATTCGTTACGTTCAATGGTCTCCTCCACTACCTCAAATGAATCCAGGGGCAAGCCGAATTTCATTCCGGCGGATACAGGCATGTCTTTCGGTTCCGTTGTTTCCGCAGGTTTCTTTTTCGCCGCCATAAAAGCCCTGGCCGTGAAAAAAAGGATGAGAAAGCCGAAAAGGGAAATTAAAATAATATTTCTCCGGGATGTACTTGCTTTCAGGTTCATGGTGGCTGAACTTTTTTAACGGTTATTAAAACAGGCAGCCCTGCTAAGCGCAGGAACAAAGATTTGGTTCAAAATGCTAAGAAACCCTGGACTGAAAAAAATCAGGACAATCCTGAGCAGGTGAGAAATATCAGCGGCCTGCTTTTCAGAGATATTTGGTTTTTACAAATATGCCCAATTATAGGCAAAAAATAAAGCATAAGGGGCCTAATTCCGAAAATTTAACGACAGGGGCCAGAAATATATTTCGGAAAATAGATAAAATAACCAGGAATTGCTGTATCTTTGCGCCGTTAATTTGAGTTTTACCGCAACGGTAAGTGAATGATCTTAATCTGCTACGCATTATCTGCTAATAGTTAGTCTTCGTTACACTGCTGTCATCTCAAGTATTTTTAAATTTTAATTGTTTTTAATGAACATTTATGTTTCAAATTTAAGCTTCAACGTACAGGATGAAGACTTAAGATCCTATTTTGAAGATTACGGCGACGTATCTTCAGCAAAAGTTATTACTGATAAATTTACCCAGAAAAGCCGTGGTTTTGGTTTTGTGGAAATGGCCAATGATGAGGCTGCACAAAAAGCCATTACCGAACTGGATGGGGCAACTGTTGATGGCCGTGCTATTAAAGTGGCAGAAGCCAAACCCCGTGAAGAAAGAAGCAATAATAATCGCCGTTCTTTCGCAGGAAACAACAATCGCTGGTAATATTCTTTCAAGAATAATGAAAAAGAGCGCATTCCATGCGCTCTTTTTGTTTTACGAACCGGGTCATACCCTGGTCAGCCTTTGAGTCCACCCGGGGTCTGCCAGGGGCGACCCCGGGTGGACTCAAAAGAACGAAAATTATCCGTATTATTAATGCTGAGTTTTTGTTGTTGGTGCTCCCTTGCTGTTCTTTTACCTGACAGATCCCTTATTACGGCGGGAAACACAATCAACGGCGGAGACAGTTCGGATTATTCATTCAGCTCATAAAGTTTTAATTCACTATCAGGTATAATATCGCCAAAAGAATAGTAATGATTTTTGTCTTTTGCATATTGCCAAAGAGTGTCCCCATTTAAGATTTTTGGAAATACTTTAAATGTTGGAATATCCGCTTGTGAAATGACATTAGATTTATAGTAAACATTATTTTTATCTTTTGCATAATAATTGCTTAATACTTTAAAAGAGGAAAAATCAATTTCATTTAAGACAGCAAAAGTCCCTCCATCTGACATTTCATTAAATATGTAAAAACGATTCTTATCCCTATAATAAAATCCTAATATTTTTTCGAATGATTTGGCATCTACAACATCTTTGAGTAACATCTTGCCACCATTAATTGAATCACACTGATTAGCATTCCAAACAATTGACAAATACCTTGATACAGGCTTCTCTGGGTTTGACATATCCATTACTCTAAAATACAGATTACCAGCAATATCATGGTATAGATTATCCTTAATTAACTCATATGCAATAGAATCCTTTTTTATATTCACGACTGCTTTATTTCTTGAATTACAGCCGATTGAGAAAATAAAAATCATGTATGTTAACAACTTCATGAATATTAGTTTTGCTTATTATAAATTTGGAATATCTCAATTTTAGCCGGGTATTGAGAACCGTTTTGAGTTGTTGCTGATGAATTCTTTTTTACATAATCTGTTAAATGATTGTCAAGAGCTTGAGGAGTTGAAAAGGTCATGTTCCCTTTTCCAAGCGTTCCCCATAATGTCCCTTGGTCACTTAAAGTATATGTAGTACTTACGTATCCTAGCGGGTCCATGTCTTGCTTCACTGTAAGAGTCATTGTATGATAACCATCCATAATAGAAACTCCATACACAGTATTATTGTCAGATTGCACAAATTCCTTTAATTCTTCTAAACTTTGATATCTTGCCGGTGTAACGCTTTCTCCAATACTTCCATCTAACTTATCAGCTTGATTTGCAGCAGTCGCTTTCTTTCCATCGTTATCTTCAAATCCAAACTTTTGCGTTTCTCCTCCATAACCTTGTTTCTGTAATTTTGATCTTGTTTCACTTGCAGTACTCCCAGTACTCAAGTTATCATCCCCTGTCAATATTTTAACACCGTTATTATGACATGTTATACAATCATCTGCATTACCAGATGCATGTTTAGTTGCATTTTCTTTAAAATAACTTTGCATTGCATCTACAGCTTGGTTTGAAAATTTAGGAATTACGGTATCCCCAATCGGGTCATTATACAAAATCGGATTATTCCACATCGAAGCATATAAACTCTGCGCATAATCAGGCTTACTATCTATTTGCCACCATCTTCCTAACTGCGGGTCGAGGCTTCTTAATGGGGTTGCATACATTTCAAGGCCAGAACCATCAGAGAACTCTTTGCTTTGCAATTCACTTCCTTTATTCCATTTGTACTTATTCTCCGGATCCCCAAACTGACTTGCCTTACTGCTAATCCCCGCCATTGTCAACCCGAACGGATAATAATGATGTCAGGTAAAAACCCATACTGGATCTTTGTTTCAAAGAACTTTTCCAGTAATGAATTTAGCCAAAAATGCAGAAATTATGATTAAATAAGTTAAGATTTTT
>WGMO01000015.1 GCA_016125075.1 Terrimonas sp.
GGGGCTTGGCCATACAAAAAATTTATACAGCAAAATTCAAAAACTGATAAACATTTTGCAACCGCTTTTTATACAGTTCAATTGTGAATAAACCAACCCTGAAAACTGAAAGAGGCTGCCCCTTTTTGGACAGCCTCTTTTGGAAAAGGTGATTATTTCTTGGGTCTTTTATATTGGGCATACCAAACGATCTTACCATCTTTTACCTGGTTAATATCATGGTAGGAGGCAGAATCGACCATGCCATTTTTATAGGTATCTGTTTCGTCGTACCAGGTTACAATGTACCCGTCTTTTTTGTTGTTGGAATACATTTTTGACCAGGCCGCCATATCGATTTTTACCGAACTCAGGCTGTCGCGGTAGGTACCCCACATTTTCATCAGGTCGGCATTGGAAAGCCTTAAATGGTCTCCGGACGACATATCTACGGTCACGGTATCGGCCATGCCAGCGCCCAATCCGCTCAAATTGCCATTTTCCCAATCCTTATAGGTCATCAAAACGGTTTTCAGATCGGCATCTGAAACATTATTGCTCCAATCGCTTGAATAGGACGCAGTATAGGGCAAATCAGCTGGCGTGGCAGCTGTAGCCGGCGTCGCAGGCTCTTTGTCGTCTTTATCTTCTTTTTCATTGTTACAGGCAACCAAAACGGTTCCGAAAAGCAGGCAAAACAAAATCTTTTTCATACAAATTTTTTTTAGTGATGATTTGGTGAGCGTTTATCAACAGAGCGGGATCCGGTTTACGGAGGGGCAGATTACAGGTAAAAGTTAATTATAACTTCTGAATCAATGATGTTTTTTTTGGCTATAGATTAAACCTGGACTAAGATTATTGAAATTTTGCAAAAGGCCTGGTCCGTATTAACATGTAAATAACCTGAAAAATGGCATCAAAGAGTTATTATGATGCCACAATTTGTTAAGGATCTTTAACTGCAGCTCCACTCATCACAGGCCCATTACCAATTCCGGTTTTAGGTAGATAAACGGACCAGCTTACCTACGCTATCGATAGAATATATATAAGGTCGTAGAGCTACAGTATGCCGGCTTCATTTACACCCTCGTCTACTTTCAAAAATTTCAGTGATAAACCAGGTTAGGTTTGGAAAATATTTCAATATTCAAACTTAAAATCAGGAGTATGAAAAAGAGAATTAAAAATTGGGTAAGTGTCTTTGCCCTGCTGCTGTTGGTAAACGAGATTCCTGCACAGCAAAAAATCAAACAGGCCCCCTGGGTATCAGAAAAAGGTTATTGGGTTTTGCAGACAAATGTAAACACCCCGCTTTATTGTACCGTCAGTTTTTATAACAATGCTAATTTACTGATGTATTCAGAAAGACTGGTAGGTATACGACTTGACACAAATAAAAGAAAGGTCAAAATGAAACTCAAGAAAGCCCTTGAAACCATTGACCTGGTATGGCAGGAAACCGGGGTTCCAACAGGGAACAAGCAGTATGTAATGGCGATGCTTCGTTAATTCAACATTGTTCTTCCTGGTGCATAAGATCACCGGGATTAGCGACGAAGGCCGTTTGACTGCTGAAAATTACCGTATGACGATATTTCGGCCGCTTACCGGTGATATAGCTATGAGAGGCTGTAATTTTACTGCCAATCAAATGAAGGAGCATCCTTTTATATTTTCTAATAAGAACCGGTATCGTATTGGCCGTCATATAGTGTTTTGGGGTTTATGGTGGTTGTTTCAGGGGTTTCTATATTCATTTATTGCAGCCTATGACATTGAAAACTGGTGGCAACGATTAGCGATGTCTATGTTGCAATCACTTATTTACCTGGTGGCGCATGTCTTCCTTGCTTATTCCCTGATGTATTTTGTTGTTCCCCGTTTCCTGTTGCGGCAACGTTACTGGATGACTACGGCTTGGACCATTTTATTATTTGCCGCTACTGCGACTATTTCAATGCTGCTAGGTGTTTTTGTGATTGACCGATTGCGGGAACAGTTATTTGATGGCGTATTTTCAGGTCGATATCGCAGCAATTCAAACAATATTTTTCTTTCCCTGATGGCGGGATTACGGGGTGCTATTACCATTGGAGGGATTGCTGCGGCTATTAAACTCATGAAATACTGGTATATCAAAGAACAACGCAATATGCAGTTACAACAGGAAAACATTGCTGCTCAAATTCAGTTATTAAAGGCGCAAATCCATCCTCATTTTTTGTTCAATACTCTCAATAATATCTACTCATTCATCCAGGCAACATCCCCCCAGGCGGCAAAAATGCTTACAGGAATGTCAGACCTATTACGGTTTATTTTATATGAAGGCGATAAGCCGTTGGTTTCCCTCGAAAAGGAATTGAAAATGCTCAGGGATTATATCGAGCTGGAAAAAATCAGGTATGGGAATGAATTGGAATTATTTCTGGATATCCCGAAACAAACCAATGGACTACAGATTGCCCCTTTACTGCTGCTGCCGTTGATAGAAAATTGCTTTAAGCACGGGACCAGTAATGTTGTTGAACAACCCTGGATTAACTTGCAGATAGTACTACAGGGCCGCCACCTGCATATGAAGCTTTTAAATGGAAAATCCCGGCAAAGCAACGCGACTTTGGGGAACAAAGGAATTGGTCTTAAAAATGTCGAGAAACGGTTACTTTTACTTTACCCGGGTAAACATGAATTTACCATAGCCAATGAGGAAGAAGTATTTATTGTCAACCTGAAACTAGAGCTGGAACAAAGTCATATTGAGGAAATGATATCTCAACAAACGCCCAACCTTGAACATGCAGGATAGCAAAATAATACGGTGCCTGATTGTGGATGATGAACCACTGGCAAGAGAAATCATTAGCAGGTATATTGCGGAAATTCCCAGCCTTGAATTAGTAGGGGAATTTCAAAACGCCCTGCAGGCTTTTGCCTGGTTACAGCAACATAAAGCAGATCTTATATTTTTGGATATTCGTATGCCTCAACTTAATGGGAATGATTTCCTTAAAACACTAAAAAATCCCCCGAGGGTTATTTTCACAACCGCTTATACCGATTATGCGTTGGAAGGGTATGAACTTGATGTGGCAGATTACCTGATGAAACCTATTCCTTTTGAAAGGTTTCTTAAAGCTGTCAATAAGGCGTTTCCGCAAGGTGTCCATACTGAGGAATCGAATATTGGACCGGATATTAAAAATGAATCCTTTGTTTACTTCCGGGTTGATCGTAAAATGGTTAAAGTAATGTTACACGAAATACAGTATATCGAAAGCATGAAGGATTATATTAAAGTTCATACAGCGGAGAGGGTTTTGCTAACCAAGCAGTCTATCAGTTCGGTCGAAGCTATGTTGCCGGAATCGGTTTTTATTCGGGTGCATCGTTCATTTATTGTATCACTGAATGCAATTAAATCCTTCACTTCTGAATTGCTGGATATTGGGAACACGGAAATTCCGGTTGGTAAATTATACCGGCAGGGTGTTATGAAGATGCTACAATGATTATAGGCTTAAGATCAAACATTATATTATCAATAATTTCTGTTTTTCAAATTGAAAACATTTGAACAGTTGCAATTTCTTTTGCATTATTGAATTATATTGCTGCTTAAATAAATTAATATTATGAAAAGTACAAAAGCTTATGCTGCACAGAGTGCCAATACAGATCTTGCCCCGTTTACCATTGACAGGCGGGATCCCAAACCGCATGATGTTCAGATCGAAATACTTTATTGCGGTGTATGTCACAGTGATCTTCACTTTGCCCGCAACGAATGGGGCATGACCGTTTATCCCATTGTTCCCGGGCATGAAATTGTGGGCCGGGTTACGGCAGTAGGAGGCCATGTAAAAAAGTTCAAAGTGGGCGATCTCGCGGGTATCGGTTGCCTGGTGGACAGCTGCCGCGAATGTGAAAATTGTAAGGAGGGCCTGGAGCAATATTGTCTGGAGGGCGCGGTGTTTAGTTATAACGGAAATGAACGCGATGGAAGCGGTAACACTTATGGAGGGTACAGTAAATCGATCCTGGCCCACGAAGATTTTGTGCTGCATATTTCTGATAAACTTCCCCTGGATGCCGTAGCCCCTTTGCTTTGCGCAGGCATTACTACCTATTCGCCCCTGCGTTACTGGAAGGTGGGTAAGGGAACGAAAGTGGGGATACTGGGATTGGGTGGTCTGGGTCATATGGGCGTAAAACTGGCCGTAGCCATGGGTGCCGAAGTGACCATGCTTAGCCACACCCCTTCAAAAGAAAAAGACGCAAAGCGGCTGGGTGCCCATCAGTTTGTTCTGACCTCCGATGAGGAACAGGTAAAAAAAGTGGCCGGTAGTTTTGATTTTATTCTTGATACCGTTTCTGCAGAGCATGATTACAATTTTTACCTGGGATTGCTGCGTACCAATGGGGTGATGGTATGTGTGGGGGCACCACCGGCTCCTGCCACCTTGCCGGCTATGAACCTGATTTTTGGCCGAAAGAGTTTTGCGGGTTCATTGATTGGTGGTTTACCCGAAACCCAGGAAATGCTTGATTTTTGTGCCAAGCATGGTATAGTCAGTGATATCGAACTTATCAGCATGGACCAGATCAATGAAGCGTACGAGCGGATGCTAAAAGGAGATGTGCGTTACCGCTTTGTAATTGATATGGCTACTTTGTAAAAATGGATAGAGATTTTATAGCCCTGTACAGGAAACCAATACTCCCGTTCAGGGCTATTGTTTTAGTTACGGGTTGCCGGACAACCCACCTTTTTTTCTTTTTTTACGGCCGGTAAACCCGTCATTTCCCTGCTCTTATCAAATACATGTCTGATGGTAAGGGTAAAAGCGAAATAAAAATAACTGTCTTTATACTTGTTACTTCCACGAATTGTACCGGCAGCAGGGTAAGGACTGGCACCCACTTCATCCCCCCGGTATGCGAATGCCACAGCTTTGGTACCCCGGGAATTCAGCAGCAGGTTTTGATCGGCATACCGGTTACTGACATCATCAAGATAATCGGTAAAGAGCTTGCGGTAACCTGCCTCCACTCCGAGCCTGACATTTTCTCCTAATGCCCTTTCCATACCTAAACCCACCGGGATAAAAAATTGAAGCCGATGGTATTTTTTTACCCCGGCAATCACCCCCTGGCCTTCCGTGCTGAGGGGTTGCAAAAAAACCTTATTGCCGGCTGAATCGGTGGTGAAGGGATTGAAATGAAACAGACCGATTCCCCCAGCAACATAGGGTGTCCACCAGCGGCTGTTCAGGCTGAAAAGATCATACTGCACCGTTCCCTCCCATTCCCAGATATTAGTCTGAAAACGAAGGTTTCTTTGCTGCATTTTGGGTGTCCCCCTACTGTCATCCCCTTCCAGTGCACCCAAACTAAAATACCCTCTAACAGCAATGTGCTCCGATAGGTCATACTTTGCCCCGGCTGAGGCGAATATTTTTGACTGAGAAAGGGAAATATTTTTGGCTTTCAGGTCACCCTGGTAACTCGCGATACCCATTCGGCCGGAAAAATAGAAATTCTGTGCCGATGCCAGCAGTGGAGATAAAAAGGAAAGAAAAAAAAGTGTTTTCATTGAAAATCGGAATAGGGGCAATACACTAAAACGGAGAAATAGTTAAATTATTTCTTTAGGCGGGATAAGAAAAAGCAGCCATACTAATTGGCTGCTTTACCATGCACAAGACGGGTTTACACGGTGGCTTCGGCTTTTTCTGCTTTCTTTTTATTCAGGTATTTTTCCAGCAGCTCGGGTACTTTCTCAAAAACGGCACTCAGTCCTTTGTTGTTACGGGTAGGGATGAAAGAAATCTGTTCTTTATGTGTGACGAGGAAGCCAATGGGTTCAACCCCAACACCTCCGCCTGCGCCTCCTCCAATACCTTCACCAGACCCTTTTCCCTGTTGACCGCCTTTCCCTTCTCCACCGCCATATCCCAGACCTAAACCAAACTTAATCACGGGTACACAGGTAAACTCTCCTAACTGGAATGACTGGCCAACCACGGTTTCAGTACTGGCTTCTGTTTTAAAGAAATCAGTCAGTTCCTTTACTGTAGCTTCTAAATTGATTGACATATTTGTTGAATTTTATTGTTTAAAAAATAGGTTATTTCCAATAGGCATAAATAATTTTCCACATACGGTTGCTGATTTTTCCATAGAAATAATTGTGACCGGAAAAGTTGATCAGCACATGCTCACGGCTATTGGGCAGAAAATTGATAGGAAATAATAGTGCATTGAAAGGGTAATCCCCGGTATCAATGGCTAACTGCCATTTTTCCACTGTAAATGTCCTGAGCATGGCTTTCATTTTTTTAAGGATTCCTACGCGATTCCTTTTTTTCCCGTGGGGAGTTATTTTTTTTTTCTTTTTCGCAGCGCTTTGTTTCATCTGCTCCAGGTGAACGATATGACTGAAAAAGAAAACCCTGAACCTTAACAACCATTCCTGCTGGAAATAAACCGTTACAGAGCCTATTCCTGACCAGCGAAAGGTAAGGATTGGAGCCCTTGTGTCAACTTCAAGGGTAAACCTTGCCAGGAGCATCCATCCCAATAGCAGGGATAAAAAAACCAGGATCGATAATAAAATGATCACTTTGCAAAATTGGAATTAACATTTTTCCAAAACAATGACAGGCATCATCGATTATGATGAGCAAAAAAATCTCCCGGTCAATAACCGGGAGATCGTTGAGGGATGGCAACAGAGGCTACAACTTAAAACCTGATTCCAAATCCACCCGTCAAATTGAGTACGGAAATTTTTTGCTTAATGCTTTCTGAATAGGGTTGCTCTCCTGTACTGGTATACTTCATGGTAAATTTTGGCCGCATGTACAGGTAATCCATATTGGCCAATAAGAAAACCTTGTTACTGATTCCGACCTGCAAATCCACTCCTGTAACCAATACCGGGGCAACGGACCAGTCTTCTTCCACAACCGTTTCGCCCTGGTACCTGACATTCGGAGTATTGGCATTGGCTACTCCACCCATCACCTGCAAGTTCAAAGCGATATTGCGGGGAAACATCTGCGTTATCATAGGGCCGGCGGAAATTCCATACCATTGCCAGTGGTTCAGCCGGGTACCTGGCAGGTCATGGCTGATCGCCGCATTGTCGAGTTTGTATTTGTTAAAGAAGGCACTTGCGGTAATTCCCAGGTTTTCTGTTATAGGAAAACCGTAGTCCAGGTTCAGGTTAAACCCGGTCCTTGCAAACCCGGCATCAGGATTATCATAATTGGCACTGGCAAAATCACTTATTGGAAAGGAAGGACCAACATGCAGGGCAAGAAACTGTTCTCCCATCCTTTTCTCGTTTTTTCCCTGGGCCCCGATGAAGCCACCAACCAGCAGCGCTATCATCAAGAACAGCAGCTTTTTCATATAAGTTAATTTAGAGATTCACCGTTCACACTTATTCCAGATTCACGGCAGAAATTTAAGATGGGGAAGAGCACAGAACAATGACAGCCGGAATTACCGGTAATGATACCGGTCACCTGGGGAAAAGGAAATAAGACAGGGGGTTAAGACCAAAAAACCCATTGAGGTATTGATTACTTCTATGATTCCTCTCTTTCCACCGCTATGGTACACTCCCCTACAAGCGCAGCCAGTGCCCCCACAGCTGCCAGTACCGGTGCAAAAATTGCACCGACCACGCCAAGCGTCAGGGGAAAGGACATGAGTTCCTTACCGGATTTATCATGGATACTGATCTTACGGATATTACCTTCCTTGATCAGCTCCTTTACTTTATTGAGGAGGTCTTCTCCATGAATGGTGAAGTATTCTTTTTTTGTCTTTTTCACGATAATAATATGAAGTGGTGAAAGAATCTATTCTGTTACATTATACTCAATTTTTTGAAGTCGGAACTCCCCATAACAAAGATCGCCATCTTGATCATGGTAGCAGGCGTCTCCTCCCGAGGAAATTAAAAATTGTCCATATTTTTTATATGCTTTCAGGGGGGTAGACCAGGTTGTTTTTTTCAATTGATGACCGGAATAGGCATAACGGTCATCCGAAATAAAATTGATCAGCTCGGCATTTTCATTAAAGACCAGGGTCGCCGAAATGCTATGGGCTCCGTGGGTAAATATCGCTTTGACTGTCAGGCTGTCTTTTTCTGCCCACCTGATCCTTTTATCGGTCAGGGCTGCAGGGGCAAAAATACAAAGGTCATTGAACCAGGTCACCAATTCAGAAATATCCATTTCTTTTCCTTGCATATATTGTACTGGGATCAGTGAAAGCAGCCTGATATCCATCACCGCATGGCTGTTTCTATAGTGGTGAAACCCCGATACCGGGAATCCTTTCATGGTCGCTTTCATAAAAAACAGCCTGGTGGGGTTTTTCATGAAATTATATTGCTCTGTTGTAAACGGCATCCATTCAGAGGATAAGGCTTTGCGGATCCTTCCTTCAAAAATTAATTTAAAATTCCTAATATGGGGTTGATCAAGTGTACCGCTTTTTTCAATATACCGTTGAACAATGGTCGGTAATATCAGCAGGGAATTATTCTCATCGATACCCGGTTTTTCAGGGAAATTCATTTCTAACCGGGTCTGTACACTTTTCTTATACTGGTTTTCAAATCCTTTTGATGCCAAAGAGAGAATGGCAAAGATGAGAATGACGAAGTTGGCCAGGGTTCCCCATTTAGCGTCTTTCCAGGTCAGCATGATGAATATTTGCGAAACAAACATGGCGATCAGGCTCACCCACTCCCAGTCCTTTCCTGAAAAAAACAGGATCGCTGCCGAAATGAAAAGAAGGGCGGCCATCAACGCCATCAATCCTATCGGTTTTGTGATTTCTTTGCTGATCTGCGTGATTGGACTGTAACCAAAGGCTTTAGCAAACCCTATGCAATGAATAAAACCGTGGAAAATGAACAAGAGCCCCAATAAAATTTTATAGCTACTCATCAGACTGTTTTTTCCATATATAGTCTTTATAGGGCTGTCGGATCAGTAGATACATTGCCAATGCGGCAATAAGGGTTGAGGGGAAACCCGAACCCACACCAAAAGGAACTATTGCCAGTAAAAAAAGGATGGCAGCAATGCCGCCCCATTTCACGATCCAACCCTTACCCAGCATCGAAAATGCGATCAATAACTGGCAACTGGCTATAAAACCTACCATGAGGAGGATATGCCTGCTAAACCAGCCTAAAATGAACTGCCGGTAAACTCCAATCTCTACTAAATCGGCTTCACCCAGGTAGGTATTGGGGTTGTGCAGGGCCGTCAGCCAGTTGGTGATGCCCGCCCAAAGAAATAACAGGAAAAACAATAATCTCCCCAGTCTTGCCGATTTCCAGGCAGCAGCCAGGATACCCAATGCCAGCAGGTTGGAAATGAGCAGCAAGATCAGGTAAGCCGAGTTTTCAATTCCTTTCATAATGCTATATACCTGTAAAATTCCGGGGGTTCCTATTGGAAAACAATGAGTACCATCATCAAATCAGCTGATTTGAGATTTTTTTAAAGAAGGCTGTAAGAAAATGGCTTCGATGGATACTAATAAAAGAAAAACTATGACTGCTACGACAACCCAACAAAAAGGGAACAAACGGGTTAACCGGGTTTTGTATTTATCCTTTGTTGCACTTAGTGCTTACTTCCTGTTTTTTTCCAGGGATATGGGCACAGCCATGTCGAATTTGGGCATCGCCCTGGTATTCGATCCCTTTGATCCCGGGGTAGCCTGGAAAAACAGGCCATCCTGGCAGCGTGTAGTGTTGGTACTGCACCTGGTGGTGGTATTCATCCTCTTGGGTATGATGTTGTCAACAAAATTTTAAGAACGGACATTATAGGACAAAACCACCCGCTTGAGCGAAAAAGATTTTCTTCATTTACTCAATGAGAACAGGGCCATTATTTATAAGGTGGTTCAGTTGTATGCTGTTGATCCCGAGGAGAAAAAAGATCTGTACCAGGAAATTGTGTTACAATGCTGGAAAGGCTGGTCGTCTTTCAGGGGGGAGTCAAAATTCAGTACCTGGTTGTATCGCATCTGCCTGAACACCATATTTACGGCCAAAAGAAAAAAATCAAGGGTGGAATACCGGGAAGAACTTCCGGATGTACAAAAAGAGCAGCACCGCTCGCTTGAGCAGGAAGAAAAGCAACAGCTTTATGCTGCTATCCGGCAACTGGCTGAAACGGACAGGGCCATCATCAGCCTTCACCTTGACGGATACAGTAATAATGATATTGCAGCGATGATGGGGATCTCGGTCAACAGCACCAATGTAAAACTTTTCCGTATCCGGGAAAGGTTATCAAAAATTTTAAAACCGGCAGCATATGAACCATGAAATATCCGGTAAGCCCTGGAGTTTTGAAGATGAGTACCTGCAGCAGCTTCTCCAACCAGGGCGTTTGAAAAAACTGCACAGCAAGAACCCATTGGCGATCCTCAAAAGGAAACTCAAAGGTTCCATGGTCTGGGCGGTCCTGATTACAGCAGGTTACATTATTTTGTTATTCCAAATAAAGAGCCTGTTGGTATTGATGGCATTAATTGTTTTGATCCTCTTCAATCTCTACATCATGTTTATCACGGTGCGTCTCATCCTGCGTATAGAGCCTGATATACGTCCCCGTGCCAACCTGCTGGATGAACTGCGTCGCCATTATAATGATTTTATGCAATGGTGGGATATACAGCGTAAAACAGCCCTTTTTATTTATCCTGTGGCTGCCAGCGGAGGGTTTATTTACGGGGGTTTGGTTGGTTCAGGAAAAACTGTCCCTGAACTTTTTGAAAAACCGGTGATGTGGATTTTCCTCCTGGTCAGTTTACTGGTACTGGTTCCCCTATGTCACTGGATGGCAAAATGGATGTTCAGGCTGGCATATGGAAAGCATCTGCAACAATTAAAGGAGAATATCGACGCCCTGGAACAGGAAGCAGCATGAACCGGTATTTAATATACCGGTAACAGTTTTTTCATTCACCGGTAACATTCCGTATTTAAGTTGCAGGCTCTACGCAATGCCAGTGAAAGTATCAGGCAAATTTTGGGTGTTGTAATTGTAAGGTATTCCGGCAAAAGACAGTCCTTCAGGGAAATGCCTGCTGGTGGTGAGCAGCGAGCATAACGGAGTAATAAAAATTTACCAGACGCAATAATTTTACCATGTGTTAGCAAGTAGACCGGTAGCCCTTCAGCAATGAAGGGCTTTTTTACCTGACCTTCACATTGAATTCCGGGGCTTCAACAAGATGAAAAGTAGCGGAAGCCATTTTTATCTTCCCGCCTGATTGCTCCATGTCGTCGAGGATACTTTCAAATAGCTTATTCTTGGTAGTTCGGCGTAATTTATAATTGACCACGTACCGCAGCGTAAACTCAACCCAGTTATCATTGGCTACCATACTGATCATTGGATCCGTGCTCGCATCTTCTATCATATATTTTCGGACCATTTTTTTCCAGGTTTCAGCGGCCATTTCTGAATGCCTGCCCACGACATCTGTTGCAACACGTTGCAGCATCGCTTTTGTAAGCCGGTAGTCGCTTCCATATTGGATGGGGATCTTGATTTCGTCCCAGAGAAAAGGGAAATCCGCCGAATAATTGAAAACCGGCTCCTTGAAAACAAAACTGTTGGCGATCCTGACGATCCTGCCATTATAGAGGTCACCGTCCACCCACTGTCCCAGTTCCATGACCGTGGTCCTTAACACGCCAATATCAATCACGTCCCCTTTGATACCACCCAGCTGTACCCTGTCGCCCACCCGGAAAAACCCGCCGAATGATAAGGCCAGCCAACCGGCAATGCTGGCAAAAACTTCCTGTAAGGCAAAGGCGATACCGGCACCGGCTACCCCCAGGGCAATACCGATATTGCCCAGCCGGTTGCTGAACAACACAATAATGAAAATGATAGTCAGGAAGTAACCGATATAAGTAACTGCTTTTCGGCTATGGTAGCGGGTGGCGTTATCGCCGATCTTTGAAACGATCCTTTTGCGTATAAAAAGCAGGGAGGCCCATAAGACGGCCCCGCCAATCAGCAATATCATCATTTTACTAATGACAGGATCTTTGATCCATTGTTGGAATAGTTCTTTCATTTTTCCATATCACCTAATCTGAAAACTACCATTAAGCCGTAAAAAAAATTATGATATTAGTTAGCCTGGTATACGATTTTTCCCCTGAAAAGGGTCCATAGTACTTTTGTATCCTTCAAAACCTCAGGGGATACAGTCATTACATCCCGGTCAACCAGTATCATGTCTGCCCATTTCCCTTTTTCAATGGAACCGGCTTGCCCGTTAATCATCAGCGCCCTTGCAGCATTGATGGTATAGGCCATTAAGAGTGCCATTCTCGGCATCTGCTGAGTGGCATCCAGGATGCCAAGCGACCCTTCCCGGCTGGCTCCCCGGGCCATCGCTTCAAATGGATTGCCGCTGCTAACCGGCCAGTCACTGGCGCCGCAGATTGTTGCCCCGGATTGTAACAATGACCTGGCGGGATATTGCCATTTGTATAGGGATGAGTCAATATAAGGTTGTACAATATCAACCGTTGTGGCATCGGCAAATGCCCATAATAATTGAAAGGAAGCCAATACATCCAGGTCATGGAAACGGTGAAAGTCTTTTGGTTGTACAATTTGTAAATGGGTGATGGTATGCGGGATCCCGGAATGGCCATTTTCATTCCGGGCCTTTTCAAAGCCATCCAAACTGGCGGTAACCGCCCGGTCGCCGATGGCATGAACATGCACCAGGATCTTTTCCCGGTCGGCAGCAGAAACAAAACGGGCGAAACCTGCAGGATCAAATAAAAGGTTGCCACGTTCTCCGGTATTGGTGTAAGGTTTACTCAGGGCGGCGGTTTGGGTGGGATATTCCAATACGCCATCTGCAAAAATTTTAAAACCGATGATGGAAAGATCTTCCTGGTTAACCTTTTTTTGCAGGGACCGGAGCTTTCCAATTTGTGATTGGGGATCTTTATTGGCATCAGCCACAAGGGTAAGGGCAATATGGGCATGAAGCTGGTTATGTTGTTGCAGCCAGCTGTATGCATTGAGAAATGGGTAAGGCCCGGATTTCCCCAGGTCGGCAGCAGAGGGGTCCAGCCAGGCAGTGATACCATGGCGGTTATTATACAGCATGGCTTTTTGAGCGGCAGCATGATAATCTGTTTGATCGGTAGGAATGAAGGCAAATATTCTTTGCATACCGCTGTCGGCAACAAATCCATCCGGTTCCCCTGACTGGTTTCCGAAAAATTTTCTAAAGGATGCTGGGACTGATTGGAGGTATTTTTGGGTAACCCCTGCTTTTTGCAGCATCGACCGGTTGGCCCATCCTGTATGACCATCCGAACCCCGGAGAAAAACGGGTTGCTGTTCAAATGCTCCTTCATTAAACAAAGCATTCAATTTTGCAATGGATGACCAGGTGGTGATGTTGATGCCATACACCAGCAATACATCGCCGGTCAATGAATTTTTATGTTGGAGATGGGAGCTTACAAAACGAAATAAAGAATCCGGAGCCAGGTATTGTTCATATACATTGGGGATGCCGAGACTGATACCACCTTTGATGGCATGTGTATGGCTGTCGATCAATCCGGGCAGGACCGTTTGACCTTCCAGGTCAATCCAAACCGCATTTTTGCTCACCGCTTTTTGAACGGTGTTAAGATTCCCGACTGCCAATATTTTTTCTTTATAAACTGCCACTGCCTCTGCATAGGGTTCTTGCAGGGAAGCCGTAAAGATTTTTCCATTGTAAAACACTTTTTCATCAGCATTCAGTAAAGGCAAGGACTGGCCAAGACCCGTAATAAACAGGTTAAGGATCAGGAAAAATGATATGATAATCCTCGGGCTTCTCATTTCATGAAAAAAAGATCAGAGATGGATTGTTAAAGCTACAGTCATTATTTTAAATGGTACCCTGTACTGTTCATTTCAAGCGAACGGAATATTTCATACTGGTATGGATCAAGGGGATAATCCCAGCATCCCATGCGCCGGAAGATATTTCCGCCAAAACCTGTCTTAAACCGGTATAAACCATATAAGGGGTGTGAAGGCCGGGCGGGTTGTGCAATTCCGAACATATCATATTCCACACATCCCTGTTTTTTTGCTTTTTTGATGGCTGCCCACTGCAGCGCATATGTGGCCATAAGGTTTCTTTGATGGGTGGAGGAGGCGCCATATAAATAAGTGGCCCTTCCCCCGGTAATGGTCAGGAACATGCCTGCAAGCGGCAAGCCGTCTTTTTCAGCCATCAGCAGGTGAAGACCGGTTGCTGCATCACCGACTGTTCTTTTGGCGTTGAGGATCGAAGAAAAGTATTCGATTCCCTGCAGAAAGAGATGGTTTCGCAAGGCGGTTTCCTGATACAAGGCATACCAGGCAGGAAGGCTTTTAGGGGTAACCTCTTTTACGGTTACACCCCTGCGTTGTGCCAGTTGTATATTATACCTTGTTTTGGGTTTCATATTTTTCAGCAACAGGTCATTTTCTTTTTTGAGTGATATGAATACTGTGTTGGAGGGCAGGTTATCCGACCAGGTCTTGCGCAGGTTATTTTTGATGGTATTGAAGTTGATGCGCATTTCCTGTACCGTCGGAGGAGGGGGCCCCAGCCATTGCTGATCCGTATCAAACCGATCCTCATCATGGGCCCAGCAGGACTCCCAGCGGAGGTCATACCGGATGAGCATACATCTTTTTGGCAAGTGGGGCCTTAAAGACTCGGATAATTCTTCCAGCAAAACACCCTGTAACTCCTCTTCCGGTTCAATCACGGGCCCATACGGGATATGGGCAATACACTGGTCGCCCCCTACCGGTTGCAGCAGTACCAGAAGGTCATCGGTTGCGGCCGCAGGTTTTTTATCGGTATTCCTTTTTACAGCAAGTTCCGCGTCGATCCTAATATCAAATGCTTTTGGTTGACAACCCAGGTGCTCTTTCACACCCGCCCAGAAGGCGGTTTGCTGTAAAACAGCAGAATTTTCAATATAACGTACCGGTTTTGGTAGGACACTGATCTGCATGGCCGGATAATACAATATTTTTATTTTACAGAAAAATATCAGGGTAAAATCTTCAATAAAAAATCTTTACTGAATAAAAACATAATCAGTATTGATAATTATCAGAAATTGTGCGATTACGACCCGGTATTTTTGGATACTTTTTATATGAAATTTTATTAAATCAGACTTATTATGATACGACCAACCAAAACTGATATGCTGGAATGGGTTAAAAAAATGGCATTGCATTTCGAACCGGATCGTGTGCACTGGTGTACAGGAACGGATGAGGAATACAACACCTTATGCAACAGGCTGGTGGAAAAAGGCACTTTTATAAGGCTGAACCCCGAGAAAAGACCGGATAGTTTTGCCTGTTTCAGTGATCCGAGTGATGTGGCAAGGGTGGAAGACCGGACCTATATCTGTAGCAGGCGGAAAGAAGATGCAGGGCCCACCAATAACTGGATGGCCCCGGGTGAAATGAAGCAGAAACTGGATACGATTACCAAGGGATGTATGAAAGGGAGGACCCTTTATGTGATTCCATTCTGTATGGGACCCGTTGGCTCCCCCTATTCAAGATATGGCGTGCAACTCACCGACAGCGAATATGTCGTGGTGAACATGAAGATCATGACGCGTATGGGCGAAACCGTTTTACCATATATTGATGAAAATTTTGTGAAATGCATCCACACCCTGGGGGCTCCGCTCAAACCGGGCCAGGCGGATGTGCAATGGCCCTGTAATCCCACCGAAAAATATATCACACATTTCCCTGAAGAACGCCTGATCATTTCTTATGGAAGCGGTTATGGTGGCAATGCCCTCCTGGGAAAAAAATGTTTTGCACTCCGGATCGCTTCTGTAATGGGCAGGGAGGAAGGCTGGCTGGCGGAACATATGCTGATATTGGGCGTGGAATCTCCCGAAAAGGAAAAGACCTATGTGGCTGCAGCATTTCCCAGCGCCTGTGGCAAGACTAATTTTGCCATGATGATCCCCCCCGAAGGGATGGATAACTGGAAAGTGACCACGGTGGGTGATGATATCGCCTGGATCCACAAGGGAGAAAATGGAAAACTGTATGCCATCAACCCGGAGGCGGGATATTTTGGTGTGGCCCCGGGTACCAACGAAAAAACAAACCCCAATGCCATGCAATCCATCCGGGCACACACTATTTTTACCAATGTGGCCATAACAGCTGATGGTGATGTCTGGTGGGAAGGGATGACGAAAGAAGTGCCCGACGGACTTACTGACTGGCATGGACAACCGTACGATAAAAATAGCGGCAAACCTGCGGCACATCCCAATGCCAGGTTCACGGCACCGGCTCATCAGAACCCGGCAATCGACAGCGCCTGGAATGATGTGAAAGGGGTGGTAATCGAAGCGTTTATATTTGGCGGTCGCCGGAACAGTGTGATCCCCCTCGTGTACCAGTCCTTCAACTGGAACTTTGGCGTTTACCTCGCAGCTACCATGGGCAGTGAAATGACAGCGGCAGCTTTTGGAGAAATCGGGAAAGTACGCCGCGACCCCTTTGCCATGCTTCCGTTTATGGGTTATCATATGGGTGATTATTTCAACCATTGGCTGCAGTTTGGCCGGGACCTGCCCAATGCCCCAAGGATTTTCGGGGTGAACTGGTTCCGTAAAAACGAAAAAGGGGAATTCATGTGGCCGGGATTCGGCCAGAACCTCCGGGTATTGAAATGGATTATCGGCAGGATCAAGGGCAAAGCTTCTTCTGTCGAATGCCCAATTGGCTGGAGGCCCCGTTACCGGGATATGGACTGGAAAGGCCTGGACCAGGATGTTTTTGCCAAAGACACTTTCTACGATATGATGATGGTTGACCGGGAATTATGGAAAAAAGAACTCCTGGGTCACGAAGAACTGTTTGAAAAAGCATACGATCGCCTGCCAAAGGAATTTACTTTTATGCGTGAATTGTTATTGTCTGCTTTATGGAGGTCCCCGGAAAGATGGGGGCTAGCGCCGGAAAGACAGGAATAACGATTGCCGGCCATTTATACTGTACCGGGGGTGGGACCATGATTGTATAACTTTCCACCTTTTGTACGGTGCTATCTGAAAAATTATGAACTGGTTCAGCAGTCTTTTTACAGAACCGGGTATCTCCCAAACAGTGGTCATTTACGGTTTGGTGATTGCCGTGGGGATCTGGCTCGGGAGGCTTAAAGTATTCGGAATCTCCCTGGGGGTTACCTGGATATTATTTGCCGGCCTGATCGTTTCTTATTTTGGCATGCAGGTGGAAAAGGATACCGAACATTTTCTAAAGGAATTCGGGCTGATCCTTTTTGTATATGCCATAGGATTGCAGGTCGGCCCGGGTTTTTTCGCCTCCTTAAGAAAAAATGCAGTGGCCAATAATATCCTGGCGGCTTCGGTTGTCATCATGGGCGTTTTGATCACCCTCCTGTTTTATTACCTCAGCGGTAATCATATTTCTGTGATGACAGGTTTGATGAGCGGAGCCGTGACCAATACCCCGGGACTGGCGGCCGCACAGGCTACGGTTACGGATATGCATTTTACCGGGATGGAGAAAAACCTCATCACCATCGCTTATGCAGCTGCCTACCCTTTAGGCGTGTTCGGCATTATCGGTTCTTTACTCCTGTTGAAAAAAGTATTCAGGATCAATATAGAAAAAGAACAGGAGCTTCACCGGAAACTGGGGAAGATACGCTCGGACCGGCCTGTTTCGGTTCACCTGGTTTTGGAAAACAGGCAACTTTCCGGCAAACCCCTCCGAAAATTATTTGAATTATTGCGGGAGCATATTGTGGTGTCCCGTTTACAGCATGGATCGGAAATCATCACACCCACCCCCGATTTCCTGATGACCGAAAATGATATTTTACTGATCGTCGCTTCCAGAAAACAGGTGGAGCAACTAAAATTACTGGTAGGCCCACCTGTGGATGTGGACCTGCGCTCCGTAAAAGAAAGCCCCCTGCAGTCCAGCAATATCGTGGTCACGAATGTTGCGGTTACCCATAAGCGTTTAGGGGACCTCCTTGAATTACACCAGCATGGTTTTACCATGACGCGGCTCAGCCGGGCAGGCATTGAAATGGTGCCCCACGGAAATATCTTCCTGCAACTGGGCGATACGGTAAAGGTTGTCGGTACCCGGGAAGGGATCCAGGTCGTGAGCCAAACCCTGGGTAACTCTCTCAAAAAACTGGAAGTGCCCGATATAGCACCCATCTTCATGGGTATTGTCCTGGGAGTGATACTGGGGTCTGTCCCAATTCATTTTCCCAATATACCCCTCCCTGTGAAGATTGGAATGGCAGGGGGACCCCTCATTATTGCCTTGGTATTAAGCAGGTTTGGGAGTATGGTTTATCTTACTAATTATATAACCAACAGTGCCAATTACATGATCCGTGAATTAGGCATTTGTCTTTTCCTGGCCAGCGTGGGTTTAAGCAGCGGTGGTAATCTCTCTGCTGCATTTGCAGACGGAAGAGGGTGGACCTGGATCGGCATGGGGGTTATTATCACCATGGTACCGCTCCTGCTGGTGGGATATATGGCCTGCCGGTTTTTTAAAAAGACATTTTTTGAAATGAGTGGACTCCTGGCCGGCGCTTCCACCGATCCGCCGGCACTGGCTTTTGCGAGTAAACTCGCGGGGAGTGATATCCCGGCTATCACTTACGCAACAGTTTACCCGCTGACCATGATTCTCCGGATAGTGGCGGCCCAATTGTTGATCCTGTTTTTATTATGACCCGTTATGTTTCCTGATTACCGTATCAAGCATTTTCCGATAGCCGTTTGGATGCTCTTTGTAAGTGTTCTTCCCCGAATGCTGTTGGCGCAGAACAGCAAAAAGATCAATGACAACAGCCAGGCCTGGACCAGTATCAATACCCTGGCAACAATCGATAAGCACTGGGCCCTTATCGGTGATTTCCATATCAGGAGAAATGCGTTTATGCATGAACCCGGGTTTTATTTTATTCGCACAGGGGCAGCCTGGTATTGCCGGAAAGATCTTTTTGTGGCCCTTGGCTATGGCCATATGTGGCTGGCTACAAATATCCGGGATCATTATATCTATGCCGGTGAGAACCGGCTTTATCAGCAGCTTCAGTATCATGCCAGGACCGGAAGGATTGGGTTCACGCAAAGAATCCGGAATGAACAACGTTGGCAGCAAAAAATTGTCAATGGCCAGAAAACCGGTTACGAGCGCTTTTCCGACAGGATCCGTTATCTGTTCAGTGTCTCCATTCCCATTTTTAAGGATGTTCATTGGCCGGAACTGGTCATAGCTGATGAAGTAGCGGTTCAGTTCGGCAGGGAGATCATTTATAACCGGTTTGATCAGAACCGTTTTTTTATAGGGATCCGGCAAAAACTTTCCCAACAGCTCAGCTTTGATTTTGGGTACCTATACCAGTACCAGCAGAAATATACCCCCCATGAAGTCGACGAAAATCAGATACTCCGTCTTTTTTTCTATTACCAGCCCCGGCTCCGGAATTGACAAAGTTGATACAGAAGGCAATAATTGATAATAATCAGCCCCTATGCTGATGGATGTGCCCTCTTTCTGGGTTTACATGGAGTAACTATGCAGTGTATTGAAATAATGATTGCATAAAATAATACTATCATGACAAAGAAAGTTAAACCAAAGAAATATGTCTACTTCTTTGGCGGCGGTAAAGCCGATGGAAACGAATCGATGAAGAATCTACTGGGTGGAAAGGGTGCAAACCTGGCAGAAATGGCCGGTCACCCCAAACTCAAATTACCAGTACCACCGGGGTTTACGCTTACCACCGAGGTTTGTACTTATTATTATGATCATAAAAAGACATATCCTAAAGAATTAAGAACACAGGTTGAAAAGGCGCTGCAGTCCGTGGAGAAACTGATGGGCAAACAATTTGGTGATGCTAATAACCCCCTCCTGGTATCGGTTCGTTCCGGCGCCCGGCGTTCCATGCCCGGGATGATGGAAACGGTATTGAATGTGGGGCTGAATGAAAAGACGATTAAGGGCCTCATCGCCCATACCGGGGATGAAAGGTTTGCCTATGATGCCTATCGCAGGCTGATCATGATGTATGCGGATGTAGTGATGGAAAAAGCAGCCGGTATCGAGATTAAGAATGGAAAAGGGATCCGAAAGCAGCTGGATGAAAAACTGGAGGCCATCAAGCATCAACAGGGATATAAGAATGATACCGATCTTACTGTGGATGAATTGAAAAAATTGGTGAAAGACTATAAGGCTACCGTGAAGAATGTACTGGGCAGGCATTTCCCCGATGATCCCATGGAGCAGCTCTGGGGTGGTATCGGGGCAGTATTTGGAAGCTGGAACGGGAAAAGAGCGGTTGAATACAGGCGGATAGAAAAAATTCCTGACGAATGGGGAACTGCCGTGAATGTACAGGCGATGGTATTTGGCAATATGGGCAATGATTGTTGTACCGGGGTGGCCTTTACAAGGAATCCAGGCACCGGGGAGAATAAATTTTATGGAGAATATCTTGTTAATGCCCAGGGGGAGGATGTGGTGGCCGGTATCCGGACACCGGCTCCTATTAATGAGTATTCCAAAAATGCACAAAGCAAACATTTACCCGCCCTGCAAAAGATCATGCCGGCTTTATACAGGGAACTGGACAATTATCAAAACAGGCTTGAAAAACATTATAAGGATATGCAGGATATTGAATTTACCATCGAGAAGGGTAAACTCTATATGCTGCAATGCCGGGTTGGAAAAAGAAATGGGGTGGCAGCCGTGAGAATGGCTACCGAAATGCACGCAGAAAAACTGATCAATGCCGAAACTGCAGTGGCCAGGGTGGCACCCAACCAGCTGGTTGAATTATTATTACCCATGCTTGACCCCAAAGCGGAACAAACCAATAAACCCATTGCTAAAGGATTACCCGCCGGACCGGGTGGCGCAAAAGGCAGGGCCGTATTTACATCGGAAGAAGCGGTGGAATGGGCAGCAAAAGGCGAAAAAGTGATATTGGTCAGGGAAGAAACCTCACCGGAAGATGTGGATGGTATGCATAAGTCACAAGCGATCCTCACCACAAAGGGGGGGATGACATCCCACGCTGCATTGGTAGCAAGGGGCTGGGGACGTTGTTGTATTGTTGGTTGCGGGGAAATTGAAATTCACCAGGAATCCAAAACCTTCAAGGCCAAGGATGGCACAATCATCCGGGAAGGAGACTGGATTACCTTGAATGGCACCAAAGGACTGGTATATGAAGGAAGTATGCCCCTGGTGGATATTGATATTGATAAGAACCTTTCCTACAAAAACCTGATGAAACTGGTAGACAAGATCAAAGTGATTGGGGTAAGGGCTAATGCAGAGACCCCGGAAGATGCCGGGCATGCGATGAAATTCGGTGCAGAAGGAATCGGCCTGTTCAGGACAGAACATATGTTTTATGGAGAAGGAAGTGAACAGCCTTTATTCCTGCTCAGGAAAATGATCATGAGTAAAACCGAGGAAGAAAGAAGGACAGCCCTGAATGAATTATATATCTATGTAAAAAAAGATATCAAGGATACCATGCTTGTGATGAAGGGTCATCCGGTAACGATTCGTTTACTTGATCCACCCCTTCATGAATTTGTTCCGCATGATAAGGAGAAACTGCAGATGCTGGGCAAGGAACTGGGTGTAAGTATGAGTGTATTGAGAAGAAGGGTATTAGCCCTGCATGAAAATAATCCGATGCTCGGGCACCGGGGTGTACGGTTAGGGGTCAGTTACCCGGAAATCACGGAAATGCAGGTCCGTGCGATCTTGGAAGCAGCTGCAGAACTTTTGAAGTCAGGCAGGAAAGCCTTCCCGGAGATCATGGTACCGGTTACCTGTACGGTCAATGAATTGGTGCACCAGAAAAAGATTGTCGACAGGGTGTATAAGGAAGTATGCCAGAAAATGAAGATGAAGAAAATACCCTATCTCTATGGAACCATGATAGAGATACCCAGAGCGGCGATCAGGGCGGGCCATATGGCAGAAGTAGCGGATTTCTTCAGCTTTGGCACCAACGACCTCACCCAGATGAGTTTTGGTTTTAGTCGCGATGATATCGGAGGGTTTTTGCCCAATTATCTCGATCAGAAATTATTACACGACGACCCGTTCCAGACGATTGACCAGGATGGTGTGGGCGAACTGGTAAAAATGGGAACTGAGAGAGGCAGGAAGACAAAACCGAAACTGAAAGTCGGTATTTGTGGTGAACATGGCGGCGACCCGGAAAGTGTAAAATTCTTTCACCGTACGGGTATGAACTATGTAAGTTGTTCACCTTTCAGGGTGCCTATAGCAAGATTGGCGGCAGCACAGGCGGCCGTGGAATTCAAGCGCAAATAAGGAAAAAGAAAACCGGTGAAATAACTATTTCACCGGGTGATATATACGTTCTGCGTCCCTTAGGATTTCTTCCTTATCCAGGGTCATGTGCTTAAGCTGCTGTGCCTGGAACATCGTTTCCTGGTCATTGTAATGCGGTGAACCCGGATGAGACGAAGCGCCAAATGTATTGATCGATTCGATGATCGGTAAACCGTTTTTCGGGTACCGTATAAAACAGATATAGGCATCTCCCGAATTCACTTTTCGCAGCCCGTTTTTATAGGGGCTGGAATAGGCTGCTGTCAATACATCCGGCAGCCCCCATGCCGGGCGTACGTCATTTCCCCTGACCAGTTTCTGGATATCCCCAAGGGTTAGATCGGTGGTTCCGAAATTATCCAGCATATATCGGTACGCATATTGGTAGGCTTCCACACTCTCCTGTCTTGTCAGCTTGCGGGGCAGCTGCCCTTTCAGTTTTTTTTCAACATAATAATAGACAATCAGGAATACCGCCGCTCCCTTGCTGCCGGTTACCGCCTTCCGGTCCCATTGTTGCAGCCGGGTGATGATATCCGTCAGTTCCGGATAGGCGGACGCTGGTAAGGATAGCATACTGTCAATACGGTAGATGTATTGCAGCTGCTGCGGCAACTGCTGGTCGAATTTTATCTTTTTTATCGTTTCATAATCGATCTTATCCAACCCATGGATCATTTCATACACCCGCTGGCTGCGGTTGTTCTGATAGGTCTCAAATCCGTCATTGTTGTCGAACCGCCGGCGGTCAAGGTTATAAGCCGAATCGGTGGCTAAAAAAGGGGAATGGTTGGTGTTGAATAAGAATCCCGATCCCGGGTTGGTATATTGCGGCAGGGAATCAGCAGGTTTGAACCGGGTCCAGAGTGTGGCAGAAGTATTACCGGGTAATAGACCCTTCCAGTTAAAACGGGGGTCGGGGTTCCGGTAGGGAATTTTTCCATTGCTGGTGTAAAAAATTGTGTCATAACGGTCTGCATACATGATATTGAACATGGGCAGGCTGCTCATGCTGACCGCCTTGTAAAATTCTGTAAAGTTTTTGGCCTTATTCATCCGGTACCACTCCTCCAGCGCTTTTATATCCATGTTAGCAGGCAGGCGTAAGGCAAAAACCCCTTTTTTGGTTTTCACCGTTGCACCGTATTTACTCCAGTAAATTTTTTTACCAATCGTAACCGGGACCCCTTTGACCTTCAGTTTTGCTTTTCTTTCTTCCAGGTTGACCCAGTTATCGTCAAAACGGTATTGGTTCCTGTTTTGCGGGTTTATTTGCAATTGGTACACATCAATCTTGTCCATGTAGTTTACCGTATGCGCCCAACCCAGGTTTTCATTGGTACCGTGAAAGATCAGGCAGCCGCCGGGAAAAACACCACCCAGCATATTCCAGCCTTCGCCGCTCTGGACATGGGCTTCATAAAAAGCGGTTGGCCCTTCCTGTGGTTGGTGTGCATTCACCACCAGGAAGGCTTCGCCGGTTGTAGTCCTGGAAGGATGTACGGCAAAAGCGTTTGAGCCCTGGGGATTAAAACCGGGAATAGGAGCTATTTTTTCATCTAAGATCAATGGTAATACCTGGTCAACCCCGCTAAAAACACTCAGGGAGAAAACCACTGCAGCCAGGTATTCTTTTTCATTGAAAGGAAATATCTTCTTGTATTTGACGGCCCCGGGGTGGGCGTCGGCAAAAGCCTTTATCCCGGCTACATAACCGTTGATCAGGGCTACAAAATCGGGGCTCAGGGTCTCCCATTGTTCTTCCACCACCTCGCGGCAGCGCAGGAGGTTGAATACATAATCAGCTTCAGCACCTTTTTTCCCGAGGGCTGTTCCCAACCTTCCTTTGCCGGATAATATCACGAGCTGGATGTCATCAAAATCATCTTCGGCATGGGCCCAGGCCAGCCCGTATGCACAGGCGGCATCCGTTGGGGCAAAGATGTGCGGGACACCGAATTTATCCCTGGCTATGGTGATCTGTGATGGATCCACCTGGGCCGAAACCTTTGAAGCAATCAAAAAAAGAAAGGGGAGAATATATTTCATGCCATATGATTTGAAGTAGAAGCAACTGATTCTCAAATATAAATACTCGATCCTTGTATAGAATGTTTAAGGCCTGGAAAGATTTTTTCAAATCAGGCTTTACTTTTTTTTGAAAACTGAACACTGTTCAGTAAGTTTGTCCTGAAAATGAAATGATGACGATTACGGCAAGAAAGCAAAGGGAAAAAGAGGAGATGCGCCAGTTGATCCTGGATGCAGCCCGTGAGGTATTCCTTCAAAAAGGGTATCATCATACCAGCCTTCGTACCATTGCCGAAAAGATCGAATACAGTCCGGGTACCATTTACCTTTATTTTAAGGATAAGGATGAGATCTTCCATGCCCTTCATGAAGAGGGTTTCAGGAGAATGCTGACCCAGATGCAACCCCTGCAGCATGTATCCGACCCGATGGAACGGTTAAAGGCCATGGGCAGGGTATATATGAACTTTGCCCGGGATAATAAGGATTTTTATGACCTCATGTTTATCATGGATGCTCCCATGGATCATGAAAAAGACCATGAGAAATGGGATATGGGTAACAGAACCCTCGGCTACCTGAAAGCGGTATTGAAGGATTGCCAGGGAAAAGGTCATTTTGCCGGGAAGGATATCGAGTACCTGTCATTTACAATATGGTCTGCCATGCACGGCATGTGTGCCTTGTATTGCCGGGGCCGCTGCCAGGCTTACCCGGATCATGAACCCAACGACCTGATGGAAAAGGGCTATGAGAACTTTGTGGAATTACTGGAAAAGGGCTGATATTTTTTTGATTAATAACTGAACATTGTTCATTAAATAAACATTAATTAGTAAACCAATTGTATGCAAAGAATCCTGAAACAAAAGCTCTTTGTTCTCCTTCTGATTGTGGCAGGCAGCCCGCTTTCAGCACAGGAAAT
Organism: Terrimonas sp.; assembly: GCA_016125075.1. Classification (GTDB taxonomy): domain Bacteria; phylum Bacteroidota; class Bacteroidia; order Chitinophagales; family Chitinophagaceae; genus SpSt-398. The sequence continues at coordinate 25,477 of WGMO01000015.1, forward strand.
ATTGAACAGGTATATCGGCGAAGGATTATCGAATAACCTGCTGTTGATAGAAAAAAAAGGTAACCTCGAAAAAAGCCTGCTGTCTCTGAAAGAAGCAAAATCGCTTTTTTTGCCCACGACCTGGCTGGAAACCCAGTATACCCTTGCCAGTGGGGGCCGTTCCATTGATATCCCGGTAGGGGATCTGTTGAACCCGGTATATACCACCCTGAACCAGTTGACTTCCTCCAATGCTTTTCCGAAGATCGCGAATGTGTCAGAGCAACTCACACCGGATAATTTTTATGATGCAAGGATCAAAACCATCCTGCCCCTTATCAACCCGGACCTGCATATCAACCGGGATATAAAAGAGCAACAGGTCAGTTTACAGCAAAACGAAATTGAGATCTATAAGCGGGAACTGGTGAGGGAAATAAAAACAGCGTATTATCAATACCGGATGGCCACGCAGGCCATCAGCATTTATGAAAATGCGTTGGTGGTGGTCAGGCAAAATGTAAAGGTCAACCAGTCCCTGCTGGATAACGGTAAAGGATTGTATGCCTATATATCCCGTGCCGAGAGTGAAGTGAGTACTGTGGAAGCAGAACTGCAATCGGCAAAAAACGATCAGAATAATGCACAGGCGTATTTTAATTTTTTATTGAATAAACCGCTTTCTGATCCCATCCTGACCGACCCGGTCAATATGCAAGCCATCGTATATACTGATTTGCCGGTGCCGGACAGTACTGTTGTCAATAAGCGGGAGGAAATCAAGGGCCTGCAAATTGCCCGTTCCATCGGCAATAATGTGCTGAAGATGAATCGCGCCTATGGTACGCCGCGGTTGAATACCTTCCTGGATCTGGGCAGCCAGGGATTTGATTTCAAAGTAAATAATAAATCGTTTTTTTATCTCGCCGGGCTCCAGTTACAGGTACCCCTTTTTACCGGTAAGCGCAACCTCTATAAGATCGGGCAAACGCAAATTGACCTGAAAAATCTTTCGGTCACGACCACCCATACCTTAAAACAGCTGGAACTGGCAGCCTTTGTAAGCCGTAATAACGTTTTGAATGCTTATCATAATTATTTATCCGCAGTAAAACAGCAGGAAGCTGCCCAGCGCTATTTTACACTGATCGACCGGGGATATAAGGAAGGCATCAATAGTTTTATTGAGCAGCTGGATGCCAGGAACCAGTTGACGGGCAGCCAGCTCCAGGTCAATATCCAGACATTCAGGTATTATTCCGCGCTGGCCGATTATGAAAGACAAACAGCCACCTATTCCTTCAATCAATAAATTAATTTTTATGCGAGCGATATCATTTGTTTTATCTGTTTCCCTTATCCTGCTTTCCTGCGGGAACGCGTCAGAAAAAAAATCAACGGCTTCCACCTCCGATGCAGTACCGGTCAGACTGGCACCCGTTGTCGGCGACAGTCACCTGGAGCCTATCCATGCATCCGGACTTCTTATGACGGAAGATGAGGCGAGGCTGTCTTTCAAGACCGGTGGGGTCATTGATAATATTTCGGCTGACGAAGGACAATTTGTAAAAAAGGGACAGTTGCTGGCCACTCTCAAATCAACGGAAATTGCTGCCCAGGTTAACCAGGTACAACTGGCGGTTGAAAAGGCAGAACGTGATTACCAGCGGGCTCAAAATTTATACAAAGACAGTGTGGCCACACTGGAACAGTTACAAAATGCCAGAACAGGTCTTGATATGGCCAGGCAAAATTTGCAGCAGGTGGTCTTTAACCAGCAATACACCAGGATAGTAGCTCCCACTGACGGGTTTGTAGCAAAAAAACTGATGAATGTGGGTGAACTTGCAGCGCCGGGTTCACCGGTACTGATCATTGGGGCAGTTTCCGCAAAAAGTAAATGGATCCTCAGTGCGGGGTTATCCGACAGGGAGTGGGCCATCATACAAACAGGAAACAGGGCGGAGGTGACGGTTGATGCATTTCCCCAATCAGTATTTACCGCCATGGTCAGTAAAAAATCACTTGCCGCCGACCCGTTAACCGGTTCATTCCAGATAGAACTGCGGGTCGATTTTGGTGAAAAGCAGCCTGCACTGGGCATGTTTGGCAATGCATCTATTCTTCCTTCCAAACCCACAGAGGGATTCAGTATACCCTATGAAGCCTTGCTGGAGGCAAACGGGAAAAATGGATTTGTATTTGTAACCGATGATCAACAAAAAGTGCAAAGGGTGTCTGTAACCATCGCTTCCATCGATAATAAAAGGGTATATATCGAAAGCGGACTGGCCGGCCATCAGTATGTAGTGGTATCTGGCAGCCCTTACCTGAGTGATGGCGCTTCCATCACCTTCATTCAATAATCCGATTTAAACGATATAAAACGATTTTATGCGTGCGACCTCATTTTTTGTCAAAAACTACCAGTTCACCCTCGTGCTTTTCCTCATGGTTGTGGTGGTCAGTGTCACCACTTTACTCACGATGCCCAGGGCAGAGGACCCCGAGATCAATCCTCCTCAATACCCGATTATCGTCTTGTACCCGGGCACCAGTCCGAGGGATATTGAAGAACTGGTCGTGAAGCCAATCGAGAAAAAGATCAGTGAACTCGAAAATATCAAGAAGATTACTACCAAGATCGACGATGGGGTTGCAGTGATCATTGTAGATTATAAGTATAACAGTGATGTTGAGGCCAAGTACCAGGAACTGGTGAGGGAGGTGAATGCGCTCAGGCCTGAGCTGCCGGATGATATTTACAGTATCAGGGTCAATAAGGTTTCGCCCACCGATGTGAGTGTTTTACAGATGGCCCTCATCTCGGAGAATGCTTCGGATGAGAAACTGAAACGGTATGCCGAAGACCTGAAAGAGGAACTGGAAAAGGTCAAGAGCCTAAAAAAGGTCGATTACTGGGGAGTCCCCGACCAGGTGGTGCGGGTTGACCTGCAATTGGATAAGATCGCCCAGCAAAAGATTCCGGTTAATTATATTATCGGGAGTATCCAGAGTGAAGCTGCCAATATCCCGGCGGGAAGTATCAGGGCCGGTACCAAAACCTTTAACGTAAAAACAAGTGGCAAATACAAAAGCCTGGACGAAATCCGCAATACCATTGTATTTAATGGCAATGGGAAAGTGGTTTACCTGAAAGACGTAGCCACCGTAGGGCTCCATTACGAAGAGCAAAAACACATTACAAGGTTAAATGGGCATCGTTGTGTATTGGTAACTGCGGCACAAAAATCCGGAGAAAATATTGCCGCCTCTCGAAAAGCATACCTGCCGGTGATTGAGAAATTCAGCAAATCCTTACCTGCTAATATCGACCTCGTCAGGAATTTTGACCAGGCTGATAATGTAAGCAACCGGTTGGGGGGATTAGGAATCGATTTTTTGATCGCGATCGGATTGGTGCTGATCACCCTGCTCCCCTTGGGATGGAGGGCATCCATTGTCGTGATGGTGGCCATTCCGCTTTCCCTCGGTCTGGGAATCGTGACGATGAATTTCCTCGGGTTTTCATTGAACCAGTTAAGTATTGTAGGTTTTGTAGTGGCGCTCGGACTGCTGGTGGATGACAGCATTGTTGTGGTAGAAAATATAGAGCGCTGGTTAAGGGAAGGCCATTCGCGGACAAAGGCGGCCATCGAAGCCACCCGGCAGATAAGCCTGGCCGTACTGGGCTGTACGGCCACCCTTATGATCGCTTTCCTGCCCCTGGTTTTTTTACCGGAAGCGTCCGGTGAATTTATACGGGGCCTGCCGATGGCAGTCATCACTTCTGTATTTGCATCCATGCTGGTTTCGCTCACCATCGTTCCTTTTTTTGCCAGCAGGTTGCTGAAAAACCACCATAACCCCGAAGGGAATATCTTTCTGAGGGGCCTCAAAAAACTGATCCATGGCAGTTATGCACGTTTGCTCGTAGCGGCACTCAAAAGACCGGTTATGACCCTGGTGATTGCCTTTGTGTTGTTTGGCGCTTCCCTGGCAGTTTTCGGAATCATTGGGTTCCGTTTATTTCCAACATCGGAAAAGCCACAGTTTCTCGTCAATATCAATATGCCTTTACAAAGCAATATTGCCGCCACCAATACCATGGCAGCCTATGTTGAGAGTGAATTGAAAAAGGTGGACAAGATTGCCTATTTCACAACCAATGTGGGAAAAGGCAACCCGAGAATCTATTACAATGAAATTCCGGAAAATGAAAAACCGGATTATGCACAGATATATGTCCAGTTGCAGCAGGATGTGAAGGCAAAAGAGAAGAAAGAGATCATCAACCGCTTGCGCGACCGGTTTGCCCAGACCGCCGGCGCAAAAATTGAAGTCAAGGATTTTGAACAGGGTCCCCCGGTAGACGCCCCGGTCGCCATCCGGATCACCGGAGATAACCTTGACACCCTGCGGTTACTGGCCTTACAAACCGAAAATATCATTCAGTCTATTCCCGGTGCTATCTATGTGAACAATGAAACCGGTGTACTCAAATCAGACCTCAAGCTGAATATCCACACGGAAAAATCAAGGACTTTGGGTATTCAAACAGCCGATATTGATAAGACCGTCAGATTGGCTGTTACCGGTTTTGAGGCCGGCACTTTTACCAATGCTGACGGTGATGATTATGCTATTATGGTAGATGCGCCAAGAGAAAATTTTGTCTCCCTCAATACGCTGGATCATGTCTTTGTCAATAATGCGATGGGCACTCCCGTTCCTTTAAATCAGATCGCATCACTTGAATTTGAATCTTCACCCACCACGATCAAGCACCTGGATAAAAAAAGATTTGTTATGGTCAAAGCCTATACCGATAAAGGAGTGCTCGCGGGGGATATCAACAAAGCTTTTTCAGAAAAGGCCGCTCAGATCAGGTTGCCCGAGGGTTATGCCATTCAGATTGCCGGGGAGGCAGAAGGGGAAAAGGATGCCTTCGGAGGCGGGTTCATGACGGTTGTGATCGCGACGGTTTTCCTGTTTATCATGGTCCTGATCCTTGAATTCAAGACATTGAAAAGTACGTTGATCGTATTATCGGTTATTCCCCTGGGTATCATCGGTGGTATATTGATGTTATGGTTTACCGGTAATCCCATGTCCTTTGTTGCGATCGTTGGATTTATCGGCCTGGCCGGTGTGGAGGTGAAGAATTCGATCCTGCTGGTGGATTTCACCAACCAGTTGCGCGAAGAAGGCAGGAGCCTGGATGAGGCGATAAAGATTGCCGGGGAATTAAGATTCCTCCCTATCATCCTCACGAGTATGACGGCTATTGGCGGGCTGATCCCGATTGCATTGAACAGTAATCCCCTGATCTCCCCCCTGGCCTTGGTCCTGATCGGCGGACTGATCTCTTCCACTTTGTTATCAAGGATCGTAACCCCCGTGGTCTATAAACTCATTCCACCTAAGATTGCCACCAAAGAGGAGTAAGGGGTAAAGGCAGAGAGCAGGGCATCAGGTATCCTGGTGTCCTGCTTTTTTATTCATTGGTTAGGGCAATAATCCCACACCGTTTTTTACTTCAAAAGATGGAGCGATAGGAAACAGCGCATTCGGAGACCTGGAAAATAACCATTTTCTTTAAACGGCCGGCTCCTGCTGGCTCAGGCAATGGAAACTCCCCAGGCCCCAGATGATATCACTGGAGTCAATACCCACCACTTTTCTTTCCGGGAAACATTGCTGGATGATCTGCAATGCCCTGTCGTCCCCGGGACAATTAAAGATGGGAACAATCACTGCATGGTTAGCGATATAAAAATTTGCATATGAACAGGGCAGGCGCTGGTCTTCGTAAATCATTTCATCCGGCATCGGCAGTTCAACGATGTTAAGCTGCTTTCCGTTCAGCAGGCGCATTTTTTGTAACTGCTGCAGGTTATGCTGCAGGAGACCATAATTAGCATCGTTCCTGTTTTCTTCGATCACCGTCAGTACGGTATCTTCATTCACAAAACGAACCGTATCATCAATATGGCCGTCCGTATCATCACCAACAATGCCTTCATCCACCCAAAGCACTTGTTCAACACCGTAATAATTATACAGGTATGCTTCGATCAGCTCCTGGTTAAGCTGGGGATTACGGTTAGGATTCAGCAGGCAGGCCGTTGAAGTGATCAGGGTTCCCTTCCCGTTAAACTCCACACTGCCACCTTCCATCACAATACCCGGATGATAGACCGGAAGACCGAATTCTTTACCGATCAGGGTGGGAATCACATCATCCAGGTCATAGGGAGGGTATTTATTGCCCCAGGCATTATAGCCCCAGTCAACGATTATTTTTTTAATGGCAGCTTCGGGATTGATTAAAAATGCAGGACCATGATCACGGCACCAGGCATCATTGGTAGGGTGAAAATAGAATTCAACTTTAGCAAGGTCCACGCCCACCTTTTGCAGGTGGTTGACTGCAAACGCCTGCATCCGGGTATCTGATACATTGATGCGCACGATTTCACCGGAGGTTAATTCCCTGATGAATCTTGCATAGCTGGGATAGATCGTTTCGATCTTCCCGGGCCAGCTGGCTTCCTTATGCGGCCAGCTCAGCCAGGTGGCCACATGAGGGGCGAATTCAGCCGGAAAATAATATCCCAGCTCTTTAGGTGTCGGGACGCTATCCTCCGGAAAAGCGAGGTTAGGATGCTTGGTTTTTTTCGATGCTGGCATGAATGGATATTTCTTCGCGAATTGTTATTAGTGATGCAGTTGCAGTACAGGATCTATTTACTCGTCGATCATCCGTTTCGTGATCGGTTGGTAAGAATCGATCCTCCGGTCCCTTAAAAATGGCCAATGGGTTCTGTAGCTGTCTGTTTTATCAAGGTCCAGTTCTTCTACATGTACTTCTTCCTGGTCATGGGATGCTTTATAAATGACACTGCCAAAGGGATTGGAAATAAAGGAACCACCCCAGAATTGCATGGCGCCATTCTGTTCAAAACCTACCCGGTTCACACTCACCACATGAACACCATTCGCAACGGAATGGCTGCGCTGAATAGTTTGCCAGGCATTGTACTGTTCCGTGTTCGTTGCCTCGTCCTGCTGGGTAGACCAGCCAATGGCCGTTGGATAGAACAAAATTTCCGCACCCATCAATGCAGTGATCCTCGCCGCTTCCGGGTACCACTGGTCCCAGCAGATCAGCACGCCGATCGTTGCAAATTTTGTCTTGAATACCTTATAACCCAGGTCGCCGGGCGTGAAATAGAATTTTTCATAATACGCGGGGTCATCGGGTATATGCATCTTCCGGTATTTACCGAGGTAGGTACCGTCTGCGTCCAATACCGCAGTGGTATTATGGTACAGGCCCTGTGCCCGCTTTTCAAACAAAGAGGCAATGATCACAACACCCAGTTCTTTGGCCAGCCTGGACAGCCTGTCAGTGGAAGGCCCCGGAATGGGTTCCGCCAGTTTAAAATGCTCATAATCCTCCACATCGCAGAAATATAAGGAAGTGAAGAGTTCCTGCAGGCATACGATGTTCGCACCTCCGGCAGCGGCTTCTTTCACTTTTTCTGTTGCTTTTAAGAGATTCGATTCCTTGTCGGCAGTACAGCTCATCTGTACCATTCCAATTTTTACAGTAGGCATGTTCTTGATTTGCCCTGCAAAAATATCTTTTTTGTCATGATTAACCGTTTAAAAAGAAATGCATGCCAATAAATTGCTTTAAAGCTTGTTTCATTAATTTCACTGCATAATTGGATTGCTATGGCGATAAGGATCTTCATTACCGGCGGCACGTTTGATAAGGAGTACAATGAGATCACCGGTCATTTGTATTTTAAGGATACCCAGGTGCATGATCTGCTGGAAATGGGGCGTTGCCGGGTACCTGTAGAGATCCGGACCCTGATGATGATCGACAGTATGGAGATGACCCAGGAGGACCGGGAGCTGATTGCACACCAGTGTAACCAATGTGAAGAGGACATGATTGTCATTACACATGGCACGGATACGATGGCAGAAACGGCCAGGATGCTGGCCGAAAAAGTGAAAGATAAAACCGTGGTGCTCACCGGCGCCATGATTCCGATCAAATTCGGTAGCTCGGACGGTTTATTTAACCTGGGAAGCGCCCTTGCTTTTTCCCAAAGCCTGCCAAAGGGGGTTTATGTTGCCATGAATGGCCGTTATTTTAAAGCGAACAATGTGAGGAAGAACAAACAGACCGGTTTTTTTGAAGAGATAAAATGAAAAACCCATTCCTTCATCAAACAGCCTTATTCTGTGCAGCACGTTGAATTCTTTCACCAGGAACATTTTCTTAAAAATTATCACCGGTCAAAACCTGTTGCAGCACTTGCCCATTTCATTGAATTTTTCTGGGAAACCGATTTTGATGTGTTATGGAAAACATATCCCAGGGGGTTTTCAGATGCCCTATTCCCCAATATCGGTTATACCTACCTGATCAACCTGGGAACACCCTTTGTCATGCAACTGGAGAACAGGAACTACACAATGAAAAGCGATGGCTTTCTGCCCCGGCATTCCTGTATTGAATGCTATCATCAGCCCGGAAATAAGATCTTTGGTATCAAATTCAGGATATCACCGGTCCTGTTTGAGAAACGGATCAATTTTTCAGAATACAAGGAATATATCTTCCCCCTGAGCTATTTGCTGGACCCCCTGGTCCTGGACCAGATCAAGCAGGCCGGCAGCTTCGGGGAACGGGTGAAGATCGTCAACAATTATTACCAGCCCCTTGTCAAAAGATTTGCGGGATCACTGCAGCCCGTTAAGGTTGTCAGTGAGATCATTCAGTTTTGTGAAACCAGGAACAAGTTTGACTTTTCGATTGAAGAGCTGGCCGAAAGGTATTCGATCTCCTCGCGCACCCTGCAGCGCTATTTTGAAAGCACCATGAGTATTACCACCAAAAAGGCTTTGCAGATCCTGAGAATCAGGAAGGTGGTCAGCGACTTACTGTCATCACCGGATACATTTCATTATTCCCGGTATGGTTATTATGATTACAGTCATTTTATCAAACACCTGAAAAGTTTTTTACAGAAGGATACCCTGAAAAAGATGAAACCACACCTCCTGCTCCTGGAAGGCTTGCATAAATAAATGTGGGCCGGCAAGAATACCGGCCCGTAATTTGATCTCCACTGAGATCTCCACATAAGAAAGTTTAATTGCCCGCTCTTTGTCTTTCTTCCTCCGAACCGGTTGCCCTTCGCCTTGCTCCCTGCACTTTGTTATTGCCAAACCGGTACGTAAAGCTCAGGTTGGCCACCCGGCTTTCCCGTAACGCGTGCCAGTACTCTATGTAATTGTCATAAGTAATCGTGGCTTCCGGCAGGTTGGTCCAGAAGATGTCGGTGATATTGAAACGAAGCAACCCTTTATCTTTTATTATTTTTTTCTGTACCCCGGCACCCACACCCCATTGCGGACGGATGACCATGAACCCGTATTGACCACCCGTATTCAGGTTGGCATTCAGTTCTGCACTCCATCCCTTTTTAAAACTGAAATTATTATTGGTGCTGGCCTGGAGAACGGCTTTCCCGTTGTTGAGTATGGTGCCGCCCAGGCTGCCGTTGAAGTGATTGTAATAAACGTTGGCGTTATTGATCATGTTCCACCAGTTGTTGATCTTGATTGGTGTGGCAACGGTTAAGCCTATATAATCAGATGTTGCAAGGTTTACGGGTATCTGTAGCGTCACATTTTCATCGGAGGGGATATTGGGAAATACATCCTTGAACCTTGCGATGACGATATTCTGGTTATCGGTCGTATGACTGTAGCCCAGCGTGAAACTGAGTTTTTTCATCGTATAGCTCAGTTCATACGACCAGGTGAATTGGGGTAACAACCCGGGATTGCCGGTAGAATAGGTGGTTACGTCGATTAAGAACAGGAAGGGATTCAGTTGCGAATAACCCGGTCTGTCGATACGCCGGCTGATAGAAATCCCCAGGGTCTGGTCGTCCCTGACCTTATAGTTGAAGAAGGCGCTGGGGAATAACCGGAAGTAAGAAGAGTCCCAGCGTATATCGCCTTTCACCTGTCGGGTCTTTACCTGGGTATACTCTCCCCGTAAGCCCAGCTGGAAGCTGAACTTTTTAAACTCCTTGCTCAGGTTCACATATCCGGCATGGTTGTTTTCGTCGTAATAAAAGCGGTTCGTCTTATTGACATCATCCTGCGGGGTGCCGGTGCTGACATCAAAAAACTTCGCATCATTGTCGGAGGAAACAAAACTGGTTTTAAAACCGGTTTCGAATTTGGCATTTTTCCGAAGGGGGTTGACATAATCGATTTTCGCAGTTGTGAATGTTAGTTGCCCGGTTTGGTCACCCTGCAGGATATAATCGGGCTGCTGCATACTGCCATCCAGTTTATAATATTTCGTAGCCGTGGAAGAAAGGGCATCGGAATGATAGGTACCATAGTCAATATCAGCGGTCAGTTCCTTGCCGGTACTGTCGAAGCTGTGTTTGAAGTTGATATTGGCCACGGTATTATTATTCCTGTTTTTATTGTTTGTCCGGGTCTGAAAAGTAAAAACGGGGTCCTTGGTATTGTCCAGTACAATTGAATGATTATTATTGACGGGGTCTACCCGGATGAAATTACTGTTCACCACAAATCCGATGATGGTATTTTTTGTAGGGAAGAAATCGGCACCGAACCTGCCAGTATGAAAATTGACAGGTATTTTGGTAAAATTATTTTTCTCGTCTTTTCCGTTAAAGCTGCCGTCCGGGTTGAAAAAATTCCGGTCGAGAAAAAGGTGGTTCAGGTTCATCCGGTAACTGTAATTATAGTTGCCGAATACATTTATTTTTTTATTCCGGTAGTTCCAGGAAAGACCGGCGTTTGTTTTTGGATACACGCCCTGGCCATAACCGGCCGTAAAGCTACCATTGCTGCCAAAGCGCTGGTCTTTTTTCATCCTGATATCAATAATGCCCGCATTACCGGCTGCATCATATTTGGCGGAAGGGTTGGTGATGAGATCGATTCTTTCAATGGCACTGGAGGGGAGACCCCGGAGAAAACTGACAAGGTCCTGACCTGTCATGGGACTGGGTTTGCCATCGATCATGATGATGACACCACTACGGCCCCGCATGCTGATATTGTCATTCGGGTCGATCTCAATTCCCGGCGAGCGTTCCAGTACATCAAAGGCGGTGCTTCCTGCATTCACGATGCTGTTTTCCACATTGACGATGATGCGGTCGGTCAGCTTCTGGATAAATGGTTTTTTGGCAGCCACCGTCACCGTACTCAACTGGGTGCTTTTTCTTTCCAGGCGAATGGATGCCAGTTGCTGCTCAGGGGCAGCAGCCGTTAAGCTAAAAACAGGGCTGAATGCGATATTGTAATTGATAGCGCTGGTCTTAACCAGGAAATCGCCCCAGGGGATATTGAAAAATTGAGCGAATCCGTTTTGATCCGTGATCGCCACTTTTACCAGGGATGAATCTTTGGCTTTGAGTAATTCCACCGTCACGTTTTCGAAAGCTGACTGTTGTTCATTCCTGATCAGGAGGCTTACTTTACCGCTTTGTTGTGCATACCCGGTGTGGAGCATACAAATTGTGATCAGGGTCATTAGGTTTCTTCTCATATACGCGTGTTGGCCGGTAAAAATGGGTAAAAAACGAAAAACTTCGTAGTGATATATGATTAGCAGGGCATAGTGAAAGACGAGTGGGTTGGAAAATTGTTAAAGGGTGTCGGAATTTTACAATAGGGGCTCATATTAAAAAAGCGGGTCAAGTGACCCGCTTTTTTAATATGTACAGTTGAATCGGCATTTAAGGTTGTTCTCGCAGGGCTTTGAACTCAGATCCTTCTTTCCATTTCGGCCATTCTTCACTGTAAGCAAGCCGTTTCCCAACTTTGAACAGTAATTGAAGGTCGTCAATAGCGCCGTCCAGTATCCAACTGTCGTTAAATTCATCCGAAGGCCGGTGATAATGTTTTGCATTATACTCATCATCCTTCTTTTTACCGTACCCTTTTTCTTTCCCGATCACATTGATACCGCTGCCTGTGTATAAGGCGGGTACGCCTTTCTTTGCAAAATTGAAATGGTCGGACCGGAAATAGGATCCGGCTTCCGGGTGAGCTTCAAAGGAAATACTGCGGTGCTCTTTGGCAGCGAAATCCTTCAGGTAGTCTTCCAGGTCATTCTGTCCTTCCCCGACTACAATAATGTCGGAGGTTTTGCCATACCAGTTCAATCCATCCATATTGATATTGGCCACTGTTTTTTTCAAAGGATAGATCGGGTTCTCTGTGTAATAGGCCGAGCCCCAAAGTCCCTGTTCTTCTGCCGTGACCGACAAAAAGATCACAGTTCTTTCAGGCGGGGCGCTTAGACTTTTAAAACCACGGGCCAGTTCCAGTAATCCTGCTGTGCCGCTGGCGTTATCCAGCGCACCGTTATAAATACTGTCACCCGTTTCATCCGGTTTACCAAATCCGAGATGATCCCAGTGTGCTGTATAGATGATTGTTTCATCGGGGTGTTTGCTGCCCGTGATCTTACCAATCACATTATAAGTCTTGTTGTACTCCGATTGCACCTCTATATGGGTGGAAATACTGATACCAAGGGGTACTGGTTTGAAATCCTTTTGGGCGGCAGACAGGAAAAGGGAGGTATCCTTTCCGGCAGCAGCCAGCAATTTTCTGGCGGCAGGTTCTGATACCCAACCGATCATATCACAATAGGGTTGATCTTTACCACGGGTATCAAGCCGTAGTTTGGCGCTGTTCCAGTTGTTCTGCACCACACTGAAAGGATAACTGGCTGCATCCGTGTTATGAATCACCAGGCAGCCTTTGGCACCCTGCCGGGCTGCTTCATCAAACTTATAGGTCCAGCGACCATAATAGGTCATCGTCTTCCCTTTAAAATAGGAGGGGTCGTTTGTAGGGTACCCCGGGTCGTTGACCAGGACCAAAACTACTTTCCCTTTTACGTCCAGCCCCGCATAATCATTACGGTTATATTCCGGGGCTACGATGCCATAGCCGGCAAAGATGAGCTCCGATTGATCAAGCGAAATCGAGGGATCGGTTTTATCAGTCCAGATCACATAATCATCATATCCTTTCAGGGTGAAATTTTCCTTAGCGGATTTCACCTGCATTTGATCAGCAGCATGGGTGGTGATCTTCACCATGGGTACTTCCTGGAAATAGCTGTCGCCATTCCCGGGCTCAAGCCCAATGGCCTGGTATTGCTCCCGGATATAGTTGATCGCTTTTGTTTCACCGGCACTAAAGGGTTTTCTGCCTTCAAACGCATCTGATGACAATTGCGCAATATGGCTTCCAAGGCTATCGGCACTAAAGGCAGCCAGACCATCATTATCGCCGAGGTGATCTTTATTGTTGCAGGAAATAAGGGAAGTGCTGAACAAAAAAAGAACAGCAGGGAAAAATAATTTATACATGATTGAATATTTGGGTAGCGGAAAGATAATAAGAAAAGACCGTAAGCGTCCCTTGGAATTATTGGAGAAAATCAAATGATGGAAAAGGGCATTACGCTTTTTTGAAAACGGCAAGGAAGTAGTAGGGCTTGCTCTTTGTTTCAAATGATGCGGGATAGGCATCTCCCGATAAATTGTAACAGATGCTGAGTAAACCACTCTCCTGTTTAAACAGGGCGGTGAAATGTTTACCGATATTTACCCCTTCCTCACCGTAGATATCCATCTTATTACCGGAATACCGGATAATGCCTTTATCAACACTTTCAGCAGTGAATGTATAGGCCGTATCCTCAATCAACAGTTTTTGATGGGCGTAAAAGCTAGCAGGCATTTCTTTACCATCCATGACCATCTTAATGGTTATCCAGGTTCCGTTGACAGGATAGGACGCAGCGGTATTGTGGCGGTGGGTAGCACAACCCAGGGAGAGCAGGAGGAGGAAGGGCATCAATACTTTTTTCAAGATAACCATTTTAGATTCATGATGATTTTTCTTTTAGCAATGTTTCCGATACCCGGTGACCATTCCGGACTACAATATCGATCACTTCTTCAATATCCTTTTTGCTCGTACGGAAATTGACGATACAGGCCCTTAAACAATATTTGCCATTCACAACAGCGTTGGACAAGAACAGTTCACCACCTTTCTGCAGCTCATTGAGTAAGGCCTCATTGAGTTTATTCAGATAAGCTTCCCTGTTTTTTCTTTCACTGCTGCCTGCTGGAACAAAACGAAATGTGGTAATGCTCAAATGATTGGTTACTGCTTCCAGTTCATGATGTTTCCTGGCCAGTTTGTATAACAGACCTGCCAGCTGGATATCCTCCCGGATCATTTCTATATAACCCTTCCGGCCGGCCTGTTGCAGCGAGAGCCAAACTTTCAAAGCCCTGAATCCCCTTGAATTCTGAAAACCGTATTCATAAAAGTTCAAAGTCTCTGGTTCTTCATCATGACTGAAATTGTAATAAACAGGGTGCGAGCTGAAAGTGGCCGTTAAATGATTGGGATCTTTTACCAGGGTGCAACCTGCTTCAAGCGGGGCATAGAGCCATTTATGCGGATCCAGTGCAATTGAATCGGCCTGTTCGATACCCGAAAACAGGGGCTGCAATTCCGGTACCACGGCAGCCGGAATGCCATAGGCTCCGTCAATATGAAACCAGAGGTCGTATTTTTTACAGATCATCGCGATGCCTTCCAGGTCATCTACCACACCGGTGCTGACATCACCGGCGGTACCGATCACCATCAGGGGGTGGTATCCTTTTTCAAGGTCCTCCATAATGGTTTGCTCCAGCAATTGATTATTCATTTTTTGGTCACCGGCCGTTCCAATCCAGCGAATGGAACGGGTACCCAGTCCGAATAACACAGCTGCTTTATCTATCCAGGTATGGGTGGTGGTGGAACAATAGACCAGCATTTTCTGGCTGTCGTTGGCGATCCCTTCTTCTTTTATAGTTTTCGGGCCTTTTGCTGTCCTGGCCGCCAGGAATGCGGTGAAATTGGCCATATTCCCTCCGCTGACCAGGATACCGCCGCATGGGGTCGAATACCCGATCATCGATGCCAGCCATTTAATAGTTTGTTTTTCGATTTCTGTTGCCATCGGGCTGAGGATATTGGCACCGGCATTAGGGTTGACAGTTGCTGCCAGCAGGTCTCCCAGTGCACCGATGGGCGCCGGAGAAGAAGTGATATAACCAAAGAATTTCGGGTGTCCGTTATAGAGCGAATGGTTAAAGAGTAAACTAGCTGCGCGGGATAAGATTTCATTGGCCGGGCTGCCCTCCTCCGGCAGGAGTTCATTACCGAGTATCTGCTGTAAGGCCCCCGGGGATTCACCGGTGGTAACCGGTTGTTCCCGGATGCTGTCAATGAAATGGGCAATCTGGTCAATCAGCTGATAGCCGGATTTCCTGAATTCCCTTTTTCCCATTCCAATAGGGGTATTCCGGTTCTTTTTCATTTCGTTGGTTTATGAAGGCCCAGATCATTCCTTCCGATGAAGTGGATGGCTGCAGCCTATTTTTGGCCGGCAATTAATAACGCACAACTGTCGATCATCACTTTACCATCGGAGTATTTCTGGTGGATCAGTTCAAAAACTTCTTTTTTGATTTTTTCCCGCATCGCATCATCGGCCTTGCTCAGGGCCGATACAAAGGGGGCAGCCACATCTGTCATGATATTCCAGTACACATCGGCAGTACCACATTTCAGCAGTCCGGCCACTTCTGTTTCCGTGATATTGCTTAACCCCGCCTTTTTAAATATATCAAGGATCATCCCGTTTTTGGCACAGCGGAACATACCGGGGGCTTCAGGGGGCGGAGGGGTTAACTGCATGTTTCTATTGATCGTTCCACCAATGGCGGTCACCCAGAAATTTCTTTCCGGCAGGTACCAAACGGTGGTGGCCAGGCGACCTCCGGGCTTCAGCACCCGCACCATCTCTGATGCAGCCATCTGCATATCGGGGAAAAACATAAAACCAAAACGGCAGCTGATGGCATCAAAAGTATTATCGGGGTAAGGCAACTCGCACACATCACAAATATGGGTTTCGATATTATGGATACCCTGTCTGCTTGCATTTTCCTTCGCCACCTCCAGCATACCGTCGGAGAGATCGGTGAGGATCACTTTACCATTCTTTACGGTTTTGGCAATGGTCAGACCCGGTTCTCCGGTGCCCGATGCCATATCCAGTACCAGGTCACCTTCTTTAAGTTCCAGCTTTTGGATGATCTCGTCCCCCATGGGTTTCAGAAAGTCCATCATCATCTCATCCCATTTTTTCCAGCCGGGAGAAAACTTGTTCCAGGAATTTTTCTGTTGATCGCGGATTTCTTGAAGTTGGGGTTCCATATTTTAATTTTTTTAAAAGGTACAGAATTAAAAGAAATAAATTTTTTCCCATTGGGATAAGACCTTCTTTTATTTTTTGGGACAGTAAAACACTTAAAGGGAAGGGTATATCATCAGGGTTACAACCCATATTCTTCCTATCTTTCCCGCATGCCTGAACACGATGCTGAAAATAAATGGTTTGAGCTGGCAGCGGGGCTGGTGAACAACAGTAACCGGCACGTATTCCTCACCGGGAAAGCCGGTACGGGTAAGACAACTTTTTTAAAATATATACAGCGGCATACCTATAAAAAAACAGCGGTGGTGGCCCCCACCGGGGTAGCGGCCATCAATGCAGGCGGTGTGACCATGCATTCTTTTTTCCAGTTGCCTTTTGGCCCCTATGTGCCGGGAAGCAGCGGGTGGAACAATAGTGTTACGGACAGCAATACCCTGTTCAAGCATATTCGGTTCAACCAGGCTAAACGGGACCTGCTCAGGGAACTCGAACTCCTGATCATCGATGAAGTGAGTATGGTAAGGGCAGATATGCTCGATGCGGTGGATGCCATATGCCGTCATTTCCGCCGGCAACCCTATACTCCTTTTGGCGGATTACAGGTTTTGTATATCGGCGACCTGTTTCAGTTACCCCCGGTGGTGAATGATGAAGAGTGGAAGAACATACTCTCCCTTCATTATAAAAGCCCCTTTTTTTTTGATGCCCAGGTGATCCGGGAAGCGGAACCCCTGGTGGTGGAACTGAAAAAGATTTACCGCCAGGATGAAGAGGAATTTATTTCGGTGCTGAATAATATCCGTAACAATGCTGCCAGGGAAGAAGACCTTGACCTTTTGCATGAACATTTTGACCGCAGCTTTGAACCCGCTTATGGCGAATCATATATTTTGCTGACCACCCATAACAATAAAGCAGATGCCATTAACCAGCAAAGACTGGAACAGTTAAAGGGAAGGGTATACGGTTTCCCGGCGGAAATCAAAGGAGAGTTCAGTGAAAAAGCTTTTCCCGCCGATAAAGAACTGCAATTGAAAGAAGGGGCCCAGGTGATGTTTATAAAGAATGACAAAGGAGAAGCGAGAAGGTATTATAATGGTAAGCTGGCCATGGTGAGCCGCATTGATGAAGAGGGTATTTATGTTACGACAGAAGACAGTCCTGATGAATTGCTGGTGGAACAGGAGACCTGGAAAAATATCCGCTATGCATATGACCGGGAAAAAGACAGGATCGATGAGGAAGAACTCGGCACATTCAGGCAATACCCGCTTCGGCTGGCCTGGGCCATCACCATCCATAAAAGCCAGGGTCTCACTTTTGAGAAGGCGATCATTGATGCAGGGGCATCCTTTGCAGCCGGTCAGGTATATGTAGCCCTGAGCAGGCTCACTTCCCTGAAAGGCCTGGTGCTCTATTCCCGTATCCATCCCAATGCTATCCATACCGATGAACGGGTTTTACGGTTTGTACAGAATGAAATGCCGGAAGAGGAACTGGAATCATTACTGGCAGCAGAGCAAAAGAAATTTGTGGGGCATACCCTGGTCAGTTTTTTTGACTGGCAAAAGATCATTGATCATTTTCAATCCCATCTTGAAACCTATGCAGAAAACGGGATCCCGGAAAAAGAACAGGCTTTAGAGTGGGCAACAGCCTTCTACAATAGCTTGCTGGAACAGGGGGCAATTGCGGACAAATTCATACGGCAGCTGGGAGAAATATTATCGGCTAATAAAATCGACTATGCGCACCTCCACCAAAGAATAATTGCCGCGGTCAAATATTTTTTGGAAGCCGTTAAAAAACTGCTCCATGCCTTACAGGACCATACAGAAGCATACAGGATCAGGAAAAGAACAAAAAAATATATAACCGAACTGGACGCTATCCAGCTCCTGATAAAAAGAAAGGAATTCCAATTACAGCAATCAACAACACTGGCCGCAGCACTTTCGAATAATAATGATACCGGGCAGTTGCTGAACCTGATCGAATCACAACAAAACAAGTCAGCCGTCATTACGGATGAACTCAGTAAAAAAACAACTGCCAAACGGCAAAAAGGGGAGAGTCAGCGGATCAGCCTCGAGATGTTTAAATCCGGAAATGATGTGCAGGCAATAGCCCGGGAAAGGGGATATGCGGTCAGTACCATTGAAGGCCACCTGGCCTCCTTTATCCCAACGGGGGAAGTTAGTATACAGGACCTGTTACCGGATGAAAAGATAAAAAAGATAACTGCCGTTATCGAATCATTGGGGGATAACCTGAACAGCAGTAAGGAGGTGAAGGATCAGCTACCGGATGAGTATTCTTTTGCCGATATCCGGGCAGTGATGCTCCACCTGAAAAATGAAACGAAAAGCTAATGGCGAGCCATTAGCTTTTCGTCAAATTATTTACATCCCTTTTTTAGGCTCCAGCAATTTAAAGAATTGATCAAGTTGCGGAAGGATCACGATCCTTGTCCTCCGGTTCGCAGCACGGCCTTCGGGCGTACTGTTATCTGCAATCGGCAGATATTCTCCCCTGCCGGCAGCGGCCATTTTTGCAGGATCAAGTCCATACTCATTTTGCAATATCCTTACTACAGCCGTAGCCCTTTTTACACTCAGGTCCCAGTTATCAAGCAATACACCGCTGCGGTATGCCACATTATCGGTATGCCCTTCCACCATAAATTCAATATCAGGCTGGTTTTTTAAGACGGTGGCCACCTTACCCAGCACTACTTTGGCATCCTTGGTGATATCATACTTACCGGTCTTGAAAAGCAGCTTATCGGAGATGTCGATATACACGACACCCTTATCCACTTTTACATTGATATCTTCATCATCAAGATTGCCGATTGCGCCTTTGATATTCATGACCAGGGCCATATTCAGCGAATCCTTCCTGGCCATCGACTCCTGTAATGTCTGGATATAAGAATCTTTTGCACCGATATTCTCCATTGATTTCTTGATGCTTTCTGCCTGGGAAGAAGAGATGACCGAAAGGTCCTGCAATTGTCTTAGTGCCTGTGTATTATTTTCTTTAAGGAAAGCGATTTGTTTGTTCAGTCCGTCGATCTGGGCGATCATTGATGCGTTACTGTTGGAAAGTTCATTTTTTTGGGATTCGCAATCTTTTAAACTGCCCTGGAGTGACGTATAGGTAACATTGAGTTTTTCATACTGGGCCTGAGCATCCAGTAATTTCTTCTTACTGACACAGGATGTGAAAAACAGGACGGTTACCGCTAAGCCTAACTTTGTAATGCTGTTCATATTGATCTTTTTAGAGTTGAAAACTAATTGTGGGGTATTGCAAAAATAATAAACATAGAAAGAAATGACTATATAAAACGGGATTAAAAATTTTTTTATAACTTTTAACAGTTCAGTGATTTATAAAACTTCATGCAGGAATAAATGGAAAAGACGATCAGGATCATCGTGAAAGGTCATGTACAGGGTGTATTTTTCCGGGTAACAGCGAAAACGGTTGCGGAAAAACTGGGTATCGGGGGCACGGTAAAGAATAATGCCGACCGGAGTGTTGAAATGATCCTGACTGCCCGGGAAGACCGGTTGGACCTTTTTATTGCCTGGTGTCACCAGGGGCCCCCCCGTTCAAGGGTTGAAACCGTGGAAGTATCCCAACTTGCCGATCAGCATTTCAGTGATTTTCGCATAACAAAGTAAATTCAACCCGTATTAACAGGCTGCTAAAAAGCCATGGTTTATTTTTGCGGGTACATAGCTATGGCGGTAAAAAAAAGAAGGAAGCGAAAAAAGAAAACAGCGTGGATCTGGGTATTGGGTCTTATTGTGATCCTTTTCTTCATTTATTTATGGGGGTTCGACTGGTGGATCAGCCGCAAAGCGCGGTTTGTAAGCTATCCTGAATTCGGGATTGCTATTCCTGAAAAATATGCCATTCATGGTATTGATGTTTCAAAGTACCAGGAAGTAATTGCCTGGGAAGCGGTGAAAGCCATGCAGGTGAAGCAGATAAAGATGTCATTTGTGTTCATCAAAGCCACGGAGGGGATCGGCAATACTGACAGGCATTTCCGTCGTAATTGGAGAAAATCAAAACAGGCGGGTCTGACAAGGGGGGCCTATCATTTTTTTCTGGCAACCAAGGATGGGAGGATGCAGGCAGAGAATTTTATCAGTAAGGTAGACCTTGAGCCCGGCGACCTGCCACCGGTGCTGGATATTGAACAAACCTATGGTGTTTCCCCGGAAGCCTTGAAAAGAGAGGTGAAAGAATGGTTAGCGGTGGTGGAAGCAAGCTATGGTATCAAACCGATCATCTACACCAATGTCGATTTTTATAAACGGAAGCTGGGTAGTGAATTTGACAGCTATCCCCTTTGGATCGCCCATTATCTTCAGCCGGAAAAACCCAGGATCGACCGCGACTGGTCTTTTTGGCAACACAGCGAAACAGGGCATGTAAACGGCATCCTCTCCAAAGTCGATTTCAATGTGTTTAATGGCGACTCTGCGGCATTCAGTAATCTCTTATACAAATAGGTTTTTTTATTCGCTGCAAGATAATTTGTGGTAACTTGTAATGACTCAAAAAAAATTTATGCCCAGCGGAATGGAACCGGAAATAAGAAAGCACCTTCAAAAAGTGGGATATTCCTTTTTTGCCGGATTGCTATGGCTCCTCGTGAATGTAACCCTGGGCATCTATTTCAGGCTGGCCATCGCCGATAAAGGTGTCTCCCTTGTCAATATCCTTTTCTATGGCTGGTTTCTATTCAGCATCGCTCTCCTGCTGTATTATTTCTACAGGACCTGGAGAGGGGCGGCCCTCCACTAATCAGTTTTTGGTATCCAGGATCACCGGGGTATTTCCCTTTCCCATGATGATGACTTTTGCATTGGGCGATTTGGCAAGATCCAGGTAGGCTTTTATCTGTTCGTATTGAATCTGCTTATCGGTCAAACCCTGGTTGATGATCCGCTGGTAATCCGCAATACCCTGTGCTTCTACCCGCTTTCTTTCGGCTTCCTGGGTTTCTTTCTGTAAAACAAACTGCATTTTCTGCGCTTCCTGTTCTGCATTGATCTTTTGTTCGATCGTACTTTTTACCGATTGCGGCAAGGTGATATTCCTCACGAGCAATTGTTCCAGCACCAGGCCTCTTTTCTTAAAGTCT
Source organism: Terrimonas sp. (assembly GCA_016125075.1). Lineage (GTDB taxonomy): Bacteria > Bacteroidota > Bacteroidia > Chitinophagales > Chitinophagaceae > SpSt-398. The sequence goes on from WGMO01000015.1 coordinate 47,016, forward strand.
TCATCAATGGCTTTAAAGATCCGGGCCTGGAATTCATCCCGTTTTGAAGAGTAGAGTGCAACGGCTTCATAGAAAACCGCATTGTCCCTGATCTTCGTCCGTGTCAGGGGTCTAACGATCTTATCCCGGTAATCAGTACCAATCTCCTTTAAGATATTTGGGGCTTGTGAGGGTAATACGGAATATAAAACTGTGAGGTCAATCACCACTTCCAGCCCGTCGGCAGTCAGGACCCGGATAGCATCATCGCCTGATTTTGTGCCTTCGTCCTGGATCCCACTCATGGTATAGTTCTGGGTGCGGGTGTCAAATTTCACCACCTCCATCAGCGGGTTGATCATATGTAAACCGCTCAGCAGCACTTCCTTTTGTACTTTCCCAAACAGGGTCTTTACCCCGGTTTCGCCCGGGTTGATCTGGACGATACTGGCCGTCATGATACCGATAAGGATGAATACAATACCCAGTAACCTGCCCAGCCGGGCAAAACGGGCCAGTTCATCATTTCTTTGGATGACAATAGCGGCGATCAATACAAGGATTCCTAATACGATTAAAATCATTTTATTAAATTTTTGTTGAAGAAGGTTTAACTGCTATGATCGGCAATGATCAGCCATTGGCCGTTTATTTTTCGGAAGATAAGGGAATAATGCCCGCTGGCATCACCGATACTCCTTTTCAGGTACCATTTGCCTACAACCATATAATACTCTTTGGAAAGCTGCCTGATATGCAGGACTGTTGAGGTGAATTCACCCATGGCCGCTTTCCCGGGATAATTTTTCTTATAGTTGTCAAGTGTGTTTTGCCATCCATAGGTAATCCCCGATTTTCCGATGAACATCAGCGAATCGTTTTTCCAATACGTCTCCATAAAGGTGGCAAGATCGGCTTTGTTCCAGGCCACGACCTGTGCATCCATAGCTTTTAAGATGGCCTTTTCATCCTTTGATTGGGCGGATAAAAATTGGCTGATAAAGAGGAGTAAGGGGGAGCAAAACTTTTTCATATAACGATTTACCGGAAGATAAGCAAAGTCTGTGAACTCAATGGTTGCAATCAGATGAGTGGCAGTGGTTGGCTACGCGGCAGGACCGCCAGTTATAATAATGAGCCGATACGATCAGGATCACCGCGGGCGCCAGGAACCAGTATTGGAGGCTGTGATAATATTGCTTGAGCACCAGGAATACAATACCGGCCGTGAACAGGAGTACCGGGAAAAACCGGTGATGGTGTTTGAGGTATCCGTGTAACAATGAATATCCCCCAATCAAGAAGGCCAGGACGATCATACCCGTCTCAAAAAAGATATTGTCGATGATATTAATACCAAAAAGCGGCAAACTGCTGAGCAACAGGGGAAGCAACGCGCAATGGATGGCACAGGCCAGCGTAGCGGTAATTCCTAAGGCATCCCAGTTTAACTTTAATTTCATGCGGGAAGCAAAGGTATGATAATGCAACAAAGTTGCAAAATATAGTTTATCTTTGGGACAGCTTTCAGAAGGGGGTTAATTTTGCAAACATGAAAAGAAAAACAATCGTCTATACTGGTTTTTTTGCCGTTTTGGTGCTGATATTTTTTATCGTTCTCAATAAGATTGTCCCCGGTTTTAAAGAATCCAGGTTCCCCCCGATCGGAACGGTACAGCCTTTTGATTTCCTCGACCAGGACGGACAACATATCACCAAAAAGGATGTGAATGGTAAAGTGTTTGTTGCGGAATATTTTTTCACCACCTGCCAGGGTATCTGCCCGGTCATGAATGGCAATATGAAGACCATTTATGACGAATTCAGGGACCGGGATGGTTTTTTGATTCTTTCGCATACCTGCGACCCCGCCAATGATTCCGTGGGGAGGCTGAAAGTATATGCCGATTCACTGGGTGTGGACACCCGTAAATGGCTTTTTTTAACCGGGAGGAAGGACAGCCTCTATAATATGGCCCGGTTCAGTTATAAGATTGACGACCCGAACAATAACCTGAAAGATCCAGAGGATGATTTTCTCCATACCCAGTATTGGGCGCTGGTGGACCGGGATGGCAATATCCGCAAAGTGTATGACGGATTGAAAAGAAACGAGATCAATAAACTGAAAAACGATATAGAAGAATTGCTGGACAAAAAATTATAAGGTTTAAAATATTTGTCATGAATATCAGGGTGGAAGACATACTTCGCCATAACCGATTAAGCATCACCGGTAGCAGAAAAAAGATCCTGAGCCTTTTTCTTTCTCATGCAGGGGCCCTGGCCCATGGCGATATTGAAAAGAAAGCCGGGGAAAAATTCGACCGGGTGACCATTTACAGGACCCTGCAGGCATTTGTTGAGAAAGGGATCCTGCATACCATTCCCACTTCGGATAATAATGTGCGCTATGCATTATGCAATGACGAATGTTATGAGGGTCATCACCATGACGACCATGTGCATTTTATGTGCAGGCTTTGCGGAACAACCACCTGTATCAATGATGCGTATATCCCGGAAGTCAAATTACCGCGGGGATACAATGCCCTCCAGGTGGAAGTGGTAGTGCATGGAATATGTAAGAATTGCAAAAAGTAATTCCCTAAAAAAACAAGCCCCCATGTTGAAACATGCGGACTTAAGGTTAAGGCTCTGATTAGTAGCTATTTTAATATTTTTTCTTCAAGAGGATCAACAAATTTAAGTGGATGGTAGCAAATTCCCATAATTAATGCCTACTACTTTGTGGTAGTTTTTTTATCCCAGTTTTTTTAACTCTTCGTGTACAAACAACATAAGGTCCTGAATATAGGCAGCACTGAAATTCAGTTCAATCCCTGCAGTCCTGTATAATTCGGGTAATGTTTTTGTTCCTCCAAGGTCAAGGGCCGACATATATTTTTCGATCGTCTCTTTTTTATTTTCCCTGAAATTTTTCCAGAGCCCGATGGCAGCCAATTGGGCGATGCCATATTCGATATAATAAAAGGGCACTTCAAAAAGATGTAATTGTTTTTGCCAGAAATATTTCCGGTAATGACTGAGCCCCGATGTATCAATTTCGCAAGAAGTGAAGGCATCCAGGATCGCTGTCCAGTTATCAATCCTTTCATCGATACTATGATGCGGATGTTCGTAGACCCAATGCTGGAACTTGTCGATGGTGGCGATCCAGGGAAAAATGGTGATCACCCTTTCGAGCTGGTGTTCCCTGGCTCTTTTCAGGTCATCTTCGTTGTCAAAGAAAACATGCCAGTAATCCATGCTGAATAATTCCATTGACATGCTGGCCACTTCCGCCATCTCCATTGGGTAATCCTTAAAGGCCGTCAACTCAAGGTCATGTGCCAGGAAAGAATGGACGGCATGCCCTCCCTCATGTACCATGGTTGTTACATCATCCATTTGCCCGGCAGCATTCATAAAAATAAAAGGCGCCCCGCTTTCGGCCAGCGGACAATTGTATCCACCGGGTGCTTTGCCCTTCCTGCTTTCCAGGTCAAGATGCCCCATGGTGCGCATTTTTTTGAGACAATCGCCGAAAAATGGATTCAGGGCCGTAAAACAGGCAATTGTTTTTTCAACCAGTTCCTCTCCCCCGTTAAAGGGAGATAAAGGTTTTTCATCGGCGGGATGTGCTTCGATATCCCAGGGCCGTAAATTATTGAGCCCTAATTTTTCTTTTTTTCTTTTGTAGATCGTGTTAACCAGGGGCAGTACATGCAACTGAACTGCTTCGTGAAAACGGAAACAGTCTTCGGGACTGTAATCAAAGCGGCCCATTTCGGTAAACTTATAATCACGGTAATTGCTGAAACCGGTATTGACGGCAATCCTGTTTCTTTTTTCAACCAGCTGGGTGAACAGTTGGTTCAATGCGTCTTTATCTTCCAGCCGGCGGTCACCGATTTTTTTGTAGACCAATTCCCGGATTTGCCGATCGGGGTTTTCCAGGAATTTTGCTGCCTGTTGCAGGGTGTATTCCTTTCCCTCTATGGTAATGCTCATCTTTCCGGAAATAGAACCAAACTGTTGCTGCATGACATTCAGGTCGGCCTGCAACTGTATATTTTCTTCCCGGAAAAGTTCAATATTCTTTTTTACGTTCCGGATATAAGTGAAATATTTTTCGGGATTCAGCTTGTCGATAAAGGGAGAACCCACCAGCTTCCTGTTAAGCTGGTCAGCCACCGGCTGAATTTTAGGCTGGATCTCAAGCATGAAATAATTGAAAGCGGATTCCAGTTTTTCATTCTCCGTATCACAGGTCATCCTGATCTGGCGCCAGCAGACATCTTCGCTGATAACGGCCTCCAGTTCATTGTAGTCGCGTAACCACTGTTCAAGCGCTTCCCGGGATGGGATGGGCCGGTCCAGCAAATCGCAGAACCAGGGTTCCAGCGATTCCCAGTTGGTAATGGTAAAGGAAGCGGGTAAAAAATGACGGGGGATTTTTTGAATATCCGCACTATAATTCATTATCGGCAATGATTTCAGGTGTAGGCAATAGATCGACCGGTTCCCTATTTTTTCTTAGTGGCTTTTTTAGGGGTTTCTTCCTCCGCGGTCTTTTCTTTCTTCACGGCAGTTTTCTTTGCAGCCTTTTTGGGTTTTTCTTCCGTTGCCGGTGCTTCGGCTACTGGTACTGTTTCAGGTTCTGTTTCTGACAGTTTGATCTCAATCTTGTGATGGTTGAGTATTTCATACCATTTCACCATTTTCTTCATATCGCTGGGATAGACCCTTTCAAAGTCCATATCGGGAAAAACCTTCTCAAAATATTTCTTTACGGCGGTATTGTCTTTTGTATCTGGCAGGGAGCTTCCGGCTTTCTCCATGGCCGCAAACACCTCTACCAGGTTTACATTGTCCTGTAAGGTGAAGATCTCAATGCTCTCCAGCTGTGAAAAATTATGAACACGTCCGGAAACAAATTTTGCTTTCTGCTCATCCAGTGAACGTACAATCGCTCCATCGCCTTTGCTCGTTATCAATTCATAAAGCCCGGGTAACCCCGTCACTGATACAATCTTGCTGTATTCCATATTATATATGCTGTTTTTAGTGCTGCAAGATAAACCACATTATTGAAATGCCCTTTTTTGACCGTTCATCACATGCCTTCCCGCCCTTCGAAGGTTTTTAGCCCTGCCAGCATCCAATAGTTCATTAACAGAAATATCATGATCAAAGCCCGGTTTTTATCTTTTTTATTCCTTTTGGCAGCTTTTTCTTCCATTGCGCAGGAACCTGTATTAAAGGGCGTTGTGAAAGACGGCGAAACAAAACTTCCACTGGCCGACGCAACCGTCAGGTTAACCGCTTCCGGCGATTCCACAATACGCTATAATACGCTTACGAATAAACAGGGTGTTTTCCAGTTTACAGCTATCAAACCCCTGTCTTACAGGCTGGAAATCAGTTATTCCGGTTTTGAAATTACCCGTACTGACCTGGCATGGAAAAACAGCAGCCAGGACCTGGGAGACCTGCTTTTGCTAAGGGAGGCCAAGACCCTGGGTGATGTTACTATCATTTCAAAGACTGCGGCAGTGAGGGTGAAAAATGATACGACCGAGTTCAGTGCCAGCCAGTTTAAAGTAAACCCCGATGCTAATTCAGAAGACCTGATAAAAAAGATGCCGGGGGTTACCGTCGAAAACGGGGTGGTGAAAGCCGGCGGAGAACAGGTCAAGAAGGTTACGGTGGACGGCAGGGATTTTTTTGGGGATGATGCAACCGCCACGCTCAGGAATTTACCCGCTGAAATCGTTGATAAAATACAGGTTTTTGATAAACTGAGCGACCAGGCTCAGTTGACCGGTATTGATGACGGGAATGCGGCAAAATCGATCAATATCGTTACCAAGGCCAATATGCGAAACGGACAGTTTGGAAGAGTCTTTGCCGGTTATGGCACCGATAACCATTACCTGGCCGGGGGCAATATGAGTTTCTTCAAAAATACAATGCGTTTATCCCTGGTGGGGTTAACCAATGACGTTAACCAGCAGAATTTTACAGAAATGGACTTACTCGGCGCTACCAGCAGTTCCAACCGTGGCGGTTTCAGAGGTGGTGGCAGCCGGGGCGGAAGCTATGGCGGATATGGTGGTGGTAACAACGGTTTCCTGGTGGGCCAGCAACCCGGTGTTAGCAAAACCAACTCTTTTGGCATCAATTACAACGATCAGTGGGGTAAGAAAACAGAGGTCAGTGGCAGCTATTTCTTCAACAACAGGAAACTGAATAATAAGGAAACACTATCCAGGGAGTATTTCCTGAATGGTGATTCCAGCCAGTTTTATGACCAGACAGCGCTTTCATCCAGCAATAACTATAACCACAGGGCCAACCTCCGGATCAATTATAAGATCGACTCTTTTAATTCGATCATGATAACACCCTCTGTCAATTTCCAGCGTTATAATTCATTCAATGAAACAACGGGGTATAATTTTTATGATGCCGCCTCACCGATCAGTTCAACCGTAAACAGGTCGAATGCAACCCGTGATGCCATCAATTTCAATAATAATGTCTTATACCGGCATTCCTTTAAAAAGCGGGGCAGGACTTTTTCTGCTTACCTCACGACCGGGGTCAACAACAATTCCGGGGAAATTTACAATGATGCTTTTTCCGTGTATTATAAAGGGATCAACAACAACCTGAACGATTCCCTCCAGCAATATACCAACCAGCAGACAAAGGGTTTATCCCTTTCTGCCAACCTGAATTACTCTGAGCCTGTGGGTAAAAAAGGGATCATTCAGTTCAGTTATAATCCCTCTTATTCCCTAAACAAGTCCGACAAGCAAGCTTTTCTGCTGGATAATATTGATAATAAATACAACAATTTCGACAGCCTGCTGTCCAATGTTTTTAAAAACACTTATGTCACCCAAAAAACAGGACTGGCATACCGGATGGGCGACCGGGACAAAAATATTTCTATCGGGCTCGACTACCAGGCTGCCAGCCTGAACAGTGACCAGACATTTCCTTATAGCACCACGGTAAAAAGGACTTTTAGCAACCTGTTGCCCAGTGCCATGATGCGATTGGATCTTTCCAAACAAAGCAATATCCGTTTGTTTTACCGGGCCTATACAAATCCTCCTTCCGTGACACAGCTCCAGGATGTGATCAATAACAGTAACCCCCTCCAGCTGTCGACCGGTAACCCCGACCTGAAACAACAATATGCCCACCGCCTGGGTATTCGTTACCAGTTCACCAATACCAAAAAGGGGCAGAGCTTTTTTGCGAATATTTTCGGCTCAACCGCCAGCGATTATGTGGCCACCGCCACCTATATCGCGCAGCGGGATTCGGTGCTCAATTCCAGTGTAACCCTTTTTAAGGGCTCCCAGTTATCAAAACCCGTCAACCTAAATGGTCAATGGAGCGTCAACACCTTCCTGACCTATGGCGCACCGTTGAATTTTATCAAAACAACAATGAATATCAATGCCGGGGTGGTGTATAACAGGACACCGGGGCTGATCAATAATGTAGCCAATGTTTCCAATGCCAATACCTTCAATACCGGAATCACTTTTGCCAGTAATATCAGCCAGTATATTGACTTTACGGTGATTTACAATGCCGGCTTCAGCAATGTAAAAAACAGCCTGCAGCCCAACCTGAACAATAAATATATTTCAGAGGCCACTTCCCTGCGGCTGAACTTATTGTCAAAAAGCGGGTGGTTGTTTAACAGCGACCTCAATAACCAGATCTATTCCGGGCTTACAGACGGCTTTAACCAGAATTACTGGTTATGGAATATGGCCGTTGCCAAAAAATTCATGAAAAACCAGCGAGGCGAATTACGCTTATCTGTCTTTGACCTGCTCAACCAGAACCAGAGCATTACGAGAACAACTACCGAAACTTATATTGAAGATGTGAATACGCAGGTTATCAAGCAATATTTCATGCTCACCTTTACCCTGAACCTGAAAAACTTCGGAAAAGCGCCTGCCAATAATAACCGGCGAAATTTTGAAGGTTTTGACAGGGGCGGATATGGCCCGCCAAGGGGTGGTGGCGGACCCGGGGGGATGTAAGAAAGAATGGCAGCCAGGTTTTTAAAAGCGATAAATAGATTATTTTAGACAGGATAGTAATAACCTGAATGATTTGGTACCAGAACAAGCACTCATTGAGCAATTGAAACGTGGTGATGAAGCAGCATTTAAGCTGATTGTGGAGCAATGGAAGGATATGGTGTATAACACCTCACTGGGTATTGTGCAAAATGAAACGGAAGCAGAAGATATCACCCAGGATGTTTTTATCAGGGTTTTTGAATCTATCAGTTCTTTCAAAGGGGAATCGAAGTTCTCCACCTGGTTGTACAGGATCGCGGTTACAAAATCACTTGAGCTGCTGAGAAGCAAAAAAAGGAAGAAAAGGTTTGCTTTTTTGCAGCCCCTGCTGGGGAATGAAACTGCAGATTCACTACAGCCTGCTGATTTTCAGCATCCCGGCGTAGCGTTGGATAATAAGGAAAGATCGGTACAGCTTTTTAAAGCTATCGATAAACTGCCTGACAATCAGAAAGCAGCGTTTATCCTTCATAAACTGGAGGGTATCAGTTATAAGGAAGTCAGTGAAATCCTGGGGACAACGGTCCCGGCTGTGGAATCACTGATGAACAGGGCAAAAAATAATTTAAGGAAACACCTGGAGGAATTCTACCGTTCCAACAGGTAAACAGAAGGTTTTATCAATATTTATCATCATATCAGAGGTTAAGCTATGATTAATAAGAACTCCATACAGGATGAAATAAACAGGACCCTCGAAAGTCTTGACGGTGCAGAAAGGGCAAGGGCCAATCCTTTCCTTTTTACCCGTATCCAGGCTAAAATGAACCGCGAAAAATCGGTTTGGAGCATGTTATTGGGCACGATCAGCCGCCCGGCTTTTGCGTTTGCCATAATCGCTTTCATATTGCTGGCCAATATCTGGACCCTTTACCAGGGGAATAACCGGACAGATTCCGCCAATTCTGCTTTCCAGGCCGCTACTGCTGCTGATTTACCGGAAGAATACAACCTTGCGGTCAATACATTCTATGATTATGAAACCCCTTAATGACGCATGACAGATTATATCAAAAATAATAAGACCCTGGTCTTTATCATTGCCATCCTTTTGATTTCCAATATGGCCCTTTTATTCTTCTTTGTTAAAGGTGATAGGAGAAAAGAGGGGGATCGTGATAAAAGGACGGAAATGAGCACCCGGGATTTTATGGCACAGACACTCAAAGATTCCGTAGGGTTTACTGATGACCAGGTGGCAAAATATAAGGAATTGAGCATCGCCCATAAGAAAAGTATTAAACCCTTATTTGATGAGATACGCCAGACAAAGGACAGCCTTTACAGGATCCTGGTTCAGCAAAATGTTGCCGATTCGGTGGTGAACAGTCTGCTGGATAAGATTGGCGAGGACCAGCGCAATATTGACCAGAAAATATTCATGCATTTTCGCACTTTAAAAACAATATGCACGGCCGATCAGGAAGCAAAATTCGATTCAGTGACCCAGCATATCATCAAACACATGATTGCCGGCCCTTCCAGAAGAGGCGGCGACAGGGACAGGAAAAAATAAAATCTTAAACATAAATCAAATGAAAAAAACAATCCTTATGATACTGGTATTTGTTACCGGTAGTATAGCAGCCATGGCCCAGGGCGGATTTCAGCAACGCACTGTGGAAGAAAGGGTAAAAAACGCAATGGAGAAAATGGAAGCTCTTAAACTGGACAAGGAAAAGACAGCCAGGATAGACAGCATTTTCACTGATTTTTTCAAGGCGCAGGACAAAGCCATTGAAGAAATGAGAAGCAGCGGTAGTTTTGACCGCGATGCCATGCAGGCAAAACGGAAAGAACTGGGCGATGAAAGAGACGGAAAATTAAAAAAATTGCTGAGTGAAGATGAATTCAAGAAGTTCAAAGACGAGATTGAACCTGCCCTGCGCCCACAACGTCCGGGTGGCGGCGGTGGAAGAGGAAATAATTAAACCGTTTTTCTCAAGGTTGAATGATCATAAGCAGTCATTGACAACCCCGCCGGCAGGCGGGGTTTTTTTATTGCGGGAATAATGACTTATCAATATTGGGAATGATCCTCAGCGCATTTTTATAATAGATCTTCCGCAGAATATCATCGGGGAGACCCATTCCGTACATCGCCCAGAAAGCATGGTATTTCTTGTGGTAAGGGAAATATTCATCTTCCGATTCCAATACCCGGAAATAAGTTTCATATTCAGAGGGCACCCAGCTGTCCTTTCCAAAAAGGATACGGTCCTGGTATTTTGTAAAAAATGATTTCGCCATGCGGGGTTGTCTTCCCAGTTCTGCAATCACAGCCCCAAACTCGACCATCACATTGGGCATAGCATCCAGCAGTTCACCCAGTTTGGCCAGGTCGTTGGGGTACCAGCCAAAATGCGCGGCGATAAAAGTGGTGCGGGGATGTTTTTTAAACATCCTGTGCTGTTCTTCGATCAGGGTATCCCAGGGAGCAGGATTGGTATCACTTCTTTTACGGCCGGGATGGGTTTCGAGTTCCAGCCATCGCTCATTATTGGCATCCATCGGGTCCCAGAAAGGTTTGGGGTCTGCAGTATGGATCAATACGGGTATCTTCAGTTCTCCGGCTTTTTCCCAGATGGGGTCCAGCCGGGGGTCATCCACCGTAATCCTTTTGCCATGAATATCGGTGACGGAAAATCCAAGGCTCTTGTAAATTTTTAAACCATTGGCCCCGTTCCTGACATCAGCTTCGAGTTGCTTTGCTGCTGCCTCACCCCAGCCGTCTTCTCCCACCTTCCTGAAATCGATATTCGCAAAAACAATGAACCGGTTGGGATAATGGTCCCTGATATTTTTCGAAGACTGCCTGATCGCATCACCGCTTTGGCCGCTCAGGTTCACCATCACTTTCATGTTCATCTTGTCCATCTCCGTAACCAGGGTGCTGAGTTCCATCGTCGGCATACCAAACTGGTGGTTATGTACATCAATAAAAGGGTATTTTGCTTTGGTGATATGATGTTCGGGAACCCGGAGCGTTGAAGGCGGGTTATAAGATTCAAAATCCATTTTTTCTTTGGCCTGCGAACAGGAATAGAGGGAGATACCCGTCAACAGGAACAAGGGAAGCAGGTTTTTATACATGGCCTTCGTTTTAAGAGATCAATGTACAATGTTAAAAGCGAACAGAAAAACCATTGATGGAATTGCTATTGCAGCTCCAGGGATATATTACGTATTCTTTCAGCCAGTGTATCATAGTCTGTGTATCCCCGGCTGAGCAGGTAGAATTTTTTTACATCTGCCTGCAGGAGAACAGTGGGATAACCACTAACCTGTAATTGTTTACAGCGTGCAAACTCATAGTAGGCTTTCTCTTTATAGGCTTCATCAGCCAGCAGCTGGTAAAATGTTTCAGCCGGTATTTCATATTTGTCCAGTAAATGCCGGTAAGCTTCATTGTCCGTGAGGTCACGTCCTTCAAAATGCAGGGCATATTGAAGATCGGCGGCAAATTCAACCTGGCGGTCAGCCTGTAACGCTTTGAAAACAGCCATAGCGATGGCCGGCTTTTCGGAACTGAGGAACCAGTCACTGAGATCGGGATGATCAATATGCCATAAATAATCTTTTCCGAATTCGATTCCGGTCATTTCCTCCACGGTCTTATAGGCTTCTTTGATATATTGGGCGGTCCGGGATACCGGTACGGGATGATCACTGATGATCATACCGCCGGATAGCACTTCAAAGGCAAACTGCTCCCGGTAATGCAGCGCAAACTTTTTGATCACCGGGCTGAAACCATAACACCAGCCGCAATAGGCATCATAGCAGTAAAGGATTGTTTTTTTCATAATCACCTGTATGCCCAGTTCCGGTCTTTTCCTTCTTCCATCATGGCGATGGCTTTTGCAATCCTGTTATTTCTCGTTTCCTCCCTTTTTGCCTCCGTGATCCATTGAATATATTCTTTCACATGGCTGGGTGGGAATTGCTGGAAGGTGGCCCAGGCTTTTTTATTTTTCCGGATAGCAGCTAAAAAATAGTCGGGTACTTCCACTGGTTTTTTTGTTGCCGGTTTGGTTTTTTTCAGTTTGATGCTTTGCTCATTAAGAGCCATGGCTTCTTTGATCCAGCCAGTAATTTTTTTATCCGGTGGCAGGTCTTTCAGGGATTGGATCCTGCCCAAATGCCCCATGGCGGATTCTGATTTTGCATTTTCGACCAGCACTTTATCTTTCATCAGTGCAGCTTTCCAGAAACCAAAACTGCAATGTTGTTTGAAGGCAGCCATATTACAGAGAGGCACTCCTTTGTAATCAAAAAAGGGCATACTCCATTTCATGGTCTCTTCCACATCGGGGCAGGCCTTGTGGATCAATATCCTTAAATGCGCAAGGATGGGCCGCGCAAAATCGGCTGATTTTGTGATATAGGCGTCGATTGCCGGGTTTTTGGTAGCCATATAGAAATATATATATTAATGTGCGTCGAGCCAGTTTTCCCCTTCCCCGCATTCGGCTATACAGGGTACATCGTTGGGCAGCGGCAGGGCCGTCTGCATATTTTCAATGATCAGCGGTTTTAATTCGCTGACCTCTGATTGTAAGGCGTCAAAGACCAGTTCATCATGTACCTGGAGGATCATCCTGCTTTTCATACCGGCTTTTTTCATCGCAGCATGTACTTTCTGCATCGCCAGTTTGATCATATCGGCGGCGGTTCCCTGGATGGGGGAATTAATCGCATTTCTTTCGGCGAATCCCCGCACCGTGAAATTGGAGGAGTTGATATCCCTTAACCAGCGTTTCCTGCCCATCAGCGTTTGTACATAACCGTGTTCCCGGGCAAAATTGATCGTATCATCCATGTATTGCTGGATATTGGCAAACTGTTTTTTATAATTGTCAATGATCTCTTTGGCTTCTGACCTCGAAATACCGAGATTATCGGCAAGCCCGAAGGCGCCCTGCCCGTAAATGATGCCAAAGTTTACGCTCTTGGCTTTATAGCGCATTTCCCTGGTTACATCCTTTTCGTCAATATTATACACTTTCGCAGCGGTGGCGGTGTGGATGTCCTTCCCGGATTTGAACGCGTCGCACATGGCCGGATCGCCACTGATCGCGGCAACGATGCGCAGTTCTATCTGCGAATAGTCGGCCGATAATAAAATATGCTGAGCATCCCTTGGAATAAAGGCCTTCCTGATTTCCTTCCCCCGGTCGGTTCTTACCGGGATATTTTGCAGGTTTGGATTATTACTGGCCAGCCGCCCGGTTACGGCGACAGCCTGACCATAGGTAGTATGAACCCTTCCTGTTTTTCGGTTGATCAGCAGGGGTAATGCATCCACATAGGTCGATTTCAGTTTACTGAGCTCCCTGTAAACGAGGATGTCTTCCACGATCGGGTTATTATGCGCCAGTTTCAACAGCACATCTTCGCCGGTGGCATACTGGCCGGTCTTGGTTTTTTTAGCTTTAGGGTCCAATTGCAGCTTGTCAAACAAAACTTCACCCAATTGTTTCGGTGATGCCAGGTTGAAACGCACACCGGCAGCTTTGTATACCGCTTCTTCCGCCTGCTTCGCATCTTTTTCGAGTTCTTTTGAATATTCATTCAAAAAACCTTCATCCACTCTGATGCCTTCATATTCCATATCCACCAGCACTTTCACCAGCGGGTTCTCCACGGTATAGAAAACTTTTTCGACCTCTTTTTCTTTGAGCTGGGGGAGGAATACATTTTTTAATTGTAAGGTGATATCAGCATCTTCTGCAGCGTATTCGGTGATCTTATCCAATTCCACATCCCGCATATTGCCCTGGTTCTTCCCTTTTTTCCCGATCAGTTCCTCGATGTGCACGGGTTCATAATGCAGGTATTGGTTACTCAGCGCGTCCATGCTTCTTTTGCCATCGGGTTCGATCACATAATGGGCCAGCATCGTATCAAAGATATCTCCTTTGAATTCGATCCCATACCATTTCAGCACCAGCATATCATATTTCAGGTTCTGCCCGATCCAGGTGATCGAAGCATCATTGAAAAGCGTTTCAAACTGGGACAGAATCTTTTTTGTCGCATCGGTATCAGCCTGGCAGGGCACATAAAAAGCTTCGCCGGGTGTGACAGCGAAGCTCATCCCTACCAACTCGGTATCGTTCGCATCCAGCCCGGTGGTTTCCGTATCAAAACAGATCTCTTTATGTTTTTTCAGCAGGGTGATCAGCTTTTTGATGGCGGCATCCCCGGTAACAGCCTCATAACGATGAGGGGTATCTGTAATTTTTTTCAGCTCTCCATAATTATCCGTAGTGTTATTGTTGTTCTCCTGACCAGGGCGGGAACCGGGTTTAGGGCTTTCCGTTTCTATGATATTGCCAAAAAGGTCGGTCTGTACAGCTTCAGGCGCTGTCTTGAACACATTGAAATCCTCACCCAGCAGTCTTTTACCCAGGGTCTTGAATTCCAGTTCAGCAAAAATCTCTTTCAGCTTGTCCTTATGCCATTCGGACACCTTGAAGTTCTCTTCATGGAATTCAACCGGTACATCCGTGATGATAGTAGCCAGTTTTTTGCTCATCAGCGCCAGGTCTTTGCCCTGTTGAATTTTTTCGCCCAGCTTGCCTTTGATCTTATCGGCATTCTCCAGTACGTTTTCAAGTGTACCGTATTCTGCCAGCAGTTTGGCAGCTGTTTTTTCGCCCACACCCGGTATGCCGGGGATATTATCCACGGAATCACCCATGAGTCCCAATACATCGATGACCTGGCTTACCGATTTGATATTCCATTTTTCACAAACTTCTTTAGGACCCAGGATCTCTACATCACCACCCTGGTATCCGGGTTTATAGATCTTCACTTTTTCTGTGACCAGTTGCCCGTAATCCTTGTCGGGCGTCACCATAAATACATCGTAACCGGCTTTGGCAGCCTGTACGCTTAAAGTGCCCACCACGTCATCGGCTTCATACCCATCCAGTTCCATGATCGGGATATCAAATCCTTCAATGATCTTTTTAATATCGGGTATGGCGGCCAGGAGGTCTTCAGGCGCTTCCTGCCGGTTGGCCTTATAATCTTCAAAGTCGGTATGTCTTTCGGTAGGGGCGGCTGTATCAAAACATACCGCGATATGCGTAGGCTTCTGGTTGTTCAGCAGGTCGATCAGGGTATTGGTAAATCCAAACTGCGCATTGGTGTTTTTTCCTTTGGAAGTGATGCGTGGATTGCGGATCAGCGCATAATAAGCCCGGAAGATGAGGGCAAATGCATCCAGCAGGAATAATTTTTTCTCGGCCATACGCTAAGATAAGCCCATAGCCGGCCTCTCCCAAAAGGTGATATGTTTTTTTAAGGAGCTGGGGTAAATGCCATAACCCGGAGATCCGGCTCCGGGTTTGGCTATCTTGATCTGCTTTGCTTTAATGGGTTAGTGGCTAAGTGCTGGAGTCATTCAGCAGTCAGGTTCACTTTTTCGCAACTTCAACCGTCGGCTTTTCTGTCATCACGCCGGCATTGTTTTGTACAGGGACAGTCCCGGTATACGTGGGAGCATGTGTGCCTGCATTCGCAAAATCATTTGAATTGTCCTTGTGAATAAAGTTCAGGTACAATGCAAAGAAAAGAAGGTTAAAGGCAAAGAAGTTTACAACTTTACGAAGTCTGTTTTTCATAATAACTGGATTTGAGTAGGTATAACGCACAGTTACACGCAAACATTGTATCGGCGATTGACTGATTGATACGATTTTAAAAAATCGGGGGATACTACGAAAAAAAGAATCGTACAATTACGATGCTGTAAAAAAATGATTGTATAGAATGTTTATAAGAGACCTTCTTTGATCTCTTCCCATAATTCACGGTAACAGGCGGCGGCATAACTGCTACGGGCAAACTCTTCTATCGGTGCTTTATGGATCCCCATTTTTTCAACGTCGGAGAGATAAGGGATATAGTTTTGGAAAAAGCGTTTGTCCTTATAGAGTTCTTCCATCACTTCATTATGCATATTCCGGCGGATATCCGCCATGGTAAAAAAGCAGGCGAGTTTATGGATATCAATATTTTTCTCTTTGAAATATTGCTTCACCATTTCATAGGTCCGCAGGGACAGGGTGGTGGGGATGACCGGCATGAGTACAATATCGGCCGCATTAAAGATGTTTTCCGACAGGGATGACAAACCCGGGGGGCAGTCGATAAAGATGAATTCGTATTCTTTGCTGTAGGGGTTTAATAAGGTCTTCAGCCGCTTCTTGGCAGTCTTCAGTTCTTCCATCATCACATCCAGGGCCTTGCCGGAATGATCGGCAGGGATGATATCGAGTTTTTCATATTCGGTGGTCATGATGGCATTATCAAGGTCTGCATCCTTACCCACCAGGTTTTTTATGGCCGTGGTATCTTTGGGTTTGATATTATAATAGAAGGAAGTGGCTCCCTGCGGATCGATATCCCATAAAAGGGTCTGAAAATTATCTTTAGCGGCCAGGTAGGCAAAATTGACACAGGAGGCGGTCTTACCCACACCTCCTTTCAGGTTATAGAGGGCAATGGTAATCATGGATTGAATATAGCAAATTCTTCTGAAATGCCCGTCCTGCGGGAAGTGCCGGGAATATCCGGCTCTGCGAATAATACAGGTCTTGCCTAATGTTTTTCAGACAGGTAGTGTTGCCTGAGCACATCTTCCCCGTATTCATTGCCTTTTTCCCTCCAGATGGAATGGATATGATTGGCTCCGTTCCGCGGACCGCCATTATTGTCAAATTCAATCAGGAAACCCGGCCCGTTCAGGATATAGTAATGCGGCTTTTTCTCATCATATTCCCCGATCCATCCAAAGTATACCTTATCGATCCCGGCTTTTAGGATCTTGTCATATTCTATCATGGCTTTTTCATATTCGAGGTTGAATACAAATTCACGGATCATGTATTGCAGAATGGTCTTTTGTTCTTTTGTCATTTCCGATGCCCTGATGCCCCAATAATCAACCAGGCGTTTCCCGCTTTCTGCCCCTGTAATGATATCCCTGGGGACTGCCGTACTCATGGTGGCTTTTTTCTGTTGCCCGGGTGATAGCAGATGGATCAGTTGAATACCCAGGTCCTCTTCCTGTCCCAATACCCTCCAGCCTGCATATTCCGTATTGGGATATTCTGCCGGGTCGGTACCGATAAAAAAGGGTGTTACCGAAAGCCGGTCCTCTACAAAAGTGAAATTGATCGACAGGTGATGTCCTTCCAGCTTAAAACCCCATGTTTTATCCTGGGGATTGCCGAAGAATGCGAAAAAGTAACTTTTGTGTGACCAGAGAAAGCTCTTTAATTGGGTATATACAGAATCGTTGATCTCCTTCCTGTAATACATGTTCTCATAAAACCGGTTGAGCAGGTCATCCAGGTGCATGATACTGGTGGCTTTGAGGTAGCCTTGTGAACTGAAAGATATGGAGAGGATTCGGTGCACCATTTTCCGCTGGTCATCGGTCATGTTGCCGATACTCAGGCCCAACCTGGCCCGCAACCCAACCGGAAGATTATTCCATTTCAGTCTTGCCGTATCGCCAAAGTCCAGCGCCGCGGATCGCTTTTGCAGGGGATCCAGCGAACTAAAAAGCGAAATAGCGGCTTTCCTGATATCATTATTGTAGGTCGACTGGCTTTTCACCGGCTGAAAAAAAAGCGTGCCGGTTAGAATAAGCAGGGAGAAGAACTTTGGGTAATGCATAAGTAGTTGTTTGGTGATAATAAGTTTCAGGTGTATACCCTGGAAGCGTAATTATATTGGAAGTTAAGTTTTTTCATGCTATTCAGGCAGCACAGATCCCCGGGAAGGGATAGCAGGAACCGCATAATCCAGGAACATAATGTGATTGGGATTGGAATGGGTCTCCGATATCTTGAAATCATGGCTGCCGGAAATGCGAAAGCCATTGTTGCTATAAAACCTGATGGCCCGTTCGTTTTCTTTCCAGACATAAAGCCACATGCCCTGCTGGGCAAATGCTTTCGAAATTTCGATATTGTGATGGAGCAATGACCAACCCAGTTTCAGGTGATAGTATTTCCTGAGGATGTAGATCCGCTCCAGCTTGGTAAGACGGGGATTGTCAATTTGGGGATGGGGTTCATCCGGTATGATCTTGGAAAATCCCGCCGCCTGTCCTTCATGATAAATGAAATGATAGATATTTTTTGGGTTTTCCAATTCTAACAGACAGGCTTCATCATTATATTTTTCCTGTACATAATTTTCAATGTCGGCTAATGGGGCACTATGGCCATGCGATTCAAGAAAGGTCTTTTCGCCGATGCGGGCGAGTAAGCTGTAATCTTTGACCGTTGCTCTGATAATAGAATGCATGGCAGTTAAAATTTTTTTCTGCAAATGTCAGGGCAAAAACCTGATATTTTCATTTAATTTCTCTGGGTTAAGGAGACCAGCAGGTAACAGGAATCAGGTGTTCGCACCATCGAATTGTGGTAAATTGCAACCTACTTATTCGTTTTCATTTATCATCCCCGAAAATCCTCAAGATAGTTTATGAAAAAATACTGGTCATCATTCCTGGTACCCGCCATCGTTTTTTTTGCGATCTCTGCTCCGGCGCAGAAAAAAATCAGCCTGGACAAAGACTGGAAGTTTCATTTTGGTCATGCCGCCAACCCGGAAAAAGATTTCAATTACAGTATCGCTACCATCTTTTCAAAATCGGGCGGTGCCTGGGGAACTGCGATCGATCCGCGGTTTAAGGATAGCAGCTGGCGCACCCTGAACCTCCCGCATGATTGGGCCGTCGAACTTCCCTTCACCGATGTTCAGGATTTCGGGGTTGAATCGCATGGATACAAACCTGTCGGGGGTTTGTTCCCGGCAACCAGTATCGGTTGGTACCGCAAAAGATTTTCTGTAAACCCGGCTGATAGCGGACAGCGATTTCAAATTCAGTTTGACGGTATTTACCGGAACGCCAATATCTGGGTGAATGGTTTTTTTGTGGGTAACAATATGAGTGGTTATATCGGCGCCGCCTATGATATCACCGATATCATCAATTTCAACAGGGAGAATGTGATGGTTGTCAGGGTCGATGCCACCCAATACGAGGGCTGGTTTTACGAAGGGGCCGGAATCTACCGGCATGTATGGCTCAACCAGTATGATAATGTACATATACCGGATGGCGGATTCTTTGTCCATACCGATTTGCAGGGAACCAGTGCCACGGTACAGGTCGAAACTACGGTTGAAAATGAGGGACTTTCCAACCGTGACCTCTCCGTATCTGCCTATATTACCGATCGCCAGGGAAAAATAATTGCCCAAACTAAAGAGAAAAAATTATCCCTTGCCTCCAACGGCCAGGCTACCCTGCAACAGGAAATGGTGCTGAATAATCCCAGGTTTTGGAATCTGGACGACCCCTATCTGTACAGGGTCTATGCCCTTGTAAAATCAGGCAGCCAAATCATTGATAAAAGGGTGGAAAGGATGGGTATCAGGACTTTTCGCTTTGACCCTGCAGAAGGCTTTTTCCTGAATGGAAAACATCTCAAACTACAGGGTACCAATAATCACCAGGATCATGCAGGACTGGGTAGCGCCCTGCCCGATTATATGCAATATTACCGTGTCCGGCTGCTGAAGAATATGGGGGTGAATGCCTACCGTACCAGTCACAACCCCCCCACGCCCGAACTCCTGGATGCCTGTGATAGTTTAGGGATGCTGGTCATGGATGAAAACCGTTTGCTCAACAGCAGTGCGGAAAATATGAGCCAGTTTGAAAGGATGATCCTGCGCGACAGGAACCATCCCTCTGTTTTTATCTGGAGCATCGGCAACGAAGAAGGGTGGATCCATACGCAATCAAGTGGTAAAAGAATAGCCCGGACCTTTATCAAACGGCAAAAGGAACTGGACCCTACGAGGACCTGTACTTATGCTGCCGACCTGCCCAATGTTTTTCAGGGAGTGAATGAAGTGATCCCGATCCGTGGTTTTAATTACCGGGAATATGCCGTGGCCGATTATCATCGCGATCATCCGGATCAACCGGTGATGGGTACTGAGATGGGCAGTACCGTTACCACCAGGGGTGTCTATGCAAAAGATTCAATCAGGGGGTACCTGCCCGATCATGATATCACAGCTCCCTGGTGGGCCAGTACCGCCGAAACCTGGTGGAAACTGGCGGCAGAAAATAAATACTGGCAGGGTGGTTTTGTATGGACGGGTTTTGATTACCGGGGTGAGCCAACGCCGTTTCACTGGCCCAATATCAATTCACATTTCGGCATCATGGACATGTGCGGATTCCCCAAAAACAATTATTACTATTACCAGAGCTGGTGGACAGACAAGGATGTATTGAATATCTCCCCGCACTGGAACTGGCCTGTCAAATGGGGTGAGCCTGCACCGCTTATTAATGTGTGGGTGAATTCCAATGCTGATAATGTGGAATTGTTCCTGAATGGCAAAAGCCTGGGCAAAAAGGAAATGCCCCGGAACAGCCACCTGGAATGGGATGTGCGCTATGAACCCGGAACCCTTGAAGCCGTTGCATATAAGCGGGGCAAAAGGATCACGGCTAAAGTCGAGACTACCGGGGCCCCGGCAGAGATTCAACTGACGCCTTATAAGACGACGATGCTGGCTGACGGACAGGACCTAACGGTAATGAACATCAGTGTTATTGACCGGGAGGGCAGGGAAGTGCCCGATGCCAGTAATATGATTAGGTTTAGCATCAGTGGCCCGGGAAAAATCATCGGTGTTGGCAATGGAGATCCCAGCAGTCATGAACCGGATCAGTGTGTCGAAGGTGCCTGGCAGCGTAGTGCCTTTAATGGAAAATGCCAGGTGATCGTTCAATCCACACAGGCGCCGGGGTTGATAAAATTTGAAGCTTCATCAGCTGGTTTGTGGAGCGGGTCTACCAATATCGTCACGGTCTCCCCGGGAAGTGTAGCCAGTATCTCCACCGAAAAAAAATATGAACTGAAAGGGGAAGCTGCCCTGCCAAGGACCGCCACAAAGATGATCGGAGCAGATATTTCTTTTTTGCCCCAACTGGAAGAAAGGGGCATGCAGTTTTCCGATAAGGGTGTTCAAAAGGATGCGATCAGTATTTTAAAAGATCATGGCTTTAATTATGTGCGTCTCCGGATCTTTAATGACCCTGCACAGGATAGCGGTTATTCTCCAGGCAAAGGATTTTGTGACTTGAATAATACCCTGCAAATGGCCAAAAGGGTAAAGGCGGCGGGGATGAAATTATTACTCGATTTTCATTACAGCGATTACTGGGCCGATCCCGGCCATGCCTATAAACCGTCAGCCTGGAGGGGGATGAGTTTTGACCAGCTGAAAACGGCGCTCTATGGTTATACAAAAGAAGTGATGATAGCCCTGCAGCAGCAGGGTACTTCACCCGATATGGTTCAGGTGGGAAATGAAATCAATCATGGAATGGTCTGGCCCGAAGGAAACATCAGTCATATTGATTCGCTTGCCCAGTTATTAAGGGCTGGCATCGCTGCCATTAAATCGGTGGAGCCGGCCACCGTCATCATGTTGCATGTGGCCCTGGGCGGTCAAAATGATGAAACCGTTTTCTTCATGGATAATATGCTGGCGAGGAAAGTGAATTTTGATGTGATCGGACTGTCTTACTATCCTAAATGGCATGGTACCCTGGATGACCTGCGGGATAATATGCTCGACCTGGTACGCCGCTATGATAAGGATATCATCGTGGTGGAATATTCTGCCAAAAAAGAAGAGGTCAACAAACTTAATTTTGAATTACCCGGTGGAAGGGGCAAGGGCACCTGTATCTGGGAACCACTCAGTACCTGGCAACGGTTCTTCGATGCAGATGGCAAGAGCAATGAATACCTGAGGCTTTATGATGAGATCAGCAGGAAATATCTTGGTGATGAATGATTTTTACCACAGAGACACGGAGGCACAAAGTGGAACGATTTATATGCATCTACATCTCTGTGCCTCTGTGGTTATACTTTCCATTCAATGATAAGGATCAGATAGACAAAGATTTTTACCACAGAGACACGGAGGCACAAAGTGGAACGATTTATATGCATCTACATCTCTGTGCCTCTGTGGTTATATTTTCCATTCAATGATAAGGATCAGATAGACAAAGATTTTTACCACAGAGACACGGAGGCACAAAGTGGAACGATTTATATGCATCTACATCTCTGTGCTTCTGTGGTTATACTTTCCATTCAATGATAAGGATCAGATAGACAAAGATTTTTACCACAGAGACACGGAGGCACAAAGGGATACTACTCTTATTATTTTAATGGCTTATAATGATGCAGGGTAAAACGGTTCCAGCCTTTTTTTGTTTTTGATTCCACGGCCCAATCAAAACCGCCATCGGAATTGGGCCAGTAGATCATCCTGGCCAGGCCAGCCGGCATTTGTGCCTCAAAACAGATGGCTTCCGGGTGCACATCTTTTCCGTCGGCGAGTGAACCCTGCGAGCGTTTTCCATCCGATGTAAATGACCAGAATGAAAGAACTCCATCCTGCATGCCGATGATGGCATATTCCTCATAAGCATATTTGGAAAAATTCCATTTCGCTTTTAACTGGATATAATTACCGCCCAATATGGGTTCAAAAACCCTAGTGCAGTTTAAAGGACCCATGGGTGAATCGGCTGCTGCCATCCATGAACCCATCAGTGGGTTGAGGAGGCCTAATTTTCCACGTCCTTTTTTCCAAAAAGGTTTGTGTTTTGGCATCGGTCAGGTTTTTGTATGCAAATTCCCGAAAAAAAACGACGGACATCTATTTCGCTGCGAATAATAAAATTAAAACCAAATTTCAGTAAAAATCGAAATAGTTTTCAGCAGTTTTTTATTGTAAAAATTGACAAATACCAGCCGCAATAGCATTAAAATAGTTTTTTACGACTGTCTTTGATGTGCTGTAAACCCTCCCATAACCTTTTGCATGATACGGACCTTGGCCCAGCGGGGAACGGTCCTTAATGAATACACTAAAACTTTAGAAAGCAGACCGGGGATGACCGTGCTTTGCCTCCCAAGGGCTTTTAATATGGGCACAGCAATAGCTGAAGGTTGTAAGGCTTTTCCCATTTTCATATTGGCCCGCCGGGCAAAACCGCTGTCCACCGGTCCGGGTGCAGCGGCCAATACATCAATGCCATTAGGTTGAAGTTCAATAGTCAGGGCTTCAGCAAAGGATTGAATATAGGCCTTGGTCGCTGCGTAGTGGGATGAATAGGGTACGCCCTGGAAGGCAACCAGCGAGCTCAGGAAAATAATCCCCCCGCTTTGCCGGGATCTGAACCTTTGAATGAAATGATGGGTCAGACATAATACCGCCTCACAGTTTACACGAAGCATGTTGATCTCGTCCGGCAGTGATGCTTCGGAAAATAGTCCGGATGTACCAAATCCGGCCGCATTGACCAGCAGGCCGATATCCAGTTCGCTTGTGTCCGTGATTATTTTTTCGATACTGCCGGCGCTGGAAAGATCAGTATCGATAGATTTTATTTCCACAGAAAATTTGCTTCGCAGGTCATTACTGATCACTTGCAACTTTTCGGCCTGACGGGAAACCATCACGAGCTGAAAACCAGCAGCAGCCAATTGGGAAGCTAATTCTAGACCGATACCCGATGAGGCACCCGTAACAAGCGCCCATTGACCATATTTGTTTTTTAACCTGTTTTTTTCCTTTATTGAGAGTTGCATAATTATCTGTTTTGCCCATGATTGAATCTGCACAAAATTGCATACAAACACAGCCTGGAAACGATAACAAATGTTTAGATTTTCAGTCAATGGCTTTTTTCAGCCTGCTCAGGTGAACGGGGGTAATGCCCAGGTAGGAAGCGATCATATGCTGTGGAACCCTATTATGGATATTGGGAAAAACTTCAGTGATACTGTCATACCGCTGTTTTGCAGTTCGGGCATATTGGTTCTTGATCCGGTTGTCCTGGTAAATAAAATAGAATTCGGCGATCAGTCTGCCCATTTTCTGCCCTTCTTTGAGATGGGCATAACCCCATTCAATGGCGGAGCGGGGTAAAACCACTACTTCGGTTGTTTCAAGGGCCTGGAGGGTGTAGAGGGAGGGTTGTTTTTGCATAAAACAGGAATAGTCGGCGATGAACTGGTTTTCCAGTGCAAAATGGATCGTATGTTCATTCCCTTTCTGATCATTCACTATTACACGGATCATCCCTTGATTGATGAAATATATTTCTTGGGGCACCTTGTTTGGCCGGCTGATGCTTGCCAGTCGTTTGAATGTTTTGATCATGGCCTGGCCAAGGAAACCATCCAGTTCTTCCTCCGAAATGTTGATCATGCTTTTCATGACCTGCCTGATCTGTTCCATGTATTGATCTTTATTATTTATTGACTTGCTATTCTAAGGTGCACCGGTCAGATTTTTTCTTATCAAAACGGTCACCTCCACAGCATCTGCTACCAATTATTCGCATTAGATGCAAAACAAAAATCAATAGGATAAGTTGAGTCTACCGGACGCTATATCATAAAGCCGGGTTTGACTATTGATAAAACCCGCATTTTTCCGTATCGCTTAAGGTGACGCTCTTTTATGATTTTGGGCTGAAAACAAGTTGATTTTTAAAGGTGGGGCTTATAATTGTCAAGGGGCTGCAGGCATATGAAGGGAGCCATCGAGGGTTACAGCAGTATTACCCCTTCATTTCTTCCAGCTTTTTCTCTAATACAAACATCTCATCACGCAGCCGGGCGGCTTCCATAAAATCCAGGTCACGGGCAGCTTTCTCCATTTCCTTTTTGATCTTTGTCAGTGCCTTTTCAGCCTGGGGGATGGTACGGTATTCTTCCTGTTCCTCTGCTGCAACGGTAACCAGTTCCCCATCGGGGGCCAGCGCATAGGGATTGGCGGGGTCATATCCCTTTATATCTAAAACAGAGGTCTGACCAAAGACATCCTGTTTCGTTTTGATGATTGTAGTGGGGGTTATGCCATGTTCAATATTATAAGCAATCTGCTTTTCCCGCCGGCGGGTGGTCTCATCAATGGTTTTTTGCATGCTTTCGGTCATCTTATCGGCATAAAAGATCACCAGCCCGTCAACATTTCGGGCAGCCCGGCCCGCCGTCTGGGTCAGTGATTTTTCATTGCGTAAAAAACCTTCCTTGTCGGCATCGAGTATGGCTACCAGTGATACCTCGGGAAGATCCAGTCCCTCTCTTAATAAATTCACGCCCACCAATACATCTATCTCGCCTAAGCGCAGCTGCCTGAGTATCTCCACCCGGTCCAGCGTATGCACTTCACTATGGATATATTTTGATTTGATATTGATACGGTGCAGGTATTTGTCCATTTCTTCGGCCATTCGCTTGGTCAGGGTAGTCACCAACACCCGGTCACCTTTTTTGATCCGTTTGTCGATCTCATCCAGCAGATCATCGATCTGGTTCACGCTGGGGCGTATCTCGATGGGAGGGTCCAGTAAGCCTGTAGGCCTTACGACCTGTTCAATCACTACGCCACCGGTCTTTTCGAGTTCAAAATCATCGGGGGTGGCGCTTACATAGATCACCTGGTTCACCATCGATTCAAATTCATGAAAATTCAGCGGACGGTTATCCAGTGCCGAGGGCAGGCGGAAACCATAATCCACGAGTATCATCTTCCGGCTCCTGTCACCGCCGTACATACCGCTCACCTGAGGAATGGTCTGGTGGCTTTCATCGATCACACATAGAAAATCCTTAGGAAAATAATCCAGCAAACAGAAGGGGCGTGTACCGGGCATCCGCCGGTCAAAAAAGCGGGAATAGTTTTCAATGCCATTGCAATAACCCAGTTCACGGATCATCTCCAGGTCGTATTCCACCCTTTCCTTTAATCGCTGTGCTTCTATAAATTTTCCGTTGTTCTTGAAATATGCTACCTGCGCCTGCATTTCATCCTGTATCTCATAGATTACCTGTTGCAGGATATCCTTGGGGGCGAGATAGAGATTGGCAGGAAAGATGGCGGCATTCTCCATCATCCCGATCCTTTTGCCATTCACAACATCAAAGCTTTCGATGCTTTCGATCTCATCCCTGAAAAAAGTGACCCGGTATCCATAATCCACATAGGGAAGATTAATATCAACGGTATCACCCTTAACGCGAAATGTGCCACGGTTGAATTCAAGGGTGGTCCGGCTATAGAGGGAGTTGACAAGGGAATGTAAGAATCCCTGCCGCGAGATCGTCTGTCCCCTGTTGATCCTGATGATCCCGTTTTCATAATCTGTCGGGTTACCCATACCATAGATACAGCTCACGGAAGCAACCACGATAATATCTCTTCTGCCGCTCAGCAGGCTGCTCGTTGCCCTGAGCCGGAGTTTATCCAGTTCATCGTTGATGTTGAGGTCTTTTTCAATATAGGTATCACTCACGGGCAGGTAGGCCTCGGGCTGGTAATAATCGTAATAACTCACGAAATATTCAACCGCATTCTCCGGGAAGAATTGCCGGAACTCACCATACAGTTGCGCCACCAGGGTCTTGTTATGGGTCAGCACGAGCGTGGGACGTTGTACGTTCTGGATGACGTTGGCAATTGTAAAGGTCTTACCACTTCCCGTAACGCCCAGCAAAACCTGGTGCTTTTCATTGTTCAGGATCCCTTCCGTCAGTTGGAAGATCGCATCCGGCTGGTCACCGGCAGGGGGAAAGGGGCTGACTAATTTAAATGACATAATAGAATTGCAAATATAAAAAATCAATGACCGGGAAACAGGACCCACACATGATCATCGATGATTGTATTGTTTTTGATTACGGCTTTTTTCCGTGTGCATTCCAGAACAAATCCATTTTTTTCCAAAACCCGCATCGATGGGGTATTGCAATCAAATACTTCGGCATAAATACGACAGATACCGGAGAATTCCTTTTGCAGGTGCTCCAGCAATTGGGAAATGGCGGCAGTTGCAATCCCTCTTCCCCAAAAAGGTTCACCGATCCAGTAACCGATTTCTGCCGAATGGCGGTAAACATCTTCTTTGAGCAGTATACCACAGGCCCCGGCCAGCTGCTCATCGGCATCAATGGCAAAATTCAGCACCGGGACCTTTTCTTTTTGTAACCGGATCCATTGTTCAGCATCTTGCAGTTGATAAGGATAGGGAAACCGGTCGCGCAGGTGATCGGCGATTTTTTTATTATTGGCCAGCAGGGCAAGCCTGGCAGCATCCTCCTCCTTCCATTTTCTGATCAGCACATTCATAGTTTTCTTTTCACATAGGCCGAATAATCCGGCAGGTTGGCTTCATACTCCCGGTGCATCAGGGGGGAGGTAAGAATGAAATCAGCTGTCGCACGGTCACAGGCAACGGGAATATTCCAGGTGGCAGCCACCCGCAACAAGGCTTTTACATCCGGGTCATGGGGCTGGGCTTCCATGGGGTCCCAGAAAAAGATCAGGATATCGATCTTTCCCTCGGCGATCGCAGCACCAATCTGCTGGTCACCCCCCAGCGGGCCACTCAGGAATGTAGTGACGGGCTGGTCGATTGCGGCCGCCAGTAAAGTGCCCGTGGTTCCGGTTGCCAATAAGCTGTGGTTGCCCAGGACGGTTTTATTGTATACAGCCCATTCCACCAGTTCTTTTTTCTTATTGTCGTGCGCCACCATGGCCACTCTTTTTTTGGCATTCATTGTCCTTGTATTCATAAGTTGAAAATTACTTAAAAAAGAAACGTCCCGACAGATGTCGGGACGTTTGCTTTCAAGTTCCGGGTGATTTATTATTTCATTTCTGCAGAAACGATGATTTTTGGCTCTTTCGCCACTTTGCCGGCGGCAATCGGCGCACCTTCAATGCCATAGTCAGCCAGTTTGATGCTGAATTCCGTATTGGCTGTGATCACACCTGCTTTAACAATGATTGTGGCAGGGGCAGTTACCTTGTTTTCCTTTCCTTTGATGGAGAGGATACCTTCAACGGTGGCTGTGTAATTACCATCCTTATTGAAATTGACGGCATCGAGGTTCCTGATCTGGCCTGAAAATGTTGCTTTAGGGTGTTCATCAGAATTCATCCAGTTCTTACTGTTGAAATGATCCTGCATCATGGGGTTCTTAAAGGCGAAATTCTTCATCGCTGCTTCAAACTGTACAGTACCTTTTACCGGGTCAATGGCGGCAATGACTGTTTTATTTTCCGCTTTCGGTAATTCATCAATACTGGTGCTGGCATCAAATTGAATAATGGCAGAAGTGGTGACCCTTTTTTGGGCGAACGATAGGGTAGCGGCTCCAATAAATGCTAAGGCTAAGATTGTTTTTTTCATTTTGTTTTACTTTAAAGTGTTGGAATATGGTTATTTGATCAATGCGCTTCTTTTAAAAGTGATGGCATGGGTTTCGAGGATATCACTGTACACACCGCCACTACAGGACCCGATGATCGATACGGAATCCCCTTTTTTCAAACCAGCTGCTTCGTCCAGGTGCTGGTCCTGGAAAGCGAAGATCAGGTAGGAACCCGTTCCGGGGTCTGCCATCTTGATATTGATGCTGCTGTCGGCAGCTTCTGTACCGGTAATGATACCTTTCACTTCCACGATCTTGTCGGCATACTGCTGGTTGGCAGCCTTGCTATCGGTTTGAAAAGCATGGAGCAGATCAGCAGCATTTACAGTATATGCCGGTTTTTCGAGGGCAGTGTCGGTAAATTTTTCGGTAGCATAGTACCAATAGATCCCGCTGGCTGCCAGCAGGAAAAGAAAGAATCCCAGTATTATTTTTTGCCAGGTTTTTTTAAACATCGGTTTGTATTGCTGTTATTTAATCAGCGAGTACAAAAATACAATGTTTAAACATTGAATTATTATTTTTACTGTGAAATATTTGTGAAGGATATAAAAACCCCTGTGCTACAAGGGGTTCATTCACACCGGTCTGGCTGTGCCTTTTGTAGAAAATAGGGTGCTGTAAAAAAAAGGCCACCCTTTGGAGAAGGGTGGCCAGTACGAATTAAAAAGAATGGCTTTACTAACCCTGCATCTCTTTAATTTTTTCGCGAATTTTTGTTTCAATCTCGTTAGCCAATTCGGGATTATCCACCAGTAATTGCTTTACGGCATCCCTTCCCTGACCTAATTTATCGCTATTATAACTGAACCAACTTCCGCTTTTTTGAACAATACCCAGTTCCACACCCATATCCAGGATCTCCCCGTTTTTGGAAATGCCTTCTCCGAATATGACATCGAATTCGGCAGCCCGGAAAGGAGGCGCAACTTTATTCTTTACCACTTTCACTTTTACCCGGTTACCAATGGCGCTATCACCATCTTTGATCTGTGCCATCCGGCGAATATCCAATCTTACCGAGGCATAGAATTTCAAAGCATTACCACCCGTTGTCGTTTCGGGGTTGCCAAACATTACCCCGATTTTTTCCCTTAGCTGGTTGATGAAAATACAGATGGTATTTGTTTTATGGATAGTAGCCGTCAGCTTTCTCAAAGCCTGGCTCATCAATCTGGCCTGCAAGCCCATCTTGCTATCACCCATTTCACCTTCCAGTTCTCCCTTGGGAACCAGTGCCGCTACGGAGTCGATCACGACAACATCCAGTGCACCGGAAAGGATCAGGCGGTCAGCGATTTCAAGCGCCTGTTCGCCATAGTCAGGCTGGGAGATCAGCAGGTTGTCAACGTCAACACCCAGTTTCCGGGCATAAGCACTGTCAAATGCATGCTCGGCATCGATGATCGCACACATACCCCCTTTTTTCTGGGCTTCTGCAATTACGTGGGTGGCGACGGTTGTCTTACCCGAAGATTCCGGTCCGTAGATCTCTACCACACGACCACGGGGTAATCCGCCAATGCCCAGGGCTACATCCAGCCCGATAGAACCCGTTGAGATCACTTCCTGTTCTATATGAGTCCTTTCGTTCATCATCATCACACTGCCTTTACCAAAATCCTTATCGATTTTATCAATGGTAAGCTTGAGTGCTTTTAGTTTTTCGCTGTTATTTGACATAAGGGTTTCTTTTTCTGTAGTCGTGTTATTTTTTGCCATGGGAAAACAAAGTTAGGGGTTAGAAAATCCTGTTCTAAAATATTAATCCACAACAAAACTAATCATTTTAGTAATTCAAAACTAATTTATTTGGCTATTTTTTAGTGGTATTTTTCTTATCCAACCGGAAGATTTATACGGTCGTTACCGGTGTTTTCAGTAAATTACAAGAACCGGTATTTCCCTTTGCCTGTTTGCTGCTCTGCCCATCATGGGAAAACAAATAATTTGAAAAGATTCCTTTGCCATATCGTTCTTTTTTGCCTCCTCCCGGGGGTCGCCCCTGCGCAGCAAGTGGTCAGCATTGCGATCGACGGAACCATCAACCCGGTCACCTCCGATTATATCCAACGGGGGATTGACAAGGCTGCCCGGGAAAATGCGGCCTGCCTGGTCATTCAACTGAATACCCCCGGTGGTTTACTGAAATCCACCCGGGTAATCGTGAGCAGTATCCTGGATGCCCCCTTGCCCGTGGTTGTTTATGTTTCCCCGAACGGGGCTCATGCCGGTTCGGCCGGTGTCTTTATCACGATGGCCGGGCATATCGCCGCCATGGCACCGGGTACCAATATCGGGGCTGCCCACCCGGTCTCTATGCAGCAAATGGACCCGGTGATGAATGAGAAAGCCACCAATGATGCGGCGGCATTTATCCGCACCATTGCACAAAACCGCAACCGCGATACCATCTGGGCCGAGAAAGCGGTCCGGTACAGCCTTTCGATCACCGCCAAAGAAGCGCTGGAACAAAATATCATTGACCTGGTGGCGGTGGATATACCAGACCTGTTAAGGAAGATCGATGGAAAAATCATAGAGACCCGCACCGGGGCAAAAACCCTGCACACAGCAGATGCATCGGTGGAAACGGAGAAGATGACCTGGATCGAAAACCTGCTCAATATCCTCGCCGATCCGAATATTGCCTATATTTTGATGATGCTGGGATTTTATGGTTTGTTGTTTGAATTATACAGCCCCGGTGCCATATTCCCGGGTGTGATCGGGGGTATCTGTATCATCCTTGCTTTTTATGCCATGCATACGCTTCCGGTGAATTATGCGGCTCTGGCGCTGATCCTGTTTGGCATTCTCTTATTTATCCTTGAAATAAAGATCATCAGTCATGGGTTACTCTCCATCGGTGGCACCATTGCCCTGTTAATGGGTTCATTGATGCTGATCCGAAAAGAGTCGTCCCTTGAATTTGTTCAGCTGTCAAAAGCCATTGTCATACCGGCTGTAGCCGTAACGGCCGCTTTTTTCCTCTTTGTCGTTACCATGGGTATCCGCGCGCAAAAACGGCAACCGGTTACAGGTATGGAAGCCCTGATGAACGGCTGGGGAACAGCCCTGGAAAGTTTTGAGCAAACCGGAAACGTGATGATTGCCGGGGAGATCTGGCAGGCAGAAAGCAGGGGCGGTACAATAGAAAAGGGACAAAAGATCAAAGTAACGGGCAGAAAGAAATTCCTGCTATTTGTTGAACCGGTACAAACTAATAATTAAAATAAAAATTTATGGAACAGTTTCCGATCGCATTATTTGTCGTGATTTTTTTGGGTGTTATTCTCCTTTCGAGTGCTATCAAGATTTTAAGAGAATATGAACGGGGTGTTATTTTCAGGCTGGGCCGCTTAATAAATGTGAAGGGCCCCGGCCTGATCCTGCTGATACCGGTTGTTGATAAAATGGTCAAGGTCAGTTTAAGAACGGTAGTACTCGACGTGCCCCCTCAGGATATCATTACGAACGATAATGTTTCTGTGAAAGTAAATGCTGTTGTCTACTTCAGGGTGCTGGAACCGGAGAAAGCAATAGTTGCGGTAGAAAATTTCCTTGCTGCAACTTCTCAGATCTCACAAACAACCCTGCGTAGTGTTTGCGGACAGTCGGAACTGGACGACCTCTTGTCACAACGGGAAAAGATCAACCAGAAACTCCAGCAGATCATCGATGCACAAACAGAACCCTGGGGTGTTAAGGTATCGAATGTGGAAGTGAAGCAGATCGACCTGCCGCAGGAAATGCAGCGGGCTATGGCCAAGCAGGCCGAAGCGGAAAGGGAAAGAAGATCAAAAGTGATTGCTGCCGAAGGAGAATTCCAGGCTTCCCAGCGTTTGGCCGATGCGGCCAAGATCCTGGCCGACCAGCCCAGTGCCTTAACCCTGCGGTATTTACAAACCCTGCGGGAAATCGCCACCGAAAATAACAGCACAACGATCTTCCCGGTACCGATTGACCTGTTAAAGCCTTTCCTGAAAAACGGTGGTTCATAATCCGAAAGAAAGATAAAATGGGATTAGACTATTCAGACCGGAAACAGCGCAGGGGCGTGGTTTCCGGTCCTTTTTTTACCGTAATCTTACGAATAAAAAAGGGCAAAACTTGGTATTGCGATCAAAATTAAAATGGGCTTGCTTTGTAGTATAAAACTGATCATTATGCAACTCATGATGTATATCGGCAACGACCTCATCGAGGCGGTACAGCTGGAGCCGGCCCGGCTCCGGAAACCAGGATATGTGGGCAGCTTTAAACGCTACCTGAAATCTAAATATGATGAACTGATCCGGCAATACCCCGATAAACCCGAGTTCCTGGTGATCGATAACAATCCCGCTACCTTTACGGATAACAGTAATCCTACCGCTTAACAAAAGAAGGGTCGCCACCTTCTTAAATGACCTCCACGCTTCTTTCCACAAAGGCTGTCAGGTCTGCACCCTTCAACATACCCTGCGACAGTAAGGCAAGATCAAATGCATGTTTGGCAAGATTGATCTGTGCAGTTTCATCAGCACTTAATATTTTTCCGATCAGTTTATGATTAGCATTGACGGAAACCTTATAGGAATCGGGAAGGTTCCCATAGAAATTCATACCACCACCCAGCTTACTCATGTCCTTCATCCTCCGCATCCACTCTTCCATGGTGATAGTTACCGGCATGGCTTCCGCCGGCAGGCTGTCCACTTCCACCTTCATTAAAGGGTTGCCGATCGCTTTTTCAAAAATGGCTTTTAATTTTTGCTGATCGTCCTCGCTCAGCGTATGTTTTTCTGTTTCCTCTTTTTCAATCAGCTTGTCCAGTACATCGGCATCTACCCTCTTCAATGAGGTCTTTTCCAGTTTTGTTTCGAGGAACTGGATAAAATGCGTATCGATCGGAGAGTTCATCAGCAACACATCATAATTTTTCCTGTTGGCCGCCTGTACATAACCATGCTGCCGCTCCGCATCGAAAGTATAGAGATAAACCAGGGTGCCGTTTTTGCCGGTCTGGAAGTCTTTCACCCTGGCATTGTATTCTTCCAGGGTATAAAATTCCTGGGCGGTATTGTTCAGCAACAGGAAATGCTTCGCCTTTTCATAAAATTTTTCATCCGACAGGGCACCGTATTTGACAAAGAGCCCGATATCATTCCATTTTTCCTCGTAGGCTTTACGGTCTTTCCTGAACAGTTCACCCAGTTTGTCGGCCACCTTGCGGCTGATATAGCTGTTGATCTTTTTTACATTACTGTCTGCCTGCAGG
Organism: Terrimonas sp.; assembly: GCA_016125075.1. Taxonomy (GTDB): domain Bacteria; phylum Bacteroidota; class Bacteroidia; order Chitinophagales; family Chitinophagaceae; genus SpSt-398. The sequence goes on from WGMO01000015.1 coordinate 80,756, forward strand.
AAGGAACGGCTTACGTTCAGGGGGATATCGGGTGAGTCGATCACACCATGCAGGAGCATGAGGAACTCCGGTACGATATCTTTTACCTCATCGGTAATAAATACCTGTCGGCTGAAGAGTTTGATCTTGTTCTTCTGTATCTCAAAATCATTTTTCAGTTTTGGGAAATACAATACACCGGTGAGGTTAAAGGGATAATCTACATTGAGGTGGATCCAGAACAGGGGCTCCTCGGAGAAAGGGTATAATTCCCGGTAAAAAGAGAGGTAGTCCTCGTCTTTCAGGTCACCGGGCGCCTTGGTCCAGATGGGATTCGTGTTGTTGATGATATTGTCGACGGTTACCGTTTTGTATTTTGGTTTCCCCTCGGCATCTTCACCATCCGGCTCCGATTCTTCACGGGTACCGAACTGAACTGGCACCGGTAAAAATTTCGCATATTTATTCAGGATATCTTCAATACGGGATTGCTCCAGGAATTCTTTTGATTCCTCATTGATGTAAAGGATGACATCGGTACCCCTTTCAGTACGGCTACCGGTGGTCAATTCAAATTCCGTGCTGCCATCACAGGTCCAGAGGGCAGGCTCGGCCCCTTCCTGGTAAGAAAGGGTCTGAATCTCTACTTTTTCCGCTACCATGAAGGCCGAATAAAAACCCAGGCCAAAACGGCCAATGATCTCGTTAGCATCTTTGGCCTCCTTGAATTTTTCCATGAATTCGGTGGCGCCGGAAAAAGCCACCTGGTTGATATATTTCTTGATTTCTTCGGCGGTCATACCGATACCATTGTCGGAAATGGTAAGAGTGCCGGCTTTTTCATCCAGGGCGACCCGGATTTTCAGGTCACCCAGTTCCTGGCCATAATGACCCAGGGAAGCCAGGCGTTTAATTTTCTGGGTGGCGTCAACGGCATTGCTCACCAGCTCACGCAAAAAGATCTCATGATCGGAGTATAGAAATTTTTTAATGATCGGGAAGATATTCTCTGTATTGATGGAAATGGTTCCTTTTTCCTGTACCATGGTTTTTATTTTTTTAGCGGTTAGTCGCAAGATAACAATAGCTGTTCCAAACCTGTTTTTTTGCCAGATTGACAGGCAAATGTGCAAAGGCTACAAAAAATACCGGGCAGTACGTATTTGATCCTTAAAAGGGTATGATTATTTTTCAGGAAAATTCCTGAAATGAGAAAATGCATGGTGCTGATCGTATTCCTGATTGCCCTCCAGCCGGTTTTTGGTCGGCCGGGTAGCGGGGTACCGGGGGATACTGCTTCCTTCCTGGAAAGGGTATTTAGCGTTTTCGCCCTGAAACCCGGTGCATTAAAGGAGCAGATGGGGAAGTCCCTCCGCAACGATTATCAGCCTTACTGGAATGAATTTTTCCTGAAAGACAGTTTCCCCTTATTCGGAACACCCCGTTTCCGGATAAGGAAAAAAGGATGCAATACCATCCGTGAATTGGTTTTCAGTCTCGGTAAGGTGAATGATGTTGTTAGCGGAAAAGAAAACGGGGACAAAAGATCCTTACAGGCCGATGACCGGGCCGGCACCCTCGTGGATATTGTCAATTTTGCCGATAACCACCCCGACCGGTATGTAACGGATTTTGATATGGGGGATGCATACGATAAGAATTTTTACGGGGAAACTGGCTATAAAAACGAGCTCTACCATTATCTCGATGGGTTCCTGCTCCGCCTCCGGGAGGGAGACAGCCGGCTCACATTATCCATCTGCCTCCATGATACCGGGAAGGATGTATTTGAGGTGGAATTCGTATTTACCGAGGGAAAATGTGAGCGGATGTAGCTTTCCCGCTATCCTCCTTCGGGTGTTTTTCTCCCCGGAAAAAGGAGAAAAGCCCATTTGCTGCCCCTGCGTTTTTCAATTCCCGGCAGGGAAAAACACATTTTTACGAGGGGGAGGGCTTCGATTTGGCCCCTTTGTTATTCACACTTTATACCAACTTGTATAAATAATTTTATTATCAGTTCCCGGAGAGCGGAAATAATCTATATTTGGTATGGTAAAATTATTAACCTGTTAATATTCTAAACTAAAAACACAATGGCAAAGAAAGTTGCAAAGAAAGCGGCTAAGAAGCCTGCAGCAAAAAAAGCGGTTAAAAAAGCAGCTAAGAAAGCAGCAAAAAAACCAGCAGCAAAAAAAGCAGTTAAGAAAGCTGTAAAGAAAGCGGCGAAGAAACCCGCTAAAAAGAAATCGGCCCGTAAACCATCAGCAGCATTTATGAAACCCCTTACACCCAGTGCAGAACTGGCAGCAGTTGTAGGTGGTAAAGCTTTACCCCGTACAGAAGTGGTGAAAAAAATCTGGGTTTACATCAAAGCCAATAAACTGCAGGACAGCAAAAACAAACGTATGATCAATGCCGATGCTAAACTGAAACCGATTTTCGGTGGCAAAGGACAGGTGTCTATGTTTGATATGGCCAAGCATCTGGCTAAGCACCTGAAATAATCAATGATGTAATGTTATTGTAAGGGTACCGTTAGGTGCCCTTTTTTTATGGAGCTCCGAATGCCGCGAGATACTGGCGTAAAAAATTTTCTTTCTGTTTTACCCGGTACTGCATGATAAACCGGGGATGGGGCAGGGGAATGATAGATGTAAACCATCGGTATTCAAGGTTGAGTGCGGATAAGCACCTGAAATTTTTTTCTCCGCCGATACAGATACAGGCTGTGGTATCAAAGCCCATCGCTACCTGTTTGCTGATGCTTTCGGTGATGAAGGGAGTTACAGCGACCTGGAGGTCCTTGTCATCGTAATAATTGATGTTTTTTCCCGCTTTCACGAAACCTAACGGACAAACAGAACCGATAAACCAGTTTCTGTAAAATGTTTTTGCCCCGCCATACCGGTCGATCATTTCATAGATGAAGGCGGCCGATAATTCCGTGGTATTACCAAGGGGATGTTCAATGCCGCAGGCTTCGCGTAGCTGGCGGGGTGCTGTAAAATTCACACCGGTGATACCGGCTCCTAACCGTCCGGGGTTGATGCCCAGGGCTAATTTTCCGGGAACCGTAAAGAATTTATGGAGAAATACTTCAACGATCTCCATGACCGCTTTTTGCCGGAAGGGAAATAACACTTCGATGCCGCGGGGCAGTTTTTTGGGAGGCTCCAGCGTTTTGAAATAATGTACCAGTTGATGGGCAAACTTATCAGGCAATACCGGGTGTTTAGGGGCAAATCTAATAAGAACCTTTCAAGTGAATGTGCATCCCCCATTTCATGGGTAAAAAAAATCATTCTGCGCCTGCAATCAGGAATATAATCAGGCTATTTGGATGGAATATTTTGTAATTTCCTGTATTCAATATTACATCAACAAAAACGAAGGATATGCCCATCTTTAACCTGAACATCAATAACAAGTCCTATAGCGTGGAAGCGGAATCTGATATGCCCCTCTTATGGGTGCTGCGCGACCTGCTGGGGCTTACGGGTACCAAGTATGGTTGCGGGGTAGCCAGTTGCGGTGCCTGCACTGTGATCATGGACGGTAATGCGGTCTATTCCTGCCAGCGGCAGGTAGGGGCCTGCGTGAATAAAAAGATCACCACGATCGAAGGGCTTTCGGAAGACGGGTCCCACCCGGTTCAGCAGGCCTGGCAAAAAGCAGGTGTGCCTCAGTGTGGGTATTGCCAGCCCGGTCAGATGATGGCGGCAGCGGCCCTCCTGGCCAAAAACAAACAACCGGGCGAGGATATGATCACGGCGGCCATGAGTGATAACCTATGCCGTTGCGGCACTTATCACCGGATCAAAGCAGCCATCCATATTGCGATCGAAGATATCAATAAATAATACTTACAACACTGCATATGCAAAAACAGAAAATAGACAGGCGCGATTTTATCCGCATCACTTCCTTGTCATCCGGCAGTTTGGCGATCGGGTTCCTGGTACCGGGTTTTCGCAGCCTGGACCTGCCAGCCGAAGATTGTGAATTCTTTCAACCCAATGCCTATATCAAAATTGACAAGAAGGGAAAGGTCACCATATTCTTCAGCAAACAGGAATCCGGCCAGGGCGTAGATACTGCCCTGCCCATGATCGTGGCCGAAGAAATGGATGTGGATTTCAGGGATGTAAAAGCAGCTATCGCTCCTTTTGGTTCCGTCAGACGCGGGGAGCATGATACCGGGGGCAGCCAGAGCATAATGGAAATGTACACCCCCTTGCGAAAGGCAGGCGCCATCGCCAAAGCCATGCTCATCAGTGCCGCTGCCAATCAATGGAAAGTGAAACCTTCCTCCTGTGCCGCCGACAAAGGAGAAGTGGTGAATACGATCACGATGCAAAGGATTCCCTACGGCGAATTGGTTTGTGCTGCAGCAGCCTTACCCGTCCCCAAGGAAGTCAGTTTGAAAAATCCCAAAGACTTTACCCTCATCGGAAAATCAGAGAAGCGCTCTAACCTGAAAGATATCCTTACGGGGAAAGCCCAATACGGGCTTGACCTGAAAGTGGAAGGTATGGTTTATGCCGTGTCTGAACGATGCCCGGTTTTGGGCGGTAAACTGGTGAGCGTGGATGATACCGCTGCCCGGCGGGTGCCGGGCGTGATCAAAGTGGTAAGCTATACAGGAACCGGCGCCCCGATGCATGTTCGGGCAGGGGTGGCTGTTATAGCCACCAATATCTGGTCGGCCATGAAAGCCCGGAAATTGCTGGGGATCACCTGGGATGAAGGGGATAAAAACAAGGAAAGCACGGAGGCATTATTTAAAACCTTTGCCGAAAAAGCCGTGCAGGCTCCGCAAATAAAAGTGTTTGAAAAAGGAGATACGGGAAAAAATGCCGGGGCCGTTCAAATGACCGCATCCTATGCGGCACCCTTCCTGGCGCATGCCACCCTGGAACCTGTTAATTTCATCGCTTCCGTAAAAGCAGAAGGCTGTGAATTATGGGGTGGCCTGCAATTACCCGACTGGGCCGTTAATACGATAGCGTCCGACTGTGGCATCAAAAAAGAAAATATCAAGGTCAACCTGGCCCTCATGGGGGGTGCCTTCGGGAGGCGACTGCATTTTGATTTTGCTATTGAGGCCGTAAAGATTGCCCAGCAGGTTGACAAACCCGTTAAACTTTTATGGGAGCGAACAGATGATGTGCAGTTTGAGCCCTATCGGCCGGCGAATTACCACCAGCTGACTGCCGGCACCGATGAAAAGGGAAATATTATCGCCTGGCAGCACCATGTGCTGGGCACACCGGTGGCCTATATGACCGATGGGCCGAACAACCCGCACCCCGAAGAGATGGATGGGGCCGATGGCGGTTTCTGTTATGATGTGCCGAATATCAAGACCGGGTATACGCCGGTTCCTTTCAATATCAACCGCGGATGGTTACGATCCGTGGATATTTGTGTGAATACATTTCCGGTGGAGAGTTTTATCGATGAAATAGCGGCCCGCTTCAAGCGGGACCCCTACGAATTTCGGATATCCATGCTGGAGAACCGGCCCGATTTCAAGACCGGTGAAGGACCCGGTTCCTTTACCCAATCACCCAAAAGGGTGGCCGGCGTCCTCAAACTCGCCGCAGAAAAGATCGGCTGGAAGGAAAAAAGGAAACCCAACCATTTTATCGGCCTGGCCACCCACTCCTTCATCTTTGCCAAATCCTATGCGGCACATGCCATCGAAATCGAAATCTTAGGGCCCAAAAAATTCAGGATCACCCGGGTGGTGGGTGCCATCGACTGCGGACTGGTGATCAACCCTGATGGATTATTGAACCAGATGCAGGGCGGGCTGGCCTTTGCGCTGACACAGGCATTGAAAGGAGAAATAACGATCAGCAATAGCCGCGTTTTGCAGGACGGGTTCTTTAGTTATGAATTATTGCGGTATGACGAGATGCCCCCGGTGGAGATCTATTGGGTGGACAGCCAGGAAGACCCGGGCGGTGTGGGCGAAGTGGGATTACCGACCGTGGCACCGGCACTTTGCAATGCACTCGCCGCAGCGGGTTACCGTCCACGGAGCCTCCCGATACGGAATGAAGGATTTAGCTGGGTTTAAATTTATCCTGACCGGTAGTCAACAATTGTATCCTCAAAGATGTACAACTCCTGTTTGGATGAGCAGTCATACTTGACCTCCAGGCGGTACTTGTATTTTAGCCGGAACAGGAATAATGAAAACCCGCATTTGCCCTGTACATCGGGAGAAAATAACCCGAAAGGGTCTACCTTTAATACAGAAGTTATCTGCCTTATCCGGTTCGGTTCAAACATTGATTTCCCAGCCCGTTTTAAATCCTGGTTTAAAAATGCCCATGCGCTTTATTTATTTGCCCTTTTTCCTGTTCCTGCATATGGTGGCTATAACTGCAGTAAGCCAGGTTCCCGCTAAACATAAGACCTATGCGGTAGTCGTGGGCATTGCCCGTTATGCAGCCAAGGGGCTGCAATTGAAATATGCCAACCGGGATGCGGAGGCATTTGCCCTTTATCTTCAATCCAATGCCGGTGGAGCCGTACCCGCAGCGCATATTCGTTTATTGACCGACTCCAGCGCAACCCTGGCGGCCATCGATGATGCTTTATCATGGTTACTGGAAACCTGCGAAGAAGGGGACCTTGTGTATTTTTATTTTGCGGGTCATGGCGATATGGAAAATAAAACGATCTATAAACTCGGTTTTTTACTGGCTTATAATACCCCCAAAACCAATTATATCAATAACGCCATCCGGATCGAAGACCTGAACAATATTGCCAATACCCTGTCGGTAGAGAATAAAGCGAAAGTCGTCATGATCACGGATGCCTGTCATTCGGGCGACCTGGCCGGCAACCGGTTCAAGTGTAACCAGCTGGTGGGGGAACAACTCAGGACCGTGAAAGCAAATGAAGTGAGAATAACATCCTGTGCCGCTGACCAGTTGTCGATGGAAGACGAAGGATGGGGTGGTGGCAGGGGTGTGTTTTCTTACTATCTCATCAGGGGCTTAAACGGATTGGCGACCCAGGAAAAAGACAGTATCGTCACCTTGGAAGGGATCCGGCAATACCTGGACAGTTCCCTGGCTAATGATCCGATCCTTAAAAAAGAAAAACACCCGCAGCAACCCGTTATCAAAGGGAAGGCTGATTTCAAACTGGCCACGGTCGATGTTAACAACATAATGCTGCTAAAGAGTGAAGTACAGGAGAGCTGGGTAACTGAACAGGCAAGGATGGAAACGGAGGCCCGTCAGCCTTCAGCCCTGATGGAATTTTTTATGCATGATATTTTAGAAGCATTCCCGGAGGAAGCAATTGATTATGACAAATTCAGGGGTATACCGGCCCAGGAGATCCCCCTGATGTTTTTACAGCAGGTAAAGGAATTAATGTATAACAATGATACAATCGGGGGGATGGGGGTAGATTATAGTGCAGTAAAATGGCAAAAACTATTGCTCCTGGACTCCCTGGTAAAAGGCAACAAGGTATTGCTGAAGCGGTTTCGGAACAAACTCACGGTTTATATCCAGGACAAAGTGCAGCAAATCATTAACCTCTATGTCGATGGCGACGAAGCGGAGTTGGAGAAGCGTCGGTATTATAACAGTAACAGTAATGGTTATGGTATTTATATCAAAATGATTGACCTGGCCCTGCAGATCACCGATTCTTCCCACCAGTTATACCCGGTTTTGCTGGTGGACAAGCACTATTTTTCCGGGATCGTGGCCAGGATCAGCATTCCATTGGTTGAGGATCCCGCACCATTGATCAGCAAGGCATGGGATGAACAAATGAAGGCCCTTGCGCTGGAACCCAATGCCGCCTTTATCTACAACGAGTTGGGAGTGCTTTGTCTGTACCGGGAGGAATTTTCAAAAGCAGAAAAATATTTTACCCAGGCATCCATTATCGCCCCGCAATGGGTGCTGCCGGTCGCCAACCTGATTGCCGTATACAGCTTTCTGAAAAAGGACAGGGAAGCTGATCAGCTATATCATACGGCCATGGAATTGCAACCGGATTTCCAGGGTACTTATGTCAACCGGGCCCTGCTATATGAAAATCAAAAAAACCAGCTGCTGGCCGAGGAGTTATACCGAAAGAGCATACAACTGAATTCAAGGCATTTCCTTCCTTTTGAACGGCTGGGGTATGTTTACATGACAACCACCAATTATGCGGAGGCCGATTCTTTTTTCTTTGAGGCGGATATCCGGAAAAGAGGGTATCATTTTCCCAATAGGGCGAGCAGTATAGCCTTACCCAAAACGATCATGGTTGATAACCCGATGTATACCTGCGATTTTGATACCCTTGCCATTGCTAAAACGGATGTGATGGGATATTTTGACTGGGGGTTTTTGTCCTACCTGCAGGGTAATTATGCGGGGGCAGAAGAAAAATTCAGAAAGGTTATCGCCATAGACAGCTCCAATCCGCTTGCTTTTCATTACCTGGGTAAATTATGCTATGAGCAGCAACGCTACCAGGAAGCGGATATCCTGTTCGGGTATGCCGTTGATCATTATCTTGATTCTGCGGCCCTGGAAGAGTATGCCCAGGTGCTTGATCAACAAAATTTGAATTCACCTGACAGGGATTGCCTGAAGAATTATTTTTTAGCCCGTTTTTATCAGCGCGTGGAAGACCATTATTTTCTCGCCGCTCTTTACCGGCAATGGAACCATTTTTCTGAGGCGGAAGAACAGTACCGGATGATCATCCGGATGGACCCGGATTTTATGGGGGGATATTACCTGTTATGGAATATGCTCGAAAGTATTGCCCGGTTTGACGATGCGGAAGAACTAATCCGGCAGTATCGTTCGGTCGACCGGGTACAGGGAGAAAGGGAGATGAATGATTTTTATAAACGCATGATGGCAAGGTTTCCTGACGAAGGGTACTGGTTTTATAAAGCAGGCAGTTTTCTTTACCACCTGGCAGCCGATTACCCGGACAACTATTATCTGGACAGGAAGGTTTTTCTTCCTGATGAAAAAATTCCCAGCTATATCAATAAAAAATGGGTGGCACAAGCCAGGGCCAACCTGCGGCATGCCGTACAGCCCGTTTATGTTCCGGGCACGAATGAGCAGTATATAAAAGCAAAGCTTATTCAATTTCCCCGTACAGAGGGTATTGCTTACCTGGTAAAGGCCGATAGCCTGTTATTGTTTGAAGATGACCTGCTGGCGGATATCAATTATAAGATCGGAGAACTCTATGTCTGGCAGGGTTTACCGGAGCTGGCCAGTGCACATTACCAAAAATCGGTTGACCTTCAACCGGGCAATGCAGGTACCCGTATGAAACTGGCAGATTCCTATAACATCACCTATCATTTCAGTGCGGCCATGGAACAATTGGATACACTGGATAACAGGAAGGAGATCAATTTTACTCACCAGGTCTTGCTGGCAAAATATAAAATTCATACCGGGCAATTCGCAAAGGCCGCAACATTACTGGCCAATGCCAAATCGGCCCACCCTTTTTATATTCCGGCCATTACGGACTTATCGGGCAGGCAACACCTGCTGGCGGGGGAACTCCGGGAAGCCCTGCCTTATTACCAGGCTTATTGGGATCAGGATAAGAAAGATTGCCAAACCCAGTACACGATCGCCCGTATCTATGCAAAAACGGGTAAGTCAAAGCAGGCGTGGACATGGCTCGAAGCGGCTATTCATAATGGTTTTCTGTATGGTTATGTATTGGATGTTGATCCCTTTTGGGAAAAGTTCAGGGGTACGGTCAAATGGAAAAGGATGATGACCTCCTACCGTTTGTCATGGAAAAACTATGCAAAGACTGAAACACAAGACTGATGAAGTATGCCCTTTTTCTATACTGCTGGATCAATGCACTTCCTGTTTTTTCGCAGGGTGTCGGGATGGATAATAGTTTTACCAGCCCTACCGGTAATACTTATGCGCTTGTAATCGGCATCTCTGCTTACGCATCAAGGGGTATCCCCCAGTTACAATATGCCAACCGTGATGCCACTGCTTTTGCCGGTTTCCTGGCATCCAAAGCCGGTGGTTCAGTACCGGCCGAACATATCAGGTTGCTCACGGATAAAGAGGCCACTTTAGCCGCTATCGATGATGCTTTATCGTGGTTATTACAGACCTGTGAAGAAGGGGACCGGGTGTTTTTTTATTTTGCGGGTCATGGCGATATGGAAAACAATACGATCTACAAACTCGGTTTTCTCCTCGCATATAATACACCCCGTACGAATTATATCAACCATGCCGTGAGGATCGAAGACCTGAACAATTTTGCCAATACCTTATCCATCGTCAACAAAGCCCGGGTAGTATTGATCACCGATGCCTGTCATTCCGGGAATCTTGCGGGTAGCGGTTTTCGGGGCAACCAGCTGGTCGGGGAGCAGTTAAGGACGGTTAAGGCGAATGAAGTGAGAATAACCTCCTGTGCCGAGGATCAACTATCTATGGAAGACAAGGCCTGGGGAGGCGGCAGGGGTGTTTTTTCCTATTACCTGGTGAACGGGTTAACCGGTTTGGCAGAAAAAGACCGGAACGGTATCGTTTCACTCCAGGAAATAAAATCCTTCCTGGATTCCTCATTTGCCACAGACCCGGTGCTTAAACAGGCCCACCACCAGCAACAACCCGTGATCAGGGGTGTTGGCAATTTCAGCATGGCCAGGGTGGATACCATGGCTTTACTCCAATTAAGGAGTGAAATGACAATCGCCGCCGATGCCATTCCGGAAGAAGCGAATGATGACCCGCAGGAAATGAACGCAGATCAATTAGCGGATGATTTCTTTCAAAACCTTAGTATTCAGAAACTGGATCAGTTGTTAAAAACCGATTCCGCCTTCAGAAGCCTGGTGACTGGTATTACAGACCCGGCGCCATTTGAAAAAATGAGATTGGCCGGTACGGATGACATCCGACCGTTGAAAAAATTAATTCCCCGGCTGGAAGCGGTCTTCAAAGATGATCTGGAACAGGAAAAAAAATTCAAAAAAAGACTGGTGATCTTTATCCATGACAGTGGCCAGGATGTTATCAACGCCTATCTCAGCGGGGATGCAGCTGAATTGGAAAGACGTAAATATTATAACTATACCAACAGCGGGTATGATGTATATCCCAGGATGTACCAGTTAGCACTTGAACTGACGTCTCCTAAAAATTATTTGTACAGGGCGCTCGAGGTCGACCAACATTATTTTGCAGGAGTGGCAGCAAGGTTACGCCTGCCGGTCTCGGAAAACCCGGGACCCCTCATCGAAGAGGCCTTTCAGGAACTGCAAAAGGCTCTTGCCTTGGAAGAAAACGCCGCTTATATCTATAATGAACTGGGCCTGCTTTACCGGTTAAAGGGGAATAACAAGCAGGCGGAAAATTTTTATATCAAAGCTTCTGTCATCTCCCCGCAATGGGCTATTCCCGTTTCCAACCTGATCGGGCTCTATGCCACTACCGGCGAATTTGATAAAGCCGAAGCTGCTTATCAGCTGGCAAAGGAATTACAACCTGAATTGCAGGGCATCTATATCAACGAGGGAGTATTGGCAGAAAAGAAGAAGAATCTTTTATTGGCCGAAGAGTTATTCCGGAAAAGTATCAGGATCAACTCCCGCCATTACCTGCCTTTTGAACGGTTGGGCAGCGTTTACCTGAACACTACCCAATATGCCTGGTCAGACTCTTTCTATCATGAGGCCGATATCAGGAAGAAGGGTTATCATTTCCCTTTACCCGATTCTGATAATGACGGTGTTGTGGATCAGTTTGATCAGGAGCCTACCACAATGACAACAGTTGATTCCACAAACCTGGATCAATTCGGGGCAACCGGTTTCCTGGTGTGGGGTCTCCGTTTGTATTTCGCCGGAGAACAAAACAGGGCAGCCGTCAAATTCAGGAAGGCCATTGCACAGGATAGCCGAAATCCATTGGCCTTTCATTACCTCGGAAAGATATTATATGAGTCCAACCGAAATCCTGAAGCCGACATCGTGTTTCAGTTTGCGTTGAAGAATTACCTTGATACGAATGCATTGGAAGTTTATATCGATTCCATTTTGAAGGTTTATCCCGCTATGCAGCAATATCCATCCATTATGAACACGGTCAGGCAAAACCACTATGATCAGATCGAAGACCATTATTTCCTGGCTACCTTATATGAACGATGGCATCATTACACCGAAGCTGAGCAGCAGTACCGGAAAATCATTGCCCTGCAACCCGGGTCAGTAATTGGTTATTACCAGTTATGGAATATGCAGGAGGATATCGGTCATTATAAAGATGCAGAAGACCTGATCCGCGCATTCAGGGTGAAGAATAAAAAAAGGGGAGAGGAAGAATTATATGCTTTTTATAAGAGGATGCAATACCGCCATCCCGAAGCTGCCAGTTCCTATTATGATGCCGGTGTATTACTCTATAGCCTGGCAGCTGAAAATCCTGATCAATATCCGAATGATAAAAAATACATAGCGCCCGATACACAAGTTGAAAAATATGTAATAGGCGATAAAATGGCTGATATTTTTATGGATAACCAATTGCCTGCATCGCCCGATAAATCCTATCAGGCAGGTATTGATATCATAAAATCGGTCCAGGAAAATATTAAACTGGCGCCGGCCATTCAATATCCTATGACGGAAGGGATTGAAAACCTGGTAAAGGCTGATAGCCTGGGAGATTTTGATCAGAACGCCATTGCTGCTATTAATGATATGATCGGAGACCTCTATGTGTGGCAGGGATTGAGCCCTAAAGCCCTGACCTACTACCAGAAGGCGGCGAACCTCCAACCCGGAAATGCGGGGATCCGCCTAAAACTGGTTGATGCCTGTAACGATAATTTTTATTTCAGCGATGCGTGGGTTCAGCTCGACAGTTTGTACTACAGGAAGGAAATCAATTTTGCCAAGCAACTGCTCCTCTCAAAATACTGTATCCATGCCGGTCAGTTTGACCGGGCTGCTTCCTTATTGGAGGAAGCGAAGTCTTTTTATCCCTATCCTTATTCGGCAATTACCGATTTAAATGGAAGGATGCACCTCCTGGCCGGAGAGCCGGAAAAAGCGATGCCTTTTTATTTCGGCTATTTATCGGTACAGGAAAATGATTACAATACCCGGTATACTATTGCCCGTCTTTATGCTAAGGCGGGGAAGACAAAAAAGGCGTTTGAATGGCTGGACAAGGCCCTGCAACAGGGGTTTCACTATACTTATGTACTGGCTAACGATCCTTTTTGGAATAATTTGAGAAAGAAACCCGATTGGAAACGAATACTGACAAGCCACCGGTTATCCCTGGATTAATTACCTCCGGGCATAGCCGATAACCCTTCCATCTGTACTTTGTAGATGGGTGTTTGCTGACAAATATTTTCGGGGATATAAGGTTTTGAACAATAGGTGCGGTCGGCTTTTTTGATGGTTTCCTTTCTGGCATTTTCCAGCACCTGGTACCAGGATATGTTTTTTTTCAGGGCGCTCAGGTGGTCTTCCAGCGAAGCTTTGAAATAAAAGGAGAAGAAGCCGCCAAAACTATTATTACTACTGGCCTTCTGTCCTTGTTTTGCAGCAGTCATCAAAACCGACATTTTTCTTTTGTTCAGGAACAGCGCCCGGCAATTGTCAAAGCTCCAGTTCAGGTTCGAACCCCTGGTTTGGGGGTCGGGTTTCGCCACTGTATTCTGTGAGGTGGGGTCATTATTACAGCAATCACTCAATACCAGGTTGAAACGGGCACCTTTCTTATCAATGGCAAGAAAGATATCTTCGATATTGATCGACTCCTTCTTGTAATCTTGCCGGGTATTGGCCCGGAGATCAATAAAGGGGTAGGGGCGGTCAACTCCCTTTTTTTGAAAACCATGTCCGGAATAATAAAAGATAACGATATCATCGGGGGCCGGGCTCAGTTTTTTCAACATGTTCTCTACCGCGGCCTTGTTATAAGTATTCCCAAAGATCTTTGTCACATTGATCCTGATGCCGAGGAATTCTGCAAGATTGGAAAATGTTTCTTCGGCCCTTTGCATATCATTATTGCAGGATTCGCCGATATCAGTATCATTCGTGTTGGCGACGATCAACAGGTTGATCCTGATCTTTTTTTCAACCGGGGTCAACCCCCTTGTATTATTGCTGAAAAGACTGATGTATACAGGGTCGGATTCTTCGAAGAAACGAAGCACCAGTTCTTTTTCCATCGACTGGTTGTCCAGTAATTCTTTTTTGTAGATGACGGCGGTATCTGCTTTCTCATGATCCAGGATGACGATGACGGCAGGCTCCAGCAGGTTGGTGTCCGGGTTCAGGGCAAAACAAAACCGAATTTCATCAAAACCCGGGATTCCCTCACCACTGATCTCTTCGGGGTCATTAGCCCGGTAATATAACCTGCTGACGTCCTGTTTACCGCTGCTGTCGTTGACAAATACCGGTTCCGTTTTCATCTCAACCAGTTGCAGGTTGTTTTTATCTGTCTTTCCGCTCTTGATCCTCACCATGCCATTCCCGTCGGCATAACGGATAAAAAATGCTGAATAGGAAGTCGTATCGCCAACTGCTTCCCTGCTGAATTCAAAATGATAAACAGACTGGCAGGGCACTTTTATCGCGGCACAGACCCATATACAGGCGATAAAAAGAAATTTCATGACAGCGGCTTTCCTGCAATTTATGATTATTGACCTAAAATTTCAATTCCCTTAGTGACTTGCCGCAAAGCTACCTAGGTTTTAAATCGGCAAAGCTTAATGAATAAGACTACCTTTCGTAGCTACGGGTAATGACACCTGTGGTTAAAAAATCAATTATGTCAAATATTATACAGGTCGTAAATGTGGACAAGAACCTGAAAACGCTCAAAAAAGGCGTGCATGCTTCCGATCTTGATCAACTGCTGAGCAGTAGGGGTCCTTTTACTTTTTTCGCACCTTCCGATATTGCTTTTGATAAACTGGCCAAGGGTATGATGGATAACCTGCTGGAACCGCAAAACAGGGCTAAGCTAAAGGACCTTGTCAATAATCATATCGTAAACGGTAAAATAAAATACCAGGATTTAAAAGACGGTGACACGCTTAAAGCGGTCAACGGGAAAGAGATCCATATACAGGTGAAGAATGGTATGGCCAGTATCGGTGATATCCCCCTGTTACCCCGGGATGCCAAGATCACCAATGGGGTGATGCACCTGATGGATACCGTTATCCTGTAAAATTTTTACGAGAATGCCCTGAAACTCCGTAATGGCTTTCTTTAAAATTTGTATTTTCCAGTATGCAAACCAATACATTCCTGTTGTATGGGGCCAATGGCTATACGGGGGAACTGATTGCCCGCTTTGCCCGGCAATATGATCTCCATCCCGTGCTGGCCGGACGCCGGAAAGAAGTGATCGTTCCCTTGTCTGAGCAATTACAGCTTCCCTGCCTTGTTTTTGATCTCGGCGACAAGACCGCTTTACTGGATGCACTTCGACAAGTAAAAGCCGTGGTTCATGCAGCAGGTCCTTTTCATCATACGGCCCGGCAAATGATTGAAGCCTGTCTGGCGACCGGTACCCATTATATCGATATCAATGGGGATATTGCTGTTTTCGAAATGATTAAAAAATATGATGCCGCAGCAAAGGATGCCGGCATCATGTTATTGCCGGGAGCCGGCTTTGATGTGGTGCCCACCGATTGCGCAGCCCTGTATCTAAAAAACAGGCTACCCGATGCCGTTAGCCTTGAACTGGCTTTTGCCACCCTGGGCGGAGGCCTGTCGCATGGCACTGCCATGACCATGACCGCTAAACTGGGTCAGGGTGGGGCGGACAGGAGGGAGGGGCGGATCAGACCTGTACCCCTTGGACAGAAAGGCATGACCGTGGATTTCGGAATGAAAAAACTTTTTGTGATGAGCATTCCATGGGGTGATATCTCCACCGCTTACACCAGCACGGGGATTCCGAATATCACCACTTATACCGGGATCTCCCGAAATATCTACCGGTTGATGAAAGGGCAGGTCCTTTTTAACTGGTTACTGCGTACGCGTTTTGTCAGGGGTTTTATCAGCAGGAAGATCAATCAAAGACCTTCCGGTCCTTCCGACGCGCAAAGGGAAAAAGCCATCAGCCTGGTTTGGGGAGCGGCCGTGAATCCCGGGGGCCAATCCGTGTCGGTACGACTCCGTGGCCCGGAAGGGTATACACTCACTGCACATAGTTGCCTCATCATCGTTAAAAAAATCCTGGGGGGACAATTTTCTATCGGTTACCAGACACCCTCCCTCGCCTACGGGGAAGACCTGGTGCTTGAAGTTCCGGGTATGACAAGGGAGATTGTTCCATGATGCCAGGATAACAACAACAACCAGTTTCTTTTAACGGTCCGTTTACTCCGCTATTCATGATTCTTCTTTAATTTCATAGGTAATGAAATTGATAATACCGGTATTACTATTACTGGTGATTCTTTTTTTTGTGGGATGGTTGCCCAAAAAGAAAAAAAAGAGCATCATTCCAATGCCTTCCCATTACCGTGACTTATTAAACCAGCAGGTCCCTTTTTACCGCAGGCTGGATAGCGGAAAGCAAAAGGAATTTGAAGAAAGGATGATGTTGTTTTTGTCTTCCGTGCGGATTACCGGTGTAAAAACAACAGTAGAGGACCTGGATAAAGTACTGATTGCCGCCAGTGCATTAATACCCATTTTCAATTTTGAAGGGTGGGAATATGTGAACCTGCATGAAGTGCTGCTTTACCCGGATGCTTTTGCCGAAGATTTCGCACAGCAGGGGAGCCAGCGCCATATCCTGGGGATGGTAGGCAGCGGGGCACTGAACCATGTCATGATCCTATCTCAATCTGAGTTGCGGCAGGCCTTTATCAATACCAGTGGCAAGAGCAATGCGGCTATCCACGAGTTTGTGCACCTGGTGGATAAAACCGATGGCAGTGTGGATGGTGTGCCGGGTTTTATCATGGACCAAAAATATATCGTACCCTGGTTACAGCTGATGCACCATGAAATTCAATTGATCAGGGAAGAACATTCAGATATCAACCCTTATGGTGCCACCAATGAAGAGGAGTTTTTTGCCGTTGTATCGGAATATTTTTTTGAGCGGCCGGAGCTGCTGAAAGAAAAGCACCCTGCCTTATATGATCTGTTGCAACATATATTCCGTCAACCGGCATCCATAAAAAGCTGAGTTATGCAGTTTTTGAAAAAAAATATCAGCAATATCCTGTTTGGCCTCTTCCTGCTGTTACTGATTATCCCGCAAACAAGGCTGCCCATACAGGTGTTCCTGCAACGCCTGTTGTCTTCTTCGCCCCCTACTATCCGGGAAGAAAAAAGAGCCTTGTTGGTTGATTATGACTGGCAGCTTTCGGGTTTGAACCATGAAACACTAAACCTGGATGTTTCCAAAGGTAAAGTGGTGCTGGTGAATTTCTGGGCCACCTGGTGTCCGCCCTGCCTTGCGGAAATGCCATCCCTCCAGGCATTATATAATGATTATGGCTCCCGGATCGATTTTTATTGTGTCAGCAATGAGCCTGCATCAACACTAAAGGGGTTCCTTGCTAAAAAAGGGTATACCTTACCGGTATATATCGAATCTTCACCGGCCCCGGATCTTTTGTCCGCGACATCCCTTCCCACCACCTTTGTGATCTCCAAAAAGGGACAGATCGTGATCAGGGACGTAGGGGCTGCTAACTGGAACAGCCAGCGCCTGCGGAAGCAGTTGGATGCTTTACTGGGGGAATAGTCAGTTCTGTTTTTTTGATCAACAGGTCGTTGATAACGGAAATGAACCGGGTAAATAACAGCCGGGAATGATCAATGCCTTTTCAAATGGACTGACCGGGTTGCTGGCATTATATTCCGGTTTATCAATGCTGATCCGGTCCCCTGTCATAGAGGGATATTGCCATGTTTCTTTCTCGGCCGCTTCACCACTTTATTTTCCAGCATGGCAAATGCTTTGATCAGTTTTTTCCTTGTTTCTTTGGGTTCGATCACTTCATCAATAAAACCCCGTTCTGCAGCAAGATAGGGGGTGGCGAATTTTTCGGCATATTCAGCTTCCTTTTCAAGTAATTTCCCGGCGGGGTCGCTGGCTTCGGCAATTTCTTTTTTGAAAATGATCTCACTGGCACCCTTTGCACCCATCACGGCAATCTCGGCACAAGGCCATGCATAATTCATATCGGCACCGATGTGTTTTGAATTCATAACATCGTAGGCACCCCCATAGGCTTTGCGGGTGATGACGGTCACCCGGGGCACGGTAGCTTCGCTCAGTGCATACAGGAGTTTTGCCCCGTTGGTGATG
The DNA here is from genome assembly GCA_016125075.1 of Terrimonas sp. Lineage (GTDB taxonomy): Bacteria > Bacteroidota > Bacteroidia > Chitinophagales > Chitinophagaceae > SpSt-398. The sequence goes on from WGMO01000015.1 coordinate 99,109, forward strand.
ATGCCATTCCATTCCTGGTCCGTACCGGGCAGGAAACCGGGAACATCCACAAGCACCAGCAGGGGGATATTAAAACAATCACAGAAACGGGTAAACCTTGCACCTTTCCGGGAACTGTTAATATCCAGTACTCCGGCAAGGCTCATGGGTTGGTTTGCCACAATGCCGATACTGCGACCGGCCAGTCTTGCAAATCCTATCACGATATTTTCCGCATATTCTTTCTGTACTTCAAAAAAACTGTCCTGGTCACAGATCCCTTCAATCACATCCCGCATATCGTAGGGATGGCTGGCGATATCCGGCACCAGGGTATTCAGTATTTCCCTGGTTTCATCCCCTAACGCATAAGGAAGTTTTGGAACAATATCTTCGCAGTTCTGGGGCCAGTAGCTCAATAGTTTCTTAACCTGTTCAATACAATCCATATCATTGGATGCGGTCAGGTGGGTAACGCCCGATTTGGAAGAATGGGTGGAGGCCCCGCCCAGTTCTTCAAAGGTCACTTCCTCATTTGTCACGGTTTTTACCACATTCGGACCGGTTACAAACATGTAACTGGTATCCTGTACCATGATAGTGAAATCGGTGATGGCCGGTGAATACACGGCCCCGCCGGCGCAGGGTCCCATGATCGCCGAGACCTGGGGGATGACACCGGAGGATTGAACGTTTCTAAAAAAGATATCTGCATATCCGCCCAGGGAGCGGACGCCTTCCTGGATCCTTGCACCCCCGGAATCATTCAGTCCAATCATCGGGGCACCTCCCTTCATGGCCATGTCCATGATCTTGCAGATCTTTTCAGCGTGGGTTTCTGACAGGGCACCGCCGAAAACGGTAAAATCCTGGGCAAAAACATAAACCAGCCTTCCATTCACTGTACCATAGCCGGTAATCACGCCGTCACCATAAAATTGCTGGTCCTCCATGCCGAAATCCCTGGTACGGTGTACCACCAGGGCGCCGATCTCTTCAAAGGAGCCGGGATCCATCAATAAGCTGATGCGTTCCCGCGCGGTAAGTTTTCCTTTCTTATGCTGTGCTTCGATTCTTTTCGCACCACCGCCCATTTTTCCTTCCGCGACCTTTTTGTTCAGTATGTCTATTTTCGATTTCATACTTTATCTTTTTATGCCAGTCTTCTTTTCCAGCTGGTAGTTTTATGTTCAACCGGTTTTAAAACTGTTTGTTGTTCCAGCCAGTAATGGATGGCGACCATAGCAGCTATTTCAGCATTGGCTTTTTGTTTTTCCTTTATTTTTTCGGGGGTATAATGGTTCTTTACAAAATGCGTATCAAAATGCCCGCTGATAAATGCATCATGTTCAAATACAAAACTTCCAAAGGGCAGGGTGGTGGAGAGGCCTTCTATTTTGTATGAACGGATAGCTTCCTTCATTTTCTGTATGGCTTCCATCCTGTTGTTACCATGGGTGACCAGTTTGGCGATCATCGGGTCATAATAGATGGGGATGGTCATGCCTTCCCTGTAACCATCATCGACCCGGATCCCTTCCCCTTTCGGGGTTTCATAGATAGTCAGCTTACCGATCGATGGGAGAAAATTATTCAGGGGGTCTTCGGCATAAACCCTTAATTCAAGCGCATGCCCCTGGATGGAAAGGTCGTCCTGGGTAAACCCAAGTGGTTCACCCCTTGCTATTTTGATCTGTTCCTCCACCAGGTCAATACCGGTGATCATTTCGGTCACGGGGTGTTCCACCTGCAGCCGGGTATTCATCTCGAGAAAATAGAATTTCAGTTTATCATCCACGAGGAATTCCACCGTTCCGGTACTGGTATAGTTACAGGATTTTGCGACCATCACGGCAGCTTCTCCCATTTTTTTTCGCAGGGCAGGGCTTACGACGGCAGAGGGAGATTCCTCCACCACTTTCTGGTGGCGCCGCTGTATGCTGCATTCTCTTTCAAACAGGTGTACAACATTACCCTGCTGGTCGGCCAGCACCTGTATTTCGATATGACGGGGAGAGGTCACATATTTTTCAATGAAAACGGAACCATCACCAAAGGATGCCTGTGCTTCGCTGATGGCGCGTTTCATCTGTTCTTCGAGGTCTGCTTCTTTTTCGACGATCCGCATACCCTTACCCCCGCCACCGGCAGAAGCCTTGATCAAAACAGGGTATCCGATACTGTTAGCCGTTTCCTTTGCCAGGGCAATATCGCCAATGGCTTTGTCAATGCCCGGCACCATGGGGATATCATATTTTTTCACACATTCCTTGGCGGCCAGTTTTGAACCCATAATACGCATCGCTTCCGGCCCCGGGCCAATAAAGGTGATCCCGGCATCGGTAACCGCCTGTGCAAAATCTGCATTCTCACTCAGGAAACCATACCCGGGGTGGATGCCGTCTACCCCCAGTTCTTTGCAGAATGCAATTATTTTTTTCCCATCCAGGTAGGATTCAGACGAAGGGGCCGGTCCGAGACATACGGCTTCATCGGCAAAAAGCACATGCGGGGCATTGCGGTCTGCATCCGAATAGACGGCTACAGACTGGATACCCATCTTACGAATGGTACGCATGATGCGGAGAGCAATTTCGCCACGGTTGGCTACTAATATCTTTTTCATGTTCATGGTTGCTTTAAGAATCCAGTTCTACCAACAGCTGCCCTTTTTCAACCGCTTCGCCCGCTTTTACGGCGATTCTTTTGATAGAGGCATCGGCGTGGATCATGATACTGTTTTCCATTTTCATAGCCACCAGTATCAGGATCTTGTCTCCTTTTTTCAAAACCTGTCCTTCTGTAACATTGATTTCCAGCACCAGACCGGGCATCGGTGCTTTCACTTCACTGATCTGCTTTGTTGCATTTTTCCCGAATCCCATTTTTTCCAACACCGCATCCATTTCGCTTTTGACCCGGACGGGAAAAACAGTTCCCTCCACTTCCACGGCAAATGTTCTGGACTGCAGATCGGCTGCAATCATTTTAACATTAACCGAACGGTGGTTTTTTATGATATGATAGGTGCCGGGTCCTGTTGCTACCAGGTTGGCAGCAGCAATTTCTTCAGCGGTAAAAGAAAATTCCTCTTCACCGATGCTGACCTTAAATTCCCTGATTTTTTCCATTGGTTGCGTTTACGATGATTACAATCCAGGTACTTATGCCCTGTGAAAGAAGGAGTCTGCTAATTTTTTATCATTTGTAATTTAAAGGATGTTACCGAATTCACCAATATAGAATGGGTTAATATCTTGTGATAGGAGCAAGGATATAAAGCGTGGCGGAGGATTCCGGCACGCTTTATATCGGTATGATTTGTTTTTTCAATAAACTATACATGGCCTTCCGCCAGCATGGCATCAGCCACCCGCACAAACCCGGCAATATTGGCTCCTTTTACATAATCGATCGTACCGTCTTCTTTCCTGCCAAATTTTTTGCACTGCTCATGAATGTTATGCATGATCACCTTTAAGCGGTTTTCCACTTCTTCCCTTGTCCAGTAGAGGCGCAGGGAATTCTGTGACATTTCGAGACCGGAAGCCGCTACACCTCCTGCATTGGAAGCCTTACCCGGAGCATATAATACCCCGTTAGCTTGTAAGTAGCTGATGGCGGCCGGTGTTGTGGGCATGTTGGCACCTTCGGCCACCAGTGTACAACCATTTCTGACCAGCAAACGGGCATCTTTTTCATCCAGTTCGTTCTGAACGGCACAGGGCAGGGCCACATCACAGGGTATTTTCCAGGGTTTCTCCCCGGCATAATAGGGACAGCCATATTTTTCAGCATAGGCGGAAATCCTTCCCCGTTCCACATTTTTCAAATGCATGATATAGGCCAGCTTTTCCGTATCAATGCCATCGGGGTCATAAATAAAGCCATCGCTGTCGGAAGCCGTCAGGGGGATACCGCCAAATGCAATTGTTTTTTCTATTGCATACTGGGCAACATTGCCACTGCCGGAGATCACTACTTTTTTATTTTTGATACTGTCTCCATTCTTTTTCAGCATTTCATCGACAAAATACAATAAGCCATAACCGGTGGCTTCGGGCCGTATAAGGCTACCACCATAGGCATAACCTTTGCCGGTGAGGATACCGTTGAACTGGTTGGCCAGCCTTTTATATTGCCCAAAAAGGTAACCGATTTCCCGGGCACCGACACCGATATCACCTGCCGGTATATCTGTGTCCTTCCCGATATGACGGAACAATTCTGTCATATAACTCTGACAGAACCGCATTACTTCTTTGTCTGATTTTCCCTTCGGGTCAAAATCGGCTCCGCCCTTGCCACCGCCCATGGGAAGGGTGGTGAGCGAGTTTTTGAAGACCTGTTCAAAGGCCAGGAACTTAAGGATGCTCAGGGTGACATTTGGATGAAACCTAAGCCCGCCTTTATAAGGCCCGATGGCACTGTTCATTTGTACCCGGTACCCCCGGTTCACCCGGTAATTACCTTCGTCATCCACCCAGGGAACACGAAAGATCATGATCCTTTCCGCTTCGATCATCCTTTCCAGGATATTGGCTTTTACATATTCAGGATGTTCTTCCATAAAGGGAATGACAGCCATTGCCACTTCATGTACCGCCTGGAGGAATTCAGGCTGTGCAGGGTTTCGCCGCTCTACCATCTCCATAAAGCTCCTGGTAGCGGGCTCTTTTATACTGTTCATAAATACAATTTTTATGGTGAAGCAATCTAAAACGCATTTTGGAAGGGGTTGAATTACCCCAATTGGCAAAGCTAATAAGGTTTAATCCGGCCCTTTCTGAGCGAAATCAGTCTATTATATGTTTCTGCTCCTGTTTGAAAAGACGGTTTGTGGAGGTCTTGTTGGTAATTTCAGATATATTTTGTTTAACTTAACAGGTATTAATTTCACCAAAATCAAAACAATTATGAACACAAACAAATTTCTCGTTGGAGGAATTGTTGGCGGTATTGCCAATTTCCTTCTTGGCTGGGTAGTTTGGGGTATGTTACTGATGAGTTTTATGAAAGATCATACAACGGCAGCCGGAAAAGCAGTGATGCGTGCCGATGATGATATGGTCTGGTGGGCGCTGATAATTGGTAACCTGGCGCTGGGTTTCCTGCTTTCTTATGTACTGAACAAATCTGGGGTAAAATCCGCGGGCTCCGGGGCGGCAACAGGTGCAGCGGTGGGTTTATTTGTTGGTATTGCCATTGATCTCTTTAATTATGCTATGATGGATATGAGTGATACAACCGCCATTGTGGTCGATGTTCTTGCCGGTGTTGTTGTTTCTGCGATTGTGGGCGCGATTATTGGCTGGCTCAATGGCAGGGGCGCCAGTGCTGCTGGTTGATAAACTGAAAACATTGAAAAATAAACCCCCGTTGAAAAACGGGGTTTATTAAAATCGGCTTTTTTTCTTAATCAATTATTATAATTGAAACTTAAACCAACTGCAATGAAAAAGATTTTTTCTTTCTTCTTACTATTGATTTTCCCTGTTTTAATAATTTTTTATGCCTGTTCCAGCCCCACGGCCCCCACTGCTATTTCAAAAGAGGATTCGATTCAACATCTCTGGGACCGGGGTAATTACCTGGTGCATTCCGTTGTGAATTGCGTGGACTGCCACAGCAAACTGGACTTCAATAAATTTTCCTTTCCCATGGTGCCGGGCACAGAGGGGATGGGGGGATTTGCGGTGCATGAATTAATGGATGATATTCCCGGAAAAATATTCATTCCCAATATTACCCCTTATGCTTTAAAGGACTGGACCGATGAAGAGATCGCCAGGGCCATGACCCGGGGGATTAACAAAAGAGGCGATACCCTTTTCCCGATGATGCCTTATCATGGATTGAGCCATATGGCAAAATCGGATGTAGATGCCGTTATTACCTATCTCCGGAAATTGAAACCTATTGCCAACGATGTGCCGCCCCACCAGTTGTTTGTCCCGGCATCGGTTTTCGGGCCCTTACCGGATAATGATTATCATAACAATACTTTACCGGATACAACAGATGCTGTAAAATATGGCCAGTACCTGGTGAGCATCGCCCATTGTACCGATTGTCATACACAATTTACCAAGGAAGGGGCGCCGGACATGACGAAATACCTGGCCGGAGGACAGCATTTCAAATTACCCACTTTCGAAGTAACAGTGGCCAATATTACCCCGGACAAGGAAACCGGGATCGGCGCCTGGACGGAGGACATGTTCCTGGCTAAATTCAGGACCAATGCCAGTGCAGAAACAGTCAATGCCGATCATGGAAAATTCGGCACCCTGATGCCCTGGACTTTTTTCGGGACCATGCGTGACAAAGACCTGAAAGCGATCTATGCATACCTGCGTACAATACCCCCGGTCAACAATAAGATCGATAAATGGGGGATTGCAAAAAACTAACCCAACAAAAAAATCCGCCATCGAAAATGGCGGATTTTTTAAAACTTTTTGGCTTTATGGTTTGAAATACACTTTGCTGATCTTTCCATTTTCGATATAATAGATAGCAATACCTTTAAGCGTATCGGGCCCTAAACCCCTCACTTCTTCCTGGTCAATCACCATATTCCCGGATATGATCCTGTTCACCAGCCGGCAATAAAGCCCCTTTGATTGTGCAACAAACTGGTAGGCCTTTCGCATAGCATCCTTTCCTTTTATTTGTAAGGTATTCGGGAACTGGTAGATTTCCACATCATCGGCATAGGGTGCAAGAAAAGCTTCCAGGTTATGGGCATTATAGGCATTGAGTTGTTCCTGGGCCAGCATTTCCGGTTTATTTTTTACAAAAGATGATGGTGGGAAGGCATAACCTTTATTGATCACCCAGTCTATCTTTTGCCAGTTGGCCAGGTCTTCCAAAGGGCTGGCATCCAGTATCAGCATATTAGCTAATTTATTTTTCGCGATGCTTCCCCAGTCATTTTCTTCCCCGATGGCTTTTGCCCCGTTGATCGTAGCGGCTTCCAGCAATTGCCAGTTATTCATTCCAGCAGCCTGCATGGCTTCCAGTTCCAGGAAAAAAGAACTGGCATGCTGGGTCCCAATATTGCCCGCATCGGTACCAGCGGCAATGACCACGCCGGCATCCACCAGCAGTTTCAGGTTGACCTGCATGATGGAATCTGCTTTTTTCTCCCTTGCCATTTGCATCGGGCCCTGTATGCTTTTGATATAATTAGCAGCCAGTGCAGTGTCAGGTTGGGGATAGTCCAGTACCGTAGCAACGGTAGCGGGGTTGGCCTTCTCCAGTTCATAGGTCGAAAAATGATACTCATGTCCTAACACCTTACTATAGTTACCCATCACCACAAGGGTGGGACATAGCACGGTCTTGTTTTTCAGAAGTAATTGTATAAAGTCCTTGCTGATCACTTCATCATCGATACTATGCACGAGGAAATCAGCACCGGCTTCTACGGCCAGTTGAGCCGTGATCCGTTGAGTGGCATGCACCGCCACCTGCAGGTTATGCTTATGCGCTTCATCAATGGCTGCTTTTACCAATGGCAAATTTTTCCTGGCCCCCTTTTCAAGGTCGGGGTCGGTTACAATATACCAGATCTTGATAAAATCGGCATGGAGGGGAATCTGATCCCTCACCGATTTACGGACTCCATCTTCTGAGAGCATCATGGCAAAAGGAGATTCATTACCCAGTTCCTTATAAGGGCCGGGTACATAGGTGGTGAGCAGGGGGCCCGTCATCCTGATCAGGGGGGCATCATTCTTCCTGTTGAAGGAGTCCCGTTGGGACAGAAAATGATAAGAGGAGCCAACATCAATAACCGAAGTAATGCCACAGCTGCTGTATCGGCGCAGAAAATCGTCCATGTGCTGGTGTACCCATTTCAGTTGTTCATCAAAGGGCCTGTATTTGCGCAGGTCAATAACATCAGGACGCGCATAGAGGCCGCCACTTTGAAAAAAATGGACGTGTGCATCGGTGAAACCCGGCACCAGGAATTTGCCGGTGCCATCAATTACCGATAATCCATCAGTCGATCTGTCCTTCTTTGTTTTTTCGACAACAGCGATCCTGCCATCGGCTGTTATCACATCATAACCTGCCAACAGTTTTTTCTTTTCCACGTCGACTACAGTAACATTCCTCACCAATACCTGGGCAGGCGAAACCTGGCAGATCCATAATAAAACAAAAATGGATAAATAACGCATATAAATATTTTCAAGGAAGATAACGATTTTATGCCTGATGATTTTTTCGTGTTGTGGGAAGGCTAACAGTTATTTCGCATCCTGTATTCTGTGACAGTATAGCCACTGTCGTAGGCATTGGCAATCGTATTCACGAATGTATAACCCTGCTTCCGGTAAAAGTCTATGGCCGGTTGATTTCCTTTCACCACAAAGAGTTCTATACAGGAGAGTTGCAGTTCAACGGCTCGAAATTTTGCCAGTTCCAGTAATGTTTTACCGATGCCTTTTCCCCGGTACAGGCTGCGGATATAAATTTTACTCAGCCAGATCATATCCTTTTTTATTTCGAGCCCGAGGTAAGCAACCGGTACACCTGCATCTGTAACCAGGTAATATTCAAAATTATTTTGAACCTGTTCCAGCAGTGCAGGGAGGGATTGATAGTGATCGATAAAAAATCGGATCTGATCCATGGGCAGGAAGGAGCGATAATAGTCAGGGATGATCTCCTCTGCCAGGGCTGCGATGACGGACAGGTCATCCCGCGTATGAATTCTTTGGATATACATCTCATGATAAATGTATAACTATTGGCATTAGGATTTGATCAATCTTTTCACCTGATATTTACAGTATCTTACAAATAGATTTAATCCTTATTCTATCTTACTAGACGCATGAAGAAATCAGATCAGTTGTTAGCAGCACTCTTTTCCCTCCGGAACCGGTATGGAACCGGGGCTGCCTTGCAAAAAATGCAGTTAATGGATTCCATCGGGATGGCGGGCCTTACACGTTCAAAAAGCATACGGCTTTATCATGATGTGCTTTTATTCCTGATCGCCTACCCCGATAACCGGAAAGTGGCAGTGAAAGCCCGGGAATTGCTGGCGGCAGTACAGGGTCTTATCCGTTCCCGAACCCTTTTGCAGGATCATCTGTACAATTCCGGTATCACCCAAACGGCAGTTTGTGCAGCTTTCAGTTTTGAGATGGTCAGATGGATACGGCATCAATACCCTGATGATATCACGCTTGTTTCTTTTGAGGCCGGTGACGGACAGCTGCAGTCCATCCACTCAGCCATCCTGCCGAAAGTGGAGTCAGAGATCTTACAGGACGCCAATGCAGGGTGGAAAGAATGGTTGTACCAATCCCTGCCGGAAGGAACTAATTTACTGGACGCCATCATTTCAGTTTTTAAACGGGAGGATATCAGGCCCGGGATCAAAGATGAACTTTGGAATGCCATGGGCATCAATACGGAGATCCGGTTTTCTAATGACCTTCAGCTCAGCGGCCACCTGGTAAATCATTTTTATCACCGGTCATTGGTCAGGCATTTTCTTCCGGCCCATACAAGTTTTTCACCCCGGAAAGTCATTTTATCGATCGAAGCGGCACAGCAGGTGTTGGCCAGCAGCCGCATGGTCCTTGTACGGCATCTCCGGGAAATTGATCCCATCAGTTTTACAGATCCGCAACTGATCTCGTATTATCATTGTCAGCGGGGTATCAGTATTGCATTGATGGGGATGGTGACGGACCGCCGTCACCCTATTGACAGTTATATGGGTTATGTGGTTTTCAGGAACGGGTTGCCGGTGGCCTATGCAGGTTCCTGGATTTTTTTTGACAGTTGCCGTATCGGCCTGAATGTATTCCCGGCCTACCGGGGAGGCGAATCAGCTTATATATTCCAGCAGGTATTGCAATTGCATGCTACCGTGTACCGGTTAAAAAGATTTACTGTAGACCCCTACCAGATCGGGAAAGATAACCATGACGGGATCCATTCCGGTGCCTTCTGGGTATATTACCACGCCGGTTTCCGGCCTATGAAAAAAAATCTAGCCGACATGGCTGAACAGGAAGCCCGGGCCATTAAAAACACAAATGGTTACAGAACATCCGCTGCTGTTTTAAAAAAGTTGGCAGATGGCAGGATGGAAAAACGGATAAAGCCCAATGCATTTCGTTTTGATGCCACTGATATGAGCCGGGTCTATGCGGCCATCCTCAAAAAGCAGTATCAGCATGACAGGGTGAAGGCTGAAAAGTATTCAGCCCAGCAACTGGGGGCCATCCTTGGCATCAGTAACCAGGATGACCCCCGCATGCAATTTGTATTACAGAACTGGGCAGTGATCCTGTTGTTCAGAAAGGCAGCGCTGGAAAAAAATTCTTCACTAAAAAGAGAACTGAAAAAACTTTTCCAACTCAAGGCAGCAGGGAAGGAAGAGGATTATATCAGGGCTTTGCAACAGGCCACCAGACTGCGCTCCTATTTAATTTCCATCATGAAAGAGCTTTCCATTATATAGTACCGTGATCAACAGGGAGGGGAAAATGTTTTAAATTTTATTTGGAATATTCGTTCCAATATATATATCTTTGTTTTGGAATGAACGTTCCAATATTATTTTATCTTTTAACTTTTTTATTTTATGACTCGTTTAAAAAACAAAGTAGCCGTTATTACCGGGGGTAACAGCGGTATTGGTCTGGCCACCGCCCGTGCATTTGTACGCGAAGGTGCTAAAGTGGTGATCTTTGGCCGTGATCAAAAAACCCTGGATGCTGCAGCTGCTGAACTCGGCAACCACTCCATTGCCGTCAAAGGCGATGTAACCCGTCCCGCTGACCTTGACCGTTTGTACAGCAAAACCCGCGAAGTATTCGGAAAGGTGGATATCCTTTTTGCCAATGCCGGAGTTGCGCTCTTTGCACCTTTTGGGCAAACTGATGAACAATTATTCGACACCAATATGGATGTCAATGTAAAAGGTACCTTTCTTACTGTGCAAAAAGCAATTCCGGAACTCAACGAAAACGCATCTATTATTCTCAACACCTCTGTTGTGAATGTGAAAGGATTTCCCGGCACTTCCGCCTATTCTGCCAGCAAAGCAGCGCTTCGTTCGCTTGTGCGTACGTTGGCAACGGAATTAGTGGGTCAGAAAGTCAGGGTGAATGCTGTTTCACCCGGACCCATTGATACACCTATTTACGGTCGTTTGGGCCTGCCTGCCGAAGCTGTACAGGAAATGTCAAAAGGGTTTGAAAGCATCAACCCTATGAAACGGTTTGGCCATCCTGACGAAGTAGCCAATACGGTTCTTTTCTTTGCATCGGAAGACGCATCGTATATCACCGGATCAGAAATTGCAGTAGACGGAGGTCTCAGTCATCTATAATTTTTCTATTTTTACGGCCGGTACTAATCCTCAGTCCTGATGCCTAAGACCAAACAGTTCGATGAAGCCCTTGTCTTGCAGAAAGCAAGGGATGTATTCTGGAAAAAGGGATACAATGCAACTTCTATGGACGACCTGGTGCAGGCAACAGGACTGAGCCGGTCAAGTATCTATGATACATTTACGGATAAGCATGGCCTGTATGTACAGGCATTACAGCAATACCAGGAATTTCAGCGGGTGGGATTAACGAGTGATATGCCTAAGGGGTTATCACCCCGTAAAAAAATTGAGTGGTTGTTTAATAAAAGTATCAGCGCATCCATGGCAGACCCTGACCGTAAAGGATGCTTTATGCTCAACAGTACTACAGAGCTGGCGAATATGGACCCTCGTATCAGTAAGGAAGCCGTTAAAAATCTTGAAATGATGGAATTACTTTTTTTATCCTGGATAAAAGAAGGTCAGGCAAGCGGAGAGATTAGCAAAAAATTTACTGCCAAGGCAATAGCACACCATCTCAATAGCAGTTTTAACGGACTAAAATTGGTTGCCCAAACCAAACCCGATAAAGATGCCCTTCGGGATATCGCAAAAATCAGTCTTTCTGTATTAGATCCTGACTAAGGAATACATACCAAATTAGTTTACAGGGCAGGATTTTATTTTCCCGGTCTTGATGGCCTGACTTCTATCTTGCTCGGAAGGGTCCGTGGGTTCATGTGCAGGAGATCGGCGACCATTTGCCCGATATCTTCGGGCTGGATCTTCCAGGCATCGGCCGCTGAAGGAACATGGTCATTAAAATAGGTGGCTACAGATCCCGGCATGATGGTACTCACCTTGATGCCATATTTCCGGAGGTCCAGCATGATGGCCTGTGTAAATCCTACCAGCCCGAACTTACTCGCATTATAGGCAGCTCCATTTTCAAAAAAATTGGTACCGGCCAGGCTGGCGATCGTGATGATATATCCCTCTGATTTTTTTAAGGCCTCGATACCCGCTTTTACGCTGTTGAAAACACCTGTAAGGTTAGTGTCAATAGTGTCTTTCCAGTCTTTTTCCGACAAAGCATCAATGGGTGCAAAATGCCCGACCCCGGCATTGGCCACCAGCACATCCAATTGCCCGAAATGATCGAGGACGGATTGTACCGCTTTTCTTTCCGCTTCCGGCGAAACGACATCAGAGGCAACAGGCAGAATTTTTGAAGGGTCTTTGCTTAATTCAGCTGCGGCTTTGCTGGCTGCCTCCTGCGACCGGCTGCTGATAGCCACCCGCATTCCCTGCTCCAATAATATTTTTGCAATGCCGAAGCCGATGCCCTTGCTGCCACCGGTGATGTAGGCGACTTTATTTTTAAGATTGTTCATGACAAGTATTGTTTGATTAACTATAAGGCTAACAAGAAGCGGGGATAAAGGTTGTAAATGCTCAAAATTAAGCAACCATTTTTTAATGGCTGGCAGCAATCCCCTGTTGTACCTTTGTATCAGGATATAAAACAGCGATCATGGACTTTATTGATTATTACAAGGTATTAGGGGTCCCTAAGAATGCCTCTGAAGAGGAGATCAAAAAAGCTTACCGCAAACTGGCCCGAAAACTCCATCCCGACCTTAATCCCAACGACAAACAGGCCCATCAAAAATTCCAGCAGGTCAATGAGGCCAATGAAGTGCTGAGTGATCCTGAAAAAAGAAAGAAATATGACCAGTATGGTAAGGATTGGCAGCATGCTGAACAGTTTGAACAACAAAAAAGGCAACAGGCCCGTCAGCAGGAGACGGGAGGACAGGCCTTTTCATCTTTTGATGAGGACAATTTTTCTGATTTCTTCACTTCCATGTTCGGATCATCCGGCCGGCGCAGCCAGGCAAAATTCAGGGGGCAGGATTTTCATGCGGAACTGACACTGAGTTTGCAGGATGCAATGGAAACGCATCAACAGGTGCTCCATGTGGATGGAAAAAAAATCAGGATCACCATTCCCGCAGGGGTGGAAAACGGGCAGGTGATCAAATTAAAAGGGCATGGCGCCCCGGGTGTGAACGGGGGACCGGCCGGTGACCTCTATATCACATTTGTCATCCCGCCACACCCGGTTTTCAAACGTTCAGGAAACGATTTGTTCACCAACGTGACCATTGACCTCTATACGGCATTGCTCGGCGGGGACATTACGGTGGAGACCCTGCAGGGTAAACTGAAACTGAAAGTGAACCCTGAAACACAGAACGGAACGAAAATCCGGCTGAAAGGAAAGGGCTTCCCTGTTTATAAGAAAGAAGGGGAGTTCGGCAATCTTTACATCACGTACCAGGTAAAACTTCCAACGGGGCTGAGTGAAAAAGAAAAAGCCCTGTTTACGGAATTGTCAAAACTAAAATGATGGCTTATGCAAACGCAGGATAAGATTACCCTTCAGGAATTTTGTATGCACCAGCATATTGAAATTTCCTTTGTCGAAGCTTTACAGGAGCGGGGGTTGATTGAGCTTGACCACGTCGATGCAACCCCGGCCGTTTCCATCAACCAGTTACCGGAACTGGAAAAAATGGCCCGTTTCTATTACGAAATGGAAATTAATCTCGAAGGGATTGAAACCATTGCCCACCTGTTGCGCCGCATCGATGAAATGCAGCAGGAAATGATCAGGCTGAATAACCGGTTAGATTTTTATGAGCCTGGGGATAATGACCTTTAGGATCATCGGGGTTCAATCATTGGTTTTTGTTGCTTATCCGATTTGTCTTTGAGCATCAGTTCCCCTTTGATCAGCCAGGAAGAACCGAAAGCAATCAGCGCCAGCCATTCCAGCCAGAAAACAGGTTTGTAGGGATCCAGCCATCGGAAGCTTTCCGGGAAAATATTATACACCGCAATCAGTGCAATAAAGAAAAATATCAGGAGTCCGCAGCTCCGGTAAATCTTATTCCGCAATAACTTTCTGTTGGTTTTCTCCCCCTTGCTTTTGGTAAAAAGAAAATAAGAAATGGCTGCCAGTAATAAAAAGAAGACGGCTGCAAAACTGTAATGTGCAATATTCCTTGCCTTATCCAGGGGCAGGTGGAAAATGGCACAACTGTCGGCGCTGTTGTCATTAGTGGGAAGAAATGCGATCCCCAAAGCACAGATACCCGCAAGCGAAGTGAGTAAATTATCCACAGGTTCGCCGGGATAACCCTTATAGGATAGCAGGAAAAGGGCCACAGCACATAAAATGCCCACAAAAAGGTCGCCTGTGATCGTATAATAATAATGACTATTGGAATCCTGGATAGCATGACAATGGCTGAATACCAGGTTACCCGTCAGCATCGCTGCCGGTAATAAGAGCCCCAGCCAACCGATGGATTTACGGAGCGTATTGAAAGAAATTAGCCGGGGATCCTCTTTTTGATCTGTGGAACTCATAGCTTTTGGTTTATAAGGTATATAAATATTAGATATATCGAGAAAGTTTTCCGGATGTTATCATCATAAAGCCGGATCGATTTTGTTCTTTTTCATTGTTTTTATTTTAACAGTTTTGCATTCTTTATTAGCATAATTTTAAGACTGTTCGTATACTAATAACTGTCTAATGGATATAAAACAAAGCATATGAAAAATACGAAAAGATTTCTGACACTGCTACTCGCCATGGGTTTCCTGTTGCCTGCCATTGCACAAAGGAATGACCGTCGGGGCGGTAACAGTAATAACAGGGGGAGTAATAACCGTACAGCCCCGGCCCCAAGACAGCAAAATAATTCTGCGGGGAGGAATAACAATACATTCAACCGGCCCCCGGACCGGAATAGTAATCCTGTGGCAAGGAACGACCGAAATCCGGGTAATAATACATTTAACCGGCCCCCTTCCCAGAACAACCGGGTAACGGACCAGCGGAGGAATAATAATTATTCCCGTCCCCAGGCACCGAATAACCGGGTAATTGATAACAGGGGGGCGCGCAATAATTCCGGTACCTCCACCAACCGGTTTCCTGGTAATAATAACCGTGTAACAAGGACAAATGACAGGAATACCCGCAACGATAATTTCAGGCGTAATGATGACCGTAACCGTAATAATAATTTTTATCGTAACAATAACCGGAACCGGTACAGCAATTACCAGCGTAACGGTTATGGCAGGGGCAACTACAGTTATTCCCGTTACCGCTATGCCCCCCGCCGTTTCAGTTATGCAGGGTACAACCGTTATTCCGTTTTACCCCGTACCAGTATATCCATCCATTTTGGCGGGTATCCTTATTATTATTATGGAGGAAGTTTTTACGGATACTATAATGGATATTATGAACCCGTATATGCTCCTTTTGGTATCCGCGTAAGCGTATTGCCTGTGGGTTATTATCGTTTTTATTATCGCGATATCCCTTATTATTATTATGATGGCATCTATTACCGCGACTATCAGAATTCCCAATATGAAGTGGTGGATGCACCCCTGGGCGCTGTGGTCACGGTGCTTCCCCGCGGAGCAAAAGCCGTAACGGTGAATGGGGAGAAATTCTATGAGTTTAATGGCACTTATTATAAAGAAGGGGTCAACAGCAATAATGAGGTGGTGTACACAGTGGTCGGGAAATATGGAGATATCAATAATACGGATAGCCCTGAATCCTACAGTAACAATGGTTACCAGATCGGTGATATTGTCACCAGTTTGCCCCCGGACAGCCGGCAGGTGATCATTGACGGCCAGTCTTTGTATGTATCACCCGATCATTTTTACTTTAAGGAAAGGTCCGTGGACGGAACCACCGGTTATGAAGTGGTGGGCACGGAAAACAACTACTGATCCTCACTAAGTTATTACCCATCCATACTGAGCCGGCTTTGCCGGCTCTTTTTTTTAAAGCTTCTTCCCATTTTGGCTTCATTTGGTAACTTAGCCGTTGGATTGTTTATGCAGCGACCCCGTTTCATATACCTGCTTTTACTGGTCTTTGTGTTACCGGTATTTTGGTTACAGGATACAGGCTGCGCCAAGGATTATAGCTTTGAAGGAGCTAATACTTTGCACCTCTTTGATACGGTGCAACTCCCTCCCTCCGCTACTGTTGAAGGTTGCGCATTGTGTAACCCGGCAAACACCCTTCAACTCGGTGACTGGCGGTTCAAAACCGGGAACGGAAATTTTTGCGGGGGAACCGATAATGCCGGTTTTATCGGTAGTTATAATGTGAACAGGACCTTTACATTTTTTGGTCCATCGGCCTGTTCCATCGATACCGGTATTGTCATGACTGTTTACCTTCCGGTTTCTTTCAATGAAGACAAGTATAATGTAATTGCCAGTGGTGCTGCCTTTTATTATTATGATCATTTTGGGGTACAGGATATCTATATCAGTCAGCCTGCCAAACCTTTCTCTGTTTTAATTCAGCAGTATATCCATTCTACACAGGTAGTAACAGGAACTTTTGAGGGCACGGTGTTCAAGCCCAATGGGGATACTGCTTATATCCGTGAGGGCAGGTTCAAAGTGAAATTGCATTAAAAGGGGATCAAACATGCTGCCTCTGTGGTGAAAATAATAACACAAAAAAAGTATTTATTACTATCACGGTGTATTTTATTCATTCAGCAAAATCGTTTTCTTTTTAAGATCTGTAAATAATTGCAATCCTTTTTCTACATTGATATAATTAAATAAGACCGCCCCGAATTCTTCCCCGTTCTTATTTTTATTTGGAATACCTCCGGGTACCAGCCAGCGGGTGCGAGTCAGGAGCTCGGCAAAATAAATCGATCCGGCATGAAAAAAGGCTTGCTTCCCATCCAACTGGTACATCGTATGTAATTGATGCATACCGCTGTCTACATAAACGAGGGTACAGCGGTTCATTTTTAAAGGGGTGTTCAGTTTTCTAAATTGTTGTTTATTGTCCATGAACTCCATCTTCCCAAGGGGGTGCAGGGAATGATTAAAAATAAAAAGGGCAGCGCGGTCATGCATTCTTGCCGTATCGACAGTTGCTAAAAGTTCCGGTGGAACCTGTGCTGCAGAAACCGGTACTACAGCAGATGATGAGTCCGGTGATAATACATGATCCTGGGCATGGACAACCGGCTGTATAACCATGAGCAGGGCTGAAAGCAATAAAAGCGGCATCTTTTTCATATTGGCATATAGAACAAAGCTATTGTGAGTTTTGATCCGGAATGATGACCACCATCATTGATTATACTGTTGCGGACATGGATGCATTTATTAAAAAAAATCCTAACTTTAAGGTAATCCCATCCCGCCTCAACCCCTTTCTTCAACTTTAATTTCAACAAATGAAAAAAATGTTTATTGCCGTTGTTGCCTTCGGCTTTTTTGCCTGTAACAATGCTTCAGAAAAAACGACACCGGAATCGGGTGCTACTGAAACAAAACCCATGATGGATATGCATGGTTATACCCCTTCTTTGTCTTCAGAAGCCGTTATTGGTGATCCCAAAAATGCAGAAAATGTTTTGGCCCTGTTCAGGACCTGGGATGATGGTAACCTTTCGGTCGCCAAAGATTATTTTGCTGATTCGGTAACTATGTTTCTCCGCAATGGTATGATGGTATCAGGTACCCGCGATGAAGTGCTGTCCGCGATGCAGGGGGCAAGGGACGGATACACGATGATGAAAAATACTGTGCATGTCGTGTTCCCGGTTGATTTAAAACCCGCAAATAGTACATGGGCTGCTATCTGGTCAACTGAAGCCTTTACCGATAAGGCTGGAGTAACCGATTCGGTTGTGCTCAACGAAACCTGGCGGTTTGACAAAAACGGGAAAGTAGACCTGATGTATCAATACGGACGACCCGCAGCTGTGCAACCGATGCCCGCTTCAAAATAAAATGTTCCGGAGCCGGAAAGATCCGAAAAGAAAAACGACTTTATGATATCTGACACGCCTGCACAGCAGACGTGTCATTTTTTTGGAATGCCAAACAGCACCCAGCCAAATAGAAGGGCAAAAATACTATAGAAGGCCGCCGCGACCCAGGCTGCTGACCATGCGGGATGACTGATGCTGACTTTTATTAGACTGATACCCCCAATCATGAAATGAAAAAAATTTCCCATGCCCAGCGGTCTTGCATAAATGCCACCGATCAAAACCGACTTAGCCATCCAGTTCATCATGGCAAAACCCAGGTATAAAGCTCCGGCGATCTGTACAAATAAGACGGGTAAAGCCTTAACAGGTAATCCCGATGCTAATAGAATTTCTTTGGGGTAAAAAAGAGCACTAAGCCCTGCCAATCCCAGTACTGCAGCGCTGGCGATCATCAGGATGCTAGTATGCAAATGTTTCATTGAAGCTATCGGTTAATGATGCCCTAGAATAAAATCTTTGGTGTCGGGGCGGTAATAAGGTTTGCTGAAAAACTTTTCAACAGTCTGGTTAAAAAGCCCGGGATCAGTTTCAGGTATCATATGTGTTTCACCTGGGAATATGCATAGCCAGGCTTTTTGCAAATGCTGGTAGATCTGCAGGGTATGCTCTTCCCTGATCACATCTTTATCACCACCCATTACAAGGGTAGGGGCTTTGATCTTTTGAACATCTTCCAGGGGGATATGGGGCTGGTTACCCAACAGGTTGAATAATTTTTTTATCAGCATCCAGTTTTGCGTGGTATCTTTTTTGGCCAGTTTAGTTTCAACCTCCGCAGCGATTTTTTTCACCCAATTCACAGCCCAGGGATATACCGCACTGCTATCGGGTTGCAGGTTGGCGCCCATTACCGCCATCATCTTTACTTTCTCAGGATGGCGGATGGCCATCAGAAGGCTTTCGATGCCCCCATCGCTCCAGCCGATCACATAAGCCGAATCAATATGAAGGGCGTCGAGTAAGGCCGACCAGTCATCGGTGATCTGTTCATAGGTGATCAATCCCGGAGCGTCACCTGATTTACCCTGTGCACGGCTATCGGCAACAATGATCCTGTATTTGTCTTTAAAGTATTCTATCTGGTTGCCCATGGAAGCAATACTGCCACCATTACCATGAATCAGCACAAGGGGGCTGCCCGTACCATAGGTTTCATAGTACATATTGATCCCGTTGACCTTCACATATTTTCCAGCAGCGGGGTTATTCCCGTAAGGGATGGAAAACTTTCCCGATTCCTGTGCCGAAACGGTCAACTGCATTGCCATTAGAATGACAGTGAAAACAAAACACCAGGTTTTTTTCATATTATTTTTTTGGTGGGTGAGTGTAGGCATTAAAGTTAATGTTTTTGGCTTATTGAAAGGTGTAATGCATTTGGGTTATTCGTTGGAAAGACGGGTAGCCGGGGTTTGATTTTACCACAGAGGCACGGAGGCACAGAGAAATATAGAAAACAAAACACTTATTACGCTTATTCCTCTTTCTTATAAACTTTTACTTGCTAAATGAATCCCTTTGTGTCTCTGTGCCTATGTGGTTTCATTCTTTTAATAAAGAAAAAGGCTCGATCCAGGAGTAATTTTTTACCACAGAGACACAGAGGCACAGAGAAATGTAGAAAACATAACACTTATTACGGTTATTCCTCTTTCTTATAAACTATTACTTGCTAAATGAATCCCTTTGTGCCTCCGTGCCTCTGTGGTTGTTTTTTTTTAATTAAGAAAAGGGCTCGATCCAGGAGTAATTTTTACCACAGAGACACGGAGTCACAGAGAAATACATAGAGCATAATGCTTATTACGCTTAATCCCTTTCTTACATACTATTGCTATTTAAATGAATCCCTTTGTGCCTCCGTGCCTTTGTGGTTGTTTTTTTTAATTAAGAAAATATCTCGATCCAGGAGTAATTTTTACCACAGAGACACGGAGGCACAGAGAAATTGATAGGGCATAATACTTATTACATTTATCCCTCGTTCATCAAGCCCTTTGTGTCATTGTGCCTCCATGGGTTACTGCGCTAAGTAATGCAGCCTAAAGAATCTATATAGTTTCATTGTTGTAAATTTAGTCCTGTAATTAAAAAACCTATCATGAAAAAACATTTCCTGTCATTCCTTTTTATGATTTTTTCGCTTTCAGGTTTTGCTCAAAAAGACAACCTGATTGTTATTGGAAAAGTAGATTCGGTTTATTCTCAGATCCTGAAGGAGCAAAGAAAGGTTTGGGTCTATGTACCGAATATGAATGCCGGGCAGCCAGCATCGGATCAACGCTACCCTGTGGTGTACCTGCTCGACGGGGATGCGCATTTTGAATCTGTTGTGGGCATGATCCAGCAGCTTAGCCAGGTAAATGGGAATACAGTTGTGCCGGAAATGATCGTGGTCGGCATCCCCAATACGGACAGGACCAGGGATCTGACCCCTACCCATATCACAAGTGACCCGCCAATAATGGACAGTAATTTTTCAAAAAACACCGGCGGTGGTGAAAACTTCACCTCCTTTATAGAAAAAGAACTGATGCCGCATATTGATTCTGCTTATCCTACGGCACCTTTTAAAATGCTGATCGGCCACTCCTTTGGAGGACTGACCGTGATGAATATACTTACTAACCAGACGGCTTTGTTCAATGCCTATATCGCCATCGATCCCAGCATGTGGTATGACCAGGAACGCTTTTTGAAAGCCACGGAACAAAAGCTTTCCAAACAAAAGTTTAACGGTACCAGTCTCTACCTGGGTATTGCGAATACAATGCCGGAGGGTATGACACTGGAGAAAATGAAAAAAGATACGACAGCGATCACCCGGCATATCCGTTCCATTTTTGCATTGAACCAGTATATCAAGGCCCATCCGCAAAACGGATTGCAATATGCCAGCCGCTATTATGCCGATGATGATCATGGCTCGGTACCGTTAGCAACAGAGTATGACGGTCTGCGGTTTCTATTTAAATGGTACCGTATGAAACTGACACCGGATGATTTTATGGCCCCGGGACTGGGCATTGTAAAAAAGATGCAACAACATTACCAGGATGTTTCGAAACATTTCGGGTACAAGGTTCTGCCACCGGAAATGCAGATCAACGGGCTGGGGTATAATGCACTTTCGTTGAAACAGTACCCAAAAGCAGCTGCTCTTTTTGAAATGAATATCGCCAATTATCCCAACAGCGGTAATGTATATGATTCCTACGCGGATCTGCTGCTCGCCCGGAAAGATACCCAGCAGGCGATTGTCAATTATAAGAAAGCACTGGCCTTAACTCAAAGTGCGGAAACACAATATAAATTAGACCAGCTGACCGGCAAAGCATTATATACCCTTAGCCCTGAAGCATTGGAAAAATATGCAGCCGTATTTACATTTGACGACTATGCATTAACAGCAACCACATTTGTAAAAGACAAGGCGCTTTGGGCCACTGTACCGGGGCAGGATGATTCCGAACTGGTACCTGTTTCGGCTGATACATTCACGGTAAAAGGAAAGAAGGGATATACCGTAGTCTTTGAAATGAAAGAAGGGCGGGCCATTGGATTTACTGCTACGCAACCCAACGGTATTTTTAAGGCACATGTAAAGTAGTTGGCCATTCTGACTTTTGAAGAGAGGATTTTTACCACAGAGACACAGAGGCACAGAGTAATGTATAGTCATAATGCTTATTACGCTTACCCCTCTTTCTTATAAACTATTACTTGCTAAATGAATCCCTTTGTGTCTCTGTGCCTCTGTGGTTTTATTCTTTTAATAAGGAAAAGGGCTCGATCCAGGAATAATTTTTACCACAGAGATACAGAGACACAGAGTAATGTATAGTCATACTGCTTATTACGATTACCCCTCTTTCTTATAAACTATTACTTGCTTAATGAATCCCTTTGTGTCTCTGTGTCTCTGTGGTTTTATTCTTTTAATAAGGAAAAGGGCTCGATCCAGGAGTAATTTTTTACCACAGAGACACAGAGGCACAGAGTAATGTATAGTCATACTGCTTATTACGATTACCCCTCTTTCTTATAAACTATTAATTGCTAAATGAATCCCTTTGTGTCTCTGTGTCTCTGTGGTTTCATTCTTCGATCCAGTTAATGAACTGTATTGTATACTGGAATATATATTTATGTTTTAGTACATTTAATAATATGAATTGAATGTAATGAACCCTTCCCTCCCCCAAATCATCCTGTTTCTATTGCTGGGTATGGCACTCATCATCCTGTTTACGGCCCGATGGCGGGTGAATGCCTTTTTTGCATTATTAATTGCAGCATTTGTGGTGGGTTTTGGAGTCGGTATGCCGGCCGCAATGATCATGAATTCCATTAAGGATGGCTTTGGAAATATCATGCGCTCGCTGGGTCTGCTGATTGTACTGGGAACCACCCTTGGCGTACTGCTGGAACAAAGCGGCTGCTCGAGGGTAATGGCCAATACGATTCTAAGAATAACGGGTGAGAGAAGGGCACAGTTAGCTATGAGCATCACGGGTTTCCTGGTGGGACTACCCGTTTTTTGTGATTCAGGGTTTATCGTACTCAGCGGCTTGAATACCTCCCTGGTCCGCCGCACGGGAATATCCATGGTCATCATGGCCGTTTCGCTGGCAACGGGTTTATATGCTGTTCATTGCCTGCTGCCGCCCCATCCGGGAGCAGCTGCCGGTGCAGCAGTATTGGGAGTGGATATGGGTATCCTGCTAAGTACCGGTATTGCGGTGGCCCTTCCGGCTGTGATCGTGGGAAATCTTTGGGCCCGGTTTGCCGGAAAAAAATTAACACCAGTTATTTTACCGGAGGAAGAAGCCGGCGGGATCATACACCCGGAACCTCCCGTTTTCATGGCATTTTTACCGGTACTGGTACCCATATTTTTAATAGCCTTCAATTCATTTCTTTCCATAAGAGGTAGTAATAGTTACCTGCAACCGGTTTTATCCGTGTTAGGAGAGCCTGTGGTCGCACTGGCTGTCGGGATAGGGATTATTTTTGTGGCGGTGCGGCATTGGACCCTTTCTTCTATCACTCAACAACTTCAGGCAGGGGTGGAAAAAGCAGGAAGTATCCTGGTGATTACCGGAGCTGGCGGCGCTTTCGGGGCCGTGCTTTCAGCTACCCAACTGGGCACATCCCTTAGTGCCGTGGCTAATCTTTCCGGTATGGGAATCTTATTCCCGTTTTTAATCTCTTTTGTATTGAAAACAGCCCAGGGCTCCTCTACAGTGGCGATGATCACGGCAGCATCGATCGTTTTACCCCTCTTACCGGTGCTGGGTCTTGATACCAGCCATGGAAAGCTTCTTTGTCTTTTGTCCATGGGTGCCGGATCCATGATGATCTCGCATGCCAATGATTCCTATTTCTGGGTCGTGGCAAAATTTTCTGGTCTTGATATGCGCTCCATGCTCAGGGTCTATTCTTTGGCTACGCTTTGGATGGGTCTTGTATCCCTGGCCGTTGTGTATTTGTTATCATATGTATTATTGTAAATTTTATGCATATCCTGCTTGCCCCTAATGCTTTTAAAAATGCCCTAGCTGCCCCGTTGGCAGCAGCAGCGCTGCAAAAAGGATTGCTGGCATCTCACCTGAAATGCACGCTGCAATGTTTTCCCGTAGGAGATGGAGGCGATGGAACGGCAGCACTGATCATCCGGCATACAGGGGGGGAGTTCATCAGCAGATCCGTTCTGGATCCTTTTGGCAGGGAAATAGATGCCCGTTTGGGCATCACCGATGGTGGTAAGACGGCTGTCATTGAAATGGCCGATGCTTCAGGTCTCCGCTTATTACAGCCCGATCAATACGACCCATTGATGGCCAGCAGCTATGGTACCGGCCAGCTGATCCTCGGGGCACTGGACAGGGGTGTGCAGAAGATCATCCTCTGTATCGGTGGAAGTGCTACGGTGGATGGTGCCACCGGTATCACCAGGGCGTTGGGGGTCCGGTTTCTAAATTCCGAAGGAGCGGAACTGAAAAAAATACCCGCCGATCTTCCCGATCTGGCCAGAATCGATCTATCTCAAATGGATAACCGAATTTTTCGTACTGAACTGATCATTCTCTGTGATGTTGACAATACCCTGCTCGGCCCGCAGGGAGCTGCCATGGTTTTTGGCCCCCAGAAGGGCGCCAATGCAGAAGACTGTTTGCGACTCGAAGCCGGTTTGTCTCGTTTACGGGATGTGATCCTTGCTGCAACCGGCAGTGATATCGCGATAATACCCCATGGCGGTGCGGCAGGGGGCGTGGCTGCTGGCCTGGCCGGAATGATGAAGGCCCGCTTACTGAATGGCATCGAGGCTTTTTTGGAGATTACCGGTTTTGAATCGGCATTGACACCGGCCAGCCTGGTCATCACCGGCGAAGGAAGCATTGATGCGCAGACACTACAGGGTAAGGGTCCTTTTGGTGTGGCGAAGCGGGCTAAGGAAAAAGGGATTCCGGTTATCGGGGTGGCCGGGAAAATTCCCCTGGAGGCAGATCCTGGCCTGCAAGCTTATTTTGATGTTTTAATACCGATTAATCACCGCCTGACTGATCTACAGGAAGCCATCCTGGATACGGAACTGAACCTGGAGTGGACGGCCAGGATGATCGGGGATTTGCTGGCCTTGAAATGCGCAGGCTAATTGCCAGGCACCATTCAGCTTCATACAATATAAAAAGCATTGGTATTAAGGATTGTCTCCGGTCTGTCCAAAACAGTTATTTCAGGAACATATCCATCAGCATATCCAGCTGGTTGACGCCAATACGCTTTGACTGAATGACCTGTTGATCATTCAATACGTAGATCAGCGGGGAAGATTTGATATCGTAAGTTTTTAATACTGCCAATAAGTTTTTTGGGTCCGCGAAATACACATGGGTCCATTCATCCAAACCATTTTCATCCACATATTTCCAGTTCTTATCAATATTTTCATATTGGTCGATGCAAACAGAAAGAATACGGACTCCTCTCGATTTATATTTTTCATAGAATTGCTTCAACTTAAGGGCATCTGATTTACAGAGGCTGCAATTCTCCCGCCAGAAATACACGATGGTATAAGCAGCCGGGATCATTCCAAAATCAAAAGGCATCCCCTTCCGGGTAAGGGCAGGCAGGGAAGGGGCCTTTTTTCCGATCAGTATGGGGTCGAGGGTATTGGCGTTGTCGATTATTTTTTGCAACTGTTCTTTTTCCGTCCAGGGGGCCTTCCCTTTAGCATAATAATTTTTGGCAAGATGCACATAAACAGCATCCATGCCCACAATCTTGGAGGAAGCATATTTGTTCAGGAAATGTATCAGGTAGAACTTGTACGATTCCGGGGCTGCGCTTAACTTGTTCATTACAAAATCGATGGCCCGGCAAAGGCTATCGGGATGCTGTACCTGCAGATTTTCAATAAAATAATTGATCTTGGAAAAGAGTACCGGTGACCGGAGCAGTCTTGGGTCACCCATCTCCATATTATCGAAAAAATGATTTTTAGCATACTGCCATGACTTTGTTTCCACTTCCTTTTTTGAGCCTGCAAATTCGGGGTTGTTGACAGGAAGGGTCGCTTTGATCAAACTGGCCGTAAGGGAACCCGGATAGTTTTTTATCAGTTTTTTTTGATAGGCCAGGTTGGCATTTTCCAGGGAATCCATTTTTTCCTGCAAGAAGCTGGTATCGGTTTTTTGCTTCCGGGCCATCGCCATATCCGCTTTCAGTTGATCCTCCTCTTTTCCGATCAGGGACTGGAAGTTGATATATTTATAGAAGAGTTGGTTTTCAAAACTTTGTCCCCCGAATATTATCTGTCCGCTGAGGTCATCCCGCTCGGTCTGAATGCTGAATTGCTGTTCATTTTTATCGACCATGATCTCAAAATACTTATTGTCAGGTGGTAATACAATCATGTAAACACCCCCTTCCAGCGGCTTATTCCCCTTAAATTCAAACCAGCCTTCTGTATTATAAACGGCAGTGTCTTTGATATACTGCTTATCCCCATAATAATAGGCGAGGTATAATTTTTTTTCTGAAAATCCTTTGATCTGTACACGGATTGCATAACCTGTTTGGGCCAATAGCGCAAGGCCAGCCAGGCAAAACATGGGCATCAATATTAATATTCTTCTCATCATGGTCGCTGCAATTATCATATTGTGAATATCCGAATGGTATTATCCGGGAAATGCATTTGATGGATGTCATCAAACTTAGTGACCCAATATATAAAAAAGAATTTTAAATAGAAACCCTGTTGATCCTGTAACACTCATGATGGCTGTATGCGGTGCATTATCATATTTTGGATGATCAATATCATGTTATCGGATTTTAACCCCGCCTACCTTTACCGCCTGCATGACTCCTATTTGGAAAAATATTATCAGCAGGCCGACCTGAGTGCCTGGTAATAATGGTTGTTTAGGGACAAATAACCGGTACACACGTGATATTTCATCAGTAAAAATTCAAGTATGCAAACGATCATAGAACCCTTCCGCATTAAGTCGGTGGAACCCATTTATTTCACCACAAAAGCCGAAAGACGCGATATTCTAGAAAAAGCGGGATTTAATCCCTTTCGGATCCATGCTGATCATGTATTGATTGATCTGCTTACGGATAGTGGTACCAGCGCGATGAGCAGTAACCAGTGGGCCGGTATCATGCAGGGGGATGAATCCTATGCCGGCAGTGCCAGTTTCTTCCGTTTTGAGAAAACTGTCAGGGACATCACCGGTTTCCGGATTGTGATCCCGGTTCACCAGGGAAGAGCGGCAGAAAAAATTCTTTTTTCCGTGATCGGGGGAAGCGGAAAATATTTTATCAGCAATACCCTTTTCGATACAACAAGGGCCAATATAGAATTTTCCGGTTCAACAGGGATCGACCTTCCCTGTGCGGAAGGTAAAATTCCATCGGTACCCGCTCCTTTTAAAGGGAACATCGATACCGAAGCCCTGGAAGCTGTGATCCGCGACAAGGGGGCAAAGAATATCCCCATGGTGATCATGACCATCACCAACAATTCCGGTGGCGGACAGCCCGTGAGTATGCGCAATATCAGGGAAACAGGAAGGATTTGCCGGCAGCACGGGATTCCTTTTTTTATCGACGCCTGCCGTTTCGCAGAAAACAGTTATTTCATCCGGCAGCGGGAGGAAGGATATGCGGATAAGTCTATACCCGAAATAGCCCGGGAAATATTCTCCTATGCCGATGGCTGTACCATGAGTGCGAAAAAAGATGCCTTTGCCAATATTGGCGGTTTTCTGGCCCTTGATGATCTTGACCTGGCGATCCGATGCAGGAACATGCTGATCATCACGGAGGGCTTTACCACTTATGGAGGGTTGGCAGGCCGCGACCTGGAAGCCATTGCTATTGGTTTAAAGGAGGTGATGGATGAAAATTATCTTGCCTACAGGATCCGCAGTATCGAATACCTGGGCGATAAGCTGGTAAAAGCCGGAGTTCCCGTAATGCAACCAGCCGGCGGGCATGCGGTTTATATCGATGCCAAAGCGATGCTGCCGCATATACCGGTTGATGCTTATCCCGGGCAGGCACTGGTCTGTGCCTTATACGAGGAAGGAGGGATCCGTTCGGTGGAAATCGGCTCGCTCATGTTTGGTAAGTATGACCAGGGGGGAAGGCTGTTGCCGGCAGCCATGGAACTGGTCAGGTTGGCCATACCCCGGAGGGTATATACCCAGAGCCATATCGATTATGTTGCAGAAGTGATCATTGCGGTTTTCCGCCATAAAGAATGCATAAAAGGGTTAAGGATCCTGGAAGAAACTCCACTGCTCAGACATTTCACCGCCAGGCTGGAGCCTTTGAAATAGGTTTTTGTATTTGGTTGCTGGTGTCAAATAGAAAGTTTTTGGCCGGAGCAGTGGAAAGTCGGGAATTGATTTTACCACAACAATTCGGAGACACATAGAAATACATAGATAATATTACTTAGTATGCTTTAATCCCTTACTTTTAAACAATTGCTTACCAAAAGAATCCCTTTGTGTCTCTGTGCCTCTGTGGTTTCATTCTTTTAATAAGGAAAGGGCTCGATCCAGGAGTAATTTTTTACCACAGAGACACAGAGGCACAGAGTAATGTATAGTTATAATTCTTATTACGCTTCCCCCTCTTACTTATAAACAATTGCTTACCAAAAGAATCCCTTTGTGTCTCTTGCCTCTGTGGTTTCATTCTTTTAATAAGGAAAAGGGCTCGATCCAGGAGTAATTTTTTACCACAGAGACACAGAGGCACAGAGTAATGTATAGTCATAATGCTTATTACGCTTCCCCCTCTTACTTATAAACAATTCCTTACCAAATGAATCCTTTTGTGTCTCTGTGCCTCTGTGGTTTCATTCTTTTAATAAGGAAAAGGGCTCGATCCAGGAGTAATTTTTTACCACAGAGACACAGAGTAATGTATAGTCATAATGCTTATTACGCTTCCCCCCCCTCTTTCTTATAAACTATTACTTGCTAAATGAATCCCATAGTGTCGCTGTTCCTTTGTTGATTTTTGCGGGATGTATTTCCTGTTCATTCCTTCATTCCGCCGCTGCTCCAATAAATATGTTACTGGCTTTATCATTTTCAAAACTGACTATAATACCATCATAGATAGATCCGATCACAATCACATTTTTTTTACTTAAGGACTGATCGATTTCTTTTTCATAGGCCATCATCACCTCTGCATAGACACTTCCAATACCGATACCCCTTTGGGTTTTTAAAGTGCATGGCTTTTTTACCGTGATGGAAGAAATAAACATATCTTTTTGACCTTCCTCCATGGCCATATTGAGTGAAATACCCCGCGAACGATACAGCCAGTCCTGGTGCATAAGACCATCCCCAGGCCATAACCCGGTTTTAGAAACTGAATCGGGACGACCAAACATTCTCATGATAGGCGATGTTTTCATTCCCAATACTAGGTCGCCGATACTGTTCAGCGCAGTGGCGGTATCTGTATCAGGAGGGATCATGATACCTGAACCGGGAGTATTGGTCAGTGAATTCGTACTGCTGCTGTTCTTTGTTGTATCAGAATTATTACCGGAACTTGTATTATCGTTACAGGCAGAAAGGGAAAAAAGAAAAAAGAAAAGGATAAAAATATTTTTCATCAGTACTTTTTATAAGGGGAAGGTATAAAAATAAAAAATGCCATTCTTTTATCAAACGGCATTTTATAGGTTCAATGATTTGTTAAATTTAAAGTGGGATCTTTTTGGCGTTGGTCTCCAGCCATTGTTCAAAGTCTTTGAGTTCAGGATTGAGTTTTTTTGACCCGTTTACATCCCGGAGGGCATTCATCTTTTCTTCAAACTCATCATATACCTGGAACATATTTCCGAGGTCATCCGCACCGGGAAAACCAAAGCTGCGGTACACCGATGCCGGTATTTTATTGTAGGTGACGGTTTCACCCAATGCCTTGCTTAAGGCGGCTGCCATTTCCGTTCCGCTCAGGTGCTCTCCTGCAACCCCTACATAAGCAGCAGCATTCTTAAATATTCCATAAGCACATTTGCCAATGTCTTCCGCCGCTATACCCGCCATTTTTGCATCACCAATGGGAAGGGTGAGCGTGATCTTTCCATCTTCCCCTCTCTTAGGGCCCGCTCCAAAATAAATAAAATTGTCCCAGTAAAACGATGCATGCAGGAAGGTGGTGGGTACTCCGGCATCAATAAATTGCTGGTTAGATTCTCCCTTGGCATCGAAATGCGGCACTTTATATTTCCCCTGCAGGGTTGGCATCCGTTCGTCCTCCAAGGGTATCAGTTCGCGGGTATCTTCAAGGGTAGACCAGATGGCATGCTGAATACCGGCGGCCTTTGCTGCTCTTGCAAAAAGGGCTGCTTCCGCTTTCTCCTGTTCCGGAGAAAAATGTGCCCAAAAAAAGGTTACAAAGAAAGCACCCCAGGCTCCTTCCAATGCCTTATGCACAGAATCAGCATCAGACAGGTCTCCTTTTACGATTTCGGCGCCGAGTGCCGCCAATGCTTTAGCCTTATCGGATTCGGGATCCCTGGTAACAGCCCTTACTGAAAATTCACTGTTGGGATCTGTGGCAATGGCGCGCACCAATCCGCCGCCCTGCGCTCCGGTAGCGCCAAAAACGGTAATGATCTTTTTTGAAGACATAAAATTAATTTGAAGAATGAATAAATATTGTTTGGATAAGGGTGGCGGGGGTCAGGATCAGGAAGGGTAAAATTAATGGTTAAACATCTATTTAACGAAAAAAATCCAAACAATGAAAAAGGATCAGTTGCTGTCAATTTACTTTCAACAGCAATCGTCTTATTCTGTATAAGCAAAAGATGCAAAAAAACGGCTCACGGCCTCAGAACTCCCTTCTTCCTTATCAATGACGACAAACTGGTACTGGAACCGGTCAATAAGGAGAGCCCTGTAGTGGACATAGGCGTTTTGTTCCGGTAAATAGATCAGCGCTTCGGCTCCTGTATTTCCATTATAGGTAAAAGGCTCCTTTTTTTTGATCTCTCCTTTAATCGTTTCAGTAAAACTGTTGACAGAAACGGTTGCCATCTTTTCTTTTTCAGGAATATCGACAACATGTTTAGTGGCACTAAAGAAATATACATCATCCTTGAGGCTGGCACTGACTTTCACGGTCTTACGGATACCGTTTGTTGTTTCTTTTTCCGAAAAACTTTCTTCAAAAGCGGCAGGAAAGGAGATGGTGGTTTTAAAATCAGCAGAAGTATATTGGTAATCAAATTTTGTTTTGAATGGTACCGGTTCTCCTTTTGCCCATGCAATCGGGGGGGCGAATATCAAAAGCAATAAAGGAAGCATCGAAGCAAAAATCTTTTTCATATTGTTTCTTGTGTGGTGAATGACAAATGTAATTGAAATTTTGAGCGAATAGGATACCCGCAAAAGGGTATTCCGGGACCCCGATGCGAAAACAATATACAGCTTACAAACAGGGGCACCGGCCTGCCAGCAGATTAGTCCGTTTCATCAATACGACGCTTTAACGCATCAAATTTGAAATTACCCTTTTCCGTCAACACCGACCGGTTTTCAATATCAAGATCCAGTAACGCCAATCTTTCCTCCAACAGGGTAAATACAAACAAGGATCCCAGTTTATATTCATCCCCTCCCTCATATCTTTCATGAATATGGTATTCACACCGGTACCGCTTACCAGGTGGAGGAATACCGTTGTGCCAAAACAGTAACCAGCATCTGATTCCCTTAATTTCTCATTGTTCCTGTAGGCAGCAGGGCTGTATAATGCAAAAACCGATTTGTTATACAATACATCGGCATCCCGGTACAACCGGCTTTTGGTATCCGAAGAATCCATGAGGGCCGACAGCCCCAGTACCTTCAGAATGGCATCTGTTTTTTTGGGTTAAGTTCATCGTAAGTCAATTTACAAATAGTTATGATTATCTGTTCTTTATAAGGATCATTCGGCATTTCCAGGTCGCTGATTTCTGAAAAAAGTTCAGGAGATAGTACATATCATGTAGCCGGTAATCCTGTAAATAGTTTATCTTCCACATATTATTAAAAAATCAAAATTATTTGTTATGAGAAGTAAATTTCAAATGGCTCTTCTATCCGGCCTGTTTATCGTGTTTTTCGCCGCCTGCAATGCACCCGCTGAAAAGGCAGAAGCGATTGATATGGATAAATTAAAGGTGGAGATCCAGGCTATGGAAGATGCATTTTCTGCCGCTGAAAAAGCGAAGGATGCGGCTGCCGTAGTTGCCTATTATGCTGATGATGCTATCAGTTATAGCCGTAACCAGGAACCTGCTGTTGGTAAAGCTGCTATTCAGACTAAGATCGCAGAAAACCTGGCTAAAGATTCAGCCGGCACTACCAATGTATATAAAGTGGTCGATCTTTTTGCAGAAGGCAATATGGCCGTTGAGATCGGTTCTTTCAGCCATCTTGATCCCGCCGGAACAGAAGTAGACAAAGGATTCTATATGTCATATTTCCAGAAGCGTGATGGAAAATATGTTTGCGTTCGCGATATGAATGTAACAACCCTGCCCGCCAAATCCCCGATGTAAGCGAAAGCCTATTGTAAAGAGGAAATCGAATGATTTCTTTGCAACATATTCAGACGAGTCCCTACAAAGGGCTCGTCTGTTTTTTGTATGAGGTTGCAACAGATGTTCCATTTATGGACAGAATAAAAACAGGTCTCTGTCGCCACTTTCTTTAGCTTCCCGTCAATGCCCCTCCATCAGGTCGGGGTCAAGTTCCTTGCCGCAATGCGGACAGAAATGCACTTTTGTCCGGCGGTTCTTGCGCATTTCCTGTAAAAAACCCGCCGTGATGATACCCGCCGGTAAGGCAAACAAAGCCACACCGATCAGTGCAATGATACTGGTTAATATTTTGCCCGTTGAGGTAATGGGTACCATATCGCCATAACCAATCGTTGTCAGGGTTGTCACACTCCACCATAAAGTATCGGGAATGCTTTTAAACTTTTCAGGTTGTGCCAGGTGTTCAGCGAAATAAAGCATGCAGGAGGAGATCACAATCAGGCTCATGGCCAGGGTAAAACTCAATACCAGTTCCTGGATATGATTGCGAAATACATTACTGACCATGCGGGAAGATTTCAAATAGACGGTCAGCCGGAAAATCCGCAATAATCGCAGCAAACGCAGGATCCGCAGTACCCGCAGGTCGAAAATGAAAATCCGGTGTAAGAAGAAAGGGATAATGGCCAGCAGGTCCACGATCGATTCCCAGGTCATCATGTATTTTATCCGGCCCCAGAACCAATGTTTGTAACGTTCTTCATCGGTGCAGCTCCAGAGCCTTAAAAGATATTCAATACTGAAAACCACAACGGAAAAAACATCAAAAGCATGAAAAAATTCCTTGTTGGGCTCATAGATATTTACCTCCGTTTCCAGCATCACCGCCAACAGGTTGAGCAGGATCAACAAGATGATGAATCCATTGAGCAATTTGTCCCATCTTGTATTGCCCTCAATAGGATGCATCAGAATATGCACTTTCTTTTTCAGGGTGTGATATCGCATAAGCAGTTGATTGTTTCTTAATAAAGTTAGGGTATCCTGCAGCAGGACAATCAAAGGCAAATGAAAACCTGACCAGGCAGGTTCCTGATTAAAGGTTATTCATAAATGATCCTTTTTCCAAAAGGCATCAATGAAATTTCCACCAGTTTGAAATGTTGCCGCCCCCAGGGTATACCGATGATCGTAATATATAAAATGATACCCATGATAATATGGTTGATAGTGATCCAAATACCAGCACAGAGTATCCAAATAATATTGGCCATCAGGGAAAGGCAACCACTGTCGCGGGTTGAACTGACCACCTGTTTGCCAAAAGGCCATAATACCAGCCCTGCCAGCTTGAAGCACTGTAGCCCGAAGGGAATACCAATGATGGTTATACTTAAGATGATTCCCCCGATAAAATAACCCAGGGCGGCGATAAAACCGCCAAAAATCAGCCAAATCAGATTGCCGAGGAAATTCATTTGATTTTACGATTTGATATCAATATCCAATTGTTTGCCAGCTGCTTTAGCTTTCTTGTCCATATCGGTTCCGATGGCGATGCCAATGGCAATACCAAAGGGCAGGCCGATCCCGATAAAGGCCATGCTTCCCAGGCTCAGTCCCATGGCGACACCCAGGGGGATGCCAAATACAGCCATGCCTAATGCCAGCCAACGGTTACGATAATAGTTGACAGGCACCCATTTTAGATCTTTCTCCAGGAATGACAGGATCTCAAATTGTGATTTTCTAAGCGCTTTCATATAATCCCTGTCGTGACCCTGGAAAGCATTCAGGTATTCAATCGCTGCATTGATCTTTTCCACGACCCCTGCAGGGGGCTCTTTTTGGTTGATGAGTAACAACAGCCTTTCAAAAATATCAAAGCTGGCCTGCCATTTTCCATTCCCATCAATACCTGGTCTTTTTTGCAGTGTAATAATGCCCATGTAAAATGATTTTCTATTCATGACTGGCACAGATCCACATGTCAACCTACGCTATCATTCAACTAATATACTGAAATTAATAGGGGTGATGGGCACACCCCCATGCCATCAAAAAACCCGGTTCGCCATGCGTCCGGGTTTTCTGATCTCTTGATTTTTCAAAAATGATTATTTGACAGGATAGCATTAACGCATGCTGAACTTCACACCAACATGAAAGGCCCAGTTATTACTGGTATTCCCATCCCCCAAAACCATATTGTCATCGGCCCCGGCCCGGATACCAAAATTATCCTTGATATTATAATCCAGGGCTGCCCCTAATTTCAAACTGAAAGCGCCATCCGAGTAACTGTTGCTCATGTATTTCTGGGTAATTCGGGTATAGCCGGCCAGGGTATGGGCCGACAGGGTAAAATTATTGTTGAGCCCGTGTGAATTTGTAAAAGGAACAAAGGTTGGACCGGCAAAAAAACTTCCGATGCTATACTTCGTGTTGAAGGCCTTGCCAAAATTGAAACCGGCATCAACGGTGGACCCCAGCCAGGGGTTATAAAAATGGGTATAGGAGACAGTCGGGCCTATGAAACCCTTTTTGTCCATGCCAAAATCTTCCAACCGGTAGGATAAACCAAAGGTGACGACATGTTTAGGTAAACCGGTTTCCGTTTTTTGCTCCTTACAGGCACTCATATTGGGCGAGTAGGAATAATTGTAAAATAGCTTGTCTTTGATAAGGGCTCCGCCGAGGTCGGTATTCAGGTGGAACTGCTGATCCTCCGTTTTATAATATTGGCGAAAGGGTGAAGCCAATTGGGCATCGGGAGAATAGTAGCCATAATAAAGGTTCCCATCAGCATAATTAACCCGTAGTTGATTGATATTATATCCGTACTGGTCCTTCATATCCAGCTTTAAAAATTCGGGTTTTCCCGTACAATCAAAATAGGTAGTTTGAAGTGAAGCATAATTCTCCGGGTACATTTCATTGTCTTCCTGCATCCTTAATATATTATTGGCGTCTAAATATTTTTTATCCACGATCCAGAAATCATTGTTGGTCACAATGGAGATGATGATTTTCCCATTGCTACCGAATGTTTGATCCGCTTTCGTAGTATTGGATGGTCCATTTGATTTTAATGCATCCATATAACTGTCCCAATCTGATTTGATATCATTTTTCAATCCAGAAAAATGCTGAACAGGTGGAGTATAATATGGAACGTAGATGCCTTTTAGATACCTTGTATCAAGTCCTTTTCGTGTATTAAAATTGATGACGCCGGATCTTGCATCAGAGCCATAAGTTACTCCTGCGCCGTTTTTTAATACTTCGATCTGTTCAATGGCCTCAATAGGGATCTTATTGACATCCATTATTTGGGTCTGGGAATAAACCGGTTGATGGTCGGCGGTGTACATGGTATAGTTTGTCATTGTTTGTTGGATATTCCCCACGCCACGTATATTGATATTGGTATTGACCGATTTCAATACCCCACCCGGTGTGAGATGCACAATTTGTTCTAAGTTTTTACCGGATAAACTATAGGTCTGGTTGATCTCTTCAGCTCCAATCGATGTGACAGGATTGGCAGATTTGATATCCAGCCTTCGTTCCGGCCGATAGGGTATGCGCTGGTACACGAAATTTTTCGGGGTTTTGAAAATGTTGTTATTCAAAGGGCCATGGAGGGTCGCTTGCTGGGCCAGCAGACCAGGGGCTAATATGCCGCAAAAGCAGGATAAAAGCAAAAGATGCTTAAAAATGGGGCGTGTAATCTTTTTCATAATTTATACGTTTAGGTCGTTAAACAATGAAATAAGAGGTACTTGAAAAAGGCTTTACGAAGAGGGGGCGAATTAGCTGTATCGATACGGAATGATACCGGCCAATATAGAATAAACACGGAGGCCTGATAGCCGGACTGCTGAGGGAATATAACAGTATTTAAATATAAGCAAATAATTTAAAAGGGAGTAATGATATGGTTTGTTTATTTAAGCTAAAGGAATGACCTAATAGGATTAGAATGGGAAGGAAAAATGATATATTGAAGCAGGATGAATGCTTCAATATATCATCTGTGCTACATGCCACTAAGTGTTTAGCTCCATTGTTTTCCCAAAGACTCTAGCCCTGAATTGCCCATGTCTTCGGGTGTCATGGCGGGGAAAAACTCCACTTTGGCGCTAAACATGATAAACCAGGGTTCTGCCAGGAAGGGTAACTGGTTGGCCTGGTCAATGTTGACGACCAGGGTACCACCCCGGGTTCCGCCTTCTGCGGTAAAATAAGCAGCTTCCGGCCTGGTTACCTCCATGATTTTTCCCATTCTTGCCCCGATGGAGCCGTCTTTTACATAACTGTTAAAAGGTTCCACCGGCATCGAAAGTTTCATTAAATAACGCATGTTGTCCTCCGTTTTAAAGGTTAAGCAATAAGAAAGGGATGCGCATTAAATACGGGCAGCTTTTACTGGTGCGAATTGCATTAAGTAGGAGGTAGTGGTCAATGATTGGAAAGATAAAATTACAACACTTGACACCTGTACGTCAAATATATTTTTCGCCTTAGCGCTTGAAAGCTTGAAACGGGTATATTTTCTATCAGCTTTGCAGGGAAAAACCTGAAAATATTTATATTTATAGTACCAATCTTTCATGATACAGATCATTCGCATCCATATTCCGGAAAGCTGACAATCCCCTCCCGCTGACCTTACCATTCTTAACCAAAACTTTTGTTATGAAAAAGGCTTGTCATTTTCAACGCTTTCATTTTCTTTCTATTATCACTATCCTGTTCATTTCCCCTGTCCTGGTAAAGGCACAACAACCCAGGATCAATTTGCAGGTCAGGCCCGATATGACCTATGGAACCGGAGGCAAATTGTACAATTTCAAATATCACAATTTTGATATGTACCTGACGGTCGATCCTGCCGGTATCACCCGTGAAAGCAAAAGGGATATAATGTATTCCAATGGCTATCAGAAGGAGATCATCCATTATTATAACAGCGGAGGGGATAAAGTCCATTACAAGGCGGATATCTTCAAAGATGCCGCAGAAATCCTGTTCCAGGTGGAAGGCGATTATGCCGATAATAAATTTACAAGGGTGATGGCGTATGGCTATAACACCGAACAACTGGCTGAAACCGCTAAGGATCCGGCTGAGAAAAAATATTACCAATTGGACAGGACTGCGGGGAGTCTGAAGGCTGTACCCGGTCTCGACTATAAGTTTGGTGCTTATACCCCGGATCTTTCGGTGAAGACGAGATCCGCGACCGCTACGAAGATCGATTATCCCTATGCTAAACTGGATGTTGGCGGCAGTGTCAAGGAGCAGGTTCCTGATCGCACCTATGGGCTGGGGAAGAAAGTGATCAAAGCCGTCAAGTTTGGTCTTTACGGTATGGAAGACTATGATATTGTCGATGAAAACGGCGTGGTCAGGCTTTCCGTATACCGGGAATATTATCCCGATGGGTATATTTATGAAGAGAAGGTCTATTTTGATTGTTTTGGGAAACGGCTTCATTATTCTGAAGAGTTATATGATGACTGGGATGATTATTCCGTATCCCTTACAGAAGTACATTATGAAGATGGTGAACCGGTTTCGGGTTTTTCGGATTGGGAAACGGAATATGGAGAGGATATGTACGAGGTTTTTGATCCTATCACCCAAAGCTTTGTCAGCCCGTTCAGCTTCCTGGGAAATCTCGCCAGCTTAAATAACATCAGGCAATTTTTGGCCAATACGGATCCCTGCCATCAAAAGATCAGGCAGCAGAGGATCTTTGTCGGACCCGGCCTGATCAAGGAAGATACAGGGGGTAGTAACGGGTTTAGTCTCCTGGGTTTGCAAGGCCAATATAACCGACTGCTCACGGGCAGGATTGCCCTGACAGGCGATATTGGGTTTTATGCAAAGAGCGAAAATGGTCAGAAGCAATCCAAAATCACCACCCTGGCAGGAATAACATTTTATCCCATCCCCGGGGCCGGTTTCAATAATAATGTCTCTTTTTCAGTGCATGGATTGGCAGGGATGAGCTTTTATGCGTATAAATTCATGGGCTATAAGAACAGCGATAGTTATTTTACGGCCGATGCAGGGATCGGGTTGGATTATGATTTTAAAAATACCGGGTTGATCCGGGGTGTTGGGTTGAGGGCCGGTTACCTGCCCACTTTTGGAGATGGCAATACGGCTAATAATTTGCGGGTTGGGATCGGGGTTGGTTTCTGAATGGATTTTGATTACCCCAGGGCTTTTCAACATCACAGTTAAAACGCAAGGATGAAAATGATCGGCTGCGAAAAGGGGATGCATTAATAAAAAATAAATGTCCCGGTTATTTTTATTAACCGGGACATTTTATTATAGCATCATTATTAAAATGGCACTTAGAAAATTTCCTGGAAGTTTTTTGTCCGGTTATTTTTTCGTTTCTTCTGCTGGCATTTGCCCCATCATTTTTACCACATCCTGGGGTTGCATATATGACCAATGTTCAACGGCTTTTCCATCCCTGAACCGAACTACTTCAATGGCCTGCATATCATATGGGCCCACCGGCATTCCCATTTGGCCATTACTGTTACCGGTCCAGCGCATCAGTGTAAATACATATTCACTGTCAGCGATTTCTTTCACCACCTGGCTTTTCATATCCGGAAATTCCTTATGAACCATCTGTATCATCGTTTTCAAACTGTCCCTGTTCATATCGCCTCTGTCGGTATGGTCTACAAAATCGCTGGCAATGGCTTCGTCAATCTTACTGATATCCCCGGTCTTAAACGCCTCATTGACAATATGAGAGGCCGCGAGGTTTTTATCCCTCATTTCGTCTCCTTTTGTTTCCATTTTTTCGCTATTACAGGCGACGAGTAGGAATAGCAGGCTAATGGAAAAACCGGATAGCAACTTTTTCATGGTTTATTTTTTTATGGTTAATGAATACAGGTAAACAGAGTGGGGTATTATTGGAAAGTCTTCAGCAGGCAGGAATATTCTGTATCATAAATCTAAGAAAATTATTAGTGCCTGTTTCATTTTTTTCATGCTGAAATTTCACAGGTATAGTTCTCCGGTGGCGTATCATCAGGGTTCAGGCAGGAAATAATCCCGGAAACAAGGGGTGGTATCTTCTGTGACCCAGCTTCTGGGGTCCTCACAAATTCACCTTTCCTGGTTATCTTCACCCGGTGATCATTACCATCTTACAGATATTATTCGTGCTGGCCTGGATTGTCCTGATCAGCTATCTGGCGATCCGGATGAAAGGACAAAAAGAGATCGTTCCCCTGCCCGATAATTATTGGGAATGGTTACATGATTATGTGAAATTTTACCGGCAGCTCGATGAGTCCTCCCAAAAAAGATTTGAAAAAAGAGTGGAAGATTTTTTATCCGCCACGAGGATCACCGGGGTGAATGCCGAAGTGGAGGACCTGGACCGCCTGCTGATCGCCGCTGCCGCCATCATCCCCGTTTTTAATATCCAGGACTGGCAATATATCAACCTGAAAGAAGTATTGTTATATCCCGGCGCTTTTAATACTGATTTTGACCAGCAGGGATATGATCGCCCGGTGGCCGGTATGGTGGGTACCGGCGCCCTGCAATTCGCCATGATCCTCACCAAATGGCAATTGCGCCAGGGTTTCCTCAGTGAACAGGATACCCGTAATACCGCCATCCATGAGTTCGTACACCTAATTGATAAGATGGATGGCACCATGGATGGCGTGCCGGAAATTATCCTCGAAAGAAAATATGTCAATACTTGGCGGAACCTGATGGATACAACAATTGCCAGGATGAAAAGGGAGGGATCGGATATCGATATGTATGGCGCCACCAGCCCCGTAGAATTCTTTGCCGTTATCTCAGAATATTTTTTTGAAAGACCGGATAGGTTAAAAGCCAATCATCCTGATTTATTTGCCATACTACAAAGAATTTATAAAACAGGAGATACAGGTTGATTCAGGAAGGCTGCGGAAACGGAAAGGCAATTGAAGAAAGGCAATAGGCAATAAGGAATAGGCAATAAGCAAAAATCGGTTTGCTGTTTTTCAGCGTATTGAATAAATCGATTATTTTATTAGGTAATCAAATTGGAAATAGTATTTTTCAAATTTGATTACCGGGATGCAAATGGACATCCGCCTTTAAAGAAAATGGTTGCATATTGAATAATTTTCTTATATTGAAGTATTGAATGAATTGGCATGCTTATCCCTCCCTTTGCTAAGCATTTTTGGGTTTTGTATTGGATTTGTATTACCTGGTTATCGACTAAATCCTTTTCTGCTAATCCCGA
Source organism: Terrimonas sp. (assembly GCA_016125075.1). Taxonomy (GTDB): domain Bacteria; phylum Bacteroidota; class Bacteroidia; order Chitinophagales; family Chitinophagaceae; genus SpSt-398. The sequence goes on from WGMO01000015.1 coordinate 139,755, forward strand.
TCTACTCTTCAGAAAACATACTGGTAAATTTTCATTTTTTACGATCTGTTCCTTTGTAAAGAATATTCATCTATTTTTTAACCAAATCATAAATTATGGCAGACATCGCAGTAACATTCAACAGAGACGGTTCCATTACCTGTGACAATTCAGTGGTAGGAAGAGAAACCAGTGTTAACTGGACCCCGGTCACCGGAGGAACCATTGCTTCGATCGTTGGAGGCAGCCCTTCACCCTTCGTATCACCGCCCACAAAGGATAAAAACGGGACATGGAGTGCCACCGTCGCCAATTCGGGTGAATACACTATATCTGGTGATTTGATGGGTGGTGCCAGGGCCAGGCCAAAGTCGCCCCGGATTACAGTGAGTGCACCCTGATTGCTCTTAAACGTTAGAATAATTACGTTTAAGGAATACAAACTAATATATCATTACCGCTTAATGAATAATTGTATTACCAGGAAAGCCTGTTGTTTCTGGATAGGGTTTCTTTTTTTTATAAATGCTGCTATTGGCCAGGACCAGAAACTGGCCGATAGTCTTGCCCTGATTTATCAAAAGAACAACCTGCAGGATACGGCGAAGATGGAATTGTTGCGCAATTTGTCCTTCAATGAATTGAAGGACCTGCCACTGGGTGTACAATATGCAGAAGAACTGATCAGCCTCGCCCGTCAAAAAAAGAATGAACTTTATCTGTTTCGGGGTTACCAGTTATTGGGTAACAAAAAAAGGTTAATGGGTGATCTGGAAGAAGCGCTGGATGCCTACTTTAAAGGTATCGATGCTGCCACAAATGCAAAATATTTATTAGGCGAAGGAACTACCTATATGGCCATTGCCGATGTCTACTCGATTTCACAGAATCATCCCAATGCCATGTTGTATTACAATAAGGCGATAAAATCGTTAAGACAGGCAAATGATTCTTCTTTTCTTGCTGCCGCCCTGACCAATGCCGGGAGCGAGTACAGCGATAACGAAATATATGATTCCGCACTACTGTATTTCAGGGAATCAACAATCATCTCAGAGAAAGTCGATTACCTGATCGGGAAAGCCTATAACCTCGGTAATATGGGTATCGTATATGCCGAAATGGGACAAAACGACCTGGCTGAAAAAAATATCAACGAAGCTATCGGTATCCTTGAAGACAATGAAGTGTATGACCCGATTTGTTCCTATACCGGGATGATGTCAGATATCTATTTGGAGAAAGGGGATAGAAAAGCGGCCCTGGGCTATGCACTCAGGAGCCTTCACCTGGCGGAACAACACGGATTGAAAGATCAGATCAGTGATGCCAACCTTAAACTGTCTGAGCTTTATGAAAAAGCCGGTATGCCGGAGAAAGCCTATGAATATTATAAAGCGCATATCACGTACCGGGATAGTGTCAATAATGTGAAATCGGTTCAAACCATGGCCAACCTGAGGACGAATTTTGAGGTTGCCAAAAAACAAACCGAAGTCGACCTGCTGACGGAGAAAAGGCGGAATCAACGGAACCTCATGATCTCTTTGTTTGTCATTCTTGGATTATCCATGGTCATCCTGGGAACGCTTTATTGGTATTACAGAACGATTGCCCGGGAAAAGAAAAGATCAGAAAGCCTTTTGCTGAATATATTGCCGGCAACCACGGCAGACGAATTAAAACGGAACGGTAGGGTGGAGGCCGTAAAATTCCAGGAAGTAACGGTGCTGTTCACTGATTTTGTAAAGTTTACAAAAGTGGCTGAACAGGTAGAACCCGAGCAACTGGTGGAGAGTATTGACTTTTACTTTAAGGGTTTTGATGAGATCAGTACCCGGTATGGGCTGGAGAAAATAAAAACAGTTGGGGACTCCTATATGTGCGCCGGCGGACTTCCTGTTGCAAATCCTGCACATGCGAAAAATGTGATCCGGGCGGCAAAAGAGATGGCTGATTTTGTAAAAAAGGAACTGAATGCTAATGATGATCTGAGTCATTTTGAAGTAAGGATCGGTGTGCATACCGGCCCCGTGGTGGCAGGTATCGTAGGGATTAAAAAATGGCAGTACGATATTTGGGGTGATACGGTCAATATAGCTTCAAGGATGGAATCAAAATCTGAGCCTGGCAGGGTCAACCTGTCTGAAAGCACCTGGCAGATCATCAAAGATGAATTTCCCTGCGAATACCGGGGAGAGATTGAGATCAAAAACCGCGGCCTGGTGAAAATGTATTTCCTTCTTTAATTAATAGGGGTGTTAACTATTGCATCATTGAATTTAACCGCAATAAATACCATTCTTTCTTTTGGTATTGTCAGTTGAATGCTATTTTCTTTTTTTCCATTCCGCTATAATGGCAGCTTCTCTTTTCATCAATGAACCCTCCGCATCAGAAAGTTTTAATCGTCGTTCTTCCGTTACTGATTCCGAGTTCCACCAGTCATGGATATCCAGTACACTTTCTGCCAGTGGCGTAAAGCTCAGACCGTTGGCAATCGCATGGGCATTACTGACCAGGGCCGAACCTGCATTGTCGCCTACGGGCATGATCCAGGGAATGGCATCCAGTATATGCTGTGCGGAAAGAAAATCATAATCCGGGATCATCACAAAGGATACTGCCGAACCAAAGGCGGCATGTGCTCCAAAAATAAAAGCATGCATACCGGTTGCTGAAGCGGGACCCACCGCATTATAGATTCCCGCCTTCCTGTTTTCTGCCAGGCGTATCATCCATTGGGCCACATCGCGCACATCGATATACTGAACGGGGTCTCCTGCTTTCCCCGGTACCATTACTTCCCCGCCGCGGGCCAGTCGTTCCGGCCAGTAAATAAAGCGGTCGGTATTGTCGCCGGGTCCTATCATATAGGTCGGGCGAACCAGGATGGAACGGTCTGCTCCGAAACCATTCATGACCGTCATCTCATTGTTGGCTTTCATCACGCCATAGTCGTATTCTGCTTTTTGGATATCGGTGATACCAGCCGGTACTTTTAATACCGGCCGGGTGCTTTCCCGGATATCCTTGCCCAGGTAGGGATAGTAAACCCCGGTGGAAGAGGTATACAGGTATATATCAACGTTATCTTTAAGCAATTCAACCGTATCGTTCACCCATTTCAGCCTGTTTCCCGAATTATCGATCACCACATCCCATTTTCGGCCAAGGAGCGCTTCCAGGTTATTTTCCCGGTCACCGACCAGTTGTTCTACCTCCGAAAAAATATCCTTGTGGGTGGTGGGTTTGGTGCGGCCCCGGGTAAAGGTACTGATGGCATGACCCCGGTTCATCGCATAAGCGATCTGCTGGGGACCTAAAAAACCGGTTCCTCCCAGGATCAATATTTTCAGGGGATGAATCGCTTTTCCGATTGAAAATGGTTGAGGGCTGGCCTTATAGGGAAGGGCAGTTAGCGGCAGCAGGGCGCCAAGCGTGATACTGGTCTGCAGAAATTGCCGCCTGCTTTTACCAGGGGTTTTCATACGCGATATTTATTTATTGTTGTTCACTCTAAGGGTTAATCATGATATGGGCCCGGTACGTGCCGGGGTTCATGATCCAGGGCATACCATCTTCCGAAGGTTTCAGGGGCAATCCCGTACTTTCTGCGGTGGCATAAGGGATATAGATCACATACCGCAGGTAGCCGTTCTTCACTTCACCCGTTCCGGTATCCACATCCGTATCCTTGGCAGTGTACACATAGAGGGTTGAAGGGCCCTTTGGCATTTTGAGTGTTCCGGCTTGCACTTCTTTCTCCCGCTCGTCAAAAAGCTCCTGGTCCTTGATACCCTGTTTTTTCAATTCCCGGCCTCTTTGCATAAAAGGCTCCAGGTCCTGGCAGTAACAGGCTACGGAAAAATTGGGTTGATTGGGATTATCGGCGAGGCAGATCAGTTCGTTAGTGCCTTTTCGCAGCAATACGAGTTCATTGTTGGCATCATAGCCATACACGGTGCAGCTATCCCTCTTTTCCACGGGGGCGGCCAGCACGGCTAATTTTATCTGGATATCGGCGGGCGATAAATCCTTTTTTACAGTGGGGGCGGGGTTGGTGGTTTCTTGTTGTTCTGCTTTGGGCTTACAGCCAAGGCAAAGCAGGAGTGAACTAAGCAATACAAACAGGAGTTTCATATGCAATAATTTGGTGGAGGAAAATGCTCTTTTAAAGATAGTGATTTATTGTCAGGGCCCGATGGGTATGAAAAGTATCAACACAGCGACAGGACGGTGCAAAGAAGAAAAGAATGGATTATGAGAAGAGGTTCCCTGAAGTGAATTCAATAGGCAATGGGGAAAAGGCAATAATAATTCCCGCCAATTCTTTGTGCCGCTGTATTCAATCTCCCACTTCGTATTAAAGAATTTGCGCGGTATACAAGGATACAAAGCAGGAAAGAATAATGTTTTTGAAGATGCTGCCAGCTTTATTCAAAAAAACAAACCCTGTCAGGCTCATAGCGATTTCCTGAACAGGGTGTTTGTTTTTCACTGCGTGAAAAAAGATAGTAAGGCTGATAGCGCTTAATAGGGTTTTACTTTTCCGCTGCCGCTTATACTGGCGCTTACCTGTGGGGTTCCTTTATACAACACTGATCCACTGCCACTGATATGTGCTTCAAGTTGCTGTGCCACATTCACTTTCATATCCCCGCTTCCACTGGTATGCGTTTCCGCACTCGTCGCCAGGATATCCGCAAAGTTCATGCCGCCGCTGCCGCTGATCTGCAGTTTTTCATGGTTGGTAGAACCATCATAGATGGTCATATTGCCACTCCCGCTGATCCGGGCATCCAAATTACCGGCTACCAGGGCTTTCTGCAGGGTGATGCTGCCACTGCCACTGACCTGCATATCAAGACTATTAACAGAATTTTCACCAATGACATCCATGTTGCCAGACCCGCTGAGTCTTAAATAATCGGCCATAGGCATACTGATACTCACGATCACATCCTCCCGTGTCCTGACCCAGGTATTGTCCTTGTAATCGATGTATAAAATGCCATTGCTTACATTCGTTCGCAATACATCCAGTACATTGCGCTGGGCACTGGCTTCCACCTTGAAAACCGGCTCTATCCTGATATGCACCTTGCCGCTAAAGGCGGAAGATACCCCGGTGAAATTGCTCAGATTCCGGGTTTCTGTTTCTACGGGCCCCTTGCCTACCACTTTCTCACAGGAAGGGAATACAAATAATGCGATGATCGCTGTTGCTGCTACAATTGTTCTTTTCATTGTTCTTATTTTTTAATTTGTTGAATAGCAAATAAGTATTAGGCAATTCATGAAACTGGCTCTAAGGCGGTACCTGCTTGTTATTCTTTTTCCTTATTGTTTTATTGGGGGTTACCCATTTTTATAAAATTTGCATTTTTGACGTTGAGCGGCCAGCTGATGTTACACCAATTGTATAATCGGTAACATGAACTGTTTATCGGCTTTATACCGGCTATTCATTTTTCTCAGCTTAAAACTCCACTTTATAATTCAGTACCGGGATCAGACCGGTCTGGTAACTGTTTACGATCTTGTTTTTGTCCTTATCATAATACTGGTTGAAAATATTCAACCGGTTGGTCAGGTTCTGGAAATCAATCGATAAGATACTGGTATGGTGACGGCGGTTCCACTTCATGCTTAACCGCAGGTCAGTACGGAAATAAGCCGGATTCTGCTCACTGAAAGCTTCTTTTTCCCGGTACACGGTATACCCCTGCTGCTGCGATGCAGCCAGGTCAATGGGTGTCGTGCGCAGGCCCCCGGCCATGATGGTCTTGATGTTGATGCCAAATGTTTTGGCTTTTCTGTCGCTTACAAAATCCTTTCCGGTGATCAGGGTGATGATATATTGGCCATTGAATCGTGTATTCCTTTCCACCCCGTCGGCTGCTGTATACTTTGACTGGTAAAATGAATTGCTGAGGGTGAGATAGAAATTATCCTGCAGGTATCGTTCCAGCGAGATCTCCATTCCATAGTTTCTGCCCTTCCCTTTGTTCACCAAGGGATCTGTGATATAATCGTATTCGATATTGAGGGTCGATAAAGTGCTGCTGTCGGCCGTAGCCACCGGAACATGAAAGAGCTGCTGGTAATAGATCTCGGTCTTGAGCTGTGTATTTTTGGCCAGCCGGTAATTGTAGGATAATACATAATGATGTGCCCTCGTAAGGTCCAGGTTTTTATTGGGCATGAACATGCTCCCGTCAGCCAGCTCTTGTTGTGCAAAATAAACATTGAGGGTCTGGATCTGGCTGTGCAAACCATAACCGGCAGCAATACTGCTTCTCCTGCTGATATTCCATTTGGCGGAGAGCCTCGGTTCCAGGGAAGAAGTATGATTATGTGCCAGGCGAAGAAAATGCAACCCGGCATTGAAAATAATGCTATTGCTGGGTTTGAACTGCCACTGTGCAAAAGCCTGCTGTGTGGAAGTGTTTCCCTGCTGGTTCAGTTTTTCCCTGAGGGGTTCATCCTCATGATCGGGCGAGCGACGGAAAAATTTGTAGTGGATGCCTTTTAGAATAATACCGGCACGCATATTCCATTGCTTGCTGAACTTATAGTAGAGCGTGGTATTGAACAACAGGTTACGGGTACTGTACTGATCGATAAAGGTCTTGCGCAGGCTCAGGTCATCTTCCGTGAAATCTTCGTCATACCCGATTTTTGTAAAAGAAGTGCCGATTGCCGTGTTAACCCTAAGTTTGCTGTTCACCAGGATGGAATGGGTGATACCGCTCATACCGGTATTGGAAAAGAAATCAGAACGGTAACGATCGCTGCGGCTCTCCCATTTGGTTGAATCCCGGGCGGGTTCAAATACCTGGTCACTCAGTCCGCCAAACCCAAATACAGTGAAGTTTCCCAGTTTTTGGGTGGGCAGGTAAATATTATAAGAGAGGTCCTGGAAATTGGTGGTATTGTTATCGGCCAGTATCCCCATTTTGTTTAAAAGGGTGAGCGTGGAATACCGGTAGTTGACAAGATAGGAGCCCTTGTATTTTTTTGAGAAGGGACCTTCGGCAGCTGCATTCAATCCAAGGACACCAGCCTGTAAGGAATACTCCTTTTTCTCATTATTGCCCTTTCGCAATTTCAGGTCAAAGACCCCGCTCAGCGCATTGCCATATTCTGCGGCAAAAGCGGCTGTCACGAAATCTGAATTGGCCAGTAGTTGTGAGCTGAGGATGGAGATACCACCACCACTAAGTCCCGGTTGTGTAAAATGATTAGGACTGGGAATGTCCATGCCTTCCATCTTCCATAGCAATCCGGTGGGGGCATTACCCCGGATAATGATATTATTATTGCCATCATCATTGGCAAGAACACCCGGAAAGGCCGTGGCCATTCTTAAAGGATCATTCACGGCAGCCGCATAACGTTGTGTTTCTTCCACGGTAAAGGCCCGGGCACTCACGGCGCTCATATCATTCAGGGGTTTGTTTTTTTTGCTGTTGGCGCGAATGATCACTTCCTGCTCGGTTTTGATCTCTGCTTCCAGGGGGATGGTCAACACGACTTCCTTCCCGGAATTGACTGCAATATTGTCGAGGATGGCTGCTTTGAAACCGGTAACGGTGACCTCGATCCTGTAAGTGCCGACCGGTAATTCTTTAAAACGGAAATTACCCTCCGCATCGGTCAGGGTCTTTTGCCCGGTGCTGATGCTGATGGTTGCGCCGGCAAGCGGTTCTTTTAAAACCTGGTCAACGACCGTGCCGCGTATCTGCTGGGTGTACTGGGCTTGCATCAAATGGGAAAGCAGGAATAAGGTTAAGGCGAAAAAAAGTTTCATCTTGTTTCTCTTGGGTTGTTTTTGATTATTTACCGGTACAACAACTCAGGAAGATCATACCCCTACGCGTTAACAATATTTTAAAGGTAGCGGCAGGAGAGAAGGATAAATGGTAAGAAGAAATAATTAGATCGGAGGAATCAACAAAAAACTCCAGTGGCTAAAGACAAAGGGATCAAGGCTATGTATATCGTGCCTTCTTTTCTTTGGGGATAAGGAATGGGCAATAGTAATTAAGCAATAAAAAGCACGCTGTGGTTTTATATACTTGTAATAATTTATTGCCTATTCTTTATTCACTATTCACCACGCCCCGCTCAATAACTCACAGGTAGGAAATTCTTTTCGTTCTTTCCCTAGAAAATATTGATTCCTGCATTCCAGCCCCACCAACCACTGACGCGGTTGCTATAACTGTGGGTACCATAACCGGATTTTGGAACAGGGTACCGGTAACCGGCTATCCCGGCCCATTGGTCGGACACAAAGACATTGTAAGAAGGCCCTCCATAAACAGATATAAACTTATTGATCTTTACATGCAGTTGCAGTTGTGCCCGGTTCAGCAGGTTCAGGTAATTCCAGCTACCGAGGTAGAGGTATTGCGAGATCAGTTCCGGGTTAAAAGCGATATTTTTCTTTTTGTTCAGGGGCATTTCACTCCCCAGCCCATAACCAAAGGCATAGGCCTTGTTGAGGTTACCGGTATGCATACCCGCTTGCAGAATGCTATAGAATTTTTGGTTACCTGTCTTGAAGGCAAGGTTGAAACCGGTCACTTCATTGCTGCTTACCGCCAGTTTATGATAACCTTTCAGCACCACATTGATCAGCCCGATGCTATATCCGTCACTCGAATCTACGATATTGATCAGCCCGATCTGTACCCCCTTCAGCCTTTTGGTATAATTGATGACCCCTGCAATTTGTACCCCGTTGATTTCCTTATTACTGAAATTCGCCACCCCCGCTACCTGCAGACCACTCACTTTTTTCCGGGCAAAATTCCCCACGCCTGCCAACTGGAAACCCTTAACGCTGTCAGTTACATGGTTGTAAACACCTCCCAGCTGGAAGCCGGTGAACTTACCTTTAACAAGGTTATTCACGCCACCTACCTGGAAACCCCTTACCGAATCCAGTACCGTATTGTTGATTCCCGCCAGCTGGAAACCGGTGAACTTACCCCCGTCAATATTAAAAAGGCCTGCCAGCTGAAAATATTTCACTTCTTTCTTATCAATATTAAATAAGCCCCCCAGTTCAAAACCATGGGTGCCAGCCGTATATCCTCCCAATACATTGAAGGAAAAATTATTTACTACTTGCGGACTCAGCCTGCCATGCGTACTCAGCCCGGGGGTCAGGGATACCTGGAAGGGTCTTTCCGTGAAAAATTTCCGGAGGTTAAGGCTTTGTATTTTTTGCTGCGATGAAAGTAAAAAGCGACCCGCACCGGTCCTTTCCACGGTACCCGTGTCTACCGGTAAAGGATAGTGTTTTTGCTGCACCAGGTTCAGGGCCTGTATCAAATCGGGGATCAGGTAATCCAGTGGAGATACGGTTACGTTTTCTTCAGTATTCTCCAATGGCATCAGGGTTACCGTCAACTGCTGGTCATGCCTGGTTTCTATCCTGACCATGGTATCCATATAGAACTCCTTGCTCACATTCAGCTCAGCCACAGCAGCCTTGCTGCTTTTCAGCCTTATCTTGAAATAACCATTTTGATTGCTAAGGGCGGCCGCCAGTAATTTCTTTTCATAAATGCTTGCTTCACTGATAGCCGAACCGGTTTCGCGGTTGTACACAAACCCGCTAACGCTATAGATCCGGTCTTCATTCACCGCCCGCTCGGTCACCATCGTCATACGGATTGGGGCTTTTCGGATGATGATATAGTTCCCGCTTTCCCGGAATTCATAGCTTTCGTTGAACAGTAAGGATAAGATCTCTTTCAGGGATTTGTTTTGGGCAGAAAGACTAACCAGGCTGTCCTTATTAACGATCTTGCTGTTATAGGAGAAATAGAAATCTCCTTTATTACTGAGAATTTCGAGTACATTATCCATTCGCTGGTTGCTGACCTGCAAACTCAGGTTTTTGTTTAATAATAGCTGGGCCGAAAGGAGGTGTGTTGCAAGCAAGAGAAAAAGGAATAGGATCCGGCTGACGGTCTTTGGGTTCATGATGAAAAATATTATTCTATAATGATGGTATCTTCTTTCCGGGTAATCCTTACATCGAAGGTGAGGCTGATCACGTTCAGTACCTGTTCGAGTGATTCATTGATGAATGTGGTATTGAGCCGCAGCCGGCGCAGTTCCGGCCGCGCGATCAGGATCGTGCTGTCATAAGCCTGGTTCAGCACTTCCACCAGTTTCCATAGGGGGGTATCGTCGCAAACGAATTCCCGGCTGCGGTAATAATTGTATAATTTATCGGTAACGGGTTCCTTGGTCAGGCTTTCATTGTTCCTGCCGATAGTTATTTTTTCTCCTGCCTTTAATGCAATGGTCGATCCGCCCTTGACGACTTTTACAATCCCGGTTTCGACGATCACTTCGGTGACCCCGTTCTCGTTCTTGATGTTGAAAGAAGTGCCCACTACTGTCACCTGCACACTGTCTACCGTAATGATAAAAGGTTTTTGATGATCCGGTTTGATATTGAAAAATGCTTCACCTTTAAGGGCCACTGATCGGGTCTTCCCTTTGAATTTGGACGGGTAACTGAGTGAAGAGGCTTTATTTAAGGTGATGATAGAACCATCCGATAAAGTATCGGTCAGGGGAGATTGACGCGAGGCGACAACCAGTTCTTCCACCGGATTATTACGGATTAGCATAAAGCCGATGATACCGATCGCGGCAATTATGATGACGGATGCGGCTATCCGAAGGCGGTAGGCCAGCAGGTTCCTGGTGGGCCGGTTTTTGTTTTTTCTTTCCTTGAATCTTTCCCAGGCTGCATTTGCATCAACGCCGGAAACGACTGCCAGTTCCCTGCTGTTTTCCCAAATGGTCTGGAAGGCGGAAAAATATCGCTGGTTCTCTGCATGGGCATCGATCCAGGTCCTGACGGATGCTCTTTCCACCTCAGGCAATTCGTTCAGCAGGTATTTCACCAGCAGGTCGTCGTCAATATGGTTAAATTTTTCTTCCAGGGTGTGGGGTTTATAAATGAAATAAAATAATCAATACAGTTAAAAAATCTGCAAGCCGGGTACGCATCAGTTTCAGGGCCTTGCTCATCTGGTTCTCAACAGTTTTTACGGAAATATGGAGTCGGTCGGCTATTTCACGGTATTTCAGGTCCTCAAACCGGCTCAGCTGGAAAACGGTGCGGCATTGCTCGGGCAATTCGTTGAGCGCCGATCGATACCGGGCTTCCATTTCTTTTGTCAGTATTTTTTTGGATGCATGCTCGGTTGTTTGTTTCATGAGATAGGCCACATGTAGCTGGTGATCGGATCTTACTTTCCGGTGCTTGATATGGTTCAGGCTTTCATTATGAACGGCCCGGTAGAGGTAGGCCGTAACCGATCCGTTGAAATTCAGTTTTTCCGACCTTTCCCAAAGCCTGAAAAAAACCTGTTGTACGATCTCTTCTGCCATTGTTTCGTCTTTCAGAATGGTATAGGCATAGGCGTGCAGGTTCTTAAAATGGGTTTTAAAAACCTGTTCAAAAGTAGCCTCGTCCCGTTGATTCAGCAGGCTGGCGATGGTTTCTTGCTCTGGATCCATGCTTTGGGTTCTGAACTCCTGATCTATTAATAAAGCTGCGCCCAAAAGTAATTTAATGTATAACAACCAGGATACCGTTTACCCCTATTCGGCGTTAAAAAAAAGGGGGTTTAATTTTTTGGTTGAAAATGAAGTCAATAGGAATAATTATGACTAAAGTCACCTATGTGTTTTGAAAAAAACGACGATATTTGGCAAAACTTTTTAAAACTATGAATATGAAAAGATTGCTATTTGTTGTTGCCATTTTCTTTGCCGCTGTGCTGGCGAATGCACAGGATGCCGAATCCGCCAAGCCCGGTGTCGTGTATGGTACCGTTTCGGAAAAAGGGAACCCTATTGATATCAATAAGATCGAGGGTTCGCTCCAGGCCAATAAGTTTACCGGAAAAGTGCAGGGCAAGGTCGTGGAAGTTTGCCAGGCCATGGGTTGCTGGGCTAAATTACAGCGCGCAGACGGCAGCACGGTGATGATCAAAGTGAATGAACATGAATTTGCCATGCCCAAGGACATTGTTGGCAGGACCGTGGTGGCAGAAGGAGAGGCGGAATACAAAGAGACCTCTGTAAAGCAATTAAAGCATTATGCAGAAGATGCCGGTAAGAGCAAGGAAGAAATCAAAAAGATCACCCAACCCAAAAAAGAGATTACGATGACGATCAGCGGGGTAAAAGTGGTGGAATAATAGGATCAACTTTTTTTCAGTCCCGGCGCCGAAAGGTGACCGGGATTTTTTTGGGCAACGTTGAAAGGAAATAGTAAATAGGCAATAGTAAATAAGCAACAGGCAAAAAAATTCGCATTTATCAAAATAATATTTCTTCAGGAAAATATTAACCCAGATCGATTAAATATTATTACTTATTGCCTACTCCCTATTTATTTTTTCCTGCTCTCTCTTATTTAAAAAAACTATCCCTTACAGCCAATACACTCATCCAGCTCATGGCCAGGACCACCAGCCATCCCAGGACCTGCATCCAAACCGGGTGATGATAACCGTTCAGCAGTCTTTTTTTTGTAGCAATGATCAGTATCACTACCAGTGAAAGCGGAAGGATGAAACCATTGGCTGCCCCGGCAAAGATCAGCAGCTTGACCGGGTGGGGATTGACCAGGAAAAGTACCGTAGAGGCAATGATGAATCCGCTTACCATCCATCGTTCATGTTGGGCAATATAGGGATGCAGGGTTTTCCAGAAGGAGATGCTGGTATAAGAAGCCCCGACCACGGAAGTAATCGCGGCACTCCACATCACCACCCCGAAAAAGAGGTAACCCATTTTTCCGGCAGCCATCCTGAATGCAGAAGCCAGTGGGTTGGCCGGGTCCAGGTGAACACCCTGCCATACCACACCCAGGACGGCCAGGAACAGGACAAAGCGCATCAGGGAAGTCAGCAGGATTCCCCGGACAGCGCTGGCCGAAACCTGTTGCCGGTTTTCTTTTCCTTTTATGCCGGCCTCCAGCAAACGATGCGCACCGGCAAAGGATATATAGCCACCCACGGTACCCCCCACAAGGGTCACGATTTTTAAGGTGTCGGTGGTTGCGGGCCAGAAACTCCGGTAAACAGCTTCCCCGATAGGCGGATGAGCGCTAAAAGCGATATACAGGGTGAGAAGGATCATGAGCAATCCCAGTACCCGGGTAAAAATATCCATCAGGGAACCGGCTTTCCGGTACCCAAACACACCCAGCGCGATCAAACAACTGATGAGTGCACCATACCGGGTATCCATTCCTGTTAGTACTTCTAAGCCCAGCCCGGTACCGCCGATATTCCCGATATTAAAGACCAGGCCACCAGCAGCAATCAGGAAGGCCAGCAACACGCCCAGTCCCGGTAATAATTGGTTGGCCAGGTCCTGGGCGGCAAAGCCGCTCATCGTGATCACCCGCCAGATATTCAGCTGTACACAGATATCGATCACTACAGAAATGAGGATTACAAAACCAAAATTGGTCAGCAGCGCTTCGGTGAAAACACTGGTCTGGGTAAGAAAACCCGGTCCAATGGCCGAAGTAGCCATCAAAAATGCGGCACCTCCTATTGCAGCGTTCCGTTTCTTCATGTCAGTATTGAAGATAAGGTTTCGCTAAAGTTTTAAAAATTAATGTTGAAAAGGGGCGGTGATGATGAATTTTTCTTTGCTGAGATATGCATGAATGGCACGGGCAAAATCAATGGCATGGGGGCCGTCACCATGGATACAAATGGTTTCAGCCTGGATGGGGATTTCCGTTTCATCAATCGTGGTAACGGTACCTTTCCTGATCATCTGCATGACCTGTTGGATGGAGGCTTCTGTTGAGTCAATCACCGCCATAGCCACCTTCCTCGATACCAGGCTGCCATCTTCATTATATCGCCGGTCGGCAAAGACTTCACTGGCTGTTTTCAACCCTATTTTTTTGGCTTCTGTGATCATGAGCCTGGAGCCATAGAGCACCAGGTCCTCATCCACATCCTTGACGGCGAGAGCAATGATGGCGGAAATAGTTTTTGTACGGGCTGCCATATTATAGAGGGCGCCATGCAGTTTGACATGGTGTAAGCGGGCCCCGGCTTTTTGAGTGATCGCTGCAAGACTGTCCACCTGTTTTGTCACCAGGTCATAGATCTCACGCATCGGCAATTGTATATCTGTCCTTCCAAAATTATCCCGGTCCTGAAAAGAGGGGTGTGCCCCAATGGCAACCTGGTGCCGGAGTGCCAGTTCCACGGTTGCTTTCATGGTATCTGTATCGCCGGCATGGTATCCACAGGCGATATTTGCGGAACTGATAAAGGGCATGATGGCGGCATCATTACCGGTCCCTTCACCGAGATCACAATTGAGGTCTATAGATATTTTTTCAGCAGTAGTGATCAGCGCCTTTTTTGTCATGGGTACAATATTTCATCCAGTTTCAGGGAACAGGCAATTTGCAATAGCCGTAAGTCTTCCTGTTGCTTCAAATATATTATTTCTGCTGATTTATTGTCGGTTAATTGAAAATGAATTTTTTCTTTTGGTTTTTTCTGGGCAAGCCGCGAATGATGGGCGGCGATCACCTGTGCAATACGGGGGTATCCCCCCATGGTCTGGTGATCGGCCATGAGGATGGTCAGCTGTCCATTTGGAAGCAATTGAATACTGCCAAAACTCACTGCAGATGAAATCAATTCTTCCTCCACCCCGCTGCTAAGGTCATTGCCATGGAGGCGGTAACCCATGCGGTCTGATTGAGAAGAGATGATGAATTCGTCATGGATAAAATTTTTTTTGGCATCCTGTGTCAGCCAGTCCCATTCGGGGCCTCTCATGACAGAAATATTTTCCGGGAGATGATCCATGCTTTGCGGTGCTGCTTTCCAGTGAAATTGCAGGAAATCATTGTCTCCGGCAAATTCCGACAGGTTGATATTTTTTTTTAAGGGGATGCTGTCATCTTTCTTTAGGGGTCTCCCCTTAAATCCACCGGCCCCCGCTTTGATATGGGTACTGTGGCTGCCCAGCCAGGGCTGGAGATCAAAACCGCTCCGAACAGCAAGATAACAACAGGTACCCATAACCGATTTTTCAAAACGCAGCCTGGCACCCTGTCTCACGGCTACCGGGTGCAGGATGTCCGTTTTTCTATTGTTGATGAAGGGAGTGAAATCAGCGCCGGCAATCGCAATCACGGCATCCGCCAAAAATTCCAGCTCCGGTGCGGGGAAATGGATCTCGATCACCGTTTCCTCAAAGGGATTCCCCACCAATGCATTCGCCACCTGCAGGGCATACTGGTCCATGGCCCCGCCGGGATTGATACCGAATTGCCGGAAGCCAAAACGGCCCTGGTCCTGGATCGTATCAAGAATACCTGCTTTTAATATGCTCAAACTCATGACTGCTGATTGAATAGAATTGAACCTGGTCGCCTGCTTTTAAAAGACAGACCGGTTCATGAAAAGGATCGAATACCGGTACCGGTGTCCTTCCGATGATCTGCCATCCGCCCGGGGAATGAAGAGGGTAGATGCCGGTTTGCCTGCCTGCGATACCCACGCTTCCCGCTTCCACTCTTTTGGCAGGTTGTTTTTTCCTGGGCATGGCAATGCGGGTATCGATCTCACCCATATAGGCGAAACCGGGCAGAAAGCCCATCATGAAAACATGATAGGTCCTTTCGCAATGGATATCGATTATGTTTGTCCGGCTGATATTTTTTTCATGGATGATCAATGAGAGGTCGGGTGCAAATGGCTCGTCATAGCAGACCGGTATCCGGTGAAGGATCCCATCATCGGGTGCATGGGCGATATCTTTTTGCATACAGGCGGCCAGGGCCTCCTCCATGCAACGCGAAGCGGTCTCTTCACCTGCATGCTTTTTTACAGCCAGGATATCAAAATACACCGTTAAGGAACTATAGGCCGGTACCGATTCAACCATACCTTCCAGCGGGTTCGCCTGCAGGAAATGATGGATTGCCAGCACCCGCCTGTTGAGATTCCTGTCGATATGGTTGCCAAAATCTATCGTGATGGCCGACTCGCTGTTTGCATATATCCGGTATGGTAATAATGAATCCATGAATTGCAGGGGAAGTTACTCTATTATTGCGTGCAGGCTTTTACCTTTGTCAGCAATGCCGCATTTCAATTGGAACGATAGCCTTAATTTATTGTCAAAGCTCAGCTGGCGCCGGTTCTGGAATGGCCTCAAAGTACTGGGCAGCTACCAGGTGAGTAAGTGGACCGGCCGGCCTGTACAATGGGGTTACCCTATTTCCATTTCTTTTGAGCCTACAACGTCCTGCAACCTGCGTTGCCCCGAATGTCCCAGCGGGCTCCGGGCATTTACCCGTCCAACAGGCATGCTGCAGCGGGATTTCTTTTCCGAGACCATCGACCAGATGCACAAAGAACTGCTTTACCTGGTCTTTTATTTCCAGGGCGAACCCTATCTCAACCCTTCATTTCTCGATATGGTGCACTATGCATCCCGGAAAAAGATCTATACCGCCACTTCCACCAATGCGCATTACCTGGATGATGGGAATGCCAAACGGACGATTGAAAGCGGGTTGGACCGGTTGATCATCTCCATTGATGGCACCACCCAGGAAGTGTACCAGCAATACCGGGTGGGGGGTCAGCTCGACAAAGTGTTGCAGGGGGCGCGAAATATCATGAAATGGAAAAAGGAACTAAAGAGCAAAACCCCTTTTGTTGTTTTCCAGTTTCTGGTGGTGAAACCCAATGAACACCAGGTGGAGGCGGTAAAGGAACTGGCGAAAGAGATCGGTGTCGATGATGTTTGGTTCAAGACTGCGCAGATTTATGATTTCAAAAACGATCCCAATCAGCTGATACCGGTAACGGATAAGTATAGCCGGTATAAAAAAACAGGGGAGGGTTATGTCTTTAAAGGCCGGTTGGCCAATCATTGCTGGCGGCTCTGGCATGACCCGGTGATCACCTGGGACGGACTGGTGGCGCCCTGTTGCTTTGATAAGGATGCCGCCCATCGGTTGGGCGACCTGAAAGAAAAACCTTTCCGGGAAATCTGGAAAAATGCCGCCTATCATGAATTCCGTTCTAAACTGCTCCGGGGAAGAAAGAATATTGATATCTGTTCCAACTGTTCGGAAGGAACAAAGGTTTGGGAAAACGGCTGATCACCAGTTGACGATCGACTGGTAGAGGCTGCGGTAGAAAGCAATAAACCCTTCTCCAAAACTGCGGAATGCTTCGCCGATCAACTTCATATTGACTGATTTGACTTTAAAATTCTGTTTTCCCGCCGGCATTTGCAATAAAGGCTTCCCCACATTTTATCAACCCCTGTGCATAAGCAGGGCGGATTTGCCGCCAGGTGTAAAAAAAATGGTAAAAGAATGAACAAAATTTGCATAATCAATGTTTAAACATTAATATTGTATTTCAATTCATTTTTTACCTAAAAAACAAGAAGAATATGTCAGATTTAAGAACACATGTAGACCAGCTGAACCAGATGGTGCTGGAAGGAAAGATCCTCGATGCCTTTGATCATTTTTATGATGACAATATCGTCATGCAGGACAATGACTATCCCGCCCGTGTGGGGAAAGATGTAAACCGCCAGTACGAAGAGGCTTTTGTAAACGGCCTGACCGAATTCCGCGGGGCAAAAGTGATCAATACCCTGGTAAGCGATGACCTGGCTGTAACAGAATGGTGGTTTGATTACACCCATAAAGATTATGGCACCCGTAACTACCGCCAGTTGGCTGTTCAGCGCTGGAAAAACGGTAAAGTGGTAGAAGAGAAGTTTTACTACAATAATTAACCGGGAAACAGTAAGTGCTTAAGTTTCATGCGGGGTTGTTAACTTCGCATGGAACTTTTTATTAATACCATGGGCATTGAACAAGACGTACAACAGTTACATTTCAGGAATGACTACCAGAAAGCCGTCATCAACCTGATCTATACCTATAACTGGATGCGGGAAAAAACGGCATCCATCATGGATGAGGAGGATATCACTCCCCAGCAGTTCAATATACTCAGGATCCTAAGGGGATCCTACCCCCAACCACTCTCCACCCTTCAGATACGGGAACGTATGCTCGACAAGATGAGCGATACCAGCAGGATCGTTGACCGCTTACTGAAAAAAGAGCTGGTAAAAAAAATCACCTGCAAATCAGACCGGCGACTGGTGGATATCACCATTTCAGAAAAGGGTTTATCGCTCCTTGAAAGAATGGACAAGAAACAGGATGATATGGACGGGGTTCTTAAAAAACTCACAAAATCTGAAGCGGTCACCCTCAGCAGGCTGCTTGATAAAATACGTACGCTGGATTAATGTTATTTTTGTATTTTATCAGTTACCATGAAGACATTATTTTTCCGATCATACCTGCTGTTCTTTTTTCTTTTTTTGGAAGCCAGGGCTATTGCGCAGGCTCCACCTGAATTCAGAGGGGTATGGATCGCATCAGTGGATAATATCGACTGGCCCCTGCGCAACGACTTTAACCCCTCCAGCCAGAAAGCGGAATTTATCCGGCAACTGGATATGCACAAGCGGAATGGTATGAATGCCATGATCGTTCAGGTCAGGCCTTCGGCGGATGCGTTTTATCCCTCTCCCTATGAACCCTGGAGCCAATGGCTGACGGGTACACAGGGCAAACCGCCTTCACCCTATTATGACCCCCTGAAATTCATGATCGAAGAAACCCATAAGCGGGGAATGGTCTTTCATGCCTGGCTCAATCCCTACCGGGCAGTTTTCAATATCAAGTCGTCTTCGATCGCCAAAAACCATATCACCCGGATCCACCCCGAATGGTTTTTGACCTATGGTGATAAAAAATATTTCGATCCCGCCAACAAAGAGGCCCAGCAGTTCGTGATCAATGTAGTGAAGGATATAGTAAAGCGGTATGATATCGACGCTATCCACATGGATGATTATTTTTATCCTTACCGGATTGCGGGAAAGGAATTCCCCGACGAGGCTTCCTATAAAAAATCCGGATCTCCTCTTTCTAAAGATGACTGGCGACGCAGTAATGTGGATACGATCATCAAAAAACTGAATACGGCGATCAAGTCTATCAAACCCCAATGCCAGTTTGGAATTTCACCCTTTAGTGTGTGGCGGAACAAGGATACCGATCCCCGGGGCAGTGACAGCAAGGCCTATCAGACCAATTATGATGACCTCTATGCCGATATCCTCTTATGGCTGAAGGAAGGATGGATCGATTATGTGGCACCCCAGCTCTATCTTGAAATCGGGCACGATAAGATTGACTACGCCAAATTACTGGACTGGTGGAGCCAGAATACCTATGGCAAACACCTCTATATCGGTTTGGCCATCTACCGGGCGGGTTCGAATACCGCCTGGAAAAACCCCAATGAGTTACCCCGGCAGATCCGTTTATTGCGGCAAAACCCCAATGTACAGGGAAGTATCTTCTTTAGCAGTAAGTCCTTTAACAATAATCCCAATGGCTGGAGCGATAGCCTTCGCCTGAATTATTTTAAAGAACCGGCACCGGTTCCTGAAATGGACTGGCTGAAGAAAAAATAAGGTTTAGCGATTTTTCCCTTCCATCCTGTCGGTATAATCGACCGAGCCTAACCGGAAGCGGAGCGGGACCGGCACTATTTTTTCCAACGCTATTTCCTTACGACAGAAGAAACCCAATGACCGGGTATAATAATCCCCCGGCAGGGCTGTTGATATGAAAGGAAGTAATGGGAGATCCATGCCCTGCTTGGTACTGTTTTCCTGTGTAATGCTCCCCGACAGGGAAGCCCTGTTTTTTTGAAATTGCCACTGTAAATACCGGCTGTACCGGCCACCGATCACTCCTTCCTGGTCAAAAAAACCATATACAGACGGCATGTTTTTCTTTGAAAATGAGTGCTGTTTTGTCTGCCCGAAATTATTCCCGGAAATCAGGAGGAGTAACACAACAAGAATGAATGTAAAACGTTGGGGCACTATTTCTTTATTTGTATGTAAATTTACGGCATGAATTTTGAGGCAACGAGAAATTTTTTTGAAATTTTTGATTTGAAGTAAAGATACAGCGGTTAATTATGGCACTCAGTCAGGGTTTACACCAGAAATTATTACAGAAATTATCACCCCAGCAGATTCAACTAATGAAACTGCTGCAGGTACCCACTTCCAACCTGGAGGAGCGGATCAAGGAAGAGATGGAAGAGAATCCTGCATTGGAACTGGATGAAGAAGGGCATAATGATGCAGACGAGATCAAGGATGAATTCACCGAAACGGCCGAGGAGGACTTTGAAGAAAAAGACGGGAGTGAAGAGGATTATGAAAATGTAGATATCAGCGAATATGTGCAGGAAGGGGATGATGATGTGGCCGATTACCGGTTGCGGGAAGACAATTATTCGGATGAAGAAACCCAAACGATACCGGTAAAGACGGAAACCAGTTTTTATGAGAATATGCTCACACAACTGGGGATGCTGAAACTGGAACCCCGGGAACAACGGATCGCGGAACATATCATTGGCAGTATTGATGAAGACGGATACCTGCGCAGGGAAACCTCGGCCATCGTGGATGACCTTGCTTTTCGGCAGAACATCATGGCCACTGCCCAGGAAGTGGAGCAGATCATCGATAAGATACAGCAGTTCGATCCCCCGGGGGTAGGCGCCCGTGACCTTCAGGAATGTTTACTGCTCCAATTGTACCGGCAAAAACGGGAGGGCAGGGAGGTGGATACCGCCATCACTGCCATCCGGAAATATTTCGACGAGTTTACCAAAAAGCATTACGAACGCATCCAGCGGGGACTGGGCATTGATGATGAAGCTTTGCGCGCGGTAATGAAGCAGGTAGTGAAACTGAATCCCAAACCCGGCGATAATTTTTTATCCTCCATGAACAAGGTGGAAAATTATGTGGTGCCCGATTTTTTCATATTCAACAATGCAGGCAAACTGGAACTCACACTCAATGCCCGGAACGCACCCGACCTGCGTATCAGTGGCGGTTACCGTGATATGCTGAAGGAATACGACAGCGGCGCCAAAAAAGATAAACGGCAAAAAGAAGCCGTGATGTTCATCAAGCAAAAAATAGATGCCGCCAAATGGTTTATCGATGCCATCAAACAACGGCAGCACACGCTGCTGAGTACGATGGATGCGATCATGCAGCACCAGTATGAATTCTTCCTGACCGGGGATGAAACGGTCATGAAACCCATGATCCTGAAAGATATTGCCGAAAAAACCGGGCTGGATATCTCCACGGTCAGCCGGGTGGCCAACAGCAAGTTTGTCCAGACCGAATTCGGTACCTACCGGCTGAAATTTTTCTTTAGTGAGTCCCTGAGTACCGATAGCGGGGAAGAAGTTTCCACCCGTGAAGTCAAAAAGATCCTCAGTGATTTTATAGAATCCGAGAACAAGCGCAAACCCTATAGTGATGAAAAATTAACCGATCTTCTTCAGGAAAAAGGGTATAATATTGCACGGCGCACCGTGGCCAAATACCGCGAACAGTTGAATATTCCCGTGGCCCGGTTGAGAAAAGAGTTTTAATATGAGCACACATTGGGTTGTTGACGAAAAAAATAACCTGCAGGAAGCCCGGGAAAGAATTCCCCAACCGCTACCTGTACGGCTGATGGCCGGGCTGCTGTCCTATCTCTTTCATCCCCTTTTTATCCCGGTATATGTGGCCATCTTCCTGGTGCAGATCCACAACTATCTCTTTGCCGGTTTTGACAACTGGAATAAGCTGACCACGATTTTACAGGTATTCGTCAACTGTACATTCTTACCTATTGTGAGCGTGCTCCTGCTCAAGGGTCTGAAATTTATCGACTCGGTGTACCTGAAAACACAAAGGGAAAGGATCATTCCTTATTCCATCTGCATGATCTTCTATTTCTGGAACTGGTATGTATTCAAGAATAATTTCGCCCCGCAGCCCCTCGTGGCTTTCAGCCTCGCAATTTTTGTGGGCTGTATTGCCGGGTTTATGGCCAATATCTATATCAAGATCAGCATGCATACCATTGCCGTGGGTGTGATGCTGACCCTGGTGGCACTGCTTGCTTTCCGGGATAGCGCCAATTACACCTTATTCATTGCCATCGCCCTGCTCATCACGGGCATGGTGGCTACGGCAAGGCTGATCTTTTCTGATCATACAAGTGCTGAAGTATATGGGGGATTGTTGATCGGCGTATTATCGCAACTGGTAGCGTACTGGATCGCATAAAAAAACAAAAGCCCAATCATAGGGTACGATTGAGCTCTTTGTTGTTTCCATCCTAATGTACTATGTCCAATCTAGCCGTTTATGATCTTCGAAGAAGCAATATAATTTTTGCTCGGATGGTAGATGAAGAAACAGGTTCCATCTTTTATTAGCTCAATCAGTTCTTTTGTCTTTTGTTGGGGTACAGCAGGGCATCCGAAACTGCGGCCCATGAAATTGCCGGTCTGCAGGTAATTCTCTCCCACATAATCAGAACCATGTACCACGATATTTCTTTGGGAGGCCCTGTCGTTGATGCCTTTTTCAACACCCTTTATCCTTAATGAAAGGCCATGCCCGCCATTATAGGTATTGCTGGTAATATAAAAACCCAGGCTGCTCTTATGCGAACGGGGATTATTGGAAAAACTGTTGGCAAATTCTCCGCCCGAATTCCGGCCATGGGCTACATAGGTATTCATTAAGACCTCACGGCTTTCAATATCAACAAGATATAATCTTTTTTTCCGGGACGACTGGCTGAAATCGCAGATCGTAATGATCCCTGTTTTTTCAATCAGGCCTTTTTTCACCAGGTACATATAGCCTTTGTAGGCGTATTCAAATGCTTCCTGCGACAAACCCATCCCCCCCAGGTTCAGACTGTCATACAAGAGATCGGCCTTTTCAATGATATGATCATCGATCCTATTCAGGCTGGTGACTTTCGAAACAGGGGAATTGTCAAATACAGGTCGGCTTCCGGCCTGGAGATTAGGCAATACAATAAAGAGTAGCGAAAATGCTGAAAGGGTAAATAATTTGGATATAGACTGCATTAGGTACGGTGGTTTTTCTATGTTCAGAAACGATAACAAATGTGAAAATATTATTGGGTTTTAATAAATAAAAGTAAAACGTAAATCTTTTTTTATTGCTCGGACAAATACTGGAAAATCCTTTGTAAATAATTGAAAAACTACTGGTTATAGGGGTGGTAGTTTTTCAGTTTTCCAACGTATTTGTAATCTCACGCTGTTTGGTAATGAACTCATTTGAATAGATCTTCAATAAGAGTATGAACATGGAAATCAATAGGGGCCCGAATATAAGTCCGATAAAACCGAACAGTTTTAAACCAATAATTACGCCAAAAACTGTTATGAGGGGATGAATATTGCCTATTCTTTTCTGAAGGGTAAACCTGAAAATATTATCAACCGTACCAATAACCCCGAAACCGTAAATTAACATAAATATTCCTTTTCCGGTCTCATTATCCGCAAAAAAGATGATGGCCAGCGGAACATAGGCTAGTGCCGCCCCCACAACCGGCAACATGGCCGTGATGCAGGTAACCACAAACCAGAACCAGGGCTGGTCTACGCCAATGATGAAATACCCGATCAGTCCCACAATGCCCTGCAATAAGGCGATCACGGGTATGCCTATTGCATTGGAAACCACCATATTATTGATCTCTTTTCTTACCAGTACGGCGTTTTCATCCTTTAAGGGCAGGTATTCATATAAGGTCCTTTCCATCGACCTGCCATTCACCAGCATGAAGTAGAGCAGGAAATACATGAAGAAGATGGTGGTGAGGGTATTAAAAGTGGCATTCACGATCTGGGGCACAGTATCGGTGATCCCGGTCTGAATTTTTTGAATCGTCTGGTCACTCAGGAGTTGCACATCAAAACGATCTTCAATACTATGTACAACCGTCTTGATCGCATTGGCCAGTTCCGAGGAATGCTCGATGGCAAATGAAACTTTTGAGGAAAGCATATTCACCAGCAAACCAATCGGCAGCAGGATGATGATCATGGATACGAACATCAGGAAAAGGGCTGCCAGTCCTTTTTTCCATTTCCATTTATCTATAATGTGAAACATCCAGTTGTGCATCAGGATATAAAGGGTGATGGCACCCAGCAGGGCCGGGAGGAAACCAAGGAGTTCCAGGAATAGCAAAACACCCAGCAGGACAATGACGATGATAAAGAAAAATTGCCTGATCCTGTTCTGGTCAATAATATTATTACTCATGTTTTACTTTAAGCTTTAAAGATAAAAAAACTAAGGCTGCCAAACGGGGGCAGCCTTATACAGGAGTCGTTAAACTTTTATTTCCTTCCACCGGCCCCGCTTAAAGACGATATAGGCCGCGATCGCGATGGCCGTCTCTGCAATGGGTATGGCCAAAAAAGCGCCGAGCGGCCCCAGGTGAAAACCGATGGCGAGGGTATAGGCCAGTGGGATCTGGAAAAGCCAGAAACCGATAAAATTGATCCAGGTCGGGGTCCTGGTATCACCTGCACCATTCAGGGATTGGATCATCACCATTCCGATCCCATAGAAAATAAATCCGGCCCCGATCACCTGCAGGGCCATCGTACCATAGGCATGTACACCGCTTTCTTTGGTAAAGATGCTGATGATCGGGGAAGCCAGGAACAGGAAGATAAGGGTGACCACCGACATAAATACGGCATTGTATTTCATGGTGAGCAGGGCGCTGCTCTCTGCCCTGACCGGTTGCCGGGCACCCAGGTTCTGACCAACAAGCGTGGCAGCAGCATTGCTCAGTCCCCAGGCAGGAAGGATAAAAAATACGATATTCCTGATCGCCAGCTGGTATCCCGCCACTGCTTCGGTGCTGCCTGTTTGAGCAATCAGTCTTCCCACCACGATCCAGCTGCCGGATTGAATCACGAACTGAATCGTTGCCGGCCAGCCCACTTCAACCAGTGTTTTGATCACCCCCGCATCCCATTTCAGGTGATTGGTTTTGATCTTGATGATGCCCTTGCCTTTTAAAAGGTGGTAGGTTTGGTATAATACGCCCATGCCCCTGCCGATCGTGGTAGCGATCGCCGCCCCTTTTAATCCCAGCGCGGGCAAGGGTCCGTATCCGTAAATCAGGAGGGGACATAAAATAATATTCAACAAACTGGCGATCCAGAGGCTCCGCATGGCCATGGCAGCATCACCGGCTCCCCGGAATATGCCATTGATAAGGAATAATAAGATAATGACCACACTGCCGCCCAGCATAATACGGGTAAAGGCCACTCCGTCTCTGACCACTTCGGGGGTGGCGCCCATGATGCGCAGGATATCTTCTGCAAAGACCACTCCCAGGCTACCCAGGATCAAGGCAGCTATCAAAGCGATCAGGATGGCCTGCATCCCGGCATGGGAAGCGGCATCAGGATTTTTTTCCCCGATCCTCCTGGCCACTACCGCAGTGGCTGCCGTACTCAGACCGATGGCTAATGAATAGACGATCGTGATGGAGAACTCGGTCAGTCCTACGGTGGCAATGGCATTACTACTATTGGGTAAATGACCTACAAAATAGATATCAACAACGGCAAATACACTTTCCAGGCTCAGTTCAAGGATCATGGGGATCGCCAGCAGGATGATCGCTGTTTTGATACTCCCCTGTGTATAATCCATTTCATCGCCTTTCAGCGCTTTTTTGAAAATGGCAATGGCATATGAAAACCTATTGATAATTTTTTTGGACATATTGAAATATTGAAAAAATAGATTGAAAAAAACAGCGCAGAAGGGCGCCATAGTAAATTGTTGAGCAGCGGTTGATCCGGATGGATCTTATAAGGATTTCATATGCGGTTCATTAAAGAAGGGCAAAACTAAAGGAAATTTGATCATGAAAAGCAAAGAAAAGCGGCAAATGGATAAACGCGGGAAAATGTTTATGGCAGGGGCCTGGCCGGGATAAAATTTTTTCCCCTGATGCAACCTCCTGGAAGTACCGGTGGTCTATTGGTCGGTTTTTCATAGGAAATTGGATAGAAAACGGGGCTGGATGTCGATCCGGGCCCTTTTTTTATGCTATGGGCAGGTCAACTAGGTGTTTTTGAATAACGGTGATCAGGTCTTCTTCATTAAAGGGTTTGGTGACATAATCATTCATACCGGCCTCAAAGCATTTTTCATTATCCCTTCTCATGGCACTGGCGGTGAGGGCGATCACCGGTAATTGCAGTTTCAGTTCGTTCCTGATGATGCGGGTGGCATTCAACCCGTCCATGACCGGCATCTGGAGGTCCATCAGCACCATATCAAAAGTTGATTCCCTGAGTTTCTGAATGGCATCGGCCCCGTTTTCCGCTTCGGTGATGACCACTCCGTATTCTGATAAAACAGCGGAGGCTACCAGCCTGTTCATCTCTACATCATCCACTACCAGGATCCTGCAGTTACTGAGTTTATTGATATCGGGGGAAATGTATTCGGGATTTGCAATGGAAGTGACTTCGGTTTTTTCCAGGGGAAATACAATGGTAATCCGGGTGCCGACATTCTTTTCACTTTCCACATCGATCGTACCCCCTTTTAATTCGACCAGGTATTTTGTAATGGACATACCCAGACCCGTACCGCCATATTTCCGGGTCACGGAACGGTCTTCCTGCGAAAACTTATCAAAGAGGTTGGCCAGGTATTCTTTTTCAATACCGACACCGGTATCAATCACTTCTAATCGGACTAGCTGCTGGCCCGGCCGGTCTTCCGCCAACTGGCAGTTAACCTGCACAGAACCTTTTTCCGTGAATTTTATCGAATTGCCCAGCAGGTTGAGCAGGATTTGTTTTAAACGGTGCGGGTCGCCTTTCAGGAAACGGTTGATCCTTTCGTCGGTATGCGTTTCCAGGACAAGTCCTTTTTCCTCCGCCTTATGCGACAATACAGCGATGGATTCCTGAATCACTTCCTTGAAATCAAAATCGATATGTTCCAGCGATAGTTTACCTTCTTCAATTTTTGAAATGTCCAGGATATCATTGATCAGCACCAGCAGGTGTTCTGAGGCGGAATTGATATTTTGCAGGAAACCCCTTTGTTTTTCGGTCATATCCGTTTTCATCATCTGGGTGCCGAAACCGATTATCGCATTCAGGGGTGTCCGAATTTCATGGCTCATATTGGCGAGGAAACTTTCTTTCAGTTTTTCGGCATGTTCTGCTTTTTTAACGGCTTCAATCAGTTTCTTATGGTTGTTGACATTTTCCGTGATATCGGTTCCGATACCGGATAGCCCCAGTATCTTTCCTTCAGGATCAAAAAGCGGGAAGATGACAAATGAATATTTCCTGACCTCATCCCTGTACAGGATATCCTGTTTTACCTCCACGGCTTTCTGCGCCTCAAAGATCTTTTTTTCAAAGCGCAGGAACTTTCCGGCAATCTCGTCGCCAAAAAGCATTTCATCCGTACAGCCAATAATATGATTGGGATTCAGGTTCAATACTTCGACAAACTGGTTATTGACCTGCACATATCGCCCTTTGTTATCCTTGATAAAAATGATCTGCGGACAGTTGTCCAGGATCGATTGCAGGAGCAAATGCGATTCTTTCCTTTCCTGGTTTCTTTTTGTTCTTTCTTCATCGAGGAGGTAGATCTCCGTCACGTCTTTGGTGATACACTGGAACCCGGTGGGCACCCCGTTTTCCATCAGTAGTACGGCCTGCTGGTCCATCCATTTGTTTTCACCCTCCTTGGTTACGATGGGAAACTTGATGCTCGACTCCGATAGCCGGTTCTCGATCATGTGCTGATAAAAATTGATCACCGTTGATTTCCATTCCTTATCGATCAGCATCAGGAAACTTTTCCCGATCAGTTCATCAGAATCATAGCCCGTTACTTTTTTGGCATAATTGCTGACAAAGGTGAATTCACCGCTTACATTGCTGGTGAAAAGGATGACCCCCGACTGGTTGATCAGTTCTTTATACTTGCTTTCATTCACCTGTGCTTCAAATTCTGCCCTTTTCCGCCGCCGGATCTGTTCACTGATACGGGTGAGCATGAAATAAACGATCAGGAAGGTGACAAGACAGATGATCAGGGTGGTGAGATAATAATTCCGCGAAGCCGCATCAAAGCGGTTGATATTGTTTTCAAAAAGGATTTCGTTGTACCGGCTGATTTTTGAGAGTTGCAGGTTTATCTTATTGGTGACCCTTTTCTTTTCAATACTGGGAACCTGCCCCTGCACCAGGGCCTGTCCCCGGGGCATATTGATGATGGCTGCATTCAGCTGCAGTTTCTCCATCACCATGTTCTTCAGCGTTTCTATATTGGCAACCTGTTCCGGGTGTCCGGTATAGGTACTGCTCATGGTGGTAATGCTGTTCATCAGCCCCGTGCTGTCGTCCCTGAATTTTTCAGCATAGTATTCGTCCCCGGTTAGGATATAATTGAGCGAGGAAGATTCGGTGGAAGCGAGCTGCGCATTGAAATCATTGATATTCTGGAGCTGGTTGTTAAGTTGCTGGAAGGCTTCATTGCTGGCGGCATTATTGGCGATATTCCTCCTCGTCTGCCAGATAAAAAAGGCCAGTACGAAAAAGGAAAAGACGATTACAAACAATACATTTTTATAGGTCTTCATCTTGCTGGATATGGGTGGACAGGGTTAAAGGTTTATGGGTTCAGGCAACGGGTTTCAGGGTTTGCACGACCTGGCCGATCACTTTTTCCATCTTATCGATCAGTGCGGGCAGTTCTTCAGCATCCGTTCCCCGGGCAGCCAGGGATTCGATCTGTCTAACTTCTTGTTTTAAAGAAAGGATCCCCATATTATCGATAGAAGGTTTTAGCCGGTGCGCCAGTGCTTTCAGTTTTTCCCATTCGCCCTGCTGGTAGGCCTCTTTTATTTCCGCAGTGGTACGGGGAGCCTGTTCGGCAAAGAGGCTGATCATCCTGTTCACAAAGGCGGTATTTCCTTTGGCGATGGCCTGTAGCTGGCCAAGATCATAGAGGTCTTTATTTTCTTCCATTTCAGGGGCGGGTTTTTAGTGGTTCATGGGTTTTATAAGGGCAATAGGGAATAGGCAGTAGTAAATAGGCAATAAGCAATAGGCAATCGTTAATAATAGAGAATCTATTTAAATTCATACACTTCATTTTATTGCTTTTTGCCTTTTGCCTATTGCATCTCTCACACTGCGATCTCTTTTTGTTGTAACATCTTATAAATAGTGCTTTTTCCTATATCCAGTTTATCGGCCACTTTGATCACGTCGTTATCGTATTTCTTCAGGAAGAGGGTGATGATATCCCGGTTATATTGTCTTAAGGTTTTTTCTTCCTGGATGATGTTCTCTCCTGCACGGGTACTGGTATAGCTGATATCTTCGGCCTGGATCTCCTGTCCGTTGCACATAACCGCTGCCAGGTCGATCATGGATTTTAATTCCCTGATATTACCCGGGAAATGGTATCCCATCAGTTTATCCTTTGCTTCCTGTGCAATGGATAACGGGGGCAGTTTGTTTTCTTTGGCAAACTCATCGGCAAAATACTTGGCAAGGATCAGCACATCATTCCCTCTTTCCCGCAGGGGCGGCAGCTCGATGGGCAGGCCGATAATACGGTAGTAGAGGTCTTCCCGGAAATTACCATTCGCCACTTCCTCCGCAAGGTTTTTATGCGTGGCCACGATCAGCCGGATATCGAGTTTCACTTTTTCATTACCGCCGACCCTGGTCACTTCTCTTTCCTGCAGTACCCGGAGCAGTTTGCTTTGCAGGCTCAGGTCCATCTCCGCTATTTCATCGAGGAAGATCGTGCCGCCATTGGCTTCTTCGAATTTCCCGGGCTTGCGGGCGATGGCGCCGGTAAAAGCGCCTTTTTCATGGCCGAACAATTCGCTTTCGATCAGTTCCCTGGGAATTGCCGCCATGTTAACGGCCACAAAATTTTTCTTTTTCCTGTCGCTGTTATAATGGATGGCTTTTGATACGACTTCCTTTCCGGTACCGGTTTCGCCGGTGATCGAAACATTGATATTGGTACGGGTCGCCTTCTCCATCAGTACAAAGGTTTTTTTCAGGGCGGGGCTCTGCCCGATGATGGTTTTTTCGAAGGCGAATTTCTGGCCGAGCTCTTCTTTTAATTGTTCCACCTGTTTTTTCAGCGTGCCCCGTTCCCGGATCTTGATGATGGCGTTCCAGAGGAGGTCCTTGGTATTATCGTCCTTGATGATATAGTCGGTCACCCCGTTTTTCAGGAGGTCGACCGCCACCGACACTTCTTCCTGTCCGCTGATGACGATGACCGGTAACTGGTCGTTAGTTGCTCTAATTTTCTGGAACAGCTGGTCGCCCGTCATATCGGGCAGGGAGAAATCGATACTGACCAGGTCGGGTTTTTTATAAAGGTTATCCAGGCATTCCTTGCCGGAAGTATACCGGGTAATATGGTAGTCGGGGTTGAGGGAAAGGTGGTATTCAAGGATCTCGCCATACCACGGGTCATCTTCTACAATAAATATATTGTATGCCTGCATGAATATTGGATTTCCCCTGTAAACGGCAGTTTTGTTTCCAAATTGTGGAAATTTCCATAAATAATAATTTCTTTAGGGGTTTTCCATTAGATAGAAAAGGGGATATACTTAAATTGTAGGCAGGAAGGATTGAACACGGTAGGAAAAACAGCGGACGAATATTTTTTAGACATGCAGCGTAAACAGCGGGTCCCGGGCTTCCCATCATTTTTTTCTTAGATTGTTACCCTTAGTTTTATACCCAAGAAGTCATTCATTATATGAAACCGAAAATCATCATCATGCTGCTCCTCGTGCAAACCCTGGCGGCACCCTTTAGCCAGGCCCAGACAAAACAGTTCAAGGCGCTGCTGGTCACTACCACCCGGGGCTGGCATCATGAGTCCCTGCATGCGGGTGTTTTGGCTATTCAGCAACTCGGCATTAAAAATTATTTTGATGTGGTCTTGTTTGAAGACCCCAATAGTTTTACAGACAAGAACCTGGAGCAGTTCAGTGTTGTCATTTTTCTCAATACCACCGGTGATATTTTCGATTCGGCCCAGCAAAAAGTGATGGAAAGATTTATTCAATCAGGGAAAGGGTTTGTAGGGATTCACAGTGCCTCTGATACGGAATATGACTGGGATTGGTATACGCAACTGGTAGGGAGGATGTTTCATATCCACCCGGTGATCCAGACGGCCAGGGTCAATGTGGTCGATCCTTCTTTTCCGGGATTACAGGGTTTTGCGGGGAATAAATTATGGACGGATGAATGGTATGAATTCGGCCCGGAAAAGGTAACGGATCTGCATTATGTGTTGGCGGTAGATGAATCTTCCTATAACCCAAAAGTGCAATGGGGGGAGAAAAAGGGGAATGGCATGGGCAAATTCCACCCGATATCCTGGTATCATCCTTTTGACGGGGGAAGGTCATTCTATACAGCCCTGGGGCATTTGCCCTCTGTGTACAGCGACCCGGTGTTCCTGAACCATCTATATGCCGGTATTTTCTGGGCCGTGACGGGGAGGAAATAATTTCCTTTTCCGGTTCTCCAACCCCCTCACAAGGCCATAGGGAGAGACGTTGCTGGGACCCGGACTAGTTTTATGACGCAAGGTCTTCCATCTCAAAATCGGATATTTGCGTATCAAATCGTATCAAACGTTTTGATAAATTGAATATTCTGTCCACCCGGGGTCTCGACAAGGCAATTGTTTAAAAGGGAGGGTTTATAGCGAAGAACCCGGGCAGACAAAAGCATGAATCACAATGATTTAAGAATTAAAGTATCATGACTTCCGGCAGGCAGGCTCTTTTCAAATAAAAGCTGTCATAAATAAATCTACCTTTAATAAGACAAGCGCGCAAGACTGACTGCTTGTTCCATACTGGATATGCCGTGGCCAAAAGCAGCAATATTTCATTTTTACTAATTAATATTTAAAAAATGAAAAAAGTATTTACGTTGTTTATCTTCTTTTCGCTAATCAACAAATTTTCTTCAGCTCAGTCAAAAATGATTATGTTATTGGATGGAAAAGAAAGTGACCTGTTAGGGTATTCAATGGAACCATCTACAGGGGCTACTAAAGAGATAAGACTGTTTGGACCTTTGCAAAACGCAATACTTGCATTTCAATCAGGGCTCGCATCTGCAAAAACCATTCCGGCAATCAGTATTACAACATCCGATATAAATACCGGCACAACAACAATAAAATTACTAAATGTTACAGTATTGGACCTAAAACAATACAACTCCACCTATAAAAATGGAATTTTCGAAATCACTTCCGGGGGAAATATGAATACCGAAGTAAGGTGCAAATATGGAAATATTGAAATGGCAAATGGGGCATCCAAAACTATGTCGTCTTCTGAAAACATAAAAGGGCTGGCCACTTACGAGATGAAAAAAAACCCTTCCATGAAAGGTGCAACAGGCAGGTTGATCCTACAGCTGCCTGCCGATGCCGAGTTTTCAATGAATAAGGTATTGGCATCCGGGGATAAAAAATATATTGGCCATTTTTTCAGGGGGGATAATATAGGTTTATTCCCCGGTAACTACGATGTATATATTTATGGCGCCATTGTAAGCAATGTTGAAATACAAAAAGGTATGGAAACAAGAATAAAAGCCGGAGTGCTTAATCTAACAGATGCATTATTATACCGTGTGTACGGCCCTAATGGGAAAACATGGGTAGAAATGTTCAAAGGTCCTAAAAAAATTGGCCTCCCGGTAGGCACCTATTCAATTAGTGTGAATAATGGCCAGACGCAGGATATCGCTATTAAAGACGGGGAAGAAACCGAATTTTGAAAAGAATATAATTACACCATTCATTAAATACTATAATAGCAATTGTTACCATTAAATATTATTTTTTTACTGGGCAAAATGAAAGAGAAGGGCATCCCGGCTTTTTATGATTGATTTTTTAATACAAAAAATTTTATAATGAAAAAGTTACCTGTCATTGTTTACTTTATAAGCCTACTTTTTACAAGTAGTGCGACCTATTCCCAGTATCCTAATTCAGGTGGACCGGTTATTTTTAAAATCATGGATATAGAACCCGCTACGGCAAATTATTCGATTGCCACATGCAGGAGCGACGACGGGAAAACAATTCAATTCAAATTACCGCAAAACCAAAATAAAGTAGCAATAAATACTAAGCAGGGCTCTCTTCCTCTCGGGACACAGGTTGAGGCTGATTTTATAACTGGGAAAGCAACCTTGGTTAATAACCCGGTAGTGCAATATAAACTTGTTAAAGCCATATTTTCCCGGGCATGCTGCAATATCTCGGCGATAGAAAAGTCATTTGATTATTCAAAATGTTATATCATCGCAAAAAAAGATACCGCAAACGGAATTACGTATTTCATAATCAGAACTTCAGTAGTGAATCAATCTCTTCCTTCAAAATTAAAATTAGGGATACCAATATATGAGAGGAATTATAATGGCATTAGATATGCCATTCTCAAAAACCCTGATGCGGATGGTGCAGAATATATGTCACTAAGTTTTAATTTCGGATATATGACAAATACGGCGTATAATAGTATTCCGAAGGCAAATAATCCCGGTTCGTTAGCTGAAAATGCTAACGCGAGCCAGGCCCAGACACAAAAATTAAATACCGGGCAAGGGGTCGTTAATGCTGAAGTAGAACAAAAACCAGGCAATCTAAATGCTATTCAAAATAAGAATACTCCCACATACGAAATCGCCAACAATGCTTCACTGAAGGGTGCTACCGGCAGATTGATCCTAAAATTGCCAGACGATGCTGATTTTTCTATTCATAAGGTTTTGGCATCCGGCGATAAAAAATACATAGGCCAGTTTTTCAGGGGAGATAATATAGGTTTATTTCCCGGCAACTACGATGTATATATTTATGGCGCTATTGTACCAAATGTTGAAATACAAAAAGGGATGGAAACAAGAATAAAAGCCGGGGTGCTTAATTTTACGGATGCATTATTATACCGTGTGTACGGTCCTAATGGGAACACATGGGTGGAAATGTTCAAAGGACCTAAAAAAATTGGCCTCCCGGTCGGCACCTATTCTATAAGTGTAAATGGCCAGTCAATGGAGATTGTTATCAAGGATGGAGAAGTTACCGACTTCTAAACGAAAATTAAAATATTCCATACCCCGCTTGGCAAATTATCTTGATTGTAAATCATCAGCGTAAAGTGTACCACTAATTTAGTATTTCTGTCCACCCGGGGTCTTCGCCAGAAGGTACTTGTATAAAAAGCAGGCCCGTGGCGAGACCCGGGACTGAAGGAGCAAAAGAAAAAATACAGGATCACGTGTTGAAAACACTTCCCGGGAAAAATTCAGTATGTCTGTTTTCAACTATGCCTGTCCGCTTCAACCATGATTCCCAGCCTAACAATATTTTCTTTATCACTTTCACCTGTTATCAATGGAAAAACCTGTTCCATATAACAAATGCCTATGATGCTGTATACAAGTGGTTCGACTGGTTA
>WGMO01000007.1 GCA_016125075.1 Terrimonas sp.
GAAAAACGCGGTGGTTCGGCAAATAAGCTTCCTATAACATCCATATAACTACAGTACCAAAACTCATTTTTTTAAATGGTCAAAAACCAAATACTGCCCTTTTAATGAAAAAAGGCCATCCTTTTTGGACAGCCTCTTTATCATGTTATTTCATCATGAGTCCGCCGATTGCCGGATCATTATAATCTTTTGCAAAACCAATAATATTCCGGTATGCTGTAAAATCTGCTTCCGGATGCATTGTGGTCAATACCAGGGATCGCATCCCGGCATTTTCGGCTGCTTCCACGCCCTTGGGTGCATCTTCAAATACGATACAGGTTGCGGGTTCCGTCCCCAACAGGGCCGCAGATTTCAAAAAAGTTTCGGGATCCGGCTTGCTTTTTACCACATCATCTGCACTGACAATCGCATCAAAATAATCCCGGATCTGCAAACCATCGAGCACAAAATCTATATTGAACCGGATGGCGGCAGAGCCGATGGCCATCGGAATGCCCTGGGTCTTTGCCCATTCGAGTACCTCCTGTAATCCCGCTATCAATTTCAAATGAGGCCGGAATGCTAACTGGTACCCTTTTTCTTTCTCCAGGCTCATCCTGTCCTTCTCTTCGGGTGAAAAACGGTTGGGGAACACCCTTTCCAGCAGTTCGTGGTTTTTACCATAGCATTCTTCTTTCACCTTTTCATAACTCAGGTCTGCCCCCAATGCCTGTAAAATAGTGTGCCATGCTTTTACATGATACGCCATATCGTCGATCATCGTACCATTGAGGTCAAAAATGAAAGCTTCCCGTTGCCTGGCCATATTGATCATTGAATCAAATCCTGAAAGTTTTAAAGATATTGAATATTATCATACCCCTCCGTCTCATCTGCCGGTAAAGCTTATGCGACCATGGCCCCATCACATAAATGCATCTGTAACTGGCTCCACCTTTCCCTGCCAAGTTCAGCTTCAGCCAGTGCCATCATTTCCTGAAAGGCCGTATCGGATGCATGGTTCTTTACCGAACGGTACCAGCTAAGGATTTCGGAATTATTCAAACCCCGGATCATCCATCTTGAGGTCAAAGCGATCATGCGGGGTTCCTGGGCGGCCACAATTTTTTTGGTATGCTGGTGAAGTTGCTCATCCGGATAATAACGCCATAGA
Organism: Terrimonas sp.; assembly: GCA_016125075.1. Classification (GTDB taxonomy): domain Bacteria; phylum Bacteroidota; class Bacteroidia; order Chitinophagales; family Chitinophagaceae; genus SpSt-398. Next base: position 1,157 of record WGMO01000007.1, read on the forward strand.
ATACGGTTCAGGATATCTTCTTCCTTCGCCATATGGTTAAGATTGAATACCATGAATTCAATAAACGCAATGGCAAGTTCTTCCCAGGCCGTTTCCCGATCCCCGTCTTCCCTGCACCCGGAGAAACGATGGATCAGGTACCGTAGCCGGAAGCTGATTTCTTCGTCCTTCCTGTGCTCATCGTGGAAGACTGTAACCACGGATGGTTCATATTCCATCACGATGGGAAGAATGAACTCGTCTTCTGTAGTGGCATGTTTTCCAAACATTTCGATCAGCTCTGACAACTTTCCCATAACCAGGGCTGCCTGTGCAGGATCATTAAAGTCGGATTGCTGAACCGCATTCGCACAATCGTAAAGACAGGCCCTAAGGCCTTTGTGGATGTTATTGAAAATATTATACCGCTTCATACATTAAATTTTATAAATTAAATAGTTGTTTTTTTTGGGTTACCTGTTTTAAGGTTTTGATTGAACCCCTTTTAACCCGCCGGAGCTAATCAGGATGAACAGCGGCAGGAACTGCATCACCCGGTCATAACCATACAGGCCCCTTCCTGCGGAAATGGATCATTACTGTGGTCAAAAAGAAATGGGCCTTCCGAAATTCATCATCATGCTGCTTTTGAAATTACTGACCCAAAAAGAATTTCCTTAACATATGCCGCTACCATTTCCTCCGGCCGGTATTCCCTGAATTCAGCTGCCAGTTTTTTCACCTGTTCCCTGTACCGACTGTCCTGCAAAACCTGGTTCACCGCCTGCCGGATCTGGACTGCAGAAGGTTTTTCCGTTTTCAGGTTAATTCCCAATCCGAAATACCCCACCCTGGCATTGATCTCATTTTTACCCTCATGGGAACCGGCCACCACCATGGGCAGTTCGTTTTCGATACCCAGCATCACACCACCATACCCGCCATTGGTGATATAAACGCCGGCATAAGGCATTACATCATTAAAGGGGATATAGTCTTCAATGATAATATTGGGGCTGGGATATTTCGCTCTTAAGAAATCGGTTTGTGAACCCCCTGTGGTACAGATAACCAATGTATCAGAATTTTTGAAAGCCTCCAGGGTGGGTATGATCAGCTTTTCGATATCTTTTTCCACCGTACCCTGTGTTACTAACACAATCTTCCGGTAACACGAAACGCGGTTGTCAAACCATTGACTTTTCGTTGTTGCTGACCGGTATGGCAACAAAGCTCCGATAAACTGGATATTGCTGCCCAGGTCACTCCGTTTATATTCGAATCCGGGTGTACCGCTTTGCAGCAAAAAATCACTTTTCCGTATCATCATATCAAACACAGATTCATGATCATGCGGTATACCATACTGATCCAGCATTTGGTGCATTACCCTGTTTGGTTTTTTGAAAATAATCCTATCGGCCAGGTAGCGCATGGCCGCCTGCTTCATCCTGCCCGTAAATGTGTAGGATGGTTCCATACCCAAACCACTGGGTGGTAAATCTTTTGAGGATGCTGTCAGCGGTAATACCCCAATGGCCAGAACCGGGATCTTCATCAGCTCCTTAACAAAGGGCAGGGCGGTAAAGGCACAATCGGCGATTATCAGTTCGAATGGGAATTCCCGGTATATATCCAGTATATCCGTATAATATTCCGGAGCCCTTAATATAAAGGCATGGATAATATCAAACCGCAGTTTTCCAACCGCTGTTCTGTACTGCTGCCTCCCCGGGAACATCTTATCAAAATTTCCGTCACTCACATCGATGGCTTTTTTGAACGGGTAATGATGAATCTGAAGTTTTTTAAGTTTGGGGGCATACCCTTCCGAACAATACCACCTGACATCGTACCCGAGATTTGACAGGTGTACGGCAATCCCCGTCAGGGGGTTAAAATGGCCGTCTGCCGGAAAATTGGCCAACAAAATTTTTTTGGCGGGGTTTTCAGTTTTTGAAGATTCCATAAAATAAAAAGTTGAGGTTTAATTATTTTTCACAATACTACCTACAGCAGCCCTCCTTTTTTTCTTCAAACCGCATGAATTGTCAAAATCACTGAACAGGTTGAAGCCGGGTTGTTGAAGGATCCCTTTCTCCGGGACCATCGTGTAGCAGGAAAAACCAGGAGCCAGCTCATCCCCCGGCCTGCCACTGATCCCACAAGATGGATGAAATGTATTTTTTAATGAATGAACTGTTACAGCTTCAAGAAAGTCTTTGTTAATTTTGATTGCAAAACATCCCGCTTGTTTACCAAACCAGGATTATTGGGTGTATTGATTTTCCTGTCTGGCACCTGCCTTTGGTGCCAGCCTAATACCGGTTTGCAGTTTACTTTTAAGAATTTCAATAATACAAACGGCCTTATCAGCAACCATACAAATGCAGTGGTACAGGATGCCGAGGGATTTTTATGGATTGGGGGAACAGACGGTCTTCAGCGATACGACGGGGTACGGTTCAGGAATTTCCGCAACAGTGCCTCCGACAGCAACAGTTTACCCTCCAATACTGTTGCTCAACTCATGATTGACCATCAAAACAGGCTCTGGGTTTTGTTGGCAGATGGGCATGTTGGAATTTTTGACACAAAAAAATTCTCTTTCAAAACAATGAAGATCAACACCCGGGATCCTAATGATATCGTTTTCGGGAACAAAAGACTGATAAAAGATGAGTGGGGTAATGTTTTTATGCTCATTTGGAAGAAAGAACTCCTGCATTGGCAGGAAGAAAAGCAGGCGTTTTCCGGGGATAACAAACTTTTTGGTATCAGGGATTCATGGAAAATTGAAGACTTCTACCCTGAGCCCGGTACACATAAATATTGGATAGCCGTAACCGATCTGGGTTTTGCTGTATATAATGCCGGCACAGGCAATACAAGTTATTACGGGAATAATATTGAAAAAGAAAAGATCATTGACGTTTATGGCAATACCATTAAGCCCTATAATTTACATTTTGACCGGCAGGGAAGATTATGGTTTCAATACTGGGAAACGGTGATCCCCCTGATCTACTGTTTCGATCTTCCTCACAAAAAGCCTTTGATAGAAAGAGGGGAAATGCTTTCACAACTGGGTTCCTATCATGAAATTTATTCATTTTTTGAGCAGGGAAACGGCGATATCTGGATACGGGGCACCAAAATACTGGCCCGTTTCAATGAACATACCCGCACCTTCGAAATGGTAAAGAACGGTTATACCAACAGTTTCAGTATTGAATATGACAACATAACCTGTCTTACCGAGGATCGGGAACAAAATATCTGGGTAAGCACCAATAATAACGGGCTCTATTCTTTTAACCCGGCAGAAGAACATTTTATTAATGTTACCCATGATGTCCGGATTGGAAAGAAAAGAAAAGGCTATGGCAACCCGCTTTGTTTTGTACAACTCCGTGACAAAACTGTTCTGTCGGGAGCCTGGGGGGATGGTCTATACCGGTATGACAGCATCTGGAATGAGATCCCCTTACAGATCAGGGGCATTCCGGATAAGAATCTGCATGTCATCTGGGATATATTTGCCTCCCGCGACAGCAATACGATCTGGATGAGCGGGCAACCGGGTATCTGGCGGTATGACCAGCAGCAAAAATCGGCTTCCTTCTATAACCCGGCTGTATTCCGGAACAGGACGGTCCGCCAGGTGGCAGAAGACAAGCAGGGCAACCTGTGGCTGGGCTTACAAGGCTATGGCGTATTCAAATGGGATGCCCAAAAAGGTAAGGATAAATTTGAAAACGGGATTGAAAGGGTTACTTCCATTTCGGCGAGCCAGACCGTGTCTAAGATCATCAAAGACACAAAGGGTTATATCTGGATTTGCATGTCTTCTGACGGATTGGTTGTCCTGGATCCGGAAACAGGAAAAACAGTATTGAAATTCAGTGCAGGATCAACAGGTGCTTACAGGTTACCGGAGGACGGGGTTTCCTCCGTGCTTGAATATGATGACAGCCTGATGGTGATCACAACCTCCACCAGGGCAATTATCTATAACCGTTATACGAAGACCTCAAAAATCCTGGGCAATGAACAGATCATTTCGGGTTATATCTCTTCCGTTGAAAGAGATGATCACGGATATCTATGGATCAGTACCACAACGGGTTTATACAGGGTGACCCTGCAAAATAAAATGTTTGTACTTTACGACAGAAGAGATGGAATTGCCAATGAAGAGTTTTCATTGGCAGCTTCTTACCATATGCCGGATGGGAAATTACTCTTTGGAGGGTCTGGCCAGTTCATCGTCTTCCAACCCAACACCATCGATATCAGCCGCATTCCGCCACCCACCGCAACACTGACGGGCATGATGGCCACCAACCGTCCATTAAGGGTTGATTCCATCCTTAAGCTTGACAAGATCAATTTGGGATTTAAGCAAAACTCGCTGGAGTTTGAGTTCTCCACCCTGCGCTTTTTCAGCCCCTATATTGTCCGTTATAAAATGGAGGGTATCGATAAAACCTGGAAGGTCTCCGACAGGAATTATACTGCTATCTATTCCTATCTCCCCCCTGGCACCTACAAGTTTCTGCTCAAAACTGAAGATACGGATGGTAAAGAAGGCCCGGTATCCAGTTTACAGATTGTGATAGCCCCTCCCTTCTGGGGAACCTGGTGGTTTTACAGCCTGCTGGTCCTGGCCGGGGGACTATTGATCTTTTGGTTTGACAGGGAACGGATGAAACGGAAAGAGGCGATTGTCAAGATGAGAACTGAAATTGCCGCCAATCTCCATGAAGAGATCAACAAAGCTCTGAATAATATCAATATCCTCAGTGAAATGGCAAGGTTAAAGGCAGGGCAGAATACCCCGAAAGCGGTCGAGTACATTGAACAGATCCATTCCAAGAGCCATAATATGATCATTGCCATGGATGATATTCTCTGGAACATCGACCCGGAAAACGACAGTATGTCCAAAGCTATAGACCGGCTGAGAGAATATATCGATGCTTTAAAAAACAGGCAGGGCGTTCAGATAGATCTTATGGTAGATAAAAAAGTCGAGCACCTGAAACTGAATATGCAGCTCCGGCAAAGCATTTTCCGGTTGTTCAAGGGGGGTATTTCCAATTTCATAAAAACAGGAGCCCTCAATTGCCAGATTGACATCAGCCTGGAAAAAAACAATATCGTTTACACGGTAGAATTTGATAACAGCAAGACAGATTTACAATTACTTAATAACCTGCTCAAACGACAGGAGCTGGAACAATGGCTAAACGAAATTCATGCAAAACTTAGTAACGAAACACATACATCCAGGTCGGTCATTACCCTGGTAATTCCCTTAAAATGATTATTTACCCATCCACTTTTTGAACTCGGTCACTTTTTCCCGGCTGACCAGCGCTTCCTTATCCACGGCCGGATTTAATCCCAGCATCAACCGGTTTCCAAAATAATCATCAATTTTATCGATGCTGTTCACGGACACATAAAAAGAGCGGCTGATCCTGAAATAGTCTTTGGCATCAAGCATATCTTCCAACTCATCCATAGTGTAATCAACAACATATTTTTTATTATCCCGGGTTTTAAAAAAATTGAGCCTGCCGTCACTGTAGAAATAGGCAATATCCCCAATTTCGACGGATACCAGGCGTTGAGCATGCTTAACCAGGAACCTTTTCCGGTATTCTTTTGGCTGCAGTTTCTGCTGAAGTTCTTTGACAAGTTTTTCAAAACTGTAATCAGGATTGCCGCCTGTGCCGATTTTTCGGAATTTGATCAACGCCGCTTCAAGTTCTTCCTGCTGAATGGGCTTGAGCAGGTAATCGACACTGTTTACCTTGAAAGCCTTCAGGGCATATTCGTCATAGGAAGTGGTAAAGATGACCGGGCAATGCACTTCGGTGAGATTGAAGATCTCAAAACTTTGCCCGTCTGCCAGTTCAATATCCATCAAAATAAGGTCGGGTACTGGGTTGTTATCGAGCCATTCTACCGTGCTTTTAATGCTATCCGTAACACCGGTTATTTCTGCATTGGGCTCGACTGCCAGTAAGGTTTTGCGCAGTTTTTTTACGGCCAAATCTTCATCTTCTACAATTAAAAGTTTCATATTTATGATGTTTTAATGTCTTTCTTTTCTGCACGTGTATCGGCAAAAGTATTATTCCAGAGCAATGGCAATACCACCGTAAAGTTCTTTTCATCCTCCAGTACCTGAAAACCGGGTAGTTTCAGTAATGCATATTTTGCCCTGATATTATCGAGCCCTACTTTATTGCTAGGTGCCTTTGCAGTTCTGCGCTGAAGATTATTATTAACGATCAGCTTGTTACCGGCTGCCGTAAAAATATCGATCACCAGTGGTTTGTTTTTTGATAACACATTATGCTTTACTACATTCTCCACCAGTAGCTGGAGGGTTAGCGAGGGTATCAGATAGGTATCGTATCTTTTATCGATCTCAATATTCAATTCCACCGCTTCCCCATGCCGGGTCCTCAGGAGCTGGTAATAGGACCGGATAAACTTTATTTCGTTCGCTACGGTACTCAACGATTCGCTGTTATTCCTGAGCAGGTATCGGTATACCTTACTCAGCTCATTCAAAAATTCTTCTGCTTTCACCTTATCGTCTGTAATGAGCGAGGAAAGTGTATTGAAACAATTGAAAAGAAAATGGGGGTTAACCTGGTTCTTGAGTGTGTCGAATTCCGTTTGCAGGGAAAGCTCCTGGATCTCCTCCCTTTCTTCCAGGCTTTCTTTATACCGCTCCAGTACGAAGTCTGCTTCAAATAATGTTTCAAAAATAATATTGACCGTGAACCCGACTAATAACCCCATTTTCAGGTCTTCGGTTTGCAGGTGGTAACCCCCAATATGAAAAATATCATAGAGATAAAAAATCAACGCTACAGAAAAAGACATAAAGGGAACCAGGCAAAAGGCAAGAATCAGGATCCTTTTTTTGGTTTGCCGGAGTTCCGGGAAACGATGTTTTATGCGGTTTCCGATTATCACATGCCCCCTCCAGGAAAGAAAACCCAATAAAAAAATCAGGGGAAATGAATATAACCAGATGCCGATCTCCCGGAACAACCGGGCGTCGTAGATGATATAATTAAGCAGCAGGTCAATGATCGGCATGGAGGCCATAAAGCAATATACCTGAAGCTTCGTGGGTTTCATCCAGGTTTTCATGGCAACACCTCCTCCTGGTTAAAAATTAGCGGAAGCGTAATACATCTTTTATCATCGGAGTCCTCGATCAGCACCTCCGGCTGGTTCAGTAACTGGTATTTCTTAACAAGATTATCGAGCCCGGCTTCCAAATCGGTGGTATCTGCCACTTTCTTTGGCTGCACATTGTTACAGACCCTGATGGTATGAGTGGCTGAATCGGAAAAAATTGAAATGACCAGGGGACTGCTCTTGCTCATCATATTCTGGGAAAATGCATTTTCAATAATTAATTGCAGGGTCATGGGAGGTATGAACTTCTCTTTGTCTGCCTCATCAATCGCTACCTCTATTTTCAGCCCCTGCCCATACCGGGTTTTCAGCAGGAAATAATAAGACGCTAAAAACACCAGTTCTGTCCTAATGGAGACCAGCTTATCTTCTTCATTTCGCAACAGGTACCGGTATACCTTACTCATTTCATTCAGGAATTTTTCTGCTTTTTCCTCATCCTCACTGATGAGGCTGGAAAGAGAGTTCAGGCTATTAAACAGGAAATGAGGATTGACCTGGCTCTTCAGGCCTTCCAGTTGGCTGTGCCGGAAGGCAATTTTCAGGGCCTCTGTTTCTTTCAGATTGGATTTCCATCTTTCAAAACGGTCGATCCCTTCGTGGAGGAATGTGAGGAAAATATTTACGATCCCCGTTACCACATAGCTCCACACAAACCCATTTTCGTTGAACACATATCCCCAGAACCTGATCGACTCATAGCCGCGGAACAACAGCAAAAGAAAAATTCCTGTCACCAGCAGGAAAACAATGATCATCAAAGTGAGCCGTTTTCCGGTTTCTGCTTCACCGGGAAACCTTCTTTTTAAAAGGACGGCTATTGAACCGCATAAAATAAAATCAGCTGAAACAGCTGTAGCCGTGATCAGCGTTGCTTCCGAAAATATAACCCACTGACTGAAATATTTCATCCCGAAGATCACTGAATTCAGGAGGATCGTCAATGGCAGGATGATCACCGCCAGTACGATATAATCCTTATTGGTATAGCGGGGCAACCTTATTCTCATACACCTACAAATTACCTGATTTTCCTGATTCAAAATACCCCAGGTGCATGACTTGGGGCAGCCCATGCATGAACTGGTAAAATGACCGTATCAATTGTCCCGGTTTGCTGCTGCCATCCATCAGTTCCATAAACAGAAATGAACAGGATTCCGGCAAAAACCTTTCCCGTTGGCTATAGATCCGTTACCCCCCCCCTTTCATCCACCCTGTTCCGGGACCGTTAAAAAACAAAAAGGTCATGCCATTCGGGCTTCCATGAATGGTGAAGGCATGACCTGATGGCTATCGGTTTTATTCCGCCATGAGGCCCCTTTCGAAACGGGGCTCTCTTGCGTTTTTACTATAGGTCCTGAAGGGAACGGGGAGCCGGCACAATATTATGGACGGGAGGAGTGGTTTTGAGGTAAGCAAATATGGCACGGATGTCCTCATCGGTCATGTTTTTATAGGCCATCCAGGGCATGGGGGGCAGTAAATTCCGGCCTTGTTCAAGTCCTTTAAATTTACCCTCGCGTAAGGCACGGATAAAATTCTCTTCCGTCCAGTTTCCGATTCCCGATACGTCGCTGGTAAGGTTGGCTGCAAAGGATTGTCCCCAGGGTCCCACTGCACTGGTCAGGTCAGGTGCAAAGAGCACCCACCCTTTTTTAACCTCATCCTTATTGACCGGGGGTACATTTCCCTGCTGGGGAAAACCGGATAACCGCAGTTCGGGGATTAATTCCGGTCCCTGCGGGCCCATCCGCTTCGGGGAATGACAGTCATCACAGCCAATAAAACTGACCAGGTACTCCCCTCTTTTCACCAGGGTCATGCTGTCTGTCGAGGCAGAAACGCTTTGTTCTTTTACCGGGCTGTCCTTACAGGATATAATGGCCATAAAGACAACAGCCAAACCGATAATACTTGTTAGCAGGATTTTGATACGCATAATGATTGGTTTAGATTTTTTATTGATTGCTGATAAAATGAAAAGACAGTTGCTCAGAACCCCAAGCCGGGTTTTGCAGGACACTATTATTCCCTTCCCTCATTTTCACCCCGGCCCAGCCCCTGTTGGGAAGAACAGTTTCATTCCTTTTGCGGAAGGAATGGGCCGCAGCGTAGACCATGGAGATGGTCATAAAGGAAAGCACTGCGGCCTGGAGTATTTTTTTCATAAAATGGTTTTCGTTTCAATTCCTGTGCAATTTATCCCCGCACTGCCGGCGGGTCAATATGGAGGTTCATGAACTGCATAAATCAAAGGATGAATTGAATTTTCAACCGGCTGGATACGGTTCTTAATGAGTTGTACCCGATAATATCCCTTTACCGGTGACAAAAGGTTTGAACCCGGAATTGAGACTGAGCGTATAACCTCCTTCCACACCCGCTACCATGTTTGTGATTTTACCTATTCCCCCCGTGACCAATTGTTCAGAAACCAGGTCGGCCGTAACACCGGCAGTTCCTTTCAGGCCAAAGTCGGAAAACTGGTTATTGTTATCAAAGGAAACATAGACCATTTGCTTGACCCCAGCATTCAAAACAGTTCCGAAATGCTGACTGGCACCCACCCCGGCTGAAATAGTGGATGTTCCTGTTTTAAAATTCTTCTCATAGCCTGCCAGGAGCCCTTTACCACCTTCAATACCATAACTGCCACAATCCGCTTTCAGGGAAGCCACCTGCAGGTCAATACTAATGTTCAGCCAGGAGGGGCAGCTCAGGTCAATATCATGGCTTGCAGCAATGATATCATCAGCTTCTGAAGCCGTCAGGTTATTCGACATACATTCAACCGGTGCCGGCTCAAAAATAACTGCCGTTTGCAGGGTACTGATCAGGAAACCAAAATATTCGGCAACTGCATGATAAACCATTCTTTTATTACCCTCGGTCGGATTCAGCCGTATATTGCTGATCATGCCGTTGATATATTCCTTCCATCGGGCATCTACGATGATGAACCTGTTTCTGATATAAGCATTCCGCCTGGCCACATATTCATCCGCTATCGCTTTCTTTTTATCACAGCATTTTTTCTGGTAGGCCAGTATGATATCCTGACCCACATTGGGTCCGGTGGGGGGCGATGGGCATTGAACAGCGGCTAACTTTGAATAGTAGTCTTTAATCATTGCATCGATCATCTTCCCATCCTCTTCGGTCATGATGCCCAGCAGTGGAGCAAATGTCGAACCCAGTTCACGGGTCAGTTCGTCCTCCAGGTCGGCATATAAACCGGGGGGCCTTTTTCCCTCCGCTTTTATGGCTTCGGGGCTGGCCATGGGAATAGAAGTCCAGAAAAGATATTCTGATTGCAGCGATTTCAGGTAACCCGCATGTTGTTGATGCCAGTCATCGGACTCTCCGGACTTTTCCGGAAAATCCGGCATCCTGAACTTTCCCAGCCCTATCTCTTCAAAGTAATCTCGATGCGGAATTCCGGTTCTTCTTTTTCGGAGGGCATTTAAATCGATGGGCATCCCTTTTTTCCGCATCAGGGCCAGTGTTGATCGCCGGTGTGATACTTCCAGTTCTTTTTCAAAATATTTTTGAGCCGTGGCATACTCTTTTTTAAACAGGTTGATCATTCCCATTGATCGGTTCGCTTCCGGGTTCCCTTCATCAAGCGCAAGACATTTTGATAAATACATCTCCGCTTTTCCCATATCACCCAGTCCCAGGAAAGACTGGCCCAGGTTATTGAGCAGCAGGCTGCTTGCCGGTGAAGACTGGAGCTGATACAGCAGGATGGGAACAGCTTTTTCCTCCAATCCCGCCATATTATATAAAGCGGCCAGGTTATTCCACAATACTGTTGTCTCCGGTTTCTTTTGAACGGCCGCAATGGATACGAGGAGTGATGCCAGGGGTTGATCCCCATACCAGAGGGCAATAGCCGTACGCTCCATTTGGGAAGGGTCCTGCTCAGTGGTTATTTTCTTCACATCCTGTCTGACTGCCGGGGAAGCAACGGCATTGATTTGCTGTAAGGATTGTTGCACACCTGCCATCAATTCCGTTTTTGAAGGCAGTTTCGGGGGTATCATGGCCAGTCGCTTCAAATCTTTTGGAGGCTGTTGTATTTCAAAACCAGGCAAAACGGTTTCATCGATGGGAATACCTGCCATAGATGCCCTATCCTTAACCTGGGAGGATGCCTGTTTGAGTAATTTTTCCTTATAAACCTCGATCTCTCCCGGTGTCATTTGCATCATTTTTTCCAGGTCAGGTTTAACCGGTTTTGCTCTTTGGCTTTGTGCCCATACCGGGTAAAAAGAAAAATTATATAGAACCAGAAGCAGGAATATTTTTTTCATAAATAACAATGCTTTTTTTCGGTTATTGCAATTCCCTGACCCATTGTTCCACAAAAGGCCTTGTCACATCATATACCTCTTTACCTGACCGGAAAATCATTTTCCAGTCCGAATTCTTTGCTTCATATTCAGGTTTTACAAATCGCTTTTTCCCATTCTTTTCGACGAGTGATGCATTAAAATCCACGGTCTGGGCGATATCTAGGTATTTTTTTAGCCGGGTCCTGATGAGCTGGCGGATATCGGCCGGATAGTTGTCCGTCCACTGTTTCAGGCTTTCATCATAGCGCGTCTTTTCATTTTCGGCCATCATCAATTCCTGCTGGTATAACATTTCGATCACCTCGCTTTGGGGGTCCTGGTATTCCGCAAGGTTCTTTTTATGCATATCGAGGATCTCTGCCATTGCTTTTTGCAGGGAGGCATCCGCCGTTTTGATTATACCTTCCGTCTTGCTGATCAGTTCTTTCGTTTCCGCTACCTTTTCACTGCGGATCGCTTCTTTTGTTTTTGCTTTTCTTTCGGTTGCTGCAGGTTTAGACTGCATCCGCTCTTTTTCATATTCCGTCCTGAAACTGTTGCTGTAGATATATTGTTTGGCAAAGTTCAAAAGGTCTTTGGCGACCTGGGCCCTGTTCCCCGTCAGTATGTTTTTGGCATTTCTTGCCTGGTAATAATCAAAATAATTGCGGAGGAAGCTGTTCCTGATCTGATCCTTTCCCTGCTGCTGGCTAATCCCGAGTTGTTTCCAGCAATCTTCAGCGATCCGTTTCCCGGTGTAAAAAGATAACAGCATCATACATGCCATAAAAGGCAGCATCACCAGGAAGCCGAAGCGAATAACAAGGCGACCCTTTTGTAAAACGTTTTTTTTCATAAAAAAGGTTTAATAGTTATAAAATCTGTTTATTGTTTCAACATGATCGGCAATCTTTTCTGCCTCAAGGGCATAACCTGATGGCCGGAATGACATTTAACCGAATACCGCCCCAACCAACAGGCAGGTATACCCTGTTATATTGGCCACCTGTCTTTTTCTGAAATGGGCCAGCCATTGCTGACGAAATGCAGCCCAGTTCGCAGGATAATCATCATCCGACCATGTATTAATAAGATTGTTGATCGGCATATTGCCTTTCAGCATAAAAAAGGTATCGATCATAAAGGCAGCCAGTGCGACCACAGCAGTCAGGAAACGAAGAGTTCCGGGCTGGTTACCACAGACCAAAACCAACGCGGAATTACTCAGCAGTGTCAGGTAAAATGGATATTTAAATTTTTTTCGGAAATTCCTGTCAAGGCTTTTCCTAAAAGCAATATAGGCGGGTGCATTCATTGAGCGTTGAACATCAGACAATGCAATGATGTAGATCAGTGATTGGCTGACTATAAAGGAATAGCAAATGAGATTTAGTAAAATGATGATTTTGATTTCCATATGCTCCTTATAATTTAATCAGTTCCACCCTGCGGTTCATGGCTTTCCCCTCTTTGGTTTTATTATCGCCAAGGGGTTGGCTTTCCCCCCGTCCATCGGTTTCCAGTCGCTCCGCATCGATACCATAGTCATTAACGAGGCTTTGTTTAACAGCTGCTGCACGCATTTTTGAAAGGGAAAGATTATGTTCTTCCGAACCCTGGTCGTCGGTATGACCAATAATTTTAATACGGATATCCTTGTTTGTTTTTAAAACACCCGCAATCTCTTTCAAGACCCCCGCGGAAGCAGGTTTGATGGTGGCAGCATCCAGGTCAAACAAGATCCCGTTGGTGACCAGGTGTCCCTCTTCAACAAGTTGATGCCGCAGGTCCGGAACACCCCGGGCAATTCTAATATTGCTAACCAGGTAACCCACTTCCTCATCACTGGAATTAGATCTTTTTACCCGAAAGAAAAGCTGGTTCAGTTGTATTCCCGGTGCAATCGCCCTGGGCAGATCATACATTTTATCTTCATTGAACCATACCCTGAATCTTTCGCCCTGAACCTGCATTGCCACATGAATGATTTTTCCGTACTGCAAACCCAACTTCGCATAATTCTTTACATCCGTAGAGAGATAATTCCCCCCTTTCGAAAAAGTTTCCAGGTGTAAATGCGAGCCATCATAATCAGCAGGCTGCACCTTTAACTCTGTTGCAAAAAACCGGGTATACTGCTGCAGCAAACTATTGTCGGTGGTGGGCAGGTCACCCGTTGCCATGAGACCGAATGCGAATTGTGGAAAAACAGCCGACTTATTATCTCTCCTGAGTAAGAGATCAAACTCGACCGTACAATTCGCGGTAAAATTTTCCTGGTTGTCTGTCAGTAGGACTGCGTCCTGGTAAAGTTGCAGCCAGTTCCCTTTGCCAAGGCTGGTGGTAGCCACTACCCCATTTCCACTGCTGTTCCAACCGGCAGGGAGTTCTCCCGGTCTTTCCTCTTCAAAACTGTTACTGTAAATGATCTCCTCCCCCGGTATAAAATCATATTTTGAATAGGCTTTTAAAGCAGGCCTGTCTTCAGGGATGTCGCAGGCATCCTGTATATCGCCGGAAGAAGAATGGGTGGATCCAGCGGGTTTCCCTTCTACTTTATCGAGAGTCTTATCGATTGATGCATCCACGCGCTTATCCACCCTTTGTGCTATTTTATCTTTGACCTTATGGGTCAGCTTACTGAATTGAGCAGAACCCTGCAGCCCATTGAAAATTAAAATGGACATGATCATGATCTTGCAGAACAGGAATTTCATAATGAAAGGTTTAATGGTTATGTTGCAAAAAATCAGTTTATTATTGTTCCGTCTCTTTTGCCAGCAGGTATCTTGTCATAAAGATTCCCTGCCCGCTTTCGCCGGGGCTTAAGGTAAATGACGTGACTTTCTCAATGGACCATCCGAGATCTGTATAATTCCGGATGGTTCTGAGTATCTTATCTTCATTTTCTTTGATATTCCTGAAATTGATCCCGGCCAGGCTAAAAAGGTTTTCGAGGTCAGTTTCCTTTTGAGAACCATCAGGATTGGTGATGACCATTTTTGAGCGACCCAGCCCACCGGCTACAACAGATTCCACGGTAGTGATCTGCATGAATTGTTTGTTGATTTCTTTCCTTGATTCCTGGGCTTCACTATGCAGGATGGATACAATCACTACTAAGAATGCCAGATATACTTTTTTCATAATTGCTAGTTTAATTTTTTACGCTGTAAAATTGGCGGGATTACGCCCGGGTATCAACACGAGGATGCATGGATTGCACAAAAAATGGTATGAAATGAAAAAGACCGGCACAGTTGCCGGTCTTTCTTTTTACAGGATTGCTTCCGTTTTAAGCAACCAGTTCAAATTCACTGACAGATTGGATCCGTTTTTCTTTAGCCCGTTCCTTAGCGCCGACAATCAGTTGGTCAATTCTCTTTTCGAAAATTGAATTTTCTTTTGAACGCTGACTGGCGAGACAAGTAATCCATATCTGTGTTGTGACAAATTTTCCGCTCATGGTGATTAGGTTTTATCGTTATTCATTTTTGTAAGACAAAGATGGTAACGATTTTACCCGACGCCAATAAGGTCATGCATGAAGTGAAGGTTATGGGGTATGAGTTGATGAAATACCCTTGCTGCTCCTGATCTTAACCAGTGTATCAACCGGCCGGTATATCATCCCAATGACCTTGATATCCCCAGTTCCAGTCCCCGGATCTCGGCAAGACCGCGGAGCCTGCCGATCCCGCTATAACCCGGGTAGGTTTCTTTTTCAAGGTCATCAAGCATCTGGTGTCCGTGATCCGGCCGCATCGGAATGGCAATATTTCTTCTTTGCTGCAATAATACTATTTCCCGGATAACGGCATACATATCCACATCCCCGTCGAGGTGATCTGCTTCAAAGAAGTTTCCGTTCTCATCCCTCCTGGTACTGCGCAAATGAATAAAATGAATATTGTCACCCAGTCTTTTTACCATTCCGGGCAGGTCATTATCAGGCCGCACGCCATAGGAACCGGTGCAAAAACATAATCCATTGGCAGGCGAAGGTGCTGCTTCCAGCAATTCCCTGGCATCAGCTTCCGTACTCACAATCCGGGGCAAACCCAGTAAGGGAAAAGGCGGATCATCGGGGTGGATGGCCATTTTAAGACCCAGGGATTCTGCAACGGGAACCACCTGTTGCAGAAAATAAAAAAGGTGCTGTTTCAATTGCGGCGCATCAATATTTTCATACTGCTTCAGGGCAGCCAGGATCTCCTCCGGCGTAAAACGTTCTTCACTGCCCGGCAATCCCAATAAAGTGTTTTTATACAGGAGTTCTTTTTCCTGCTCCGTCATGGCCTCCAGTCTTTTTCGGGACTGTTCGATTTCCAGCGGGGTGTAATCTTTTTCAGCGCCCGGTCTTTTCAGCAGGAAAAGGTCAAAGGCGATAAAAGCCGATTTCTCAAAATAGAGTGCCCTGCTTTTATCGGGTAATTCATATTGGATATCCGTTCGCATCCAATCCAGGATCGGCATAAAGTTATAGGTCACCACTTTCAGCCCGCAGGTGGCAATATGTTGAAGGCTTTGTTTGTAATTTTCAATATGCAGTAAATAATCCCCCGTTTGTTTTTTTATGTCCTCGCTCACCGGCAAACTCTCTATCACCTTCCATTCCAGACCCGCTGCGGCCACGGCAGCTTTACGCTTTTCGATCTCAGCCACGGTCCATATCTCTCCTACCGGAATATGGTGAAGGGCTGTTACCACGCCGGTACAGCCTGCCTGCCGGATATGCCATAGGTTGACGGGATCCTGGGGTCCGTACCAGCGCATCGTTTGTTGCATCATCATTATATTCAGTATTAATATTCCCTGCAAAGAAAAGGAGAAAACGTTAATGAAATCAGGATCTTTATCTATTCAGCCTTTATGGTGATGGTTGCCGGTTGTAAATTACCGGAACTGGCCATGACTTTGAAAGTCCTGTTTTCGGGATAACGGGTCAGCTTATCATCAAGTCCTTCGGGATTACAGGATGTAAAGCATCTATCAGAGTAGATATGAGTTCTGTCCCAATTCCCGGAAATCATAAACCTTTGCCTTTTCGTTTAAAATGATATTGATCGGAGATGTCCATATCCAGTTTGGAAAAAAATTTCCGGCAAATCCCTATCAAAAAAAGGAGAGATGATTAATCATCCCTCCTTGCTTTGACTGCTTATGCTTGCTGTTCTAAAACTTACTTAAATCCTTCAATACCTAATATCCCGGATTTTGATAGGCAGCTTTTTCATCTGCTGTCATTTCCATCCCATCCAGTTGCCCTTGCGGTATGGGCCGCAAATAAAGGTAAGCCTGGATATTCCGGTTAATAGTTTGCGGTGTATGGTTGCCATAACTGCTTCCACCAATTCTGTAACTGGATGCCAGTTCTGCCCATTTCTGGGTGCGCACCAGGTCAAACCAACGAAATCCTTCACCAAAGTACTCCCTGGAACGCTCTGCCAGTAAATAGTTAATATCAACAGTTGCAGGTGTAGCAGCGATCATAGCAGCGCTGTGATCTTCCACTTTCACCACATTTCCGTTATTGTTATAGCGCCATTTTCCAGCACGGGCACGAATTACATTTATCAGTTCACGGGCAGATTTGCCGGCAGAAGTAGTTGCCCCTTTGATAGCGGCTTCAGCTGCAATAAAGTACAGCTCTGAAAATTTTGCAATATAGTAAGGACGGGTAATGGCGGCATTGGGCTGCCCTAATCCACCATTATTGTCGGTCCGATACGTCCCCATCTTATAAAGACCCGGATATACAATTCTGCTTATGCCAAGCGGAGAAATGACAAAATCGGAACGGCCGGGTAATACACCGGCACCACAATTACTTTGGCCCGCTCCACTGGGATAAGTGATCGGTGTTCCCGGTTCATCATCCAGGAATGTAACGATGGCATCACCCTGGTTAACCGGTAAATTATTGGCATTGTACAAGGTTGTTTGGGCAATACCGGCCTTATTCCAATTTCCACGGTATGCGGTGGTAAAGGTTCCATCATACCGCGAATCATTTGTTTTGTCGGCAAAAGTACTAACAATAGCATCGATAGTCGGGCACATACGGATCCAGGGACGACCCAGGTGTTGTTCGGCCTCGCGCTGAACAGAATTGACCGTGCTGGTCCAGGCTGGAGTGGTGGCACTCTTGATTACGGTATAGTTCCAGGTCATCATCCAAACTGCAAAATTATCTGCATTACCGCCACCTCCATAGGTAAGACTGGCCCCGTTGTATTGCTCATTGGTTTCCGTATGATCTGCGTATAAAAGCATTTCATTGTTGCGGTCATTTGACCCCAAGTGCAGATCATAATATGTTGGCTGAAGACCGAAAGGCCCCGGGTTATTTATTGCAGCAGTCGACACATCATAGGCCTGCTGAAAATACCACTGGGCATCATGACCATCGGGGTCGGTCCGGTCAGCCGCAGGATAAGTGGGAATATTATTAGGGTTTTGTAACCACCATGCGTAGGTCAGATAGGCTTTTGCCAGGAAAAGACGGGCTGCTGTTTTAGTGGCACCGCCTGTTACTCGACCTACATCCGGCAGATCATTCACAGCAAGTATTAAGTCCGGAAATATGGCCTTTGTATAAACTTCCGGCACGGTGTTACGAACGGATGCCCTGATGGGGGCTGTATTAAAATTCAGTTCTCCGGCACCCAAATCCAGGGGTACACCGCCAAAGGTTTGTACCAGGATAAAATAATCAAATGCCCGGAAAAAACGCGCTTCGGCAATCAAAGCATTTGATATACCTACCGCTGCTGCATTTTCTATGATACCACTGGCCGTATTGATATTGGGAAAAGCCTGTGACCATAAGACATCGGAACGGCTGGTGGTGGAAGAAATTTCTCCCTGCCCACTCATGTCCATGACCTTAAAGTTCTGATCGGCACTCTGCGCATAGGTTGCTTCATCCGTACCGGTCTCACCCGTATTATAATAATAAGCATTCCCGTAAATATACCGCAGGTGCGCATATAGAGATGTTAAACCCCCGTATACTCCTTTTTCTGTTTTAAAGAATTCCGGCGTATATATACTGCGTGGCTGTTCATCAAGAATTTTCGAACATCCTGTTATGAACACAATCAGTAGCGCTGATGCCATTAAGATTTTAATTTGAATACGTTTCATATTTTACGATTTTAAAATGTCAAGTTTACACCTACCACATAGTTACGGGTTGCAGGTGTGTTAAAACCAACTGTTAGGATACGACTTTGATAACCACCCGTTGCAACGTTTTGGTTACCATACGAGTTGGTTTCAGGATCCAGGCCCGATTCCTTATGGAAAGGAGAGAACATCACAAACGGGTTTTGAACGGTAAAGTACATCCGCATTTTAATATCGGAGTTGCGGATCAGGCTTTGGCTGAAATTATATCCCAATGAAATGGTTCTAAACTTCAAATAGGATGCATCAAAATAACTGAGTGTACTTGCATATTTTGGAAAGTCACCACTTCTTACGCCACTGGGATCAGGATATTTGGCACCGGTGTTTGAAGGTGTCCAGTAGTCAACCTTAACGTTATTCCTCCTTCCGCTCATCATGTTGAGGTATCCATAAGTGCCATAGAGGGTGCTGACAAGGATACCGCCACTTTTGAAAGTCCCCACCACACTCAGGTCAAAAGCCTTATAAGAAACACGGGTATTAAAGCCTCCCTGGAAATCAGGATCAACATCCAGGATCTGACGATCGTCCGGACCAATTGCCCTTACCGGTGTACCATCGGCATTGAAATCGCCAGTATATTTCACCCGTATCATACCCACATTACCACCCGGTTCATAAAGATTCAAATTCAGGTCTTTGTCCTGCCATAGTCCCATGTACTCATAATCATATATGGCATTGATGTTATGGCCAACAAACCAGGCGTTGCCTTCATCCCGGGTCTGCCCGGATGCCAACGAAACCAGTTTATTTTTGTTGGTATAGAAGTTGACACCGGCTTCCCAGGTCCAGCCATTATGATTGTCAAGAACTAATCCGTTCAGGCTCAGCTCAAAACCTTTATTTTGGGTCTCGCCAATATTTGCCGTATAGCTGTTTACACCGGAGGTAGGCGGCAGCCCAAGATTCAGCAAAATATCCTTTGTATTCGTCACATAATATTCAATGGTACCGGACAGTCGGCTGTGCAGCAGCGAGAAATCCACACCCACATTCAGGGTCTTGGAATATTCCCATCCCAGGTTCTCATTGGGCAACTGGCTAACATAATAGCCCGTCGCATAGGTATCGTTGCCAAAATTATAAGGCCTGGTGGCAAGCAGTCCGAGCGTTTTATACGGCAGAACAGCCTGGTTGGAAGTCTGGCCAAATCCAACACGCAGTTTCAAACGGTCGACCCAGGAAACGGTTTGCATAAACGATTCCTTGCCGATATTCCAGCCGGCAGATACTGCAGGATAGGTATGCCATTTGTGTCCTGTTGCCAGTCTTGAGGAAGCGTCTGAACGTAATGTGGCTGATATCATATACCGGTCATTGTAAGAATACATGATACGCCCCATCGCTGAAACCAATCCCCATACCTGGTAATCCTGGTTATTGGGATCAACAGTGATATCGCCGGCCGCCTGACCCAGGTTGTAAAACTGGAAGTCTTCGGAAGGAATATCCTTGGCCGACATATTTGACCGGTTATATTTATTCTGTTCTGCCGAATAAAGGGCTACCACGTTCACATTATGTTTTTTGGCAAAAGTGCGATCGTACGAAAGCAAGTTTTCAATGGTCCAGTGGTATGTATGCCTGTTATCGACCGATGCCGTTGACTGCGTATTCGGGTTCGTACTGCCAATCCCTTCTCCTGTAAAAGCACCATTGTTTGCCTGGATATAATCCAGACCAAGATTGGTGCGATACTTTAATCCTTCCACCCAAGGAATTTTCACTTCGCCATAAATTGCATTATAAGTTGCAAAACCCCTGGTTTCATTCAAATACTGATCCTTCAAATTCTCTAATACATCTTTTGTATAAACAAACTGGTCATCCAGTGGCATTTTAATAATTCTTTTTAATGTGCCATCCGCATTATAAGGACTGGCAACCGGTGACATACTTAATGTATTATACAGACCAACCTGGCTGCCCTCTGTTAGGTTATAGTTATTATTGGAATTAAACCCAAAACGGAAAAATTTACCTACCTGCTGATCAATTGAAGAGCGCATTGAATAGCGCTTGTATTGCTGGGTGGGAACCACCCCCTGGTTCTGGTAAAAGCCCAGTCCGAAGTTATAACTGCCCGTTTGCGTTCCACCGGAAAGATTGATATTATGGTCGGTTACCGCCCCGGTCTTGTAAAACAAATCCTGCCAGTCGGTATTGACACTGTAATCTTCATCAGTACCCGGTGTAGGATACAAATTAGCAGCTGCCCGCAGCGCAACAAATTCAGGGCCATCCATCATGGGATATTTGGAAAATACTTTTTGCGTCCCATAATAGGAATTGTAAGATATTTTCGGTTTCCCTGCCTTTTCGCCCCTGTTCGTGGTGATCAGCACTACTCCATTGGCACCCCGCGAACCATAAATTGCTGTGGCGGATGCATCTTTTAATATATCAATGCTTTTGATCTCATTGGGATTAATGTCGGCAATCGAACCGGGAAAAGGTATACCGTCCAATACAATCAACGGATCATTGCTGGCCGTGAGTGATCTTACGCCCCGGATCCTGATTTGCATCGTGGCACCCGGACTGGTTGAAGTCTGTGAAATTTCAACACCCGGTAACCTTCCCTGCAGGGCCTGTGTAAGGTTCGGGGCGGGAATCTCCCGCAAATCGGCACCGCTGATAGAGGCCACGGAACCAGTTACCGCTTCCTTACGTTGTGTACCGTAACCCACCACCACCACGCTTGACAGCAGCATACTGTTGTCCTGCATGGCAATATTAATGGTTGAGCGGCCATTCACTGGGATTTCCTGGGAAAGCAGGTTAACGGCCGTAAAGACCAATGTGCCTTTTGATGGGGCATTGATCACAAAGTCACCACTCGAATTCGTGGTTGTTCCGGCCGTCTCACCTTTTACCATAACAGAAACCCCGTCTACAGGATCTCCGTTTGAATTGGTGACCTTACCTTTTACTGTAATGTTCTGCGCAAAAGCAACATTTACAATACTCATCATCAGTATTGCAAAAAAGAACCTCTTGCCTTTCTGCGCAAAAGTTTGCAAGAGGTTTGCGGCTTTGTAGTTTTTTTTGATAAGCAGCATTTTCATAAAAGTTGTTTTTAGAGTTATAAGCCTGCGATCAGCCTGAATAAACCGGGTTACAGCTCACAAATTGTAAGCAGCGGTTCATCATATTTATTGGAATAAACTATGTCGGGCACAACCCAAAAAGGTTATGCGGTTATCATGAAATTCCGGATGAAAGGCTTTTTTGAAAAATGCGGTTGCTGTAAAAATGAAGGGAAAAACAAATAACAGAAAGCATCCAATACCCTGCAATCCCCTTGGGAAAAAACATCGTTTTGCGTGACAAAAACACAGTTGGCAACAGTTGTTTTTTTCATAAAAGCAAGTCATCAATTTTAAAATCCAATCCGAATATCGGGATTTTATTTTAAATTGTAACCGATTACATTAATTTTTTTAAAAAAATATTTTTTTTAGCTTTACCGACCTCATGTAACCGTTTGTATGGAAAAGACAAAAGAAATAACGATTTATGATATTGCAGACAGGCTGAATATTTCTGTAGCTACCGTGAGCAGGGCGCTGAAAGATGACCCCGTTGTGAATAAGAAAACCAAGAAGAAAATACTGGACCTGGCAGAAAAAATGGGCTACCGGTCCAATCATTTTGCCAGGAACCTGCGCAACCAGCGAACCGACACCATCGGGGTGATCATCCCCCGGCTCAACAGTTATTTCATGTCGACCGTTATTGCCGGTATTGAAAACGTGGCCAATGCCGAAGGGTATAATCTTATTATTACACAGTCGTCAGAATCCTTTGAGAAAGAAGTGGCCAGTGCCAAAACCATGTTTAACAACCGGGTTGACGGCCTCCTGGTATCCCTTGCCTATGATACAGAGAACCTCGACCATTTTGAGCAGTTTTCCAAAAAGAATATCCCCCTGATCTTCTTTGACCGTACGGAGGACCATAACCGGTTTACTGATGTATTGATCGATAACCATAAAGCGGCTTATGATGCCACCTGCCACCTGATAGAGCAGGGATGCAAAAGGATTGTTCATATTACCGCCTCCCCAAAACGGAATGTATATATTGACCGTCTGTCGGGGTATAAACAGGCCCTTTCTGACCATAAGATAAGATTCAGGAATGACCATATCATTGTGGGTAACCTGAGTGCGGAAGCCGGAGAGGAAGCGGTTGAAAAGATCATCAGGATGTCGCCCCTGCCTGATGGTATTTTTGTTGCCAACGACAACTGTGCCGTGAGTTGTATCATTAGTTTAAAAAAAGCCGGATTACGGGTGCCGGAAGATATCGCAGTGGTGGGATTTAATAACGACCCGGTGTCCAAAGTAGTGGAACCCAACCTGACCACGATCAATTACCCTGGTTATGAAATGGGGGAAATGGCAGCCCGTAACCTGATCAACCATCTGAACGGGTCGGTACCCCTGCATTCCACCAATACGATCCTTTTACGGTCAGAACTGGTGGTGCGGGCTTCTTCCTTAAGAAAAGGATAAGCGGGCATCCGTTCATGTTTGATAGTGGATACAGTTGAATGAAGAGTAATATTGGCATATGAAAAAAACTGTCGTATTTATTATTATATTATTTCTCTTTGGCCAGGTAAATGCCGAAAATGGCTACCGGCTTTGGTTAAGGTATGATCTGATCGGCAATCAATCTTTACTTCAACAATACCGCCGGCAACTTGCTGCTGTCTATTTTTCGCAGGGGTCTCCTACCCTTTCAGTGGCTGAAAAAGAATTACGCAAAGGTCTGCAGGGATTACTGGGTATCTCCTATAAAAATTCCTCAGGGGCCGATAATGCCTGCCTGGTGATCATGAAATCCCCCAACAACTTTGTCAATCAAATTATCAGCCCTGCAGAAGCCTTTCAACTCAAAGAAGAGGGATTTATGATCAGGACCTTCCGCAATAAGGGTAAATCCACCATCCTGATCACAGCAAATGACGATAAGGGTATATTATATGGAGTCTACTGTTTTTTGCGCCTGCTTCAAACCCATCAGTCTATCCAGGCATTGGAGATCAAAGAAGTTCCATCCATCCAACTCCGGATACTGGACCATTGGGATAACCTGAACCGGTTTGTGGAAAGAGGATATGCCGGGCTCTCCATCTGGAACTGGCATGAACTACCGGATTACCGGGACAAAAGGTATACTGATTATGCAAGGGTCAATGCTTCTGTCGGCATCAATGGTACCGTACTCACCAATGTCAATGCCAATGCCAATATTCTCACGCCGCAATACCTTGAAAAAGTGAAAGCGCTGGCCGATATTTTCCGCCCTTATGGGATCAAAGTGTACCTGACCGCCAGGTTCAGTGCCCCTATCGAGATCGGCGGATTAAGGACCGCAGATCCCCTGCAGGAAGCCGTGAGAAACTGGTGGAAGAAAAAAGCAGATGAAATCTATGGGTATATCCCGGATTTTGGCGGCTTCCTGGTAAAAGCAAACAGTGAGGGACAACCGGGGCCGCAGGATTATGCCAGGACCCAGGCCGATGGGGCCAATATGCTTGCCGATGCCCTGCAACCCCATCAGGGCATTGTGATGTGGCGGGCCTTTGTATACAGTCCTGATTCAGACGACCGCTTCAAGCAGGCCTATGAGGAGTTCCACCCTCTTGACGGGCAATTCAAAAAAAATGTACTGATACAGGTCAAAAACGGGCCGATCGATTTTCAGCCCAGAGAACCTTTTTCCCCGATGTTCGGAGCGATGCCGAAAACACCATTGATGATGGAGTTCCAACTCACGCAGGAATACCTGGGCCAGGGAACTCATTTGGTTTTTGAAGCGCCGATGTTCAAAGAATGCCTGGAAGCAGATACCTATGAAAAGGGAAAAGGATCAACCGTTGCAAAAGTTATCGATGGTTCCCTTAACAATTTTGAAATTTCCGGCATGGCAGCGGTGGCAAATATTGGTAACGAGATCAACTGGACAAATCACCCTTTTGGGCAGGCCAACTGGTATGCCCTTGGCAGGCTGGCCTGGGATCATGAATTATCGGCTTCACAAATTGCCAGGGAATGGATACGCCAAACCTTTAGCAATGACCCTGCTGTTGTAGAAAAATGTACAAGGATCATGATGATGTCGCACGAAGCAGTAGTGAATTACATGACGCCCCTGGGTTTGCACCATATCATGAACAACGGACATCATTACGGCCCGGCTCCCTGGGCCCATTCCCTGCCAAGACCCGACTGGAACCCTGTCTATTATCACCGGGCCGATACAATGGGTATTGGATTTGACAGAACAAAAACTGGTTCTAACGCCCTTTCGCAGTATGCACCGGCCGTACAAAAACAATTTGAAGATATCCATACATGTAATGAAAAATACTTACTTTGGTTTCATCATGTAAGCTGGCAACATACCATGCATTCCGGCAGAACCTTGTGGGATGAATTGTGCTTTAAATACCAGGAAGGAGTGGACTCCGTCAGGTCGATGCAAAAAATATGGAAGGAATTGAAAGGGAAAGTTGACCGGGAAAGATTTAACCAGGTGAACATGTTGCTTGCCATACAGGAAAAAGAAGCCGTATGGTGGCGGGATGCCTGTCTTTCCTATTTTCAGACTTTTTCGCGCCAGCCCATTCCGGAACCGCTTGAAAAACCCAAACATACCCTTGCCTATTATCAATCATTATCTTTTCCTTATGCTCCCGGGAATTAAGTGGAAAGCGTCATTAAATTTTGTGAATAAACAAGACATTACATGAACAAACATAAAAAAGATAAAATTGCCATCGTAACCGGTGGCGGGTCAGGGATCGGGTTGGCCATTACGGAAAAATTTATCCGGGAAGGTATTACTACCGTTATCATTGGCAGGGATGAGAAAAACCTGAATCGTGCAAAGGAAAAACTGGGGGAACACTGTTACCCCTTAAGAGGCGACCTCTCCGATCTGGCTTCCATCCCGGAACTGGTCAATACCATTATCAAGCAATTCGGTCGTATTGATATCCTGGTTAATAATGCCGGCATCAACCATAAAAAAGATTTCACCGAGGTTACCGATGAGGAGTTCCAACAGGTGATCAACACCAACCTTACTGCTGTTTTTGTGATGTCAAGAGAAGTGACCCGGCACATGTTGTTACAGGGAAGCGGTTCCATCATACATATCAGTTCGATGGCAGCCCAATATGGCCTGCCAAAAGTGATTGCCTATAGTGCCAGCAAAACAGCCATCGACGGAATGACCCGGGCCATGGCCGTAGAACTTTCCCCAAAAGGGATCCGTGTCAATGCCATTGCACCGGGATTTATCGTGACGGCGATGACGGATGCGGCACTGAATGCAGACCCGGAACGAAAAAATAAGGTTTTCAGCCGGACACCCATGGGATATATGGGCACCCCTGACGATATTGCGGAAGCTGCTTTTTTCCTGGCAGGTGATTCCTCTAAATATATAACAGGGGTTGTATTACCCGTCGACGGAGGAAATTCGATAGGATTTTAACCATTAAGGATATGATTTTAGCTAAGCAGTTCAAAAAAAACTGTAGCCCATGATTGTCCTTACCTTTAAAATGTAACCGTTTTCATTCTTAAACGCTTTTAAAAACGGTACTGTTTGCTGATGAAAAAAAAGATCAACATACTCCTTGTATGCATATTCACGGTCTTAGCAGGATCTGCACAGGGTATCTTTAGTGAGCAAAAGAAATCAAATACTTTTCCCGTATCAGAGAAAAATGCATGTTCTCTGCTGGTAGATGAAAATGATATTGCATTGGTGCAAACCGCCACCGCTCTCCTGCAAAATGATATAACGATGGTCACGGGCAAGAAGCCCCTGATCCTCCGCCAGGTACCCCGGGAAAAGCATATCATCATCATTGGTTCCATCAATCAATCTGTATTCCTGCAACAACTCATTGCAGCGGGAAAAATAAATACCGATCCTATCAAAGGGCAATGGGAGGCCTACCAGGTGCAAACCATAGACAAACCCTTCCCGGGGGTTGACGGTGCCCTTGTGATTGCCGGGAGTGATGCACGGGGAACTGCCTATGGTATTTTTGAATTATCCAGACGGATGGGTGTTTCTCCCTGGTACTGGTGGGCAGATGTGCCGGTAAAAAAGAAAACATCCCTTTACTACGATAAATCGGTACATCTCGCCGACGCACCGAAAGTGCATTACCGGGGAATCTTTATCAATGACGAAGCACCCGCCTTAAGCAACTGGAGCAAAGAAAAATTCGGCGGATTCAACCATCTTTTCTATGCCAGGGTCTTTGAACTGATGCTGAGGCTGAAAGCGAATTACCTGTGGCCGGCGATGTGGGGCAACGCCTTTTATGATGACGACAGCCTGAATATTAAAACAGCCGAACAATACGGTATCGTCATCGGCACTTCACATCATGAACCCCTGATGCGTGCCCATGATGAATGGCGAAGATATGGACAGGGCAAATGGAATTATGACAGCAATCAAGCAGCACTGAAAAAATTCTGGACAACCGGGATGAAAAGAGCTACCAATGAAAAGGTTGTCACCATAGGCATGCGGGGCGACGGTGATGAACCCATGTCGAGAGAAACAGCCACGGCCCTTTTGGAAAGGATCGTAAAAGACCAGCGCCAAATCATTGAAAACGTAACCGGCCATCCTGCGCATGAAACACCACAACTATGGGCCCTTTACAAAGAAGTACAGGACTACTATGATAAAGGGATGAGGGTGCCGGATGATGTGACACTGCTATTATGTGATGACAACTGGGGCAATATCCGGAAGCTTCCAAAACCCGGTGAACCTTCCCGCAAGGGTGGATATGGCATTTATTATCATTTTGATTATGTAGGCGGGCCCAGGAACTACAAATGGCTGAATACAAATCCTATTCCCAGGATATGGGAACAAATGCACCTTGCCTGGGAATACAATGCCAGACAAATATGGATCGTGAATGTTGGCGACATCAAACCCATGGAATTCCCGATTTCATTCTGGTGCGACTATGCATGGAACCCGGAAAGCATCAGCGCCGATGACCTCCAGACCTACACAGAAAAATGGTGTGCAGAACAATTCGGAGCAACCCATGCAAAATTCATTGCTGCCATTATCACGCTGTACAGCCAGTATAACGGCAGAAGAAAACCGGAACTCCTGGATGCCGACACTTACAGTTTAAATTATGAGGAGTGGAAGAAGGTTGTCCATGACTACAATGACCTTTTAATGCATGCCGCTGCTATTCAGGATCAACTACCCGCTGAATACAGAGACGCTTTTTTTCAATTGGTGCTTCACCCCGTCAAAGCCTGTGCCAACCTGCACGAAATGTATTACAATGTCGCCTTGAACAGGGAAGCATATCAACAAAAACAGGGATTGGCCAATATATATGCAGACCGCGTAAAACAGCTCTTTGTCAATGACTCACTCATCACACTTGCATACCACCGGCTCAACAACGGGAAATGGAACCATATGATGGACCAGACGCATATCGGGTACACCAACTGGCAGCAGCCACCTGTTAACAAGATGCCGATGGTGAAATATCTTAGCCCTGACTCCATCGTATCTGAATTTGTAATCCCAAATACTTCGGTAAGGGTTTATCATGGCCCCGTTAAAAAAAACAATAACGGTATAGCCTTTGGAGAAACCAACGAATATGTGGCCATTGAGGCTCCCCATTTTTCTGCAGCGATTAATTCTCCCACTGTCAACTGGAAAGTCATTCCCGGGCTGGGAAGAACCGGGAATGCCATTACCCCCTTTCCTGTTACAGCCGGGGTCCAGGTACCCGGCGGAAATTCGCCCCATCTCGAGTATGAATTCTATACCTACAGTATGGGCACCCTGAACCTGCAGGCCTATTTTTCACCGACGCTTAATTTCTTTAACAGCCCGGAAGGATTACAATATGCTGTTTCCATCGATGACGAAGCCCCACAAATCATCAGCATCAACAAGGAAGACAAGAACAGCATTTCAGGAATCTGGAATAAATGGGTCGCGGATAATATTATCATCAAAAACACAGCGCATACCATCAGTCAGCCTGGCAGACATATTCTAAAATACTGGATGGTTCACCCGGGGGTCGTGTTGCAAAAACTGGTAATAGATATGGGGGGTGTTAAGCAAAGTTATTTGGGTCCGCCTGAAACCTTATTAGATAAAAAAAACATACAAAAATGAAATACAGATCCAGCAAAACCATGCTCTTCACCTTGGCCTGTGTAATGCTATCTGCCTGTGGTAGCGCCCAGAATAATACCGCCAAAAAAACAGCCCTGCCTGCACTGAAAGATGTATTCAACAATGATTTCCTGATCGGGACCGCCCTGAACGCGCGTCAGATTGAAGGGAAAGACCCCGGAGCCGCGGCGCTCGTTCCGCAACAGTTCAATGCCGCCACACCTGAAAATATCATGAAAGCGGAAGTTATACACCCCGCCTGGGACCAGTATAACTTTGAGCTTGCTGATAAATTGGTTGCGTATGGAAAGAAGAATAATATCCAGATCAATGCTCATACCCTTATTTGGCATAGCCAATTGCCCGGTTTTGTTCGCAGCATGAAAGATGCAGACTCAGTGAAACAATATTTCACCAATCATATTAAGACCCTTGCCGGCAGATATGACGGGAAAGTTCTTTCCTGGGATGTAGTGAATGAAGCGCTGAATGAGGATGGTACCATGCGTAAATCAATCTTCCTGGATAAATTGGGAAATAACTTTGTTGTCGAAGCCTTTCGCCTGGCAGCGGAAGCCGCCCCCCATACAGAACTTTATTATAATGATTACAATATTGAGCAACCGAAGAAAAGAGCCGGCACCGTTACACTTGTAAAAAAAATACAGGCTGCGGGTGTCCGTATTGACGGAATCGGTATTCAGGGCCACTGGCATCTTGGCAAAATCCCTTTCAACGATATTGAAGCAAGTATCAACGAATTTGCAGCCCTTGGCGTTAAAGTCATGTTTACGGAATTGGATATCGAGGTGCTGCCCAGGGATTTCAGCGGGGCCGATGTCAACCAGCGGATGGAAAACAATGCCACACTCAATCCTTATGTAAAGGGGTTACCCGACAGTGTACAGCAGCAACTGGCCGATGATTATGGAAAGCTCTTTGCGCTTTTCCTGAAATATAAGGACAAGATCGGTCGTGTAACTTTTTGGGGAGTAAACGACGGGCAGTCATGGCTAAACGGATGGCCGGTTCGCGGAAGAACAAATTACCCTTTGCTGTTCGACAGGGCCTTTCAACCCAAACCAGCATTTTTCCGGGTGGTGGGTTTGAAAAAAGACCAATAAACAGGCATTTAAAAATTGTACAATAAACCCATCTACGAACTTTATGAGTACCAATCCGCAAAAATTATCTGTACCGGAAAAAATAGGCTATAGCCTTGGTGACCTGGCAGCCAATCTCGTGTTTCAGACATTAGTCACTTACCTGGCCTATTTCTATACCGATATTTACGGGCTCAAAACCAATGATGCCTCTGCCATCATTTTAACGGTAGGCCTGGTAGCGGCATTTGGCTTTAATCCGATCATCGGTGCGCTCGCCGACAGAACCAATTCGAGATGGGGTAAATTCAGGCCCTGGATCTTATGGACGGCCATTCCATTGGGGGTGATCGCCCTACTTGCTTTCAGCACCCCGCATTTTGCCTATAAAGGGAAACTGATCTATGCAATTGTGACCTACACTTTATTACTGCTGTTATACGCAGCCAACAACCTCCCCTATTCTGCATTAAGCGGTGTCATCACAGGCGATATGAAAGAAAGAAACAGCCTGTCCTCTTACCGGTTTGTTGCCGTAATGTTTGCGCAGTTCTTTGTACAGGTATTTATGTATTCGATCATCATATCTGCAGGACATGGGGATAAGGCCGCCGGTATTGAAAAAGTAATGACCTGGCTGGCCATCATTGGAACGGTCATGCTCCTGGTCACCTTCCTGTCTACAAAAGAGCGTATCGTCCCCAAACCGGATCAAAAGTCAAGTTTAAAGGATGACCTGGGCGACCTGGTTAAAAACAAACCCTGGCTGATCATGCTCCTGCTGACAACACTGGTATTTATCACGCTGGCCATGAAAGGGGGTGCCTATGTATACTATTTCGAAAACTATGTAGATAAGGATGCCCTGACAAAATTCATTGCCCCGATCCTGCATTTCTTCTCGGGCATCGGGATGAATATCTTCGGTGATGACCCTGTTTCTGCTGGTTTTGGATTATTCAATGCGGGGGGTATCATTTTCATGATCGTGGGCATTACGCTTTCAAAAGGGCTGGCTGACCGGTTTGGCAAAAGAGATGTTTTTGGGATCGCCCTGTTTATTTCAACGCTCTTTATTCTCCTGTTTTACCTTTTCCCGCCTCAATCGATTGGTCTGATGTATGCTTCACAAATCCTGCATGGATTCTTTTACGGATTGACCATTCCCCTCTTGTGGGCTATGATCGCCGATGTGGCAGACTACAGTGAATGGAAAAATAACCGGCGGGCGACTGCTATCATTTTTTCTGCCATGATGGTGGGATTAAAGGCCGGATTAACGATAGGCAGTTCCTTACTGACCTGGCTGCTGGGTATATTTAATTATGTCCCCAACAGTGCTACCGTTCAGTCGGCGGCTGCCATCAACGGAACAAAATTGCTGGTCAGTGTATTTCCATCCATCCCTTTTTTAATAGGAGCAGGATTGCTTTTCTTTTATGAGATCAACAAGACCATGGAAACAAGGATTGAAGATGACCTGAAACAAAGAAGAATCTCCTGATTTAAAAAACTAATATATCATGCCGGAAGACCCGATTCACCATATCGATTTTGATGAACTGAGCAGCAGGGCCATTTCACAACCGCTGGTTACCCATATCTACACCGCCGATCCTTCAGCACATGTTTTTGGTGGGAAAATATATATCTATCCATCGCATGATATCGATGCCGGCGATGCCTTTGACGACCTGGGCAGTCATTTTGCCATGGAAGATTATCATGTTCTATCCATGAACTCCCCTGAAGATACAACCGCCGAGGACCATGGCATCGCACTGGAAGTACAGGATGTACCCTGGGCTGCAAAACAGATGTGGGCACCCGATGCAGCGGAAAAAGATGGCACCTATTATTTATTTTTCCCTGCCAAGGATAAAGAAGATATTTTCAGGATTGGTGTTGCCAGCAGCCAGTCACCGGCTGGGCCCTTTACCCCTGAACCCGAGGCCATCCGGGGAAGTTTCTCAATTGATCCGGCAGTCTTTAAGAATGATGATGGCGAATACTATATGTATTTTGGCGGCATCTGGGGTGGTCAGTTACAAAGATGGAGAACCGGAAAATTTAATGCAGCAGATGAACAAAGTCCTTTTGCGCACCTGCCCATGGACCATGAACCCGCTTTATGCCCTAAAGTGGCAAGACTGACTAGAAATTTACTGGAATTTGACGAAACGCCCAGGGATGTAAAGATCCTGGATGAAAACGGGGTTTTACTTTTACAGGGAGACCGGGAAAGAAGATTTTTCGAAGCATCCTGGATGCATCAATATAATGGGAAATATTATTTCTCCTACTCCACCGGTGATACGCATTTCATCTGTTATGCCACCGGCGATAATCCCTA
The DNA here is from genome assembly GCA_016125075.1 of Terrimonas sp. GTDB lineage: Bacteria > Bacteroidota > Bacteroidia > Chitinophagales > Chitinophagaceae > SpSt-398. The sequence continues at coordinate 33,583 of WGMO01000007.1, forward strand.
CGGCCCTTTTACCTATGCCGGCAGGATCCTGGAACCGGTTGTGGGATGGACCTCGCACCATTCGATTATTGAATTTCAAAAAAAATGGTACCTGTTCTACCACGACAGTAGCCTGAGCAAAGGAGTTACCCATTTAAGAAGTATCAAGATCACTGAGCTATTCTATGATGAAAATGGAAGTATCAAGACGATTGCGCCCTATAGCGGCAACCCATAAAAGCATTGCAGTATGACAAAGAAATTCATCCCCTTGCTATTCTCTTGTTTCCTGTTACGGGCAGATGCACAGGATTATCAATCCCTGCCGATGTGGGATTACAAAATCCCTGTCGAACAAAGAGTCAATGACCTGGTGAAACGTTTAACCCTGGAAGAAAAGGTTGCACAGATGCTGAACCACGCACCTGCCATTGAGCGTTTAGGAATACCCGCTTATGACTGGTGGAGTGAAGTGCTGCATGGCGTAGCCAGAACCCCTTATAATGTTACCGTATTTCCCCAGGCTATTGCCATGGCAGCCACATGGGACACCGGTTCTATTTCCCATATGGCTGATTTTTCTGCGCTGGAAGGCCGGGCCATTTTTAATCAGGCGGCACTTGATGGCAAGACAGGAGAACGCTACCTGGGCCTCACTTACTGGACTCCCAACATCAATATCTTTCGGGACCCGCGTTGGGGAAGAGGACAGGAAACCTATGGGGAAGACCCCTATTTAACGGCCATGATGGCAAAGTCATTTGTTCATGGTTTACAGGGCGATGACCCCCGATACCTGAAAGCAGCAGCCTGTGCCAAACATTTTGCCGTGCATAGCGGGCCTGAACCTACACGTCATGCAGACAATTTTAACCCATCACCTTATGACCTCTGGGATACTTATCTGCCTGCATTTAAAGAACTGGTCGTGAATGCAAAAGTTGCGGGTGTGATGTGCGCCTATAACGCAGTCAATACCCAACCCTGCTGTGCAAATGACCTGCTGATGAATGATATCCTGCGGAACCAATGGAAGTTTACCGGTTATGTGACGAGTGACTGCTGGGCATTGAATGATTTCTATCAATACCATAAAACACATAAAGACGCTTTAGCTTCCGGTGTGGATGCACTCATCCACGGTACCGATGTTGAATGTGGTGTATCTGTATATACTACCCTGGTCAATGCTGTAAAAACGGGAGCAGTCAAAGAAGCACTGATCGATACAGCAGTGAAACGGCTATTTACGATCCGCTATCGTCTCGGCTTATTTGATCCTTCCGCTGTTGTGCCTTTTGCACAAACCCCTATATCCGTATTGGAATCACCCGAACACCAGGCACTGGCCCTGAAAATGGCAAGACAATCTATCGTCCTGTTGAAAAATGAAAAGAACACGCTTCCCCTGAAAAAAGATATTAAAAAGATTGCTGTGATCGGCCCGAATGCGGATAATGCGATTGCAGTCCTGGGAAATTACAACGGTACCCCTTCACATGTGGTCAGTGCGCTGGAGGGTATCAAAGAAAAACTGGGAGGGAATGTAAAACTGGTATATGAAAAAGCCATCAACTTCACCAACGACACTTTGTTTATTCACAAAGACATCTCCTCCTTATATTTTTTTGAAGGAAAACCCGGCGTGAAAGCTGAATATTATAACAATGAAAAACTGGAGGGCAATCCAGTCTATGCGACCCTTGAAAAAGAGATCGATCATCATTGGTCGGAAGGGGAAATTCCTTATCCCGGTTTACCATCCACCCATTATTCAGCAAGATATACCACCTATATTAATGCCGACAAGGATGAAGTGATGAATTTTGAAAGTGAAGCGGATGATGGCTACCGTGTAACCATCAATGACAGCCTCTTCGTGGATGCATGGGAAAGAAACCGATGGGGCAGCCGGCAATTCAACCTGCCGGTTAAAAAGGGCATGACATATAAGATTGAAATGACCTTTCGCCAGGCCAGCGGAAATGCTACGGTAAAATTAACCGCCGGGAATTATATAAAAACCGATTTTGAAGCTTTGACCAGTCGTCTCAGCGATGCCGACGCCATTATTTTTATTGGTGGAATTTCCCCGCAACTGGAAGGTGAAGAGATGCCGGTGACGGTTCCGGGTTTTAAAGGCGGTGACCGTACCAGTATCATGCTCCCCGCTGTTCAGACGGAACTGATGAAAGCCCTGCTCAAAACAGGTAAGCCCGTCGTTTTTGTGATGATGACAGGCAGTGCTATTGCCATCCCCTGGGAGGATCAAAATATACCGGCCATCATTAACTGCTGGTATGGAGGTCAATCTGCGGGAACGGCCCTGGCGGATGTTCTATTTGGTGATTATAATCCTGCCGGCCGCCTGCCAGTCACATTTTATGCCAGCGATAATGATATACCGGCATTCAGTGATTATGCTATGAACGGAAGGACATACCGCTATTTTAAAGGAGAGGCCCTCTACCCATTTGGATATGGGTTGAGTTTTACAAGTTTCCGTTATGCCGATTTGAAAATCACCGGCAAATCGAAAAAGGGGGCTGGTGCCGAAGTATCCGTAGTGGTGAAGAACACCGGCAAGATGGATGGCGAAGAAGTCGTGCAGTTATATGTTTCCCATACAGGCATCAAACCAGCACCCCGTATTGCACTGAAAGGGTTCCGGCGGATTTTCCTGAAAGCCGGTGCAACGAAGCGGGTTTCCTTTACACTGAGCCCGGAACAACTTTCCCTCGTGAATGAAGAAGGTAATCTGTATCAGCCCGGCGGAGAGGTCATGATCAGCGTGGGAGGAGGACAGGCGGGAATAAAAAGGGCAACCAGTTCCAATGTCATATCTGCCACTTTAAAAATAGAGGAATGAAATTTATCCTTGTCATTCTTTTAATAGTTTACAGCATCTCCGGCAACGCCCAGTATCCCACTGTTGATATGCCGGGAACAGCAACCAGGAATATCATTTCTTCTATCGTAAGCGGACAGGAGTACGTTCTCCATATTGCCTTACCGGCCGGGTATAACAACCTTCAAAAAAAATACCCTGTCATTTACCTCATGGATTCCCAATGGGATTTCCCGTTGGTGAAATCTATTTATGGGGAACAATATTATGATGGTTTTATTCCGGAGATGATCATCGTTGGTGTTACATGGGGAGGTAATCATCCAAACCCGGACAGCCTGCGGGCAAGGGATTATACACCCACAAAAGAAATGAGACTGCCCCAAAGTGGTGGGGCCGACTTGTTCCTTTCCTTCATGAAAAATGAGCTCTTCCCTTTTATCGAATCCAGTTACCGGGCCGACCCGGAAAAAAGGGTCCTGATGGGGTGTTCATTAGGAGGATTGTTCACTTTATATGCCTTGTTTACCCAACCCGACCTTTTCATGGGCTATGCAGCCGCCAGCCCCGCCATCGGATGGGACCAGGGCGTGATCAGCCGGTATGAGAAAGGTTTCAAAGCACTTACAGTAGCAAAACCCAAAAGGTTATATATGACCGTTGGTGATGTCGAAAGAGGGCGCATGGGTTTTGAACAATTTTCTGACCGGATCCTGCTGGAAAAACATAAAAACCTGTTGATGCAATCGCGGGTGCTGGAAAACACCGGACATTCGGGCACAAAAAACGAGACCTATGCCCGGGGCTTACAATACCTGTTTGAAAGACCCTCCCTGCAATTATCAGAGACCCTTCTTGATATGCATTGCGGCCTATATGCCTCCGATGACGGGAACCGGGTTCAAATAAAAAAACAGGGAAACTGGTTGATCCTTTTTCTCTCGGACTTCATCGCATATCCGTTACAGGCAGCCAGTGAAAATGATTTTTATTCCACAGCAGAATTTTTAAATACCCGGTTTACGAAAGGCAACAATCTTGAGGATGGCCTAATAATCAACCGGTATGGCAGCAACCTTTTTTATAAAAAAATAAAATAATGACGATAAAAAATATCAGCATCACCTTCCTGGTCCTATTTTTCGGCGCATCGGTGAACGCCCAGCTAACGCTGCCCTGCATGGTTAGGGACAGTATGATCTTACAAAGGGATGCAAAGGTGAATATCTGGGGCTGGACTACTGCCCATAAGGAAGTAACGATTAAGTTCAATGGCAAAACTTACAAAACAAATGCCGATGCAAAAGGAAAATGGATCCTGCCATTAGCCCCAGTGAAAGCAGGCGGACCTTATACGATGCAAATCACTTCCGGAAATACGATCTGGCTTAAAGACATCTATATGGGTGATGTTTGGTTTTGCAGCGGGCAGAGCAATATGGTGCACCAAATGAATATTCATGATGTGACCTATGAGAAGGATATCCGCGAAGCCAATTTTCCCCTGATCAGGCAATTCCTGATCCCCACTCTCGCTAACTTAAATGAACCACAGGATGATCTTCCCACCGGCAGCTGGGAACCCGCTATTGGTGAAAAAGTAAGACCCTTTTCGGCTGTCGCTTTCTTCTTTGCAAAAAAACTGTATGAAAAATACCATATCCCCATTGGCATCATCAACGCAAGTGTAGGGGGCACCCCCATTGAAGCCTGGACAAGTGAGGATGGATTAAATGACTTTTCCGCAATCAGGCAAATCATTGAAAAGAATAAGGATACCGGGTATGTGAATAGCATGAACCGGAGAGCGCAGGCATCGGGCAGCAGGCAACAACTGCCAAAAGACAAAGGGATGACGGAAAAATGGTATGACCCGGAATATACTTTAAAGGGATGGCGCAGCATCAATATTCCGGGATACTGGGAAGACCAGGGTTTGAAAGACCTGAACGGTATCGTATGGTACAGGCGGGATTTTGATATACCCGCCTCTATGGCAGGTAAACCGGCCAGGATTTTCCTGGGTAGGATTGTTGATGCCGATGAATCATATATCAACGGTACCCTTGTTGGTCATACCACTTATCAATACCCGCAAAGAAGGTATAAGATTCCCGGTGACATCCTGAAAGCAGGCAGGAACACATTTGCAATAAAAGTGACCAACTTTTTTGGCAAAGGCGGGTTTGTCCCCGATAAACCTTATTACCTGTATGCCGATCACCAGATTCTTGATCTGAAAGGATATTGGGAGTATAAAGTTGGCGGAGTGTTTGAACCACCAAGTCCCGGTTCAGCCGTTTTTGGCATTAACGCGCAAAACCAGCCTGCCGCCTTATATAATGCGATGGTGGCCCCGGTGATAAATTATACGATCAAAGGATTTTGCTGGTACCAGGGGGAAAGCAATGCCGGCAAGCCAAAGAATTATGCTGCCCTGCAACAGGCATTGATCCTGGATTGGCGAAACAAATGGCAACAGGGTACTCTTCCATTCCTATATGTGCAATTACCGGGTTATATGGATTACCAATACCTGCCTGCTGAAAGCAATTGGGCAGAAATGAGGGAAGCACAATTGCAATCCTTATCGGTTCCCAATACCGCTATGGCAGTGACCATCGATATTGGAGAATGGAATGATATACACCCGGACGATAAAAAAGATGTGGGAGATCGCCTTGCCCTGGCAGCCATGAAGCTGGCTTATGCAGCGGATATCGTCTACTCGGGGCCGCTTTACCAGGGATTTGAAACTGAAGGGAACAGGATCATCATCAGCTTCAGCCATACCGGTAGCGGATTGATGACTTCGGATGGAGAAGATCCTGCCGAATTCGCAATTGCGGGTGCTGATAAAAAATTTGTGTGGGCCAGTGCAAAAATTATAGATGATAAAATAATGGTCTGGCATGATGATATAAAAGAGCCCTTATATGTCCGGTATGCCTGGGCGGATGATCCGGTCAACCCGAACCTGTATAACAAAGAGGGGCTCCCGGCCTCACCCTTCCGTACCGATCAATAAGATGAAAACCCATTAGGAAATGATCGTATTATCTATCAAAAATAATTTCTCTATGATTGAATTGCATAATCATTCCGTATCCCCAGTTCTGAAAGTCTTTTCGGTATTAACCCTGATCATCTTTCTTTCCTGCAGTAAAAAAAATAATAACGGGGGAGGCAATAATACCATACCCCCGCTGGAAGCTGCTGTTACCATCCAGGCCAACGACAGCAAACAGGTGATTCAGGGATTTGGCTGTGCTACTGTATTCCGTCCCTCCAACACTTCATTGACAACAGAAGAACTGGACCGTCTTTTTGGTACTGCAGATAACCAGGTCGGCCTAAACATCCTCCGGATCAGATTAGCGTCGGATACCTGGTGGCGTTCAATCGAACTCGCCAATGCCATTGGGGCGAAGCAAAGGGGCGCAATAGTCCTTGCCACCCCATGGAGCCCGCCTGTAGCAATGAAAACGAATAATAATCTCATCGGGGGCTCCTTAAAACCAGACAGTAGTGCTGCCTATGCAAGGTATCTAAATGATTTTGCCGATTATATGTCAGCCAACGGCGCACCGGTATATGCTGTTTCCGTACAGAACGAACCCGATATCAGTGTGAATTATGAGAGTTGTGACTGGACCGCCGGGCAGATGAGGGACTTTATCAAAAATCAAGGAGCGCTGATAACCAGTACCCGTTTAATGGCGCCTGAGTCATTTAATAATAATCCAACTTTTGTCAATACGATCCTGAATGATGATGCGGCCGCTGCCAACCTGGATATTGTAGGCGGCCATATTTATGGAAATGGGATTACGGAGAATTTGATTGCCAAAAACAAAGGGAAAGAAGTGTGGATGACAGAACATCTTGATACCCTTGTCACCTATACGGCCAATCTTAATACCGCCATTGAAATCCATGATTGCCTGACCAAGGCTAATTTTAGTGCCTATATCTGGTGGTACGGTAAGCGGTTTTATGGCCCGATTGATGAAAACGGGCAGATTACAAAAAGAGGCTACATGATTTCGCAATACGCCAGGTTTATCCAGCCGGGTGCTGTCCGTTTAGGAACATCCGCCAACTCAAGACCGGAAGTATTGATCTCCGCTTACAAAAACACCAACGGGAAAAAGGTCATCATCGCCATCAATAAGGGAGGCAATACAGTTTTGCAGAAAATCACTGTCAGCAATGACCCGATCAGCAGTGTTAAACCCTATACTACTTCCACGACCAAGAATGCAGAGGCAGGACCGGTTATCACGGCTAACAATAATAGTTTCACGTATTTGTTACCCGCACAAAGTATCACCACATTGATTGAACAATAAGATAAATACACGTATGAAAAAAAAGATATTATCACTGGGGATGGCATTGTTGCTTTGCTTCGCATTAAGGGCCCAAAACGAAATAAAACTTTCTCCTGCGCTATCAAAAGACAGGATCAATAAAAACATCTATGGGCATTTTGCCGAACACCTGGGTCATTGTATTTACGACGGTTTTTATGTCGGAGAAAACAACCCTTCCATTCCGCAAAAAAAAGGTATCAGGCTGGATGTGGTGGCGGCATTAAAAAAACTCAGGATCCCGGTATTACGCTGGCCGGGCGGTTGTTTCGCAGATACCTATCATTGGAAAGATGCCATCGGCCCAAAAGAAAAAAGAAAGGCCATTGAAAATATGTCCTGGGGCAATATTAGGGAAGATAACAGTTTTGGGACCAATGAATTTCTCCAGCTTTGTGAAATGACCGGAGCAGACCCCTATTTGGCTGTAAACATGAATAGCGGTAGCGTTCAGGAAGCAGTAGAATGGGTACAGTATGTTAACCATGCCAACGGTACCAGTTACCTTACCGACCTGCGTCAGCAAAGCGGGCAGGCCAAACCCTGGCAGGTGAAATACTGGGGTATCGGAAATGAATCCTGGGATTGCGGTGGCCATATGTCGGTTGATTATTATATTGACCTCTACAAACGTTTTGCTACCGCCATGACCAGCTACAGTAATACGGAGGGACTCTTTCGGATTGCTGTTGGCCCCGGCACCGAAGATTTCGGTTGGACGGAGGCATTGATGAAAAAAATACCCCGGAAATTAATAGAAGGTATCTCCATTCATCATTATTCAGTGATCAACTGGTCTAAAAAAGGTTCTGCAACTGATTTTTCCGAACAGGAATATTTCAGTACGATGGAGCAGGCCAGTCGCATGGAAGAAATGATCAGGGGTAACAGCGAGGTGATGGATCGATACGATCCTGAAAAAAAGCTGGCCCTGGTGGTGGATGAATGGGGAGGATGGTATGATCCTGAACCGGGCACCAACGGAGCATTTCTTTACCAGCAAAACACGATGCGGGATGCCATGATTGCGGGAATCACCTTGAACATGTTCAATAATCATTGTGACCGTGTAAGGATGGCCAACCTCGCACAATGTGTTAATGTATTGCAGGCAGTCATATTAACGGATAAGGAAAAAATGCTTCTCACCCCAACCTATCATGTCATGGAGATGTATAATGTCCATCAGGATGCCTGGATGATCCCAGTTTCCGTCACCAGCAATGATTACGTATGGGGAGATAAAAAACTAAAGGCCGTTTCTGCATCTGCGTCGAAAGACGATAAGGGTTGGGTGCATATTTCCCTGGTGAACATTGATGCCCGGAAAGAACAGCAGGTATCTATTCATCTCGGTGATTTGGCAGCAAAATCGGTGTCCGGCCGCATCTTGCATGCAGGGTCCCTCCAGGATCACAATACCTTTGAAAACCCGGATAAAATCAGCCCTGTTGTATTTAAAGATGTTAAATTGAACGGCCCTAATCTTGTTGCAACCTTACCCCCGTTTTCTGTGGTTGTGTTAACCTTAAAACAATGATGATGCTCAGATTATTTCTCTCATTCGTATTTTTTGGCTGTTTGGGTATTTCCCTGCAGGCACAATTCAATCCACCCTGGAGAGGAAAAAAATGTGCTGTGGTGATCACCTACGATGACGCTTATGATCAACAACTTGATCATGCCGTCCCGGTACTGGATTCATTGGGGTTAAAAGCCAGTTTTTACATCACTGCTTTTTCAAATTCAGTACAAACCCGCCTCGATGAATGGAGAAAACTGGCCACCGAAGGTCATGAACTCGGCAACCATACTCTTTTTCATCCCTGTGCCGGCGGCAAAGGCCGTGAATGGGTGAAACCGGAGTATGATCTGAATAACTATACCGTACAAAGAATGATCGATGAAACAAGAATGACCAATGTTTTTCTAAAGGCCCTGGATGGAAAAACCGAGAGAACATTTGCTTTTACCTGTGGCGATATGAAAATCGGGGACTCTTCTTTTATCGACGCCATGAAAAATGATTTTATTGCAGCGCGGGCCGTGAGAAACCAGCTGCATACCATCGATCAGGTAGACCTTTATAATATTGATTGTTATATGGTGAATGGCAACAGTGCAGAAGAAATGATCGGCTGGGCAGAAAAAGCTGCAGCGACACATTCCTTACTGGTCATCCTTTTTCATGGTGTGGGGGGTGGCAATGCCTTAGATGTTTCGCTTTCAGAACACAGCAGGTTCCTGCATTTCCTGAAAGCGCATGAAACAGATTACTGGATTGCCCCGATGATCGAAGTGGCGCAAGATATTAAAGAATGGCAAACCCGGGACAAAGCTTATAAGGAACAGCAGCAAGCCACCCTGGAAGATTATCAAAATATGCTGGCCCAATTGCAGATCAGGGCCACAAGACCCGGACCTTCGGGTAATCCCTCCGCACCCAATGCCGCCAATACCGATGAAACAAAAGCCTCACCCTATACTTCCCTGCCGGACCCCCTGCGATTAAAGAACGGGAAAATGGTTACGCGGGCTAAAACATGGTGGAACCAGCGGCGTCGGGAATTGGTGGACTATTTTGATCGTGAACTCTATGGCCGTGTTCCTGCCAATATCCCTGCAGTGCGTTGGGAAATTGTAAGCGTATCTGATACCAACATCGGCAATATACAGGCCATTGCAAAAAAAATATTGGGCCATGTTGATAATACCTCCTACCCATCTTTACAGGTCGATATACAATTGGCCCTGGTCACACCGAAGTTCAGCAAACAACCTGTGCCGGTCATCATGGAATTCGGTTTTGTATTTCCACCGGGGTTCCGGGCACCGTCCCCGCCGCGGGGAACATTACCCACAAAGAGCTGGCAGGAACAAATCCTCGAACAGGGATGGGGTTTTGCTATCCTGGTACCCACAAGTTTCCAGGCTGATAATGGTGCGGGCCTGACCAGGGGTATTATCGGTTTGTGCAATAAAGGCAAATACCGCAAACCCGGTGATTGGGGTACCCTACGGGCATGGGCATGGGGAGCAAGCAGGGCCATTGATTATTTCGAAACCGACAAGGATGTGGATGCCACCAAAATTGGTATTGAAGGTTTATCAAGGTATGGGAAAGCAGCAATAGTTACGATGGCATATGAACCGAGAATCGCAATCGGCTTTTTTGGATCTTCCGGCGCCGGCGGTACCAAGATCCTCCGCCGTATTTTTGGTGAACAGCTCGAGAACCTGGCCTCTTCCGGGGAATATCACTGGTTTGCCGGTAATTTTATCAGGTATGCAGCCGAACCACTCACAGCAAATGACCTGCCGGTCGATGCACATGAGCTGGTGGCTTTATGCGCCCCCCGTCCTGTGTTTATCAGTGCAGGTTCCCCCACTGTAGAAGGCCGTTGGGTGGATGCGAAAGGGATGTTTCTGGGTGGCGTATATGCAGGACCGGTATATACCCTGTTGGGTAAAAAAAGCCTGGGAACAACAACAATGCCTCCGCTTGAAACCGCACTGACCGATGGCGAGATCGCCTGGCGGCAGCATAGCGGCGGGCACACAACCGGCCCCAACTGGCCAGCATTTATTGATTGGGCAAAAAGATATTTTAATTGAAAGTAGATAACAATATTTTTTTTAAATAACCGAAAGTGAGCAAGCAACTCAGAAGCTTTGACTGGTTTGGCAAATCCGATAAAATGGGTTTTGTACACCGCTCCTGGTTACGCAACCAGGGTTACCCTGACGATTATTTTGAGGGGAAACCCGTCATCGGTATCTGTAATACCTGGAGTGAATTGACGCCCTGTAATGGCCACCTGCGTGATTTTGCAGAAATTGTAAAACGGGGAGTCGTGGAAGCCGGTGGGTTCCCTTTGGAATTTCCCGTCACTTCCCTGGGAGAAACGATCATGCGTCCCACCACCATGCTTTTTCGGAACCTTGCCAGCATGGATGTGGAAGAAACGATCCGTGCCAATCCTATCGACGGTGTGGTATTGCTCACCGGTTGTGACAAGACCACCCCTTCTACGGTTATGGGTGCCTGTAGTGTTGGTTTGCCTACTATTGTTGTACCGGGCGGACCGATGCTGAATGGCCGATTCCGTGGTGCCTGTATCGGCTCTGGCTCCTTTAACTGGCTGATCAAAGAAAAACAGGGTTTGGAGCATTACAGTAAAGAAGATATTCATGAAGTGGAAGTAGGAGCTGCCCGTAGCCAGGGACATTGCATGACTATGGGGACCGCATCTACAATGGCCTGCATGGTGGAGGCACTGGGTTTAACCCTTCCGGGTGCCGCCGCAATCCCTGCAGTGGATGCGAGAAAAAAAACAATAGCCCAGCTATCGGGCAGAAGGATCGTTGAAATGGTAAAGGAAGACCTGACGCTTGCCAAGATCCTCACGAGAGAAGCTTTTGAGAATGCCATCGTCATCAATGCTGCGATTGGAGGGTCGACCAATTTTATCATTCACCTGCTGGCCATCGCCGGCAGGATGGGTATTGACCTGACCCTGGAAGATTTTGACCGGATCGGTGCCAGGATCCCGCTGCTGGTAAATCTAAAACCTTCCGGTGAATTCCTGATGGAGGATTTTTATTATGCGGGAGGATTGCCGGTGGTGATCCGGGAGATGGGCCGTTATTTGAAACAGGACGCCATGACCGTCAATGGGCTCCCGATAGGGGAAAATAATAAGAAATCTCCCTGCTATAATACCGAAGTGATCGCTACCCTGGATCAGCCCCTGCAACAGGAGGCTGGTATAGCTGTCCTGAAAGGAAACCTCTGTGAAAACGGTGCCGTGATTAAACCATCCGCCGCCAGCCCTGCGCTGATGAAACACCGGGGGCCAGCCGTCGTTTTTGAAACCATGGAAGATTATCACCAGCGTATCGACGACCCGGCATTGGAGATCGATGAACACTCAGTGATCGTATTGAAAGGTGTAGGACCGGTTGGATACCCGGGTATGCCGGAGGTTGGCAATGTAGACCTCCCCCTGAAACTATTGGAGAAAGGAATAAAAGATATGGTGCGGATCTCCGACGGCAGGATGAGTGGCACTGCATCCGGCACGGTGGTCTTACATGTTTCGCCAGAATCATCCGTCGGCGGTACATTGGCCCTGGTAAAGGATGGCGATATGATCGAAATAGATGTTGCAAACCGGAAACTGCAGCTTGATATCAGTGATGAAGAATTACAAAAAAGAAGAAAAGCCTGGCAAGCACCACCACCGCAGGCAACAAGAGGCTATGTAAAATTCTATATCGATCACGTGCAGCAGGCACATTTGGGTGCAGACCTTGACCTGCTGCGGGGTGGATCGGGTTCAGCTGTGAGCCGTGACCTGCATTAATCACAAATTTCAACATATGAAATATATATCCTTCTTATTGCTGTGGGTCCTGTGTTTTTCCTGTATCGGTAAAAACGACAGGAGCCCCTATCCCACTACCGGTTTCATTGAAAGGTTTGATCCGGCTTTGGATGCGATCATTTCGCCGGATGCAACGGTAGAAATCATTGCCACAGGCCTGGACTGGAGTGAAGGTCCTTTATGGATTGACAACAGGAAGATGCTGCTGTTTTCCGATGTGCCCCGCGATACCGTTTTTAAGTGGACCGAAGCAAAGGGAATGGAATTTTACCTTACCCCTTCAGGTTATACCGACACCATTAAACGGGGAGGGGAAATCGGTTCAAACGGGCTGTTGCTGGATAGGGATGGAAACCTGGTTTTATGTCAATGCGGTAACAGGCAGATGGCCGTCATGAATGCATCCCTTGACCATCCCAAACCCGATTATCGCAGCCTCGCAGACCGGTATGATGGTAAGCGTTTCAGCAGTCCGAATGATGCGGTCTATAACAGGAAAGCTGAATTATTCTTTACTGATCCCCCCTATGGATTAGTATCGAAAGATGATTCGGATCCGGAGAAAGAAATACCTTTCAACGGAGTGTTCAAACTGGCGACAGATGGTAGCATTAAATTATTGATAGACTCGCTTTCAAGACCCAATGGCCTTGCTTTTTTTCCCGGCGAAAAAGAATTGCTGGTAGCCAATTCAGACCCGGCAATACCCAACTGGTACCTCTTTGATATCAGGGGGGATTCACTGGCGAATCCCCGGATTTTTTATAGTGCTGCCGGTTATGATCCTTCCTGGAAGGGGTTACCGGATGGATTAAAAATTGACAGACAGGGAAATGTTTTTGCCTCCGGACCGGGCGGAGTGTACATCTTTAATACTTTCGGAAAGAAACTGGGTTTGATCAGGCTGGAGGAAGCGGCCAGTAATTGTGCTCTTTCGGGCGATGAAAAAACTTTATTTATCACAAACGATATGAATATCCTCAGAATAAAAATGCGGGATTAAGCACCATGAAACTGTACCATACCCAAAAAGGGATCTACCTGGAAAAGGCAAATCAATTTTTCAGGCTCGAAAACCAGGAATGGGGAGATTTGATCAATAACGATCAACTTTACCAAACCCTGGAAAAATGGATACCTCAAGCAACCCCAGCCGATCAACCAGGTGATGATACCATTCTTTCACCACTCGGTAACCGGCAGGAACTTTGGGCCTGCGGGGTCACTTATTTGCGGAGTAAAGTAGGTCGCCAGGAAGAGAGCCAGGCATCCGGTGGCGCAGATTTTTACAGCAAGGTATACGATGCTGAAAGACCTGAAGTTTTTTTCAAAGCAAACCCGCACCGGGTATCAGGTCAAAAGGGATTTGTCAGGATCAGGAAGGATTCCACCTGGGATGTACCTGAACCCGAGTTGACACTGGTTGTGACGGCCTCCGGGAAAATCATTGGTTATACCATTGGAAACGATATGAGCAGCCGCAGTATTGAAGGAGAAAACCCCTTATACCTCCCCCAGGCCAAAACCTATGATGGATGTGCAGCTTTGGGACCCTGTATCTATGTTACCGATGATCCCCTGCATCCCGATTCGATCATTGAATTGGTCATCAACAGGAATCAGCAGTCTGTGTTCCGGGAAAAAGTGGCCATCAGCCAGATGAAAAGGACCCCGCAGGAACTGGTTTCCTTTGTTTACCGTGCCTGCAGTTTCCCCTACGGTTGCATGATCATGACTGGCACCGGAATTGTACCTTTAAGCGATTTTACATTATACAGTGGAGATGAAATTATTATCCACTTTGAACCCGTCGGTACATTGATCAACACTGTAAAATAACGGAATGACTTTTCTTATCATCATATTTGCCATCGCCATACAGGTTTTCCTGACTGTTAAGAAAGTAAGTCCCTTTTTATCCCTGCTCATTGTATCCATCCTGGCAGGATGGATGTTGGGGATGCAACCCTCCGCTATTTTACATTCGATTGAGACCGGGGCGGGCAGTACCCTCGGCGGACTGGCATTGATCATCTGCCTGGGAGCCATCCTCGGAAAAATTCTCGAAATCAGTGGAGCGGCAGAACAGATATCTTCCACGTTAATAAAAAGCTTTGGTTTAAGGAATATACAATGGGCCGTGTTGCTGACAGGTTTCCTGATCGGGATCCCCCTATATTATAATGCTGGTTTTGTGATCCTGGTACCCCTCGTTTTTTCCCTGGTGAAAAAGACAGGTTTACCCTTGCTGTATATTGCGATTCCCATGGCGGCATCACTCAGTATCACGCATTGTTTTCTACCCCCCCACCCGGGACCTGTAGTATTGGTGAACGCCTTTCATGCCGATATGGGAAAAGTGCTTATTTATGGACTGATCCTGGCTATCCCGATCGTGATGCTGGCCGGACCCTTCCTGGGAAAATTGTTAAGAAAAGTTGAAACGGGCACCCCTTCCCTTTTTTCAATCGGGACACCGGATCTAAGTAAAGAAAAACCTTCTGTTGCGGCCAGTTTTATCATTGCGTTGTTGCCGGTTTTCCTGATCGCCCTTTCCGTGGTTGCCAACAGTTTTCTGCCGGAAAATTCCGGGCTGGGCCAAATCATATCCTTTATCGGCGACTCCACCATTGCCCTGCTGATTTCGGTACTCCTGGCGATTTATTACTTCGGGTTGAAAAGCGGTTATACCATGACGACAGTAATGAAATGGCTGCAAGATGGTATCACCGGGATTGCCATGATCTTACTCATCATCACTGCCGGAGGGATTTTCAAACAGGTATTGCAGGACAGTGGCACCGCCGATTATATTACTTCCTTCAGCAGCCGGTGGCAGATGCCTCCCCTGCTCTTCGGATGGGTGGTAACAGCCCTGCTCAGGGTATCAATTGGTTCTGCAACGGTTGCAGGCATCACAGCTGCAGGCATCGTTTCTCCACTGGTGGTTTCCGGTGCAGTGTCGCCGGAACTCATGGTATTGGCAGTCGGCACCGGGAGTGTATTCGGTTCGCATATCAATGATTCCGGATTCTGGATGTTCAAAGAATTTTTTGGCCTGACTTTAAAACAGACATTTCTTTCCTGGACCGCCATGGAAACCCTAATATCTTTATTGGGATTAGCAGGGGTCTTATTACTGAACCAGTTGCTTTGAACATTTCTGCCAAATTAATGTTACAATACTCACTAATACAAAAAGAAAAAAATAATGATTACCACTAATGCTTATGCCGCTTTTAACCAAAAAGATCCTCTAGGTCCATTCCAGTTTGAAAGAAGGAACCCCGGGCCTTCCGATGTTCATATCGAAATTCTTTACTGTGGGGTTTGTCACAGTGATCTGCACCAGGTAAGGAATGAATGGAATGGACTTTCTATCTATCCCATGGTACCCGGGCATGAAATTGTCGGGAAAGTTCTTTCGGTGGGGTCTGAGGTAAAAAAATTCAAAAAAGGCGACCTGGCTGCCGTTGGCGTAATGATCGACAGCTGCAGGACCTGCAAACCCTGCCATCAACAAATGGAACAATATTGTGTGGAGGGGATGACGGGTACCTATAATACCTATGAAAGGGGTACCAAAACCATTGCACAGGGAGGGTATTCGGCCGATATTGTGACGGATGAAAGATATGTGTACCAGATCTCCAAAAAGCTGGACCCCGCAGCAGTGGCGCCATTGCTTTGTGCGGGTATTACGACCTACTCACCCCTTCGTTTCGCAAAGGTCGGCAAAGGAACAAAAGTCGGCGTAGTGGGTTTGGGCGGATTGGGACATATGGGCGTGAAGTTTGCCGCCTCTTTTGGTGCAGAAGTAACGCTGATCAGCACCACCCCCTCCAAACAAAAGGATGCCGAAAGATTGGGGGCGCATCATTTCCTCTTATCTACCGATCCGGCACAAATGACAAAATTCGATAGCTATTTTGATGTCATTCTCAATACCATTTCCGCCAACCATGATTATGAAAAATATCTGAACCTGCTGGACCTCGAAGGGAAGATGATGGTGGTGGGGCTTCCTTCAGAAGATCCGAAGATCAGTCCATTCTCCCTGATCAAGAACAGGAGAACCGTCACCGGCTCAATGATCGGCGGCACACGGGAAACACAGGAGATGCTGGATTACTGTGCTGAAAAAAATATAGTTGCCGATGTAGAAGTGATTCCTGTGCAAAAGATCAATGAAGCCTATGAAAGAATGGTACGCAATGATGTACGGTACCGGTTTGTGATCGACCTGAAAACATTATGACCCCTGACCATTGCTCACGTTGGTAATGCAGGCCCTTAGTTGTTCATAATCCACATTGATGCTGATGGCCTGTGATTTTTTCTCCATGATACTTTTTATGTTGGGGGGGATCATGATGCCTGCACCGATCGCCTGTTCCACATCCGATAAAAATTTGACCGGGTGAGCCGTCTCCAGGAAGATACCCTTTTCCCGGGGATGATCGTTCAGGTAACGGGTCAGTGCAAGAAATCCAACAGCGCCATGGGGATCTGCAACATATCCAAATCGCTGGTATAGATATTTAAGGGTGTCGATGGTTTCTTCATCCGTAATACTGTAACTGCTCAGCATTTGCTTAAGCCCTTCCTGCTGTTTTTCAAAGATTTCCAGGATACGCACAAAATTACTGGGGTTGCCGACATCCATAGCATTGGATAAAGTAGCGATGGCTTTCCTGGGTTCATATCGTCCGGTGGCAAGAAAGCGGGGCACTACATCATTGACATTACAGGCTGCAATAAAATGTTTTACCGGGAGTCCGGATGCATGAGCCAGTAAACCGGCACAGATATTACCGAAGTTTCCGCTGGGAACAGCGATCACCGGTAACTGATTTTTAAACGCCCACTGTTTCCAGGCAAAGAAATAATAAAACTGCTGGGGCAGCCAGCGGGCCACATTGATGGAGTTAGCTGAGGTCAGGAGGGAATGTTTGGAAAGTTCACGGTCTGTAAAGGCCTGTTTCACCAGGTCCTGGCAATCATCAAAATTTCCGTTCACTTCGAGTGCATGGATATTGTTACCCAGGGTGGTAAGTTGTTTTTCCTGGATGGCGCTCACCTTACCGGCAGGATAAAGGATGATCACTTCCACACCCGGCACATTATAAAAACCGTCTGCTACTGCACCGCCCGTATCACCGGAAGTGGCGACGAGAACAATCACTTTCTCCTTCCTGTCTTTTGAAAAATAACCCAGGCAACGGCTCATGAAGCGGGCACCGATATCCTTGAAGGCCAGCGTAGGTCCATGAAAAAGTTCGAGTGAATAGATTTCCTCATTCAGCTTTACCAGTGGTATGGGAAAATCAATGGTCTCTTTCACAATCCTGTACAGTTCATCATCCGGTATGCTTTGCCCGGTATAGGGCCTGATGACGCGGAACGCAATATCTTCATCCGGTACGGTTCCGATCTGGTCAAAAAAGGATTTATCAAAAACCGGAATATGTTCCGGAAAATACAATCCCTTGTCAGGAGCCTGTCCGTTGATCGCGGCCTCCTTAAAGGTTACGGCCGGTGATTGTTTATGTAAACTGTAAAATTTCATGTCGTGATATTATGCTTCATCTTGTTTCTTCCACAAGGATTCCCTGCACATTGATCCTTGTCAAATAGGTTTTGTATTCAATGCCCAGCCTGTCAAATTCTTCCTGCATGATCATTTCACAGGCAGCAGCTTCTTTGTTTTCTTTCGACAACATAAAGATGGAGGGCCCGCTGCCGGAAATACCTCCGCCAAGCGCTCCTGCTTCACGGCATCTCTTTTTCACGGTGTCAAAACCCGGTATGAGAATACTCCTGACCGGTTCAATGATCACATCTTCCAGCGAACGGCCGATCAGGTCATAATCATTTTTCATAAAGCCGGTAACCAGTCCTGCAATATTACCCCATTGCCGTATCGCATCTTTGAGCTGGACTTCCTTGCGCAGGATCTGCCGGGCATCTGAGGTTTTGACTTCTATCTGCGGATGTACCACAGTCACAAAAAGATCGGGAACATTTAAGGCAACGATATCAAGCGGGTGAATAGCCCTGATCAGCGTGATACCACCAAAAATACAGGGCGTAATATTATCAGCATGTTTTACCCCGCTGGCTACTTTTTCACCATTCATGGCAAAACGCACCAGGTCATTCTTTGAGAACCTGTTGCCCAGCAGGTAGTTGGCGGCTACCACCGCACCGGCAGAACTGGCAGCACTGGAACCCAAACCACTACCGGGTTTGATTCGCTTGTCAATTTTAATGGTGAATCCCGTTGTTAGCTGCGCTTCTTCTATAAGGGCGATCAGGGAGGCACCTGCAACATTCTCTTCGGGCCGAACAGGAAGATGATACCGTTCATCAGGTATGATTTCGATTCCCGGTGATTCCTTCTCCCAAACTTCCATGATATCCTGCGGGTCCTGCAGGGCCAGACCCAGGATATCAAAACCACAGACCAGGTTGGCCACCGTAGCCGGACAGTACACTTTTACTTTTCTGTTGCTCATGGATAAATTTTATGAAGGTATAGCCCTTAATATGTCCGCAAAAACACCACTGGCTGTCACCTCGGCACCTGCCCCCGCTCCTTTTATCACCAGCGGCTGATCGGGGTAACGTTCCGTATAAAACAGTACAATATTATCTTTCCCGTATAAATGATAAAAGTCGCTTTGCGGGGGGATATGCCGGAGACCCACCTCGGCTTTTCCATTTTCATAGCTGGCCACAAATTTCAATTTACAATTTTCCGCTGCAGCATTTTCATATAAGGACCGGAAATGCTCTTCTTTGTTTTTCATCTCGGCATAAAAATCTTCCACGCTGCCCTCCATACAGGAATCGGGTAAAAATGCATGACAGGCAATCTCCTCCATTTCCAGCTGTACACCCGCCTCCCTGGCAAGGATCAGTATCTTGCGCATTACATCTGCACCACTGAGGTCCAGGCGGGGGTCAGGTTCTGTATACCCTTCCTCCTGTGCCTGTTTCACCACCGTTGAGAAATCCTTTTTGCCATCATAATTGTTAAACACGAAATTGAGGGTGCCACTGAGTACGGCTTCGATCTTATTGACCTTGTCGCCGCTTCTCATCAGGTCATTCAGTGTGCCGATAACCGGCAGGCCCGCACCCACATTGGTTTCAAAAAGAAAGGGGGCATTATATTCCCGCGAAAGTTCCTTTAATCTTTTATAATTACTGAATGCAGAAGAAGCAGCCACCTTATTACAGGCTACCACGCCGATATTCTTTTTCAGCAACTGGTCATATACAGCTGCCACGGTATCATTGGCAGTCACATCCGTAAAAACAGAATTGCGTAAATTTTTATCAATGATCCGGGTGATAAAATCCTGTATGCCTGCTTTCTCCCCTTTCTGGAGGATATCTTCCCAATGGGCAAGATCAATACCCGATTCATTAAATACCATTTGCCGGCTGTTACAGATACCGGCAATCTTGACCTGCAACCGCATGTGCTGACGCAGAAACTGGGTTTGGTTCTTCAACTGGTTGAACAAACGTTTTCCCACATTGCCCGTACCCGCTACAAAAAGATGGATCACTTTATCTGTCGATTCAAAAAATTCCTCATGCAGCACATTCACAGCCTTTCTGACATCCTTGGTGGCGATTACGGCAGAAATATTCCTTTCTGAAGAACCCTGTGCGATGGCCCGTATGTTTACACCGTTCCGTCCCAGCACCCCGAACATCTTACCGGCGATCCCCGTGTGGCTTTTCATATTATCACCCACGAGCGCCGAAATGGACAGGTCCTTTTCAATGACCAGCGGGTCCACTTTGCCCGTTTCCATTTCATACTGAAATACCCTGTTGATCGAAGCCGCAGCTTTTTCCGCATCCTTATCTTCTATGGCCACACAGATCGAATGCTCGGAAGAACTTTGTGTGATCAGGATAACATTCACCGATTCACCGGCCAGGGCCTCAAAGAGTTTTTTTGAAAAGCCGGGGATACCGACCATTCCACCCCCCTCCAGGCTGAGCAGCGTGATCCGGTTCATACTGGAAATTCCGCGGATACTGCTGCCATTCTTTTTCACTTCGTTTTCGATCAGGGTTCCGTAATCATCTTTGGCAAATGTATTTTTGATCCACACCGGTATATTTTTTTTCATCACCGGCTGGATGGTAGGCGGATAAATGACCTTGGCGCCAAAATGGGAAAGCTCCATCGCCTCCTGGTAGGAAATATGCGCAATGATCCTGGCATTGAATACCAACCGGGGATCGGCGGTCATCATGCCGCTTACATCTGTCCATATTTCCAGCACGGAAGCATCCACTGCGGCCGCTACAATGGCTGCAGTATAATCAGAGCCACCCCGGCCAAGCGTAGTCGTTATGTTGGAATCATTGCGGGCAATGAATCCGGGCATCACCACTAACCTGCTTGTATTACTCCTGAAAAAGGAAAGAATGGATGATTGGGTTTTTTCGAAATTGACAATTGCATTTCCAAACCCACTGTCTGTACATACGAGTTCGCGGGCGTCCTTCCAGGCAACATCCGCCTGAGAAGCGATGAGCAGGGAGGATAAGATCCGGGAGGACAACAGTTCACCATAACTCATGATCTTGTCCCGGCTGCGCGGAGAAGATTCATTCAAGAGAAAGATACCGTTACAGATATCCTCAATTTCATTACAATATTTCTTCACTTCGCTCAGTACACTTCCCTGGTTTTGCACGGGCATCAGTTGCCTGATCACCGCAAAATGCCGGGCCTCTATTTCCCGGATATGGTCCCTGAAGGTATCGTCACCCTTTGCCGCCAGCTCGCTGCACTGCAACAACAGGTCTGTCGTTCCACTCATGGCAGATACAATCACCACCAGTTGCTGCTCCTGCATCTTTCCGGTAACAATATCCATAACCTGTTTGATCGCCGCCGGGCTACCCATCGATGTTCCGCCAAATTTTAAAACCTGCATATCCTTTAATTAAAATATTTTGATAAAATAATACTGCTCTCCGTGGAGAATCAGCAAATGCCCAATGATTGATATGATATTAATTAATCCGCTTTAGCGGATTGTAGTGGTGGTGGTAATAATGGAAATAGCCGAACGAACGGGGTTGGCAAGAGGCTGGTATGAATTTGTTTTTTCCATTTTTGCCGGGAATGCCGAAGATACTATGCTTACGGGAACCGGCAAGCATTCCATTTGAATATTTTAAAAGATTTGAATAACGAATGTTTGTAGAAATCGATTTAATCAAAAAAATACAGCTCATTTTTTGTAATTTCACCTGTTTACTGCCACTGATTACTAAATTTCCCAAAACAGGTCATGGATCATCATACTTCAGCAGCATTGCAGCAATTCAGGAACCAGGTTGGACTCAAGTTTCAATTATACAATAGCCTGTTTACTTCTTTACCTTTTCACCGGATCGAAAAGACAGGTATCCTCCTGTCTTTATTATTATCCAATTGCGAAGACGGCTTTAAGAAGAACCAAAGCCCTGAAGAGATCATTGAAGAATTCTTTAAGAAACATACCGCCTTTTCTTCAGAGGAGGAGAAACTGGATCTCTTATTCCGGTTTGTCCAGTACGCCGAAAGACAGGTTGTATTATTTGATGCGCTGGAAGATGCTGCATTCAGGAACGTGCATGATATGAGCGGTGCGGGCACACTCAAACATTTACAGGCCGAGGTCGAAGACCATGGGAAAGAAATGGAACTCACAGAAAAGCTGAAAGATTTTTCCGTACGGCTCGTACTCACTGCCCATCCCACCCAGTTTTACCCGGGGCCGGTACTGGCCATTATCAATGACCTGGCCAAGGCGCTGGTGGAAAACAATACCAACCAGATCAACATGTACCTGCAGCAATTAGGAAAAACGCCCTTTTTCAAAAAACAAAAACCCACTCCCTACGACGAAGCCATCAGCCTGATCTGGTACCTCGAAAATGTGTTTTATGCCGCTGCCGGAAGGATCAGCAGTTTCCTGAAAAATGAATTTCCGGATGCCATACCCGATGACAACCCCGTGGTAAGAATGGGTTTCTGGCCCGGGGGCGACCGGGATGGTAACCCCTTTGTAAAAGCGGATACCACCCTCAAAGTGGCAGAAGCGCTCCGGGGTTCCATCATCAAGTGTTATTATATAGATGTCAGAAGGATACGGCGCAGGCTGACTTTCGAAGGCGTGGAGACGAAACTGGGTGAACTGGAGAAAAACCTGTACAACAATATCTTTATTCCCGGTCAGCGAACTGATCTTTCCAAAAAAGATATCCTGAAAACACTTTTTGAAATCCGTGATACGATTGTCTATAAACATAATGGCCTGTTTCTGCACCTGCTCGATAATTTCATTAACAAAGTAAAGGTCTTCGGTTTGCATTTCGCTTCGCTGGATCTTCGACAGGACAGCAGGATCCATGGGCAGTTGTTAGATTCACTGGCAGAAAAATCATCCATCATACCGCCTACTTACCCCGCCATGTCAGCATCTGAAAAGATTGAAGTGCTGCTGGGCATCCGGGAACCTCTTGACCCATCTGTATTATCGGAGGGCATGGAAACCGATACGATTGAAACGTTCAGGGTGATGAAATCGATCCAGCAATTCAATGGCGAAGATGGTTGTGACCGTTATATCATCAGCCAATGTAACAGTGCTTTGAATGTATTTGAGGTTTTCGGGCTTTACCTGGCCTCCGGCTGGAAAAAGGAAGAGATGACCGTAGATATCATCCCTTTGTTTGAGACCATCGATGACCTGAAACATGCCGGCAATATCATGCGTGAACTGTATGAAAATCCCGATTATAAAAATCACCTGGGCCGCCGGCAGCATAAGCAAACCATCATGCTGGGTTTCTCTGACGGAACAAAAGATGGCGGTTACCTGATGGCCAACTGGAGTATCTATAAAGCGAAAGAAGAACTGACGAGCATTTCAAAAGAATATGGTTTTGATGTGATCTTCTTTGACGGAAGAGGCGGCCCCCCGGCCCGGGGCGGAGGCAAAACCCATAAGTTCTACGCCTCCATGGGCAGGAATATCTCCAATAAGGAAATACAACTTACCATACAGGGGCAAACCGTGAGTTCGAATTTCGGGATCATTGATTCGGCACAGTTCAATATCGAAAAACTGATCCATGCCGGTATAGCCAATGACCTTTTTAACA
Organism: Terrimonas sp.; assembly: GCA_016125075.1. Lineage (GTDB taxonomy): Bacteria > Bacteroidota > Bacteroidia > Chitinophagales > Chitinophagaceae > SpSt-398. Next base: position 57,360 of record WGMO01000007.1, read on the forward strand.
CCAAAACTGAAACCTTTAGCGAACAGGAAGAACTCCTGATGTCCCAACTTTCCGAAATCAGTTACCGGGTGTATTCTGACCTCAAGAATCATCCTTATTTTCTTGATTACCTTTCGCATGCCAGCCCCCTTCGTTTTTATGGGGAGACCAATATTGGCAGCCGGCCCTCCAAAAGAGGTGGCTCCTCCAGGCTGGATTTAAAAGACCTGCGGGCCATCCCGTTTGTGGGTTCCTGGAGCCAGTTAAAACAGAATGTGACCGGGTATTACGGTGTGGGTTCAGCGCTATTGGAACTGGAAAAGGCCGGAAGACTTCCGGAACTGAAACAGTTATATAAAGAATCAAAATTCTTTAAGACCCTGCTGGACAATTGCGAGATGTCGATGATGAAATGTTTTTTCCCGCTCACCGCCTTTCTCCGGAACCATAAGAAATATGGTGAACTCTGGCAGATGATCTTCGAAGAATATGAACTCACCAAAAAATACCTTTCCATATTATCTGAAACCGCAGACCTGATGACGGATTACCCGGTGGAACAGGTATCGATACAAATGCGGGAAAGAATCGTGCTTCCCCTGCTCACGATACAGCAATATGCCATCACCAAGGTCAGGAAAATGGAAGAAACCCTGGTAGATGCCCCTATTAAGAACACATATGGTAAACTGGTGATGCGCTGTTCATTCGGCATCATCAATGCCGGCAGGAATTCAGCATAAAAAAAAGTCCCCCATAAAAATGGGGGACGAATCCAACGATTGCTTGCCAATTGAAAGTATTGATATGATCAGGGCCGTTTGCCGGCCCTTTTCATTTTTATGGTTGTAATTGCCAACTCATTCCATTACAGGTTATTCTGCACCGGACGATTTGATGATCGCATTGGAACCGGTTGACTCCAGTACAAAACCACCATAAGCGGTATTGCCATGTTCTCCAAGATCCAGACCTTCCATTTGCTCTGCATCACTAACGCGCAAGCCCACTGTCTTTTTAATGAGGAAGAAAATGATCAGCATGGCAGCAAACACATAAACAAACACTGCCCCTACCCCAGTTAACTGGATCCCCAGCTGGTGAAATCCACCGCCAAAAAACAGACCGTCCTTGATAGCTGTATCTTCTGCCCAGTATTGCAGGTCGATAGAATGCTGTCCAAACAATCCTACGGCAATGGTTCCCCAGGCACCACAAATACCATGTACACTGATAGCACCTACAGGATCGTCAATTTTTAATTTGCGTTCAACAAACAAACAGGAGTAAAACACGATCGCGCCAGCTAAAAGACCGATAATCGCAGCACTGCCTGTACTCACTGAGGCACAGGGTGCAGTAATTCCGACGAGGCCTGCCAATACGCCGTTCAATGTCATGGAAAGATCCGGTTTCTTAAAAGTAAACCAGGATATGATGAGTGCTGCAATACCGCCGGTTGCCGCGGCCAGCGTAGTAGTGACAGCAATATGGGAAATACCACCCACTGCGGCGAGGGTAGATCCGGGGTTAAAACCATACCAACCGAACCAAAGAATAAATACCCCTAATGCCGCCAATGGCATATTGTGCGGGGCAATGGCATTTACACTACCATCTTTATTGTACTTGCCCAGACGGGGCCCAACAAGCATGGCACCGGCCAGCGCTGCCCAGCCACCTACAGAGTGTACTACGGTGGAGCCGGCAAAATCACGGAAATTCATATCCCACAGCCATCCTCCGCCCCAGATCCAGTGACCGGATATGGGATATATGATAGCAGAAATGATACAGGAATATACAATATAAGATTTCAGCTTAGTACGTTCCGCCATGGCACCTGAAACGATAGTAGCCGCAGTTGCAGCGAAAACAACCTGGAACAACCAGGCTGCACTGGTAGCATAGCCGCTCATATCGGTCGGTGCATTGGCTGATCCGAGAAATGAAAGTTCTTTGTCAAATCCAAAGAAATTTGAATCCCCGCTGGAATACATAATAGCATAACCCACGGCCCAGAAAAGAACTGCACCAAAACAAAAATCGAGCAGGTTCTTCATCATGATATTCACCGCATTTTTGGCCCGGGTTAACCCTGATTCAACCAGGGCGAAACCCGCCTGCATAAAAAATACCAGGAAACCGGTCAGGCATAACCACAAAATATTGGCCACATCCTGTGGAAGGGAAGCTGCCGGTTCCGCTGCTTCAGTGGTGGTGGTTGCTACTGTGGTAGTATCGGTAACGGGTGCGGCCATTTGACTGACCGTATCCATAACACTTGCAGGCGTATCCTGGGCCGATGTCATTTGGGTGGATACCAGGATAATCATGAACGCAAAGCATAGGGTACGGAATAGCGATTGCCCGCGAAATATTATAGCGCTAATTGCTTTTAATCTTGATGTATGATGATGGTTAACCATATTACTAATTTTAAAGTTTATGAAATGGATATCATGGCCCGGGATTAAAGGGCATGCTCTCCCTTGTCTTTGTTCCGGATGCGGTACACTTCAATGATGTCCGAAACAAACACTTTTCCATCGCCGATATTCCCGGTATAGGCCGCCTTTAAAATCCCATCGACTACTATTTGCAGCTTGTCATCCGGGACTACGATTTCCATCCGGGTCCTGGGGATAAATCCCACATCGTAGGCAGTACCCCTGTATTGCTGTGTTGCGGCATGTTCTGTTCCGATACCCTTTACTTCATAAAAGGTCAGAAAGGCAATTCCCAGCTTATTCAGTTCAGCAACGACCTCCTCAAATTTGGAGGTCCTGATAATGGCTTCAACTTTTTTCATATTTATTGCTTTACATGTTGGTTAAATAATATCAATCAGCTGTCCCTCCTGATCAGAAACTGAATACTGCAGCCAGGATAAACGAAGTTGTGCTTTTTGATGTAGGATTTATGCCATCGCTGTTTTTATAAAAGATCGGGTCTTTGGCAGTATCCAGCCTGAGTTCCGGAATGATCATGAACCCTTCCGCAGGCTTGATATTCAAAGACAGTGTTGCGTCAAAAAGTGAAGTGCCAAAACCGGCCGCTCCTTTTTTATCAGAAAAATATTCTCCCCTGGCTGTCAGGCCGAGCTTGTCGGTCGGATCAACATTCAGGTAAAGGGCAGAACCCCACCAGGAAACAGAAGATCCGGTCATGGGTTTAACTGATTTGACGGTTCCGTCATATCCGATGCTGAATTTATCCGATACGGTACCCGTAGCGGTCAGGCCAACCTGGTTAATAGTATTTGAAGAAAGGTCCTTGCCACCCACATAATTCAGGAAAGCACTGAAATTATCGGAGGTTTTGCTGACCTGGGCCAGCACATTCTTTTTGGCGAACGAGGCGGCGAGATAATCGGTAGGGTTGGCAACGCCCACCATGGCGCCAAAACCTTCACCCAGCGAAAAATCCACTTTTAAACCTGTATGGGAAAAGGGGCCGTAAGAAAACATATAGCTCATGCTGTAGTTGCGGTTCAATTGCGGATCCAGCAACTCATAACCGACATGGGTGGCCCATTTACCCATAGAGAAAGTCACATTTTCGGAGGGGGCATACGTTACATAGGCCTGCTTGATGGCAGCCAGCGCACCCATTTCATTGTAAGAGAATTCAGAGACCCTGTTGCCAAAGCCCAGGTCCGCCACAGCGCCAACCTTACCATGGGAATACTCAAATTTCAGGGATGCCATTCCCAGTTCAAAGGAGTTGTGCGAATTGGTAAAACTGGTGTAGTTGTTGGTGGCCGGAACATCCTTGGCATTGTCAAAATTGTACCTGTAAAAGGCATCTACCGAGCCTGAGATGCTTAAAGTGCCTGATTTTGTAGAATCTTGTGCATAAACCGATGAAAAAATAGACATGCCAATAATGGCAGTTGCGAGAATTTTTCTTACCATTGTGTTACATTTTAAGTGTTAAAAGAAAAGGGTACAGCTCAATAAACTTTTGCGAGAAGTTTATTAAACCAGCTGTACCTTTTTCTATGTTTTGTCTGTTTCAATAGATTTTTCTTCCATTTTTCCGTTATTATGAACAAGCAATGTACCCTGAAGGTATTTTTCGTTATGTTGCGATGAATCCAGACCGGCCTCTTCATCGGCCACACTCACCCTTAAAGGCAGGATGAAATTGATGAACTTGAAAATGAGATAAGAAACCGTAAAACTGTAAGCCACTACGATGGCCATCCCTTTTAATTGTGTGAAGAACAAACTGGCATTTCCGTAAAAGAGGCCATTATTTCCGGCCGCATTTACTGCGGTCGTGGCGAAAACGCCCGTTAAGAGCATCCCGACCATTCCACCCAGACCATGACAGGGGAATACATCCAGTGTATCATCAAGGGTGGATTTCTGTTTATAATGTACCGCCACGTTCGAAATGATGGCAGCAATAAATCCTATGAAGATGCTTTGGGGAATGGCAACAAAACCCGCTGCCGGTGTGATGGCCACCAGGCCCACTACCGCTCCGATACAAAATCCCAGTACAGAAGGCTTCTTACCCCTGACCACATCAAAAAACATCCAGGAAAGACCAGCAGCCGCTGCTGCCGTATTGGTTGTGGCGAAGGCAGATACTGCCAGTGAATTAGCAGCCAGGGCCGAACCGGCATTAAAACCAAACCAGCCAAACCAAAGCAAACCGGTACCGATCAGTACATAAGGGATATTTGCCGGCGGGATCTCTTTCTGTTCAATATGTGCCTTTCTTCTTTTCAGGACCAGGGCACCTGCCAGGGCTGCACAACCCGCCGAAATATGTACAACGGTACCGCCGGCAAAATCAAGAACACCCCATTTGAACAGGAATCCTTCCGAATTCCAGGTCCAGTGCGCGATAGGTGAATACACCAATAATGAAAATAAAACGATGAATAAGATATAGGCCGTGAAACGGATCCTTTCGGCAACAGCGCCTACCACCAGACCCGGCGTAATGATGGCGAACATCAATTGAAATAACGCAAAAAGAGATTTGGGAATGCCACCTACAGGTTCACCCGAATTCACCCCCTTAAAGAAAAGATGGGTCATGGGATTCCCGATCACATGATTGATCGAGTCGCCGAAAGCAAGACTATAACCTACAACGATCCAGATAATACTGACCACACCGGCGGCCACCACACTCTTGATCATGGTGGAGATTACATTTTTCCGGTGCACCATACCCCCGTAAAAAAAGGCAAGTCCGGGTGTCATCAGGAAAACCAACGCGGTAGCCACCAGGATCCAGGCAATATCTGCCGCATTATAATTCCCGTCCTTGTCTACAAAATCCGGAAGGTTGGGGATAAACATAGATACCACCGCAACTAATGCGAGGATCAGGAATGGTGCAATTTGCTTAACAGTAGCCTTACTCATTTTTCGAAATTATATTATAATTAATAAAAATAATAATATGAACGATGATTGTAAAAATACCTAGCAAAACAACTAACAGATGTTTATTTTACATATATTATTTATTATAATGTGTATAATTATCGAATAAAAAAGGGGTCTTGCGAACCCCTGTTTAAAATTCATATATATTATTAAATTTAAAATGTATTAAGGATGGAAATTTCCTTGCTTTCCAGGATGGAATGCCCATTATTCAGAAACATATCTACCCGCCTGGCACATTCCCTGCCTTCGCTGATGGCCCATACCACCAGGCTCTGGCCCCTGCGGATATCGCCTGCTGCAAAAATCTTGGGAATATTGGTCTGGTAATCCTTTTCGGTTGCCCTAACATTTCCCCTTTCATCCAGTTCCGCTTCCAGTTCCCTGATCAACCCTTCATGCTGGGGATGTACAAATCCCATGGCTAATAAAGCCAGTTCACAGGGTATCTCTCTTTCGCTTCCTTCTATTTCCACAAACTTAGCGGGCCGGCCTTCTTCCGTGATCTTCCACTCCAGGTCCACGATCCTGATGGCAGTAAGGTTGCCTGCATGATCTCCAATGAATGCCCTGGTGGCTACTGCCCATTTCCTGTCGCAGCCCTCTTCATGCGAAGAGGAAGTTTTGAGGACCATGGGATAGGTTGGCCAGGGCATAAACGGGGTCCTGTTTTCAGGGGGCTTGGGCAATAATTCAAACTGGGTCACCGAGTTGGCACCCTGCCGGTTGGAAGTTCCTACACAATCGCTGCCAGTATCACCTCCCCCAATCACCACCACATTTTTTCCTTTGGCCAGTAGTTCCTCGCTATAAATATTGCTTTCAACAGCCGCATTCGCAAGGGGATCCTTGCCGGCCACTCTTTTATTCTGTTGTTTCAGGAACTGCATGGCAAAATATACACCCTTCAATTCGCGGCCCGGTACCGGCAGATCCCTGGGCTGGGTGGAACCACCCGCCAGCACAATTGCGTTATTTTCCCGCAGCAGGTCGTTGATGCTGACATTCACACCGACATGATGCTGGCATTTGAAAACAACGCCCTCTTCTTCCATCAGTTTCACCCTTCTTTCCACCACCCACTTCTCCAGTTTAAAATCGGGTATTCCATACCGTAATAAGCCTCCCGGCTCATCATCCCGCTCATATACGGTTACCGAATGACCGGCATAATTTAACTGGGCAGCTGCCGCGAGCCCGGCAGGCCCCGAACCGATCACGGCAACCTTCTTACCGCTACGGACCAGGGGTTTCCTCGATTTGACAAAGCCCCTGCTAAAGGCTGTTTCGATAATATGTTTTTCTATTTCTTCAATCGCCACCGGTGGCTGGTTAATACCCAGCACGCAGGCAGATTCACAGGGTGCCGGGCAGATCCTTCCCGTGAATTCCGGAAAATTATTGGTGGAAGCCAGTATCTCATAAGCTTCCTGCCAGTTTTTCCGGTATACCGCATCATTGAACTCTGGAATAATATTGCCCAGCGGGCATCCGCTGTGGCAAAAAGGTACGCCACAATTCATACACCGGGCAGATTGCTGATTCAGTTGCTCCTCGGGGTAGGGCTGCACAAACTCCTTGAAATCTTCCAGTCGTTCATGGGTTGGACGCCTGGAGGGAAGTTCCCTTGTAAATTCTATAAAACCTGTAGGTTTTCCCATTGCATAAGTTTAATATCAAACAGCCCTTTTCAAAACAGGCTGGTTTTATCATTTAAATTATTTACTGACATGGGCATTGACGGGTCTGCCCTGCAAGACGCGCTTATAATCTTTTGGAAATACTTTTACAAAATGGTTCAGCTGATTGTCAAAATCATCAAGGATGAATTTGGCCACGGTACTTCCCGTAAACCCATAATGCCTGCTGATCAAATCATGTAACTTTTCTGCATCCCCGCCTTCAAGGGGATCCAGATCGATCATTTCCTTGTTGCAATTCGATTCAAAAAGCCCGCTGGCATTATAAACATAGGCCAATCCCCCACTCATGCCTGCTCCGAAATTCCTTCCGGTATCGCCCAATATCACCACGCAACCACCGGTCATATACTCACAGCCATGGTCACCTGTACCTTCCACCACTACGCTGGCACCTGAATTCCTGACTGCAAACCTTTCCCCGGATTTGCCCCGGATAAATGATTCTCCATCAGTAGCGCCATAAAAGGCCACATTCCCAATGATGATATTCTCTTCCGGAACAAAGGAGGCTTTCTTATCTGGATAAACGATCAGCCTCGCTCCACTCAATCCTTTTCCAAAATAATCATTGGCATCGCCTTCCAGTTCAAGCGTAATCCCTTTTGTATTGAAGGCACCAAAACTCTGGCCGGCCGTTCCCCTGAATTTGAAATGAATCGTATCATCGGGCAACCCGGCTGCTTTATATTTCTTGGTGATCTCATTGGACAGTATCGTTCCTACCGTCCTGTCTGTATTCACGATTGGAAAAGAGGCCTCGACTTTTTGAAAGTCTTCAATAGCGGGTTTCGCGGTGGCCAGCAATTGCCAGTCCAATACATTGCTTATTCCATGATCCTGCTCTTCCATTTTATACAGACCCGTATATAAAGACTCCGGCTCCCGGTATAAGATCGGGGAAAGATCCAGCTTCTTATATTTCCAATGTTCAATGTTCTCTCTCATTTCCAGGCAATCGACCTGGCCCACCATCTCGTGGATGGTCCGGAAACCGAGTTCTGCCATGATCTCCCGCAGTTCCTGCACCATAAAATGAAAGAAATTGACAACATGGTCCGCATTCCCGTTAAATCTTTTCCTGAGTTCCGGATCCTGGGTGGCTACCCCTACAGGACAGGTATTCAGATGGCATTTACGCATCATAATGCAACCTTCAACGACGAGGGCTGCAGTGGCCACACCCCATTCTTCGGCACCCAATAAGGTGGCAATCGCGATATCGCGGCCGGTCTTCATCTGACCATCTGCCTGCACTACCACGCGGCTGCGCAATTTATTTTTCACCAGGGTCTGGTGGGTTTCTGCCAATCCCAGTTCCCAGGGCAATCCCGCATGCTTGATTGAACTCATGGGTGAGGCGCCTGTACCACCGTCATGACCGGAAATCAGGATCACATCGGCTTTTGCTTTTGCCACACCGGCTGCGATCGTACCCACCCCGGCTTTTGAAACCAGTTTTACATTGATCCTGGCTGCACGGTTGGCATTCTTCAGGTCAAAGATCAACTGTGCCAGGTCTTCAATGGAATAAATATCATGGTGAGGCGGTGGTGAAATCAAACCCACACCCGGGGTAGAATGCCGGGTACGGCCAATCCATTCATCAACCTTATGACCGGGAAGCTGTCCGCCTTCACCGGGCTTGGCACCCTGTGCCATCTTGATCTGCAGTTCATCCGCTTCCGTAAGGTAATAACTGGTCACTCCAAATCTTGCCGATGCCACCTGTTTGATGGCACTTCGCATGCTATCCCCGTTTTCCAGGGGTATATATCTTTTTTCATCCTCTCCGCCTTCCCCGGTATTGCTCTTGGCACCGATCCGGTTCATCGCGATGGCCAGGGTGGTATGAGCTTCCCAGGAGATGGAGCCAAAACTCATGGCCCCTGTTGCAAATCGTTTAAAAATATTTTCTGCAGACTCAACTTCTTCTATTGGAATGGAAGGTCTGTTATGTTTAAACTGGAACAGGCTCCTGAGGGTAGCGGCTCTTTCACTCTGGTCATTTACCAGCCGGGTATATTTCTTGAAGGTTTGATAATCATTCATCCGGGTCGCAAACTGTAAAAGATGAATGGTCTGTGGATTAAAGAGGTGGAACTCCCCTCTTTGTTTCCATTGGTAAACACCACCTACGGTCAACCGGTTGACCGGCGCCTCTCTTTTCCGGAAGGCAAAATCATGTTTTGTCAGGGTTTCCCTGGCAATTTCATCCAGCCCCATCCCTTCGATACGGGAGGTGGCCCCGGTAAAATATTTATTCACGACATCCCTGTCCAAACCGATGATCTCAAATATCTGCGCTCCCTGGTAGGACTGTAGGGTGGATATCCCCATTTTGGAAAACACTTTCAACAACCCTTCATTCACCGCTTTGATATAGTTTTTCTTCAGTTGTTCTTCTGATAAATCCGTTTCCAGCTTTCCGCGCTCTTTCATATCCCTGATGGAGGAAAGTGCGAGATAGGGGTTGATCGCAGTTGCACCGAAACCGATCAAACAGGCAAAATGATGTACTTCCCAAACATCGCCTGATTCAACCACGATGCCTACCTGTCCGCGAAGCCCTTTCCGGATCAGATGATGGTGAACGGCAGCAGCTGCCAGCAGCGAAGGAATCGGAGCATGATCGGAATCAATGGCCCGGTCGGTGAGGATAAGCACCTCAAACCCATCTTCGGCCGCATCAACTGCATATCGGCATAACCTGTCGAGACCCGCTTTCAGGGAACCGGGTTTACCATCGGCCCTGAAATAAGTCTGCAGGGTCTTGGCCTGGAAAATACCCGTATCAATACTTCTGATCTTCTCCAATTCGTGATTGGTAAGTATCGGGTGACGAAGTGCCACCGTATGACAGGCCATCGGATCTTCTTCCAGGAGGTTGCCGATATTACCGACAAATGTTGCCAGCGACATGACCATCCTTTCCCTGATCGGATCGATAGGTGGATTGGTCACCTGTGCAAATAATTGCTTGAAGTAAGAAGAAAGGTGCTGGGGCTGATCGCTTAAAACAGCCAGCGGCGTATCGGTTCCCATCGAACCGATGGGTTCCTTTCCGTCCAGTGCCATCGGCGCTATTAGTGTATCCAGGTCCTCTGTCGAATACCCGAATGCCTTCTGGTATTTGAATATCTGGTCATGTTCAAGATGGGTGAACGATACCCGGGGTTCGGGTAATTCCTCCAGCCTTATCTTATATTTATTCAACCATTCTGCGTAAGGCTTCTGTGAACAGATCTGCTGTTTCAACTCTTCATCGCTGATGATCCTTCCCTGCTCCATATCCACCACAAACATTTTACCCGGCTGCAACCTTCCTTTTTCCTTCACGATCGACTGGTCCACCGGCAAGGCACCGGTTTCACTGGCCATGATCACGCGATCATCAGTGGTTACACAGTACCGGGAAGGCCGGAGCCCGTTCCTGTCAAGGGTAGCGCCGATGATCTTCCCATCCGTGAAGGATATGGAGGCCGGCCCGTCCCAGGGTTCCATCATGGAAGCATGGTATTCATAAAATGCCTTGCGTACAGGATCCATATGTTCATTACCATCCCAGGCTTCCGGTATCAGCATCATCATGACATGCGGCAATGACCGGCCGGTCATGGTGAGCAATTCAATCATATTGTCCAGGCAGGCAGAATCGGACTGGTTGTTGGAAACGATTGGTAATAACATTTCCATCTCTTCTTTCGAGAAAAGCGGTGAGGCAAAACTATGTTCACTGGACCGCAGCCAGTTCAGGTTACCCTGTACCGTATTGATCTCGCCATTATGCGCAATAAAACGGAAGGGCTGTGCCAGGCGCCAGGAAGGAAATGTATTGGTAGCGAAGCGGGAATGGACCAGGCCAAATGCACTGACCAAACGCTTGTTGCTGAGATCGGGAAAGTATTGCCGAACCTGGAGACTGGTCAGCTGCCCCTTATAGACAACCGTCTTATAGGACAAGGAAGCAACATAAAAACCGATCTCGTCTTTTCTTACAGAACTGTCAACAAGATGGGTGGCATATTTCCTGAGTACAAATAATTTTCTTTCAAAATCATCCGGGTTACTGATGTGATCAGGACAGGCAATGAACACCTGCTCCATGATCGGTTCAACACTCAGGGCGCTCGGACCGATGCCATCAGGGTTTACCGGCACTTTCCGGTAACTGATGATTTCCAATCCCAGTTTCTCCGCAGCGCTGTTGAATATCTCCCGGCATTGTTCACGCAAACGAATCTCTTTAGGGAAAAAAAGAACACCCACCCCATATTTACCAAAAGCGGGTAAATGGACACCCGATTTCAGGCATTCATCAAAGAAAAATTCATGGGGTGTCTGGATCATGATCCCAGCCCCATCTCCTGTATTTTCTTCGCAGCCACAGGCACCGCGGTGTTCCATGTTCTCCAGGATCGTCAACGCATCCGCCACATTTTTATGTGACTTATTCCCCTTGATATTGGCCACAAAGCCAATGCCACAGGAATCCCTTTCAAACAGGGGGTCATATAAACCTTTTTCACTTACCATATACTGATGCATCCAATTTTAATTTAAATAAAAATATAAGGGCAATCCCCGGAAATTAATTAAAAAATCAACTAACAGCTGTTCATCCACTTTAGTGTTTTTCCAACAGTCCATCCACATCAGACCAGGTATCCAAACAGGTTATCATCCTTGTTCAGTTCCGTATAATTGATCTGGTATTTATTCAAGTTGTCCAGGAGGGCATCATAGTCTTTTCGTTGTTTCAATTCCACCCCCACCAGTGCCGGTCCGGTTTCCTTATTGTGCTTCTGCATGTATTCAAAACGCGTGATATCATCATCCGGCCCCAAAACGTGGTTGACGAATTCTTTCAGGGCGCCCGGCCGTTGTGCAAAGCGGATCAGGAAATAATGTTTCAACCCTTCATATTGCAGGCTTCTTTCTTTTATTTCCTGCATCCTGTCAATATCATTGTTGCTGCCGCTCACCACACAGACAACTTTCTTGCCCCGGATCGCAGCCGCATAATCATCAAGGGCAGCAATGCTCAGGGCGCCTGCAGGTTCCACAACAATGGCATCTTCATTGTACAATTGCAGGATCGTAGAACAGATCTTGCCTTCCGGCACCAGGTGCATATCGTCCAGTACCTCCCGGCAAATCGGGAAAGTGACATCACCGACCCTTTTAACCGCAGCACCATCTACGAAACTGTCAATACTGTCTAACAGTACCGGGTGTCCGGCTTGAAGGGCTTTGAACATCGATGGGGCTCCTTCCGGTTCCAGGCCGATCAGTTGGGTGCCTGGTGAATAAGTTTTGAAATAAGCCCCCACTCCTGCACTCAGCCCGCCACCACCCACTGGCACAAATAAGAAATCGATATCCGGAAGATCCTCTAATATCTCCAGCCCTACCGTACCCTGCCCTTCAATGATCCGGTGATCATCAAAAGGAGGGATAAAGGTCATTTCATTTTCCAGCGTGAATTTTTTGGCGGCAATGGCACAGTCATCAAAAGTGTCTCCCACCAGCCTTACTTCGATCTTGTCTTCTCCATGCATTTTTGTCTGGCTCACTTTCTGGTTCGGAGTAATGATGGGCATAAAGACCACACCTTTAATGCCCAGCACTTTACAGGAATAGGCGAAACCCTGTGCATGGTTACCCGCACTGGCACATACCACCCCTTTCTGCAGGGCTTCGGCCGAAAGGCTGGAGATCATATTATAGGCACCGCGTAGTTTATAGGAACGCACCACCTGCAGGTCTTCCCTTTTCAGGTAAACAGCACAATCAAATTTCCTGGAAAGGTTTTGATTATACTGCAAGGGGGTCCTGTTGACGACCCTTTTTAAACGGAGGGCGGCCTTATTGAATTCCAGTGCAGATGATATGTTGGTCAGAGTATCCATATATTGGTTAATTCACAACCTCAGCTTTTTTCTTATCCGATTTTGCAGGCTGGTTTTCCGGGCGCAGTGAACGAACCGTTTTACCGGCCTGCCACATTTCGCTTTCTCTTAATTCTTTTAACTCCGCCTCCAGCTTTTCCCGGTAATCGGGTTGTGAATTGCTGTCGATGGAACGCTGGGATTCTTTTCCTGTTGCCACACTTTCATACAGTTCCCTGAACACAGGCGCGGTGGCATCGCGGAATTTTTTCCACCAGTCCAATGCACCCCTTTGTGCAGTAGTGGAACAATTGGCATACATCCAGTCCATACCATTCTCGGCAACCAGTGGCATCAATGATTGGGTAAGCTCTTCCACGGTTTCATTAAAAGCTTCAGAAGGAGAATGCCCCTTATCCCTTAACACCTGGTATTGAGCCGCAAAGATTCCCTGTATCGCACCCATCAGGGTTCCCCTTTCACCGGTCAGGTCACTAAATACTTCTTTCCGGAAGTCCGTCTCAAACAGGTAGCCACTGCCCACGGCAATACCCAGCGCGATGACCCTGTCTTTTGCCTTTCCGGTTGCATCCTGGAAGATGGCATAACTGCTGTTCAGTCCGCGGCCCTGTAAGAACATTCTTCTCAGGGAGGTACCGCTTCCTTTCGGGGCGACCAGGAAAACATCTACGTCCTTGGGCGGAATGATCCCTGTTTGTTCATTAAAAGTGATCCCAAAACCATGAGAAAAATATAAAGCCTTGCCTGGAGTGAGATGTTTTTTAACGGTAGGCCACAGTTCTATTTGCGCAGCATCGCTCAGCAGGTAACAGATAATGGTACCCCTTTGTAAAGCCTCTTCAATTTCAAACAGGGTTTCACCGGGCACAAAACCATCGGCGATGGCCTTATCCCATGTTTTTGAATTTTTACGTTGCCCGACTATTACATGGATACCATTGTCTTTCTGGTTCAATGCCTGTCCGGGCCCCTGTACGCCATAGCCAATCACAGCCACTGTTTCATTTTTCAATACTTCCTGGGCTTTGGCCAGCGGGAATTCTTCCCGGGTCACAACATTTTCCTCTGTACCACCGAAATTTAATTTAGCCATTTGCTTTAGTTTTAAGTTTTTATTTTTTTTATGTTATCAGCGACATCAACCTGTTCAGCTTCCGTTGCGTCGCACACTTGTACACCTTGTTCTTGGGTCAGCTGCGGGCATCCTTTTTGATAGTCCGCCCGACAGTTGCAGAAAGCCTTTACATCGAAAACACTTCCCGGTTTTTATCCAGGTACTCATTTTCGATCACCTGCCGGCTGGGTTCCCGGTTCTCAAACTCTTTCAGCTTTTTATGGAACCCTTCGCTGTCCTTGATAATCGCCACCCGTGCACTCCTGACAAATTCAATAAGCCCGTAGGGCTCCAGCACCCTGATCAGCTTGTCTGTTTCCTCACGGTGACCAGCAACCGCAAATACTGTATAATCCTTACGGATGACGACCGTATGGGCGCCGTGCTCCCTTAACAGCCTTTCCACTTTTACTTCCTCGGCAATTTTTGCTGTTGGCACTTTATACAAGGCCAGTTCCTGCCAAACGATTTCATCATTGGTATTATAATAGGCTTTCAGCACTTCCACCTGTTTTTCAATCTGGCGGCAAAGTTTTTTCACCACTTCTTCCGTTTCAGTGATCACGATATTAAAACGGTGAACACTGTCCACTTCACTGGGAGAAGTATTCAGGCTCTCCACATTGATCTTCCGCCTGGAGAAAATGATCGCGATCCGGTTCAGCAGACCGATCTGGTTTTCTGTATAAACGGTTATGGTATATTCCTGTTTCTGCATGTTTTAAAATTTAATGGTTTATACATCTTCCCGGCACAAAACGATTTCCGCCACACCCCTTCCCTGCGGTACCATGGGGAATACATTATTCTCCTTTCCCACCATGACTTCCAGTAAATAAGTCCCCTGATGGTCGAGCATCGTTTTTATCGCTCCTTTCAGGTCTTTCCTTTCGCAAACGGATTGCCCCGGGATGCCAAACCCTTTCGCGACCTGTACAAAATCAGGGCTCTGGATATCGACAAACGAATACCGCTTTTCATGAAAAAGCTGCTGCCACTGGCGCACCATTCCCAGGAAATTATTGTTCAGGATGAGTATTTTGACATTGGGCCGGAACTGCATGATCGTACCCAGTTCCTGCAGGGTCATCTGGAAACCACCATCTCCAATAATGGCGACTGTTGTCCTGTGAGGGGCGCCGTAGGCAGCCCCGATGGCTGCGGGCAGGGCATATCCCATTGTTCCGAGACCACCACTGGTGATATTACTTTTTGACTGGTTGAATTTTGCATACCGGCAGGCCACCATCTGGTGCTGTCCCACATCTGTTACGATGATGGCATTACCACCCGTCAGCTCATTTAAAAGTTGTACCACTTCCCCCATTGTCAGAATTTCATTCGTGGGATTGAGTTCTTCACGGATCACTTTTTCTTCTTCTTTTTGCTGGTAGTCCTTGAATCGCTGCAACCAGCCCGGGTATAGTTTCTTTTCCACCAGGGAAGTCAGCAGGGGTAATGTTTCTTTGCAATCCCCCCATACCGGCACCGTGGTCTTTACATTCTTATCAATTTCTGCAGGATCGATATCCAGGTGGATGACCTTTGCCTGGCGGGCATATTTATCCAGACGGCCGGTGACCCGGTCATCAAAACGCATTCCCACGGCAATCAGCACATCACATTCATTGGTGAGCACGTTAGGCCCGTAATTACCATGCATCCCCAGCATTCCCACGCCCAGGGGGTGATCAGTCGGGATAGCGCTCATACCCATGATGGTCCAGGCAGCGGGTATCCCTGCTTTTTCGATGAACCTGATAAATTCCTTCTCTGCATTTCCCAAAATGACCCCCTGCCCAAAAATCACAAAGGGGCGTTCTGCGGCATTGATGAGTTTGGCGGCTTCAACGATATATTCTTTCCTGACAATAGGGCTTGGACGATAACTGCGGATATGTTCACAGGGCTGGTATTCCTCCGTTTCGAATAATTGCAGTTGTGCATTTTTGGTGATATCAATCAGTACGGGTCCGGGTCTGCCACTTTTCGCGATATAGAAGGCCTTGGCCATGACGGAAGGTATTTCACTGGCATCCGTGACCTGGTAATTCCATTTTGTGACCGGAGTGGTGATATTGATGACATCCGTTTCCTGGAAGGCATCGGTGCCCAGCAAATGGGCAAATACCTGGCCGGTCACACACACAACTGGAGTGCTGTCGATCATGGCATCTGCCAGACCGGTCACCAGGTTGGTAGCACCAGGTCCGCTCGTTGCAAATATAACACCCACTTGTCCCGAAGCCCTGGCAAAACCCTGGGCTGCATGTATGGCACCCTGTTCATGCCTGACAAGGATATGATTGATCCTGTCATGATAATCGTACAATGCATCATAGATGGGCATAATGGCCCCACCCGGGTAACCGAAAACTGTTTTCACACCTTCCGCAACAAAGGCATCCAGCACCGCCTGGCTGCCGCTGATATTTTTCAAACCCGTGGACCCCTGTTGCTCTTTTTTAATTTCTGCTATTTGCATAATCAGTTTTTTAGTCTGTAAAATCCCAACAAATCCGTTGACCCCACATCAGTAAAACCCACCTGCCGTAATAGTGTCACTACCTGCCCCCGGTGAAAAGTGGAATGGTTGAACACATGTGCGAATACCTGGTAATAAGGCATCAGGTAGGCATCCCCGTTGATACGTTTAAAAGAAATATTCTCCATCATGCGGGCCTCATCAAAATTTTCCAGGAATTGTTTCAGCCCCGCTGATGCATGGCTCCAGGTTGCTAAGAGTTCTTCCCTCGATCCCTTAAATTCCGTCGGCAACCATCCGATGGGATCTGCATAATTTAACCGGTCCAACCAAACCTTTTCGGCACCGGTGATATGCAAAATGGTGGCAGCGATACTTCCGAAACTGCTGACGATGGGTGTTTCCCATTGATCCAGGCTGATCCTGCTGACCCAGTCCTCCACCAAATTGTTGGCCCAGATATTATACCCGGCCATTTGTAAAAAGTATTTTTTTGTCATAACCGATTTTACATTTCATCTGTTACACAACCTTCCGAAGCATCCTTTACCGTATGGGCATATTTGTATAAGATACCCCTGGTCGCTTTAATGGCCGGTTGTTTCCATTGCTTCCTTCTCTTTTCAATTTCTGCTTCGCTCACTTTGAGCACCAATGAATTTTTCACGGCATCAATCTCAATGATATCATCGTCCTCCACCAGGGCAATCAGTCCCCCGTCAAATGCTTCAGGCGTAATATGTCCCACTACAAAACCATGTGTGCCCCCGCTGAACCTGCCATCGGTTATCAATGCCACCGATTTACCAAGGCCCGCACCGATGATGGCTCCGGTCGGTTTCAGCATTTCGGGCATACCCGGTGCTCCTTTAGGACCAATATTCCGGATCACGACCACATCTCCCGGATGCACTTTACCTTCTGCGATCCCTTTGATCACCGCCTGCTCACCATCAAAGACCCTGGCTTTCCCTTCGAAACGCTCTCCTTCCTTACCGGAAATTTTTGCCACACTACCCTTCTCTGCCAGGTTACCGTACAGGATTTGCAGGTGACCGGTTTTTTTCAAGGGGGTTTCCAGGGGCATGATGATTTTTTGTTTATCAAAATCAAGGTCCGGCATGCCGGATAAATTTTCGGCAACCGTCTTTCCGGTAACTGTCATACAATCACCATACAGCATCCCATTTTTCAACAGGTATTTCATGACGGCAGGAACACCTCCAAACTGATGAAGGTCTTCCATCAAATATTTTCCCGATGGTTTAAAATCGGCCAGCACGGGAACCCTGTTGCTGATCTCCTGAAAATCATCCTGTGTCAGTTCTACCTCCACACTTTTTGCCATGGCGATCAGGTGTAATACGGCATTGGTGCTTCCTCCCAAAACCATCACCACCGTGATGGCATTTTCAAAAGCTTTTCGGGTCATGATATCCTTTGGCTTGATATCTTTTTCAAGTAGGATCTTTATGGCTTTACCCACCGCAGCGCATTCCTCCTGTTTTTCTTTGCTGAGGGCAGGGTTGGATGATGAATGGGGTAAACTCATCCCCAATGCCTCTATAGCACTGGCCATCGTATTGGCGGTGTACATGCCACCACAGGCACCGGCTCCCGGACAAGCATGCTGTACGATTCCCTTAAAATCTGCTTCGTCCATCTGACCGGCCATTTTTTTCCCCAGTGCTTCAAAGGCACTGACAATATTCAGGTCTTCCCCTTTATAATGACCGGGAGCAATCGTACCACCATACAACATGATGGCCGGCCGGTTCAGCCTGCCCATGGCCATCACAGATCCCGGCATATTTTTATCGCAGCCCGGTATGGCAATGATCGCATCATAATATTGCGCACCGGCATTGGTTTCGATACTGTCGGCGATCAGGTCACGGCTCACCAGGCTATAACGCATCCCGTCGGTTCCCATGCTGATCCCGTCACTGACACCAATCGTATAAAACCGCAAACCCAGTAAACCGTCTGTTTGATTGATACTCTCCCTCACCTGGGTAGCAAGATCATTCAGGTGCATGTTGCAGGGGTTCCCGTCCCAGCCCATACTCACGATCCCAACCTGGGCTTTGTTAAAATCCTCTTCTTTAAAACCAATTGCATAGTACATAGCCTGTGCGGCAGGTTGTGTACTATCCTGGGTCAGGGTTTTTGAATATTTGTTGAGTGTTGCCATTTAATCTTTTTTTCCTCCTGTTAATTTTGCCCGGGTTCCTGAAACCTGACGCAAAGCAGTTGCAGTCATTCCGCAGCAACCGCTTCTAAATGATTTTAATTAATCCGCTTCTTCTGCATATTCTTTTACCTGTAGTCCAACTGTACACCTTTTATAAGCATCCTGGACCTGTTTGGATAAGGTCTTTTCCCAGGGCATCGGAAAAACCGTATCGTCCAGGCTGGTCCATCCAATTACTTCTGCAGCCGTGCCACAAAAGAAAACGGCATCTGCCTGCTTTAATTCGTCGATGGTGAACAGCTTTTCCTCCAGCAAGATCTCCAGCTCATCACAGATTTCAAAGACCGTGTTCCGGGTAATCCCCGGAAGGATATTGCCCGGAGGCGGTGTAAAAAGTTTTCCATCTTTTTCGTAAAACAAATTGGCCCCGGGTCCTTCGGCCACATGATCATTGATATCCAGGAGCAGCGCTTCATCAAAACCCCTGGCTTTCGCCTCCTGGCTGGCCAGTATTGAATTCACATAATGACCGGTTGCTTTGGCCGCAATCTTAAAACCTTTTGGATTAGGTCTTTGGAAGGATGAAGTCATGACCCGCAAAAGTTTTTCTCCCAGGAAGGGCTGCATGGGCCAGGCTTCAATTACGATATTGGACTCGGTATTCAAATCAAATTTCATATTGGCCGGTGCATACACCAGCGGACGTATATAGGCATCCTGAAGATTATTTTGTTCCAGCACTTCATAGGTGGCGGCAGCCAGTTCGGCGGTGGTCCAGGCATAAGGAAGGTTCATGGATTCGGCTGAGAACCTCAGTCTTTCAAAATGTTCAACGGCTTTAAAGATCCGGGTTTGCCCGTCGGCATGCCGGTAAGAACGGATCCCTTCAAAAACGCCCAACCCGTAATGCAGGGTTTGGGAATACAGATCGATCCTGGCCTCGGCAGCCCGGACAAATTTTCCATTCCAGAAAATAATGGTCTGATCATTATAATACATAATACCCTCCAGCCTCCTTCAGGAGGCATTTGATGAAAAATATCAACGGCAAAAAAAACCCGCCTTTTTTGGAGGCGGGTTTCGTTTATTTCGTTTTGTTACTTATAAAACTATTACACCTCCATGCAGCCACGGAATAATAATGACCACCCCAATAATCAGTGCGGTTACATTACAGATCCCCTTATAATAACTACTTGTTGGCATAAAACTGTGCTTACACGAATATACATCCGCCTTCAATGCTAACAAAGAACTATCTGATTTTTCTCCAAAAAATGAAACAAACAATCGTAAGCGATTGCCGGATTCATTCCTAAATAATTGTCGACTTACTTAACACGATATTATTCTTATTGACATCACTGGCCGCCCTGTTTTCAATAAAATCATGGATGAGGTCACCTACGGTTGTCGTGCTGTAACAATTCATCGGATCGATATCCCTGGTCACAAATCCATGCTGCAAAGTCCACTCAACGGCCTGTCTTACGAGAACCGCTTCTTCTTTCATGTCAAAATGATCCAAAAGCATGGCGGCAGAAAGGATTGAACCCAAGGGGTTAGCAATATCTTTCCCGGCAGCCTGCGGATAAGATCCATGAATCGGCTCAAATAATGAGGAACCCTTTCCTATCGAGGCAGAGGGTAATAATCCCAGCGAACCGGTGATCACACTGGCTTCATCACTGATGATATCCCCAAACATGTTCTCCGTGAGAATCACATCAAACTGTTTTGGGTTCAGGATGATCTGCATGGCTGCATTATCCACAAAAAGGAAATCAACTTTCACATCTGCATACTGCCCCGCCACCTCCTGCACTACTTTACGCCACAGCCTTGATGTTTCCAGTACATTGGCCTTATCCACCAGGGTCAGTTTCTTTTTTCTTGTTTGTGCATATTGAAAGGCGAGATGGGTAATCCTTTCGATTTCCTCACGGGTATAAACGCAATCATCTGAAGCAAGCGTTTTTTCTTCATTCAGTTCTTTCTTTCCAAAATAAATACCACCGGTCAATTCGCGGAAAATGACAAAATCAACCCCTTCAATATTTTTTGCCTTTAATGGCGATAAATGGCTCAGCGTCGCATAAGTGGTTACCGGCCTGATATTGGCAAACAACTGCAGGGATTTCCGCAACTTGAGCAAGCCTTGTTCAGGTCGTACTTTAGCACTAGGGTCATTGTCGTATTTGGGATGGCCGATGGCACCAAAAAGAATGGCATCACTTTCAAGACAAACTTCAATGGTTTTATCGGGCAAGGGCTCACCTGTTTTATCGATGGCCACGGCACCCATCAGGCAATAGGTATATTCAAATGCATGATTGTACTGCCGCGCGATGGCATCCAGCACTTTAATGGCCTGCCGGGTCACTTCCGGCCCGATACCATCACCTTCAATAATTGCGATCTTCTTTTTCATTTGTTTTGTTTTCAATGGGGATTCATCCATTAAATATGGGTTGATTCAAATTTTTCAATTTCGTCTTTCATGCTGATCAGGTAATCAATATCATCATACCCGTTCAGCAGGCAGGTCTTTTTGTAATGGTTGATCTCAAAGCCCTCCGCTTCTCCTGTTTCCCTGATCATGATCTGTTGTTTTTCAAGATTCACTTCCAATACGGTTTGCGGATCCTTTTTCACCGCCTGAAATATCTTTTCGAGAAAAGGTTCTGTAACAACCACCGGCAGTAAAAAATTATTCAGCGCATTGTTCTTGAAGATATCGGCAAAAAAACTGCTCACGACCACATCAAAACCGTAATCCTTGATCGCCCAGGCCGCATGTTCCCGGCTTGAGCCACAACCAAAATTTTTGGCAGCTACTAATATCTTTCCGGAATACCTTTTGTCATTCAGCACAAAATCTTCTTTGGGTTGGGATTCATCGTCATCGTGATAACGCCAGTCGCGAAAAAGGTTTTTCCCAAAGCCATCCCGGCTGGTGGCTTTTAAAAACCTGGCAGGGATGATCTGGTCTGTATCGACGTTTTCCCTGTCGAGTGGAACGGTGGTACTGTTTATTATATTAATCGCTTTACTCATAATGATCAGGATAAATGTTCTCGTATATCTCCCACTTCACCGGTGATGGCCGCCAGGGCAGCTGTCAGCGGGCTGGCTAAAAATGTTCTTGCATTGGGGCCCTGTCTTCCTTCAAAATTCCGGTTGGAAGTAGAGATACAATACTTACCGGCCGGGATCTTATCTTCATTCATCCCCAGGCAGGCCGAACAACCCGGTTGCCGGAGGATGAATCCCGCTGCTTCAAATATTTTATCGATCCCTTCTTCCCGTGCCTGTTTTTCAACCTGCCGGCTGCCCGGTACAATCCAGACCTCCACATCATCCGCTTTCTGCTTACCGTTTACAAAGGATGCCACCATACGCAGGTCTTCAATCCGGCTGTTGGTACAGCTGCCGATAAATACATAATCGACTTTCTGCCCTTTGATTTTAGCCCCGGGCTGAAGACCCATGTATGACAGTGATTTTAGATATGATGGTTTTTCTTTTTCTTCCAATTCGTTTTCAGCCGGCAGGGTTCCATTCACACCCACTCCCATACCAGGATTGGTACCGTAAGTGATCATCGGCTCAATATCGGCTGCCTGAATATTGATTTCCTTGTCAAACACCGCATCTTCATCGCTGAATAAAGTTTTCCAATAGGCCAGTGAACGTTCCCATGCTTCATCTTTCGGCGCATATACCCTTCCTTTCATATAGTTGAAAGTGGTTTCATCGGGGGCAATCATGCCGCAGCGTGCCCCCATTTCAATACTCATATTACAGATCGTCATCCGCGCTTCCATGGATAAAGCACGGATGGCCGACCCTGCATATTCCACCGCATAACCGGTAGCACCACTTGCAGAGATCCGGGCTATGATATAGAGAATGATATCTTTCGAAACAACGCCCCTGTTTAGTTCGCCTTCAATATTGATGCGCATTAATTTTGGCTTTGATTGCATCAGGCATTGGGTGGCCATCACCATTTCCACTTCACTGGTGCCGATCCCAAACGCTATGGATCCAAAGGCGCCATGTGTTGAAGTATGGCTATCCCCGCATACGATGGTCATACCGGGTTGGGTAAAACCCAGTTCCGGTCCGATCACGTGTACAATACCCTGGTACTGGTGGCCCAGTCCATAGAGCTCAATGCCCTGTTGGGCACAATTTTTTATGAGTGCCTCCACCTGCAAACGGCTCAGTTCTTCTTTGATCGGCAAATGCTGGTTCATCGTCGGCACATTGTGGTCGGCGGTAGCCACAATCTTTTCGGGGCGGAAAACTTTCATCCCCCTGTTCTCCAGACCCCTGAATGCCTGGGGGCTGGTCACTTCATGGATAAAATGCTTATCGATATACAGCACAGCAGGTCCATCCTCAATCTGTTTCACGACATGTGTGTCCCAAATCTTTTCAAACAATGATTTACTCATACTATGCTACCACTGATTTAACTGATTGATATTTTTTTCCCATGGCTTCCAGGTCGGCATCCTCCACTTCTTTTTTACTATCGGCAACTTTTAAAAATTCATCGTACAAAACATCCACATCATTCCGGTTGAACTGGAACCCTAATTTCTGTAAACGGAATGCCAGGGCAGAACGGCCGCTCCTGGCCGTGAGTACAATCTTTGAACTGTCTGCCCCCACTTCTTCCGGGTTGATGATTTCATAGGTCAGGGCATCCTTTAAAAAGCCATCCTGATGAATGCCGGAGGAATGGGCAAATGCATTACTGCCGACAATGGCTTTATTGGGTTGTACCGGCATCCGCATGGTATCGGAAACCTTTCGGCTGATCGGGTTGAGCAAACGGGGATTGATATCCGTATAATATCCCAGCGAATGATGCTGTTTGATTACCATTACCACTTCCTCCAGGGAGGTGTTACCAGCTCTTTCACCCAACCCATTGATCGTACATTCGATCTGGCGGGCACCGCTGATCACCCCTGCAATAGAATTGGCAGTTGCCAGTCCCAGGTCATTATGACAATGACAGGAGATAATGGCCTTATCAATATTGGGAACATGATTGACCAGGAATGCGATCTTTTCTCCATATTGATGTGGCAGGCAATAGCCGGTTGTATCCGGTATATTCACGGTCGTGGCGCCTTCTGCAATAACTGCTTCAATCACCCTTGCCAGGTAATCGTTATCGGTACGGCCGGCATCCTCGGCGTAAAACTCAATATTATCCGTGTATTTTCTTGCCCAGCGAACACATTGTTTCGCCCTTTCCAGAATATCATCCCGGTTTGAATTGAATTTGGCTTTGATATGAAGATCGGAAGTACCGATACCGGTATGGATACGCGGGTTCTTTGCATGCTTCAGGGCCTCTCCTGCCGTTTCGATATCCTTTTGAACAGCCCGGCTAAGACCGCATACCTGGGCTTTCGTGATGACTTTTGAAATTTCTTCTACCGATGAGAAATCACCAGGCGAAGAAATCGGAAATCCGGCTTCAATGATATCGACCCCTAATTCTTCGAGCGCCAGGGCCAATTCAATTTTTTCCTGGGTATTCAACTTACAACCGGGAACCTGTTCCCCGTCGCGGAGCGTGGTATCAAAAATGAAAATTTTGTTTTCTGCCATAGTTAATTAATTCATTAACAACCGTTAGTAAATAAACAGGGGACGGAGAAAATTTCAATTATAGCCTACGAATTTATATTTGTTTCTATGTAATATTTTGCTCAAATTACCAGGGTAATACGGTTCCCAAAAGACCCGGAAACGAATAAAACCCTTTACCATAGCGGATTTCCGTATTTTTCGATTACGATGCGTAACCAACAAAACGATACCCTTTTTTTACTCATCAAAACAATGAATAAGGTCGAAAAAAGGCATTTTCGGCTCTATACCTCTCGCAATCAAGGTGGTGCGGGCACCAAATTCATCCGGCTTTTTGATATCCTGGACAACATGAAGGAATATCATGAAGAGCAAATCTTTGCCAGGGAGAAGTCCATCAAACGCTCCCAACTGGCCAATCTCAAAGCACACCTCTATGGGGAATTACTGGTGGCCCTCCGGCTTTTGCACAGCGCCAAAAACCAGGAGATCCAGCTCAGGGAACAAATTGATTATGCCCGTATCCTGTACAACCGGGGTTTGATCTTACAAAGTCTGAAGGTCCTTGACAAGGCAAAGACCGCGGCAAAGGAAAATGGTCACTTTATCCTCACGCTGGAAATTCTGCAATTTGAAAAATCAATCGAATCAAGGCATATCACACGCAGCCTCAAAGGCAGGGCGGAGAACCTGATCGAAGAGACCGAATTTTATGCCAGCCAGATCAACGAGGTCGTACGGTTGTCCAACCTCTCCTTATTGTTGTATGGCGTTTACCTGGAAACAGGACACGTAAAAAATGAGCAGGAGGAAAAAGCCATCAAGACCCTGTTCAGGAATAATATATCGGGGATCAACGAAAAACAAATTGGTTTTTTCGGAAAGGCCTACCTGCACCAGGCCTACTGCTGGTATTATTTTATCCTCTACGATTTTTCGAAGTATTACCGGCATGCGGATAAATGGGTCCGGTTATTTGAACAACATCCCGAAGCAAAAAAAGAAGACCCCTTCCTTTACCTCAAGGCGGTGCATAACCTGCTCAATGCCCTTTTTATAATCGGTAACCATAAAAAAATGGAGACCGAACTGGAAGAACTGGACCGGTTTTATTCGGCCGCCGATCACTACAACGATAATCTCCGGATCCAAAGTTTTGTGTACCTGTATACCGCAAGGATCAACATGCATTTTCTGGAAGGCACTTTCACGAAAGGGCTGGAACTGGTACCGGAAATCGAAGCTGAATTAAAGAAATACCAGCGTTTTATCGATACCCACCGGATCATGGTATTCAACTATAAGATCGCATCACTGTATTTTGGTTCCGGGGATAATGAAACCGCCATCAAATATCTCAATAAGATCATCAACCTCAAAGTGGGGCACCTGAGAACAGATATACAATGCTTTGCCAGGATCCTGCACCTGATCGCGCATTATGAACTCGGCAATACCGATGTGCTGGACTACCTGATCCGTTCCGTTTACCGTTTTCTGTCGAAGATGGAAGATATGGATGCTGTGCTGAACGAGATCTTCAGGTTTCTTCGAAAATCTTTGTCGAGCAAACAGCAGGACCTTACCCGGAACTTCATTGAGCTGCGCGATAAACTGGAAAAGGTATCCAGGAATAAATACGCGAAGCGATCCTACCAATACCTGGATATCGTATCATGGCTGGAAAGCAAGATCGATAAAAAACCCGTTCAGGATATTATCCGCAGAAAATATCTTGAACGGGAAAAATAATAACGTCAACCCATATCCTATAATTCTACCCGGTTCATTTTTGGTGCCAGTAAGTGCATACAGACCCAGGCAATGAGATAGGCAGAACCACAAATCACAAAAATGATATTATACCCGGTATTGATATTTCCGAGCACCTTAAAGTGATCGAGAATGATCCCGATAAATAAAGGGAAAAGAATGCCCCCTACCGAACCGGCCATCCCGCCGATACCAACTACCGAACTCACGGCCCTTTTGGGGAACATATCGGAAGCCGTAGTAAAGATATTGGCACTCCAGGCCTGATGAGCTGCTGCTGCCAGGCTGATCAGTGCCACGGCCACCCAGATATTATCGGTGAACCGGATAAAAACAATCGGCACTACACAGAAGGCAAATATCAGCATTGCTGTTTTCCTGGCTTTAAACACCGGCCAGCCCTTCTTGATAAACCAACCGGAGAGGTATCCGCCGAGTACACTTCCAAAACTGGCAACGATATAAACCGTAGAAACGTGTATGGCAGATTTGCTGATATTCAGTCCATAAGTTGTATTGAAATAAGATGGTATCCAGAACAGATAAAACCACCATACAGGGTCGGTGAGGAACTTTCCCACGATAAAGGCCCAGGATTGCCGGAAACTGACAATCTTGGCCCAGCTGATCTTTTTACCAATCTTTTCCTCTGCTACTTCATCGAGATCGCTGTGGATATAATCATATTCTGCCTGCGAGACCCTTTTTTGTTTTTGCGGAATATCAAAAAAAATCAACCAGAATAATAACCAGATAAATCCAATGGCCCCGGTCCAGATAAAGGCCTCCTGCCAACCATAAGCAACAAAAATCCAGGCGATCAGCGGGGGGCCGATGATCGCTGCCACATTAGAGCCGCTGTTGAATATGCCGGTGGCGAGTGCCCTTTCCTTTTTCGGAAACCACTCCGCTACGGCCTTGATCGCGGCAGGAAAATTACCCGCTTCCCCCAAACCCAGGAAGGTACGGGCCGCCCCAAATCCAAAAGTGCTTTTGGCCAAAGCATGCGCCATGGCAGCAAAACTCCAGATCACCAGGGAAATCGAATACCCTATTTTACTGCCGAGTTTATCGATCAACCTTCCAAATCCCAGCAAACCGATCGCATAGGCGGTAGAAAATGCCATGACAATATTGCTATAGTCCCGCTCGGACCAATTAAAATAGATTTCGAGGTTATCTTTTAATAATCCGATAACCTGTCTGTCGAGGTAATTGATCGTAGTTGCGAAAAACAACAGTGTTACTACCACCCACCTGTATTTACCTATGGCTTGCTTTGTCATGAAGTTTTACTTTTTTATAGCATGAATTAATTCCAGTACCTCTATGGTCATTTTCTCAATTGTAATATAGTCTTTAGCTTCCATTAACTTTTTACTGATCAGTTTACTGCCCATGCCCACAGCCGATACACCGGCTTTATACCAACCCTCGATATTCTCTTTCGTGGTATCCACTCCCCCGGTTGGCATGAATAACAGGTGCGGAAAGATATCCTTTATCCCGCTTAGAAATTCTGGCCCCAGCATATTGCCGGGGAATAATTTGATAAACCCGATGCCGGCATTTTCTGCAGCAATGATCTCCGTTGGGGTCATACAACCGGGTGCATAAAACAGGTCCCGTGTTTTTGCAAAATCGGCAACTTCAGGAACAAATCCCGGGCTGACGAGGAAGTCTGCCCCGGCTTCCACATACTGTTGAGCCTGTTCCCGGTTCTTGATGGTGCCAATACCCAGGAGCATATCATTCATTTCCGTGTTCCGGATGGCCACCAGTTTTTTGAAATTTTTCAGGGCCGCCTCTCCCCGGTTTGTATATTCCACAGCCTTGATGCCGGCCCGGTAGATTGCCCGCAGCACCTCCACACTCACCGTTTCATCGGCATTGAAATATAAGGGCAGGATTCCCTGCTCCCTGATCGCTTTTGTAACCTGGCTAACTGTACTCATGGATAAATTATTTTTTACGTTTTGTTTCTTCTTTTCAGATGCTTACTTTGATCACCAGTTTTTTAATAGTTCCCGTTCCGATCATGGGCGCATGAACATCTTCGGGAAAAAAAACAGCAAACTGGCCGTTTGTCAATTCGAAAAATGTATCCGGCTGGTCCTGATAGAACAGCACATCCTTTTCTTCATTATAGGTTCCCACCGGTTCCAAGCATTTTTCCCGGGGCTTCCAGCCCAGTGTTTCCGTACCACTGATACACAATTGTATATCGATATGCCGGTTATGACATTCAAATTTTACCAGGCTGGCCTCTTTTGTTTTTCCGGGGGCTTCGCTAAAAATGGCTTTCAACCCGTCCTCAATTTCAACTTTAGCAAGGGGTGCCGCTGAGAGATCCGTATGATTAATATAGGCAAATGCCTTTTCAAAAAGAGGATGCACCGAAAAATAACGGGAGGCATTGTTGATCGTATCGACTATCATATTTTTTACAGCTTGATGCTCATTAAGAATTGCTTACTAATAATTGGCAACGCAATATTTCATCGCTGAACCCTGCCACTGCCATCTCCTTTCATCAGTTCTTTTACATCGCTGAGGGTGGCATGATTCAGATCGCCCGGAATAGTGTGTTTCAGGGCGCTGGCCGCTACGCCAAATTCTGCCGCCTCTGGCATGGGCATCCCTGTGACCAGCCCGTAAATGAGACCGCTGGCAAAACTGTCACCGCTACCGACGCGATCCACGATCCTGACATTGTATTTTTTGGTATGATAAAATTCATTACCGTCATACACCAAAGCGCTCCATCCATTATCACTGGCACTATAGCTTTCCCGAAGGGAAGACGCGATGTATTTGAAACCGAATTTTTCTTTCATCTGTTTAAATACATCTTTGAAACCATCCAGGTTGAGTTCTCCTTTAGTCACATCCGTATGGGCCGCCTTAAAACCCAGGGTAGTATCTGCATCTTCTTCGTTACCGATACATACATCCACATACTGGCAAAGTTTTGTCATTACCTCCCTGGCTTTTTCCTTGCTCCATAATTTTTTTCGGTAATTCAAATCAATACTCGTGGTGATCCCCTTTGCCCGGGCTGCTTTTAAGGCTGCTTCGGTGAGGGCTGCCGCCTTATCACTCAGTGCAGGAGTAATACCCGTGGTATGGAACCAGGAGGCTCCCTCCAGTATCTTATCAAAATCAAATTCTCCGGCATCTACATCAGCAATAGAAGCACCGGCCCTGTCATAGATCACCTGTGAAGCACGCATGCTGGCACCGGTTTCAAGAAAATAGATACCCAGCCTGTCACCACCCCTGGCCACAAATTGTGTATCCACCCCATAACGACGCAAATGATTGATGGCGGACTGGCCGATGGCGTTATTGGGCACTTTGGAAACAAAGGTCCCATTCAATCCATAATTACAAAGCGCAGCTGAAACATTGGCTTCGCCGCCTCCGTAGGTTATATCAAAGGTGTCGGCCTGGACAAACCTTTTAAAATCGGGGGTAGATAATCTTAACATGATCTCCCCGAGCGTTACAACTTTCTTAGACATAGGTGTGCTGTTTGTACTTTATTAAATGTTGATGAATGTTATTGTAATGTAGTGACCGGTGCCGGGTCCATATCCGTATAGACCAGGTTTTCTCCGGCCATCCCCCAAATAAATCCGTAATGGGAAGTGCCACAGCCAAAATGGGTACTCCAGGGTGGGGAAATAACGGCCTCATTATTTTGCATCACCAGGTGTTTGGTCTCAACCGGGTTACCCATGAAATGAAAAAGCCGTTGTTCTTCCGGAAGATCAAAGTAAAAATAGACTTCCATCCTTCGGGTATGGGTATGGGGAGGAACAGAATTCCAAACACTGCCGGGCGACATCATGGTCAATCCCATCACCAACTGGCAGCTTTTTATCCCATCGAGATGAATATATTTATATACGGTTCTTTTATTGGCCGTGATTTCCGAACCCAACTCAACCGGGGATGCTTTTTCCTTGGTGAATAATTTAGCCGGGTACACTGCATGCGCGGGGGCCGATAAGATATAAAACAGGGCCGGGGACTTTTTCCCGGCAGAAGCAAAACTTACTTTCCGGGTGCCTTTGCCCAGATAGAGGCAGGACATCTTTTCCAGCTCAAACTTTTTTCCGTCTGCCGTAACGGTTCCCTTTCCACCCACATTGATGATCCCCATTTCCCTTCTTTCCAGGAAATAATCAGCCCTTAATTCGGGTTCGTTTGGAAGCAGCAGGGTTTTTGAAAAAGGGACCGCGCCACCAATGATCATCCGGTCGTAATGTGAGTACACCAGTTTCAGCTGGTCTTTCTGCATGAGCGATTGAACCAGGTAATGATCCCTTAATTCCCGGGTCGACATCTGGTTGGTCTCTTTCAAACTTGCAGCAAATCTTATTTCCATGATTATTCTTTAATAGGTTATTCAATCATCAGCGACCCATCCATCCACCATCCACCGTCAATATGGTGCCCTGTATATAATCGGCGGCTTTCGAAGCCAGGAATACGACCGGGCCTTTAAAGTCTGCAGGCTGGCCCCAGCGACCCGCCGGTATCCTGGCCAGTATCGATTTATTTCTGTCCGGATCATCCTGCAATGCCTTTGTATTATCAGTAGCAATATACCCTGGCGCTATGCCATTAACATTGACACCCCTGGCCGCCCATTCATTGGCAAGGGCTTTGATCAGGCTGGCGAGGGCTCCTTTGCTGGCTGCATAGCCCGGCACCGTGATCCCGCCCTGGAAGCTTAATAGTGAACAGGTGAATATGATCTTCCCTTCATTCCTGGAGAGCATATCCTTTCCAAATTCTCTTGCCATTATAAATTGCGAGTCGAGATTGATAGCGATCACCTTATCCCAGAATTCATCCGGGTGCTCTGCTGCCGGTTTACGCATGATCGTGCCCGCATTATTGACTAGAATATCTATTTTATCGTTTTCTTTTTTGGCCTGATGGATGAATGCATACAAACTGTCACGATCAGAAAAATCGGCCTGGTAGGCTTTGAATTTCCTGCCCAGCTTCACCACTTCTTTTTCTACTGCACTGCCACTGATTTCCAGGGAACCGGAGACCCCTATAATATCGGCTCCGGCTTCTGCAAGGCCAATGGCCATTGCCATACCGATACCCCGGTTACATCCTGAAACCAGGGCCGTTTTTCCTGAAAGGTCAAATTGCTGAACTACATTCATCACTTAAATTTTTTCTGCCGTCTTGGGTCTTATGGCCACCTCACTCCAGTTGAAATATTGCTGTGCATTGTTGAAACAGATATCCTTGATCATGCCACCGATGAGTGGCAAATCGTTTGGTAACTCCCCGTTTTCGATTTCCGTACCAAAAAGCTCACAGAGTATGCGCCGGAAATATTCATGTCGTGGGAATGAAAGGAAGCTTCTCGAATCAGTGAGCATGCCCACAAACCTGCTGATCAAACCCATATTGGACAGGGTGTTGATTTGTTTTGTCATCCCATCCTTCTGATCGAGGAACCACCATGCCGAGCCCCATTGCACTTTTCCGACAATGGATCCGTCATTATAATTCCCGATCATGGTTGCCATGAGTTCATTATCGGCAGGGTTGAGATTATAGAGGATCGTTTTGGTAAGTTTATCTTCACTATCCAGTCGGTTCAGGAATTTTGCGATGGTCCCTGCCTGTGAGAAATCGCCTATTGAATCCCAACCGGTATCGGGACCCAGCTGCTTTAACATCCGGGTATTATTATTTCTCAGGGCCCCGAGGTGGTATTGTTGCACCCATCCTCTTTCCCAGTCCCATTCTGCAAAAACAATCAGCATGGCCGATTTGAATTGCCTGTTTTCCGTTTCTGTAAGTTCGGTACCCCCTCTTATTTTTTCGAAGATCTTTTTGATTTCCGATTCGGTATAATCCTCCGCATAGATCTGTTCCAGGCCATGATCCGATACAGAACAGCCCATGGATGCAAAGAAATCATGCCGCTTTTTTAAAGCCACCAGGTAATCGTCAAAGCTGGCAATTGCAGTATTGGTTACTTTTTCAACTTTATCAACATACTGGTTGAACAATACGGCATCATCTGTTAGCATGGCTTTGTCCGGACGGAAGGCCGGAAAAACACTGATGCCAAAACCATTTTCCCTGATCTTTTTATGGTACTCGAGCGAATCTGTTGGATCATCAGTTGTACACAGGACCTTCACGTTCATCCTGAGCAGGAGTTTTTGAACAGAATAGTCGGGCGACTGCAGTTTTACCTTTGTTTCCTCATAAATGGCTTTTGCCGAAGCCGCATTTAAAATATCCGTGATGCCGAAATATCGCTGCAGTTCGAGGTGGGTCCAGTGATAGAGCGGATTTCTTAGGGTATAGGGCACGGTTACGGCCCATTTTTCAAATTTCTCCCAGTCCGATTTATTGCCTGTGATAAAATCTTCCGGTATCCCGTTGATGCGCATGGCCCGCCATTTGTAATGATCCCCGTTCAACCAGATCCGGGTAATATTTTCAAAATTCTTATCGGCTGCAATTTCATCCGGTGGCAGGTGATTATGATAATCTATAATGGGCATATTTTCAGCATACTCATGATAAAGCCGCTGTGCCGTCGCATTCGACAACAAAAAATTTTGATCCAGAAACTGCTTCATACTGCTTTTTTTTATGGTACCTATTTCGATAGATACCCGTTTACCCGTTACCCCTATAATGACACCCCTCTTTTCCAGGGGATAAAATCATCCTGTCCGTTGATCACCGCTTTTGCCTGTATTTCTCCGCTGGCCACTTTTATAACATGGTCCAAAATTCTTTCGCCGGCTTCTTCAATCGTTTCCTCCCCTTCTATGATCGTTCCGGTATTGATATCGATTATATCCGGCATTTTTTTATATAAAGTGGTATTGCTTGCAATCTTTATCACGGGAACGATGGGATTACCGGTGGGGGTTCCCAAACCCGTCGTGAACAAAACAATATTGGCTCCGCTTCCCACTTCAGCGGTAGTGGATTCGACATCATTGCCGGGTGTGCAGAGTAAGTTCAGCCCGGGCCTGGTCACTTTTTCCGGGTAATCCAGTACATCGGTTACGGGTGAAGTGCCTCCTTTTTTGGCGGCTCCGGCAGATTTAATCGCATCGGTAATCAAACCATCCTTGATATTCCCCGGCGAAGGGTTCATGTCAAACCCCGATCCTGAAGCAATGGCTTTATTATTGTATGCCCGCATGATATCGATGAATTTCCGGGCAGCATCTTCAGTAATACAACGATCACTCATTTCCTGTTCCACCCCGCATAATTCCGGGAATTCTGCCAGCACCACAGAACCTCCCGCTGCCACCAGCAGATCAGAAGTATAGCCGATGGCGGGGTTGGATGAAATGCCTGAAAACCCATCAGATCCCCCGCACTCAAGCCCGATACATAACCGGCTGATGGGTGCCGGCGCTCTTTTACATTGATCGGCGATCATCAGACCTGCAAATGTTTGGCGGATGGCAGCTGCCAGGAGATCATTTTCCAGTCCCACTTTTTGCTGCTCCAAAATATAAAGCGGCTTATCAAAAGCCGGGGAACGTTTAGCTATTTCCTCTTCCAGCAGAACAATCTGGGCATTCTGACAACCCAGGCTTAAAACGGTGGCGCCTGCAACATTCGGATGCGTGATATATCCCGCTAACAAACCGCATAAAGCCTGGGCATCCTGGCGGGTTCCCCCGCAACCGCCATCATGGTTGAGGAACTTAACGCCATCCACATGCTTAAAAAGCGGATTGACCGTTTCCCCCTTTGCTGATTGTTGAAAATCGGCATTCAGTATCTGTTCTACTGAAGCACCGGATTGATAAAGGCTGATCAGTTTTTTGGAAAAATCATTGTATTTCCTGGGGCGGGCATAACCCAACTCTTCCAGCAATGCCTCCCTTATCACTTCCACATTCCTGTTTTCACAAAATACAAGCGGCACAATGATCCAGTAATTTGCCGTACCCACACTGCCATCTGAACGATGGTAACCCATAAAGGTCCTTTCTTTCCAGGCACTTGTATCCGGAACCGACCATTGTGTTTTCCTGGTAGAAGACAACTGATAATTTGAAGAAGCGTGTTTGATATTCTGCGTGCTGATCCGGGTGCCGGGCTCGAGCCGTTCATTGGCCTTTGCCACCAATACGCCATACATGGTCAGGGCATCACCCGGATTGAGTGCTTGCGTATTAAATTTATGTTTGGCAGGAACATCTGTTTTCAGCATATATGCTTCCCCCTTATAGTGTACAGTCTGTCCAGCAGCAAGATCCTGCAGCGCTACCAGCACATTATCATCAGGATGAACTTTTAAAACAGTTTGTTTCATTTGCTATCAACTTTTGCGGTAGCAGGATCATTTAAGATTTTGGCAGCCCCTACATGCATCAACTGTTCCAGTTTTTCGGTAACTGCAACGGTAAACCCGGGAATGGAAGAAAGATCTGTCCCCCATATATTTGTCTGGCACAATACTGCCGGTACCAATTTATCAAAGCTAAGGTTATTCCAGTTTTCTTCATAAAAAGAAGCCGAGTCATCACTGATAAGATAGGATATCCCGTTATGCTCCCCGTAATATTTACCATCTTCGGCTTTGTTACATTTCATGAAAAGCAAATAGGCCGCAAACCCCAGGGCCATGTTGGCAGGGACCGACTGATATCTCTCATAATATTGAAGAATTAAGGGCACATTACGCATCGCCATCTTACTGGTATATTGCAGGGAGATACTTAACCATTTATGTTCGATAAACGGATTGCGATACCGGTCCAGTACTTTTACTGCAAAATCCCTGGCCTGTACAAGGGTTAATTTTTCGCTTGCAATGGAAGGTGCAATCTCTTCCATCATCAGATCTGTAATAAAGGAGAGAAACCCCTTATGCTCCATGGCATCCTTCACAGTTACAAATCCGGAAAGATGGGCGAGCCCGCAACAAAAAGTATGTGACCCGTTTAATAAACGAAGTTTCAATTCACGAAAGACATCGATATCTTCCACAATGGCCACGGCATCATCTGCCTTGTAAAAACTGAGTACTTCCTTCACACGTGGGTCAGCCGCTTCAATGGCCCAGAGACTATAAACTTCAGACATGATCATCAGGTCGTCCTCGTATCCCAGCAACGCTTCCATCTCTTTTTGCTGTGATACCGGCAATTTGCCCGGAACGATCCGGTCGACAAGCGAGTTGCAAAAAATATTGGCATTCTCCAGCCAGTCCAGGAACGGGCCTTCCAAACCGTTTTGGTGTGCCAGTTCCAATACAATTGCTTCCAGTTTCTTACCATTGTCGGTAATGAGTTCTGTGGGAACGATTATTAATCCCCTGGAAGGATCTCCATTAAAATGTTTATACCGTTTATAGAGGAAAGAAAGGAGTTTCCCCGGAAAGGAATCCGGGGGATCGGCATGAATGTTATCCTTTACCAATGTGATGCCTACTTCTGTGGTATTGGAGATCACCAATTGCAGATCCGGGTTGGTGGCACACTCCAGCACGGCATTCCAGTCATTTGTTGCGGCAATCACCCTGCTGATGGAAGCATTGACCACGATAGATTCCTTTTTGGCCTCATGTTCAATTCCCCTGATGCACTGTGTATACAGGCCATCCTGTAATTCAAAAGCATCGGCACCGCCACTGGCTGTAGACTTTACCACCACGATCCTTCCGTTAAAAATTCCCTGTTTATTGGCCTTATCGATAAAATAATCCGGCAAGCCCCTTAACAAAACGCCGGTCCCGAACTGGATTACCTTTTCGGGTAATAAAAAAAATTCATCTGCCGGTAATTCTGCAACCGCCGGATTCAGCGCTTTCAATTTCGTTCTGGATAGATGCATACAATTTCGTTTACCGAACAGGCATGGCCTGTTTTAAAAAATGATCGTCACAAACAATATTTCGGTTTTTCAATATTAATTTTTTGCAGACCTGCTTAATAACCAGTTTGCAATATTTTTTGCCGCCGTAAAGTTCTTATAAGCAGCGGGTAATTTCCTGCCATCCAAATATTCATTATACAGCCAGGGGTCTCCCACGATAAAAACAACCCCTTTTCCATAATGTGTCACTGCAATAATCACATCGTCATTTTTTTTCACCAATGCTATGGCCGGGCCGGAAATATCCAACCCACTTATTTCCTTCAGGTACATATTAATATTTTCGGGAAAGACCTCATTCACCCCGGAACTTACAGCACCGGTTTCAAAATGGTCATTCTTCACCATGTTCAGGTCTTTCTTGTTAAACCTGACGCCAAATTGCCCCGACAATATATTAAAATGATCCAGATCGCAATTCGCACTGTCATTGGCCATCAGCATTAATGCCCCGCCCTTTTTCACCCAACGGGCGATTCGTTTTGCCGCTTTCCCGGTCATATAATGAGGAGATGGGTTGTCCTTTATGTGATCGGGATCCACAATAATGTATACTGCTGCCTTTTTCAGGTTGGCCGATTGGGGTTCTCTATCAAGCGAATGCAAGCTTGCCCCGTAATGTTCAAACACCTTGCCCAGGGTATAGAATCCCGGGTGGCTCCTTTCCTCCCATACATAATGCCAGTACTGATTATACCCCTTACTATCTTTTCTTATTTCACTGTTAAAATACCGGTCAAGCAAAACCTGTTTTCCTTTACCGACCGGGAGCATGGGTAATATCTCCATCTCGTTACTGGCCAGCATAAATGCCCCGATACCTTTTGGATCATTCATCACAACCGGCTCGCTCATATAATAATCAAAACTTCCGTCACGGTAAGGTTTCCCTCCGAGCCCCGAGACTTTCACCGTCCCGTATAAATTGAGCTGGCCATTCTCTTCCCTCACAAATTGTTGCAGAATACCCTGATAGGCTTTTTCTGCCATCTGGATTTTACCCGCTGGCAGGTAACCTTTTCTAACCCCTTTGGCAATGGCATAAACAAATTGTGAAGCGGCAGAGGATTCAAAATAATTTCTTTCCTTCCCTGGCCCGTCATAATGCATCACATCGTACCATAAACCCGTGGCAGGGTCCTGCTGTTTTTCCAACGCATCCACCAGCCGGTTAAGAATATCGATCAGGTTCTTTCTTTTTGGATGGCCGGCAGGAAAATAATCCAGTACATCCACCAAACCGTCTGCATACCATCCCATCGCCCTGGCCCAAAAATTGGGAGATTGGCCCGTTTCCTTATTCGCCCATTGCTGCTGCCTGCTCTCATCCCATCCATGATAGAGCAAACCTGTTTTTGGATCCCTGGCATGTTCTTCCATCCAGATAAACTGGTCTGCAATGTCATTAAAGGCTGTATCCTCATGAAACAGCATGGCATATTCGGCATAAAAAGGCTCACCCATGTATAAACCATCGAGCCACATCTGGTTGGTATAAATTTTCTTATGCCAGAACCCACCTTCCCGGGTTCGGGGGTGTGACCGCAACTGGCTTCTCAAAAGATCGGCTGCCTTCCTATATTTTTCCTTCCCGGTCACCCTGTAAAGCAAAAGCACCAGTTTGCCATTATTCACATGATCAATATTATACTCTTCGGGATCATATCCTTTGATCCGGCCGTCCTCCTGGACAAAAAAGTCCATTTTTGACTGGATCGCATTATAATATTTTGCATCACCCGTGTTCATCCATAATCCTTCAAACCCTTTCAATACCACCCCCATATCATAGGACCATTTTTCCGTACCACCAATGGGCGTATTGTCTTTCCAGGTAGCCAAAACCGTATTCGCCATTTTGCCACTCTGCGACTGCGAAAAGGCAAACTGTGAGAAAAACAGGAATGCAATTACCAGGATCTTTTTCATAATAAATCAATTATTGAGATGCATGGGTCTGATCTGAATGACCTGTCCCCCATTATCAATTCTTTTTGACAGCAGAAGGCAAAGCCCCTAATTCAAAACTGATCATTTCCTTTGTCCCTGCAGCATCCGTATTTTGTATACTGATGTTTTTTGTTCTTTCCCCATTTAACCTGAACAGCAGGGATACTCCCTTGCTATAGGAGATATGGTCAAATTCCAGATTGTCACTTTGAACAATATCGATAACCGGTTTTTTTTCTTCACTCAAAATTTTGATGTTCCGGAATTGGATACCATGGGCTTCCTGGATATCCATACCCCTGGTAGCCTGCAGGACCATATTTTCCAACACAATGTCTTTTACAGGCATTTCCGGTATACCCCGGATAAATATCCCTTTGTCTGCACCGTTACAGTACACATCACTAATATGGAAATTCCGGAATACCGGTGTTGTTTCATCTACAGGCATAAACACGACCTTCGGCAATTCCCGTTTTTCATCTGCCAACGGCACCGGATCTTTTGCCATATAATACATGTCAAAAAGGATCGCATCACCCACAATATCCTTCATATAGATATGATCAATATAAATATTCTCCACAACACCTCCCCTGCCCCTGGTCGTTTTGAAACGAAGACCGATATCTGATCCGATAAAATTGCAGTTGCTGACATAAATATTCCGGGCACCCCCACTCATCTCGCTGCCGATCACAAAACCTCCGTGTGAAGCATACACCGTACATCCCCGGATGATCACATTTTCAACAGGCATCGCCCTTTTCCTGCCTTCGGCATCCCGCCCGCTCTTCATACACAAAGCATCATCGCCAACATCAAAGACCGAGTTTTCAATCAGCACATTCTTACAGCTTTCCAAATCAATACCATCTCCATTCTGGGCATACCAGGGATTTTTTACCTTGATATCCCTTACCACGATATCCTCACTCATTAACGGATGAAGACACCAGGCTGGAGAGTTTTGAAAGGTCACCCCTTCCAATAAAATTTTTTTACAGCTGGTAAAAACCACCAGGTTAGGTCTCAGAAAATCCCTGATGCTCTCGTAAAACACATTGTCTTTGCCACTGGCAATAACCCCGGGATTGGATAAGAGGGAACCTTTACGATAGGATGCAGAAGGAAACCATGTTTTCTTATCATCACTTAATAGCCCTCCTGAAGCAACCAGTTTTTTCCACTGGCTTTCCGTAAGCTTGTCTTTTTTTACTGCCCGCCAGGCATCTCCATTTCCATCGATGATCCCCTTACCGGTTATTGCAATATTTTCTGCGTTTGTCGCAGAAACCGGTGATTGGTTCCTCATTTGCGGGAGCCCTTCCCAATTTCCTTCGATCAAAGGATATTGTGACTTGTCTTTTGTGAATAACAGGATCGCCCCTTCTTCCAGGTGCAGGTTGATATTACTTTTTAAAACCAGTGGCCCGGTAAGCCAGAGACCTGATGGCACCCGAACTACCCCACCCCCTTTTTCATGTGCAGTTGTTATGGCATTGTTGATACTGGTTGTGTTTAATACATAGCCATCGCCTATCGCGCCATAATCCCTGATATTGAAGGTGTCTGATAAAAAATCGGTTGGCCTGATGACGGGCAATTGTTTTTGCGCACTACAGGAACCCAATAAAATGACAAAACCCAATGGTATGAATGCAAAGAATTTCATTGGCAATAAATCGAAGGAACAAATACCCTGAATATGAGTGAATAATATTACAAGTCTACTTAGATATTGATTGATAATCAAAGTATTCAGGGGGTTTTTCTACGCAAACGTTGCCGGTATCGATTTCGGATTTTCGGGGGTTTTGATTGTCAGTTATATAGAAGCGTCAAAGTCCGTAAATTCTAATCTCAGGCATTGGCCAATGCCCGGTCCAAATGGACATATCCACCGTCTACATGAATGATCTGGCCGGTGGTATGTGCCGACTTTTCGCTGAGCAGGAAAACGACCATACTGGCAATTTCTTCGGGAAGGGTCATCCGGTTACCCAGGGGGATCCGGGACCGGATCTCCTGTAATTTTTTATCCGGGTCGGGTAAGGTTTGGATCCACTTTTCATACAAAGGGGTAAATGACTCTGCCACCACTACCGCATTTACCCGGATACCGTATTTGAGCAGTTCTACTGCCCACTCCCTGGTGAGGGCATTCCTGCCACCATTCGCTGCGGCATAAGCAGAAGTGTTCCCCTGTCCGGTTTCTGCAGTTTTGGAACTGATATTCACAATAGCTCCTTTATTCCGTATCAATTCCGGCAAAGCATGATGTACCACCAGGTAATAGTGAATAAGGTTTTTATGCAGGGAAGCAAGAAAATCCGTGTAATTCCCATTTTCAAGACCAACCCCGTCATTCACGCCTGCATTATTTACAACCGCATCAATTCTACCAGCCAGTTTTATCGTTTGCAAGACTGCCCCTTTACAAGCTTCCGGATCCGTTAATTCCGCAACCACCTGCAGGGCAGATCCTCCTGCTTTGCTTATTTCTTTTACGAGGCGAAGGTTGTCATTTTCGTTACGGCCAATAATAACAGGGATGGCTTGTTCTTCCACCAGCACTTTAACGATACCCTCCCCAATCCCTTTCGCTCCACCGGTAACTATTATTACTTTATCCTTTAACCCAAGTTCCATATGTTATAGTGTATAAAATCTTTCTGCATTGGCACCAAACAGTTTTACTTTATCATCCTCACTGGCATTTTCCATATATTTTTCTATCAGGCTTTTCCATTGTACATACATCCCGGAAAGCAGGATTACCGGCCAGTCACTCCCGAATAATATGCGGTCGGTACCAAAGGCTTCAAAGACCACATCCAAATAGGGATAAAAATCGGCCGGGCTCCATTCTTTCCATTTCGCTTCGGTCAGCAGACCGGAAATCTTACAATATACCCCTGGGTGCCGGGCCATTTCACGAATGTGAATTTTCCATTCGTCAATCTTTTTTTCAGCAATGCCGGGTTTGGCACAATGGTCAATCACAAATTGCTGTTCCGGGAAAGCGGCAACAAAATCCAATGCAGCCTTTAACTGGTGATGATAAATCAGGATATCAAAAGTCTGGTCAAAAGGATGGAGGGCCCTGATACCCCTCCTGAATGCTTCCCGCTTCATGAAATCATCCGGTTCCCCCTGGATCAAATGTCTCCAGCCCCGGATGATGGGATAGCGGGAAAAATATTCGAGCCGTTCCTGTATATTATCGTTTTGCAGATCAATCCATCCCACCACTCCCCTGATCATATCATGGGTCCTGGAAAGTTCAACCAGGAAATGTGTTTCCAACTCCGACTGGCTGGCCTGAACCGCCACAACGGCATCGATCCCATTTCTTCGTAACGAGGGCGCAATGGTTTCGGGCAGATAGTCCTTTTTCAGGATTTTCATCTCTTCTGTTATCCATTCATCTTTTATTTCCTGGTATTGCCAGAAATGCATGTGAGAATCAATGGTCATAAGCTATCCAATATAGGTGATACATTTTTGCCGCGCCGTGCCTAGTCCGTCGATACCCAATTCCATCACATCACCTGGTTTTAAATAAAGGGGGGGATTGAAACCCAAACCCACGCCTGCCGGCGTACCGGTTGAAATAATATCGCCCGGCAATAAAGTCATAAACTGGCTGACATAGGAAACCAGGAAGGGGATTTTGAAAATCAGGTTGGCTGTATTGCTCTCCTGCACAGGTTTACCGTTGAGTTCGAGCCAGATCCGTAGATGATTAACATCTTTGATCTCATCCTTTGTGACCAACCATGGGCCAAGGGGTGCAAAATGGTCACATCCTTTTCCTTTATCCCAGGTACCTCCTCT
Source organism: Terrimonas sp. (assembly GCA_016125075.1). GTDB lineage: Bacteria > Bacteroidota > Bacteroidia > Chitinophagales > Chitinophagaceae > SpSt-398. The sequence goes on from WGMO01000007.1 coordinate 99,249, forward strand.
TTCCAGTTGGAAAGACCTTTCGCTGATATCGTTATGTAAACAATAACCGGCAACATATTTCATGGCTTCTCCTTCTTCCACATAACCCGCTTTACTGCCAATTACCACCGCCAGTTCCACTTCCCAATCTGTTTTCTCCGAGCCTTTCGGCAGGATCACATCATCATAAGGACCGCATAAAGCAGAAGATGCTTTCATAAATATCACCGGTTCTTCAGGTGGTTTTGCCCCCGTTTCCCGGGCATGGTCGGCATAATTCAGACCGATACAGATTATCTTCGAAGGCCTTCCTACGGGGGCACCCAATCGTACACCGGGAGGCAGTTCCGGGAACTGGTCTTTTTTTGAGGCTGCGATTGTTTTCAATTTGTTGATGCCATCATCGGCAAAGAAATCTTCATCATAGGCATCGAAAAATGCAGAGAGATCATAATATTTATTATCGATCACAAGACCCGGTTGCTCTTCACCCGCCAGTCCGAATTGAATCAGTTTCATGTGTCAGGTTTTTAATGTTAAATAACCCCCATCGATCGGGTAATCACAACCTGTGATAAAGGAAGCTTCATCTGCACAAAGAAATAAAATAAGGTCCGCTATTTCTTCGGGAGTACCCATCCGGCCAATCGGCTGGGCTTCTGATAAAAGATCAAACATTTCCTTTTCCCGTCCCGGGTAATGTTCTGCCAGGAACCCATCTACAAATGGGGTATGTACCCTTGCCGGTGAAATACAATTACAGCGGATATGATCATTCAGATAATCCTTTGCCACCGATAAAGTCATTGCATTTACCGCCCCCTTGCTCATGGAATAGGCAAACCGGTCGGACAGTCCGGAATGGGCCGCTATAGACCCCATGTTCAGGATGACCCCTCCGCCCTGTTGCTGCATCCCGGGTATTGCTGCATGCATACAGTTATAAACACCTTTCACATTTACTGCATAAAGCCGATCGAAATCCTCCTCCGCAGTCGTATGTGCCTTGCCGATATGTGCGATACCGGCATTGTTCAGCAATACATCCACCTTGCCGATCTTTTCAAAAACCTGATGCACTGCAGCCTGGACACTGACATCACAGGCATAGGCATAGGCCTTTCCGCCTGCCGCCCCGATCTCCCTTACAACAGCATCCGCCATTTCCTGTTGTAGGTCAATCAAATGAACGGTAGCTTTTTGCCTTGCGAATGCGAGACTGGCAGCCCTGCCGATCCCACTCCCGCCCCCTGTCACCACCACTTCTTTGTTGGAATAATCAAGCATGGTCAATCTTCTTTGGTCATCGAAAAAATTTTATTCATCAGCACCCATTTCTCACCGGTCTTTGCCGAAGGTACAGCCTGCTGGTATTTCCACATCCGTTTTTCCCAATCCTGCACTTCAGGGTTAGCCGCATCCATTTCAGCTTTACGGTCAAACCTAAAATCATCTTCCGTATCCATGATCATGAACATCCTGTTACCGGTACGGTATATCTCCATGCTGACAATCCCTGCCTGTGTGATGCTATCCAATATACCGGGCCAGACCGCCTTATGGTATTGTTCATACTCAGCTATCAAAACAGGATCATCCTTCAGGTCCAGGGCTAGGCAATATCGCTTCATGGTTAATGTATGGCGGGTTTTAATTCCTGAAACTCAATATTTCTTTGCCGGAAAGCGAATAACAAAACTACAATAAAACAAAAAAGCGGTACCAGGTACCCATATTGTATATTATGCGTTTTGTCCGCTATAACACCCAGGACAGGCGGAAGCAATGCACCCCCGACAATGGACATAATGATGAGGCTGGAACCCATTTTGGTTTCATGCCCCAGTCCTTTTATACCCAAAGCAAAAATGGTTGGGAACATGATGGACATGAAAAAACCAATCCCTATCAATGCATAAACGGTAATGATCCCTGTACTCAATACCGCCACCAATGAAAGCAGAATATTGATACCCGCGTACAGGGCCAGCAGCCTCGCCGGCTGAATATATTTCATTAAAAATGTTCCAAAAAACCTGCCGCCCATAAATGCCAGCCCATAACCCAGCCCCAGGTAGGAGGCTGCCAGTTTTTCTTCCATCGATGCAGAATGAATCGCCACGTTGATAAAAAAGCTGGTCACACAAACCTGGGCACCCACATAAAAGAATTGTGCCACTACCGCTCCTGCCAGTTGTGGATGCCGAAGTGTATGCACCAATCCCTTTCTTTCCGATTTTTCTTCCTTGATATCCGGAAGCCGGATAAAATAAAAGAGTATGGCCACCAGCAATATAACGATCCCGATGATCGTATAAGGCAGTTTTACCGTGGCTGCTTCGGAATGGAGATAGAGATTACGGGCGCTTTCCCCCATTTCATCCAGTGCCGTATCCGAGAAATTTTTTCCGGAAAGGATGAACCGGCCGCCTATCAATGGAGCAATCGTGACTGCAAGACCATTGAAAGACTGTGCCAGGTTAAGACGTTGTGTGGCGGTTTCCGGCGGGCCCAGAACGGTAGCATAGGGATTGGCCGCAGTTTCCAGCATGGCCAATCCGCAGGCGATGATAAAAAGGGCTCCCAGGAAAAATCCATATTGCTGTGTATTGGCAGCCGGTACAAATAAAAAAGAGCCGATGGCAAACAACAGGAGCCCGATAATAACACCTGCCCTGAATCCCATCCTTTCCATGATCAAACCGGCAGGAATAGCCATTACAAAATAACCGATAAAGACGGCAGAATCCACCAAAGAGGATTGCAGGGTATTCAGTCGGAAGGCCTTTCTTAAATGGGGAATGAGTATGGGGTCAAGGTTATGGATGAGCCCCCAAAAGAAAAATAAACTGGTCACTAATATAAAAGGTATCAAATACCTGTTCTTTGCCGCCATATACAATAGTATGTAAACTGAAATTAAGCAAGAATCCTTAATTAGTTCCTTTCTATCCTGAACCAGTCAATATCTGCATAACCGGCATTATTGGTTTTATTGTTCCGGGTGCAAAACAATCCGATTTTTGCCCCCACCCATCGGCCCGGCTTTGCGTTGAAACTGGTTGCCGAATTGCGGTATTCCCTGCCGTCTTCACTAAAAGCAAAAGAACAAATTCCACCCGGACGTACCGAGACCCGCAGATAAAAATCTTCTCCCCTGACCGGTAGTGTTTCGACATTGGATTCCGGTGAACCCTTATCCGCCTCTTTACAGATATTATATTCAATGTATAAACTGCCACCCCTTTTTACCAGGGAAATAAATGCATAATCAGTTCCCAACACCTGGAGCCCCATTCTTTCTTCCTCCCAGTTGGGACTGAACTTTAGTTTTACGGTTGCCATAAAGGAATCAGCCGGAAATTTTTGTGCAAGAACGTTCGGCAATGTCCATAGGTTTCTGACAGTATCGGGCTTATACACGGAAAACATCCTAAGAAATCCGGAGGAGGTTGGAAATAGCCAGCCCTGTTTTGGATTGGCCTGCCATTGCCATTGCAAACCGAGTTTAACGGTATTAAACTCATCACTCTCGGGTGGTGTCGTGATCGGAAAACTTTTCCCGGTTCCTGGTTTTTTATAGGAAAGAACGGGTTCACCAATCCCATCACCGTCATTATCGTTGCCGATTACCGGCCAGTCCTGTATCCAATGCAGGGGTTGCAGGTGTACCACCCTGCCATAAACTCCCTTATCCTGGAAATGGAGAAACCAATCCTCCCCGGAGTTGGTAGTCACCCAGGCCCCCTGGTGCGGGCCGTTTATGGAAGTATTGCCCTGTGCCATCACCAGCTTCCTTTCATAAGGGCCGTAAATATTTCTGGAACGCAGTACGAGCTGCCAGCCAGTTGAAACACCCCCCGCGGGGGCAAAGATGTAATAATAGCCATTGCGCTTGTACAGTTTGGGGCCTTCAACCGTAGGATCAGTAATATGACCGTCATACACCATCACCGGTTCGCTAATGAATTGCGTCCCTTCCCTATTCATTTCATACATAACCAGAATGGACTTTATACCCGCCCGGCTGCCGGCGAATGCAGCCACGAGATATGCCTTTCCATTATCATCCCAAAGTGGACAGGGATCGATGATCCCTTTTCCGGATGCAACCAGCACGGGAACACTCCATGGCCCGGTGATTTGCCTGGCTTTCGTTACATAAATGCCATAGTCCGGATCGGGATAGTAAATATAAAATTCATTATTATGGTACCGTATGGAGGGAGCCCATACACCTGTCCCATGTTGTACCTGATCATAGACTTCATAGGGGGGTTGCTTCGTCAGGGCATGACCTGCCAGTTCCCAGTTCACCAAATCTTTTGAATGTAAGAGCGGTAAACCCGGTATATGCGTAAAGCTGGATGAAACCATGTAATAATCATCCCCCACCCGTATGGCATCAGGATCGCTATAATCAGCATTGATCACCGGGTTCTTATACATCCCGTTTCCCTTATCGGCCACCCAAACCTTTGAAACATATTGCGCAACTGCCAATAGATGGGACCCTGTGAAAAGAAACGCGAATACCAATTGCTTAATCATCATTGTCATTTTATGGAAGGCCCCTTAACCAATTATGCAGTCTTTCCATCCAATTATCCTTCGTAGTAGTATTATACAATCCGAACCCATGACCACCATGGGGATATATATGCAATTCAGCAGGCACTTTATTCCGGATACAGGCCTGGTAATAACGTATACTGTTTTCCACCGGTACGGTTCCGTCATCACCGGCATGCACCAGGAATGAGGGAGGTGTTTTTGCAGAAACCCTTAATTCATTGGAAAAGAATTGCACCTGATCCTGATCTGCCGCTTTGCCGATCAGGTTATAACGGGAACCCATATGGGCAATGCTGCTGTCAAAACTGATAACGGGATAAATGAGTATAGCAAAATCCGGGCGCAAAGATGTCGTATCCGTTTCTCCCGGATCAGCAGGGACCGTAAAATGTGTTGCGGCCGTGGAAGCAAGGTGACCACCGGCAGAAAAACCCATGATCCCGATTTTATGTTTATCCACGCCAAAGGCTTCCGCATTTTCCCTTACCAGCCTAATCGCCTGTTGAGCGTCCTGCAGGGGGGCAAGGCTTTTATCGATACAATAACTATCATCCGGTAATCGATACTTAAGAACAAAAGCTGTGATGCCCCAGGAATTTAAAACCTGGGCAATCCTTGTTCCTTCCTTGTCAAAAGCAAGAATGGCATAACCGCCTCCCGGGCAAATGATCACCGACTGTCCGTTGGGTTTTGCGGGTGTATAAACAGTCAATGTTGGATGACTCACTTTTGCAATTCGGGTTACATTATCCCTAAAGGTGGAATTCTCTTCATCCATTACCGGCTTTGCATTCGGAACAGCACCTTTGTACAAGGGTATGACCCTGGTTGGCTGATGCGTGAAAACTGCCTTATCAAATTTTCCAACTGGGTTTTCCATAAACCAGTTTTGATTGTTTTGTACCGTGGCATTGTTATTGTCGAATATATTCTTCAATGTATAAAGCCGGGCTTCTTTACGGCTTAACTGTTTTGACCAACCTACCCTCTCTTTAATAACAGCGCCTTCTCCCGTATTTTCATACTCCGCATATTCAACCGTTTTTTCATTTTCTGGATTTCCCCAATGGTCCCATCCTTCCCTCGCAATCTGCAGCGGTAATTCGCAACGGATAAAAACTGTTTTAGCATAGGCCCGCCAGGGTCTTCCCAGGTAGAGTTTCGTCACAGCAGGATCTGCTGTTATTTTACAATCCAGGAAGACAAGACCCATTTTCTTTCCTTTTGCAGTATTGGCCGCCGTGATAAAGGAATCGGACTTGCCATGTATCCTGCAATTTTCAAAAACAGCTGTAGCAGGACCAAAAATAAAATCTGTGGTCCCTTCTATATAACAATCCGAAAAATACTGTCTTGCATTTTCTCCTCCCAGGTAGATGGTATCCTGGTTACCAATAAACCTGCAGTTCCTGAATACGGCCTTGTCTGCATCTACAAAAAGAGCAAGGGCCTGGCCCACCCGCCCTGCTGTGTTAACAAATGTGATGTTTTGCGCAAAAAAACGGTTACCGGATATCCTGGCGGTGTAAGAAGAAAAAGTGGAATGGTTCCCGTCACCGGAATAATCACTAAAGCTGATGATGGTACTATCAGCACTTTCGCCGATAAAAGAAACATCAGTATTATTGGCAGGGAGGGATATTTTCTCCTTATAAACCCCGTTCCGGATATAGAGGGTAATGGGAGCCAGCGGAAATCCCCGCATAGCATTGATGGCGTCCTGAATAAACATAAAGTCGCCACTGCCATCTTTTGCAACCGTGAAAACATATTTATACTGGCCCGGGTTAGCTGTTTGTGCCGGTAATGGTGGAGAGATAAAACAAAGCGCGCAGAGGAAATATAAAAACCGCATTACTGTCATCTTTCAAAAATTTAAGGCAGGCTGAATACTTTTCTTAAAAACCCATCGATATATTGCACCATCGGTTCAAACCAGGGATCAAAAAAAGGAAAAGTGTGCGGTGCCTTTTCAAATGTATGAACTTCCGTATAGATCTGATACTGAGCCAGCACTTTAATAAAGTCATCCCGCCCGGCATGCATCCTTTCAACCGAACTGTTGATAAAAAGAAACGGGGGACTTTGTTTGCCCGCATAGGTTAAAGGCGAACCCCTGATCCATAAAGCAGGGTTCTCTGATTTAGAATATCCAAACCAGTTGGTGGCGGCTGATCGGCTTTTGCTATCATCACCTTCCCCGGATTCAGGATGAATAAATGCCAGTATGCCATCTATATCCACGACAGCCTGCACTGCAACATCCTGCTTTTGATGACACCCGTTTCCGTTGAACTCCGCTTCGTCATTCGTTACACCTGCAAAAGCGGCAAGTTCCCCCCCTGCCGAATGCCCCAGTGCGGCGATCTTTTGTGGGTCAATATTGAATTGGGAAGCATTTTTTCTCACCCAACGAATACAGGATTTAATATCATCAACTGCAGCAGGAAATAAAGCCTCGGTGGAAAGCCTGTATTCGGGAGTGATACAAATATATCCCATTGCGGCAAGGCGCTCCGCCAGTACATCATGCAGGGTCCTGTTCCCGCTGCGCCAACCGCCTCCATGAATGATGACGATGGCCGTGCGCTTTGCATTTGATAATGCTGTTGGATAAAAAACATCCAGTTGCAAGCGCCGGGGACCCACTGTACAATAGGTGATATCTCTTTTAACCGAGATGGCAGGATCATCGGGATGCGACGCAATGGCAATAAACGGATAATTTTTCCTGAGCCTGGAAAACTCATGCTGTATGGTAAAACCGGTATCCGGTATTCCCGTGATACCGGCTACAGACTGGGCTATCAGGTGCCCTGTGATCACTACACTAATGCATATGCATAAAATCCTTTGCATGATTTATTTGACAACCGGCTTTATCACCCGTTCATTCAATTCGGGACTTATCTGCCTCAGTTCCTTCAACACAATTTCGGCAATCTTTCTTGCCCCCCATTCTGAAAAATGGGTGTTATCCTCTTTTCCGGCAGGATAATTCGGATGTTCGCCCGGTTGTAAAAAGTTAAATAAAAATTTCGAATCCTCCTCGCCCATTTGCCGGATCAGTTCCTGTCCTTTTTGATCCAGATCGATCAGGGGGACTTTTTTTTCAATGGCCAACTCCCTGACAATACCGGCATATACATCATGGGTACCGATGACCTTTCCATGATCATCAAATTTTCTTCTTGCCACCGGGGTCACCAGGATGGGATATGCTTTCCTGGATCTTGTATCCGAAATATACTTTTCAAGGTTGGCCCTGAATGCAGTTGTTGTGGTATAGGTCTTTTTTGAAGGCACTTCATCGTTATGGCCAAACTGGATGATGACATAATCGCCTTCCTGCATATTTTCCAGTACCGGTTGCCACAAACCTTCTTCCAGGAAGGAGGCCGTACTTCTTCCATTCCTGGCCCTGTTGTCAACTTTCACCGTACTGTCCCAGAAATACACAAAGGGCATGCCCCACCCTGTTTCAGGAAAGGCCTTTGTCTCTTTTATACTCATGGTAGAATCCCCAATCAGCCAGATCGTGATCTTCTTTTTTTTGGAAAGAGAAAATGACATCAGGCATACAAGACCGGCCAGGTAAAATGAATATCGCATAAAACGTCCTTTTCGAAGTAACATACATAAAAAGAGTGCTGCAATTAATGCAGCACTCCGGTTTGCCAAGTTGCCCTAATCCCGCATGAACCTTAGGATCACTTTCTTTCCACCCAGTTCATACTGCAGAAAATATATGCCGCCTGAAAGCCTGCTGATATCAACCGGCGTTTCAATCGTATTGGGTTGTGTTTGAAGAGAGCCTGCTTTTTGACCGGTAGCATTGAATAGGGTCAGCAGGGCCCTTTCTGTTGTGATAGGATGTGCCAGATAAATGGTGTTATGTGCCGGAACAGGATATACCTTGAAGGCAGCATTGACGGTTGTAACCCCGTTCAGCTGCAGGTTCACGGTTGCTGCATTCGTACTGCTGTGAATAATATTCCCGGAATAGAAACCCGTAAAGGCTGCATTCAATCGCACCAGGATAGTTGTCGGCGCTACGGACCCATTGGCCCTGACCAGCGTTACCGCTGTTGTTTGCCAGGTTATACCGCCATTGGCTGAAATCTCGTACTTGGCAGGAGGGGTTACTGTAATATTATCCGTAAGGTTTTGTCCTGAAACCGTATACGATTGTGTTACCGATGGGCTACCCAGGGTTTGATCAAAACCAGTTAGATTAGCCGTTACAGTTATCAATGGCTTGGGTAAAGTAAGACCGCTAACCGGAACCGTTTTATTGGCCGTTCCGCTGCTCACATGAACAATATTACCGGCATGGGCTCCGGTGGACGCAGCATTCAAACGAACCGATATCGTGGTTGCAGGAACGGACCCGCCACTTTGTACCAGTGTTAATGGCGACGCATTACTGAACCAGGTTGTCCCACCGTCAGCGGAGATTTCATAGTCTGCCGGCGCCGTAAGGGTTATGTTGCCGGTCAGGAAATCACCCTGTACCGTATAGGTTTGAACTGCGGATGCGGTTCCCAGAATCTGCGTGAAGCCGGATAAGGTTCCGTTGACGGTAATCAAAGGTGCAGGGATCGCTGTTCCATTGACCGGAACATCCACAGAGGCGGCTCCTGTACTGACATGGACAATATTGCCGGAAAAATTACCGGCAGCGGCAGCATTCATCCGAACATCTATCGAAGTATTGGCCACCATGCCTCCTGAAGATGCAATGACCAGGGGGGATGTATTTGTTTTCCAGGTAACACCGCCATCCCCTGAAACCTCGAAATTAGCAGGAGGTGTAATCGTGATATTATCGAGGATACCGGTACCGGAAATCGTATAAGCTTGAGGGGCCGAAGGCACGCCAACGGTATGGCTGAAATTATTCAGTGTACTGGTTGCTGTTATAACGGGGACAGGAACGGTATTTCCATTAACAGCCAGGTTCACGGTATTCGCTGCCAGGCTGGTATGTGTAATATTTCCGCTATAGTTTCCGAGCGCAGATGCATTTAAACGCACGGAAATGGTGGTATTTGCCGCCAGTCCCCCGCTTTGTGGTATCACCAGCGGATTGCTGTTGGTATACCAGGTAGTTCCGCCATCATCTGAAATTTCATAATTCAGGGGTGGTGTAACGGTGATATCGGATAACAAGTCAGCCCCCGACACCGTATAGGTCTGGACGGATGAAGGCGAGCCGATGATCTGTGTAAAATCACCCAAAGTGCCAGCCGCCAGGACAGTAGGAACGGGCCCACCGGTACTATTGGCAGAACCGATCACTTTTACATCTTTCAGCATACCATACCTTCCGAGGCTGCTGCTGCTGCAACTGAAATAGAATCGTAAGGTCAGGGTCTGACCGGGCAATAAAGTAATGCCTGTCGTACCGGCTAATTCAATAGCATATTCATTGGTGGGGCCGCCAGACTGGTTCGCCAACGCAATAGGATTGGCAAAACTACCCTGGGAAGTGACATCAGCAGAATCGGATACAAAATTACTGAGCGAGTAAACCACTGCCAGTTTTGTATTACTGGAGGTCTGATAAAATGCCGAAGTAAGCCGGAGTGAATCAACCCTTACAGAATAACCACCATTAGCAGTAACCGTAAATTGTTCATACCAGCTCCTTTGCAGGGTCCCACCCGGGCCTCCGGCAGAAGAACCCCATGCGCCACTGCCATCAGGGGTCGCACCAAAGGCTTGTCCATATTGTGCCGAATAGGCCGGTATCGCCGGTACCTGTGTACCATTGGATAAATATAGATTATGCAGCGTTGGAGTGCTGGGAGTAACACCGGGCGATCTCACAGCAACACTGTCATTACCATCCGTGGAAAATGGCCAGTGTTGTAACACTTCAATGGGAGTGGCCACATTCGTTGCCAATCCGAACACCTGTACATCTTTCAACATTCCATATCTTCCCAGGCTACTGCTGCTGCAACTGAAATAGAATCGGAAAGTAGCTGTTTGTCCCGGTTGCAAGACCAGGCCATTCGTGCCGGCCACTTCAATGGCGTAACGATTGGTTGGACCCGCAGACTGGTTGGCCAGTGCGATCGGGTTGGCAAAACTTCCCGTGGAGGTAACATCGGCAGAATCAGCAATAAAATTACTGAGTGAATAGACCACGGCCAGTTTTGTATTGCTGGAAGTCTGGTAAAAGGCAGCCGTGGCAAACAGGGAATCGATCCTGACTTCATAACTACTTTTAGCAGTAACCGTAAACTGCTCGTACCAACTCCTTTGCAGGGTACCGCCCGGACCACCGGAAGACGTACCCCAGGCACCACTGCCATTGGCTGTGGCTCCGAAAGCCTGTCCGTATTGTGCCGAATAAGCTGGAATAGCAGGCACCTGTGTGCCATTGGACAGATAAAGATTATTTAAGGTCGGAGTACTGGGTGTAACACCTGCTGATCTGACAGAAGCGCTGTCATTACCATCCGTTGTAAAAGGCCAGTGCTGGATAACACCGGGAATGGTGGAAAGGTCTGTTGATAAGCCATAGACTTTCACATCCTTCATCATTCCATATCTACCCAAACTGCTGCTGCTGCAACTAAAGTAGAAGCGGAACGTTATTTTTTCTCCGGGATTGATAGTAACCCCATCGATCCCATTCACGGCAAGGGAATAGGTATTGGTGGGGCCGCCAGATTGATTGGCCAATGCAATCGGGTTGGCAAAACCACCGGGAATGGAACTGACATCCGAAGAGTCGTTCACAAATCCATCCCTGGAATAAACAACCGCAAGTTTGGTATTACTGGATGTCTGGTAAAAAGCGGCCGTGGCGAAAATGGAATCCACCCGAACCCTATAACCGTTTTCTGCGGTGACCGTAAACTGCTCGTACCACATTCTCTGTAAAGTACCACCCGGTCCTCCTGCAGAAGATCCCCATGCCCCACTGCCATCGGCTGTTGCACCGAAAGCCTGTCCGTATTGTGCAGAATAAGCCGGAATAGCCGGTACCTGAGTACCGTTGGAAAGATATAAATTATTCAGAGTCGGTGTACTGGCGGTTACACCAGGTGATCTTACGGCCTCACTATCATTACCATCAGTCGAAAAAGGCCAATGCTGTAATACTCCGGGCAGGGTATTGATATCCACGGATTCCCCCACCACTTTAACATCCTTGATCATACCATAGCGTCCGGCACTGCTGCTGCTGCAGCTAAAGTAGAAACGGAAACTTAATGTTTCCCCCGGCTGTAAGGTCGCACCACCGATCCCTGCCACTGAAAGCGGGAATGTTGCCGATGGCCCGGCCGTCTGGTTGGGTAAGGATATGGGATTTGCAAATCCACCAGGAATAGAAAATACATCAGTAGAATCATTCACAAATCCATCCTTCGAGTATACTACTGCCAGCCTGGTATTGCTGGAGGTATTGTAAAATGCACCTGTCACATAAATTGAGTCTACCCTTACCTGGTAGCCATTATCAGCAGTCACGGTAAACTGTTCATACCAGATTCTCTGCAAGGTACCACCCGGTCCCCCGATCGCGGTTCCCCACATTCCACTTCCGTCTGCGGAAGCACCAAATGCCTGTCCGAACTGTGATGAATAAGCGGGTATGGGTGTAGGGGTTGTTATGGTCGTTCCATTTGATACATATAAATTATTTAGGGTTGGCGTGCTCGGTAAAACACCGGTTGCTCTTACATCAGCGCTGTCATTGGCATTGGTTGTAAACGGCCAGAGTTGCAATACCTGGTAATTAGGGGCATTACCATCAGCTGTGGTACCGGTCAACATCACATATTTTGTTTCACCACTATTGGTGGTCAGTACAAGACTATCCGTATAAGTTCCGGCAGCGGCAGCATTGAGCCTGATCATGATATTGGTGGCACCCACAAGATTTGCCGTTGGCGTAAGATTGACAGCGGCCGGATTGCTTACCCAGGTCGTGCCGCCATTTGATGAAATATCAAAATTTGCCGGGGGCGTAATCACGATATCGCCCAGCAAATTATCGCCGGAAACTGAGATGGTCTGGGCCGCAGAGGGTGTTCCCAGGTTCTGCCCGAATGCCTGTACCGTTCCGGTCGTTGTGATAGCGGGCATGCTTGATATTTCTAGGGTATCCGTAACATGGGAGGCATACCCGGTTTTTGAACCCACCAGGTAATAGAAATAAGAGGTGCCTACGGCAGGAATCACGTCCGTTAGCTGAAAATTCACCGAACTGTCATTGGTGGCCGTCAGCTCACCGATCTTGGTAAATCCCGATGCCCGGGTGGCGGAACGGAATAATTCATATTTGATCTGGTCTTTCGCCCAGCTGATATTCCAGTCGAATGTGCTGTTCGATGCTCCCTTCACGCCTCTGAAATTCGCAATAGCGATATCCCTGGGTTCGTTTGTACAGACCAGTGACGATACTGCGCAGGGATCCCACGCACCAAAAAGGTTGGCGTTTGTATAAGTAGCCGCTTCCGTTGCATTCAATTGTTTAGACCAGGGAACCCGCTGGCTGATGTCTACCGGGTTACCATTGAAAAGCCTGCTCTGGTATTCACCATAATAAATGATATTGGTATTGGTGCCGGCATCCCATACGGCCCAGCCTTCTGGTTTGATGGATCCGCTCATCCGTGCATTGAGCCAAACAACTTTATTTTCTGCCGGGGTTGCAAAACCTGTACTATTCTGCCAGGGTCTTCCCAACACATATTGGGTACCCCCCGTATTATCAGGTATTGCACAATCCCTGAACACGAATCCATTGGCCTGACCCGGTGTGGTGTTGGCGGCCGTCAGGTAGGAACTGCTGGTATTCGAACGGGTCTTCGCATAGATCGTTGTAGAATCAAAGACGGCGATGGAACTTCCAAAAATGAAATCCACATTGCCATCAATGTAACAGTCTTTGAAATATTGGCGGGGTGTACCACCACCCTTGATATATAAAGTATCCTGGTTACCAAGGAAACGACAGTTTTTGAAAATGGCCCTGTCATTATTCACCAGCACAGCGACAGCCTGTGATCCGTCGCCATAGGTGTTGGCGAAGGTAATATTGAAGGCTGCAAAATCAGGAGCACCTACTGTAAAACTGGCTGAATTCTGGGTACCTACTGTTCCGCCACCGGGAAGCGGATCACTCGCTCCGTCATCATAATAGAGCAGCACATTGGCTACGCTTTCTCCCACCAGGTGAATAAAGGGTTTGTTGGAAGGAACCGTTATCTTCTCATAATACTGTCCATTCTTTATAAAAATGATAAAGGGAGCCGTGAGACCCACGGGTGCTGCATTGATAGCAGCCTGAACCGTAGTATAGTCGCCTGAACCGTCTTTAGCCACCACCAGGGCTGTTCCCGGAGGAGCCGTTGACTGATAAGCGGTTCCTGTAACCGGAACATCCAGTGTAGTGGCCCCATTGCTGGCATTGGTAATATTCCCGGAATAGGGACCAGCTGCTGATGCATTCAACCGAACATTGATCATCTTTGGCGATACAGTTCCACTGCTTTGCGTTACCGTTAAAGGTGATGCGTTTCCATGCCAGGTAATACCGCCATCGGCAGAAACCTCAAAAGGAACCGGTGGGGTGATCGTTACATCATTGGTAAGACTGTATGCTGAAAGGGTATAATGCTGAATGGAAGAAGGTGCAGGAATATTCTGGGTGAACGCATTCATGGTGCCCGTTGCAGTGATCCTGGGTGCATCCACCAGGCTGTTCAGATAATTTTCAAGGTTCGTGTAACCGTTAGCAGCAATACCGTTCCGGTCGGCAGGGTCATTTATATTCAACCCATTCGCAGTTTCATACGCATCCGGCATTCCATCATGATCGGTATCAGTCGGTGCCGTGGTTGAATTTAAAGTAGGCCAGGCATTGACCGTCGATGCATAGGGCGTTCCATGCGGGTAACCACCCTGCACGTCAATCAGCCTTCCGGTCCTGTTCATCACATCGTTCACAATCCGTTGATCGAGGGTATCCCTTGCAAAACTGGCGCCGCCATATTGTAATACCAGGTTATAGGCTTCTTGGGCACTGTGTGTCGTAACCGGTTCCATTGAAAAAGGAGTGGAGACTTTTGCCTGGGAAGTGTCGGCCTGAGAACCGCCACTCATGGCAGCTCCCAGCCAGTTGTTGGCAGTAATGGCAACAGATCCATCCACGTAATTCCCGTTCACATAATACTGCCCATAGGGAAGTACCGGGCTGGAAGTCTGTTTCCCGGGATTTATGACCATATAACGTATAGGAACACCTGAAGAATTCCCGGAAGAAGTGGATGGCCCGTACTTGAAATAATTATTGACAATATTATAATTACCACCTTCTCCACCATTCACATTATAGGAAGCCCAATTGTAAATAACATTATTCCTGAAATCGGCGTTTTCCTGTCCCGGTGTGAAAGGAGACAGGTTACGGCTGCCATCGAACCGGGGACCCCTGCCTTTGATATGGGCAATCAGGTTATGATGAAAAGAAGCATGCCTTCCCCCCCAGATACCGCCATATCCGTGTTCTTCAAAATCCGTATCTCCGGTTTCAAAATGGTAGGAATAATTTAAGGGTTCAGTAATAAAACTCCATTGGATCGTCAGGCTGTCGCCCCGGTAAATAGAGAGCGCTTCATCCGAACTCCAGCTGGACGTACAATGATCGATAATGATGTTTTTATTCCCCAGGTTACCAAAAGAATCATCACCTCCACTCCCGTTCACCATACCCAGGTTCTGGTTTTTATCCCCCATCCGGAACCGCATATAGCGGACAATCACATTGTCGCCGTTAATAACAGTAGGGTAATCGGCAATACAAATGCCATCGCCCGGTGCCGTTTGCCCGGCAATCGTGGTATTGCCCTTGATGGTAAGCTTTGAATTAAGGTGTATTGTTCCGGAAACCCTGAATACAATCGTCCTATATGTTGCGGTCTGTGATAAGGCATACCGTAAACTTCCGGGGTTATTGTCATCATTCAGGTTGGTTACTTCAAAAACAGTCGTGGCCAAAGAAGCCGTACCCCTTCCCCCCGACGTATACTTACCGGCGCCTTCCGCTCCCGGAAAGGCCGCTATCTGTGCATTTGTTTGCTGATAAGAAATAATTACAACTGCAAGAAGTATTAATCTAATCAGAAAAGATCTTGTTGGCATGAAAGTTAATGAGTGGCTGGTAAAGATGCTCATACGCTAATTTTTGACGTTAGTTTTTTGTGCCCGCTTATTTTCCGGAACCAGGCTATTGACATATAATTCAAGATTCGTATAGTAAGGATCTAAGGATACAACTGTTGCATCATTGCCCTGATGGACATCAAGACCCATTTTTTTCTCCCAATTGTCAGGCATTCCATCCCCGTCACTGTCTTTGGGGGCCTGCAGGTACTGCAGCAGGGGCCAGGCATTCCGGGTCAGTTCATATTCGGTGCCATGTGGAAAACCGCCTTGTACATCGATCAGTTTTCCGGTACCCTCTTGTACATCGCGGACGATGCGCTGGTCAAGGGTGTCTCGATGCAAACTGGCGCCGGCATGGGCCAATACAAGCCGGTATGCTGCCTCTGCAGACTGTGTCGTTACGGGATCAGCAGGAAATTCCTTATCCACAAGTGCGATTTCTCTATCGGCTGCATTCCCCTGGTGCATTTCCACCCCCAATTCATTATGGGCAGAAATCTCGGGAAACCCTTCCAAACAATTCCCGGCAATAAAAAATTTTCCGAAGGGGATCTCTTCTCCTTTTTTATAGGGATTGAGAAAACGGTCGCGGGCGTTTTTTTTAGTGGAGGGTCCTGGTTTGTAGTAATTGTTGAGCATATTGTAGGATCCCCCTTCGCCGGCATAGGAGTTGTTTTCTCCCCAGTTATAAATAACATTATTGCGGAAATCAACAAACTCCGGGCGCTTGTTTCTGATCCCATTGAACCTGGGGGTTCGGTTATTGCAATGCGCAAAAAGGTTATGATGTGCAGACATATGCTCTCCGCCCCAGATGCCCCCATAACCATGGTGTTCATACCCTGTATCTCCTTCCTCAAAATGATAGGAATAATTCAGGGGTTCTGCAATAAGATTCCATTGGAGGGTGGTACTGTCGCCTGCGTATACCGTAAAGGCCTCATCTGTGCTCCAACTCATGGTGCAATGATCGATGATAATATTTTTTCTGTGCGTGCCGCCAAATGCATCGTCGCCACCATTCCCATCAATCATTCCTGCTTTTTGGTTTTTATCCCCCATCCGGAACCGCATATACCGTACAATGATATTATCCCCCTTTAAGAGGACAGGGTAATCAGCAATACAGATCCCGTCTCCCGGGGCTGTTTGTCCTGCAACGGTAAGGTCTCCCCTGAAATTCAGTTCGGAATTCAGGTGGATGGTTCCGGATATGCTGAACACCACGAAACGTTTTTCTTTTGCTTCCACGGCATTGCGCAGGCTACCCGGGCCATCATCTTCCAGGTTGGTCACTACATATACTTTCCCTCCCCTTCCCCCGGTGGTATATTTTCCAAAACCCTCTGCGCCGGGAAACGCGAGGGGCCCCTGCTGTGTAAAACCTGAAATCCCGGTCAATATTAAAATGACCAGGAATCCGGAAACATGATGTTTTGAAATATCTTTTTTATTCATCCCATAATTGGCTTTCTGATGATGAATTGGTGGGCAGGATGCAGTTTTTTATGCCATCCTGCCCAAAGAATTTTAAAATGCCCATCTCGGGTCGCCAATAGGTCCACCGGTCGTACTGGCAGTCCTGAGTGGGGAACCCTGTGGAAGGGTAAAATCAGTCGTTGCACCCGTCCAGCCCAAATCGATATTGGTAATGTTGTTTAGGGTAACATTTGACGGGATGGTCAGGGGTGCGGAGGTGGGCATTGCCCCATCCATTATGTTGAAAAGGTTACTGTTATTGATACCTATGATAGCGTTGCCAGCCCGGATCAGGTCGCCGGGTCCTACCGTAGCACCTGGATAGGGCGTATTGCCAAAAATGCAATTGGACATGGTCACTTCCACATCGTTGGCATTCACATCAAACAGGATATAGGTTTGGTTGGCAAGACCAAGATTGTTAATGGTACAATGATCCACGGTGATCACGGGTCTTGGATTAACAGAGAAAGTGGCATCCCAGTCCACAAAGCATCTTCCAATTGAATATAAGGTAGAGTTGGTCACTTCCAGGGTCGCAAAAGCGAGTTTGTTGATCTGGAAAAAACTATAATTGGTATTGACCGTAGCCAGGTTATAGACAAAGGAGTTATTGATTTTTATGGAATTGATCTTATGGGCACCGTTGCTGCTGCCCCTGTTGGCGCGCATAAAGGTGTTGCCCATTTCATGTACCCGGCAATTCTCAACCAGTACATCCGTAAAAACAGCAGGGTCTCCATCCGCCGCCAATCCGGTAAAATTGAGGAAATACAGGGCCGTTTGCCCGGTCGCTGTGGAGGCTGATGCGTCAAAATCGATTCCTTTCAAAGTAACCCCAGCCCCATTACCTTTGAGGTTGATTTCTTTAAAATTGACCCTGGTATCCAGGGGATCGCCGGAAACGGATTGTATGCCGATGGTTTTTTGCAGGATGACCAGGGTGGTAAAAGTACCTGTCCCATCCAAACAATCATAGGTGCCGGGATTCAAACCAATAATATCCCCCGTCACGGCATTGTTGACGGCCGTAACCAGGTCATCGCCGGGATTTAAAATAATCGTAAAGATGTTGGGTTCCTTTGTTGTAAAATCAACTGTCCCTTTACTCACTGCTCCTTTAAAGATCTCTGCCGTATAATTGGTCAGCGGCGCCAGTACATCAATGAATTTATAGTTATTGGCAATATCTGTGGCATCGAGGGGTATATCAAAGGATGCCCCACCGGATGGTGTGACCGTTATTTTTGTAAGACCAGGTGTAGGCCGCCATCTCAAAATCACGCTGGTGTCTTTTAATTCAATATCGAGTACAGGAAAAAATATCTGCTCACCGGTTATCATAAAGACATCACTCACCACCCATCCAGATTCTTCGGTATTGCCCAATGCATTCGCTTTTACCCTGGCATAATAGGGTTGCCGAACTTCCAGATCCGCATCCGTGATCACAATCACAGAAGTATCGATGGTTTGGGTATAATCGATCGCCCCCTGGAAAGTCCCGTCTTTCGAAACTTCAACTGTATACTGAACATCCTTTCCGGTGGTGAACAACGATGCATTCCATTCCAGTTTGACCTGTGTTTCACCCTGTGTAATATTAATATCTCCGGGTTTGAACTGACGGGGCAATTCAAAATTGCCGTTATAATCCTTCTTACAGGAAATAGATAAGATCGTAAGCATTCCTATGATCAGGATCCGGTTTGCGGAGAGATATTTGAATATATTTTTCATCAAGCAATCATTTTATTAAATAACAAAATCAAAATCCATAATCCTGTGTTAACCTGGGGTTGGCATCAATTGAAGCCTGAGGGATGGGTAATAATTCCCGTTTATTGGCCTGGAAACCTTCGGCGTATAGACCACTGGTGATAATGGTAGATTCGATACTGCTCCTGACCCAGTCAACACGGGTATAACCAGCCGGTGCTGTGGTTCCCAGTGTATTCGGTGAATAGTAGGAAGCGTTTGCCCAGGTCAGCGCAGGTGAATCATTTTTATAAAACATATAATCCGGAAGATTATCATAAGGAGCCACCCTGTTTGACATATCCAATAATGTCGATTTGGTTTCGGCCAGTTTCTGTCCCAGTATATTCCAACGGATCAGGTCATATTTACGGATGCCCTCACCACCCAATTCCAACGCCCGTTCTTTCACAATCGCATTGAAAAAGCCTGTATAGTCTGAGGGAGTGGTTCCGATCAGGCTTGCATTCCCGCCAAAGGCCCTCAACCGAACGGTTTCAAAAGCGGACTTGGCGGCAGCGGTAGGCCCGTTATTGATCTCGTTTTCAGCTTCCGCAAACATCAGTAAGACATCTGCATAACGGATCAATGGCCAGTTGACGCCAAAATACTGGGGGCCGGGTACAACCCCTCCGGGTATCCAGTCGCGCCTGAATTTCCCGTCCACCATCGTAGCCAGGTTCCTGCCGGTACGGGCCGTAACCGTGGTTCCGGTAGCGGTGATCCAGTAAGGAACACACATCACATCCCTGCGGGTATCGGTGGAATCAAACATATAAAAATAGCTGGGCAGCACCGTTAGGGCTGCATTCCCGTTATTATTGGAACGGGGACCATTATAATATCCCAGCTTACTGTCGCCAGATGCGCTATTGCCGCCACCCATGGCCACTTCCCAAATAATTTCTCCATTGGGTTCAATTTGCTTACCCGCCACATAGTTCTTAAACAAAGATTCATAGCTGGCATTCAGGTGATGTTCATTGCTCTGCATGATCGCCTGGCATTCATCCCTCGCAATCTGGTAATAAGCCATGTGATTGCTGCCTCTTTCCATCTGGTTGCTGCCTCTCCGCAGGGAATAACCGCCCCTGTACAAAGCAATCCTGGCCCTCAGTGCCCTGACAGCGCCCTGTGTGATCCTTTCATCCTTAGCCACCTGCGACCGCCAGGGAACCAGGGTTTCCGCCATCGCCAGATCATCGAGCAGCCTGTCATAAATGGAATCACGATCCATTTTTTCTTTGAACAGATCCGTTTCTATGGAAGAGGGAAGGAATTGAGCGGGTACATCACCCCAGTTCCTGATCAGCTCCAGGTAAAACTGGGCGCGCAATGTCAATGACTCACCATATAATCTTTTCAGGTCGGCCTGTTGTGAACTGTTGCCATTGGTATACATATCCATGCGGGGGATATTGTAGATACAGATATTTGCTTTTTCAACACCTTCATAGAGCTGGTTGAAGGGACGTGCCAGCTGCGTATTGTTGGCGGTGGCGCGGTAATGTGCCAGGTCTCTTCTTTCATTGTCTGCAGCACCACCCTGCCCCATCATGAGGTCGTTATCGTAGGTATAATACATACTGATACGGATACCATATCCCTGGTCGCCGGTAAGGTTATAATAGGTACCGAGCACGGCTTTCTCTGCATTGACCACATTACTGAAAACATAGTCTGACCCAAAGGACGAAACGGGTTCCACTTCCAGGTATTTCTTACAGGAGCTGAAAACAGCAGCCAGCATCAGGAGAGCGGCGGGGAGGATCAGCATGCCGGGAAATATTCGTTTTTTCATCTTATAATGATTTTGCAATGATGTATTGTTTATAATGAGAAGTTGATTCCAAAAATGAATGACCGGCTCCTGGGATATGCGGAATAATCAACCCCCGGGGTTTCCGGTGTTCTTCTTCTTGTGCTTACCTCGGGATCATAACCGGAATAATTGGTGATCACCGCAACATTATTTACCGTAAAATAGGCCCTGGCATTCTGGAATTTTATCCTTTTTACCAGTGATTGCAGGATATTATACCCCAGGGTAATATTATTGATCCGCAGGAAGGATCCATCCTCTACGGCCCAGGAATGCAATACAAATGAGGTACTGGTTGTACTGGGCGACCAGAGTTTTGCGTTGGCATTCAGCTTGGCCAGTTCGACAGGGTCTGTCACAACATTCCCCTGCCCGTCTACGGTTCTCCAGCGGTCAAGATTAATGGCCAGCATATTAGCGTTGGGCTGGTAGCCATTGGTAAATTCGAGCTTGTTGGCATTGAGCACATCGTTGCCAATCTGGTAGTTGACAAAAATGCTCAGGTCAAAATTCTTATACCGGAATTGCTGGTTAAGCCCCCCGAATATTTTCGGTTGTGCCACACCGATAATCGACTTGTCATCTTCTGAGATCAGGCCGTCATTATTGATATCCTTGAATTTTAACCTGCCCGGTGCCGGATCCAGCGACGTAAAATCCTTATTGTTCGCAATACCTGATTTAAGGGTATAGACGCCGTTGGCATAATCAAAATCATCCAGCGTATAAAAACCATCGGTCGTAAAACCCCACATGGTACCCAGCAGGTCACCTTCCCGTACAATGAAATCAGCCGGTGTATTGGAGAATCCCCATCCGGAACTCCTGAAATAGAAATCCTGGAAAGTACCCAGGCTCTGAATCTTTACGCGGTTAAAGGATGCATTGAAATTCGCATCCCAGGAAAAATCTTTTTTGGAAACAACGGCAGCATTCAACTGGAATTCCACACCCTTGCTCAGGGTGGAACCCACATTCTGTAATTGTGTGGTATAACCGGAAGAAGTGGGAACTGGTACATCCACCAGCAGGTCCCTGGTAGTATTTCTGTATACATCAACGGAGAACTGGATCCTGTTTTTCAGGAAACTGAGGTCCAGTCCCAGGTTACGGGTGATCGTCGTTTCCCATACCAGATTTTCATTCGCCAGGGCTTCCGGGGCAAAACCCGTTACCATCTGGTCATTGATCCAGTATTGTACCCCGGAATTAAACTGGGTCAGGTATAAAAAGTCGTCGATCCTGTTATTACCGGCCTCCCCATAACTGACCCGCAGTTTGAGGTCGTTGATAACAGCGGATAACTTATCAAAGAACCGCTCTTTTGAAATCCTCCAGGCAACGGATCCGGAAGGGAAATAACCCCATTTATTACCCTGTGCAAATTTTGAAGACCCGTCTGCACGATAGGTGAACTGGCTGAGGAACCTTTCATCATAATTATACATCACCCTGCCAAAGAACGACACAAGGTGGTTTTCATTTTCATAAGTAGGTAAACTCCCCGGCACGATATAATTCGTTCCCAGGTTCATATTCCCCAACGCTTTTTCCGGTGAAATGCCAATCGGAAATTCCCGGGCAAACTGGTTCTGACCAATGGTTTTTGTTTGATAGATCTCGTGCCCTGCCAGGACGGAGATGCTGTTCTTCTCGTTAAATCCCCCTTTCAGTTTGGCATTGGAAAAGGTCAGTACGTTTGAATTATTCAACGTGACCCGGGAGGAAGTCCTGATATTGGCAAGCGGCATACCGGAACCATTCAATCGTGAATTACCCGTGATCGTATCATCAAAAGCATTTTGACGGACATTATAGATATCGACACCGGCGGTTGATTTGAAACTCAGAAAATCAGTAAACCGGAGATCTACATAGGCAGACAGGTTAGTGACCGTTGTATAATTCTTCCGGTATTCTGCCTGGTTCAGCAAAATAGGATTGACCAGTGCCAGGCTATTGGCATTTGTCTGGTCGGCATAATCCTGGTCAAAGTAGGAAAGGTCCTGGCCGGGTAACAGGAATGGCCGGTATTTAATGCTGTGCCGTAAGCGGTTGGTGGATGAAGAACCGGCATTGGAGGTACCGGCACCATTCACAATGGTATTATTAAACCTGGTATTGAATCCTACTTTCAACAACTTGCTGACCGTATGATCAAATTTGAAAGCAACGAGTTTACGGTCAAAATCCGATCCCAGTTGAATACCATCCTGTTTGTTATACGTGAGGCTAAGGTTATACTGTGTATTGCCGTTGCCACCCGCCATACTTACGTTATGGGATTGCCGGTAAGCAGGACGTCCAAACATTTCTTCCTGCCAGTCGAGGAAAGGAACTGATTTATAAAGATCAAGATCTTCCCACCGTCCATAGGTATCTATAAAATTCTGTCGCTCGGTACTGCTGCCCCGGCTTCTTTCATATTGATACATGACAAAGTCGTAGGGTTTCAGCAGGCTGAGTTTATTGGCCAGTTTATCCACGCCAAAAAGGCCGTTATAACTGATGGTGGTTTTTTTACCCTTCCCTCCCTTGGTGGTAATGATGACGACGCCATTTGCGCCCCTGGCCCCGTAAATGGCAGTGGCCGATGCGTCTTTTAACACATCAATCGATTCAATATCCTGGGGCGAAATGACCGACAAAGCGTTTTCCACCTGGATTCCATCGATAATATATAAAGGAGAGTTGTCCTGTGTGATGGAACCGCCTCCCCGCACACGAATGATCACTTCTGCGTCGGGACTGCCTTCCGTGCCGGTTACCTGTACACCGGCCAGACGTCCGGCCAAAGCCTGTGCAGCATTATTAATGGGAATATCTTTTAACTGTTTGGCATTGACAGATGAAACGGAACCGGTGAGGTCCCTTCTCCTGACGGTCTGATACCCGATCACCACAACATCGTCCAGTGTGGTAATCGACTTTAAAAGCGTTACTGAAAGGTCAGATTTGCCATCTGTACTAACGGTTTGTGACAGATACCCCGCCGAAGAGAACACCAGGGAAACAGTGCCATCTGCCGGAACGGCGATCACAAAACTTCCGTCATTCCTGGTTTGGGTACCTGTAGGGGAGCCCGTCAATAATACCGTGACACCGGCTAAACCGTTCCCGGATTCATCCAGAACCCTACCCTTAATCTGTTTTGTTTGGGCAAAAGACGAGAAAGCAAGCATGAGCAGACCGAAGATCTGCAGGAAGATTTTTTTCATACACAAGCAATTTGTTACCTGCAATCCAAAAACGCTTTACAGGAATTTTTACATAAGCCTGGCAATCGGCATTGATTACCAGTATGAAACTACACCCAAATGCCTAATTCCGATGGCCGGAACTGCTCTTTTTTTACGCAATCGTTCCCGGCAACGTTATCAAATAATTTCAGGTACTGATTTCTTTGTATATAATTGATTTACCATGCGATAAGCTTGCCTGAAATAGCTTAATTTAGTTGCTATAAAGGGTTGCCACCCACTAATTTTATGAAGTTTGAAGCTGTTACCATCAAGGATATTGCCAAGGCACTCGGCATATCTACTTCTACTGTTTCCCGGGCGCTCCGGGACAGTTATGAAATTAGCAGTGAAACCAAGGAATTGGTTTTGGAATGTGCGGAAAAACTCAACTACCGTCCAAACCCAATCGCTCTCAGTCTCAAAGAAAGAAGGACGCGGTCAATCGGTGTGGTGGTTTGTGAAATTGCCAATAGTTTCTTTTCCCAGATCATTAACGGTATAGAATCGATTGCCTACGATAAGGGATACAATGTCATCGTTTCCCAAAGCCATGAATCCGCTGAAAGAGAGGCAGTTGACCTTCAATACCTTACCTCAAGATCAGTTGACGGTTTGCTGATATCACTTTCTACAGAAACCAATGATCTCAGCTATCTCCATGAACTGCATGACAAGGGCTTGCCGGTTGTATTTTTTGACCGGATCACGGATGAGATCAATACCCATTCGGTGATCATCGATAATTTCAAAGGGGCTTATGAGGCTACAGAGCATCTCATTCACAACGGGTATAAGAACATTGCCTGTATCACCAACTCAGAATTCTTATCCATCACCACGGAGCGGCTGGCCGGATACCGGGAAGCACTGATTGCGAATAATATCAACCCGAATTCAGCGAATATTAAACATTGTTTTTATGGTGGGATGATCTTTGAGGAAGTGGAAGAGGCCATCAATAAGCTGCTGACCTTAAAAAACAAGCCTGATGCAATTTTCGCAACCAGCGATAAACTGACAACCGGCTGTTTGAAAACCCTGAAACGAAGAGGCATAAAGATCCCGGAAAATATGGGGCTGGCGGGATTTTCCAATTCAGATATAGCCGAACTGTTGAGTCCCTCCCTTACAGTTGTGCGTCAGCCGGCCTATGAAATGGGAAAAGCCGCCATGGAACTCATGCTTCAGTTAGTGGAAAGCAAAAGACCGGTCAAACAATTCGAAAAAAGGGTTTTATTGCCCGAACTCCAGATCAGGGAATCCTCCAATCCCAAAAACGGCTGATCAAACAGTCATCAGGCTGCACCCCCGGATATCAGCGTTGTCCATCCTGCCCAACACTTCAAAACTTCCATCGGCATGGATTTTCCCGACATCATCGGTTGCGATAAAAGAACAACTATGCACATTGGCCAGGTCTATGATATTGAGTACCCCGCTTTTTTCACCCCTTGTACTGATGAGGAACGGGTCTTCGTCGTCCCTCAGCAGGATTTTCATCCAGGGTGGAGTGCGGAACCTGCCCGACCCTGTTGAATAGGCTTGTGATAAGAGTTCAGTCATACCGTACTCGGCGTGGATCGAACTTACTCCCCATGCATCCATTAATACCTGGTGCACTTCTTCCCGGGTCATTTCTTTCTTTCTACCCTTCATTCCGCCTGTTTCTATGATAATGCAGTTTTTTAAATACAGGGGCCCGGCCGCTGCAAAATCAAGCAGGGCAAAAGTGACCCCAAATAAGATAGTGGTGGTTCCCATTTGCTCATGTTGTTCCAAAAGACGGGATAGAGCCCTGTGATCGTACAGATAAAATCCGGATGCCGGATGACCGCTCTTCCGGATCAGGTGTTCGACCATATAGACCAATGAAGAAGATCCCTGTTCAATATAAGAAGGCAATAAACCGGCTATACAATATTGGCCAGGCGAACCGTAAAACTGTTCAAAGGTCTTCAGGAAACTTTTTTCATACAGACTAATATCTTTTACATGATGCGAGCTCCGGCTCATGGCCGTCGTTCCACTGCTTTTAAAAACGACCTGGTCCTCAAATGCTCCGGTCTTTACGATATGGGATTTGAAAAAACGGATCGGCAGGTAGGGAATCTCAGCCAGGGACCCAACGTTTTGAGGGGGTTTTCCAATTGAATCGGCAAATAACCGGTAGAGAGGGTTTTCCTGGTACTGGCAACGGTATATATCCAAAGCCAGGGGTTCAAATTCCTGTTCCGTAACCGAAAAAATTTTATCAGGGCATTCACAGGCCATAATAGGATGGTATCGGGTTAAACTGTAAATTTGTTCTTACATAAAAGCATTCCATGAAAACTAAAATTCTTTTACCTTTTGTATTGCTGGCGGTGCTCGTTGCCTGTAACAAAGATAAGTTCCAGACTACACCCACTATTAAAATAAAGAATATTAATACGGATGTCGTGGAAGCTCCTAATGGCACCCTAAAGGTCATCCTCGAATCAACAGATAAGGAAGGCGATGAAGGAGGTGGTGAAATCACCTATATCAGGGTTCGGACAAATATCAACCCCATCCCCAACCCTACATTATATGATAAGATCGATACGGTTAAATATACCATCCCCTCATTTCCAAAAACATCCAAAAAAGACATTGAAATTGAGATCCCCTATAATTTCATGGATGAAGATCCCAATAAGAATGATACCATGTATTTCAAATTTACTTTGAGGGATATGGGTAATAACCAGAGCGATACCGTTTCATCCAAAACAGTCATTGCCAAACAGGAATAGTCAAAGGAGCCGGAAACAACGATAAATTTGCCTTTAATTTCTTTAGATGTGCTGACCAGCAGATGATAAAAAAAACATTTGACCTTTTTATTTTTTCATCCTTATTCATTGCCCTTTGTGCAGTACTGATGGTCAACCAGGTTCATTCCCTTTTTCACCTGGTTTACCCTTCCAATAAATACCTTTTATTTGTCTTCTTTTCTACACTGGCCAGCTATAACTTTCATTGGTACCTGACGCCGGATAATATTTCAGAAATAGAAAGATGTTCCTGGTCGCGGCAACACAAAGAACTGCATCTGACCCTTACCCTGCTGGGAACCGGTGGTGCTCTATATTTTATCCTCTATTTCACCCAGCACTGGCTGGCCCTGGGAGTTGCCGCTATCCTTACCTTCTTGTATTCAGCGCCTAAGATACCCCACCCGCTCTTTCATCGTTTAAAGAGGATTGCGGTGGGAAAGACCTTTTACCTGAGTTTTGTATGGCTCTATGTTACCACCATACTGCCCTTTATTTTTACAAAGACCCATTTTACGATGTTTGAACTGGCTTTTTGTTTCAGCCGCTTCCTCCTTATCTATGCGATTTGTATCATTTTCGATTACCGCGACCGGAACAATGACAAAAAAGAAGGCATCCGATCGCTGATCGGTTTCCTGCGTGAAAAACAGATCAATTTTATTTTTTACTGTTCACTTTTTCTTTTTCTCGTTTTCAATGTATGGCTGGGGACCCGTTATTTAAACTGGGACATCATCGCCAGCCTCACCCTTCCCGGATTAATTCTTGTTTACCTTTATCCCAAAACAAAAAACAACTTTTCGGATTACCTCTATTACTTTGTCCTGGATGGCCTGATGGCCCTCTCATCATTGATCACCCTTTTCATCAGTATTTGACTATTTTTGAAATAAAAAAAACAGGTATGGCAAAAGCAGCTAAATCAAAATCATTGTTAACGGAACAATCGCAGTCATTTTTCCGGAATTATATCAATAATGCATCACCGGTTGGCTTTGAAACCAGCGGGCAAAAACTCTGGCTCGACTATTTGAAACCCTGGGTCGATACTCAATTTACAGATGTTTATGGAACTGCGGTTGGCGTCATCAACCCCGACCATCCCTTTAAAGTCGTGATAGAGGCCCATGCCGATGAAATCAGCTGGTTTGTAAATTATATCACCAGCGACGGTCTTATCTACCTGAAAAGAAACGGCGGTGTTGACCACCAGATTGCGCCCGGAATGCGGGTCATCATCCATGGTAAAAAAGGACCTGTTAAAGCGGTATTCGGATGGCCTGCCATTCATACCCGTATGCATAACCCTGACCAGAAAGAACCCCAGCCCAAAGTGGATAACCTGTTCCTCGACTGCGGAGCCAGAAAAAAGGAGGAAGTGACAAAACTGGGGATCCATATCGGTGCGGTGGTGACCTACCAGGAAGGGTTTGAAGAACTGGCTTACGGAAATTATATCGGCCGGGCCTTTGATAACCGGATCGGCGGTTTCATGATTGCTGAAGTAGCGAGGTTACTGAAGGAAAATAAAAAGAAGCTTCCCTATGGATTATACGTTGTTAATGCCGTACAGGAGGAAATTGGCCTGCGGGGCGCCGAAATGATCGCCCGCCGCATCCAACCCAATGTAGCCATCATCACCGATGTCACGCACGACACCAGCACCCCCATGATCAGCAAGATCATTGAAGGCGATATTGTCACCGGAAAGGGACCTTCCCTGGCCTATGCCCCTGCCATCCACAATAAGCTTTTACAATTTGTGGAAGATATTGCCGACAAGAAAAAAATTCCAGTCCAGTGGAGAACACTCAGCCGGAGCACCGGAACAGATACCGATTCCTTCGCATATGCGAACGACGGATGCCCCTCCGTATTAATTTCCATTCCCCTTCGCTATATGCACACCACGGTGGAGATGCTGCATAAAGATGATATTGACAATACGATCCGGTTGATGTATGAAACATTGCTTGCATTATCACCTAAAACCAACCTGAGTTATTTCTGATGCATCACAATTTGTTATATATCGACCCGGGGAGCGGCAGTTATCTCGTGCAGGTGATTATTGCTGCGGTTTTGGGATTCCTTTTTTATTTCAGGAACCTCTGGGCCCGAATAAAATCTTTTTTTAAGAAAAACGGACAGGAAGAAAATACCGAAAACAACAAATAGCCAATGCCTGATTTTACTATCCATCCCGCTTCCTATAAAGATCCGGCCGGATTTGTATTTGAATCGGCTGGTATTTTTTACAGGCAGGTGAACAGGACCTATCAGGAAACCTATCAGCAACTGATGCAATCGGGCCTTTATAAAATACTTGTACAAAAAGAACTGCTGATCCCGCACACCGAAAAAGAAGAAAACCTCACAGGTGATGAAAAAGCCTGGCTGATCCTGCAACCAGCACAGATTCCGTTGATCTCCTATCCCGTTGAATGGTGTTTCGATGCCCTGAAAGAGGCAGCATTACTCACCCTGCAGGTCATGGAACTGGCCCTGGAAAAAGGGATGATCCTGAAAGACGCAACGGCTTTCAATATCCAGTTTATCAGGGGTCGGGCCCAACTGATCGATACCCTTTCTTTTGAATGCTATGCGGAACAAAAACCCTGGATTGCTTACCGGCAATTCTGTGAATCCTTTCTCTTTCCACTGCTCCTCGGCAATTATTCCGGACTTCATTTCCAGGCACTCCTGCAGGGTTATCCGGAAGGGATACCTGTTGATGTGGCCGCCAGACTCTTACCGTTGAAAAGCCGGTTCCGTCCAGCCGTTTGGATGCATGTTTACCTGCAAAACAGGGTCCATCGTGCCGCCACTGCTAATGCACGCTATGCAGGTAGTTTTTCGAAAACTAAATTGTTAAACCTCGTACAACACCTGGCCACTACGATCCAGTCCTTAGAACAAAAAGGCAGTACGAACTGGAGTAATTACTATACGGAAACAATACTGGGTGAACATTACCTGCAGGAAAAATCAAAAATCGTGAACAACTTCCTGCATCAATCAAAAAAAGGGCAACTGCTTGATATCGGGGCCAATGACGGACATTTTTCTTTGCTGGCCGCCAAAATGGGTTTTCAAGTCATAGCGGTAGATTCAGATCCGGTCTGCATCAACCATTTATACCAAAAAGCAAAAAGGGACCATTGCGATAACCTTCTTCCCCTGTGCCTGGACATCACGAATCCCACGCCGGCATCGGGATTTCAGAACCGTGAAAGGCGTTCCTTCCTCCAGCGGGTTCAACCCGACCTTGTAATGGCGCTGGCGCTTCTACATCATCTTTGCATTGTGAAAAACCTATCCTTTACCCAACTGGCATCCTTCTTTGCCGGCCTGGCCCCGGAACTCATTATCGAATTTGTACCCAAAGAAGATGAGAAGACCCGGCAACTGCTGACCCGGAAAGAAGATATTTTCCCGGATTATACCCAGGAACAATTTGAATCAGCATTTTTACAATTCTTTTCAATTCCGGAAAAACAAAAAATACCGGGTACAGAAAGAATCATTTACCGGATGAAAAGAAATCCATGAAAAGATTGTTTGAAAAATACCCTTTTTTTCTTGTGCTGTTGCCGCTTTTCGTGGTGATCCACCTGGAAAAAGAATTACACCGGCTGATACCTTACCATTTTGTGTATGACAGGATCCTCCTGTTTTTTTGTATCCCCCTGTTGCTGACCATTTTCTTCCTCCCGATTTTTCGCAGCCTGAAAAAAAGCGCATTGCTCTCATTCGTCTGTTCCCTTTTTATATTCTTCCTGGGAGATGCAAAAAACAGTTTATCCCGGTATTACCCGGAATCCATGATCCAGAAATACAGTGTATTGCTCTCCGCCAGCCTCCTCGTGTTGGTCGTCATCATTATACGCTTGAAAAGAAGCCGGTCCAACTTCAGAAAAATATCCCTGGTATTGAATACGACTCTCCTGCTCTTTATCACTGCAGATGTTATTGCCATCCTGTTCCTGGAAAGAAAAAACACTTATACGATGAGGGAGGAGGAGATTCAACTGCAGAACAGCTGCGGGGATTGTGAAAAACCGGATATCTATTATATCATTTTTGATTCCTACACTTCTTCTGCTGCCTTAGCAAAAGATTTCAATTATTCAAATGCCGGTCTTGAACATTATCTGCAGGACAAAGGTTTCTTTATAGCCAGCCAATCAAAAAGCAACTATAATTATACGGCCTTTTCCCTGGGCAGTATTTTCAATTTGAACTATTTTGAGCAAATCGACACCACGCATAAACTATATGACCGCACATACCTGCAGGCACTTAAAATCGTCTACCAAAACAAATTGTTCCCCTTCCTCCGCCAGGAAGGTTACCAGATCTTTAATCACTCGCTTTTTGATATTAAAGGCTTCCCCACCACCCGGACGGTGAAAGACAAATGGGGCATACGCGAACTCTTTGACCAGTATAATATTATTTTAAAACTGAATGCGGATGCCGGCGAATTATTTCCAAAATGGATCAACCGGGAATTGTCGGAAAACGATTTATATGTAAACACAAGGGCAAACAGGAAGTTCATTGATTCCATGGTCATGGAAGACCTTTTGCAATCGGTACAGGAACAGTCGTCACAGCCAAAGTTTGTGTATGCCCATTTTTTAAGCCCCCACCCTCCTTTTTTCAACGATTCCCTGGGGCGTCCGCTGATCAGCAAAAACCTGCCCTATCCGGCGGATATCATCGATGGATATGTAAACAGGGTGGCGGCTGCCAACCGCAAAATAACCCGTTTAATGGATAGTATCCTGAAACACACGCAAAGGCCATTGGTCATTATTATCCAGGGAGATCACGGATTTACTTATGAAAATGACCCGGAGAAAAAGCGGGAGAAATATTTTCCCAATATGAACGCCTTCTATTTTTCCAACCGGGATTATCACCTGCTGAATGATTCTCTCACCAGTGTCAATACATTTCGGGTGGTACTGAACACCTGGTTTAAAAAAGAATTACCGATATTGCAAAACGAATTCTATTTTCTAAAGTAACTGATATGATACGTAATAACTGGACCCTGGATGATGTAAAGGAAATTTATGACATGCCCCTGCTGGAACTCGTTTTCCGGGCAGCGGCGGTACACCGTGAATATAATGATACCGGTGAAGTGCAGGTTTGTACCCTGCTTTCCATCAAGACGGGCGGATGTCCCGAAGATTGTGCCTATTGTCCGCAGGCAGCCCGATACCATACCGATGTTAAGACTCACGGACTGATGAAAAAAGAGGAGGTATTGCAATATGCTGCAAAAGCAAAAGAAGCAGGCAGCACCCGTTTTTGCATGGGGGCCGCCTGGCGGGAAGTAAGGGATAACCGCGATTTTGACCATGTACTGGAGATGGTGAAAGGGATCAATGCAATGGACATGGAAGTATGTTGCACACTGGGTATGCTGAATGCAGAACAGGCCCGGAAATTAGCCGCTGCAGGTCTGTTTGCCTATAATCACAACCTGGATACCTCATCAGAATATTATGGCGAAATCATCAGTACCAGGACCTATGATGATCGTTTACAAACACTGGATAACGTCAGAAAGGCCGGGTTAACGGTTTGTTGTGGTGGGATCATAGGGTTAGGAGAAACACATGATGACCGTATGAAAATGTTACAGACACTTTCCACCATGCCGGAACATCCGGAAAGCGTACCCGTAAATGCACTCGTTCGCATCGAAGGCACCCCGTTGGCACAGCAGCCTAAAGTTGATATCTGGGATATGGTTCGCATGATTGCTACGGCCAGGATCCTGATGCCCAAAGCCATGGTTCGACTCAGTGCCGGCCGACAGGAGATGAGCCTTGCTGAACAGGCACTTTGTTTTATGGCCGGTGCCAATTCAATTTTTGCAGGTGAAAAATTATTAACCACCCCCAACCCCAGTTTTGATGAGGATCACGCCATGTTTGCCATGCTGGGCTTAAAACCAAGGGAAGCATTCAAAGAAGCGAAAGAGACCGTTCCTGCTTAAGTTCATACGGTCCGGAGCTTTCATCTCAATGCGGTATCCCTTTGCTCAATAATGTTTTTATCCCTGCATCATATCACTGTCAAGAGAGGAAGTGAATTTATCTTAAAGGATATCGGCTTTTGCATCCGGGAACAGGAACAATGGGCCATTACAGGCCCTGTGGGCAGTGGAAAGACCACCCTTGCAAAAGTTATTACAGGATCTATTTTTTACCAGGGCCAGGTTCGGTACTACCGCGAACCAACACCGGCTGTGATGCTGGTAGAACAGCAGCACCGCTTTAAAAATCTTTCCAACACCCAGACATTTTATTACCAGCAGCGTTTTAATTCCTTTGATGCAGAGGACAGTCAAACCTTAAGGGAAGCCTTCGAGTCTTTTACCGGGAAAAATATTACAGAAAAAAAGATAGCAGCCCATTTGGAACGATTACACCTTACAGAACTTTTCGACAAGCCACTTGTCCAGTTAAGCAATGGTGAAAATAAAAGACTGCAACTGGCAGAGGCCCTTGCCTCTGCACCCGACATGCTGATCCTGGATAACCCCTTTACGGGTTTGGATATCGAGGGCAGGAAAACCTTACACCAGATCATCAATGACATTTGCAGGGACGGTACACAAATAGTATTGATCACCGATCCTGCAAATCTGCCGGCCTGCATCACCCATATCGCCACCCTGACAAACGGAACCCTTCATACCTACAATCGGGAGGAGTTCCCCGATGTCACTTGGACAGAAAATAATAAAGCGGGTCTAAAGGACCTCCTGGATAAATTTCAGGTACCCGGGCAGCCGGATTTTGATTGTGCAGTGATCATGAAGGATGTTTCGGTTCAGTATGGAGATAAGATGATCCTGGACCATATCAACTGGCAGGTCAAACGTGGGGAATGCTGGTCAATTTCCGGTCCCAATGGAGCCGGTAAGTCAACCTTACTCAGCCTGGTCACAGCCGATAACCCCCAGGCTTATGCGAATATGATCTGGCTTTTTGATAAAAGAAGAGGTCAGGGAGAAAGTATCTGGGATATCAAGAAAATGATCGGCTATGTTTCCCCGGAAATGCATCTCGCATTTGATCCGGGGTATAATAGTTTCGAAGTGGTAGCATCCGGGCTTTTTGATACGATAGGCCTGTTCCGTAAGATCCACCCGGAACAGGAGGAGCAAATACTGCAATGGATGAAAATCATGGAGATTGAACAACTTGCCAGAAAAAACCTTTTACAACTTTCATTAGGACAGCAGAGGATGGTATTGCTGGCCAGGGCGCTGGTGAAAAACCCTCCAATGCTTGTACTCGATGAGCCCTGCCAGGGGCTTGATGACGCTCAGTCAGACTTTTTCAATTCGATGGTGAATGAATTATGTGCCGTTTTCGGAACCACCCTCCTTTATGTCACCCATATTCCGGAACGGATGCCCGACGCTATTACGCATTATCTTTCATTAGAAAATGGAAAGCTTGTCCGATAAGGATATCCTTCAGCTACTCAATTCACCATCCCATCCTTTCCCCCAACTTACCTAACCCAAAGTATTCATTCAGTTTCAGACTGAGACCAAACTGGTTAAGTGCCGTATTATTCTGATAATAGGCCCTTGAGTATTGCAATTGGATTTTTTTAAGGCTGATCTCTACCCCCAAAGAAAAACCGTTCAGGCCATTCGTCGTTTTATCAATATTCAGTTCTTTCCTTCTCAGGTGATTATACCCGAATGAAAAAGCCAGTTGTTCACTGATATGCACCTGGGTAGCGAGAACAATATGCCTGAAGAGTTTGTCAAAGGTGAACTTCCTGCCGCTGTTATCGATACCATTATTACTGTTGTACAGGGTGTCATTATAGCGAATGTCAAATTGATGAAGGTGCTGTGCCGTGATGGAAAAAGAAAATGGCGCATCGCGAAGGCGTTTCGTTATTCCTGCCTGCAGGTCAAACGGTATATCATCGGGATCGGTTCCTTCATATTTTTTTAACTGGAAGCCCATATTCCTGGCCAGCACGGATGCAGAAAACAAGGCTGCAGAATCCCTGTATAAGACTCCAAAATCTATGGCCAGGCCGTTGGAACGGTAAATTCCATATCCCGAATGAATATACTTTACCGTAGCACCATAATCCCAACGGTTAAGATAGGACCTTGAGGCTGATACCTGCATCACCCAGTCCAGGGGCCTGAATACCCCCGATTGGTTCCCGCTGGCATCAGTTTGGGGTAGGGTTCCGTAATCGATATACTGGATGCCCCCGCCAAAATTGGTGTTCAGGTTTTCACTCCGGTAACCCCAGGCAAGATGATAGATCCTGATACCGGCATAAAAATCATTAAATACAAGATTGACCCGGGTGTGCATGTCTTTGTTTAGCAGGGAAGGGTTATAAAAAGCCATGCCCACATCATTGGAAAGGGTGGATACATTTACGCCGCCCAGTGCTGTGAGCTGAGGGGTATTGGGTAGTTTTAAGAAATTAAAAACGGAACTTCCTCCCAGGGTCTGCGCCCGGGCACCTGAAACAGCCAGCAAAACGGATATATAAATGAAGAAACGCAACAAATACGAATTTGCGAAACTGGGCTGTAACGACAAAATAAAATCCCCCCGGAGAGCCGGGGGGAATGTTTTTAACCCTTAAAACAACCAACATGAAAAATTCTATACATTAAAACAACGTATAGAATATAAATTTAGTTGCCTGCCCTAATTTTTTTCTTTATTGTTTAAGGCAATATCCAGAACCTGGCTCATATGCTTAACATAATGAAACTGCATGCCTTTGATAAAGGCTGAATCGATCTCCTCCACATCTTTTTCATTTTGGGAACAGAGAATCACTTCTTTCAATCCCGCGCGCTTGGCAGCCAGGATCTTCTCTTTGATCCCTCCCACGGGTAATACCTGACCGCGCAGGGTAATCTCCCCTGTCATCGCCAGGAAGGGTTTCACCCTTTTCCCGGTGAGTGAAGAGGCCAGGGATGTCATCATAGTAACCCCGGCACTGGGGCCATCTTTTGGAACAGCCCCTTCAGGAACATGTACATGTATGGTCTTTTTTTCAAATATTTTCGGGTCAATACCATATTTGGATGCATTGGCCTGTAAATAGGTAAGGGCTGTGGTTGCACTTTCCTTCATTACGTTTCCCAGGTTGCCGGTTAGCTTAAGCTCACCCTTACCATCACTGGTACTGGTTTCAATAAATAAGATATCGCCCCCTACATAGGTCCAGGCCAACCCTACGGCAACCCCGGGCATATTAGCGGTTTTATAAATCTCATTACTGTATTTGGGCTTCCCCAGGATTTTTTCAATATCCCTGGCCGAAACAACCGGTTTTAGTTTTTCTTTCATAGCATATTCCTTTGCCAGGAACCGCATCACGGAAGCCAGCATCCTGTCGAGTTCCCTTACGCCGCTTTCTCTCGTGTAATCCTGTATGATCTTTTCAATGACCCTGTCACTTATTTTGAAATTGATATTTTTTAACCCGTGGGCTTCCTTTTGTTTCGGGATCAGGTGTCGTTTCGCGATCTCCGTTTTTTCTTCAACGGCATACCCGCTGAGGTCGATAATCTCGAGCCGGTCTCTCAAAGCTGGCTGGATATTTTGAAGATTGTTAGCCGTAGCGATGAACAGCACCTTGCTCAGGTCATATTCCAGTTCCAGGTAGTTATCATAGAAACTGTTATTCTGTTCCGGGTCCAGTACTTCGAGTAAAGCGGAAGAAGGGTCGCCCCGCATATCATTCCCCACCTTATCAACCTCATCCAGAATCATTACGGGGTTTGAAGTCTTTACCTTGCGCAATGATTGTAATATCCTTCCCGGCATGGCCCCGATATAGGTTTTCCGGTGACCCCTTATTTCACTTTCATCGTGCATGCCCCCCAGGCTTAACCGGACATATTTCCTGCCGATAGCGTGTGCTATACTTTTACCAAGAGAAGTCTTTCCAATTCCGGGCGGGCCCACAAAGCAGAGTATCGGGCTTTTCATATCTCCCTTCAGCTTCAACACCGCCAGGTATTCCAGGATCCGTTCTTTTATTTTCGCCATCCCATAATGATCGTTATCCAGCACTTTTTTGGCTTTCCGGAGGTCGTAATAGTCTTCCGAATATTCAAACCAGGGAAGGTCAAGCATCAGGTCGGCATGGTTATAGACCACCGAATAATCGGGTGTGCTGGGATGCATTCTTTCCAATTTCTGGATGTCTTTGTTAAACGCCTCTTTTGCAGATACCGGCCATTGCTTTGATTCAGCTTTTTTCTGTAAATCCTTTATCTCCCTTTCATTAGTATCGCCCCCCAACTCTTCCTTGATGCTCTTTAACTGTTGCTGCAGGAAATATTCTCTTTGCTGTTTATCCAGTTCAACCTTGGTCTTATTGGTTACCTTATTTTTGAGTTCGGCAAACTGCAGCTCTTTCTGCAACATCTGGGTCAGCTGACCTGCCCTTTCCTTAATATCGTTCAGCTCTAGCAGTTTTTGTTTTTCCCTGATCTCTGCATTCAGGTTACTGCATACAAAATTGATCAGGAAGGCTGGGTTCTCGATATTCTTTAAGATGATGGCCGCCTCGGAAGGAATATTTGAAGAAAGGTTTACGATTTCAGCCGCCATGTCCTTGATATTGGAGACCTGCGCTGCAAATTCATCGCTTACCGGTACTGCTGCTTCCTGCAAAACTTCAATACTTGCCTTGAAATAGGGATCCTCATCGGTAATGGACCTGATGATAAACCGGCTCCGGCCCTGTATGATGATCGTTGTCCCACCGTCGGGCATCTTGATCAGTTTTACAATTTTTGCCACGGTTCCTATATTTTCAAGATCGGCCACAATCGGGTCTTCAACTGTACTGTCTTTTTGTGCTACTACGCCTATCAATTTGTCAGCCTTATAAGCCTCCTGAACAGCTTTAATACTTTTATCCCGGCCAACGGTGATTGGTATCACCACGCCCGGGAACAAGACCGTATTCCGGAGTGGCAGAAGGGGTACAATGCCCGGGATATCAATACCATCGTTGGTTTCGCCCTCGCTTTCATTTAATGGAATGATGGGGATAAAGTCGGCTTCCTCTTCAGATCTTAACATTAATTCGCTGATATTCATTGATTCTTTTGTGTTTGACAGCATGTCATTAAAACATACTGAAGGCTAAAAATACATTGAGAATATATAGTTGACAAGAAAGATGCCGGGAACTTTACCAACGTAAAAAGCCTTTCTCCCTAAAGAGAAAGGCTGGTTTCAGGAATTATTGTAGATCTTAAAGTGCCAGTCCGACGGAAAGTTGTACTGCCTGGCTTTTCCATTGATCCTGGTTGTCTATATCATTGATATTGTTTAATCCGATAATATACCGGCCTGTAATCCTCAACTTAGCCAGGTTCAGTTGTACACCACCCAGCATGGAGAAATCGCCATGCTTAAAAGCATCGCCACCGTTTTGCAGGAATGTCCGGCTTTGATCCATCAGGATTCCAACCTGCGGGCCGGCCTGGAGATGAATCGGACCCAGTAACTTATAATCCAGCAAAATCGGGATGGAGAGATAATTGAGTTTGACCTTGCTCTGGTCTGAGCTGATTACATTCTGGTAAATTTCTTTGTAATTGCTGTCCAGTGTTGTTGAATACTGGTTGAATAACACTTCTGGTACGATCCTGAATTTTGGGCTGATCCCAATTTCGGCAAACCCGCCGATATGATACCCGTAACGGAAAGCCTGGTTAAACGACTTTCCATCCACCTTGGTAACATTGGCGCCACCTTTAATACCCAGATGGAACTGTGCAGTGGCCGCCTGCACCATAAATAAAGCAATGATAACGGTAGCTAATTTTGTTTTCATATATTAAGTTTTAAGTTGGAATCAAAAATTCAACATTGATGCCATGAACCTGTTTTCGCTGTTAAATTGCCTTAACTTAAAAGAACTATAACATATAAATAAAATTAAAATTGCATCGGAACTCTTAAGGATTTGTGAAATCAAAATATGATGCCGGCATTCAGGGAAACCAGGGTGCTGAATTTGCCCTCCGTGGCAGGAAAATAATAGTCCAGTATCAGCTGTGGCTGGATGTAGCATTTACCAAATGCATATTCGCTTCTTAGATACAGGGTCAGTGCCAGGGGTTGAAATTGCAAGGCGTCGTTCAGGTAAGTATTCTCTGAATTGAATAACACATTTGTTCCGGTACGCAAAACGGTGGCATAGGTATTGGAAGACTGGTTAAATCCAAAATTCTGCGTACCGCTTGTGAAGTTCAGCTGGGGGGTGAGCCTGATATGGTCCTTACGGGAAAAGACATCGAGCCAGTAAAAGTCATGCCGTAAGGAAGTGACCACCGAAAAGTCCCTTACCGATTCTTCTGTATTCACTCTTGTAAACCCCCTGGCCCTTAAACGAAGATCTTCAATCAATGATTCCCTTTGCATATAATCTGAACGGCTTCCCCAGCCATAGCTAACGGAAAGGGATGGTCGCAACCACCATTTACGATAGGTGAAATACCCGTATACCTCATTCTGGAGTGGGGTGGTATAAAAGGGCAGGGAATCTTTTGTAAAATACCGGGTAAAAGAAATACCGGTGGCGAATTTCTTATTCTTCAGGTAATCAAAACCAGGGCTTATATAAACCTGGTAAAGGTTCAGGTTCTCCCCGTCATTTACAATATTGCCCGTTGCGGTGATACTCAAACCCGACTTGTGGAAATAGGCGGCAGAAGGTGCGTACGTGAACTGCTGGGAAGATTGTAGATATACACTTGTTTTGCTGGTATAATTATAATATCCTTTTCCCAGGGATACCCCAGCCATAAAATAACTGTGGGGTTTTGAAATCGAATCCAGGAAAGCGGCAAATTCATCGAAAAGGAAATCATACGACAGGTCAGCCGTATCTGTCAGGGCAAAATCATCCTGCGGAATAGACAAGGAATCCTTTTCTGGGGTCTGTGCAAAAAGAATTTGTGCCGGTAAAAATAATACCAGGAACAGCATCAACCATTTTTGAGGAGGCGGCAGTCGCGTCATGATTAAATAATGAAAATCACTTTCAAGTGGCATTTGACCGGCATATCAACTAAAAGTTTAATATACAGTAGAATATAGTAACGCTACTGCAGCCTTTTTATTGAATAAATACCTTTAAACCAGCTCGATAACTGTTATTTCCGGTAAAATCCCTACCCTGCCGGGATACCCGATAAACCCGTAGCCCCGGTTGATATAGAGTTTTTGCCGGTCTGACTCATACAGACCCGCCCATTGTTTGTAGACATATTGTACCGGGCTCCATTTAAAACCCGGAATTTCCACCCCGAACTGCATGCCATGGGTATGGCCCGACAACATCAGGTCAATATCCTTATACTGTTGTACAACTTCGGCCTGCCAGTGTGAGGGATCATGGCTCATTAGGATTTTAAAAGGATGTTCTGCGGCACCCTGGTAGGCTTTCGACAGGTCGCCATAACTCCTGAAATTTGACTTACCGCTGATATTCTGTACCCCGATCAGGGAAATGGTCTGACCGTTTTTTTCAAGAGTATGATTTTCATCCATCAGCAGTCGCCATCCCATTGCGGCATGTACCTGTTTGAGTCTTTCAAGATTATTCTTTTTCTCCTCCTCCGAATCCCAATGGGTATAATCTCCATAATCATGGTTTCCCAGGGTCGAAAACACACCTATAGGCGCCGCCAGCCTTCCAAAAAGATCC
This sequence comes from Terrimonas sp., assembly GCA_016125075.1. Lineage (GTDB taxonomy): Bacteria > Bacteroidota > Bacteroidia > Chitinophagales > Chitinophagaceae > SpSt-398. The sequence goes on from WGMO01000007.1 coordinate 139,859, forward strand.
TGGTAATCATCCATCTCTTCGGCTTTATTATTCACCAGGTCGCCGGTAAATAATATCAGGTCGGGTTTTTCTTTCATGATCTTATCAACTCCCTTGCTTACCGCTGCCTTATCAGCAAAGCTGCCGGAATGGATATCAGAAATATGGATAATCTTCATGCCTTTGAATGCGGATGGAAGGTTGTTAAAAGCAAGTCGATGTCGCCTGATCTCGTATCGGTACTTGTTGCCAAATCCATATAAAAGGGTGCCAAAAAGTCCGCCCCCCGCTAGCATGCCCGCCCAACTCAAAAACACTGATCTCGAAATACCATTGTCAGTTGCCATACTATTATTAGCGGAAGCCGGGAAAAACAATTTTCCGGAAACCCATTGAACAGACCTTCTGAGATCATCCACAAGGAAAAATACAGCGGCGATCAGTTTGGCAAAAAACAAACCGGCAATGATGGCAAATACCGTAGTCCTGAATATCCTGCTGATATTTTCAAAATTGAGATAGGGTAATAATATTAGTAACAGGATGGCCGATAGGGACAAAATCCAGTAAGCCACTTGAATTATCATCCGGGTCCTAGTTCCGGAAGATTGGGTCAGCAATTTCACGGCCTGGAAAACATAGAGATCCAACAGCACCATAAAAGCCAGTAATATCCACCAAAAAGGAGAATTTCTCATAAAAGCCGAAGTTATTATTGATTATTAAAGGAATGCCTGTTCAAGGGTAAATATTTCCTATTCAACAACAGAAATGCCATTTAGTTCCTGCAAATAAGCCATTAAGCTTATTTTTGCCAACCGCAGTATATCATATTATGACAGTAACCTATTTTGGACATTCCTGCTTTTCAGTGGACGTATCGGGAAAGAAAATATTGTTCGATCCCTTTATTACACCCAACGAGCTGGCGGCACATATCAGCCTTGCTGAAATAGAGGCCGATTATATCCTGTTGTCGCATGGCCATATTGACCATATTGCCGATTGTATCGCCATTGCCCAATCTACCGGTGCCAAAGTGGTTTGCAGTTGGGAGATCCATGAATGGCTGCAGAAGCAAAAACTGAACAATACCCATCCCATGAATACCGGAGGACAATGGGATTTTGGCGATTTCAGGATAAAATGCACGACTGCACAGCATTCTTCCGGTTTACCCGATGGCAGTTATGGCGGAAACCCAATGGGATTTATTGTTTATGCAGCAGAAGGGTCCTTCTATTATTCAGGTGATACAGCCCTTACACTTGATATGCAACTCATTGCAGATTGGGCAAAATTAAATTTTGCCGTTTTGCCCATAGGGGACAACTTTACCATGGGTGTAGAAGATGCCATAAAATCTGCAAAAATGGTAGGGGCAGCAACTGTGATTGGCGTCCATTTTGATACATTTGGATTCATCAGGATCGACCATGAGCAGGCCGTTCAGCGTTTTGCAGCTGCCGGTATTCAACTGCATCTTATTGACATTGGAAAAAGCATTTCTTTATAAAATTTTAAGTACAGGTTCAGATTATGGCAAGAGTTATAGGAGTAGCAAATCAAAAAGGAGGAGTTGGAAAAACAACAACAGCCATTAATGTGGCAGCCAGCCTGGCAGTATTGGAATATAAAACATTACTGGTAGATGCCGACCCGCAGGCCAATAGTACCACCGGTGTAGGTTTTGACCTTCATAATATTACCCAGAGCCTTTATGACTGCATGGTCAATGAAGCTGCGGCAAGAGATGTTATCCTGAAAAGCGATATCCCCAATCTTGACCTGATCCCTTCCCATATCGACCTTGTGGGTGCGGAAATTGAAATGATCAATTATCCCAACCGGGAAATGGTCCTTAAAAATATCCTGGAACCGGTAAAGGGCGATTATGATTTTATCATCATTGATTGCTCTCCTTCACTGGGATTGATCACTGTTAATGCCCTGACAGGCGCCGATGCCGTGATTGTTCCGGTTCAGTGCGAATTCTTTGCACTGGAAGGACTGGGCAAACTACTCAATACCATAAAAATTGTTCAAAGCCGGCTGAATACCTCACTTGTCATAGAAGGAATCCTCATGACCATGTATGATGGCAGGCTCAGATTATGCAACCAGGTTGTCAGCGAGGTAAGAAGGCATTTTGAAGACCTGGTTTTTGATACGATCATTCATCGTAATGCAAAACTCAGCGAGGCACCCAGTGTGGGCAAGCCCGTGATTCTTTATGATGCCAAATGTAAGGGATCGGTGAATTACCTTAACCTTGCCAAGGAAATATTACAGAAAAACGATATGACAAAGATCCGCCAGGAAGAAAGAATCATGGAGTTATAAAATAGCAGTAAAGAAACTTGAATGAAATGACCAGTCCAAAACAAAATAAAGAAGCATTAGGCAAAGGTATCCGGTCACTGTTACAGGGGATAGATGCTGACCTGAAAACTAATAGTGGAACCCTGAAAAACACCATCACCGAATCAGCAACCGGCATTTCAAGAATTGCCGTTGAAGCCATTGAAACAAATCCCAAGCAACCCCGAAGGGATTTCGACGAACAGTCGCTGCAGGAACTGGCAGCATCCATTAAAACACACGACATCATCCAACCGGTAACCGTCGCAAAACTGCCCAGCGGAAAATACCGCTTGATTTCAGGCGAACGAAGATGGAGGGCCACAAAACTGGCGGGCATTAAAGATATCCCTGCTTATGTACGACAGGCAAACGACCAGCAATTGCTGGAACTGGCCCTGCTGGAAAACCTGCAGCGGGAAGACCTCAATGCCATTGAGATCTCCCTGAGTTATAAGCGAATGATGGATGAACTGAATTATACACAGGAACAGGTCGCTGACAGGATGGGATTTGACCGGAGTACGGTGACCAATTATATCCGACTATTAAAACTACCCCCAGATATACAGGTGGCCCTGAGAAAATTGGAAATCAGCATGGGTCATGCCAGGGCATTGATTAATGTTGATACGGTCGATAAACAACTCTATATTTATAAAGAGATAAAAGCAAAAGGGCTTTCTGTCCGTCAAACTGAATCGATCGTTCGCAACCTGAACAAACAGGAGGGGGCTGTTAAAAAACCGGTAAAAAGTTCCTTACCCCATGCCTTTCAGAAAATTGAAGATAAATTAGCCTCCCATTTCGGCACCCGGGTAAAACTCAAACACAGCAATAATGGCAGCGGACATATCACTTTTGAATATTACTCGCTGGAAGAACTGAACAAACTGCTCGGGCAACTCGAAGTATCAGTTGATTAAACCATGAAGACAATCATATCGCTTCTTATACTGATTACCCTTGTTTCCCTTTCTTTTGACAGTGATGGACAGGAAACCCCGGTCTTGACGGATGCAGCGTCCACACCGCAAAACACAATTCAAAAACCAGTTACCCAACCCGCAAGGTCTGCCCAGGTAAAGATCGATACCAGCCATACCGTTAACTATGCAAAAAAAGCCGCGCTTCGTTCTGCTTTGATTCCAGGCTGGGGACAGGCATACAATAAGAAATACTGGAAAATACCCATCGTCTATGCCGGGATTGGCATCAGCGCTTATGTATTTTTTGATAATATCAACGTCTACAAAGAATATAAGTTTGCCTATGCCGCCAGGATCAAGGCACAATCGGGTATCCCTTCTGACTCCACCGATTATTATCAGCTGGCCGATCTTTACAAACTGATCAGCCCCGAATCCATCCGGAATGGCAGAGATCAGTTCAGACGCTATATCGATTACTCCGTGCTGACCTTTATCCTTTTATGGGGACTCAATGTAGTGGATGCGGCCGTGGACGCCCATTTGAGAAGTTTTGATATATCGCCCGACCTCAGTATGAAGATCAAACCCTCCCTCAATCCTGTTTATAACAGCGCCGGCATCAGCCTTGTGTTTACGATCGGAAAGAATCATACAAAATAATTTATCTTCACGGCTGTGATTTTCATCTTACGGGAAGACTGCAACACGGGAATCTTACTGAATACAATACAAATACTGACTTTATATGAAAATAGCCCTGATTGGTTATGGGAAAATGGGAAAAGCCATTGAAGAAATTGCCCTTCAACGACATCACGAGATTGTGTTGCGGATCAATGATGAAAACCTGGAAGACTTTACAAAACAGCGGCTTGAAAAAACAGATGTTGCCATAGAGTTTACCGGCCCCCACAGTGCCTTCGAAAACCTAAAACAATGTATAAACTGGAACATACCCGTGGTTTGTGGTTCAACCGGATGGCTGGATCAGCTGTCTTCCATAAAAACACTTTGCACGGCAATGAACGGATCTTTTATCTATGCGAGTAATTTTAGTGTAGGGGTTAATATCTTTTTTGCTGTCAATAAAAGGCTGGCGCAGTTGATGCAGGATCACCTGGAGTACGATATCGAAATAGAAGAGATCCACCATACCCAGAAAAAAGATGCTCCCAGCGGTACGGCGATCACTATTGCTGAACAGATACTGGAACTAAACAGCCATAAAAAAAAATGGATCAACCAGCCCACTGCCTATAAAGAGGAACTCCCCATCATCAGCAAAAGAATCGATCCTGCACCCGGGACACATACCGTTAAATACATCTCCGTAACGGATGATATTGAAATCAGGCACACCGCGCATAACCGAACCGGTTTTGCCCTGGGTGCTGTGCTTGCGGCGGAGTATATTCAGGATAAAAAAGGGATCTTCACAATGAAGGATGTACTGGGTATTTAAGGGATAAGCTTGTATGAACAAAAAAGCAAAAACAGGATTTTATCTGCTCTGGCTGCACCTGGGACTCGTCGGACCGCTTTTTGCCTGGCAAAAGGATCCCCAGGTTGAATCCAATAAAAGTCTGGCGGAAAAATTTGCATTACGGGCTCTGGCAGCCCGGAACACCAATGCCGATACCTGTATCTTCTATGCCCAAAAAGCATATGTAATGGCCGCAACAACAAACGAAGCTGTGGGAAAGATGATGGCCAATTATGCCATGGGACAGGCGGAAATCGTGAAAGGCAGGTACCAGTCTGCCATCACCTACTTTGACCAGACAATGGCAATCGCTAAAAAAAGCAGGAACGATTCCATGATGGGAAATGTTTTCGGGGCCATCGGTACCAGCTTATGGCAACTCGGCAAACATGCCGAAGCCATCGAAAATCAATTCAAAGCCTTATCCATTCGAGAACAGGTCGGTGACCGCGATGGGATGATCGCTTCCAAGATAAATATCGGGATGGTGTACCAGTCGCAGGACAAAACTGATTTGGCGGAGAAATATATCAAAGAGGCTTTAAAGGATCTTGAAACCTACGAATCACCACGGCTCCGGATTTCCGCTTTACACATGCTGGCAAATATCTATGGTATGCAGGGGAAGATCAGGGAAGCATTGTCCCTTGACAGCGCGGGAATCGACCTTTCCGAAAAAACGAATAACCTTTTCTCAAAGGCCATGTTTTATGATAATATGGGAAACTGCTATATGTATGCCGACCCCCCCGATTACAGGAAGGCCTATGATTATTTTCAACTGACTATCGGGATCGACTCCTCATTTGGTAATAAAAAACAGATGAGTGACAGTTACCTCAACCTGGGTCACCTGTTCATTATTCAGAAAAAATATACGCAATCCATCCCCTATTTATTTCGGTCGGTGAGCCTGGCCGATGCATCCGGTTATACACAGGGAAAGAAACTGGCCTATGAATACCTTGCAGAAGCCTATCAAAAATCGGGAAACCCCGCTCAGGCTTATACGGTGTTCAAAAAAGCCGTCGCTGTAAAAGACAGTTTACTGAATATCCAGTCAGAAGCCAGGATCGCTGAATTACAAACCATCTACGAAACCGAAAAAAAACAGAAACAGATTGAATTGCAGCAGGAACAGCTGAGCAAAAAAAATTATATCCTGGCCGGTACTATACTTATTGCCTTTTTGGCGGCCATGTCGGGTTATCTTTATTACCGGCGATACCGCTTAAAGCAAAAAAACAGGTTACAGCAGGCCATCATGCTGCAACAGCAACTGGCCGCAAAAGCCGTGATGGAAGCCGAAGAAAAAGAACGGGAACGCATCGCCAGGGACCTTCATGACGGGGTCGGGCAAATGATGAGTGCTGCAAAGATGAATCTTTCCGCATTTGAATCTGAGCTGCAGATAAAAGATGGGCAACAGAAGGCCTCTTTTGAAAAAATAATTTCCCTGGTAGATGAAAGCTGCAAAGAAGTCCGCAGCGTTTCCCATCACATGATGCCGAATGCCCTTTTGAAGAGGGGGTTGGCTGCCGCAATCCGTGATTTTGTGGAAAAACTCGATAGCAAGGTCATCAAAGTACACCTTGTTACAGAAGGGATCGATCAAAGTATCGATTCCGTTATCGAAACCGTTTTGTACCGAGTTATCCAGGAATCCGTGAACAATGTCATCAAGCACGCTGGTGCCAACCACCTTGATATTTCCATCATCCGGGACCATGAGGGTATCAGCGCCACAATAGAAGACAATGGAAAAGGGTTCGATTTGAGCCAGGGTGGAATTTCCGAAGGCCTGGGGCTGAAAAACATCAGGACCCGGATTGAATACCTCAAAGGAACGGTCGATATCGATGCTGCCCCGGGTAAAGGGACCCTGGTGGCTATTCATGTCCCTTTACATTAAAACTTATATTTATCAAATAAAACTATCAGCCATTCAACCGAAAATTACGATAGCACTTGTCGATGACCACCAGATCGTAATCGATGGTTTACTTTCATTGCTCAAGGGCAACCCACATTTCCAGCTGGCCTTTGCTACGACTAATCCCCTGCTGGTCATGGAAAACCTGGCAAAAAAACCAGCCGACATCCTGCTGACCGATATCATGATGCCGGGCCTGGCAGGCAACGAACTCGCCAAAAAAGTAAAAGAAAAATATCCCGGTATCAAAATCCTGGCCTTGTCGATGAGCGGGCAGGGAGAACTTGTTAACCAGATGATCGATGAGTCAGATATTTCAGGATATATTTTGAAAAATGTCGGTAAACAGGAATTATTACAGGCCCTGCATAAAATTGCCGGCGGCGGAATCTATTTCAGCGAGGAAGTGATCAGGGAACTACAGAAAAATGAAGAGCGGAAAAAGATCAAGGAAGAAATTCACCTGACAGAACGGGAAATCGAGATCCTCCGGCTGATTGAAAAAGAATATAATAACCGGCAGATCGCCGATGCACTATTCATCAGCGAAAGGACCGTAGAGACCCATCGAAAAAATATTTTCCGGAAAACCAATACCGGTAGTGTGATCGGTCTGGTGAAATATGCATACCAGCACCGGCTGATCTGAACCTCATTCATCACCCGGTAATTCATGGCCCAGCCTGTCTCTTTTTGTAGCGAGGTATTTTTTGTTAAAGGGATTCGGATGTATCTGCAAAGGGATATTCTCAACGACTTCAAGACCATACCCGATCAAGCCCACCCTTTTTTTAGGGTTATTACTGATCAGCTTCAGTTTGGAGATACCCAGATGACGCAGGATCTGTGCACCCACCCCATAGTCGCGCTGGTCCATCTGGAAACCGAGATGAAGGTTGGCATCAACCGTATCCATCCCCTCTTCCTGCAGGCGATATGCTTTTAGTTTATTCAGTAAGCCAATGCCCCTTCCTTCCTGGTTCATATACAGGATGGCACCCTTCCCTTCTTTTTCCACCATGCGCATGGCTGCATGCAATTGTTCTCCGCAATCACAACGCATGGACCCAAGGATATCACCGGTAAAACAGGAAGAGTGGACCCTCACCATCAGGGGCTCATCTTTTTCCCATTCCCCTTTCACCAGGGCCAGGTGTTCATTTTTTGTGTTTTTTTCCTGGAAAGCAATAAGTTTGAAATGCCCGTATTTCGTAGGCATATCCACTTTTACAATCTCATCAATCAGGGAATCGCGGGTGATTCGGTATTCAATCAGGTCTTTAATGGAGATGATCTTAAAATCAAATTTTTTCGCCACTTCTATAAGCTGGGGCAATCGCGCCATACTGCCGTCATCATTCATGATTTCCACCAAAACTCCGGCTGGCTGGAATCCGGCTAAACGGGCCAGATCGATCGTGGCTTCTGTATGACCGGCCCTTCTCAAAACACCGCCTCTTTTGGCCCTGAGCGGAAATATATGTCCGGGTCTGCCCAGGTCTTCGGGAACCGTATGGGGATCTATCAGGGCCTGCACCGTCTTTGAACGATCCTGCGCCGATATGCCGGTGGTACATCCATGACCCAGCAGGTCAACCGAAACAGTAAAGGCGGTTTCATGCAGGGCGGTATTGTTGTTTACCATCAATTCCAGCTTCAGTTCCTCGCATCGTTCTTCCAATAAGGGCACACAAATCAGACCCCTCCCATGCTTGGTCATGAAATTAATCACATCCGGACTTATTTTTTCTGCCGCACAAACAAAATCACCTTCATTCTCACGGTCTTCATCATCCACAACAATGACAATCTTGCCCGCTTTTATGTCTTCGATCGCACTCTCGATAGTATCCAGCATCCTTTAAGATTTGACTGCAAAATTAGAAACAAATATTGGCGGAGGAAAGTTTTATACTCCTATCTTTGAACCCTCGATCCATTCTCTTATTGAAACAAATCCGGGCTTGCTTAAGGTAATAAATTGTTAATATTTATCCCGTGAATCAGTTTTCAAAAATCGCTTTCTTTGCACCAAAATTTAATATAACGCTTATGTTTAAGAGAAGTATTCCCTTGATTATTTTGTTGATTTCCATGTCATTACTCACAATGGCACAGGTTACAACAAGTAGTTTGACCGGAAAGGTTAAAACAGATAAGAATGAGCCGTTGGTAGGCGCTTCCGTAACCCTGACGCATATCCCCACCAAATCGGTTTATACCACGATTTCCAGGAAAGACGGTCGTTTCGATTTTGGAAATATTAATCCCGGGGGGCCTTATACCCTCGAAATTTCTTTTACCGGTTTTGACAAAATGGTAAAGGAGGATATCTATATAGGACTTGGTGAAACCTCCCGCCAGGATATCACCATGGGCCAGGATGTAAAAACCTTATCGGAAGTGGTGCTGGCAGCCGGCAGAAGGGCAAGGGAAGGTGCCAAAGGAGGCGCTGAAACAAGTGTAGGAAGGGATAAGATGACAAATCTGCCAACGGTAGGCAGGAATATTTCCGACTATCTGCGCTATGTACCTCAGGCCAAAATAACCGGCGACGGTGGTATTTCCCTCGCAGGCCAGAACAACCGCTATAACTCGTTTTATATCGATGGAGCTGTGAATAATGATGTATTTGGTTTGTCAGCTTCCGGAACAAACGGCGGACAGGCCGGCATTGCCCCTATTTCCATCGACGCCATCGACCAGTTCCAGGTTGTACTTTCCCCATATGATGCATCACTGGGTAATTTTACCGGAGGTGGTATCAATGCAATTACCAGGAGCGGTACTAATGAAATACAGGGATCTGCCTATTACTTCTTCCGCAACCAGGACCTTTCGGGCAAAACACCCGGAGTGGATAAAAGCGTAGCCACGAAACTGGCCAATTTCACCAACAAGACCTATGGTTTCAGGGTAGGCTTCCCTATTGTAAAGAATAAGATATTCCTGTTCCTGAATGGTGAAGTTCAGAGAGATACAAGACCTCAGCCCTTCGATTTCAGCACTTATAACGGAACATCTTCCGAAGCTGATATCCAAACCCTGACGAACTATTTAGGAAGCCAGTATGGTTATTCCCCCGGGGGTTACCTTGACAATGCGGAGAAAGTCAATTCCAACAGGATTGTTTCAAAACTCGACTGGAACCTGAACAGCAAGAACAAACTGAGCCTCAGTTACCGGTATAACCAGGGAGAAAGGTACAATACCAGCCGCAGCAGTAACAGTACAATCAATTTCTATAATAACGGATATCTTTTCCCAAGCACTACCCATTCAGGTTCAGCAGAACTGAACTCAAGGTTTAACAAGGGCGCCAATAACAAGTTGTTACTGACTTTCACCAATGTAACAGACGACAGGGGTGCTATCGGGGATCCGTTTCCCAGAGTTACCATCAATGATGGTTCCGGGAGACTTGTTTTCGGGACGGAAGAGTTTTCGACCGGTAACCTGCTGAAACAAAACAACTATGCCCTGTTTGATGTGTTTAAATTCTATAAAAACAACCAAACCCTCTCCATCGGAACCGATAATGAGCTAAGTAATTCAACCAATATCTTTATCCGTCAGAATTACGGTTCCTATGTATTCCCTAACCTGACCACTTTCCTGAATGGTGGCATGGCATCAACCTATAACAGGTCTTATTCCTTACTGGATCCGGGAAAATCCGGTGATGAGTCGGTCAATGCAGCTGCGAAATTTAACACGCTTCGCTTAGGTGTTTTTGTAAATGATGAGATCAAAGTTGACGATGCATTAACGATTAATATCGGCCTGAGACTGGACAATACTAAATTCCTGACGACTCCCAAAACCGACGAATTCTTTAATGACAGCGCAGTGGCCAAGATCTCCCAGTATTATGATATGAAAGGCGCCCGTTCCGGGCAGATCTCCAGCCCTAAATGGTCATTAAACCCCCGTTTCGGGTTTGTGTATAAACTGCCCAAACACAATATGACTGTGCGCGGTGGTGCCGGCTTGTTTACAGGCAGGGTTCCCCTGGTATGGCCAGGTGGCGTTTACAATAACAATGGGATCAGCCTTGCTGGTATTTCCAGAAGCAATGTGGCTTTCCGACCTGATCCTTTTGACCAGTATGTGGCCAGTGATTTCGGCATCAATGTTCCTAGGCCATCAGGACAAATTGACCTGATTGCAAAGGACTTCAAAATGAATAAAGTGGCGCGGACTTCCTTAGCCGTTGAAAAACTGGTGGCTAAAAACTGGAAGTTTACCATTGAAGGTATATACACCAGCAATATCAATGAGATTGATTACAAGCGAATTGATATCCTGCCCCCCACATTGCAAACAGTAGGTGCTGATGTGAGACATGTTTATCCCCTTTCCGGAAATTTTACTGCACAGATACCTTTCCGTTCCAACGGAACCAACCCTTATACGGGCGTGTACCTGCTCAGTAATAATGAAGACGGCAAAAAAGGCCATTCCTATTCACTCACTTTTTCTGCGGATAAAGCATGGAGCAATGGTTTTGCCGTTAATGCCAATTATACCCTGGGACATTCAAAAGTGCGAAATGAAGGTACCAGTTCACAAAACAACAGCCAGTGGAGGTATATGGAAACAGTTTATGGAAGGAACTTTATTGGTCAATCTACCAGCGACTACGATCTGGGCAGCCGGATCAGCGTTTATGTGGCCAAGAAATTCACCTATGCCAATAACAAACTGGCCACCACGGTCTCCCTGGTGTACAATGGACAAAGCGGCAGCCCCTATAGCTATGTACTGAACCGCGGACTGATAAGGGATCTGGATAATTTTGAGACCAATGACCTGGCCTATATCCCCAAAGATGCTTCAGAAATCATCTTTGTTCAAAATGGCAGCATGAGCCCCGCCGATCAGTGGAATGCATTTAATCAATATGTTGAAAATGACAAATACCTGAAAACACGTCGTGGCAAGTATACAGAAAGGAATGGGGCCCGTTTACCCTTCACCAATATCGTTGACCTTAAACTGCAACAGGATTTCAATATCAAGTTGGGGGCTAAGACCTACCAGGTACAGGTTACCTATGATGTTTTCAACTTTACCAATATGCTGAACAACAAATGGGGTAAAGCCTACTTCATGAGCAATGACCAGTATATCCTGCTCGATTTCCAGGGATATGTCAGCAGTACAGACCTGACTCCTTTATATAAATTCACAGCCCCTGCTTCCGGAACGCCCTATAATATCTCCGACGGGGTATTCAACAGCGCCCGCTGGAGCAGCCAACTGGGTCTTCGCCTGAATTTCTAGATTTAGCAAGGAATAGCATTAAAACCCCTCAAAATGAGGGGTTTTTTTATTTTTTCAGGGAAAAGTTTTAGGATAGAATAAGCCTATATTTGATATTTGCAGCGAATTAAGATTTTTTTGAAGTCAAACTTTTTCAGGTAGTAAATTGCTATTAATTTGCTACTTTTATTTGGGTTTGCACAAAACCTGCAACCGAAAACTAAAAATTTATGCTTAAGAGAATTATCAGACTTCTTTCAGTGCTGTTCGTATTGTCATTTTCCGTACAGGCACAGGAGACAAACAGTAGTATTGGAGGCGTTGTATTAGGTTCCAATAACCAGGCTCTTGTAGGCGCGACCATTACAGCCATTCATGTCCCTACCGGCACCAAGTACATTGTGATTGCCCGGAGTAATGGCCGATATGATATCAGTAATATGACACCCGGTGGCCCTTATACCATTACGGCCACATTTGTGGGGTTTACCGATGAGAAAAGGGAAAATGTGTTCCTGAGCCTGGGAGAGAAATCTGCATTTAATTTTGTTTTGGCAGATAAGTCCGGTAACCTCACAGAACTGGTACTGACAGCCAGAAGGGCTGCTACGACAGGCCAGGGCGGTTCTCAAACCAGCATTGGCCGGGATAAAGTGGCCAATATTCCCACTGTTTCCAGGAGCTTAAATGATTACCTCCGGGTGACCCCGCAGGCTAAAATCACGGGTGATGGTGGTATATCCATTGCAGGCCAGAATAACAGGTATAATTCATTCTTCATAGACGGCGCCATCAATAATGATGTATTTGGATTGGCTGCTTCCGGCACCAACGGTGGCCAGGCCAGTATCAACCCGATCTCGATTGATGCCATTGACCAGTTCCAGGTGGTATTATCACCATTTGATGCTTCACTGGGTGGGTTTACAGGTGGCGGTATCAATGCCACCACACGGTCCGGAACCAACGAATTACAGGGTTCTGCCTGGTATTATTACCGGGATGAACAACTGGCGGGCAAAACGCCCGGCAGTGTACCAGTCAGCCAACGGGTCAAACTGGATAATTTTAAAAATGAGACATACGGTTTACGGTTCAGCGGTCCCCTGATCAAGAATAAACTTTTCTTTTTCATCCTGGGTGAAATGCAGCGCGACCAACGGCCACAGCCCTTCAATTTCAATGATTACAGGGGCCTGTCCACCATGTCGGATGTGGACAACCTGGTAACCCAGTTACAAACAAGGTACGGGTATGATGCCGGTGGATATTTAGATAACCCCGAACAGGTAAAAGCCAACAGGATCACTACCAAATTAGACTGGAACCTTGGTAAGAATAACAGGACCAAATTATCATTAAGCTATCGTTACAACCAGGGAGAACGTTACAATACAAGCGCCAGCAGCAGTACGACGATCAACTTTTTCAATAACGGTATCCTGTTTCCCAGTAAGGCCAACACAGGAACAGCAGAGTTGAGGACCAGCCTGAAAAGAGGCGCTTCCAACCGTTTACTGGTTACCTATACGGATGTGATCGATAACCGTGACCCGATCGGTCAGCGTTTTCCCAGGGTTACCATCAATGATGGAAGTGGCCGCCTTGTTTTCGGTACTGAGAATTTTTCAACCGGTAACTATCTGAGCCAGAAGAACTGGACCTTCAACGACGCCTTTAAGTTTTACCTGGGGAATAACCTGATCTCGGTAGGAACCGATAACCTGATCAGTAAGGCCAATAACCTCTTCATCAGGGACCTTTATGGTAACTATACCTATAATTCAATGAGTGATTTTCTGAATGATGCTACACCGGCTTTTTATTCCCATACTTATTCCAACCTTGAAGAAAAAACGGATGAGACCAATTCAAAATCGGCCGCCAAATTCAATTACCTGAACCTGGCATTCTTTATCAATGATGAAATCAAAGCCAACCAGAACCTGACCTTGAATTTTGGCATCAGGGCCGATAAAACGGTTTTCCAGACCACACCCAATGCAGATCCTTTCTTTAACGATACGGCGATTGCGGCAATTTCACAGTACTATGACCTTCGCGGTGCACGTTCCGGGCAAATCTCTAAAGTTCCCTGGTCCATTTCACCCAGGTTTGGATTCACGTTAAGGATCCCCGAAGAAAATTCAACCATTCGTGGTGGTATCGGCCTGTTTACCGGAAGAATGCCATTGGTATGGCCGGGTGGTGTCTACAACAATACGGGTATCAATCTCGGATCTGTGAATCAAAGTACTCCTGGATTCTCAACCTACTATTCCGGTTTCAGACCAGATCCTTTGGGCCAGTATACCCCCGCCGATTTCAATACCAGTGCCAGTTCAGCAAAAGGACAGGTGGACCTCATGGCGGCTGAGTTTAAATTACCCAAACTTTTACGGACAACCCTAAGTGTAGAAAAAAGGTTCATGAAAGGCTGGACATTAACGGTAGAAGGTTTGCTCAGTAAAAACATCAATGAGATCTATTACCAGAATGTAAATATCATTCCTCCTGCTTTGATGTCTGCAGGACCCGGTGCCCGCACAGTTTACTCTTTCAGCGGTACCCCCAGCAGGATTGGTCTTTTGCCCGGCGGTGGCAACCCATATGGAAGTAATGATATTTTCCTGCTGTATAATAATGATAATAAAAAAAGGAGGGGCTTCTCTTATAATTTAACAGCCATCATCGAAAAATCATTCAGCAAAGGATGGAGCGGTAGCCTGAGTTATACTTATGGTAATTCCATCGTTACCAATGAAGGTACCAGTTCCCAGAATAACAGCCAGTGGCGTTTTATGGAGACCGTTAACGGGAGGAATTTCCTGGGACTCTCCACTTCTGATTTTGACCTGGGTCACCGTTTTTATGGTTATCTGTCAAAGAAATTTGTTTACGGCACTAAAAAGATGGCCGCCACCACCATTACCCTGGTGTATAATGGTCAGCAGGGCTCTCCCTTCAGCTGGGTTTACCAGAGAAGCATGGTGGGAGACCGCGGTAGAAGTGAAGGCAATGACCTGATGTATATCCCCACTGCTTCCGAAATAAAAACCATGACTTTCCTGAGCACTACAGTGAATGGGGTTACTTTCACACAGGCTGACCAACGACTTCTTTTGGAGAATTACATTACAGGCAGCAAGTACCTGAATAAGCACAGGGGGCAGTTTGCAGAACGGAATGGCGACCGGTTGCCATGGAGCCATTTGCTGGATCTGAGCCTGAAACAGGACTTCTCCCTGAGAATGGGTAAAAAAGTATATTCCTTACAGCTGACCTACGATATTTATAACTTTACAAACTTCCTGAACCGTAACTGGGGTAAGACCTATTTCTTATCAAATGACCAATACGGATTATTTGAATTTAATAGTTATACCAGTTCCGGTAACTTAACACCCCGGTATATTTTCCGTCCACAGACAGGTACGCCCTGGAGCTTAAGCACCAGTACGGCACCCGGTCTCAGCGCAAGATGGCTAAGCCAGGTGGGTGTACGTTTATCCTTTTAACCGACCTGCACATGTCAAATAAAAGAGGCTGTCCAAAAAGGGGCAGCCTCTTTCAGTTTTCAGGGTTGGTTTATTCACAATTGAACTGTATAAAAAGCGGTTGCAAAATGTTTATCAGTTTTTGAATTTTGCTGTATAAATTTTTTGTATGGCCAAGCCCC
>WGMO01000012.1 GCA_016125075.1 Terrimonas sp.
GAAATAACTGGGGATTCCTGACACATTACAGTGAATGACGGGTTGTTGTTGGTGCTCCCTGTCTTTCCTGCAATCAGACAGTATCCTAAAATACACGGGAAACACCAACAACGGCGTAATAACTGGTGATTCCTGACACATTACAGTGAATGACGGGTTGTTGTTGGTGCTCCCTGTCTTTCCTCAATCAGACAGTTTCCCAAAATACACGGGAAACACCAACAACGGCGTAATAACTGGGGATTACTAACACATTATAGTGAATGACGGGTTGTTGTTGGTGCTCCCTGTCTTTCCTGCAATCAGACAGTATCCTAAAATACACGGGAAACACCAACAACGGCGTTAAAAGCCGTTTTCCCCTCTTTGGCTGGATTTAACGATTGTTTTGTGGGCTAAGCGTTAGAAAATACTGAACAAATAATTAACTTCAATCCCGGCCCCAACGGGCCGACTCCGGGTGGATACAAACAAATAATCATAACCTTATTCTTTAAAAGTTTATACATATCCAGACCATGAAGATCAAAAACTTCTTTGCCGTATTGACGCTGACTTGGGTATGTTGCAGTTGCGGGAAAGACCCTTCAAATAAAAACCCTTCCCAGCAACCTGACCCAAAGGTCTATATCAGCGGTTATACCAATCTTGACCGGGGGGTGTACTGGAACGGGGGCAAGGTCACTGAACTGGGCCAGGCCTTTAATACCACCGATATCGCCTTATCCGGTTCGGACATTTATGTTTCGGGGAATATCGGTTTTGCACTGCCGGGTGGTGGTGGGGCTAACGCTGCCGTGTACTGGAAAAACGGGCAGATGACCCGGCTCGGCAATGACCCTTCCTATGCCAACGCGATCACTATCGCGGGTTCGGATATTTATATCTGCGGATATGCCACTGTCAACAATGAATATGTGGCTGTGTATTGGAAAAACGGGATCCTCCAGTCGCTGGGTGATCTCCCGCAGTCGAGTGCCAATGCCATTCTTGTCAATGGATCCGATATCTATATTGCCGGCACCTCGGGTACCCTGGCGGTGTACTGGAAGAACGGAACCCTGCATCCGCTTGAACCCGGTGTGGCGACGGCTATGACCATCAACGGTACCGACCTCTATATTGCAGGAACAACCCCCATTGGTGCAGTGTACTGGAAGAATGATCTCCGGTACCCCCTATATGATCCGGCAGACACCAATGTTTTCATGACTTCGGGCACCGGTATTGCGGTTTCCGGCCAAAACGTGTATGTGATCGGCTATATCAATCAAATCAACGCCGTACTCTGGAAGAATGGACAGCGCAAGCTCTTAAATAACCCGCTTGTCGCCATGAATATATCCGGGAATAAGAACAAGATCATCCTGAAAGACACCAGTGTCTATATATCACTTAATACAGCCGATTACTGGAAAGATGGCCAGATCATCCATGCCGGTGACGGTTATGCCAGTTCCATCGCCATCAGGCCTTAAGCTGCGGGTCTGTTCTGAGTTTTAAACCCAGGACTGATCAGGGATTGAATATGATTGACAACCAAAGAAAAAAAGGATTATAGTAATAAAACTGACATCATGCTAACAGCCATTCACCCAAAACTTCCCATGCGCAATAAAGCCATCACAAAAAATTATTATCTCGATAAACTGGGTTTCCAGGAACTGGGAGCTGCCGACTTTGATGGCTATTTAATGGTTAAAAAGGATAATATTGAAATCCATTTTTTTGAATTCAAAACGCTGGACCCGAAAGAAAACTACGGACAGGTTTATATCCGTACCAATGATATTGACAGGCTTTATGCGTCCATGCGCGAGAGGGAACTGGCTATCCATCCTGCCGGTCATTTGCATGTAAAACCCTGGGGACAGAAAGAATTCTCCATGCTGGACCCGGATAATAATTTACTGACCTTTGGGCAAGCCATTTGACACCAATACAACCTGATCTTATTTCAATAATATTGCAGGGAAGAATCATTGATCTTAAATCTTTTTCCTGCCGCTAACATATACATTTCAGCGCCGGCCAGGATCACCGGTCCATATCCGTGAGCAGCAAAAACATTTACCGGCCGGTAATAATAAAAAACGGGATCGAAAGCCATACCGGTACCTACACAGGTTCCTTCCACCTGGCCATTTTCATTGATCTTTGTGGTAACTGCATTCCAGGCCAGCATGGCCATCGGTGCATAAGCTCCGGAGTCAACCCAACCTTTGTTACAGGCATGTGCGATACAATAAGCATAAATAGCGGTTGCGGATGTTTCGAGGTAGGAATCGGGCCTGTCGAGCAGCTGGTGCCAGAAACCGCTACCGGATTGATATTGCGCTAAACCGGCAATGTGCTTTTTAAACTGATTCAATACGTCTGTGTACCCGGGATGATTCCGGGGCAATACATCCAATAATTCTGTCATGGCCATCAGTGCCCAACCATTGGCACGCCCCCAGTGGAATTCTGGATGGGTTTCCATGTTTTCCACCCAGCCATGCATATAGATGCCCAGCTTTTCATTGAACATCCTCTTTGAAAACTGTTTGACCTGTTTTACGGCATCATCAAAATATTTATTATCCTTTGTGAGGGCACCCATCTGCGCCAGCGCCGGCACTCCCATATAAAGGTCATCCAGCCAGAGTGTATTGTCGTGGGGCCGGTGACGGGCCAGGGTGCCGTCTTGTAACCGGTATTCTTTATTGACGATAAAATCGATATAATGGTCGATCAGTTGCCGTAAGCCCGGTTGTTTGAGTTGTTGGCTTGCCTTGATCATGGCCGCACAAACGGCACCGGCATCATCCAATGCCTGGGGATCGATGGGCTGTGAAAGCAATTTATGTTGCCGGATATATTCCAGGCTGAACCTGGATTGCACCGCCGGCACCCATTTCTTCAGAAAATCAAATCGCTCCCTTACATAAAGGGCATAACGGGTATCCCCGGTTGTTTCCGCAGCACGGATCATCGCCGAATAGGTCACCCCCCATTCATAACTGGTGAGCCGAAAATCACCAGGCGCCAGCACGGTATTGGTATCCATATCACGGGGATCTTTGATCATGGCCCCCGTCTTTTCATTCATCATCCGGGCGGGTGTGGATTTATCAAGATATCCAAACACCTTATCGATATTGTTCTTGATCTCCTCCTGCGACATGGCCTTATAAGGAATGGGATAGGCCGGGCTGAGTTCATGCAAGGGGGTGGTGACATCATTATTAACCGTGCCCACCACCTGTGCAACCACAGCATGATCAATCCCTGTCAAAAAGACGCATAAAAAACCAAACCTGTAGAAGCAGCCGGCAAAAAAATGATTCATGATTGATTATTATGGTTTTGAAGTTAGTTATTTTATCCAGAGCATTTCCCGCAAAAAAATTATTTTACCATTCATATGCGGACAAACAACAGAAGTCTTAACCGGGTTGGAATGATTGCCACTCGAAGAGCCCCCGGGGTACCTGTCCCCTGTTCCATTCGGAATGTATGGCCAGGGCAGCTCCCAGGGCCGTAGCCTGTTGTACACTGGCCGTATATATTTCAATCATAGGGAAAAATGCGGCAAGTCCGGATAAGAAGATCCTGTTTTTGCTGAATCCTCCGTCAACAAATATTTTTTTCACGCCAGTTCCCCGGAGTACCCGATCCGTCGCCTTCATCTGTTTTACCAGGATACCGGCCATCAAATGATGGTAGGCTGTGGTATAATTTTCAAAAGCGGAAAGGTCCCTTGCTGCAAAAGTAATTGAGGTTCTACTACCATGGGATTCATCATCCCGGCCGATAGAAGCTTTTAGTAAATGCAGAAAATCATTGTCGGGTAAAATAGTCGTATAGAAATTGTGATCAGTAAGAAAATGTTCCGATAGCCTCCTCACCTGCTGCTCATGTTCATAACCTGCAAAAAGCCGGGAAGCTTTCACCGGTTTCCCCAAAAAAGAAAGGTAGGAAAGGCAATCATTTTCCAGTTCCTCCTGCGTGAGCGGCTGGGCATTGAAGGGATTCAAACTGATGTTCCAGGTACCGGTAGACAATAAGAGGAAGGGTTCCTCCACGGCCACAAGGTAAGGAATGAGGGCCGCGGAACTGTCGTGCAAGCCCAGCCCCACGGGGATACCGCTTTTGGTATGACCCGCTACCGCCCGTCCATCCCGGAGGGGTGCCAGCTTTTCCAGGATCCCTTCTTCGCTTACCCATCGGTGATAGCCATGCTGCTGGAAATCCCAGAGATGGGTATGGCAACCGATACTGGTGATATCAGCATGACAGGCGCCCGACAGGATATAACCCAGGTACTGCGGCAGGTGTAAGGCAAATCTTATCCGGGCAAATCGTTCGGGCTTTTCATATTTAAGCCTGTAGAGTTGCAGGCCTGAATTCAGGCTACCCAGGACCGGGGAAGCTGTTTCCCGGGCCAGCTGGCTTTCTCCTCCATAGGTATCATAGAACTGATGTTTGAGCAGCTCCGGGTAGGGTTTGAGATAATTATACAAAGGGGGTATCACAGCCCCCTTATCATCCAGGTAAACAAAGCTGGCGCCATAGGCAGTAAAATTGACGGCCCGGATTTCATAACGTTGATCATTACCTATTTTTTGGAAGGACTGCAGGACCCAGGCAGCCAGGGCGCTGATGTCTTCACAGGGAAAGCCGTCTTCATCAACTGTTTCTTCCAGTTTTGCTGCGTCTTCCAGCACCAGCTGATAAGCTTCATCGAAAAGCAAAATTTTTTTATTGGTTTTTCCAATATCAAAGATCAATATGACAGGAATCCGTTTCATTATAATCCTGTGGCGAACGTTTTACTACCCCTTTCCCTGACCAGTTGCTGTCTCACCTGCCGGTCCCGGAACCAGGAAAGCGGTGCAAGCGCACCCCCGCTTCTGAGCCGGGCTTCCGCCACCAGCGCCCTTAGATCCGAACGGAAAACATGTTGCAGGATCTCCTGTGCTTCGGTCACATCATTCGCTTCGCGTGCCTGCCCGAGTTTTGTACGGTCCACCAGCAGGGCCTGTGCATAGGCGATCATGATCGCTTCCACCGACTGCAAGAGGTCTTCCAGCGGATCTTTAACATTATGGGAGGCGTCGATCATCCAGGCCAGGTCGCGGGCATGATCCATACCCCTTTCATCCATACCTTCCACCAGTTCCTGGAAGATCAGGAATAACTGGTAAGGTTTGATGCTGCCCACCGTGAGATCATCATCCCCATATTTTGAATCGTTGAAATGGAAACCACCCAGTTTACCTTCCATCAGCAATAAGGAAACGATTTGTTCGATATTGGCATTCGGAAGGTGGTGACCCAGGTCGACCAAGGTGAATGCTTTTTCACCCAGCTTGCTGGCATATAACAGGGATTGCCCCCAGTCGCCCACAGTCGTCGAATAAAAGTTTGGTTCGTATGCCTTGTATTCCACAAAGAGCTTCCAGTTATCAGGGAGTGCGCAATAAATTTCTTTTAATCCATCCAGGGTATGCTGAAAGGCTTTCCGGAAATTCAACTGGCCGGGGAAACTGGAGCCATCGGCTAACCATACCGTTAGTGAATTGGATCCCAGTGCCTCCCCATATTTGATAACTTCAAGATTATGTTCGATGGCTTGTTGCCGCACAGCCCTGTCCGCATGCTGGAGGGATCCGTATTTATAAGATAATGGCTGGCCCGGCTGGTCCTGGAAAGTGTTTGAATTCATGGCATCAAAACGAATTCCGAGTTGTGCAGCCAGGTTTTTTATATGAGCGGGGTTTTCGGGTATATCCCAGGGGATATGGAGGGAGATGGCGCCACTGGATTGGTTCAGGGCATGCAAGAGCCCGATATCTTCTATTTTTTCTTCCAGGTTGCGGGGCTCACCGCCACCGGGAAACCGGCCAAACCTGGTACCACCGGTACCCAGGGCCCAGCTGGGGATGGCTACCTGGAAGTCGATCAGTTTACCGATCACCGTTTCAAGGTCATCCCATTGTTCTTTACAAAACTGAAGGCGTTGCTGATGGGCTGTCAACAAAGTTTCATTATGTAAATGGATCTGCTCCTTATCGATTATCATATGGCAGTTTTAGGAAAGTTACTAAAGTCAGGGACATTCAACACCGGGTTTATGGATGAAATAATCGAATTGATATGCCGTTTACCCAAACCATATCCTTAACGATAAAAGCCCATGGCCAGCCCCCCATCCACATTCAAGGCATTACCGGTTGTTTTATTGAGCAAGCCGCCTACAAAGGCAAAACAGGCATTGGCTATATCTTCGGGCAAAATGACCTCATTCAACAAGGTCCTTTTGGCATAATAAGCCGGTAATTCCTCCACGGTAATACCATAAGCTTTGGCACGGCCTTCGGCCCATCCCCCGGCCCATATATTGGAATCGGCAATAACCGCATCGGGGTTCACCATATTCACCCTGATCCTATCGGGACCTAATTCAGCGGCCATCAGTCTGCTGAGGTGTGCCTGTGCTGCTTTCGCTGAACCATAACCGGTATTATTGGGTCCTGCCACTACCGCATTCTTTGAAACGATATTAAGGATATCGCCGCCCAGGCCCTGTTTACGCATTACGGTAATCGCTTTTTTGGAAACCAGGAACTGGCCTTTAACCAAAATATCATATAACCGGTCCCATTCCTCCGCACTATGCTCAGCGATTGGTTTTGAAATGCTGATACCGGCATTGTTGACAATGATGTCGATACCGCCGAATTCGAGACAGGCCCGGTCCATGGCCTGGTCAATGCTTTTGCTATCCGTAACATCTAACAGGGTACTGCAAACCGAATCTTTTCCGTATTGCCTCACAAACTCTTCTTTGGCTCCCGTTAACCTTTCTTCATGTATATCATTCAGGATGATACAGGCGCCCTGTTGTGCGAATTTATGGGCGATGGCTTTGCCGATTCCGCCGGCACTGCCGGTGATCAGGGCCACACGGCCACTCAGGGGTTTGGGCGCCGGCATTCTTTGCAGCTTTGCTTCTTCCAGTAACCAATACTCGATATTGAAGGCTTCCTGACGCGGCAGCGAGGTGTAGGTGGAAATCGCTTCGGCACCCTTCATTACATTGACCGCGTTGATATAAAATTCTGCCGCCACCCTTGCCGTTTGTTTATTTTTTGCAAAAGTGAACATCCCCACCCCTGGGTAAAGTATCACGACCGGGTTGGCATCCCGGATGGCAGGGCTGTCGGGATGTTTACAGGCCTGGTAATAATCTTCGTACAGTTTCCGGTATCCTTCAAACTGGGGTTGTAATTTTTTCTGTATGGCAAGGGGGTCAGACATATCTTCTCCCGGCAACAGATCAAGAACCAGGGGAGCAATTTTGGTCCGCAGAAAATGATCTGGGCAACTGGTACCCATCGGGGCCAGTCTTGGCAGGTCATTTGAATTGATAAATTGAAGGATCCTTTCATCATCGGTGAAATGTCCCAGCATCGGGGTGGCTGAAGAACAAAACCCTCTTAACAGGGGAGCCAGCGTGGCCGCCACCATCATCCTTTTTTCTTTGGGCAGGGCCATGATTTTTTCTCCGCCAAATACAGGGGCTTTCTTTCCATAATGATCTTCGAGGTATTGCGCACAGGTTTCAATAACATCGAGGGTATTGACATAGCTTTCATAAGCAGTATCCCCCCAGGTGAATAACCCATGTGATCCCAGCATGATGCCCCGGATACCGGGGTTCTCCTGCAGGCAGGCTTCCAGTTTTAATCCCAGGTCGAATCCCGGCCTTTGCCAGTCCACCCAACCGATGCTGCCCTGGAAAAGTTCTTGTGTGATCTTTTTTCCATCTTTGGCCGCAGCGATTGCGATGGCCGCATCGGGGTGTAAATGGTCGATATGCTTAAAAGGCAGGAAGGCATGCAGGGGTGTATCGATGGAAGGCGCTTTCGATGCCAGGTCGTAGATACAATGATTAAAGAGGCCCACCATTTCATCCTCCTTTTCCAGTCCCCGGTACACCTGTTTCAGGTTTTGGAGGCGGTCCAAATACAATGCCGCCAGTCCCGACCGGTTCATGGAACCCAGGTCCCCGCCGCTGCCTTTGATCCACATCACTTCGGTCGGTTTTCCCGTCAGCGGGTCATCTGCCATGACCTTGCAGGAGGTATTGCCTCCGCCATAATTGGTCAACCTCAGGTCGGATCCTAATAAATTAGACCGGTACACCAATAAAGCCACTTCATCACCCGACAGGGTAGCCGCCACTTCATCATCCCAGCTATAACTAACATGTTTGTACTTCTTTGTAACTGACATAAAACTGTATTGAATCTATTTTAATGAATTACCATAACCGACCAGTATAACCGAAAATATGATCGTTGCAATGCCTACAGTGATGGTGGTCTTTGTTTTTGGGCTGACCCCCTTCCATTCTTTCAGCAGGATCCCCCACATATTGGCCACGAGGATGATAAAGGCCATGTGCAGGATCCAGCTGCTGGCACCATTGCCCAGTTTGCTTTCTCCCATCCCATAAAAGAAAAACTGCAGGAACCAGGTAGTACCCGCCAGGGCGGAAAAAAGATAATTCTTCAGGAGGGGTGTCTTTTTATCGGTGTAATCACCAAAGCTCTTATTCCGCAGGTTGAGGATGACGCACCAGATGAGGTTGGTCGTTAACCCACCCCAGAGCAGGACCACATAAGTCACATTATTTTGAAAGAGGGGGTTCATCCCCGCCGCCACAGCTGCTTCGGCCATGGGTTTGCCGGCTTCGATACCGAAGTTGAAACAGGCGCTCATGATCCCTGAAAATATGGCCACGACCAGGCCCTTCACCAGGCTGAATTCTGCTACCGATTCTTTTTTCTTTTCTTCCGGCAGTTCTTTTTCCTTCATCATACCGGCACGGCCACAGATATAAATACCCAGCAGACAGATGATGACACCCGCTAATACGGTACGGCCCCACCCCGTGGTCAGCAGGTCATGAAAACTGGTTTTACCGGGAGCCGGGTAAAAATTAAAATAGATGGCGGGCACCAATGCCCCGAAAGCGGAACAGAAACCCAGTACCACCGAATTACCCAGCGACATGCCCAGGTAACGCACCCCCAGCCCATAGGTGAGCCCGCCAAATCCCCATAGTAAACCAAACAGCATTGTGTAACGTATAATTTCCGGGGAAGCTGCCCTGATGATACTTGAAAATCCGGGTACCGTGAGCCAGGCTGCAAGAGGCGGAACGATCAGCCAGGAAAACAGCCCTCCAATGATCCAGTAATTTTCCCAATGCCAGGACCTGACTTTTTTAAACGGCATATAGAAACTGCCTGACGCAAATCCTCCTATGAAATGAAAGATAATTCCAGCAATAGCCTGCATACGTTAGATTTTTAATTCCTTACCGGGAACTTCGATAAATATATGACCCAATTATCGTTTAGCTGTCATGTACTGTCATGTATCCGCCAGGGGTCGACAGCGATCAGGAAAGATAAAACACTTCCTTTAAAGGGATGGATACGGGCGAATGGTCGGCATTCGTCTCCATGATATCTTTCATAAAATACCACCACTCCCGCATCAGGGGATGCCGGGGCAAGGCTTCAAGCCGGGTCCGGTCTTCAATTTTGAAGATTGCAAAAAGCGATCCGCTGGTTTCTTCCAGGAAAATGGAATAATCAAAAATGCCATGTTCTTTCAGTAATGCAGCCAGGGAAGGCCAGATGGCATCATGGCGTTTTTTGTATTCTTCTTCCATCCCTTTGAATATTTTCAATTTGAAGGCTACCCTTTCCATATGAAATGCTTTAATTTTAATCGCCTGCGATATTGTATCCCCTTAAGGTAAGGAATTAGGATTACCCGGAACAGGAGTATTTATCCCAACCGGTGTCTTTTATCATTGAATGTATGGGGTATCCGCTCAATTGCAGCATAGTCATGAAAAAAAACAAAGCTTTTCAGTTTATCCGCATCGATTACCTGTCCGCCTCGCCGAAGTACCTGCAACTGACCGGATCGATCATCAATGCCATCCGGGAAGAAAAGATCGGTAAGGGTGACCGGCTGCCTTCGATCAATGAACTGAGCGCCGAACTGGAGATGGCCAGGGATACCGCAGAAAAAGGTTATAAATACCTCAAAAAAATGGGTATCCTCGGCTCCGTTCCCGGTAAAGGATATTTTGTAAAATCGGTTGCCGTACACCAGCCCCTCAGGATATTCCTGCTTTTCAATAAACTGAGCGCCCATAAAAAGATTGTGTACGATGCTTTTGTGAAAACGCTTGGCGACCTGTCCACCGTTGACTTTTATATCTATAATAATGATTTCACCCACTTTAAACAACTGATACAACAGCACCGGGCCGAATACACCCATTATGTGATCATCCCCCATTTCCTGGAGGGTGGTGAAGGCGCCCCTGAGATTCTGAACCATTTACCATCGGGAAAACTGTTGATCCTGGATAAATTACTGGGAGGTGTGAAAGGCAATTTCGCGGCGGTATATGAAAATTTTGAAAAGGATATCTTCGGGGCGCTTGAACAACTCAAAGCCCGGTTGCGGAAATACCATACCCTGAAAATAATTTTCCCGGCCTATACCTATCATCCCGATGAAATACTCAAGGGGTTCTTTAGTTTCTGTGACCAGTATGCATTCCAATACAAGGTGGTGCATGATATAGCCCGGGAACCGATCAAATCGGGTGAGGCCTATATCAACCTGATGGAAGAGGATCTGGTGACATTGATTGAAAAGATCCTGCTAACTTCTTTGAAAGTGGGAAAAGATGTTGGCGTGATCTCCTATAATGAAACGGCCCTGAAAAAAATCATCTTAAAAGGCATCACCACGATCTCCACTGATTTTGCCTACATGGGGAAGAAAGCCGCAGAACTCATCCTTAACAACAAAGAAGAAAGACTCGAAGTGCCCTTTCATGTTACCCCCCGATCATCACTTTGATGTGACCAGCCTAATACATTTGCACCATGGCTTTGATGACCTTGCTTCCCGGGTCCAGCCAGCTATTAATGGATGCTTTTACGGCGTCAAAACCAACCCGGTGGGTAATGAAATTTTCCGGTTGTACTGACCTGCTTTTCATCGCCGCCATCACGAATTGAAAATCGTGAAGAGTGGCATTACGGCTGCTCATCAATACCGCCTCCCTTTTATGGAATTCGGGATGGTTCACCAGGATATCCCCTTTTTGTAATCCTACCAACACATAGCGGCCTCCATGGGCCAGGTATTGAAAAGCGGCATTGATCGCCCCCAGGTTTCCGGTTGCATCAATGATGACCGATGGTAAATCATTTCCCGTAATCTGATTCAATCGCTGAATAGGGTCTTCCGTCAAAGGGTTGAAGGTATAGGGAATGGATAAATTTTCCCGGCAAAAGGCCAGCCGGTCTTCATTGACATCCATGGCAATGACGCTTGCACCGGTCATCGCCGCAAAGGCCATCAGTCCAAGCCCGATCGGTCCGGCCCCCATCACTAATACAAATTCACCGGCCTGTACGGCAGCCCGCCTGATGCCATGCGCACCGATCGCCAGGGGTTCTACCAGGGCCAGTTCATCAAAACGAAAATCATTCCCCTTGACAATCTGTGATACGGGAACCGAAATAAATTCCGACATCGCCCCGTCAAGATGTACCCCCAATACCTTGAGTTGGGAACAGCAATTTGTCAATCCCTGCCGGCAGGCAATACAGGATCCGCAATGTAAATAAGGGATCACGGTAACCCTGTCACCAATAGCATAATATTCGTTCGGCCCGATATCCGCAATTTCAGCAGCCAGCTCATGCCCCAATACCCTGGGGTATTCAAAATAAGGCTGATCACCCTGGTATGCGTGGAGATCGGTACCACAGATGCCCACCTGTTTTATTTTCAATAAGGCATAGCCAGCTGCTGGCACCGGGATTTGCCTTGAAATGTATTCCAGGGAGCCGGGCTTTTCACAAATCAGGGTTTGCATCATTGTAATAAATTAAAAAGGTCAGTACATGTTTAAGCGCAATACATGGAATGAATAGGGAGGAAGTACGAGGCTAAACTTCTTTCCATTGATCTTCACCAGGGTTTCAACAGGTGCCAGGTTTTCGGGAGATTGTATGGAATTGACTGCATCCAGATCCCCCGACCGTAACGTAACCACTTTCATATCCGGTCCGATCTTCCGGATACCCTCCAATGCAATATCCTGCTGTTTTTCTGAAGAAGAGGTGTTGACAATCTTTATGATCAGTTCTTTGCTGACCTTATCGATCACTGCAGTAGCATAGAGGCTATCCTGGCCGGCTATCACTTGTTTTGCCTGTTGAATGGAAACGACATCCGTGCCTTTATTATTGGAAAATAATTGCTGAACATAATAACTGGGTGTGCCATAATGCTGCAGGTTATCGAACCATACCAGGTCGGGGGCCCATTGCCAGGCGTCGACATGTGCCAGCAGGGGTGCATAGGAACTCATGACCACGATATCGGCATTCCTTTCCAGTCCGGTCATAAATGCGGCTTCAGAGAGTGCAGCCTGCCAACTACTCTTTTCAGGACCTTCTTTTCCTTTCACATGTGCCGCATACTCCCCGGCAAAGATCTTTGGACTATTACGATCATAATGATCATAACGCCGGGCATTATCCTGGAAAAAAGATGGTGGCATATAATAATGTTCATCGATGATATCGGCTTTTAATGCGGTCATTTCGGGAAGCAGATAATCAAACAAAGCGCCTCCGGCATGCGGACCCACACTGCTGATCAGTTTGATTTCCGGATACCGGTCATGGATTGCCTTTGCAAATATTTTGTATCGCTCCACATATTGCGGCCCCCATTGTTCATTACCCACTCCCATCATCTTCAGGTGAAAGGGGGCAGGATGTCCCATGGCTGCCCTTAATTTTCCCCAGTGGGTATCCACAGGACCGTTTGCAAATTCAACAAGGTCGAGTGCGTCCCGGATATAAGGATCCAGAGTTTCGAGGGGGGCCACTTCGGCAGAATTATACTGGCAGGCCATTCCACAATTGAGGATGGGCAGGGGTTCGGCACCCAGGTCATCGGCCAGCAGGAAGTATTCATAAAAACCAAGGCCAAAGCTTTGAAAATAATCCTTTGCCGGCCTGTTTTTGAATTCCACGTTCCAACGGTTCATAATCAGTTTACGATTTGATATATCCCCGACGGTGTTCTTCCATTGATACCGGTTGGCCAGGTCACGGCCTTCTACGATGCAGCCCCCCGGGAACCGGATGAATCCGGGTTTTAAGTCTGCCAGCATCTGGACCAGGTCCTTTCTTAAGCCACCGGGTCTTCCCATCCAGGTATTTTTTGGAAAAAGCGAGATCATGTCCACATCGGTAACCGCTTTCTTAGTAAAGCTCAGTTTCAGTTTAGCTTTTTTACTGGTTCCGGAGGCCACCAGGGAGGCATGAAAGGGTCTCCACTGCATGCTGTTGATCGTGAGATAGGTCTTACCAAGCAGTTGATCATTTTCATCCAGGATCTCAATGGTCAAAGCGCTTTCCTTTCCGTCCTGCATTTTTGCCATCAATGAAAAATCATATTCCTCCCCCTTCCTGATACCCATACCGCGAAAACCCTCATTGGTGATGGCCAGGACTTCCGTATCATTATTTACTGTAACCCTTGCAAACCTTGGATTGACATCATAGGCAGGGCCCCGGTTGATGATCAGCAGATTTCCATCGGCATTGTCCCTTATCCTGATATCCCATCCCATCAGGGGTTCGGCAAATTCAAAAGAGCGGTTCTTTACCAGTTCCGCATACAGTCCACCATCGGCTGCGAAATTGATATCTTCAAAAAAAATACCATACATCGTTGGGGATACCGGTGCCCTGATCTCATTGACCTGCACAACAATCGGTGCAGCTTTCTGTGCCTTTATATGTACACTGGCCAGTAAGCCTGCCACTAGCCCCATGTACTTAACGATTTTTCTCATCTTCATGGTTACTTTAATAATCTGTGTTCGCCTTACAATATTTTCTATTTCAATTCCAGCACCACTACCGAAAGTTTGGGCAGGGTAACCACCAATTCATCACCCTCTTTTCGGGCACCTTTGAAATCCTGGTCTTTTACTATAAAAGGCTGATCAAACGTGTTGATATCGGTGAATTTTTTTGAGGTGATGATCCTGCCCGAAACTGATTTCCATGGTATATCGTTCAGGCTCGTGCGAAACGTAATATCTTTTTTTGCATCCAGGTTTACAAAAGAAATATGAACGGCACCGGTCGAATCCTGCGAAGCGGAGATATTCACAGCGGAAATTTTTTCATCTCCCAGTGCATAAGTAGGACTGGTAAAATCGATATTCAGCAACTTTGCATCCTGGTGTACTTTAAACAGGTCAAATACATAATAGGTTGGCGTCAGTAACATTTGGTTACCCCTGGTCAGGATCAGGGATTGTAATACATTCACGGTTTGTGCCAGGTTGGCCATCCTTACCCGGTCGGCATGGTTATTAAAAATATTTAAGGTACTGCCTGCAATCAGGGCATCCCTTAAACTGTTTTGCTGGAAGAGGAAAGCAGGATTCGTACCGGGCTCAACATCCGTCCAGATTCCCCACTCATCCACTACCAATGCCACTTTCTTTTCGGGATCATATTTATCCATGATGGTGGCATGTTTCGAAACGATCTCGTCCATGCGAAGACATTTTTTCATGGTGGTGAAATAGGCCTGTTCATCAAAATCGGTAGCCGAACCCTTTTCTCGCCAGTTACCGGGCAAGGTGTAGTAATGAAGTGAGATACCCCACATCATATTGAGTGGCACTTTTTTCATCAGGGTTTCCGTCCAGTCATAATTAAAATCGCTGGCCCCGGCTGCAATCTTCCGCAAGGGAGCGCCGGGATAATTCTTACAGAATGTGGCATAACGTTTATACTGGTCGGCATAAAAATCAGCGCTCATATTTCCCCCGCAGCCCCAGCTTTCATTGCCCACACCCCAGTATTGCACTTTCCAGGGGGCGGGGTGGTTATTTTGTTTCCGCATGGCCGTAACCGGGCTGATGCCATCAAAATTCAGGTATTCCACCCATTTGCTCATTTCTTCAACCGTACCACTT
Organism: Terrimonas sp.; assembly: GCA_016125075.1. GTDB lineage: Bacteria > Bacteroidota > Bacteroidia > Chitinophagales > Chitinophagaceae > SpSt-398. Next base: position 15,113 of record WGMO01000012.1, read on the forward strand.
CCCACATTACCGGCGATATAGGGTTCAGTTCCCAGCAATTCGCAGAGTTCCAGGAATTCGTGGGTGCCAAAACTGTTATCCTCCGTAACATTGCCCCAGGTGGTATTGACCATTTTGGGCCTGTTTTCCCTCGGGCCGATCCCATCCCGCCAATGGTATTCGTCAGCAAAACAACCACCCGGCCAACGCAGGTTGGGGATCTTTATCTTTTTAAGCGCCTCCACCACATCCAGCCTGATCCTGTCTTTTCTGGGTAAGGTAGAAGTATCACTAACCCAATAACCATCATAGATACAATGACCGAGGTGTTCTGAAAACTGTCCATAGATATGACGGCTGATGGTCGTTTTGGCATCGACCGCATTGATCAGAAGCCGGTTGGCAGACTGTGCCGAAGCCATGAATGACAGCGACGTAACTAAACAAAGAATCAATGTTTTTTTCATTTTCATTTTTTTATGCTTTCTGGTAATCCCGGGAATGCAGCGCTTCCCTTTAAATTAAATATTTCTAAATCACTGACCCCTGCACTTTGTAAAGCATAGGTAAAATATTCCTCCCGATGCTGACCCCATTGAACGGAACAGTTCCTTACCGATATGTCCTTCCCGGTATCAAAATAAAAACCGGCAGTACTGCCCCTTACAAAACCCTCCACATTGCAGGGCCGGCGGTCATAGATTCCACCGGGTAAGGAGGTCGTTTTATCAATTATCAGGTCTACCTGGTCGAGGGTGATTTGTTCGATCTTCTCCGGAGATTCAGCGCTGATAAACACCCCGTTTTCGCCGGTACATTTGATATTGCTAAAGGAAATATTTTTAACCGCCCCTACCCTGCCTTCCGTAATCCCTTTCGGAAATCGCCAGTTGGCATCCTTATCATTCCCGTTTGCCCTGCGAAAGGCGGTGACATATATCGGTTCGGACTTGCCCCACCATACATCACTGAAAAGATGGCTTTCGATGATAATGTTGGAAAAAACAATATCGCTTACCTGGCCCTCATCCCTGTTTTGGATACCAAGACCCCGGTTACTGTTCTTTATGACACAGTTATTAAAGAGGGCCTGCCGGATGGTATCCATATTCTCCGAGCCGATCTTGATAGCACAACTTCTCGAAGTCATCGTACAGTTGGTAACGGTGATATTTTCACAGCGGCCGAATTCTTCATATTCCCTCCTGTTCTTGAGGCAGATACAATCGTCCCCGCTTTCGATATAGCAATCGCTGATGCGTACATTCCTGCTATGATCAAGATCGATCCCGTCGCTATTGCGCACTTTCAGGCTATTCAGGAGCGTGATTCCGGAAATCACCACATCATTACATCCCACGAGGTGAAGGGTCCAGTATGCCGAATTACCGATATGAATATCCCTGATCCTGATATTATTACCCCCAATAATGGTAAGTACATGTGGCCTGGGGTCTTTTACCTGGAAGGGCTTTAGTACATAAGAATCTTCCAGTTCGGGTCCCATAAAGGCGATGCCATTCCCATCGATATGCCCGCTGCCACTGATGGATACATTTTTAACCTGGTCTGCACCGATCCAGATGGTACCTTCTCCCACATTATCCCGGAAAGCGCTCCGGGTATATAGTCTTTCATCCGGGCTTGCCTTTACGGTAGCCCCGGATTCCACATAAAATTCCACATCTGATAATAAGTTAAAAGGCCCTGTAAGAAAAGTATATGGGGCTGGCACCAGTACCCTTCCCCCGCCCGAACGGGAACAGGCCTCCATGGCTTTTTGGATGGCCCTGGCATCATTGGTCTTCCCATCGCCTTTGGCACCAAAATCCCGGATATTATAGACCTTTACCATCTTTTCAGTATATCCAATACCGTTAGACAAGGATTTTGTACCGGGATTGCCAGGATGCGGTTCCCCTGGAAAAAACAGGAAGGCCGACAAGGTCATTGTTAAGGAGATAAGCCAGTTCATGATCATATCGTATTATTGGTTGAAAAGAATCCGGAAAGCCGCCGCATATTGCGACGGATAGCTGGCAACAGGTTTAATGACGAGTTTATCTTCTTTTTGTACCCAAATTAAATTTTCACCACTTCCCAGCAGCTCAATGGTCTTTATCAAGCCATTGCCAGATTTTTTTGAAAGGGAACTGATTTCAATACTTTCACCTTTCCGGGGTAAGGCCAGTGTGATCGCATACAGTGTATCCCCTTTCATTGTAAAACGGATATCCTTAGATGTAAAGGGTTTCTTTTGATCAACAAACTGTCCACTGGCCGATTCTGTCGGGCCTTCCCCGAATTGTTTCCAAACACGGGTTCCATAGATTGCCTCCCCGTTCACATCCAGCCATTTCCCCGTTCCCAGCAGGACTGCAGTCTCCTCTTCAGTTATCGTACCATCGGAACGCGGGCCGACATTCAATAACAGGTTGCCATTCTTACTGACGATATCAATCAGGTTGCTGATGACATACTGAGCAGACTTGAACGTATTATTCTTTACATAGCCCCATGATTTTTCTCCAATCGCATCATCGGTTTGCCAGGGTAAGGTATGAATACCCGCCAGTTTACCGCGCTCCATATCATACACTGCTACCCCTTTTGGAAAAGCAATATCGTGTTTGTAGTTGATCACAACACCCTTGTCCCATTCCAGGGCTTTATTATAATAATAAGAAGCAAAAGTCTTACGGTAAGGCTCCAGCGCAGGCTGATCGATCCACCAGTCAAACCAAAACAATTGTGGCTGGTATTTGTCTACGAGTTCGGTGTTTCTCAGTAACCAGTCATTCATGAATTCTGGCGTCATGGTTTCACTTTCTTCGCGTGCAGGCCCATAAAAATCTTCATATTGCGGGTCGTTCACATCAGATTCAAATCTTCGCCCCCCGTTCATGAACCACCAATGCTCTATCCGGTGTGATGAAAGCCCGAAAATCAAACCCTGCTTTCTTGCTGCCGTAGCCAATTCTCCAATCACATCGCGTTTGGGTCCCATCTCGGCTGCATTCCATTTGGAAAGGGAGGTCTTATACATGGCAAAACCATCATGATGTTCGGCCACCGGAACGATATATTGGGCACCGGCTTTTTTAAATAAACTCACCCATTGATCAGGATCGAAGTGCTCGGCTTTAAACATCGGGATGAAATCCTTATAGCCAAAACTTGTTTCGGGGCCATAGGTTTCAACCTGGTGTTGATAGACTTTCTCTCCTTTCCTGTACATATTCCGTGGATACCATTCAGAGTTGAAGGCCGGCACGGAGTAAACACCCCAGTGAATAAATATGCCGAATTTGGCATCCCGGAACCAATCCGGAATCTTATACTCCTTCAGGGATGCCCAGGTGGATTGAAAACGTTGCTGGGCAAAAGTCTCCGCGCCCATTGGATAAAGAAAGGCGACCAGCAAGCATAAAAAGACAATTTTTTTCATATTGTTACTTAAAAAAGTTGAAGAATATCTACCTGATCCGAGTTTTTTTTGTGCTACCCCAGTTTCCGGGCTTGTCCTGTAGTGTGATTTCAAGTTTTCCCCCTTCCATGATCATCGCATAAGTGATATAATTTTTCTTATACCGCTTCCCCTTCCATTTCACCCCGCTGATAAATGCAGCACCGGCCGCCTTTTTTTCCGTTACAATTTCAAAGACCTTATTGCCCGGTAACCGGATACTGATATTCTCAAATAAGGGTGTACTCATGATATAGGCATTGGAAACAGGATCGACAGGATAAAAACCCATAGCGGCAAATACATACCAGGCACTCATCTGCCCTGCATCGTCATTGCCACTGAGGCCACCGGGTCCATCATCGTATTCCTCCCGCAGTATCTTCTGCACCTGGGTTTGGGTTTTATAAGGAGCAGCCGTAAAATTATACAGGAAGGGTATCTGGTGACCTGGTTCATTACCATGCCAGTATTCATCTTTTATAAAAAGACTGTCCAATGCCTCTTCCAGTTTTTTTGTCCCCCCCATCAGACGGGCCAGGCCCTTTATATCCTGAGGAACATAGAAAGTATATTGACGGGGTGTCCCTTCTGTTATATAGGATTCCCTAATATCGGCACGGAAGCTTTCAAACCAGGTTCCGTTTTTATATTTGCCCCTAACCATACCATCAGCAGGGCTGAATACCCGCTGATAATTCAATGAACGCTGATGCAGGTCCTTATAATCAGCTGTTTTCTGCAAGCCTTTTGCTACCCGGCTTAATGCATAATCGTCAAAAGCATATTCCAGCGTCCGGCTCACCTGCTCTTTTTTGTGAAAGGCTTCCTGTACACTGTCTTCCATGGGGATAAACCCATATTGCAGGTAGGAAGGCAGGGCCCTTCTTCCCATACCATTCTTATACACCAAAAAATCCACCGGTGTTTCATAGGCATTCCTGCGCATCAGCCTGTAGGCTTCCTGCACATCATAATTGCGGATCCCTTTATTGTAGGCAGAAGCGATAAAGGCCGTTGCATGATCACCGATCATCGCCGCTGTATAACTGTTCCAGCAGGGAAAGATCGGCAGCCAGTCACCCTGCTGTCCTTTTAGAATGAGGGCATTTACAAAATCATTGACAAGCCCCGGTTGCAGGATTTCAAAGAGCGGTAACTGGGCACGGTAGATATCCCACATGGAAAAGTCATCATAATAGTTCCCTTCTGTCATTTGTTCCCACTCATGATTACCCGAAAATTTCGGGTAGCGGCCATCGACATCATTGAACAAACGCGGGTGCTGCATGGCATGATAAAGGGCCGTGTAAAAAACCCTTTTGGCTTTTTCATTCCCTGATTGAATCGCTATTTTCGACAATGCCTGTTCCCAAACCGATTTAGCCCCTGAAAGGATTTCATCAAAGGAATGGTCACCAATTTCCTGTGCCAGGTTTTTCCGGGCCCCTTCAAGGCTGCTAAAGGAAGTACCGATGCTGATCACACATCGCTCCCCTTTTCGAAGGTTAAACCCGACATATGCACCCATTCCGGCCTTATCCCGAACACTGTCAGTCGCTGCAATTCCTTCCTGGCTAAAGGTCCCTTTAACCGTTAAGGGCCTTCCGATCCTTATATAAAACCATCCATCGAATCCGGCAGGATTTCCCCAACCCTGATAAATACGGTGCACTGTGTTATAGCCCCAAATCACCCCGTTCGCAGCATCCACCTGCACAAATCCTTTTGCATAGTCGGTATTGGGCGTTACCAGCAGGTATAAACTGTCATCCTGCTGCAGGGTGAATTGCATCATGCCGCATCGTAATGTAGACGTCATCTCTGCCGACAAATGAATAGCCGGCAGGCCGAGTTTGTAATAGGCCGGTGTGGTCACTTCATCAGCATGCGAAAAAGGGGCCGCATAATCCCGTAAAGCCGTTTTCAGGGTATGGGTAACCGGCATAATGGTGAAACTCCCGTAATCCTGCGTGCAGGAACCACTGAGCCAGTGCGTACCGCGAAAGCCGCTTAAGAGGCTGTCCTTATAATAATAGGGAGGAATACATTTTTTTTCCGTTGTTCTTGTTTGAGCCGTCCACTGTGTCATGGCAAAGGGCCATGTAACCGCGGGAATGGTATTGGCATTCGCCTCTGATCCAGCCTCACTGTGTTTGATGGCACTTAGTGTTGCAGAGGGCGCGGTACCGGAAAACGGCTGTACATATTGCAATAGCTGCTGTGCAGGCAGTACACCAGAAAAATGAAAAAGTGAAAAAGCTAAAATGATCTTTTTAATCATGAATATCCGTTATAATTTATATATATTTTAATATTCCTGTTATTCAGCCGTAATGATAAATCCACCCCGGGCGTTCATATCCAATTTGGTATTGTTGTTTTTGCTGTATACTAATTCCGTTTTGTCAAACAATTCACCGTTCTTTCCTTCTGTAATTAAAGAAGCGTTCCTGCTTCCCAGAAAAGACAGATCCACATTCACACTCCTTGTATGGTTTTCACCGTTAATACCGGCGACATACCATTTATGGCCACTTCTCCTTGCCAGCACAACATAATTCCCAGGATATCCGTCAATGAATTTAATATCGTCCCAGTAATCAGGCAAAGTCCTTAGAAAATCTTTTACATATTCAGGGACATGTGCCATTCCTTCCGGAGACTCGGCATAATGCTGTATACCGGAGAGAAAGATAACCGATAATGCCAGTTCAAATGCCGATGTTGTTTTGCGTTGGCTATTTGAATGTGTTAATTTATACAAGTTCATGGGTGTGAAATCCATCGGGTCAAAAATATTCCTGGTAAATGGCAGCATGCTGCAATGCTTGGCTTCGGCGTCGGCAGCATCCTGGTTAAAAGTGACCATCTCCATTCCATATACTGCTTCTGCACTCATGAGTTGCGGATAGGTTTTTGCCCATCCGCGGGGCAGGGTCGCACCATGAAAATTCACCATCAGCTTATACCTGGCAGCATCCTGCAGTATGTCAATATAATACTGTATCATCGACTGACCGTCTCCGCCAAAAAAATCAATCTTCACCCCCTTGATCCCCATTTCATGGATACGTTGGAATTCCCTTTCCCTGCTTTCCTTTGTCAGCAAGAGGTCTTTGGGATGGTATTGCACCGTATTCCAGTCACCGGCTGAATTATACCAAAGAATAAGACCTACCTTTTTTTGTGCTGCATAAGTTGCCAGCTCCCTGATCTTTTCATAGCCAATCTTTGTATCCCAGTTCACATCGATCAAACAATATTGCCAGTGCATGTCGGAGGCATAGTCGATATATTTTTTCTGTTCCTCATAAGTGATATTATCATCTTTTGAATTGATCCAGCTCCAGGAAGCCTTGCCTGGTTTGATATAGGAAAGATCAGGTGCCGCAGGTGCCGGTGCAAGATCGGTTCCCAGTGTCGACTCCATTATGGTATTCAGCCTGCCCATCGTGATGATCCGCCAGGGTGTGTACCAGGGTTTTGTATTTACAGGTAAATATCCGCCCCCTGTAAAAACTTCCCTTGGGTCGGGAAAACCAATGCTGTATTTCGTGGAGGCAGAATCATTCACCAGCCTTGTACCGCAATAATTCCCATCAAGTCCCGTCTCTGAGATCAATATCCAGTTATCCCTGTATTTGAAAAGAGAAGGATAAACCCATCCGGCATGCAGGGGCGAAACCGTTCCCACGGGTATATCCTGGAGATAATTTTCTTCATAGGAAGGATGGCAATGCTCCCATCCTGTCTTTGCCTGGCTCATGGGCTGTAACCAGGCCCGGGTACCCGCAATAAAATTAAAACTGGATAGTTCTTTTGTTATAGTAGAAGATGACCCATTCACCCAGGGGAAAAAATAACGAAAAGCTACCCCGTCATCACTTACACTGAAAATAATATCCATCCTGTGACCGGAAGCAGCAGCAACAGAAAAGGTCTGCCTGTTTGCCTGAAAGGCGATGGTACTTTTTTTTGCATTGCGGGTATGATAGGTTTCCTTTACCCTGGTTAAAGCAGATGAATTGACCCATTTCAGGTGCTCAGAAAAATTGTCCTGCTCCATTACGATTCCCAGCAAAGACCGATCGATGATAATTTCCTTCTGCTTTGTTACCTGGTAATATAAACGGCCATTTTCAAATCGGATATTGACCTGTACCGATTGATCAGGGCTGGCCAGGCTCACTGGTTCCTGCGCCACAATCGATTTTATTAAAATGAGTTGAAGGAATAAAAAGCTGCCACGTATAAAATAATTCAACAAATCCATTATGTTAAACGATAAAAAATATTAACTAAATATCAGGCTATGCTGCAAAGGTGTTTTCCCGGTAATGAACACATGCATACCTGTTGTTCTGAGGCTTCCGAAATGCGTACTGTACCTTTCCCCTTCCAGGTGACTGATTGACTTATGCGCCATCTTCCCGGGGCCAAAACGTATCTTGTCTTTCCCCTTCGTATATGCTGCCATACCCTGTTCCAGAAAATAATTATCATTCCCGGCATTTGTTACCCCAGCCAGGTTACCGCCTTCTTCAAAACAGAGTTCAATGGTTACGGGAACACCTTCAAAACCATCTACCCTGCAATCCAACCGGATATTTCCATCGGTTGCTGTAAAGATGACCGTGGTTTCCAATATTTTTACATTGCTGACAGGCCGGTCTTCAAAATCCATCTTATTCCAGAAACGCCCATCTATACTGGGGCTCAGTTTATAATCGCCATCCTTCTTCCTTTTATTTTCCGGCAAGGGCTGGTAATAAGGCACTTCGAGTTCCCGGTACAAAATATATTGATCCCCTTCTTTTCGCAGGCCATCACTATAGAAATACCCCGTATTAAAAAAATCGGAAGAAAGCCGCATGTATTGTAAAACTGCATCCCCTTTCCTGAACATAAAGAAATTAGGGCTGCAGGATCGTCCGGATGCAATGATCAGAGGCCAGTCCACCCCTCCAAACAGGGTGGCCGTGGTATTCTCCCGACGCAATCTTAATAAATGAGATGTTGTGAAAAGACGTTCATAATGGACCGGTAATGCATTAGGGGTCGGAAGCGGCTTTTGTAATAATTCATTTTCCAGAAACATATACAAAGATGTTTTCAGCACTTCATCTTCAAAACCATCCGCTCCTTCAATCTGCCTGGCAATAGCTGCAAAGAATGGATTTTGATCTCTTATCGCCATATACCGGTAGTATTGGTAAAAAGAAACATGGGTCTTTGCAATGTACTGATCCTGTCTCCTGGAGTCCACCGTTACCAGGTCACCATCGGGTTCCATGTAGTAATACATCATCCCGAGGTTTTTGCGTATGGGATCCAGTAAGGCTGGCTTGTCTAATAACCTGGCCATGGTGAGCATTGAATTGTTTTCCACGCCTGAATAGAGACCGCTCCTTTCAGGATAATGACCATCCTTATCCATATAGATCCCTTCCTGCATCCATTCATCAATCCGCCTCGTGTATTTTTTATCAGGGAATAAAGTATTGATCTGAGCCAAAGCGGCACAAATCACCCAACGGTGATTGGGGGTATGTACGCCTCCCACTGATAAGGCTTCGCCGGCTTTGACAATTACAGATTTCAATTTCTTTTGGACAGCATTCAGATCAGGGGCGTTATCTTTTTTCAAAATAGCAGCTGCGGGACAAAGGATCTCCAGTAAGAAGGCTGTGTCGGGCGGTGATTCCAGGTTGCCGATATTCACCGTACCATCATCCGACTGTGCGGCAGCGAGAAAGTCTACCAGCAAACCCAGTTTTTCCCCAACCAATTTGTTATGATAATAGGATGATTCCTTTGAACAGTATGCTGCTGCCAGTACAGCGAAGTCATAACCCGTTTTCCTGCTAAAATTGAGAAGTTCCGGACGAATGGCATCCATCAGGGTACCGGCATGTTTGTCATTCGCAGCAATCAGCCTGTTCATCATTTCGGTATCCAACATTTCTCCTCCTTTTTCCCGGACGGGATTGGCAGATCCCGCTGCCTGTTTCAACAATGGCCATAGCATAAGCGATGTTCCCATTTTCAAAAAACTAACCCTGTTTATTTTATTCATGGAAAAAAATTGAACAATTATTTTTTGATTTGTGTGTAATAGATCAATTGCCCGTGATCATCAATCACCTGAACCTGCATAGCTGTACCGCTAACTGAAAAGAGCATGAACCCATAGGCTGATGCGGCCAGCTTAGATCCCGGGATCAGCCGGACCGGTGTTCTTTCTGAGGCCGCCCCCGAAATGAAATGATGGGTTGGTCCTCCCTGTTTAAGGTACTGCAAATTATGTTCATGGCCTGCGAGGTAGGCATCTACTTTGTATTTGTCAAAAATGGGTTGTAAGGAATTCCGGATGGCCCGGGTGTCGTACCCTTCTGTCCTGCTGCCTCCGGTGAACATGGGATGGTGCCCCACGACGATCCTCCATTTGATATAGGGAGAAGGATCTCCCAGCACCTTTTCCAGCCATGCTTTTTGCTTTGCACTGTCCTGGCTGCGTACATTGGGTCCGTATTCTGTATTCCGGTAAAACTCAGGGATGAGCGGGTTGGTATCGATAAAGGCGATCAGTACCTGTTCTGTACTGTCGCCATGAATAAAGAATTTTTTAGCATAATAACGGGCGGGCATCTTCCACCGGCGACTGATGGTTGAATAGGCGACTTCTGCATCCGGGTTGGATTTATAGTCATGGTTGCCCAATACCGGGTACCAGTCCCACTGCAGTGAAAAACTGGTATAGATATCTTCAAACGAATAATGGAAAAGCGGATCATATTCACTGATCACGCCGCTGGGATAAAAATTATCGCCGGTGGCAATTACAAATTGTGATTTCGCCAAAGCTGCTGTCTTTCCCATTTGTTCGGCTACCTGTCGCTGATGGTCGTCGCCATTTCTTCCCCAGTCGCCCATCACGATAAAGTTCAGGGCCTGTGGGTTGACCTGTATCACGGAATCCTTCACCTGCCTGAAATCTTTGTCATTGATAAGTACCTGCGCGTATCCATATTTGGTAAAAAACAGGGAAGCCAACAGCCAGAGTGGTATGCATTTTTTCATGTGGTGTCAATTTAAAAAAAACCCGGGGCAGAAATACCCCGGGACAAATGAATGCTTATGCTCCAAAAAAAATCTTAATAGCCGGGATTCTGTGTCAAAGTCGGGTTGGCAGACAAGGCTACGGATGGAATCGGGAAAATACGCCGATACGTATCTGTGTTTGTCTTGAACCCATAACTATCTTCAAATTTACCAAAACGGATCATGTCATTCCGGTGCCAGGTTTCCCAGGAAAATTCACGGCATCTTTCTGCATAGATATCATCCAGGGTTACGGAACCAAGGGCAGGAGAAGTGGTTCTGTTGGATCGCAATAAATTAACCAGTGAAAGGGCCGTCTGTCCCAGGGTGGCGCTCCCACCTCGCTGAATGGCTTCTGCTTTCATCAGGATAATATCTGAATAACGGAGAAAGGGCACATCATTGTTCTGGTTACGATTGGTCGTATTGGTATAATCAGCAATGAATTTGATATTCCGGGTTCCCATGTTCCAGCCTATTTCATCATTACCCACATCAAACAGGGTCGGGTTCGCCCTTAAAACGATATTGGGGTCAATGGTGAGGTGATAAATATAAGTAGCCCCGCCATCAGCACCGGCATAAAACTGGTCATATCCCTTTTTGGTAGTCTTCACCATGATTGGGTTACCATCTTCCCAGTACTGGGGGCCTGTTAACCACTGATCATTCCGGATATCATTGGGATCATTAAAATAGGCATAGTATTCGGGTAATGTTGCCCTGGGTCCGCTGGGTTTACTGTTGGCCAAGCCATTTCCGGTGGTTTGATTCATAATGGGATCAACATTTGTGCCTGCCGTAGAACCTGAATATTTATAACGTATCCCCAGGTTACGGTTCAGGTCATAACGGGCATAAAACATATATCCTCCGGAAGTGGAAGGGTCAAAAGGAATCGCGAAAATGAATTCCTTCATGGCCGGTCCATTGGTGGGATAAAACATTTGCAGATAAGAACTCCTGGGTTCGAGTGCATATTGTGACCCGCCCCCTGCATTGATAACACTGTCGCAGGCTGCAATACACTCATTGTATTTGGCCGTGCCCGTATACACCTGTGCGTTGAGATAGAGTTTGGCCAGCAAGGCATAAGCGGTATACCGGTTAGGTTTACCATAGGTAGTGGCGCCGGATGCTGTTTTAAGAAAAGGTATGGCCGACTTTAACTGGCTTTCCACAAAGCTGAATACCTGGGCACGGGGGGCATTGGGATGCAACTCCGTATTGCCATAGGTCGTATCCAGGGGCACATTGCCATAAAGATCCAGCATCATGAAATAGGCCATGGCCCGCATGGTCTTGATTTCCGCCAGGCTCGCATCTTTAACGGGTCCATCGGGTGAATTGCTTACGATATAAATCGTCTGGTTGGCGGTACCAATAATATTGGAAAGATAATTCCAGGTTGAATTCACCCAGGCATTATCCTTGGTCCAGGTATGCCGGTGCAATTCCTGGTATTTATTACCATCATACCAGTTATTGCCATAGGCCGGCAGGATCGCTTCATCGCTGCTGCAACTCTGCGTAAACCAGTAATCCACAGCAAAATTATTCCTGAATGCGGTATAGATGGGTCCTATCACCGAATTGTATTGCGCCTCTGTAGTGGGGAAGACATCCGGTGTAAGTTCCGATGTGATCGGCACATCAATTTTATGACAGGAGGTGAGCAACCCGGCCGTGATCACAGGAAGGGCTAAAAATTTTATGATACTTTTCATATTATTAATATTTAATAGCATTTTTTTTTAGAAGGATACATTAACGCCAAAGAGTATGGTCCTTGTTTTAGGATAGAAATTATTATAGTCAACCCCCGGAGCGGCACCACCCTGGTTGATTTCGGGATCGATCCCCTTGTATTTGGTGATCACGAAGAGGTTATTGACCGAAGTATACACCCTTACGGACTGCACATACTTGCTTTTGCTGTTGATCGTATACGCTAATGTGGCATTGTCAAATCGTACATAAGATCCACTTTCTATAAACCGGGTGGAGTAGCTCGAATTCTTGGTATCAGTGATTTTATCGCCGGAAGCATCTGCCGAGATATTATTCAGCGCGGCAGCAGCAACATAGAACAGGTCTGCCCGGGTAGCATTGAATATCTTGTTGCCAAAAACACCCCGCATGAAAATATTCAGGTCAAAATTTTTATAGCGGAAACTGTTGTTCCAGCCCATCAGTATTTTCGGCTGGGCATTTCCCACATAAAAATAATCAACTCCAATAGCCGGTGCAGTGGTCAGGGTGCCATCATGTTTTAAAAACTGGGAATTACCATTGGCATCCTTACCGGAATAGATCAGCGAAAAGAACTGGCCGAGGGGCTGGCCGACCTTCAGGATCTGCAGGGTACTGTTTGTCTGGCCGGGTCCTTCAGGATCGGAATACCGGATGGAATCACTGTTGCCATAGGGATTGGTCAAACTGGTGATGAGGTTTTTGTTATGCGCGAGGTTCAGTGAAGTATTCCAGCTGAAATCTCCTTTGCTCACCGGGGTTGCATTAATGGTCAATTCAATACCCTTGTTACTCATACTGCCTCCATTGGCCCATATCTTACCACCGGGCACCAAAGCGGGACTAACAGAATAATTAAAGATCATGCCGGTTGTCTCTTTATTGTACCAGTCGAAGGAACCACTGATCTTTCCTTTCAGGATCGTGAAGTCCAGACCAATATTGGTAGTAGCCGTCTTTTCCCATTTCAGGTCAGGATTTGCACCCTGTATAGGACCATAGGCACCAGCCTGTACACCATTGGAATAGTAGGTGCCGGTACTGCCATATAAAAACTGTGCGGTATAAGCACCGAATCCCTGTGAGTTTCCGGTAACGCCATAACTGCCCCTGAGTTTCAATTCATCAAGCAGCTGCTGGTTCTGCATAAAGTTTTCCTGTGTAATCCTCCAGGCCAGGCCTACGGAGGGGAAATAACCCCATTTATTATTGGCCCCAAACACAGAACCGCCATCTCTCCTGATAGAACCCTGGAACAGGTATTTATCTTTATAGCCATAATTCAATCTTCCGAAATCCGAAATCAGGCGGGTTTGTCCATATATACCGTCGGGCCCAAACTGGATACGGTAATTGGAAATAGCATAGGGGTTGCCCAATGCCAGGTTATTGTACCCGATATTATCAGCGGGAAAATTAGTACTGGAGGTCTGGAATCCGTCTCCATATATATTATCCTGCCATGAATATCCCAATACCGCATTCAAAGCATGATCCCCGAATTTCCGGTTCCAGGTCAGGAAGGATTCAACCGTTTTAGAAGTATTCTGGTAAGTGCTTCGCAGGGCTGAACCGTTTGTACCGAATAAATTCCCGATCAGGGTATGCGAGATGCCGATACCGGGATCGGGGTTATTATAAAAATTACTGGCCGGGTAGTTGGAATAATAGCTATCGTAAAACTCTCCGTGCAGGGAACTTACCCGCTGATAAGACAGATTGAGATTATAAGTAAGGTCAAAGGGAAGTTTCACTTCTGTGGTAAACCCACCGATAAGGCTATTATATTTGGTGCGGTCACTGGCATGATCGATAATTGCCAAAGGGTTAAAATAACCAGTGGTATTGAAATTCTCAAAATAAGAACCGTCAGGGTTCTTTACGGGCGATACCGGTAAGTGGCGGGTAGCCTGTAACAGCACGATATTTTGCAGGGGAACATAATCTGCATTGCTGCTGGAATTCGAAACATTCAATCCGAATTTCACTTTGTCATTGAAAGCATATTGTTCAACACTTAATCGGGCTATGACCCTTTGCAGCCTGCTTCTCACCAGGATACCCTGCTTATCGAGATAGTTGATACTGGCACTATAGGTGCTGTGTTCTCCCCCTCCGCTGAAGGACAGGTTGTGGTTATTTGATAAAGCAGATGAACGCTGAATGGCCTTCATCCAGTCTGTATCGGCGCCGAGGTCGTCACTGGGTGAAAAAGAGGCGGAATTGGCAGAAAGATAAGACCGCAACTGCGCTGCATTCATCAGGTTCAGGTTGGACGTCACTTTCTCAAAACCGACATATCCGTTATAGGAGGTCTGCACCTGTCCTTTTCTGCCTTTCTTAGTCGTCACAATGATCACCCCGCTGGCGGCACGGTTACCATAAATAGCCGTGGCGGCAGCATCTTTCAATACATCAATTGAGGCAATATCATCCGGGGCAATAACAGTAATATCGGCGCCTGGTACCCCATCAATCACATAAAAAGGTGCACCGGGGCTGTTAATGGTGGAGGCACCCCGCATGATTACCGCAGCGGATTTATTCGGGTCGCCGCTGGCACTGATATTCAAACCGGCCACTTTTCCCTGCAGCAACTGACCAATGTCTGCAATCGCTCCGCGGTTCAGGTCTTCGGGTTTTACCGTGGTGATGGCGCTGGAAAGATTTTTCCTGCTGCTTTTACCATAACCCACCACAACCACATCACCAAGTGTGGCAATAGCGGATTCCAGTATCACATCATAGTTGTTTGCATCAGATACGGTAATTTCCTTTGCGGCATAAGAAACGGCACTGAATACCAGCACATCCCCTTCTTTGGCCCTGATGGAAAATGTTCCGGTTGCGGAGGTGACCGTGGCAACGGCCGTCGATTTTACGGAGACCGTGATACCCTGTAAGGGTTTACCTTCGGCGTCAGCAACCTTTCCGGTAACATCTTTGGTACCGGAGCGCTGCGCAACCATCAAAAATGGCAGCATCAGCAGGGAAGCCAGGAACAGCACCGACTTCCTTTTAAGCAGCGAAAAGCATAGCAATCTCATATCAGATTTTTTTGTTTGTGACAGAAAAATTTTAACTATTAATAATTGTTATTTATACACTTATTTTTTTGTCCTCAATAAAACACAACCTCTGACAGCTGTGTTAACTATTTAGTTTTTCAATCTAAAATTTAAGGGTGGCCGGCAGGTACTTACCCAGGAGTTCCTGGTAATAAGGCTTCAGTTCCTTCCAATCCGGCGGCACAGGGCTTTTGGAATAGAGATCATAGGGATTGAACAATTTCACCCATTTCAACATTTCCCGGTCATGGTCATCCAACAGGTATTCGTATTCCCCTTCCCGGTGCCAGGCATAAAATGAATGATACCGCAGCATGTACAGGCCCTGTTCGGGGATATAATCTTTCAGCATCTGGTAGATGTATTCATCATGGCCCCAAGACATATGAACTTTTCTCAACCCGCAGCTTTCCTGGTAAATGCCCAGCTTCGTATTATAGTCACTGTTATTATAATCAGGATTGTTTTTAAAAAACTCCGGATACACTATTTTATCAGAATAGGCGCATCCTACCGGAAAGGTATCTCCCACCACCGCCCATTGGGGTTCCCCAAACAGGCAAAGTACTTTTCCCATATCATGCATCAATCCCACCAGCACCATCCAATCTGGATGACCATCGCGCCGGATCGCTTCGGAGGTTTGGAGTAAATGCTGGAACTGGTCAAGGTCCGTATCGGGATCAGAATCATCTACCAACTGGTTCAGGAAATCAAAAGCCTCCCAAACCGGCATTTCCTTCTTATTGAACTGCAGGAATTCATTTTCCTTTTGTGTTACAAAATCGTATGACTGGTAAGTATGGTTCAGGCGGTAAAATTCCTTCACGGTATCCCGGGCAGGGGATTCATAATTCCTGTACGCTTCTGTAGATTTTGCCTGGGCAATGGCTTCGGGATTGGGGTATCTTTCCAGCACATCATCTTCCCATTCGTCAAGGCTGTTTAAGGGATTAATCTCTTTAGATGTAAAGCCTGGTTTTTCGCTTTGCATGGCAATCGTTTTTCGTTTCGTTGAAGTTCTGGTGGCTAAATTGCTTTTTTTTATTAACAGATTTGTAAAATGATATAGCTTTATTTGCGAAACCGTTTTCGCCCGCAAGCAGCTAAAACGATCGTACACGGGTCTAAAAACCCGGGACAAAGACGTGAACGAATGAAAAAAGTCAATATCAGGGAACTGGCACAGGTGCTGAATATTTCTGTTGCCACTGTTTCAAAAGCCCTTCGGGACAGCCATGAAATCAGCGCTGAAACCAAGAAGAAAGTGGTTGAAATGGCTGCCCTGCTGAACTATACTCCCAATCCTCACGCCAGCAGTTTACGGAAAAAGAACAGCAAGACCATTGGTGTTATCCTGCCTAAAGTGGCCGATAATTTCTTTTCGCTTGCGATCAACGGCATCCAATCCATTGCAGAGAGCAAGGGTTACCACCTGCTCATTTATCTGTCGCATGATAAATTCATCAATGAAAAACTTATCGTTGCGGATTGTGGCAGCGGACGGGTTGACGGTATATTAATTTCCATTTCGGGTGATACGGAAACTGCCGAACACCTTCGGCAACTCAACGAAGAAAACATTCCAATCGTTTTTTTTGACCGTGACTTTGATGGTTTTGATACGGCCCGGGTCATTACCAATGACCGGGAATGCGGATACATGGCCGGTAAACACCTGGTTGAAAAAGGAATGCAGCGGCCGGTATTCCTTTCAATTTCTTCCAGCCTGCCAATCTGTAAAGAAAGGGCAGAAGGTTTTGAACAAGCCATCCGGGAATCAGGAATTGTTGCCAGCCCGGCCTACCAGCCTGTTTTGTATTGTGAAGGTTCCGACGAAGCCATCTTTGAACAGATCAAAACCATCATCAGCCAGCAGGATGGACCCGATGCCGTGGTGGCATCAGTTGAAAAGATAGCCCTGCAGGTGTATATGGCCTGCCAGGAACTCGGGATCCATATACCGGCAGCCCTGAAGGTAATTGCCTTCTCAACATTGGAAACCGCCCCTATCCTGAACCCATCGCTCACTACAATCACCCAGCCTGCATTCGAAATCGGCAAAACCGCTGCTGAAATCCTGTTTAAAGGGATCGAGAAAAAAAACTTTGACCTGAAAGGGGAAAAGATCATACTGCCTTCACGACTGATTGAGAGAGCCTCTACACAATAATTTTTAGATTCATCATACACCCTGATGCAGGGACGGAATAATATGGTTATAGTATGTGCTTGAACTTTTCCCCTGCAAAAAAATCAATAAACTTCTGCAGAAAGAAATATATTGTGCCGCTAGCGCGTCCTCATTTTATAAACCAACGATTGTTATGAAACTGCAAATTGCTGATTATCTCATCATCATTGTCTATTTCCTTTTTGTGATCGGTGTAGGGGTCATTATCAAAAAAAGAATAAAATCAAGCAATGATTTTTTAACCAGCAACCGGAGCATCCCTCTTTGGATCACCAGCCTTGCCTTTATCTCCGCCAACCTGGGTGCACAGGAGGTGCTGGGCATGGTGGCATCCGGCGCCAAATACGGGATCATGACGGTTCACTTCTATTGGGTGGGTGCCATTTTTGCCATGGTATTCCTGGGAGTGTTCATGATGCCTTTTTATTATGGCAGCCGGGCCCGCAGTGTACCGGAATACCTGTCGCTCCGCTTTGATGAAAAAACAAGAGGTTTAAATGCCATCACTTTTGCGGTGATGACCGTTTTCTCCTCCGGGATCTCCCTTTTTGCGCTGGCCAAATTGTTGGAAGTGATCCTGAAATGGGATTTTGACGTATCGATCTGGATTGCCGCGGGTATTGTGATGATCTATACATTCCTGGGAGGCCTAACCAGTGCGGTTTATAATGAAGTGTTACAATTTTTCCTGATCGTATTAGGACTATCACCGCTTGTGATCGTGGCCCTGCAGGATGCGGGGGGATGGGAAAATATCAAAGCACAGTTACAACCTGAAATGACCCATGCCTGGAAATATATGGGCAGTGCAGATGACAACCCCATGGGGCTCCATTTCATGTCACTGATTTTCGGGCTTGGTTTTGTCATGTCATTCGGTTACTGGTGTACTGATTTTCTTGTTGTGCAAAGGGCCATGATCGCCCGGAATATGAATGCGGCGCAACGCACCCCCATCCTGGCAGCCATTCCAAAAATGTTCATGCCCATCATCGTTGTTTTACCGGGTATCATCGCCATAGCGCTGATGCAGCCTGCGTTAGCCTCCAAAGGGTTTACGATACCACAGGATGGCCACGGCGGCCTGGATTATACGATGACACTTCCTTCTTTGATATCCCATTACTACCCCAGCGGTTTACTGGGTGTGGGGATCACGGCTCTGATCGCATCCTTCATGAGTGGTATGGCCGGGAATGTAACCGCTTTCAATTCTGTATTTACTTTTGATATCTACCAGTCCTATTTTGTAAAAAACAAAACGGACAGGCATTATTTACGGGTAGGCAAGCTCGTTACCATATTTGGCATCCTGTTCTCGATCGGCACGGCCTATATTGCGAAAAGCTTTAACAATATCAACGACTTCCTTCAGCTGGTGTTCAGTTTTGTGAATGGCCCCCTCTTTGCCACTTTCCTGCTGGGCATGTTCTGGAAACGGACAACGGGGCATGGCGCTTTCTGGGGCTTAATTGCCGGTACGGCCGCCGCTGCTTTAACACATGGTCTTACGGTGGCCGAAGGCAAGGGAGGATGGATCACAGAATTGTATACGATCCGCAGTGGTATGGGACAGGCATTTATTGTAGCCTCTGTTTCATGGGTAGCCAACTTTTTCACAACTATTTTCGTGAGCCTGGCCACAAAACCCAAACCGGAGTCGGAATTAAAAGGGCTAGTCTATTCGCTGACCGACAAACCCAGTTATCACCAGGACAAATGGTATCTAAAAGTTGTTCCGCTGGGGATCATACTGATCATCCTGACCCTCCTCCTGAATTTCTTATTCTTCTAAAAAAATCACCATGTATAAAAAACTTAATGAGCTCAGTTTTGTCATCGGTCTTTTTTTTACCCTCGTGTCACTGATCCTGCTGGGTGATTACCTGTTAAGCCCCTCCTCCCAAAAACCGATCAATCTCTATACCGGAATCGGGCTGTTGATCTTTGGTGTTTTCATGATACTGGTAAAAAGTTCTGAAAATCACGGGGATGCTGCCGACTGAACGAAACAATGCTTGCAGGCCCCGGTTACCCATCGATAAATAATTATATTTGGTTCCTAAACCACCATGACAAAATATCAACATCAAAAAAGGGTACTGGTCGCCATCGATTGTATCATCTTTGGTTTTGACGGCGCAGACCTAAAACTGCTCCTCATAAAAAGAGGCTTTGAGCCGGAGAAAGGAAAATGGAGCCTGATGGGAGGATTTGTGAAAGCTACAGAAAATTTTGAGCAGGCCGCTTCCCGGATCTTAAAACAACTGACCGGTCTTGAAGGCCTGTATATGGAACAATTACTAGCCTTTGGCGATCCCGGCAGGGATCCTATGGAAAGGACCGTTTCCATCGCCTATTTTTCATTGATCGATATCCTCCAATATGAAAAACAAATCAGCCATGAATACCATGCCGAATGGTTTTCCCTCCATGAAATTCCCCGCCTGATTTTCGACCATCAGGACATGGTGGAACTGGCCCGGGAAAAACTCAGGTATAAGGCCGCCTTCCATCCTATCCTCTTTGAACTCCTACCCCAGAAATTCACCCTGCCCCAGTTGCAGCACCTGTATGAAGAAGTATACAATACCCGTTTTGACAAAAGGAATTTCAGCAGAAAGATACTTTCTACGGAACTCCTGGTGAAACAAAAGGACAAGGAAAAGGAAAACTCAAAAAAGGGAGCCTACTATTACAAACTCAATAAAAAGAAATACAAGATTCATTTTCACGAGATCCTGAACATCATCCCCAACCCTGGAAACCTGCATTAAACGTTTTTTTGCAGTTCAAAATATAAGTGTTATTTTGACATTTATTAAGGCTTGCGTATGAAACCCACCGGCTTTGTCATTGGCGTTGACTTTGGAACAGACTCTGTCCGTTCCATCCTAGTGAATACGGCCAGTGGCGAAGAAAAAGCCACTTCGGTCTTTTATTATCCGCGCTGGAAAGAAGGCCGGTACTGTAACGCCGCTGCTCACCAATTCAGACAGCACCCCCAGGACTATCTTGATGGGTTGACTTTCACCATCCGGGAATGTGTACTACAAGCCGGACCTGACATCGCCCGGCAGATAAAAGGGATTGGCGTTGACACCACGGGCTCCACCCCTGTAGCGGTGGATAAAACCGGCACCCCGCTTTCCCTGTTACCCGAACTGGCAGAAAACCCCAATGCCATGTTTGTATTGTGGAAAGATCATACTGCCGCAAAAGAAGCGGCAGCCATCAATGAACATGCCGGCCGGTTTACTCCTAACTACCTGCAATTTGTTGGCGGAATTTATTCCAGCGAATGGTTCTGGGCAAAACTCCTTCATATCCTGAAAGAAGATGCTGCGATAAGGGATAAAATTTATACCTGGGTGGAACACTGCGACTGGATCCCATTTGTTTTAACAGGTGGCAATAAAGCTTCAGCCATAAAACGCAGTGTTTGTGCCGCCGGGCATAAGGGATTATGGGCTGCTGCTTTTGGTGGTTTTCCTCCCAACGATTTCTTTGCATCACTGGATCCCCTGCTGGATGGTTTTACGGATCGCATACAGGGTGATATCCTGGCGGCTGACCAGCCTGCCGGTACAATTTCCAAAGCATGGGCAGCGCAATTAGGATTACCGGAAGATGTCACGGTGGCTGTCGGGGCTTTTGATGCCCATATGGGAGCCGTTGGCGGACAGGTGGAACCTTATTATCTCAGTAAGGTGATGGGCACTTCCACCTGCGATATCCTGGTGGCGCCCCGGGAAGATATGCAGCAAAAACTGGTAGGCGGTATTTGCGGACAGGTAGAAGGTTCCGTGATCCCGGATATGATTGGCCTTGAAGCAGGACAATCGGCATTTGGTGACGCCTATGCCTGGTTGAAACAAGTACTGGATTGGCCCCTGCAATTCATGGAAGACCCTATAGAACGGGAACGCATCAGCGAAAAAATAATTCCGGAACTTTCAAAGGCGGCTGCGTTGATCCCCCCCGACAAAAACATGGAATTGGCTATTGATTGGTTGAATGGCCGCCGTACACCGGATGCAGACCCTTATCTGAAAGGTGCGCTAACCGGCTTAAACCTCGCCACCGATGCACCCCGGATTTTCCGTGCCATAGCGGAAGCCACCTGCTTTGGTGCAAAGGCCATTGTTGAACGATTTATACAAGAGGGCGTTCCGGTGAAAGGGGTGATAGGGTTAGGCGGTGTGGCTAAAAAATCAGCTTTTATCATGCAGATGATGGCCGATGTGCTGGGCATGCCAATCAGGATTCATAAAAGCGAACAGACCTGTGCATTAGGCGCTGCTATGTTTGCCGCCACTGCTGCAGCTATTTTCCCCAAAGTGGAGGATGCCATGCAAACCATGGGAAGCGGTTTTGAAAAAGAATATCTTCCGGATAAGGAAAAACAGTCGATCTATGCAAAACGGTACGAGACGTATATGACCATGGGATCTTTTATCGCTGACCACACCCTGCGAGAATAAGGATCACCTGATCGCCAAAAAAAAGAGATATGTCAACACAATACATAGCACTTAGGGAAGCCTGTTATGAGGCCAATATGCAATTACCAGCGCTGGGGCTGGTCATATTCACTTTTGGCAATGTAAGCGTGGCAGACAGAAAAAATAAAATGTTTGCGATCAAACCCAGCGGTGTTCCCTATGCGGAGTTAACGCCTGAAAAAATGGTCATCGTAGATTTTGAAGGAAACACGATCGATGGGAAGCTCCGCCCCAGCAGTGACACCCTTACCCATGCTGTTTTATACAAGCACTGGGAACATCCTGGTGCCATTGTGCATACCCATTCCACTTATGCCACGGCCTGGGCGCAGGCACAAAGGGATATCCCTTTATATGGCACTACCCATGCTGACCATACGATTGCCGACATCCCCTGTGCCCCACCGATGGAAGACAACATGATCAAAGGCAATTATGAAGAAGCCACCGCCCACCAGATCATCAATTGTTTTATGGAAAGGGGGCTGGACCCCGTAAACCTGGAAATGATGCTTGTCGGAAACCATGCCCCTTTTTGCTGGGGGAAAGATGCCGGGAAAGCGGTGTATAATGCTGCCGTGCTGGAAAACATAGCCCAACTGGCATGGTTAACCGAACAGATCAATCCCAAGGCTCCCCGGTTAAAGGAGGCCCTTGTCAACAAACACTTTGAAAGGAAACACGGGCCTGGCAGTTATTATGGGCAGTGATTCCCTTTCTCTTACCAGCAAGTATTTAAATATATTATTAATGTTCAGAAAACAATTCATGATGAAAATTTGGTCAATGATCCTGCTGTTCGGGCTGATCGCCTGTAATAATGAGTCAGGAAACCCTTCAACATCTACCCCAAACAAAGTTCCCTCCATTACCACCCAACCCTTTGGCAGTTATGAAAACCAACCGGTAACGGCCTACACGATCACCAATACCCGTGGTATGCAGGTAACCATCATCAACTATGGCGGCGCCATCACCCAACTGATTACTCCCGATCAGGAAGGCCATATGGGCGACGTGGTTACAGGATTTACATCGCTGGAGGGATATCTGCAAAAAGGAGTTCCCTATTTCGGGGCCCTGATCGGTCGTTATGGCAACAGGATTGCCCAGGCCCGATTCGCATTGGACGGTAAAATATATACCCTGGCCGGGAACGACCATGGTAACAGCCTCCATGGCGGCAATAAAGGATTTGACAAAGTGTACTGGAACATACAGGCATTACCCGGCGACAGCAGCCTGCGGTTGACGTACCGGAGCCCGGACGGCGAAGAGGGTTATCCCGGCAACCTGGATGTAGAAGTGGTCTACACCCTGACATCCTCCAACGGGCTGAAAATTGACTATACGGCAAAAACTGACAAAGCCACTCCCATTAATTTAACGAACCATGCATATTTCAACCTCTCGGCCTTTAAGGATTCCACCATTCTCGGGCACTCACTCATGATACAGGCAGATGATTATACCCCTGTGAATGACCAGCTGATTCCCACCGGAAAGATCGAACCGGTACAGGGAGGTCCGATGGATTTCAATACGGCAAAACCCATCGGAAAAGATATTGCCGCAGTGCCGGGTGGATATGACCATAACTGGGTATTGAGAAGATCGGGAACGGGATTGGAAAAGATCGCTGCATTGTTTGATCCCAACAGCGGAAGAAAAATGGAAGTATGGACCACAGAACCCGGTTTACAATTTTACTCGGGTAATTTCCTGGATGGCTCCCTGACCCTTACAAAAGACGGGACCCGTTATGTACAACATGCTGCATTATGTCTCGAAACACAGCACTTTCCTAACAGTCCTAATCAACCGGAATTTCCCTCAGCCATTTTACGGCCCGGAGAAACTTACCGTCAAACCACGATCTATCAATTTATTCAACCATCATTTCCTCAAGCCATCAATCAATAACTATGCAATTACCCGATCTGAAAAAACTGGAAGTATGGTTTATCACCGGCAGCCAGCACCTCTATGGCGAGGAAACCCTGAAACAGGTAGCGGCGCATTCGAAAATAATTGCGGCAGAACTCAATGCTTCAAAAAATATTCCTGTGCAGGTCAAATTCAAGCCTGTTGTAAAAGATCCCGATGAGATCCTCAGGCTCTGTGCGGCTGCGAACCTGGCACCGGATTGCATTGGTATCATTACCTGGATGCATACCTTCTCCCCGGCTAAAATGTGGATCAACGGGTTGAAGGTCTTACAAAAACCTTTGCTGCACTTACATACCCAGTTCAACAGGGATATTCCCTGGAACAGTATCGATATGGATTTCATGAACCTGAACCAGTCTGCACACGGAGACCGGGAATTCGGGTTTATCATGACCCGAATGCGCCTTGCCAGAAAAGTGGTGGTCGGACATTGGAAAGATGCCGCTGTACAGGAAAAGATGAATGCCTGGTGCCGTGCGGCGGCGGGCTGGCATGACTGGCAGGATGCAAAGTTTGTACGATTCGGCGATAATATGCGGCAGGTGGCCGTAACCGAAGGTGATAAGGTAGAGGCCCAACTGAAATTGGGGTATTCAGTAAACACCTATGGCATTGGCGACCTGGCAGTGGTGATCCAAAAAATAAAAGCAAGACAGATTGATGATCTTGTGGCCATCTATCAACAGGCTTATAAAATGGCGCCGGCTTTAAAAAAAGGAGCGCCTCAACATGCCGCTTTGCGGGAAGCCGCCAGGATCGAACTGGGTATCAGAAAATTTTTGAAGCAGGGTAACTTTAAAGGTTTCACCGATACATTTGAAGACCTGCATGGTCTGGAACAATTACCCGGTATCGCTACCCAACGGCTGATGGCGGAAGGGTATGGTTTTGGCGCAGAAGGAGACTGGAAAACGGCGGCCCTCGTTCGCGCCATGAAAGTGATGGGCTCGGGTTTACCGGGGGGCAATTCATTCATGGAAGATTATACCTATCATTTTGAACCCGGCAATAATATGGTATTGGGGTCGCATATGCTGGAGATCTGTCCGAGTATTGCGAATGCCAAACCCTCCTGCGAAATCCATCCCCTTGGGATCGGTGGCAAGGCTGACCCTGTGCGGCTGGTTTTTAATGTGCAGGGTGGTGCGGCGATCAATGCCACGATGATCGACATGGGCAACCGGTTCCGGCTGCTCGTAAACGAAGTGGTTGCGGTAAAACCCGAACAGGATCTCCCCCGCCTTCCCGTGGCCCGGGTATTGTGGAAACCCATGCCGGATATGGCTACAGGCTGTGCTGCATGGATCCTCGCAGGCGGTGCGCACCATACTGTCTACAGCCAGAACTTAAATGCTGAAATGATGCAGGATTTTGCAGAAATAGCCGGTATAGAATTTGTTTTAATCGGGAAAGAAACAAATCTTTACCAATACAAGAATGAATTGAGATGGAATGAACTTTATTACCAATAGCTCGTTCCGAAGTGCATGCAATTGGTTACGGCTTTCCGCACCCAGGTATTGAAAAGAAAACCGGAAATATCACAGCACAAATAATCCCATAACGATTGTCCATCAAAACAAGTATATAGCATATGAGTATTCTCGGCACCCTTGACTGGGTTATCATTCTTGCCTATTTTGCTATCATTATCGGTGTTGCATACTGGGCCACAAAGAAAAAAAAGAAGTCTGCAGAAGATTATTTCCTTGCAGGCCGTCACCTCGGCTGGTTCGTGATCGGCGCTTCTATTTTTGCTTCCAATATCGGTTCAGAACATCTTGTCGGACTGGCAGGGTCAGGTGCCACCGATGGTGTGGCACTGGCACATTATGAATTGCATGCCTGGTGTTTGCTGGTTTTGGGATGGGTAATGGTACCTTTTTATATGCGTTCGAAAGTCTTTACCATGCCTGAATTCCTGGAAAGAAGATTTTCGCCCCAGGCCAGGACCATTCTTTCCATCATCTCTTTGATCGCCTATGTTCTGACCAAGATAGCGGTGGGTATTTTTGCCGGAGGAATTGTTTTCAGTGTCTTAATGCCCGATATCAATTTCATGGGCCTGGATAGTTTTTGGGTGGGTTCAATACTGGTAATCATTCTAACAGGACTTTATACCGTTTTGGGTGGTTTCAGGGCCGTTGCCTATACAGAGGCCTTGCAGACAATCATTCTTATTATCGGGTCGGTCATGGTAACTTATTTCGGACTCAAAGCGCTCGGTGGCTGGGACCGGTTAAGGGATATCTGTGGTACCGAAATGTTCAATCTGTGGAAACCGCTTGTTCCTGCCGGTACAGAAAGCACCTGGGCCCCTGTAAAGGAAACAGGCAGGATGGCCTGGTATTTTAATGATAATTATCCCTGGGTGGGCATGCTCTTTTGTGCACCCATCATCGGTTTATGGTACTGGTGTACGGACCAATACATCGTACAAAGAACTTTGGGGGCACCGAGTGAAAAAGAAGCCCGGAGGGGTTCTATATTCGCTTCCCTGCTCAAATTATTACCCGTATTCATTTTTATCATTCCGGGTATGATCTGTTTTGCCCTGGCAAAAAGCGGTGAGAATACAGCCATTCAACAGGTTTTATTTGATAACAACGGCAACCTGATCCGGGAAAATGCACAACAGGCTTTTCCATTACTGGTAACAAAAGTGCTTCCCGTAGGTGTTAGGGGTTTGGTGGTGGCGGGTCTGCTGGCTGCCCTCATGAGTTCGCTGGCCGGTGTTTTCAATGCCTCCTCGACCCTGTTCACCATGGATTTTTATTCCCGTATCCGGCCCAAGGCCTCCCAAAGCCAATTGGTATGGGTGGGCCGGCTGGCAACCGGGATGATGGTGGTGGTGGGTCTGCTCTGGATCCCGGTGATCAAGGGCGGGAAAGGATTATATGATTACCTGCAGGGGGTTCAGGCCTACCTGGCACCTCCTATTTTTGTTGTTTTCTTTTTTGGGATTTTTATGAAAAGGCTGAACCGAAAGGGTTGTATTGCCGCCCTGCTGACCGGTTTTGGGATGGGGCTGTTCCGGCTGGCGGTGGATACTCCTATCAAACTGATGGAAAACTTCAGTTATGAAAATGGATCTTTCTTATGGATCGTGAATAATATTTTCTTCCAGTATTATAGTCTATTGATTGCCGTTGTATGCGCCATTGTCATGATCGTTGTCAGTTATGCCACACCGGCACCTGCTTATGAAAAGATAAGTGGTCTCACCTATGCCACCTTAACGGAGGAAGATAAAAAAGCGTCAAGGGCCAGCTGGGGTTCAAAGGAAGTGTTGTCTTCTATTTTGGTACTACTGTTAATCATTGCCGCCTATGTATATTTCAGCGGTTAACAATAGTTCTGATCATGTAGATGTACATAAAGAGGCTGTCCAAAAAGGGGCAGCCTCTTTCAGTTTTCAGGGTTGGTTTATTCACAATTGAACTGTATAAAAAGCGGTTGCAAAATGTTTATCAGTTTTTGAATTTTGCTGTATAAATTTTTTGTATGGCCAAGCCCC
>WGMO01000010.1 GCA_016125075.1 Terrimonas sp.
AAAAACGCGGTGGTTCGGCAAATAAGCTTCCTATAACATCCATATAACTACAGTACCAAAACTCATTTTTTTAAATGGTCAAAAACCAAATACTGCCCTTTTAATGAAAAAAGGCCATCCTTTTTGGACAGCCTCTTTTCATTGAGGTTTTTCATACACAAATTTGACCATCGCATTTTTTTGTTCTGTGGAAGTGAGGTATAGCTGGTACCTTTTCTTACCGGCGGTAACAATCATCAATGCGGTATTGGGAGGGATTTCTCCAAGATTTTCCGCGACCATCACCACCTCGTGTTCTCTATTGACCAAATCGATGATGATATTCAAAATAATGGGTTGGGTCGTTAACCGCTGTTGCGAAAGAACGATCTGTTTGTCCAGGAATACGGAAATACTGTCTCCGTCTATGGTGGCATTATCATAAAAGGCCAGTTTAATGGTTCCCGTATCGACTTTTATTTCCCTGACCAGTTCGTTTTTCCGGGCAGTCAGCGGTACTGACTGATCTACATCTTTAAAAGCGGATTGCAGGGTCCTGTTGAGCCCAATCTTTCCCGGCGGGCATACATTGCTGTTATTCATGGTGACTCCGCCCCAATCACCCCCCAGTAATTCCTTGTCACCGTTCTTGGAATAGGTAAGGGTATATTTCTTGATACAGGGAACACAATCGGAGGGCACATGAAAGGTGATCACTTTTACTTCGTTGATGACAAGGGTCTGGGTCAGCGAATCGTAGGAGCCTACAAATTCTTCCTTGACGTAATTGGACAGGTCAGAATAATGATAAGAGGCCCCCGTGACTTTCGAACCATCCACCTGGATCTGTAATTCGATATTGTATACAGCAAAACAACCCCCGGGACCCTGTGTCAGCGTCCCTTTCCAGATGCCATTGAGTTCCTGGGCCTGTGAGGGTAAAATAAATATGCAAACCCATATGCTGCTTAGAAGCCTTTTCATTGCTTGAAAGATATTGAGAAATCTTTTCCGTTGATAAAAAAATTACGGGAGCGGCAAGGGGGGCCGGGGATCTTCATACTTAAACCTTACCACTGCATTTTTCTGGTCAGTAGAGGTGATCCTGACTTCATAGCGGTCTTTTCCGGCATCTACGATCATCAGGGATGTATTGGGTGGGATTCTTCCCATGTTGTCGGCAACCATGACCAGTTCATGATCGGGATCAGATTCGTCCAGTTTTATTTTCACGATCAGGGGTGCTGTGGTCAGCCGTTGATGGGAAAGCACATTTTTCTTATCCAGGTACACACTGATCGTGTCATCATCAATTTCTCCGTTATCATAAATTTTGACCGTAATTTCCTTCGTATTGACAATAATGGTTCTGACCAGTTCATTGGTCCTTTTTTTAAGTTCCGGTGGGGTAGGGACCACTGGTTTTTCAATGATTTTTGTTTCCGGCTTTTTGGCCACCTCATTCTTTTCTTCAGGGATAACAGGGCTGATTTCAGGTTTAGGCTTTTGCGTTGTCCTGGTCAGGTTAGTAGCGTTGTTTTTATTGTTGCTGTTGGATTTCGTATTGTTTTGGGAAGTATTATTCCTTACTGCAGGTTTTTTGGCCACCGTCTTGTTTGGCGGGGGATTGTTGTTCTTGACAACCGGGGGGTTGTCTTTCTGCTCTATTTTGGCCCTAAGGGAGGGTTCAATATAGAAATCAGAAGTCTTGACTTTTCGAAGGTAAACCCTTCCGCCTCCGGCTGAATCACCCTTGGCATGACCGTAACCTGTATATTCATAAGCGGAGGAGAAAACACCTTCCAGGAATTGCTCGTTACCCGATTTTACCAGTTTCAACTGGCATTTCATGATACAGACGCTCGACTGGTCGGCACCTTTAACTTCCACGGTTCGCATTTCCTGTACAAGGGTATTCCCGGAACGGCTTAAAAAGTTGCCGGTAAATTCCGCTTTCCCGTAAAAATCCTTTTGGCTGTAGGAATAGGTTACTCCGTTCAGGATCCCTGAATTGGATTGATTGATCTGGACCTCGAAACGGTATTGTTGGGGAGCATAACCACTGGTATCGACAAAATATCCACGCCAGATCCCTGTAATATCCTGGCCCTGAAGAGCGGTTACGGATAAGAATAAAACTGCAATTACAGATAATCGTAGTAAAAGTCTTTTCATTGCGCTGTAAAACTAACGAATATGTTCGTATCCGTCCTGCCGGGCCCCGTTCAACAATGTTAATTTCTTTTAAAAAATAGCAAATATCCTGGATGCCAAAGACCGCTCACCCCGTTATTTTAAACATAAACTCTGAACAGAGTTTGTTACCTTTGCAGCCTTAAATTTTAGAACCAGGAATGATCAATATTACTTTTCCGGACGGGGCTGTTCGATCCTATGAAGCAGGGGTAACAGCCATTGATATTGCCAAATCCATATCAGAAGGACTGGCAAGAAAAGTTTTGGCTGCGAATATCAACGGGCAGGTATGGGACGCAACCCGACCTATTCAGGAAGATGCTACATTAAGCCTCTTGACATGGGACAGCAAAGACGGGCAAAG
Organism: Terrimonas sp.; assembly: GCA_016125075.1. Lineage (GTDB taxonomy): Bacteria > Bacteroidota > Bacteroidia > Chitinophagales > Chitinophagaceae > SpSt-398. Next base: position 2,540 of record WGMO01000010.1, read on the forward strand.
CACTTTCTGGCATTCCACCGCGCACCTGATGGCAGAAGCAGTAGAAGACATGTATCCGGGTGTTAAATTCTGGGTAGGGCCACCGGTAGAGGGTGGATTTTATTATGACATGGATCTTGGAGACCGGAAGATGACAGAGGAAGACCTGCAGAAACTGGAAAAAAAGATGAACGAACTGGCCCGGCAAAACAATAACTATATACGAAAAGAAATCTCCAAAAAAGATGCTGTAGCTTATTTTACTGAAAAAGGAGATGAATACAAACTGGACCTGCTCGAAAACCTGAACGACGGGGAGATCACTTTTTATACACAGGGAAGTTTTACGGATCTCTGCCGGGGGCCGCATATTCCCAATACCGGTTTGATCAAGGCTGTGAAACTGACAAATATAGCCGGAGCCTATTGGAAGGGGGATGAAAAGAACAAACAGCTCACCCGTCTGTATGGCGTGAGTTTCCCCTCTCAAAAGCAACTGGACGAGCACCTGCAGATGCTGGAAGAAGCCAAAAAAAGGGACCACCGGAAACTGGGCAGGGAACTCGGTATCTATACCATGGATGAGGATGTGGGCCCCGGGTTGATCATGTGGATGCCCAACGGCACCGTGATCATCGAAGAATTGGAAAAACTGGCCAAAGAAACTGAAAATGCAGCCGGATACAAAAGGGTGGTGACCCCGCATATTGCCAAAGAGAGCATGTACCTGACCAGCGGACACCTTCCCTACTATGCAGACAGTATGTACCCGCCCATGGAAATGGAAGGGGAGAAATATTACCTGAAATCCATGAACTGTCCGCACCACCATAAGATATTTGCGGCAGAATCAAAAAGCTATCGTGATCTTCCGTACAGGATAGCCGAATACGGTACCGTTTACCGTTATGAACAAAGCGGTGAATTGTTTGGGCTCATGCGGGTCCGATGCCTGCACATGAACGATGCCCATATTTACTGTACGAAAGAGCAGTTTAATGATGAATTCCGTGCAGTGAATGACATGTATCTCAAGTATTTTAAGATTTTCGGTATCGACAAATATGTGATGCGGCTATCATTGCATGCTCCCGAAAAACTGGGGGTTAAATATGTCAATGAACCTGTTCTGTGGACAGAAACCGAAGAAATGGTGCGCAATGTGCTCAAGGAATCAAATATTCCTTATGTGGAAGTACAGGATGAAGCCGCGTTTTATGGCCCCAAGATCGATGTTCAGATCTATAGTGTTATTGGCAGGGAGTTTACCCTGGCTACCAACCAGGTTGATTTTTCCCAGGGAAGGAGTTTTAAACTTGAGTATACTACCCAGGATAACAGTACCGATACGCCCCTCATCATTCACAGGGCACCGCTGGGTACACATGAAAGATTTATCGGGTTCCTCTTAGAACATTATGCCGGGAAACTGCCCGTTTGGCTTTCACCGGTACAGGTGAAAATTTTGCCGATCAGCGATAAATTTACAGAGTATGGCAAAACAGTTTTGCAGGAATTAAAAAAAGCTGATATTCGTGCAGAGATTGATGACAGGAATGAAAAGATCGGAAAAAAGATCAGGGATACCGAAATGATGAAAGTACCCTATATGCTGGTGATCGGGGAAAAGGAAATGAACGAAGGAAAGGTATCCGTCAGAAGACAGGGAAAAGGGGACTTGGGAGCGGTATCCATAGCCGAATTTTTGAACACTGTTTCAACGGAAATAAAAAACAGAAGTTCTTTATAATCATTTATCTTTCACTTCTTACCCTGGAAGAGGCATTTAACAATTAAAACAGGATTACTCCCAAGCAGGGATGGGAGCTTAAAATTTATGGCAGTATCAAAAGGAGGATTTAAACCATCTGGTGGCGGTTTTAAAAAACCTGGTGGCGGTTTTGGAAGGGGCAGGTTTATGCCCCGCAAAGAAGCGGAACACCGGATCAACAACTTTATCAGGGTTCCTGAGGTTCGCCTCGTAGGCGAAAATATTGAAATTGGCGTGTACAGCACACAAGAGGCCCTTCGCATAGCGCAGGATCAGGGTCTTGACCTTGTGGAGATTTCACCGACAGCTAATCCACCTGTCTGCAAAGTGATCGACTACAACAAGTTCCTCTACGATAAGAAGAAGAAAGAAAAGGAGATGAAGGCAAAAAGCAAAACCTCCGAAGTCAAGGAGATACGCTTTACACCCAATACGGATGAACATGATTTTGAGTTTAAATCAAAGCACGCAGAGAAATTTTTAAAGGATGGGAATAAGGTGAAGGCCTACGTACAGTTTAAAGGAAGAGCGATCCAGTTTAAAGACAGGGGAGAGCTTTTGCTATTAAAATTTGCTGAACGACTGGCAGAAGTGGGTGCCCTTGAACATATGCCCCAGATGGAAGGAAGGCGAATGCATGCGATTTTTGTACCCAAGGGTAAGAAGAAATAACACTACGATCTTTACTTTCAACCCCGGACTCCCCGGGGTTTTTTATTATTCCAGTCTTAATTACTGGTTTTTAATGTGTTATGATACCGTTAGGCTGTAATTTTCAAGGATAGAATTGTTTCATGATTAGATTTTCTTGCCTTATCTTTGCGCTCCGTTTTAAAAAAGGATTTTAAAACGTATTTCCTGAAGAGGTTCAACAAGGGCTCCGGCTGAACGGGGACGCCTCAAGGGATTCAAATTAAAGCATAAAAAAATGCCCAAGGTTAAAACAAACTCCAGTGCCAAAAAACGTTTCAAAGTAACGGGCACCGGGAAGATCACCCACCAGAAAGCTTTCAAGCGTCACATCCTGACTAAAAAAAGCACCAAGCGTAAACGAGCCATGCGAATTGATGCCACTGTGCACAAATCAAATCTTGATTTTGTAAAGAGACTCCTTCGTCTGAAATAAGAACGCTCATCAATCAAATTGAATAACTCCAAACTTATTATTATATGCCTCGTTCAGTAAACTCTGCTGCATCAAAAGCCCGCAGGAAAAAAATATTAAAGAAAGCAAAAGGCTTCTACGGTAAACGCAAAAATGTTTATACGGTTGCCAAAAACGTTGTTGAAAAGGGTATGACCTATAGTTATGTAGGTCGTAAACTGAAAAAAAGGAATTACCGCCAGTTGTGGATCGCCCGTATCAATGCGGCTGTAAGGGAAGAAGGCCTTACCTATTCTGAATTCATCCACAAATTGAGTGAGAAAGGAATTGACCTCGATCGTAAAGTACTGGCTGACCTGGCAATGAACAACCCGGAAACATTTAAAGGGTTGGTGGCACAGGTCAAATAAGCCTGGGGTAATACCTGCATAAAGAACCGGACCGGTTGCAAGTCAAAACTGCAGCCGGTTTTTTTATCCCCCCTGCCCGGAATAAAATTTCGGGATTTACTGATTGGATTCTCCAAAACTTTACATTTGTACCCATTAAAGCATTTCTTAAACTGACAGTGGTTAATGAATAACACCTATAACGACCTCGTACAGCAAACATTTGATTTCCCCCAGGATGGATTTGATGTAAAAGACGGGTACCTCCAGTTCAATGGTCTTGATATAAAATCCCTGATCGATAAGTATGGAACGCCCATGAAACTTACCTATCTGCCAAAGATTGGGATGCAGATCAAGAAAGCCAAACAGATGTTTGCCGATGCCTTTAAGAAAAACAGGTATGAAGGGAAGTATTATTATTGTTATTGCACCAAGAGCTCCCATTTCAGTTTTGTGGTGGAGGAGGCCCTGAAACATGATATCCACCTTGAGACCTCTTATGCGTACGACATAGAAATCATCAAGAAACTCTATGAAAAGAAAAAGATCACCAAGGATATCCATATCATTTGTAACGGTTATAAACAGAAGGGGTATACCCGGCGGATTGCCAACCTGCTCAATACGGGCTTTACCAATGTCATCCCGGTATTGGACAATAAGGATGAATTAAAGGAATATGCCAAGTCGGTAAAAGTACCCTTTAAACTGGGCATCCGGGTGGCGGCAGAAGAAGAACCTACTTTCCCTTTTTATACTTCCAGGCTGGGTATCCGCGTGAAAGATATACTGGAGTTTTATGTGGACAGGATCGAAGGTTATGAAAGTAAGTTCCAGCTCAAAATGCTGCATATTTTTTTAAATAAGGGTATCAAGGATGATATATACTATTGGAGCGAACTGAACAAAATCATCAACCTGTATTGCCAGCTGAAGAAAATATGCCCGGAACTGGATTCAATCAATATTGGCGGAGGATTCCCCATTAAACATTCACTTGGGTTTAACTATGATTATCAGTTCATGATCAATGAGATCGTAAGAAATATCAAGATGGCCTGCAAAAAGGCCAAAGTGCCCATGCCCAATATCTTCACGGAATTCGGAAGTTATACCGTAGGGGAAAGCATGGCCCATATCTATAGCGTAATCGGGGAGAAGGTACAGAATGACCGGGAAAACTGGTATATGATCGATTCTTCCTTTATCACAACACTTCCCGATACCTGGGGTATTGGTGAACGATTCTTACTGTTGCCTATCAATAAATGGGATGTGGAATACCAGCGGGTGGTTTTGGGAGGGATCACCTGTGACAGCCATGATTATTATGATTCGGAAGAACATATCAATGAAGTCTTCCTGCCTAAGTTAAATAACGGGGAGCCGCTTTACCTTGGTTTTTTTCATACCGGGGCCTACCAGGACCAGATCAGTGGTTACGGAGGGATTAAACATTGCCTGATCCCTTCTCCCAAACATGTAATTGTTGGACAGGATAAAAACGGAAAACTGGTCGACTGGTTATACGCAAAAGAGCAGACGGCACAGAGCATGCTCAAGATACTGGGTTACGTAAAATAGTTTTGCAGGCAATCTTTAGCATCCCGCTGCCATCACAAAGATGACCATGAGCGCAACCGCTTGTAAAATTTTTTCAGGCTTCATGGCTGTAGGTTATATATTTATCCTCACAATTCATTGGCCACAAAAACCTAAATCACATTAACATGAGGCAGTTTTATGTTTTGTTAACAGTAACCCTGCTCTGGTCGGCTGAAGGAAAATCTCAGCAGGCAAGCGATTCGGTAAAAGCAGTCATCAATCAGTTGTTTGAAGGGATGAAACTTGCCGATCCGGATATGATCCGGAGTGTTTTTGCCGACAGTGCTATCCTGCAGACCACTGTGGCAACCCCGGGCAACCAGTTTGTGGTCAAAAACGAGCAGGTCGCGGCTTTTGCCAGTTCTATTGCGAAACTGAATAAAGGGGATGCAGACGAAAGAATTGAATGGGAGACCCTGAAAATCGATGGCCCGCTGGCCATAGCCTGGACACCTTACAGGTTTTATTATAAAGGTAGTTTTAGTCATTGCGGGGTGAACTCCTTCCAATTGGTCCGTATCAATGGCGCCTGGAAGATCCAATACCTGATCGATACCCGGAGAAGAACGGGTTGTGAATGATCATTTGCCCTTAAGCCTGTACTTTTTATTCACTTTGGGATTTGTAAAATATTCGTTCAGCTCTTTCGCCGACATGTCATTGGTGATATCAATCGGGAGATCGATCAACTGAATCTGAATCTGTTTTAACTCCTCTTTCAGTTTATTGGTCTTTTTTAAGATATCCGGATCCTTATCACCGATCCTCATATTGTCATTCACCATATATTCCAGTCTTTTGATCGATGTGCGGACCAGCGAAGCCTGGTTTTGTTCCACCACCCTGTTGGGAGCAGCCGCTTCTTTGACGGGTACCAGGGCAACCCCTACGCTGGGCATCACCTTACCGGTATTCTTGATCTTATCTTCAGATGAAGTGCTCATAATGGTGCCCGTCAGCGCAGTAGCCCCGGAAGTGAGATCAAAAGCGGTTCGGGTGCTCTTCGTTTTTTTAAGCCGCTTGTCCAACTGAAGAAAGGCAAATTTCAGTTTCAGGACATAGTTTTGAATATTGTCTTTCACCTGGTCAAACTCCTTGTTGGCGATCGGGTAATTCAGGGCATTTTTGACAATTACTTTCACAGATGCCGTATCCCTTGCCTGGAATTTGGTGGAACCGATAAAATTTAATACAATCGATCTTTGCCTGCCATCCTCATTGTCTTTCACAAAATCATAACCGGGGGTCCAGGAAAATTCATCATTACAATGTTGCACAAGTTTGAAATCCGAAATGGGTTCGCTGGACTTGAAGAGTATGTTCTCGATCGGGAAACTTCCGGTTTCACAGAGGATCCTGAATGATACCGTTTCTCCTTCTTCAATTACTAAATTATCGCTGACTGTCGGTTTGATCCTGGAGGGGATGATTTCGGTATTATAAAAAATAATGGTAATGGATGTATCGACAAATTCGTGGGCATCATGCAGGTTTTGCACTCCCAGGTTGACTTTGTATTCCGTATCGTATTTCAGCTTCCCGGTCAGGAAAAATGATTTTTCGGCCTTGAAGGTCATTAATCCATCATCCTTATTGATCTTAAGCCCCAGGGGAGAGTTTTTCAGGTACCAGTAATAATCTGCTTCGTCTTTATTGATCTGGAATTTATAGAGCAGCGTTGAATCTACGTGCAGGGTAAAAAAGGGGTTCAGGTTTATGATCCTCAGTAAAGAATCTGTATTGACCGGAACCGGGGGTTGGGGCAGGGTATCGGTTAAGGTGGGTACCTGGGAATAGGTCTTTGCCAAGAAAAATAGAAATAATAAAGCCAGTGCTGTATTCTTCATCCTGAATCTGTTTTAATGGGGTAATTCTGTGCAAAGTAAATTTATTTGCAAATAACGACCGTAAGTTTAATATAAGAAAACCCGGCTAAATAAAAAACCCATCCCGAAGAATCGGGACGGGATGTAAACCAAAACCAACTGCTTATGAGAAACTTTTATAATGATAACGTTTTAAAACTCTTTTAGTTGATGACGATCTCTTTACTGGTAGCTTTGACTTCCGCTTTCTTGGGAAGGTTTAATACCAATACTCCATTGACGTAAGAAGCTTCAATATGGGTTGCTTCAATTTTCTCGTCAATTGTGAAAGAACGCTTAAAATTGCGGAAGCTGAACTCTTTCCTGATCGTTTTCAGGTTTTCCTGCTTGTTTGCTGTATTTTTTTCACCCGTTATGGTGAGCAGGTTCCCTTCCAGCGACACCTTAAAATCTGATTTTTCGAATCCTGGTGCGATGATTTCCACCCTGTAGGCATCGTTGGATTCCTGGATGTTTACCGGCACAAAATTCCGGGTACCCAGTTTATCCAATCCTTCGTTAAAGAATACGGGCAGACCATTGATGATTTCATCAAAAATGCCGTCTACGGTCTTATCGAATGGCCGGCTGTTGAATTTTACCTGTGTCATAGTTTTCTTATTGAGGTTAATAATTTTTTTTAGAAATCGTCAAACAGCATACCAGTGGCTTAAATGCTCTTTTCTCCTGACAATTCTAATCAATTCAAAACCGTGATAAGCCATAATTTCCGAAATCCGGAATAATTCCTGACAGAATTACTGATATTGTAAACTAAGAAAACAGAACACAACTTTTTACTTTAATTTTGTGTTCTTTAAATTAAAATAAACATGTATCCAGAAGAAATTGTAATTCCCATGAAGGAGGAACTCACTGAAAATGGGTTTACAGAGTTACTGACTGCCTCCGAAGTTGACGCCCAGCTTTCAAAGAAAGGCACCACACTGGTAATGATAAATTCCGTTTGTGGTTGTTCCGCCGGTACGGCTCGTCCGGGAGTGGTCATGGCAGTCATTAACAGCACCAAAAAACCCGATTTCCTAACCACCGCTTTTGCCGGCTTTGATATTGAAGCCATCAACAAGGTGAGGGAACATCTACTACCGTATCCCCCTTCTTCTCCGGCCATTGCCCTATTCAAGGATGGTCAATTGGTTCATTTTATTGAGCGACACCAGATTGAGGGAAGACCGGCCCAGGTAATAGCCAATAACCTGATCGGGGCATTTGAAGAGCATTGTAATTAATTTGTAAAAATGGCAGCTATAACCTTCCCACGGGAAGGTTTTATTTTTTAATGGACCATCAATCCATTTGATTTGTATATTCGCTTCCACTCAATTTTTATCAAAATCAAAAAGCGATAATGTATCCTAATCTTTATTATGCTTTCAGGGACCTTTTTGGTGTGGAATTGCCATTTCTGCGGTTTGTAAACAGTTTCGGGTTTTTTGTGGCGCTTTCCTTTATCCTGGCGGCTTTTGTACTTACGCTTGAATTAAAAAGAAAAAGTAAACAGGGTTTTTTTAAACCAACCGAAATAGATGTCATGGTCGGCAAACCGGCCACCCAATCGGAATTGCTCCTGAATTTTGTCCTTGGTTTTATTTTAGGATATAAGATATTAGGATTATTCATCATGAGTAAAGCCGCAACCAATGATCCCCAGGCATTTATTTTTTCCGGCATCGGCAGCTGGCCGGCCGGGATCATCCTCGGGTTCCTATTTGCCGGATTGAAATGGTGGGAAAAGAACAAGCAAAAACTTCCCAAACCCGAACAAAGAAAGATCAGGATTTGGCCACAGGACAGGGTGGGGGAAATCACCATTATTGCCCTCGTTTTTGGCTTATTGGGTGCCAAGTTATTCGACATTTTTGAAAATTGGTCTGATTTTTTAAAACATCCCTCTTCCTATATTTTTTCCCCGGCCGGACTCACATTTTACGGTGGGCTGATCTGCGCCACAATCGCCATCTGGTGGTATGCCAGGAAAAACAATATTGGAATCCTTCACCTCAGCGATGCAGCTGCTCCCGCACTTATGCTTTCATACAGTACAGGAAGGATTGGTTGCCAGGTAGCCGGTGACGGGGATTGGGGGATCCATAATTCTGCTTATGGCGTGGATGCCGCGGGAACCATTTTCAAGGCCAGTCCCGAACAGTTTACGCAGGCCATCCAAGAAAATGCCCAGTACTTCACGGGCCAGTTTGGTGGCCTTGACAAAGTACCCCACCTCAGTGTTGCCAAGCCGCACCTGCTGAACTTCCTGCCCGATTGGATGTTTGCCTTCGACTTTCCCCATAATGTAAATGAAGAGGGCGTGAAACTGGCCAATTGCCTCGACGATAAGTATTGTGCTCACTTACCCATTCCGGTATTCCCAACCCCTTTTTATGAAACCCTCATGTGCCTGGCACTCTTTGGGATACTATGGGCCATCCGTAAAAAACTGAAAGTGCCTGGAACTATTTTTTCTATTTATTTGATAATGAACGGCATAGAGAGATTTTTTATTGAAAAAATAAGGGTCAATAACCGTTTGGATATTTTTGGCTTTCAACCCACACAGGCTGAAGTCATTTCCTCGCTGCTGGTGCTCACCGGTTTATTGCTTTTCTATTTCCTGACCAAAAGGAGTCAAAAAAGCCCGGCCTGATAAATTATCCAGATAATTCATGAGAAAAAATCGCAGGATTCAAAAAGCTGAAAGGGTTATTCCTGCTGCATTTCAGGCGAATCCTTTTTGATATTACCTTTTTCGGGTAAAGTTTTTTCCACAACAGCTATGAGAAACGGGATTTGCGGCGTATTTTTGCAGACGGTCTTGGACGGTAAATTAACTTACCCTTTGCAACTTCCTTAGAACAAACCAGGTCAACATTCGTTTTTATTAAGTAATTATTTAGTATGAGGCAACTTAAAATTGCTACACAGATCACGAACAGGGATTCGCAGGCAGTAGAGAAGTATTTACAGGAAATTTCAAAGATTCCAATGATTACTCCTGAAGAGGAGACTACTCTCGCCCAGCGAATCAAAATGGGTGATCAGAAAGCATTAGACAAATTAGTACAAGCCAACCTGCGTTTTGTGGTATCCGTTGCAAAGCAATATCAACACCAGGGGCTTTCTCTTAGCGACTTGATCAATGAGGGTAACCTGGGTTTGATAAAAGCAGCTCAACGTTTCGATGAAACGAAGGGTTTCAAATTCATTTCTTATGCGGTTTGGTGGATCCGCCAGTCAATTTTACAGGCTCTTGCCGAACAGGGAAGACTGGTACGTCTGCCCCAGAATAAAATTGGCACTTATAACAAAGCGAATAAGGCGTATATGGCCTTTGAACAGGAATTTGAAAGAGAGCCCAGCACAGAAGAACTGGCCGACATTCTTGAAATGAGTGAAACAGAGATCAATAATATTTTCCAGAGTAATACCCGGCACACTTCATTGGACGCTCCCGTTCATGAGGCTGAAGACGTTGCAATGGGTGATCTGCTGGAAGGTAGTGATGATACCGATGAAGATGTGATGAAGGATTCTTTGAGAAACGAAATCAGGAGAATACTTAAATCATTAAGCCCCAGGGAAGCTGAAATAGTTAACGCGTATTTTGGTTTAGATGGCGAAAATGGTGTCACCATCGAACAGATCGGGCAGAAATACGATCTAACCAAAGAGCGTATCCGCCAGATCAAGGAAAGAGCAATCAAACGTTTGCAAAAAGCCCGTTACAGTAATGCTTTAAAAGCATACCTGGGCTAAAATCATATAATTGTTTTTCTGAATATTGCAGGAATCCTAAAACTTAATTGATGGGTTATTTGCGGCCCCGGATTTCCGGGGCTGCTTTTTTTAGGCATCTTTTGAACAAAAAACTGGAAAGCAGGTTATTTTTGTACAATTCTTTATGAAAATTTATTCCTCCCTTTTTGTAGTAGTCGCTTGTTCCATTTTTTTTTCCTGTGAAAAAGCGGTTTCTATCGACTTAAAAGATGCTTCCGGCAAACTGGTGGTTGATGCGACAATCGAGAATGGTATGGCACCGGTGGTCATTTTATCAAAGAGCCTGGGCTATTTTTCCGAAATCAATCCAACTATCCTGGCGAATAGCTTTGTCAGGGATGCTGAGGTGTTCATATCAAACGGGGTGAAAACACATCAGTTAAAAGAATATGCGGTCCCTTTGGGCGGAGGCAATACCTTTTATTACTATTCCATTGACTCGACCGATATTGGTTCTGCCTTTACCGGGGAACTTGCACATCGTTATGACCTGCGGATCATATGGCAGGGAACAGAATACAAGGCGACTACCACGATCCCCCAAACCACCCGGCATATCGATTCATTGTTCTGGCGGGATGCTCCTCCCGGCAATGACTCGGGCAAAGTGGCCCTGGTAGTGAGGGCAACCGATCAGCCCGGGTATGGTGATTATATCCGCTATTTCACCAAAAGAAACAGCGAGCCTTTTTATCCCGGTATCAATTCGGTGTATGATGACCAGATCATCGACGGTATCACCTACGAAATCGAGGTGGAAAGGGGTGTGAATAAGAATGAAGAAAGAACGGATGGCTATACCTTTTTTGATAAAGGGGATACGGTAACCCTTAAACTCTGCAATATCGATAAAGCCACATACGATTTCTGGAGAACTGTCGAATTCAGCTATGCAAATATTGGCAACCCATTTTCCACCCCTACTAAAATAACCGGCAATATCAGCAATAATGCACTGGGTTATTTTGGAGGGTATGCAGCTCAATACAGAACGATCATCATTCCCCGTTAACCTCCTATTTCCCCTTTGTCATTTAAGTCACCAACAATCTTGGTTGAATTGGCTTAATTTTGTGCACTTTTAAAAATTTAAAGGATGGATAATAATAACAGCGAAAGGATTCATTGCCTGATCATCGGTTCAGGACCCGCCGGCTATACTGCCGCCATTTATGCTGCGAGGGCCAATATGAAACCCGTCTTATACCAGGGTATCCAACCGGGTGGTCAGCTTACCATCACCACAGAAGTTGAAAATTATCCGGGATATGCGGATGGAGTGCAGGGACCTGAAATGATGATCCATTTTGAAAAACAGGCCACCCGAATGGGTGCTGATATCCGTTATGGTCTGGCCACCAAAGTTGATTTTTCTGCACAACCCTATAAGGTCTGGATCGATGATGAAAAAATACTGGAAGCCGATGCGGTAATTATTGCCACGGGAGCTTCAGCCAAATGGCTGGGTCTGGAAAGTGAAGAACGTTTCAATGGATTTGGGGTCAGTGCCTGTGCGGTCTGTGATGGCTTCTTTTTCAGGGGTAAGGATGTGGCGATAGTAGGCGCCGGAGATACTGCAGCGGAAGAAGCCTTATATTTAAGCAAGCTTTGCACGACGGTTCACATGTTTATCCGCAGGGATGAAATGAGGGCCAGCAAAGTCATGCAGGACCGGGTCAAGGCTACCCCGAACATCAAGATATACTGGAATACGGATACGGAAGAAATCCTGGGCGATAAAAAAGTTGAATCGGTACGGATCAAAAATAATAAAACCGGTGAATCACAGGTCATCCCTGTTAATGGGTTTTTTGTGGCCATCGGACACCAGCCCAATTCCGATATCTTCAAGGGGTGGATTGACATGGATGAAGCCGGGTATATCAAAACGATCCCGGGTTCCGCCCGGACAAATATTGAAGGTGTGTTTGCTGCCGGTGATGTACAGGACAAGATTTACCGGCAGGCCGTTACGGCAGCGGGTACCGGCTGTATGGCGGCACTGGATGCTGAAAGGTATTTAAGCGCCAGGGCCATACTGTAGCCTATTTAAAAAACAGGAACCTACAATTTACCAGGCAATGAAAGATGAGCAGCAAATAACGGTCAGGCTTCAGGACCTTCGTTTTTTTTCCTACCATGGTCTTTACCCGGAAGAAAGAAAAAACGGGAATGAATTTATCGCTGACCTGGCGATTTTTTTTGAGACGGGAAATCCTCATCCAATCACGAAAATCGAAGAAACGGTAGATTATGCCAGGTTATTTGAAATTGTGCAATCAGAAATGGACAACCCCCGGGATCTGCTGGAGACGGTTGCAACGGTAATCGGGGAAAGGATATCGGAGGAATTTTCCCTTGTCAATGAAATTGTAGTTTCCGTTACCAAGCTAAACGCTCCCATTCCTGGCTTCTCTGGCAAGGTTTCTGTTACGTACCATAAGAAGAAATAACCATACACTATGAAGCAATTCTTGCTCCTCTTTTATTTTTTTCAAAGCGGTACTTCGCTTTTTGGGCAGGATGTCAGCCTGATCATCAGGGAAGCTGACCGTTTGGAATCCTCCTTAAATGAATCTGCTGCGTATGAAAAATTCAAACTGGCATTAAAGACTGACCACCGAAATTATTATGCATTGTGGAAATGCAGTGAGCTTTGCAGCCGCATTGGAAGGAGGCAGGCCACCCGGGGGAAGCAAATGGATTTTTATAAGGCCGGCAGGATCTATGCCGAATCTGCCATCAGGGTGGACCCGGCACAGGCTGATGGGTATTATGCATTATCAGTTGCCATGGGCCGACTTGCGATGATGGAAAGTGGTAATGACAGAATTAAGGCTGTAAAAGCCATCAAAGAAAATGCTGATAAGGCCCTGGCTATTAATCCTACCCATGGAAGGGCCTGGCATGTATTGGGAAAATGGCATTATGAAGTCAGTAACCTGAATGCAGTGGAAAAGGCTGCATTAAAGATCTTTTACGGGGGTCTGCCAAAATCATCATTGAAGGAATCTATCAAAGCATATGAGAAAGCTATGCAGTACGAACCTGCTTTTGCCCTGAACAACCTGGAACTGGCCAAGGCCTATCACCGGAATAACCAGGATGATAAAGCGATTGCATTACTCAGGTTGTTACCCACCATTGCGGATAGAACGGAAGATGATAAGGGGATCAAGGAGGAAGGGAAAAAATTGTACGAAAAGCTTTCCCGCTGAGGCTATATCTTTTTATTTTTCCAACGGCCACTACGAATATAGAAGAAAGACAATGAAAACAGGGTTGTCCAGTATATCCATTCACTCATCCATCCGATCGTGAGCGGCAAATGAAATTTTTCCATGACCAGGAAAACATATACGCAATAAAGGGTGATTGCTGCCAGTTCAATGATAAATGTCACTTTGCTGTTACCGGTTGCTGTTACGGCATTCAGCCAAACAGTACTGAACGACATCAACAGCATGGCCAGGGATACCACCCGAATAACGGGAATAGCATCGTGCATGAAAACTTCACCCTGTCCAAAAAGAGCAATAAACAGGGATGGAAAAAGATTCAGAAAGAAAAAAATGAATAAACCAATCCCACTGCTGAGGTGGATGATCCGGTTGATGACAGGGATCACCATTTCGTTTTTCCCCTGCCCGATAATATTGCTGACCATCGCGTTACTGGTTGCAGCAAATGACCAGCTCAATACACCCAGTAAACCGAACAGGTTACGCATCGTATTCGAAATCCCTAAACCTTCCTGTCCTGTATTTCGTTCAATCAGGAGGTAAAAGAACCACCAGCTCATAATGCTAATCGCATGCTGAAAGATGATGGGACCCGACATTGACATCACCTGTCGGACCCTGACTTTATCCCATCTAAAATGTGTAAAGAGTGAAAAACGCCGGCTGATCCCCTTTTTTCTGATGACCAGGTATATGACAAACATCCCCACGAATTCTGCGATAAGGGAGGCATAGGCTGCACCGTTAAATCCCAGTGCCGGAAAACCCAGTTTTCCGAAAATTAGCACATAATCCAGCCCGATATTTGTCAGGGCCTCGGCTAGGGTTCCTGCAATCAGGTAACGACTTTGATTGGTCCCTACCAATAAGGCGTTTCGCAGCTGGTATACATAAAGAAATGGAAGTCCCCAGATCCTGATGCGCAGGAACCGGGTATAAAAGGGCACGGTACCCGGCTCCCGGATGACCAGGTTCAGTACAAGCGGGGTAATAAACCAGGTGATCAGTATTCCTGCTGCGGCAATCAGCAGGGCAAGGATAATACCCTGGTTAAAAATCCTGCCAATTTCATCTTCACGATTTTCTCCTGCCCTGCGGGCAATTAAAGCCTGTAAGCCATTGTTCAGACCATACCCGATTGCAGCAAAAATGAGGTAATAAACACCGGTGATAGCCGCAAATGCCAGGGAGGAAGAACTTTGATGACCCAGAAAAATATTATTGGTAATAAAATTGAGTTGGGGGACCAGCATGGCAAGGCTGATCGGCAGGGCTATCCTGATAATCTGCCGGTAACTGGTTTCGACCTGTAAGGAAACTTGTTTTTTGGACATGAGAAAAAAGTGGTGCAAACTAAGCTAAAGCTTGCTTATACACAACACCTGGAAAAGCAATGTTGTATTTTTGTTCTATTATTGCAGGCAGGTAAAATGGATGCTTTGAAAAATATGTTAGACATCGGGGGAAGTAACAGTTTTGAGGGTCACCAAAGTGTTTTGTTGATAGAAATTGCTGATCAATTCACGGCTTTTGCCGTATTGAACAGCCCCGACAAAACCCTGATCCGTTATTGTTGTTATTCAGCAGAGGAGGGGGAGGAAGCACTTTTTCCCCTGGTTTTTAGCCGGCATCCGGAATTGCACCAGCCATTTTCACAGGTGGCGATTGCCTATTACTTTGACGAGGCCGTGATGGTGCCCGCCCGTGTGCACCATTCGGATATGGATAATCTTTATTTAAAAATGACAATAGCACCCAAAACGGACGCTGTTGTTCACTCTGATTTTCTTGCCGATCTGGGTATTTATTGCCTGTATTATGTACCCGTTTCGATCAACAATATTGTGAGCCGTACCTTCCTGACCGGTAAATACTGGCATATGGGATCACTTCATCTCAAAAACAGGGAAACAGGATATCCTTTTACCATGCTGGTTGATTTCAAAGCAAATACTTTTTCTGTAATCCTTTTAAAGGATGGCCAGTTACAGCTTTGCCAATTGTATCATTATTCCACGCCTGAAGACATACTCTATATCCTGTTAAAGATCTGCAGGCAGTTTACCATTTCTCAAAACGATTTGAAAATCACCCTCAGTGGTTTTCTGGAAAAAGATTCAATGTTGTACCGTGAAATATTTAAATATTTTCGGCATATTGAATTTGCAGATACCATAGCGATGTTGAAATGCGCTGATGATTTTTCTTCCCTGCCAGGCTATTATTTTGATTCGATGGCTAAACTGGCTGCATGCGTATAATTTCCGGATCCCTGGGTGGCAGGAAATTAAATCCTCCTGCAAAAATGCCTCATACAAGGCCCACAACAGATATTGCCAAAGAAGGACTTTTCAACATCCTTCAGAACAATCTCGATTTTGAAGAATTAAAAACACTTGATCTCTTTGGAGGCACAGGCAGTATTAGTTATGAATTGGCCAGCCGGGGAGTCTCCGATTTGACCATTGTGGAAAAGGACAACCAGATGTTTGAATTTATCAGGAAAACCTCCTCTGCACTGGGTTTAAATGACATCAAAGTGGTCAAGACCGATGTTTTCAGGTTTTTGGACCAATGTGCTGAAAAATTTAATTTTATTTTTGCCGGCCCTCCATACGCCCTTTCTGAAATTGACGAGATACCCCGACTGATTTTTGAAAACCGGCTGCTCGAGAATAAAGGGTGGCTGGTACTCGAACACACTCCCCGGAATGATTACAAACTGTATCCCTATTATAAGACTGAAAGAAACTACGGCACCACCGTTTTTTCCATTTTTATTGAAGACAGGGATTAAGTTTTACGGCGTATCTTTATGGTATAAATAACGCTTTGAAAAACAGTTATTTTATCACCGGTACGGGGACTGGAATCGGTAAAACGTTTGTTTCCGCCATCCTTACAGAAGCCCTGGAAGCCGACTACTGGAAACCTGTACAGGCCGGATATGAAAATGGAACCGATTCGGATTGGGTCCGGGCAATGGTCTCTCATCAACAAACTGTCATTCACCCGGAAACCTATAAACTGAAACTGGCTGCCTCCCCGCATATTGCTGCCCGTGAAGAAGGGGTTGACATTTCACTGGAAAAAATATTTGCTGCTTATTCCACAATGGCATTTGGTGAAAAGAACCTGGTCATAGAAGGGGCAGGCGGTTTAATGGTACCCCTGAACGACCATGAATTTGTACTGGATCTTATCATAAAATTAAACTGCCGGGTCATCCTGGTAAGTAAGAATTATCTGGGAAGTATCAATCATTCCTTACTGACCGCGCATCTTTGCCGACAGAAAAGACTCCGGGTTGCGGGCTGGATATTCAATGATCATTTTATGGATTATGAAGATGAAATTGTAAAATGGAGCGGTTATCCTGCGCTCGGTTCCATTCCCCGCCTGGAGAACCCGGGAAAGGAGCAGGTCCGTGAATGGGCAAACCATATTAAAGAAGACTTAAAGACTTTATTGTAAAATGACAAAATCAGCAGCCAGGAAGATACTCAGGCAAAAACGCGCTGAACTTTCCATACGCGAAAAATCAAAACTCGATGATCTTCTGCTTATCCAGTTTCAACGGTCTTCATTACCCCATATTCATTACCTGCTTTCCTACTGGCCGATTGAGGATTACAATGAACCGAATACCCATCTTTTTACAGACTATATTGAGTTCATGAATCCCAAACTGAGCGTATGTTATCCCAGAACGGACTTCAGTCATCATGCCATGCAGGCCATATTGGCGAAGGAAGGAACCAGTTTTGCCAAAAATAAATTTCATATCCCCGAACCCCGAGAAGGAGAGGAGATATCGCCAGAAAAACTGGATATGGTATTTGTGCCCTTGCTGGCCTTTGATACAATGGGATTCAGGGCGGGCTATGGAAAAGGATTTTACGACCGGTATCTTTCAGGTTGCCGGGAAGACTGCCTGAAGGTCGGGTTTTCGTTCTTTGAACCCGTCGATAAACTTGAAGATACGGACGAATTTGACATACCTTTAGACCTTTGTGTAACGCCGACAGCCACTTATGTTTTCTAACCTTTTTCTGAAATCATTTCGGATTCTGCTGCTGCCCTTTGCTCTAATGTATTGGTTGATCATCAGCCTGCGTAACTGGATGTATAACAAAAAGATCCTGCCATCTGTTTCTTTTGGCCTTCCGGTCATCTGTGTTGGTAATTTGTCTGTGGGCGGAACCGGTAAGTCGCCCATGGTAGAATACCTGATCCGGCTGTTACAGGCAGAATTTAAAATCGCTACCTTAAGCCGCGGCTATAAAAGAAGAACAAGAGGCTATGTACTGGCAGACAATAATAGTACGGCACTGGATATAGGCGATGAGCCTCAGCAGTTTCATGAAAAATTTCCATCGGTCCCGGTTACAGTGGGTGAGAAAAGGGTGGAGGCTATTCCGCAGTTATTACATGACCACCCGGAAACTGAATGTATTATCCTGGACGACGCCTTTCAACACCGCGCTGTAGTAGCAGGGCTGAATATCCTTTTAACGGATTATAATAACCTTTTTACCCGAGACTTTTACCTGCCAACGGGTGACCTTCGGGACCTTAAATCCGGCTATAAAATGGCCGACCTGATCGTGGTTACCAAGTGTGATCCCAAAATCAGTGAACAGGAAAAATTGACAATTACTGAAGAAATAAGCCCTTTGCCGCAACAGCATGTTTTTTTTACTGCAAACAGCTATTCACACCCGTATCATATCCTGGATAAGCATGACCGGGTGCGGTTGTCCACGCCCCAGGATATTTTACTGATTACGGGTATTGCCAATCCCGCACCTTTGAAACACCTGCTCGAGCTTCATGCGGCTTCATACAACATGATGCACTTCCCCGATCATCATATTTTCACCATTGATGACTGGAGAGATATCCAGAAAAAATTTGCTCAGCTGCAAGGAGCCCATAAAATCATATTAACAACTGAAAAAGATGCCGTCAGGCTGAGTAAATTCAGCAACGAAATGAAGGGCTTACCGTTATATGTAATACCACTCGAGCATTTTTTCCTTTTTGAAGAGGAAAACAAATTTCAGCAGTTGGTATTAAATTTCATTAAAAATTTCAAAAAACCGGTTAACTTGAAGTGATGGGAAGAAAAAATTCAAAAAATACTAAAAAGACAAAAAAGGAAAAAGGAAAAAAGAAGTCATCCGCGCCGGAGGAAAAAACGCTGAAAGGCAGGTTGGATATCAGCCGGTCAGGTATGGGGTTTGTGATTGTTGAAAATCTTCCGGTGGACATTATGGTCCGTCCCGGTGATTTCAACACCGCATTACACGGTGATACGGTCAGGGTGGCTGTCAAATCAGCACATAAAGACAAACGTGCACAGGGTGTGATCCGGGAAGTAATTACCCGGAAACAAACAGAGTTTATCGGCCGGCTGGAAATGAATAAAAACTTTGCATTTTTCATTGCCGACACAGGCAAGAAAATGCCGGATATTTTTATTCCCTTCTCCAACCTGGGCATGGCCAAAGACAGGGACCGGGTGGTGGTGAAGATAAAAGAATGGGAGAAAGGAGGAAAAAGGCCTGTCGGGGAAGTGGTCGCGATACTTGATGAGGAGGATGAAAATGATATCGCAATGAAAGAAATTTTGCTGGATGCAGGTTTTTCAATTGGCTTTTCTGATGATGTGATGGAGGAAGCTGCCAGGTTGCCTGACACGATTGATCCCCAGGAGATCCAGCAAAGAAAGGATATCAGGGGATTGCTGACATTTACGATCGACCCCGTTGATGCTAAAGACTTTGATGATGCAATTTCTTTCCGGGTCCTGAAGAACGGTAATTATGAAATCGGGGTGCATATAGCAGATGTCAGCCATTATGTTGCGGAGGGTACGGAACTGGACAAGGCTGCCTATGAAAAAGCCACCTCCGTTTACCTGCCCGACCGGGTAAACCCCATGCTACCCGAACATATCTCCAATGTACTTTGTTCCTTACGGCCCCATGAAGACAAACTGACTTTTTCGGCCATCTTCCAGGTTACCCCAAATGCTGAAATAAAACAATACTGGCTGGGGAAGACGGTCATACACTCAGATCATCGTTTCACCTATGAGGAAGTCCAGGAAATCATTGAATCGGAAGACGGTTTATACAAAGACGAGATTATCACGTTGAATAAGATTGCAAAAACCTTAAGAGCAGAACGGTTCAGAAAAGGAGCGATTGGGTTTTCGTCACAGGAAGTAAGATTCAAACTGGATGAAAAAGGGAGACCTATCGGCATCATGATCAAAGAAAGTAAGGAATCTCATCAACTGATCGAAGAATATATGTTGCTGGCCAACAGGTTTGTAGCCGAAAATATTGCAAAGATTCGGCACAACAACCAACCGATACCGGTACCCTACAGGATACATGACACCCCGGACGAGGAAAAACTCTTGCCATTTATTGCCTTTGCTAAAAAATTCGGTCACAAATTTGACATGTCGACACCGGATGCCATTGCCATGTCTTTTAATAAATTACTGAAGGATGCACAGGGAAAACCAGAACAACATGTGTTGGAACAATTGGGCATCAGAACCATGGCAAAAGCGAAGTATACCACTGATAATGTAGGACACTATGGATTGGGTTTTGAACATTATTGTCATTTCACTTCACCCATCCGGCGTTACCCCGATGTGCTTGTGCACCGTGTGTTACAGGAAATCCTGCAAAAGGAGATCAGGATTGATAAGAAAATGGAAGAGAAATGCAGGCATTGCAGTGAACGGGAACGGGCTGCCATGGAATCAGAACGGGCCGCCAATAAATATAAGCAGGTGGAATACATGAAGAATTTCCTGGGCGATGAGTTTGAAGGGGTGATCAGCGGGGTCGCTTCTTTTGGATTTTGGGTGGAGACGGTAGAACATAAATGCGAGGGGCTTGTCAGTATCAGCAGCCTGTCGGAATATGATGATTTCAGGCATGTGGAAACCGATTATTGCCTGGTAGGGCAACGGAGTGGCAGGCAATTCAGGATGGGGGATAAGGTTTGGATAAAAGTGGTGGCCGCCAGCCTGGATAAAAGGCAGCTGGATTACGAATGGGTGATTGCCAGTGGCCTGCGGGATGAAAAAAATAAAAAAAAATGATCCCCCGGAACCCGTAAAAAGAAAATCCAGGGATCCTGTTTAACTGAATTGAATGACGCATGCAATCTTTTGAATCATTAGCCAGACAATTTATCAGCCAGTTTGCGGTAAGGCATTTTCCGGAACAACCTTCCACCCTCTATGAACCCAATGAGTATTTTTTAAACCTGGGTGGTAAAAGGGTGAGACCGGTGGCTTGCCTGATGGGAAATGAGTTATTCGAAAACATCCTTCCGGACGCATGGCAGGTAGCCAATGCCATTGAGCTGTTTCATAATTTTACGCTGATCCATGATGATATTATGGATAAATCGCCGGTAAGAAGGGGTAAGCCTACCCTCCATGAAAAATATGATCAGAGTACGGCTATCCTCGCCGGGGATGTGATGCTTGTTTTTGCCTATGAATACCTGAACAAGATCGGTAAGGAATTTTTGCATAAGATCCTTCATCTTTTTAATAAAACGGCAAGGGAAGTCTGCGAAGGACAGCAGCTGGATATGGATTATGAAAAACGAAAGGCGGTTACCCTGGAAGAATATATCCGGATGATCGAATTGAAAACCTCAGTTTTACTGGCAGCCAGTCTTCAAATGGGGGCCATTTTAGGAGGAGCCGGTGAGCGGAATCAACAGTTATTATATGAGTTTGGCCGAAAACTCGGCATTGCTTTCCAGATCAGGGATGATTACCTGGATGCATTTGGTGACCCCGCCAAATTTGGAAAACAGGTGGGGGGTGATATCAAAAAAAACAAAAAAACATTTCTCCTCATACATGCCTACTCGGTCTCTTCTGCTGCGCAAAGAAATGAGTTGGATATGCTCCTGCAACAGGATTCACCCGATAAAGTGGAAAAAACACTTGAGATTTTCACGGCTTGTCACGTTGATGAATGGGCGCTCGAACTCAAAAACAAATATTTCAGGGAAGCCCTGGAACACCTGGATGATATAGCGGTGTTATCATCAAGAAAATCTCCGCTAAAGGAACTGGCAGCCTTCCTCATTGAAAGAGATCACTGATTTGCGGCCCGTTTCATTTTTTTTCTCTATTTTGAAGTGAAAACCAACTGTATATGGCTAACACCCTTTTCAGGAAGAAAACAATTGAAAATATCAAGGCTGAATATGATAAATCTGAAGAAGATCATAAGGTTTCCGGGGGGTTGAGGAAGGTACTGGGTGTACGGGACCTGACATTTTTGGGGATTGCTGCGATTGTGGGTGCCGGTATTTTTTCCACCATTGGGTCAGCGGCCTACAACGGCGGTCCCGGGATCTCACTCCTCTTTATCATTACAGCTGTTACCTGTGGCTTTTCGGCCTTATGTTATGCAGAATTTGCAAGCCGTGTTCCGGTGTCCGGCAGTGCTTATACCTATTCATATGTGACCTTTGGAGAATTGATAGCCTGGATCATCGGGTGGGCCCTGATCCTGGAATATGCCATCGGGAATATTGTCGTTGCTATCTCCTGGAGTGGCTATTTCAACAACCTGTTGGTCAATGTTTTTCATATTCATTTGCCCGACTGGATGCTGGTAGATCCTCAAACGGCACATACAGCATTCACAGAAGCTTCGAATGCAATGGCGGCAGGTACGGTTACAGAAGCCGCTAAAATCGAATCTTACCAGTTTGCCATCAACGCCTGGAACAACGCTCCAATGCTTGGCGGTGCACATATCTTTTTTAACCTGCCTGCCTTTATCATTGTGGTTTTGATCACCTGGCTGGCCTATATTGGAATTAAGGAAAGTAAACATACCGCCAATTTCATGGTGATCTTTAAGGTACTGGTGATCATCTTTGTCATCATTGCCGGTGCCTTTTTTGTCGATACCAATAACTGGACCCCTTTTTTACCCAACCGTTTTGAAGGGGTTTTAAAAGGGGTATCTGCTGTCTTTTATGCTTATATCGGATTCGATGCTATATCTACCACGGCGGAGGAGTGTAAGAACCCGCAAAGGGATATGCCAAAAGCCATGATCAATTCCCTGATCATCTGTACCGTGCTGTATATTCTTATTGCACTGGTGCTGACGGGTATGGAAAATTATTCCAATTTCAAGGATGTACACGACCCCCTGGCTTTTGTATTTGCCAAAAGGGCCCCCTGGATTGAAACTATTGTTTCAATCAGTGCCGTTGTGGCAACAACCAGTGTTTTACTGGTATTCCAGTTAGGACAGCCCCGGATTTGGATGAGTATGAGCCGGGACGGTCTTTTACCCAAACAATTCAAAAAGATCCATCCCAAATACCATACGCCTTCATTTGCTACCATCGTTACCGGAATCCTAGTAGCAGTTCCATCCCTATTTATTGAAGAGGGAATTGTTACCGACCTTACGAGTATCGGGACCCTTTTTGCGTTTGTACTGGTGTCAGGGGGAGTACTGGTGCTGCCCAGGATACAGAAGGTGCCGGGCAAATTCAGCTTGCCCTATATCAACGGTAAATGGATCGTTCCCTTTATGATGGCCTTCTTTATTTACCTGTTCCGCCATCGGGTAACCGATGCTGTTCAAAATATTACAACCGTCGATCACCAGGAGATATTTTTCCTGATCTTCCTGATCATCGCCACTATTTTAACGATCATGACCGTTATCCGGAATTTTTCACTGATCCCGATACTGGGGGTACTGTTTTGCCTCTACCTGATGATCGAAATCCCCACCAAAAGCTGGTACCTCTTTATTGCCTGGATGACACTGGGGCTTATCATCTATTTTCTGTATGGGTTCCGAAACAGTAAACTGGCCGGGAAACCGAATGGGTAACAGGTATCGTTACGGTCAGACAGACCCTTTGTTTTTCAGACCTGTTCTTTTGTAACTTTGTGCGGATTTTTATGAAATACCAGGTCGGCGATATCGTATTACTGCTGCATTCCAACGAGGAAGGTGAAATTATTGATATCATCAATGATAAAATGGTGATGATTGATATCAAGGGGGTGAAGTTTCCTGCCTATATGGACCAGATCGATTTTCCCTATTATAAACGTTTTACAGAAAAGAAGTTGTTTGAGCAGAAAAAGGAAAAGAAATTCATCGATGATATCAAAAAAGAAAAAGGCAAGCATTCCCAAAAAGTGATTGATGGGGTTTGGCTGACCTTCCTGCCCGTTATCGATGTGGATGAATTTGGCGATGATGTGGTAGAAGACCTTAAACTCCACCTCGTGAACAGGACAGAGCGGGCCTATCATTTCGATTATAAACAGGCTTTTTTTGGCAAGCCTGAATTTGAGTTGAAGAACACCTTACATCCCTTTGAGGACTTTTACCTGCATGACGTGCCTTTTGAGGACATGAACGATAGCCCGATTTTCGAATTTGAGTTTTCGTTGGTTACCCCCGAAAAAAACAAGGCCGATATCTGTACCGCCTCCCTAAAACTGAAACCCCGGCAATTATTTGAAAGGATCGAGGATATCCGGAGTAAAAATGAAGCGACTTTTTCGTACCGTTTGTTTGACCAGTATCCCGAGAAAATTGAAGAGGAGAAAATCGATCTTGGAGTACTGTCCAACCGGTATAAGATTTACGACGCTGTACAGGTCCGGGAACATCTTGAAGCACCCCGTTCGGTGGTCGACCTGCACATCGAAAAAATTACTGACAATTGGAGAGGGATGAGCAACCTCCATATCATTGGTCTGCAGTTAAAGACCTTTGAGAAATATTATGAACTGGCCCTGGCGCACCTGCAACCCTCTTTAATCGTAATACATGGTGTTGGTAGCGGCCGTCTCCGGGATGAGATTCATGACCTCCTGAAACACCGGAAAGAAGTGAAAAGTTTTGTCAACCAATATGACCCCCGTTTCGGCTATGGGGCCACCGAGATTTTTTTCCAGTACTAATGCAGACCAATCGTTTCTACCTCCGGTATATCTTTCAGGATGAGCTGTATATGTTTGTTGTGCGCTTTGGATTTAAAATCATGAAAGATCTCCAGGATATCATTATCAATATAGACACTGTCCGTACCGGTTATTTCCACCACTGCATATTCGGGAATTTTATCAAGCGCCTCCAATATCCGTTTTTTGTTCAGGAAGCTGACATTCATGGCCAGTTCGATGGTGTAATGTTTTAGATGTCCCTCGTTTCTTTCTTTTAAGGTATAGCCCGCCCGGTAAGTATGTTTGACCAGGAAATAAATACTGTAGCCGATGCCGATCAGCACACCGATCAGCAGGTCGGTAAAGAGAATGGCCACTACGGTAATTACGAATGGCAAAAACTGCTCTTTACCCTGTCTGTAAACGGCCAGGATCATCCGGGGCTTGGCCAGGTTATATCCGGTGCGGATCAGGATAACGGCCAACACACAATAAGGAATCAGGTTTACGACCTTCACGGCGAAAAGAATTACCATCAGCAACCAAAAACCATGAAAAAAAGCAGAAAGCTTTGTTCTGGCACCCGCCTCTGCATTTGCCGAACTCCTAACAATAACGGCTGTAATGGGGAGTCCTCCCAACAATCCACTCAGGAAATTGCCTGCACCCTGGGCCATTAATTCCCGGTTTTGGGGGGTGATCCGGTTATAAGGGTCCAGTTTGTCAATGGCTTCAATGCTCAACAGGGTTTCAAGACTGGCTACAAAACAGATCACAACTGCATTTTGCCAGATAAAGGCATTGTGAAATAATGCACCGAAATCCGGCAGCCTGATCTGTGAAATTGTATCCGCAGGAATATTGACAAACTGTGTTGGTTTGAGATGGATCCCGGGAAGGAATTCCCTGAACCCGAGGGCCAGCAAAACTCCAAATAAAACGGTGATGAAAGAGGTGGGAAGAAATCCTATTTTTTTGGCCATGTATTTTTTCCAAAGGACCAGCATGAGCAGGGATAAAACCGCAATCAGGATCACCCCGAACGAAGTATGCTTATACAAGCTGGTTACATTTGTAAAAACATGATCAAAAGTGAGGATATTGAACAACTCATTCGACCAGAATTCCGGCTGATCATATCCAACCAGGGCAGGGATCTGTTTTGAGATCAGGATGATGCCAATGGCAGCCAGCATTCCCTTGATCACAGCCGATGGAATAAAATGAGTAAACCCTCCCAGTTTAAAAATGCCCAACAGGAACTGAAGTAAACCGGCTATCGAAACGGAAAGAAAAAATATTTCCAGGGCCCCCAATTTTGTAATGGCAGCAGCGCAAATGGCGGTTAATCCTGCTGCAGGACCACTTACACTGAGTTGGGAAGAAGAGAGTAGGGAAATCACCAGTCCTCCGATGATACCGGCCATCAACCCGGAATAGATCGGTGCCCCGGAAGCCAGAGAAATTCCCAGGCATAGCGGCAGGGCTACAAAAAAAACAGAAATACTGGCCTTAAAATCATGTTTGAAAAAAGAAAGAGTATAAAACCTGAACTTCCTTTTTGAAAGACTGATCATGGCCGCAAATGTCAGGAAAAAAAATCAGCTTTCATATGATCCTGCTTGGAAGTCCCTAGTGCAGGCTGATAACCCTCGACAGTTTCCATTGTCCATCCTTATAATGCCAGGTATGAACAAATTTACCGGGCCGGGAAGTTGAATGTTCAACCAGGTTATGAAATCGGTGCTGACCCATTTCAATGGCACCATAATCATGAATGGGATAGACTTCAATACTGCCGGGAACCAGTTCCCGCTGCACCTTGTTACAGATATTGTTTTTTATTGCTTCCACGATCTCATCTTTGGAAGTACTGAGCCCCCCTTTATCATGATAGAATTCAATATCTTCATCAATAAGCGCCGCAAATTGATTCAAGTCACAATTATTATAGGCTGCAAATAAAAGGCTGTCCAGACGGACGATCGTATCATAAAGTTCCCTCGACTCGGACACATATTTCTCCATGCCGAAATTTTCAGGTTCTTTTTTGGTGGCACAGGCCAGTATCAATAAAATAAGGAGGAGGGGAATGATTTGAACGAGATACCCTGAAACAGGTTTGTTACTATTATGCTGCATGAGAAAATTTTAATAAATATGATTGGCGAAATGAAAAAAAAGTACAGTCCCGAAACTTCGGGCCCGGATATCCAACCCGACAAGGATAAATATAAGGAATGATTGAGGAATCCTGTAAAAACTGAACCTATTCAATGAATTTCAGTAATTCCCTTTGTAGCAGACAGAAGCATAAAATCATGGTTCTGACTATGCCTCCAAAATTGATTATCTTTGTATTTGCTGCAAACCGGGCTATCGCTCCATCCAGCGCTTGTCGAAGGTGGGGAGGAAAGTCCGGACAGCGCAGAGCAGTGCACCGGTGAAGAGCCGGGCCCCGGTTTCCGGGGACAGAAAGTGCCACAGAAAATAACTGTCCCGCCCAGGCGGGATGAGGGTGAAAACGTGAGGTAAGAGCTCACGGCAGGTACTGGTAACAATATCTGCGGGTAAACCTTGCATGCTGAAATGCCACGTATAGTATCGTTTGAGGGCTGCTCGTCCAAGATACAGGGTAGGCAGATGGATCCCGGATGGCAACTTCCGGGACAGATAAATGATAGCGCCCGGGGTGCCTGGCACCACGAATCACAGAATCCGGCTTACAGGTTTGCAGTAAATGAACGGATCCCGCAGCAATGCGGGATTTTTGTTTTAATTCCTTTATTTTGAACTATGACGCCCGAACGCCTCCATAAACTTGTGGCTGTATTAGAAAAACGTCAGCCGGATATAACATTAATCCTGGAAAATGTATTTGACCCGCATAATATATCAGCTGTAATGCGAACCTGTGACGCGGTAGGTGTTCAGGAAATATTTGTACTCAATACCAAAATCCCTCCGCATAAAAAATGGGGACCCCGGAGTTCCTCCAGTGCGGCAAAATGGATAACGGTTCATCAGTTTGAAGATACGGATGCCTGTATCCGGGAGGTGCGGAGCCGTTACCAGCGTATCCTTACAACACATTTGAGCCGGGAGGCCATCAGTTTATATGATATCGACTTTACCGGGTCCATTGCACTTGTTTTTGGTAATGAACATGCGGGTGTAACTGAAACAATCAGCAAACTGTGCGATGGGAATTTTGTAATACCCCAGGTAGGTATTATCCGGTCGCTGAATATCAGTGTTGCCTGTGCCGTTACTTTGTATGAAGCCTATCGCCAAAAAAAGTTAGCCGGTCATTATGAACGGCAAAGGCTGAGGCCAGAACAGCACAAACGCTTGCTGGATGAATGGGGGATGGGTGAAACAAACTGATAAGGTTACAAAAATATGATGATGAAAAAAATTCTAATTCTTCTATCTTTTTTGATGGTTTGTATTTTCCTTCAGGCCCAGGAAGTACAGAAAGTAAAAATGAGTGAGTTGCTAACCCTGATCCGGGAAAGCAATCACCCCTTGATTGTCAATTTCTGGGCTACATTCTGTGGTCCCTGTGTGGAAGAAATCCCCTATTTCCAGGAAGCGGTAAAAAAATATGAAAATTCGGGCACTGAGCTTTTGCTGGTCAGTCTTGATTTACCAGGTTTTTTCCCGGATAAGATCAGGACCTTTGCCCGTAAAAGAAATTTTAATGCCAGTTTATATTGGCTGGATGAAACGGATGCTGATTACTTTTGCCCGATGATCGATTCGGCATGGTCGGGGGTGATGCCTGCAACTTTACTGATCGATAACAAGACCGGGTACCGGCGGTTTTTCGAAGAACAAATTCCCCGGGATACAATTGAAGCCGAGATCAGGCGACTGGCGGTTCATCACTGATCATGTAGCACTTCTTCCATTTCTTTGTCTTTATCCTGTAGGGCAGTAAGCCGGTACAGAAAATTAGACCAGGCTGCAATGGCAATGATCGCACAAATGATCCCAATTACACTTTGATAGTAGATACTTCTTGCCAATAAGAACCCAGCCAGCACAAATACGGAAAGTATGATGCATTTGTTGAGGATGCTACGGGTAGTCATAAGCTGGTTTTGTGCCAGGTTTCCGGAGGAACCTAACTGGTTAATGTATGGTGATGAGGCAGGTGCGGATACCCCTAAGATGCAAAAAAGCACAATCTCCATAGGGTGCCGGCAAAAAAAATGAAAAAAACGGAAAATGGTAAACTTGCAAACTATTCCACCCTGCTGATGCCGCAACCTACTGACCTCGTTTCTTTGACGGATACTTCCTGGCCGGATATCATTTCCTCGATGGCAATCTTCAGGTGTTTTCTTGAAACATTCGAAGGGTCGGCGGGATTATTATCAATGGCTCCATGGTAAGCCAGCTTTTTATCATTATTGAAAAGAAAACATTCAGGTGTCCTGTTTGCATCAAATTCATTGGCTAATACGGACATTTTGTCTACGGCATAATACCAGTCAAATCCCTGATTTTGGGCATAGGCCTGCATGGCCGTCAATGACTCTTTCCCGTTTCTGCTACCTTCGTTGGCATTGAGGAGGATCACCCCAAGATCATTTTTCAGGGCATACCTGCAAATCTCATTCGTACGGGACTGGTTTTTGATAACGTAAGGACAGGTATTACAGCTGAACATGACCAGTAAACCGTTTGTACCAAATGCCTTGTTCAGTGAAACCTCCTTCCCGGATACATCCTGCAGTGGCCTGTCCGGTTGTGGAATGCCACTTCCAATTGCCAAAGAGGGCTGTTGCGTGGTAAATGATACGACAAATATGGCTGCGATGGGGATAATCGTCGCAAATAGCTTCTTCATATCAATTTTATGAAATGCACGTATCATAGGGCCAAAATATAAGACAGTAAATTAACATAAAAATTTAACAGATTATTGTACTGAATGTTTAATATCTGTTAAGTTTTTTTCCGGTCATCAGACAGTTTACGCAAGGATGAAATGCTGACATTGAGTTCAAATCCAATCAATAACACAATAGAATTAAAGTATATAAGTACCATCAGCATCATGATGGTACCAATGGAGCCGTATAATTTATTATAATTCGAGAAATGATTGACCCAATAGGTAAAAACGATTGTAAAGACCAGCATCAGGAAAGTGGCAAGGATGGAGCCGGGATTCATAAGGCCCCATTTTTTTTGAACGGCCGGCGCATAACGGTAGATGAAGGAAATGATAAAAAAGAATAATAAAATGATAGCAACCCATCTTCCATTGATAAGCAATGCCCTGATATCTTTATTCTCAATACCCAGCCAATCCAGCACGTAGCCCTGCATCACGAGAAGGAGGACGCACAATATGACCAGCAAAAACAGGATAACAGTCAGTTTTACGGCCACCCAGCGGTTATGGAAATTTTTCCTTTTCGTAAATCCGATATAGTCCCTGTTAAAGGAATGACTGATGCCCATCATGGTATTGGTCGAAAAATAAAGCGCCAGCAGGAGTCCAAACGACAAAAGACCAGTCTTGGGTTTATAGATGAAATCATCGATAAAGGCAATGATTGCCGTATTATTTTTCTCCCCCGGTATGATATCCCTGATCAATTGATGCAACTGTTCCGTGAACTGGTGTGATATGGGAAAAAAGGGAATAAGTGTGCTGAAAAAGATGATGGCGGGGGGGATGGCCATGATCAGGTTAAAAGCGATGGACGATGCCCTTTCTGTGAGGTTGGTACTGGTGATCTGACGGTAAAAAAATAAGGTTACATCATACAGGGCAATCTTTTGAAAACCAGGCAGTACGATCTGTTTGCTTTTTGCAATCAGGAAATCAATGGGAGCAGAGCTCAACACCTTATTTTTCCACCTTTTCAGCAGCTGCCGCATCTTTATCCTTTTGTTTGGCTTTTAAAAGTGAATCAATAGCTTTTTGGTATAAACGGGCATATTTCAAATGATCGTCATAATCAGATGTAAAAATATGACTACCCGAAAAATCACTTTTTGCAACAAAATAAATATAATCAGTTTTCGGGGCATCCAGCACAGCATCAATGGTTTGTTTTTGTACAGTACAAATAGGCCCCGGCGGAAGGCCTTTATTGAGATAAGTATTGTAGGGTGAAACAGTACGAAGGTGACTGTTCAGAATCCTTCTCAGCGAAAAATCTTTCATCGCGAATTTAATGGTAGGGTCTGCCTGTAATGGTATTCCACGGGCAATCCGGTTGAGGTAAACACTGGCAATCTCGGGCTTTTCGGGAGCATAATTTGATTCCTCTTCAACAATGGATGCCAGGGTATATACCTGTAAGGGGGTAAGCCCAATAGCCGCCGCTTTTATTTTACGTTCTTCCGTCCAGAACTTTTGAGAGGCTTCAAAAAGCTTTGTCATTATTTTATCGGGGGTGCTGTTCCAGAAAAAAGTATAAGTATCAGGAAAAATGGCCGAAACAAATGAAGTAGAGTCTAATCCAAATTTCCGTAGACTGTCGTTATTTTCCAGGTAATGATACATATCGGCAGCATCAAACTCAAACCTGTTTCCGGTGATTTTTGCCAGGTCTTCCTTTATCCTGATCTTCCGGCTGATCACCAGGTTAACAGGCGCCTGGTCACCACTTCTCAGTTTCCGGATAAGATGGATGATGCTCGTTCCCTCAGGAATGAAATAGCGTCCCGGTTTTACATGTTGGGGGTAATCCAGCTTTTTGGCTATTTGTTCAAAGACCATCTTATTTTCAATGATCTGGCTATCCAGTAAAGCCTGCCGAACCTGTGCATAGCCCTCTCCGGTTTGAATATAGAAATATTTCCCTTTTGGCTGGTGTACAGAAGGACCAAATATTTTCCAGGCAAAATAGCCTCCTGTAACCAGTATAATCAAAAATAAAACGATAAGTATCTTCTTCATAGGTCTTGCTTACAGGCTTTAAAATAAACAAAAAACCCCGTCAAAAACGACAGGGTCTGTGAAAATATATTGTGTAAATTATTTTGTAGAATCTGCAGTGGAAGCCGAATTGGATGCAGGGTTACCGCTTTGATTGAAAGGCACGGTATTTCCTGCAGGCTGATTGGCAGGTGCAGGTGCACCGATTTCATTGGCCCTGGAATCAATAGTAGTGCCGGAAGAGGGGATCAGCACGGTCGATAACAGGCAAAGAATTCCTACAATGGCGGCAAAAATCCAGGTACCTCTTTCCAAAACGTCATTGGTTTGTTTAACACCCATGAACTGGCTGCTGAATCCGGCAATATTTCCGGCGAGACCGCCCCCTTTTGGGTTTTGGACCAGCACGATAAAACCCAGTGCCACACTGGCAACGATGATCAGGATGATAAATAATAAAGTCATTTTTCTTAATCTTTTATTTTTTCTATCAGGGATGCAAAGTAAGCGCTTTTAGCGGGATTCAGCAAACTTAATTTGCTGTATATTTCACGGGCTTTTTCATGGTTTCCCTGTTTTAACCATACGGCTGCCATAGCCTCAGTAACGATGTCTTTTTCCTGTAAGGAAGCTCCCGCAAGCGCCGTCACTTTTTCCTCTCCGCTGTTATCGGCCAGTTCGGGAATCTTATCAGGAGGGATTGTTTTGAGCGTTTTCAGCCACTCTGTAAAACTTCTTAACTGGGTACTGAAGCGGTCAGGAATAAGCTCTTCTGTTTTTGTTTTGATGCCCTGCGATTCAAAATAATCAACGGTATGAAAAGGCCCGAATAAGATCTCTTCCATCTTTTCGGACGACTGCACTTCTTTTTGCAAGAGGTTTCTGATCCCGATATTTTCATCATCCGCATGCCCGGGTCCAGTCTCGTTTTCAGCATCATCTGCAGCAGCTGCATCAGGTACACCCGGGTCTTCTATTCCGTGTTGTTCAACAGCCGGGTCCGAAAATCCGGGTTCATCAACCGATGCTTCCGCCACTAATGTTTCATTGTGGACTAACCTGTATTCCTGGTTGTCGAGGTAATAATTCAGAAGCAAAGGGTTATTGACAAACAGGGAAACCGTATTCAGCTGTTCTTCAAATTCCGGGTCGGAAATGGTCTGTAATTTTTTGGCAAGCAGTAACTGAGCGCCGGAAAAAAAAGGATAAGTTGCAGTGAATGCCTTTATTTCTTCCACCGAACATGCTGACAAAGATGATTTATCAAATAATGTTTGGATGATCTTTTCAGATGCGGTATTCATAATTGCAAATTAAAGTTATCTTACCAGTCGGAGAAAATGTTATTGAAAATCTCGTCGACAAGGTTACTGATAATCTTATCTGTTAGTTCAGCTTCAGCCTGTGCGAGGCTATAACGGGCATCAAAATCAAAATTCCTGCTAACATTGATATCCCGGGGATTTTTTCCGGAAACCAAAGGCTCCAGATGATTGATCAGGGTGATCTTAGCCCCTACGGTCAACCGGTTGGTCGCTGTCTGTTGATTTGAAATACCCGCTGTTGTAACCGTATAGGATGTTATGGAGCCACTGATCTCGTAATGAGCATCACTGGTATTGTTAGTCTGGGTGAGTCTGGTCTGGTTCAGGATTTTTTGACGCAGCCTGTCTGTCAATTGCGGACTCAGCTGCGGGTTTACATATTGTGCCTTATTTTCAATGTAATTGATCTTGATGGTTTTGATACTATCGGGAATCCTGCCCTGGTTGAAAGAGTATATTTTGCAACTGCTCAAAGTAAGGGAGAAAAACAATACACCTGTTACCAATACCAGGGAAGCGATTTTTAACAGGACCCTGTTTCTACGATGCGAATCGGTATGGCTTTTCAATTTATTCATTGATATCGTACTCTTTCAGTTTTCGGTATAAGGTCCTTTCGCTGATCCCTAAATCTGAGGCCGCGTCTTTCCTTTTACCCCTGTGCTTTTTAAGTGCTTTTATGATCAGTTCTTTTTCCTTGTCCATGATATTCAGGCTTTCTTCCACTTCCACATGATCATCTACATCCTGCATCACCAGGGGTTGTGAAACCTGCCCGGTTGATGGAATTCCCAAGGCAACTGTTGGAGTGGGCAAACCATCATGGGGATGCAATTCCTTCAGTTCATTCATAAACGCCGCATGTTGTGTATTGACATTGGGATTTTGCAGTACATCAAAAAACATTCTTTTTAATTCTGTTACATCTTTTTTCATGTCAAAGAAGAGCTTGTATAATATCTCTCTTTCATTGGCAAAACTCTGGCCTTCGCTCCCCCCGGAAGGGTGGGTCAGGACCGGTAACCTGTTGTTTGAATAAGGTTGAAGGTATTTGCCCAGTTCTTTTGCCGTAACCAGTTTGTCTTCCGATAACACAGAGATCTGTTCTGCAATATTCTTCAATTCCCGCACATTACCCGGCCAGGGATAGTTAATTAACAGGTTTTTTGCTTCTTCATCTAGTTGCACAGAACCTGTTTTGTATTTGTCGGCAAAATCGGCTGCAAATTTTCTGAACAGAAGATGGATATCTTCTTTCCGGTCATGCAGTGCCGGCACCCTGATGGGAACCGTACTTAGCCGGTAATACAGGTCTTCCCGGAACCTGCCGGCCTGTACCAGTTGCAGCAGTTCTTTGTTAGTGGCAGCAATCACCCTGACGTCGGTTTTCTGCACTTTCGAGGAGCCCACCCTGATATATTCTCCCGCTTCCAGCACCCGCAGCAATCTTGCCTGTGTACCCAGGGGTAATTCGCCGATCTCATCCAGGAAAATAGTACCGCCATTCACGGTTTCAAAATACCCCTTTCTGCTGTCGACGGCCCCGGTAAATGAGCCTTTTTCATGCCCGAATAATTCTGAGTCAATAGTGCCTTCAGGTATGGCGCCACAGTTCACGGCAATAAAAGGGTTATGTTTCCGTGCACTCAGCGTATGAATGATCTGGGAGAAAACTTCCTTACCCACGCCGCTTTCACCATTGATCAGCACAGTAAGATCTGTATTGGCTACCTGCACTGCCACCTGCAGGGCATAGTTGAGGGCAGGGGCATTGCCAATGATTCCAAACCTGTTTTTAATTGATAGTAAATCCATTTTATCCATAATCCTGACGAAAAATTTATTCCGGCTTATAATATTATTTTACCCAGTAAGGTGGCCTGTGTACAATCATCCACCCGGACCTGCACATAATCCCCTTTTTGATAAGGGTGATTTTCTTTTGGAAAGACAATTACCTTATTCTGTGAATTCCTTCCCATCCAGTCTTTTTCACTTTTCTTGCTATCTCCTTCAATCAGCACCCTGAAAGATTTTCCAAGGTCCCGCTGGTTGCTTTCCAGGGATAGACGATTCTGAAGGGCCACTATTTCAGCCAACCTTCTTTTTTTTATTTCTTCCGGTACATCATCGCGATACCGCCGGTGCGCCAGGGTTCCGGGTCTTTCACTGTAAAAGAACATATAGCTCATGTCATAGCGGCTTAATTCCATTACCTGAAGGGTTTCCTGGTGGTCCTCCTCTGTCTCGGTACAAAATCCGGCAATGATATCCGATGAAATGCCGCAATCGGGAATGATCTGACGGATGCGTTTCACTTTTCCCAAATACCATTCGTGGGTATAGGTACGGTTCATCAATTGCAGGATCCTGGAAGAGCCGCTTTGAACCGGCAGGTGAATATAATTGCAGATATTTTCATGCCGGGCCATCGTATGCAGCACTTCATCTGTAATGTCTTTTGGATGAGAAGTGGAAAACCGGACCCGGAGCAGGGGAGAGATCGCAGCCACTTTTTCAAGGAGCATGGCAAAGGTGACCGGGATGGTATTTTCTTCCTCTGCGGAGGGTAAATAATAATAACTGTCCACATTCTGACCCAATAAGGTTACTTCCCTGTAACCCTGATTAAAAAGATCGGTACACTCCTGAACGATTGAACCCGCATCCCGGCTTCTTTCTCTTCCCCGGGTAAATGGAACCACGCAAAAAGAACACATATTGTTACAGCCCCTCATAATGCTGACGTATGCTGTAATCCCGTTACTGTTCAACCTCACGGGTGAAATATCCGCATAGGTTTCATCCCGGCTGAGCAATACGTTTACGGCTTTCTGGCCTGATTCAGCTTCTTCTACCAGAGAGGGCAAATTGCGATAAGCGTCGGGGCCCACAACGATATCCACCAGTTTCTCTTCTTCCAGGAATTTTGCCTTCAACCTTTCAGCCATACATCCCAAAACCCCTATCAGCAAGGCCGGTTTCCTGCTCTTGATCTTTTTAAAATCGGTAAGTCTTTTTCGAACGGTTTGTTCCGCCTTTTCACGAATCGAACAGGTATTGATAAAGATCAGGTCTGCCTCTTCCAGATTCCGCGTAGCCCCAAAACCCTCCCCATTCAATACGGATGCTACAATCTCGCTATCTGCAAAATTCATCTGGCAGCCATAGCTTTCAATGTAGAACCTTCTTTTATAGGCGTTAGGATCATTTTCAAATGGGGCAAAAGCCTCACCCTGGCGTCCCTCGTCCTGTAATTTTTCTGTCGCAAATTCCAGCATCTTTTTCAAAATTAGCGTGGCAAAGATACTAAAACAGGGTTATTTTGTGACAGTATGGCAGTATAATTTAAAAAGAGAATTAGTTGTTAATCAATAGCTTTTTAGCCAGCCAGCTGTTTTTGACCGGAATGATCCAGTTTTGTTCCAGTTCTTGTTTGGTTTGAACAAGGTTATTGAAATAAAGGGTGTTTCCATCAATAAAATGATGCTGGATAGCATATTCCAATTGGTTCATAGGCAACAGTTGCACCTTATTCCCGATGATAAACGCCAGGTTGGTTCGCTCAAAGAGGTTGACCCCGAATCGTGTTTCAATGTCTTTGACCATCCGCACTGAACTATCTGTACTGCAACCGCTAACACCCGTAGCGGATTCATCGGCCAACAGCACAAGAAATTGACCAAAAAAGAGATATCCGGCGCCTTTTACGGGAATCCCATGACTCTTCCATTGTCCCGTAAAATCATTCAGAATATCCTCTATTTCCAGGGACTCAGACAAAGTGAAAAGCCTGTTTGACTGGTAAACCCAAACCCTTGAATCCGGGTTAAAATTACCCTCAACGTGGTATATGAAGTCATTATTCATGCTGCTAAATTACACCCGAAATTTAACTCATGAATGAAACACAGGATAATTCCGTTTTAGCCCATTGGTATTATGCAGCAGAAGAATGGAAAGCCTTTATGAAAGGGGAAAAAAAGGTAAGAGGAACAGATATTCTAGTCGAATGCTTTTTTATCATCCTGCTGGGGGGGGCATTGATTCATTTTTTAAGGGGGGCAGCCTGGTCCGTTGCTTTTTTAGTCGGTGTCGCATTTGCCTGTATTTATGGCTTGACCAAATTTACCCTAAGGATGTCGTCCCTGAAATGGAATATTCATGCACTTCCACAGGTGATGATCACAAAAAATGAGGTCATTGTGAACGGGAAAATAACCGAATTCCATAACGGGTCAAAATGGCTGAGAAGAGTCACCCTGCACGAAAAGGGGGGGGGTGCATATCATGGAAATCATATATGAATGGCAAACGAGAAGGGGAATAGCTTTTGATGAAATCAGGATACCGGTACCGAAAGGCAGGTTAAAGGAGGCCATCAGCCTCCAGGATGTTTTAAATGAAAAATAATCAATCTTCCATACTGGCTGCTACCAGTTCAGCTACATCCAGTACTGTTATCCCATCTTCCTTTTCTGCATGCTTGATGCCATCGGTGAGCATGGTATTGCAAAAAGGACAGGCTGCCGCGATGATGGAGGAGCCGGTTGCGAGGGCTTCATCCGTTCTTTCGAAATTGACCCTCTGACTTCCTTTCTCTTCCTCCTTGAACATCTGGGCGCCACCTGCACCGCAGCATAATCCATTACTCCTGCATCTTTTCATTTCTACCAATTCTGCGTCCAGTGCCTGAAGCACTTTCCGGGGTGCCTCATAGATTTGATTGGCCCTGCCAAGGTAACAACTATCGTGATAGGTGATCTTTTTCCCCTGAAAGGAACCCTTTTCCTTCATCCTGATCCTGCCCTCATCAATGAGTTGCTGTAAAAAAACAGTATGATGAATAACTTCGTA
This sequence comes from Terrimonas sp., assembly GCA_016125075.1. Lineage (GTDB taxonomy): Bacteria > Bacteroidota > Bacteroidia > Chitinophagales > Chitinophagaceae > SpSt-398. Next base: position 40,376 of record WGMO01000010.1, read on the forward strand.
GGTACCGCCCAATGCCGGGTATTCATTTTTTAGGGTATTAAAACAATGCGGACAGGCGGTAACGATCTTCTTAATACCATAATTATTGAGTACCTGGATATTCTGGTAGGCCATCATCTGGAAAAGAAATTCATTGCCTGCCCTGCGGGCGGGATCACCTGTACACATTTCTTCCTGGCCAAGAATGGCAAAACGAATGCCGACCTTTTGAAGAATTACAGCAAAAGCCCGGGAAATTTTTTGGGCCCGCTGATCAAAACTACCTGCACAGCCTACCCAAAAAAGCACTTCCGGGCTCTCACCTTTTGTGGTCATTTCTGCTACTGTTGGTATTTGCATCCGGGATATCTTTTTTCAAATCTAAGGCATAAAATTCTTTTTTTTCAAATTGGTTGAGGTTTATAGGAACTACTTTATTTTTGGAAAATTCATGAAGCAAAAAAAAATATTTGAACGGCTCACCAATTGGGAATTATGGAATTTCTATGTATTGTACCTGCCCATCAGCTTCATGTGGATCTGGTACTGCCTGAAGAGCCGTTCCTTTTGGTTCTTCAGCGCTTCCAACCCCACGATTACTTTTGGTGGTTTTGAAGGGGAAGGTAAAAAAGAAATGTATGACCAACTACCTCCCGAACATGTACCCCGCACGATATATATATTGCATGATATGCCGTTTGAAGAAGTCGTCAGCAGGATCAGCGGGGCGGGATTTGATTATCCTTTTATTGTAAAACCGGATGTCGGCATGAAGGGTATCCTGTTTCGGAAAATTGAAAACCAGGACCAGCTTAAAAAATACCACGAGCGGATTCCTGTGGAATATATTGTTCAGGACCTTGTTGAACTACCTGTAGAACTGAGTGTTTTTTATTACCGGATGCCCCACAAACAAAAGGGTACGGTCAGTGGATTTATCTACAAAGAATTATTACAGGTTACCGGAAATGGCCGATCCACTTTACAGCAACTTGTACAGGAACATCCAAGGGCAAAATTCAGGATGGAGGAAATGGAGCATAAACACGGGCACCGGTTTGACAGGATCATACCGGAAGGAGAGATCTTCTATCTTTCTTATGCCGGCAATCATAACCGCGGGGCCCATTTTACCAACCTGCACAAAGAAATCGATGAAGACCTTCACCGGGTATTTGATACCCTGAGTCACTATTCCAGGCATTTCTATTATGGTCGTTATGATATCAAAACAAGCTCCATCGAAGCTTTGAAAAAAGGTGAGGATTTCTATATCCTGGAATTTAACGGTTGTGGGGCAGAACCCAACCATATCTATGACTGCGGGATGAGCATCTGGCAGGCTTACCGTGAAATTCTGAAACACTGGAAGGCTTTGTACCAGATCAGCCGTTATAACCATAAAAACGGCACACCGTACTGGCCTTTTTTAAAAGGGTACCGATTCTTAAATGCTTCCAAAAAGCATTTCCGTTTACTGGAACAATATGACTAAACAGTAGGGGACAATCTGGTTTTTTATCTTTAAATTGCTTGCATACTTTTTCTTTTATGCCTGCTGACGATCAATTCCTGCTGATCCGTAATTATGATCTATGGTCACAGATCACCGACGAAGAATATGAAGAACTGAACCTGGTCCATCATTTTACAGAAGCCCGAAAAGGCGAATACATTTATTTTGACTCGCATCACCATAATAAACTTTATTTTATCAAGGGGGGCTATGTAAAAATCGGATTCATTGATGCTGAAGGAAATGAGATCATCAAGGAGATCATCCAGGAAGGGGAAATTTTTGGCCAGTTCAGTCTGGAAAAAAATAACCTGAACGGTGAGTTTGCCCGGGCGCATAAAGGAGATGTGAGCCTATGCGCTTTTAACATCGAGGATTTTGAAAAACTATTAAAGAAAAAACCGGATATCGCCATCAAATACAGCAAGCAGGTAGGACAAAAACTCCGGAACGCAGAGTTCCGGCTTGTCAATATGCTGAATAAGGATGTCCGTTCAAGATTACTGGGCTTTTTTTATCATCTTACCGTCATGAATGGTTATGATGGAACGAAGTCCTCCTTTGCGATTGAAAATTTTCTTACCCACGAAGATATCGCCCGACTGATCGGATCTGCCCGGCAGACGGTTACCACCTTCATCAACCAACTGGAAGATGAAGGGTTAATCAGGATCAGCAGGCAGGAGATCCTGATACCGGATGTTAAAAAAATTCAAAAGATGGTAATTGTCACCTGACCGACAGGAAGGGGGGGAGCCCAACTATAAATTTGCCTTCTAAAATTTAAGCTTTTGAAATTGGCATTCCCCGATAATAGACACATTTTGCTGAAACCCGGATTCGTTTTATGTTTGATGCTGGGAGTTTATCTGAGCCCGGCACAGGATAAAACTGTTTTGCGTAAGCAGCAATTTAACCTGGAGGATGGCCTGGCAATACAGGGATATGACCCTGTAGCTTATTTTACATTTCACAAAGCCATAAAAGGCAGTAAGGACAAAGCGGTTTTCCACCAGGGCGTCATCTATTACTTCTCGACAGATGCCAATAAGGAGCTCTTTAAAAAGGATCCCATGAAATATGAACCCGCCTACGGAGGATGGTGTGCCTACGCAATGGGCAATAGCGGGGAAAAGGTCAGCATCGACCCCAAAACATTCAAGATCATAGACGGAAAGCTTTACCTTTTTTATAACCGGTTCTTTCAAAATACGCTAACCAGCTGGAACAAAGATGAACCCCATCTGAAAGAATCGGCCGATCAAAACTGGACAAAATTTTATCAATAAACCAAAACAATGAAAACAGCCAACATCATTACCTGGATCGCCAGGCTCCTGGCAGCCCTGATCTTATTACAAACCCTCTATTTTAAATTTTCGGGTGCCCCGGAATCGGTATACATTTTTGAACGATTACATGCTGAACCCTGGGGCCGGATCGGGAGTGGGATAGTAGAGTTGATCGCTGCCGTGCTGATACTCATCCCTGCCACCACCCGATGGGGTGCTTTGTTGGGAATGGGGGTAATCAGTGGTGCAATCATTTCTCATCTCACCGTACTGGGCATTTCTGTAAAAAATTCGGATGGTACTGAAGATGGGGGCCTGTTGTTCATTTATGCTATCATCGTATTCATTTGCTGTTTTTACCTGGTATGGATCAACAGGAAAAGAATACCGGTCATCCAGTCATTTTTTCACAAATAATCGGGCCGGCTTAGCATCCAATGACATTCCATTTTCGTAAGTGGAACCTGTAGACCTGGATTTTTCAGTTGATAAATTTGTATTTTTTTACATATTTTTTATTTTCAATGCCATCAGCAAATTTGCCATCCATGCTTCAACAAACCCTGCAACAAGTTTTTACACAACTGTCCGGTACCCTCAGTATGATCAGCCAGGACCAATATATCCACCCGTCCCGTGTTTTGTCCAATGCAACCATCGGACAACATGTACGCCATATCATCGAATTGTTTCAGTGCCTGGAAACAGGATATGAAAGCGGGATTGTGAACTATGAAAAAAGAAAGCGGGACAGCCAGATCGAACAGCAGAAGGCAATGGCTGAACAACTGATTGCAGGCATCTATAATCAACTTGGACGCCCGAATAAGGATTTGATCCTCGAAGGTTGTTATGATGGCCCTGTTTCGGAGACCCTACATATTCATACCAATTATGACAGGGAACTGGCCTATAACCTGGAACATACCATCCACCATATGGCCCTGATCCGGATCGGTATTGAAGAAGTAGCCCAGCTTGCTTTGCCGGAAGCATTCGGCGTAGCGCCCTCGACCATCAAACACAGAAAAGAATGTGCACAGTAACCTATATACCTGTTGGTGATAAAACTTATCTCACTTCTAACCGGGATGAAAAAAAGTGGCGGGAAACGGCCCTGCCTCCCGCCTTGTATGCACACAATACGGGTCAAATCCTTTATCCCAGGGATGGCCAAGCAGGTGGAACCTGGATGGCGGTTCATGAAAACGGAAACGCAATTGTATTATTGAATGGAGGATTCGAGAACCATCATCCAACACCCCCTTATCTCAAAAGCAGGGGGCTTGTAATACTGGAGCTATTACAAACATCAGACCCTTACCAATATTTCAGGTCCTGCAACCTCGAAAACATTGAGCCTTTCACCATCATCATTTTATCGGCCGGTTCGTTATTTGAATGCCGCTGGAATGCAGAAAGAAAATTTGCCAAACCCCTGGATAAGCATATACCCCATATCTGGTCATCGGTTACCCTGTATTCACCCGATATCATCCGAAAAAGAGAAAACTGGTTCCGCCAATGGCTGAATACACAAGAGGAATTCAATCTGGATACAATTTTGGATTTTCACCGGTTTTATGGTGATGGGGATCCTTATAATGATTTTTTAATGAACCGGGATGGAGAAATCTTTACGGTCAGTATCGCAGCAGCGGAAATAACATCTGTTTCCGCCCGCATGTTTTACCTGGACCTGATATCCAACCAGGCCAGTGTCCAAGCTATCAGATTTTCGAAAGAACCTGTTACCGGCTTATGAATGCAGTAAAACGGATTCTTCACAAACCCATTTTCATTCAGCTATTGCATTGGGAATACTGGAGTATGCCTTTTGTATATTTCCCAACCTATTTCTATTTTCTATGGCTTTGTATCAGGAGTGGCTGGAAATATTTTTTTACTGCCGCAGACCCCCTGATCACTTACGGTGGTTTCCTGATGGAGTCGAAAAAAGAGATCTACGATTCCTTACCCACCGGTTATTACCCTAAAACACTTTTTTTTAAGGCAGGAACAGATCCCGGGGCAGTGAACAGCGACGTCCAAAGATTTGGATTACAATACCCGCTGATTGTAAAGCCCGATATCGGAATGCGGGGGCTCGCGGCTAAAAAAGTGGAACAAGTTGAAGACCTGATGAAATTTATACCGGTCTTCACCATTGATTTCCTGATCCAGGAATTTGTGCCTTATAAAAAGGAAGCCGGTTTTTTTTATTACCGCTATCCCGGTGAACAGGAGGGACGACTCAGCGGTATCGTATCCAAGGAATTCCTTGAATTAGTGGGGGACGGGAAAAGCACCCTGCTGGAATTACTGCAATCCGACAAAAGGTTTATTCTGCAGATACCCTCCCTGAAAAAAGAATATAAGGATGAATTAGATCATGTGTTGAAGATGGGCGAATCCAGGGAACTGGTGCCCTATGGTAATCATGCAAGAGGTGCCAAATTCATTGATGATAGTCATCTGATTGACGCAGAACTGACCGCTATGATTCATTCCTTTTGTCTGCAGGTGCCCGAATTTTATTATGGCCGCCTGGATATCCGATACGATAACTGGGAAGACCTGCGGAAAGGTGAAAAATTTTCTGTCATTGAATTAAACGGTGCGGGAAGTGAGCCGACGCATATGTATGACCCCCGTCATTCCCTTTTTTTTGCATGGAAGGAGATAATCAGGCACTTTAAAATACTCCATACCATTTCGCAACGCAACCATAAACGGGGCTTTAACTATATGAATTGGTCAGAAGGATCCAGGATGTTCCGGGCAAGCCGCAGGTATTCAAAACGGTTACGGGCTGTTCACGAGTCGTTACTGCACTTATGACATTTTCAATTACCTGATTCATTCCCTATTTTTGATCCATGCATCCCCTGGTCAAAGTTTTTTTTGTCGGCATGCTGGTCAGCTTTCTTGGGTCACTCCCCCTGGGGACACTCAATGTGGCGGCTATGCAGATATCCGTGTCCGATGGTATTTCACCCGCACTTTGGTTTTCCCTGGGTTCCCTTACAGCTGAAATCGTTTATGTGCGTTTATCCCTGGTGGCGATGGACTGGGTAAGAAAACAGGAAAAGATTTTCCGGGCACTGGAATGGATCACGGTCCTGATTGTTACGGCGCTCGCCATATCCAGTTTTTATGCGGCCTTACACCCCTCGGTGGGTCAAAATGTGATCCTGAGCAGTACCCTGCACCGGTTCTGGCTGGGTCTGACTATGAGTGCCCTGAATCCCGTACAGATCCCGTTCTGGTTTGGATGGAGCACGGTTTTGTTCACGAAAAATATATTGCAACCCAAAAACAGTCATTACAATATTTATATCATGGGGATAGGCCTGGGAACCCTACTGGGAAATTCTGTATTTATTTTTGGAGGGCAGGTCATTGCCGACCGTCTGAAAAACAACCAGCATATTTTAAATTGGGTAATCGGGGGTATCTTTTCTGTTACGGCCCTGATCCAGCTATGGAGAATTTTCATAAAAAAAACTACGATGCACCAGATTGAACATCCCGAAGAAATCACCCATGGGATTGAGAAAAATATCCATTAAAACAAGTCGGAAAATCAAAAACGGTACCCGGCAGAAATGCCTGGAATAAAGCGGCCACCGGCATCCTCATCCAAAGAATTATAATCAGGGATCACCCGGAGGGTAAAACCATAACCTACGGCCGGTGCCGCAAATAATCGCTGTTTAGCAAAAGTCAGGTGATAGCCGGCCTCTGCGATCGGGGTTATCAGCGGGCTGAATAGACTTGATTTACCTTCCCAGCTGAGCAGGTTAAATAAAATTTTAGCCCCTACAAACAGGTTATTGCCATTGGTATTACTACCGAAAGCATAGCGGTAACCGCCAAAAATACCAAACCCCTTCGCAGTGGAATATGAACTTTTCGACGAAAACTGGTAAGTGATCCCTACATTGAAACTGCTTTTATTGCTGAATGTTTCGCCCCGCACACCTGCAATATTGTCCTTGAACCCTTTTCCCATGGAACGCATATACTCCCCACCGATTTCAAAAGGATGCTGTGAATGGCCTGCAAGATCAAAGGCAGCAAGGAACACAGATATTGTTATAAAATATCGCATACCCACTCTAAACGGGATTCTGTAAAAATTATTTTATACATGAAGCTAAAGGGGCTCAAAATGATCCATGATCCTTTCAATGAAAAGGAGAAACTGCATCCCCGGTTAATTGGTGATAGTTTACAACAACAAAAGGTGTCCGGCTTAATTTATATCTCCGTCACCCACTTGTTTCTTTCATCAGGGCTGAATTTCCAGGGAGCAAAATTATTCTCAACATTACTGAACATTGCATTCCATTCCTGTGGGGCATTACTGTCTTCCATAATGAGTGAGCGTCGCATTTCAAGGATGATTTCCAGGGGTGAAATGGATACGGGGCAGGCTTCCACGCAGGCATTACAGGTAGTACAGGCCCTTAGCTCTTCTATACTGATATGATCAAAAAGTGTTTTTCCATCATCTTTGAATTGTCCGTTCCGGTCAATATTGCGGCCAACTGTTTCCATGCGGTCGCGGGTATCCATCATGATCTTTCGGGGTGACAGCAATTTTCCTGTTTGGTTGGCAGGGCAGGCTGCAGAACAGCGGCCACATTCCGTACAGCTGTAGGCATCCATTAAACTTTTCCAGCTCAGGTCAAATATATCTTTTGCCCCAAATTTTCCAGGGGTACCGGCATCAGCGGGTGCCAGTTCCGGTTGCATAGCATATAAAACCTCATTTTGAATACTCGGCATATTCTTCATTTCACCCTGTGGCGCCAGTCTTGCATAATATGCATTGGGGAAGGCCAGCAGTATATGCAGGTGCTTTGAATAAGGCAGGTAATTTAAAAAAGCAAAAATGCCGGCAATATGTAGCCACCAGCAGGCCCTTTCCACACTTACCAGCGATGAGGCGGAAAGATGCTGAAGGGAAGGTGCCCATAAACCGGAAAGTAAAAAATTACCGGTATCATGATAATGGATATGACCCTGTAACTGAAGCGCACGGTCGGCGCTGTTCATGGTCAGAAAAAGCGCCATCAGGATGATCTCCGTGATCAGAATATAATTGGCATCACTCCGGGGCCAGCCGTCCAGGTCTTTGCTGACGAACCTTTGAATTTTAAGTACATTTCTACGGATAAGAAATAGGACACAGGCCACCAAAACAAGGGCCGCCAATATCTCAAAAGTATTGATCAGGAAAGTATAGAAACTTCCTAGCGGGGATGCAAATAGCCGGTGTTTGCCCGTCAGGCCGTCGAGGATGATCTCCAGCACTTCAATATTGATAATGACAAATCCAGCATAAACAAAAAAGTGCATGATGGCAACGAGGGGATTTTTGAACATTTTTTTCTGACCGAAAGCCAGCAGCAGGACATTTCGCCAGCGCTGCCCGGGTTGATCATTGATGGATTCGTCCTTTCCCAGGAGGATGTTACGGCGAATTTGTCTGACCTTTTTGGCAAAAAGGAATACCGCAACAGCGGTAAGGATGAAAAATAATATTTGTTCAAGAAATTGCATATCACAACAATTGTTTTGCTAATTTACGGCTTGTGTCCAGATATAAATCATTAAGTTTGGTTCAACCGACAATAAAAAGATGACTACCGCCAGGAACTATATTCTCGACCAGGAAACTGCTGAAAAAAAATTGTTACGAATGGCTTATGAGATTCTGGAAAACAATGCCGATGAACCGGCCATCATTTTTGCGGGTATCCGGGAGAGAGGGAAATCCATAGCCCGGAGGATCCAGCAACTGTTTTCTACCATATCTACCATTCCAACATCCGTGATTTCAGTACAACTGGATAAAGATATGCCGGACGAGGTCAAACTGAGCGAAGAAATGAATTTTGACGATAAGGTAATCATCCTTATTGATGATGTGGCCAGCAGTGGCAAGACCCTGGTCTATGCACTCAAACCCTTTATCCACGATCATCCCCGCAAGATCCAAACGCTGGTTTTGGTAGAACGCAGTCACAAAACCTTTCCGGTGCATCCCGACTATGTAGGGTTATCATTAGCTACCACCTTACAGGATCATATATTTGTGGAGGTGGAAGGGGATACAGTAAAGGGCGCTTATCTGGAGTAGTTAGAAATAAAAGGCATAAGCCTTTAGCTTTCCTTTTGTATCCACCATCAATGCGGGTGCCGGGAACTTGAAGGCATTCAGTCCGCTTAACAGTGTCTTTACAAACTTACTGTTGGTTTTGATTTTAGTGAAGTCAATATCGGGTGCTATATAGAATTGTCTTTTCCTGCTGATATCAGTTCTGTCAAAAACAATATTATTGTTTTGATCTTTGTCAACATTCTCAAATCCTCCAAACATACCATCTGCTCCATAGCCCACTGCGATATTGAGCCAGGGGGGGAAGCTGCTATTCCTGAAAAATGATTTCAGGTTGGTGCTGAGCCAATAGGTTTGACCGTTATAATCCTTTAGCATTCTTTCATACCAACTGCTGCCAAAAAGTTCATCGGCACGGTTACCCAACTCACTATCCCGATAGCGCATCCTGTGAAAGGAAAACTTATACTGAATCCGCTGTCCCTCCCAGGCAAGTTGCTGGGCAATAAAGAGACCTGACCCCATCAGGTTAGCACCCATATCGGCCCAGCTCCAACCCCATTCGGCAGAATGCGCATCCAGAAATTCGATAACGGTCAAATAGGCTGTGCCGCTGAGTCCGCCGATCCAGGTTGCTTTTTTATTGGAAAGACCGGCCCATTTCCACATCGCAGCAGAGGCCTTACCTGTATTGTACGCGGTCCAGGCATGTCCAAATTTATCCACCTGCAACCATTCCCGGCTGTCGTTAAAGGTGTGAAAGGAAGTTCTGGGATAATCTTTATACCAGGCATTGTTCAAAATGATGAGGGAACCGCCATAGCCAGCCAGGTTAATGGCTCCGATTAACCGAACCCTGGTTTTGACCGGGCGGGGAGTGGAAATAGAATCCCTGGTTATTACCTGGGCTGATACTGGCAGAAAGTAAACTGCAAAACAAAGGATGGCGAGACAGGAACGGAACCCTGAAAGGAGCGTCGCAACAAATGTTGAGTTTTGCACAGGTGCTGGCTTCATAAAACAAAAATACGTTTCCTGGTGGTTTTCAGTTTTTAAAGGTAAAATTCAATAACTTTCAAGCCTGAACCTTAAAAAATATATGCAATATGGATGCAGCAATTCAGGCAAAAATAGAAGCTTGGCTGAGCAATGGTTTTGACCAGTCAACAAAGGACGAGATCAAAAAATTACAGTCTGAAAATCCAAATGAACTTACGGACGCATTTTATAAAAATCTTGAATTCGGTACGGGGGGATTGCGGGGACTGATGGGTGTGGGTACCAACCGGATGAATAAGTATACGGTGGGAATGGCCACCCAGGGATATGCCAATTACCTGAAACAAAGTTTTCCGGGTAAGGAGATCAAAGTGGCCATTGCACATGATAACCGTAATAACAGCCGTTTTTTTGCAGAAACCGTGGCCAATGTGTTCGGCGCAAACGGCATCAAGGTTTTTCTGTTTGAAAGTTTAAGACCGACACCTGAATTGAGTTTTGCGATCCGTAACCTGGGTTGCAAAGGGGGTGTGGTGTGTACCGCTTCGCATAACCCGAAAGAATATAACGGGTATAAAGCCTATTGGACAGATGGCGGTCAACTGGTACCGCCCCATGATAAAAATGTGATCAGGGAAGTAGATAAAATTGCATCAGTAGAAGATGTGAAATGGCAGGGCGGAGAAGCCAATATCAGTTTGATAGGGAAGGAAATGGATGATGCCTATATAAAAATGGTCAAAAGCCTGAGTGTATACCCTGATGTGATTGCCCGGCAACAGGACCTGAAAATTGTGTATACCCCGATTCATGGAACCGGCATCAAACTGGTTCCGGAGGTATTGAAACAGTTTGGGTTCACGAATGTGCATATCGTGGAAGAGCAGATGGTACCGGATGGTAATTTCCCCACCGTGGTGTATCCAAATCCCGAAGAGAGCGAGGCAATGAGCATCGGTTTGAAAAAAGCCGGGGAACTGGATGCCGACATCTTATTGGGTACAGACCCTGATGCCGACAGGGTGGGAATCGGTGTAAAAGACAATAATGGGAACTGGGTACTGATGAATGGCAACCAGACCGCTGTGCTGGCGTTCAATTATATGATCGAAGCCCGGAAAGCAAAAGGGATCGCCCGTCCCAACGATATGGTTATCAAAACGATCGTTACCACCGATATGATCCATCATATTGCCCGTAAGAACAATGTTGCCTGTTATGATGTACTGACCGGTTTCAAATGGATTGCCGAACTGATCAAATCGAAAGAAGGAAAAGAGCATTATATTATTGGCGGAGAGGAAAGTTTTGGCCTGATGATCGGCGACCAGTTAAGGGATAAGGATGCCGTGAGTGCTGTGGCCTTCCTTTGCGAGATGGCCGCTTATGAAAAAGAAAAGGGGAGGACCCTGTTCCAGAAAATGATCGACCTCTATGTGGAATATGGTTTTTATAAGGAACACCTGGTCTCCATCACCAAGAAAGGGATGGACGGGCAACAGCAGATTGCCACCATGATCCAGGGATACCGGGATAACCCACCCACCATGATCGCCGGTCATGATGTGATGCAGTTTCTTGACTATGAAATGCAAAAAGGCAAAAACCTGAAGACCGGAGAGGTCTGGGATATCAGTTTGCCTAAATCAAATGTCTTGCAATTCATATTAAGTGATGAAACAAAAATTTCAGCCAGGCCTTCCGGAACGGAACCTAAGATCAAATTTTATTTCAGTGTCAATGACAAGTTATTCAGTCCTGCCGATTATGAAAAGGTCAATGCCAAACTGGATCAAAAGATAAAGAGTGTTATCAATGACCTTAAACTATAAAAAAAATCTATGAACCCTATCAGCCTGAGCAGTATTCCGGAAATTGAAAGGATACCCGGATATTTTGGCAGATTTATCCATTCCCGTAACATGACCATGGCCTTTTGGGAAGTTAAAGCCGGTTCGCCCATCCCGGAGCACCGGCATGTACAGGAACAGATCATGACCGTAACAGATGGCCTCTTTGAACTGGTGGTAGAGGGTCAGCGGCACATGATGAAAGCAGGTGATGTCTGTATTATTCCTTCCAATGTACTGCATGGGGGAAAGGCCATCAGCAACTGCAGGATCGTAGATGTCTTTAACCCGGTACGGGAAGATTATGTTGAAAAAGATTATTCGTACATCTCCAACAATTAACCGGGGTCTTTAGCTATTCAAGAATTTGTTCAGAGATTTTTCCTGTTTTTTTATTTTTAAGGATCAGCTTTTTCGCTCCATAATGTGTGATTTCTTCTTTTACAAGGTAATGATTTTCATCAAAGGAAGTTAGATGGCTGTCGCGGGTCACTCCCACACGGCCTCTCCAGTGATCGAGTTGAACCGGCTCCCATAATTTGCTTTTGGATGAACGGTATGCAGCATCAAGGATACAATTCACAACATACCCGTCGTAAAAAGTTTCTTTGGGGGGTTGCCCGGATTCAAGTGCATTCAGCATGTCCATGAACATATGGTTATATCCCAGTTCGTTCAGTTCATCACCTACCGGGAACAGCCAGCCGGTATTACTTTCTGCTTTTTCAGCCACATAATCGGCCCCCTTCCCGGTGGTGAACATTTCAAAACCCGTTCTCAGGAAACTATTGATCCAGATGGTGCCTTCGCTGCCCATGACCTCGTCGCGCAGGTCGAGACCACCCCGGAAAGTCCAGCTCACTTCAAACTGACCTATGGCGCCGTTCTCGTACCTGACCAACCCGATGGCATGGTCCTCTGCCTCGATCGGTTTTACCTGTGTATCGGCCCAGCACATCACTTCAACAGGTTTAATATCTTTCCCGATATAACTGCGGGCAATCTCCACGCAATGACAACCCAGGTCAAGGATACAGCCGCCGCCGGCCTGTTCCATATCCCAAAACCAGTCACTATGGGGGCCGGGATGTGTTTCCCGGGATTTAGCCCAAAGGATCCTGCCCAACGCACCGGACTTTACACTTTCAAGGGCCTTGATGAATTTAGGGGTATAGACCAGGTCCTCAAGATACCCGTTAAAAATCCCGGCCTTTTCAACGGCTTCCAGCATCCGCCTGGCCTCATCGGCGTTTCTGCCAAGGGGCTTGGTAGTCATAACCGCCTTTTTATGCTTACAGCAAAGCATCACCGCAGTTTCATGAAGATTGTTGGGGAGTGCAATACAGACAATATCGACATCCGGATGGGCAATTGCCTCTTCCATATGGGTGGTCCAGTGAACCAAATGATAGTCTTCGGCAAATTGCCTGGCACTTTCTTCCCGGCGGGAATAGATACTGACAATCTTATCCTGGCTCCTGTAGCCTTGTAAAGAATCTGCATAAAAACGCCCGATAAAACCGGAGCCCAGCATAGCAATACGTTGCATATAATTAATTTATCGTTTACAAAATTATAATGTAGAACTGATTTCTTTTTTCTCCCTGAAAAAGATGATAAAATAGAGTAAACACCGGCAGCAATAAAGGCAGGCACCCACCAGATATTGGTCCATTGGTGGCGGCCCCCTTCGATCTTATACTGATCGACAACGATGCCGGAAAACCATGTCCCGATAAACATCCCTACACCATAGGTGGCAAAAGTGAAAAGACCCTGGGCCGCATTCTTGATTTTTTCACCGGCTTTCTTTTCCGTATACATATAACCTGTAACAAAAAAGAAATCATAACAGATGCCATGCAGGATGATACCGGCATATAACATCCACAGATGGGCATCATTATCTCCATATGCAAAACATATGTATCGCAGTATCCAGGCAGTCATACCCATCAGCAGCATTCTTTTGACGCCGATCCTGTTAAACAGGAAAGGGATGGCCAGTATGAATAAGGCCTCCGACATCTGTCCCATGGTCATTTTACCGGCAGCATTTTTAACGCCCAGCTCGTTTAAAAAAGGGTTGGCAAAACCATAATAAAATGAAAGGGGTATGCAGACGAGGATGGCTGCAATGATGAATACGAGGTAAGGCCGCTCTTTAAAAAGTACAAAGGCATCCGTTCCCAGCACCTTCGAAGCCGAGGCATTTGCCGGCTTCCCTTTTGGAGGCGTATTGGGTAAGACGAAACTGATCAGCCCCAGCAATGCAGAGGCTCCTGCGGCCATATGAAAGGTAGAAGCAGATTTTTCGATGCCCAGGCGGGAGATCATCAGCCCGGCAACAATCCAACCCAGGGTGCCAAAAACCCTGATCCAGGGAAACTGCCTTCCGGGATCTGTCATTTGGTAAAAGGCTATGCTATTGGACAATGCAATTGTGGGCATATACGCCAAAGAATATAAGAGAATCACCCAATAAAAAAGACTGTTCCCATTGATGGTGGTAGCTAAAAACAAAAGAACTGCGCCGGTCAAATGCAAAATGCCCATAATTTTTTGTGCGGAAAAAAAACGGTCTGCCACCATGCCTACAAAAAAAGGCGAAATCATCGTTGCAATGGCGAGTGCAGAATAGGCAGCACCGACCTGGACGCCGGTTGCCTGTAAATGTTCGCCCATATAGGTACCCATTGTAACATACCAGGAACCCCAGATAAAATATTGGATCAGCATCATGATGGCAAGCAATATACCGGTCGACATTTTCATACAGCAGCTGTTTAAGAATGAAATTGAAATTTACGAAAGAAAATTATCTGTCATTATATTTTTCAAAGCAATTATCTTGCAAGTGCTTATGAGACCCATTGAAGATACATACCGCCACAAAGGATTAAGAAACAAACTGGTCGATACGATACGGGAAAAAGGCATTACCGATCAAAAAGTGCTACAGGCCATCAGTGGTATTCCCCGGCATTTTTTCCTGGATTCAGCATTCGATGAACTGGCTTATGAAGACAGGGCCTTTCCGATCGGAGAAGAACAGACCATTTCACAACCCTATACAGTGGCCTATCAATCGCAGTTGCTGGAAGTAAAACCCTTTGAAAAGATCCTGGAAGTAGGTACCGGAAGTGCCTACCAGGCCTGTGTGCTGGCAACAATGGGGGCCCAGGTCTTTACCATCGAAAGACAAAGAAAATTATTTGATAACAACAAGCAATTCCAGCATCTTCAAAAATATCCTTCGATCAAATTCTTTTATGGAGACGGGTATGAAGGCCTGCCTACTTTTGCGCCTTTTGACAAAGTGATCATAACTGCCGCCGCGCCAACCATTCCCTCAAAACTGATCGACCAGTTGAAAACGGGCGGGATGATGGTCATTCCGCTGGGGGCAGGGGAGGTGCAGCAGATGATGCGGATCACCAAACTGGAAAATGGAACGGTGCAAGAGGAGGTCTTTGACCATTTCTCATTCGTGCCCATGGTGGTTGGAAAGAAAAACTAAACAAACTGTTCCAGTAATTCGATCCTTTTCTGAATGGGCGGATGGGTGGCAAAAAGATTATCCCAGCTAAAATCGTGATGAGATGGTTTTGGATTGTCAATGAAGAGCTGTGCCACATCGCGGTTCTGCACGGCTTCAATCAGGGGGTCCTCATCAATTTTCCGCAGGGCACTGGCCAGGGCATAGGGTTTTTTTGTCATTTCAGCAGATCCTGCATCTGCGAGGTATTCCCTCGATCTTGAAATACCAAACCGGAGAAGGATCGATAAAAGGTAACATACCGCGGTCACAACGATCGCCACTAAAATGATCAAGCCGGTACCGCCTTTCCCGTCCCGGCTTTTCCTTCCCCTGCCGGCAAAACGAAGGCTGCGGAAAGCGAGTTCTGCCAGGAAGGAGAATATCCCCACAAATATGATTGAAATGATCAGCAATCGCACATCCCTGTTCCTGATATGAGTGAGTTCATGTGCCATTACGGATTCCAGTTCTTCATCATTGAGTTTATGGATGATCCCCCTCGACAGGGAAATACTGTATGTCCTATTATTAATTCCACTGGCAAATGCATTGAGCGAGTCGTCTTCGATGATGTTTATCGTCGGGGTTTGCATACCCTGTGAAATGCAAAGATTTTCTACAAGATTATAAACCCGCTTATTTTCCTTTCTTTCAAGGGGACGGGCACCTGTGGCCATCCTGATCATCGTACTATGCCCTGTCCAGGCAATCAGGAACCATAATGCAACCCCGATCAGGAGGATGGGGGCTACCGAAAGAAATACAAGATTTGAATCCTGGCTATTACCAGGAGCGGGGTTGCGCTGTACGGTAAACCAGACAATGATGTATAACATCCCCAATAACAAAACAGGAAAGGCGATAAGCAGCAGAACTGAATTGAGATTATTTTTTCTGATCTGGCTGGTTAACCCAACATATTTCATCAGCCTTTCTTTTAAAATTTAATGGAAGGGGGTTCTTCCATGTTTTTTCTGCCTTCATCTCCCAGGTCAAACAGGATTTCCCGTTTGAAACCGAAATTATTAGCGATGAGGTTGGAAGGAAATGTTTCAACGGCATTGTTATACTCGGTTGTGGCGCCGTTGAAAAACCGCCTGGCGGCTGCCAGCTTGTTTTCGATATCGCTCAGTTCCTCCTGCAGCTGCATGAAGTTCTGGTTAGCCTTCAGGTCGGGATAGGCTTCAACCTGGACCTTCAAACCTGCCAATGCAGAACTCAGCTGCTGTTCGGCAACAATTTTATCGTCAATACCCTTTGCCTGCAGGGCTGCGCTTCTTGCTTCCGTGATCCTTGTCAGGACCTCTCTTTCATGACCGGCATAACCTTTTACCGTTTCCACCAGTTGCGGAACGAGGTCGTGACGCTGGCGCAATTGTACATCGATATCTGCAAAGGCATTCTGCCGCCGGTTTCGCAAGCTTACAAGCCGGTTAAATAAACTGATCATCCAGAAGATGATGATGACGATAACGACAATAAAAATGATAAATCCCATGCTCTGAATTTTAATGAAAGTTAACCAAAAAACTAATTCTTAATTATGACTAAAAATTCTTTTATCTTTCTGTATCTTTTACCTAAGCTTTTTTTTGATATGCGAGTAGTACCATTTATCATTTCTACAGCGGTTACTGCAGGAATGGTCCTGGCCCTGAACAGACCCTGGGGCACGGTGCCCCCCATGGGAAAATTCCTAAGCCCCCAGCATGGTTTCTGGCAAAATGCAGAACCGGTTGACGCCAGTTTCAATGAGGATCTCAAATTGCCCGGACTACAGGGAAAGGCCTCGGTTTATTTTGATGACCGGCTGGTTCCGCACCTGTTCGCAGACAATGATCATGATGCCTATTTCCTGCAGGGATACCTCCATGCAAAATTCCGGCTTTTCCAGATGGATCTCCAGACCCTGGCCGCGGAAGGCAGGGCCAGCGAAATTGCCGGCGAAAAAGCGGTCCGGTATGACCGCGAGCAAAGAAGGCTGGGTATGCGGTTTGCAGCTGAAAATGCCCTGAAAGTGATAGAAAGTGAAAAAAATTCAAAAATCGCTTATGACGCCTATACTGCCGGCGTCAACGCTTATATCAGTTCTTTAAAAGAAAGCGAACTCCCCATTGAATACAAACTGCTCAATTTCAAACCGGAAAAATGGACCAATCTCCGCACGGCTCTTTTATTAAAGATGATGGCGAAAATGTTATCCTCTGGTACGGAGAATGACCTGGCCTATACCAATGCCAAATCCGTTTTCAGCAGGGAAGAAATGAATATCCTCTATCCACAGGTTCCTGATTCACTGGTTCCGATTGTACCCAAAGGCACACAGTTTCCGGCCCCCGGTATTATTCCGGTAGCGCCCGCTTCAGCCGATTCCCTTTATTTGGCAAAAAAAGAGTCTGTCCCTGAACTGGAGGTCTCAAAACCCGATAAGAATAACGGCAGTAATAACTGGGTGGTTGCCGGTACCAAGACCGCCAGCGGTGCCCCCATTCTTTGTAATGATCCGCATCTTGAACTTTCCTTACCCTCCATTTGGTACGAAATACAGATTGTTACGCCCACCTCAAACGCATACGGCGTTTCCCTTCCGGGAAGCCCCTTTGTGATCATCGGTTTTAATGACAGCATTGCCTGGGGGGTCACCAATGCCCAACGGGATGTAAAAGATTATTACGAAATAAAATTCAGGGATGATTCAAAGAAAGAATACTGGTTTGATGGAAAATGGGTACCGACCATATTAAGACCCGAAGAGATAAAAGTGAAAGGTGGCCAAACGATTTTTGACACGGTGGCTTATACCGTTTTTGGCCCGGTGATGTATGACAAAAGTTTTTCCGATGCGTTTTCAAAAGAAAGGAACCTGGCGGTACGCTGGACAGCACATGACCCCAGCGACGAAGGCGAGACATTCTATAAACTGAACAGGGCAAAGAATTATGATGATTATGAAAATGCCATCAGGACTTTCCAATGCCCCGGGCAAAATTTTGTATTCGCCTCCAAAACCGGGGATATTGCCATCTGGCAACAGGGGAAATTCCCGGCCCGTTGGGACCGGCAGGGATTATACATCATGCCCGGCAGCGATAGCAGCTACATGTGGCAGGGATTTATACCCCAACAGGAAAACCCACACAGCAGGAACCCCGAACAACAATTCCTGATGAGTGCTAATCAACGACCGGTCGATTCCACTTATCCCTATTTTATTCCCGGCAGCTATATCACCCCGAGGGGCATTACGATCGACCACTATTTATCGGCCATGCACGATATTACACCCGAAGACATGATGCGGTTACAAAACAATTATTTCAATACGATGGCAGAAGATGTCAGACCGGTTCTATTACAAAATGTAATGGAAAACAAATTGGATGCCGACGAAAAAAAATATCTTGATATCGTACGAAACTGGGACCTGATGGCCGGCCCGGATGCAAAAGGCCAGACGATCTACCAGTGCTGGCTCGATAGCCTGGAAGTAGAAATTTGGCAGGATGAATTATCCCGGGTACATCCCGCCGCACCTTACCCCGAGGAGGAGACTACCATGGAATTACTCAAAAAAGATCCGGCAACAAAATTTGCCGATAATATCAATACTCCTAACGTTGAAACGCTTGCTGACGACGTTACGACGGCCCTGAAAAAAGCTTCCGCCAACCTGAAGAAAGCAGAAGATTCCGGTAAACTGGAGTGGTATAAATTCAAGGATCCCACTGTCTATCACCTGATAAAAGACCTGACGCCTTTTGCCAGAAAAGGATTGCATGTAGGCGGTAATGGAAATATCATCAATGCAGTGACGCACAGCCATGGTCCGAGCTGGCGGATGATCGTCCAGATGACAAATGTTACCGAAGCATACGGTATTTATCCCGGTGGACAAAGCGGTAACCCGGGGAGTAAATACTATGATAATTTTGTGGACCAATGGACAGCAGGCCAATATAATTTCCTTTTCTTTATGCATGAGATCGATAAGGCCAGCAATAAGATAAAATGGACCATGTCTTTTAATCAGCCATAAAACACCAACACATGAAATTCTTTGTAGCCACCCTGCTGACCGCTTTGCTAGCCTTTATCGGAGGTTTAAAATTCGACTGGTGGATCATTGCCCTTGCGGGCTTCCTGGTTGCCGTGCTGGTACACCAGAAAGCAGGAAAAGCCTTTTTATCAGGCTTTACAGGTTTATTCCTTTTACACGGTATACTGGCATTTTGGATCAATAAAGAAAATGACGGGATTCTCGCCACAAAAGTGGCCATGCTGCTCCCCCTGGGCGGCCATCCCTATTTGCTGATCCTGGTTACAGCATTCATCGGTGGGCTCGTGGCGGGAATTGCTGCTTTGAGTGGGAGTTATTTGCGAAAATCGCATTGATCTTTCGGAAAGGATACCCTTTTTCGCCAATTTCATTATTTTTGCAGCGCTTTAAAATTTTGCCCAACCTGCAATTGGGTCCCGGTGATCCGGGATAAAATTTATCAACATGGCGCCATTTCACAACCGCATTTCCAGAAAGGAACTGAAGGAACGTATTCTTAAGGACCCTACCCCCAGGACCACCATTTCCTTTTATGCTTATTTTTTTATTGAAGATCCCGCTTGCTTCAGGAATGAACTTTATCAGCAACTGAACGAATTACAAGTGCTGGGCAGGATTTATGTAGCCCATGAAGGTATCAATGCCCAGGTCAATGTGCCCACGGTGAACCTGGAGTTGTTCAGGGCTTGCCTTCATGCTTACCCTGCCTTACAAAATATCCGGTTAAATTTAGCAGTGGATGACAATGGTAAATCTTTCTTTGTCTTGGATATAAAGGTCCGGAAAAAGATCGTGGCCGATGGTATCGAAGATCCTGATTTTGACATGAACAACAAGGGACGGTATGTAAACGCCGAGGAATTTAACCGGCTGACAGAAGACCCTGATACGATTGTGATTGACATGCGCAATCATTATGAGTATGAAGTGGGACATTTTGTAAAAGCGCTGGAAGTACCCAGTGATACTTTTCGGGAACAACTTCCGATGGCAGCGGATATGATGAAAGAACATAAGGAAAAAAATATCATCATGTATTGTACCGGGGGGATCCGATGCGAAAAGGCCAGTGCCTATATGAAACACAGGGGATTTAAGAATGTGTTTCACCTCGAGGGAGGGATCATTCATTATACCCGGCAGGCCAGGGAAAAAGGGCTTGATAATAAGTTTATCGGCAAGAATTTTGTTTTTGACGAAAGACTGGGCGAAAGAATTACTACAGACGTTATTGCCAGATGCCACCAATGCGGAAAACCCTGTGATACCCATGTCAATTGTGTAAACAGCGCCTGTCATTTACTTTTTATTCAATGCGATGAATGCAAAGCGAAAATGGATGCCTGCTGCAGCAAAGCCTGCCAGGATTTCATCCATCTGCCGGAGGCCGAACAAAAAGAAAGAAGAAAGGGAATCGATAAAGGCAGGAATATTTTCAACAAATCCAGGAAACGTATTCCCCTGCAAAAAAGAATGAGAAAGTAATTGATTGACTTTCAATTGGTTCTTATTTGATTTCCTCGATACAATCCGGATGGTAAGGTTTCTCGTATATCCTTAACAGTTTAGTAAAAACTGCATTCCGATCCATTTCCTGCGAAAAACTTATTCCGAACCAAAATAATTCGTACCATGAATAATGTCTTCGCAAGGATGCGTTCCGCTCTGCATATCATCAAAAAAATTGGTTTTCGCCCGGGAATGGATGAATATGAAAAAAGAAAACTGGGCATCTTTAATCTCCTGAATTTTTTTGGGCTGATCTCCGGACTCCTGGTTCCGTTTGCCGGTTTTTTTAATCAGGATCATTTACCGTTGCTGGCGTGGGTGGTTGCTTTTTCACCATTTTTTATCAGCTTTTCAGTTTTGATGGGTAACTATTATGGCAAATATGAAACCGCAAGGGTTTGCTATTTCATATTTTATCCGCTGATAACAGGTCTGGTTTATGCCACAGGGATGGATGTGGGCATACAGCTGTTTTTTATCTTATATGGCCTCCTATCTGTTTTCTTTTTAAAGCGGATAGCACATGTACTATTTTCGTTCAGTCTTTCGATGCTGCTTTACTTCATGGTTTCGGTGGTCAATTACCGGTATACCCTATATCTTAAAGACAGCAACTATCCTTTCTATGTATTTAATAATGCCCTTGCCGTAGCTTTCATATTCTATTCGCTATACCTTATTAAACAGGAAAATGCCCGGTATCAGCAAAGCCTTCTTAGGGCCAACAGTGAATTAAACCTTAACAATATTGAGATCAATCAACAAAAGACTGAAATTGACCAGAAAGCCACTTTGCTGGAAGCACAAACCCAGCAGTTATCCGAACTGAATGCGGTGAAAAATAAATTATTTTCAGTCATCTCCCATGACCTGAAAGGCCCCCTCTATGCTTTGAGGAACCTGTTCCGTAATATGCAGCAATTCGATACCCCCGCTAATGAGATCAAGATGATCATCCCGGATGTGGTCAACGACCTGAATTATACCACCGGGCTGATGGAGAATCTCCTGCAATGGGCTAAAAGCCAGATGCAGGCTGAAGCGATTCATAAACAGGTCATTGATCTCCGTGAGTTAATCGAAAAAGCCACCCGGCTTTTAAAACTGCAGGCAGATTCAAAACAGGTTTACCTGGAAACCAGGACCGATAAACCGGTCTATGTATATGCAGACATAGACATGGTTGACCTGGTGATCCGGAATATCCTTTCCAATGCAATCAAGTTTACGCCATCACGGGGAAATGTTTCCCTAAAATTGAACAAAGCTGCTTCATTTGCAGAGGTCATCATTGAAGACACCGGAATGGGTATGAATGCAGAAGCCCTGGAAAAGATTAGAAGAAAAACATATTACACGACAAAGGGAACGGCTAACGAAAGCGGCACTGGACTGGGTTTGATGTTATGCCAGGAGTTTCTGAGTAAAAACGGGGGGAGGATGCATATCGAAAGTGAAGAAGGGAAGGGCACCACCTTTTCATTTACCCTTCCTGTTTCCAATTGATTTTGAAAGAAAAGGGCATTCTTACCGATTTTTTCATGTACAATCTTGTGAATTACAAATGATTAATATACTTTTACCCACTTGGTTGACATAATATATTGTACCATTTACAATTGTATTATGATTGATAATATCCAATTCCTGAAAGATTCATGAAACCCATTGGGCAAAATACTGCAGAAACGGCTGACCAATTTGGGGTGAACGAGAGTTCAGCAGCCATGCACCCGGTAACAGACCTCCCGGTGAAATCCTTTAAAGATTTTGCCGCCATTTCCGGTTTTCTGATGTCCATTATGAACAGTGTTTCCCGGAGGCTCCTGAAAGTCATTCAATGGATCCGGTTCAACAGCACGACCTTTTTTCAGGCTATCCTGGAACTCAACAACCGGATCAAATATTTCGGTATATCTGACGATGTAACCGTTACTTACAGACGCCGGTTGGCATTGCTCAACCAGATCAATATTTTACATTTCCTTTCGAATATCATTATACCGGTTGTCGTATTTGTATCCAATGACAATTATTCGGTAACCTCGTTGTTACTGTCGCTCGCGCCCTCGCTGGTAAGTGTACTGGTGCTGACGCTGAATGCCTATCGTAAATACAATTCAGCCTTATTGGCCTACTTTATCCTGTATCCCTTTTTTACCTGTCTTATTTACCTCGGGGGTATGAACCTGGGCATGGAATTGTATTTTATCATGTATGGGATATTAGCTGTTTTTTTTCTCAACGAGATCGGGCAGATCATCTTTTCTGTAAGTTTTTCAATGATCAGTTATTTTATCCTGACCGTAGTGTTGAAAAATTATTCCTTCCAGTTGCAGACGGCCAACCCTGCTTTTTATTTTTTTAACCAGTTCGTGGCCATCATCTTTATTTTTTATGGCCTTTTGCTCATTAAAAAGGAAAATTCAGATTACCAGGAACATATCCTTGCCCAAAACAGGGATATTACCGAAAAGGCAAAATTATTGGAAGCACAAACGGCCCAGTTGTCGGCATTAAATTCCGTAAAGACCAGGTTATTTTCGATCATTTCGCATGATCTTCGTGCACCCGTATACGCCCTGCGGGACCTGTTCAGAAATGCAGAGAAGAAAAGGGTATCGCCGGAGCAGTTCACCGAACTCATTCCCGATGTGGTGAATGATCTCAATAAGACCACTGAACTAATGGAAAGCCTCCTGCAGTGGGCAAAAAGCCAGATCAAGGCTGAAACCCTGGAAAAACGCCTGATCAATATCCGGGAACTGGTTGCTGAAGCCACGGACCCGCTCCGGCTGCAGATTGAAAGCAAGCAAATCAGGCTGAGAACCGTCATGGATGATGCTGTGTATGCATTTGCCGATGCCGACACGATCAATATCGTACTGAGGAACTTTATTTCAAACGCCATTAAATTCACCCCCAATGGCGGGAGTATCATTATCGAGGCCAGGGCCAAAGGACCGGTTTCAGAGATAAGCATTCATGATACCGGAATCGGTATCAGTGAAGAAAACATTAAAAAAATCTTTAAAGGTGAACATTATTCCACCAAGGGAACCAATAACGAAAAAGGCACCGGACTGGGTTTAATGCTCTGCCAGGATTTCATTATCAAAAACGGGGGAACTATGTCGGCCCACAGTGAAATGGGAAAAGGCAGCAGTTTTTCTTTCACCCTTCCTTCCGGTAATTAAGACCTGTGAATAAATAATTGATCCTTTCAGGAAATAGATGCTCTATTTTGCCCTTTGAAAGACAGTTTGAGAAAATCCCTTACCATATTACTGATGGTCTGTTTCCTGTTTGAATGGGGTGGTTATTATTTTGTCTATTCCGTGAACCGCAGCATTATTAAAACAGCAGTGAGTGAATACCTCCGAAAGCATAACGAGTCAGGTGAACAACAGGAATTAAGTTTTCAGCTTGTCAACGGTAAACCATCCGATATCAATTTTGAATGGGTGGATGAACATGAGTTCCGTTTCCGGGGTGAAATGTATGATGTGGTGGAAACCAGGGTTACCGGAGATAGTATATCGGTCCGATGTGTAAAGGACGAGCAGGAAAATGATTTAATCCGGAGTTTTGAAAATATTGTGGCCCGCCAGGGAGCGGAAAAACCTTCAAAAACCAATTCCCATACCTTGCTGGAGATCCTGAACACACCTTCACTGCCCGTTGAAAAAACGGATTTTTATTTGGAGGAATTTGCACAGGGATATTGGCCGGCAGCTATGCATATCATTCTTCCTCACTATTCATATGATGTACTGACACCGCCGCCTCAAGCCTACCGGATTTAAGGATATCGACTGTACAGACTGTTTTACACAGGCAGTATACTGCCTGTATTTTAAATTGTAAACTCATTATGAAAAAGACTATACTTTTCGCCATCATGGCGCATCTCAGCATTTATATCAATGCCCAGGCATTAACCGGAAAGGTATTTGATGCCGCCAATAAAAATCCTTTATCGGGTGCCACTGTAAAATTGGGTACCGAAGTAGTTTCAACGGATAAGGATGGACATTTTAAAATTGCATGCAGCATTTCATCAGAATTAA
Source organism: Terrimonas sp. (assembly GCA_016125075.1). Taxonomy (GTDB): domain Bacteria; phylum Bacteroidota; class Bacteroidia; order Chitinophagales; family Chitinophagaceae; genus SpSt-398. The sequence goes on from WGMO01000010.1 coordinate 65,319, forward strand.
CGGTGACCTATATTGGCTATGCTCCATTTTCAAAGTTCATCAGGAATTGTAATGAAGACTTGAATATCGGGCTCACGGCGACGGGAAAAGACCTGGAGGCTGTTGAAATAACGGCTACCTCCAGCCAAAATAAACAAATTCTTTATCAGCCCTCTTCCATTACAAAATTGCAACCCACCGAATTGAAACGGGCCAGCGGCTTGTTCCTGGATGATGCCATCAATGCAAACGTACCCGGTGTAACGATGAACAGGAGAACCGTAGCAGCCGGTCAGCAATTTAATATCCGGGGTTACGGAAATGGTGTAGGGTTCAGGGGAGCCAGTAACAATTTTGACGGGTTAGGATACAAAGTTTATCTCAACGGCATACCCGTAACGGATGCTGAAGGTATCACCCTCATGGATGATATAGATTTTGCATCAGTGGGGAATGTTGAAGTAACCAAGGGACCTGCGGGAACATTATACGGGCTTGCTATAGCCGGGGTGGTCAACCTGGAAACCATGCAACCCGAAAAAGGAAAAGTATCCCTGGGCCAGGATATCCTGGTGGGGAATTACGGGCTTCAGCGCTATACCACGCATTTCATGATGGGTGGCGCCAACGCTTCCTTACTGGTCAACTATGGAAAACAAAAATCAGATGGTTTTATGCCCCATAATGCATCCAGCAAGGATTTCATCAATTTGGCCGGGGATTTCCAACCCAATGACAGGCAATCGCTCACAGCATTTTTCGGGTATGCCAACAGTTATGATCAAAGAGCCGGTGAACTTACCATTTCCCAGTATCAGAACTTTGATTACAGCGGTAACCCCGCCTATATTAAAAATAATGCTCATTCAGAAATCATCGGGTTTCGCGCAGGGCTGGGTCATACTTATAAGTTTAATGATCATTTTAGCAATGCCACCACCGTATATGTTTCCGCTGTCAGTAATAATTCAAGTTCAGCGGGTGGGTGGACAGACAAAAACCCTTTAAATTTTGGGCTGCGGTCTACCTTCAACAACCGGATCCAGATGCAAAATGGATTCACGCTGGGGGGTATTACCGGTATAGAAACACAACGGCAGCAGGCACAAATTATCGGTTATGCGATGATCCCTGATAGTGCTGACCTTTCGGGTTATAACAGAATCGGGAATACCCGAAGCAACCAGTTTACCATAACGGCCACAACTTCATTGTTTACAGAATGGACCCTTTCCATGCCCCATGAAATGGCCCTTACGGCCGGGATAGGCATCAGTAACATGATGATCGAATTGAACGACCGGCTCTTTACCGGAAATTATAATGCGCCAAAGCAATATGCCAAAAAATATAGCGGTATGGTATCACCGCATATAGCATTCAATAAGGTGTTCAATAAACAGGTTTCTGCCTATGCTGCTTACAGCAAGGGCTACAAGGCTCCTGTCAGTTCCCAGTTTTTCATTCCACAAACAGGTCAGTTGAATACCGGTCTTGACCCTGAAGTCGGCAACCAGTTTGAAATCGGGACGAAGGGAGCTATCCTGAAAGACCGATTAAGCTACCAGTTAGCATTGTTCAACAGTTTCTTTTCAGATAAGATGACAGCCGTTGCTGTAACGAGCGGCAATACCACCCTGTATACTTATATCGCCAACAGCGGAAAACAAAACAACAAAGGGATTGAATTATTACTCAAGTATGCTGCTTTCACATCGGAAACCGGTTTATTCCGTTCCATCCGTTCTTTTGCGAATCTTACTTATTCCGACTTCAAGTACGAGAACTTTAAATACAGAAATGATGATTACAGCGGAAAGGCGGTGGCAGGTGTAGCAAAATTTATGAGTACGATCGGGGTTGACATAAACGCGGCTGCAGGTATCTACGCCAATCTTACCTATTCCTATAAGGATCCTATGCCCATCAGTTCGGATGGTATGAATTATACGCATAGCTATAACCTCTTAAATGCCAAATTGGGCATCAGTCGTCAGCTTTCAAATCATTTTGCGATCGATGCCAGCTTTGGGGTCACCAATATCACAGGGGTGCAATATTATTACATGGTATTTGTCAACCAGTTACCGGATGCATACCTTCCGGCCACAAAGGATCCCAATTATTTTGCAGGGATCAACCTGAAATATAATTTTTGATCAGGGTACAAAGCAGCCCCCTGGCTGCTTTGTCCTTCAAAACCATAGCATGAAAAAGATATTCATCATAGGGGTGGCGGTATTCGCTGTTTCCTGCGGGAGATTTGGGAAAAAAGACCATGAGACCGGTAAAAAGCTCAGGATCGTTTGTGTTTCCAAGCAACTGAATGAGATCATTTTTGCCGTGAAGGGTGATACTGCACTGGTGGGTGTTGACATTTCAAGCACCTATCCACCGGAGGCAAAAAAAATTACGGCAGTAGGATACCACCGGGCACTCAATGCAGAGGGAATCATTTCCTTACAACCTTCCGTAGTTTGGCACGATGGCAATATTGCACCCGAACAGGTAATAGCACAACTAAAAAAAGTGGGAATACCGCTTCGGGAATTCAAAGCCGGCCCTACGATCGATTCGACAAAAATGCTCATCATGCAGATTGCAAAAGAGTTCAACAATGAGCAAAGGGGGAAGGAACTCTGCGATCAACTGGATGCTGATATGGCGAAACTGGAACTGGCCAGGAAAGCCTATTCCGATCACCCCAGGGTGATGATCATACATTTTGGGCAGGCCGCTAATAAATATTTTGTGTTGAACAGGAGGGGCGTCCCCAACCAGATGCTGGAATGGGCGGGTGCAGTGAATGCTTCCGATACCGCTCAGCGATGGAGGGATCTGAGTGCAGAAGTGATCGCCATGGCACAGCCGGACGTCATCCTGGCAACGGATTTTGGATACGATTTGCAGGGAAGTCTCGAAAAATTCAAAAAACTGCCGGGTATTGCCTTATCCCCCGCAGCTCAAAATAACAGGATATACAGGATCGAAGAACATGACCTGATTTACCTGGGTCCGCGAACCGGTGAAAATGTGATGAAGATCATGAAATTGGTCCACAAGCAATAAATGATGAAAACGGCAACAATCAGTTTCAGGGCTTATTATATTTTCCTGTCCATTTTACTGATCATCTCGCTGATTATTTCCGCCAGGGTAGGAGCAGTTGACCTCTCTTTTGAAAAAATTTTTCATTTCATCGCGAGGGCAATTGGATGGACCGGACCTGCCGATGCCAGTTCTGTTGAAGAACAGGTATTCTTTCAAATCAGGTTGCCAAGGGTTATCCTCTGTGCATTTGTCGGAGCCGCACTTTCGGTATCGGGGGCTTTGATGCAAGCTCTTTTCCGTAACCCCATTGTAGAACCGGGCCTGGTGGGAACCTCGGCGGGTTCGGCATTGGGGGCTGCCTTTATTTTTGTGATGGGCAAATCGATCGCAGGTGCTTATGCGGATGTTCTGGGTCCTTATCTCTTACCCCTGTTTGCTTTTGCGGGTGGTTTCCTGGCTACGCTTATCGTTTATAAATTTTCGAGTGTTTTTGGCAAAACCAATGTAAACACCATGATCCTGGCCGGTATTGCGGTGAACGCCCTTGCCAATGGCGGTACTGGCTTTTTCTCCTATATTGCCCGGGACCCACAGGCCAGGAGCATTACCTTCTGGAACCTGGGAACCCTGTCCGGCGCCGATTGGCAGGGCGTGGTCCTCGTGGGTTCTTCTACTTTGTTCGGTATCTTGATCTGTCTCCGGTACAGTAAGGCCCTTAATGCATTATTACTCGGGGAGGAGGAAGCAGGATACCTTGGTATTAAAACAGAAAAACTAAAGTGGAAGATCATCCTGATCAATACGTTTATGGTTGCCATTGCGACTTCGTTGGTGGGGGTAATCAGTTTTGTCGGGCTGATCGTACCCCATATCCTCCGCATGTTAAAAAGCAGTGATAACCGGTTTCTCATCATTGGTTCTGCCTTACTGGGAGGCATTATCCTCAACCTGGCCGATATGCTGGCCCGGATACTCGTGGCACCTTCCGAATTTCCTATCGGCATCATTACGGCCTTTGTAGGAGCCCCGGTATTCTTATATATGCTGATCAGCAATAGCCGTAAACAGCAGAAAGGAGGTTTTTATGCTTGAGATTACAAACTTGTTCTATCAATTTGGGAAAAAAGAGATCCTGAAAGGGATCACAACCCGTTTTAAACCCGGAATGCTACATGTCATCGTTGGTCCTAATGGGTGCGGGAAATCGACCCTGATGAAGGTTTTCAGCGGCGAGTCTGTTGCCGGAAAAGGATTGGTGAAATACTTCGGAAAAGATATTGCAACTTATGAAAAGTCTGCCCTGGCAAAAAGCCGTGCTGTGATGAGCCAGCAACCCGAATTATATTTCCCTTTGACAGTTGCAGAGATCGTAATGATGGGAAGGTATCCACATTTCAATCTCAAACCCACCAGCGAAGATGAAGCGATTTGTCACCAGGCCATGGAGAAAATGGAACTCCTTGCTTTCGCAGAAAGAGATTACCTGACCTTGTCGGGCGGAGAGAAACAGAGGGTCCATTTTGCCAGGATACTCTGCCAGATCTGGGGGGCCTATGAAGGAGAATGCAAAGGACTTTTTTTGGACGAAGCCGTATCGCATCTTGATCTGAAACACCAGCACCAGTTATTGCAGGAAGCCAAAAAACTTTCCGGTTTGGGATCACTGGTGATCTGTATTCTTCATGATCTTAATCTTGCTATCACATATGCCGACAGGATTTTAATGATGAAAGAAGGACGCATCCGACAGGAACTGGATGATCCCTATACCATCAATCCCGGTATGGTCAGGGAGATTTTTGAAGTGGACGCACAGATAGTGAAAAGACAATCTAACAGACCGGTTATCATTTTCGAACCCGGCAACTTTACTGTGTACTGATCCATTTAATACAAACGGGTTTTCCCAGATTGATCCTTTCTCCCGAATCGGAAAGGGCCCCGGACGCCTTATCAATTGTAAAGACCACGATCTCATTGCTGTCCTGGTTGGCCACCAGCAAAAAATTCCCGCTGGGATCAATACTGAAATTACGGGGGGTTTCACCCATGGTGGACTGGTGGTCAAATAAGGTGAGGGTACCGTTTTCAGGATGAATGGCAAAGATGCCAATCGTATTGGACTGTGCCCTGTTACTGGCATATAAAAAATTTCCATCGGGTGATATATGGATGTCGGCACCACTCGCAGTTCCTAGATAATCCAAAGGCTGTGAAGAGATGTTCTGCAAAAGGTTCAATACTCCTTTGGAATAACCATACACGGATATGCTGCCTGTTAATTCCTCGATGAGATAGGCGACGTGGAGCCGGGGATGAAAAATAAAATGCCGGGGCCCGCTTCCTGCCTCAGTTTCAACGTAAGGGATCTTAGCAGGCTTTAACGCTCCCTTCCTGTCATCGAACGAATAGATCATGACCTTATCCGTTCCCAGGTCGGGTGTAAAAAGAAAATTATTGTCCGGAGACAAGACCGTTGAATGTACATGCGGCCCTTCCTGTCTGTCTGAATTTACACTGTAACCCACATCCTGAAGGGTAGCTGCGATATCCCCTAACGCGCCATTTTTTTCCACAGGAAATAAAGTTGCGGATCCGCTGGAATAATTTCCTGCAATCACCCATTTCCCGGTTTTGTCAACTGTTATATAACAGGGGTGGTCGCCACCGGAGGGTTGTTGGTTGATGACCGATAATTGCCCGCTTTGTTTGTCAAACGAAAATGCTGTGATATTTCCCGGCTTGTCTTCATTTACAGCATACACAAATTTCTCATCAGGTGAAACGGCGAGGTATGAAGGGTTACTGGCAGGGACAGTACTGATGGCTTCCGATTTTCCCGTTTCAGTATCAAATTTGTAAACATAGATTCCTTCACTCATTCCCGGACGGGTATAAGTACCCACCAGCATAAAATACTCCTTTTGCTGTGCATTTACCCGGACAAGGGAAAACATCATCAGGGAAAACAAGGTAAGATTTTTCATATGCCAATTTACAAAGAGGGAATTTAAAAATCGAATAAAATATTTGTTCTTTATATCCGTCAAACTAATGGATAATATTTATTCATTTAAAAATCGAAAATATGAACTACAATCAGTCATGCGCCGCAAAAGGCACCCAACACGGAGGCAGGCACCGGCACCTGCAAATCCGATCTATGCAAAGAGCCGCCGTCAATATTTACAAGACAGCAACCAGTTATGAATTGCTGGTTTTTGCCCCCGGTCGCATCAGGGAAAATTTCAAGATTGATGTGCTGGGAAGCGAACTGACCATCTCTTACACCCCCCCGGAAGGATTTCCCAGGCCAGAATGGGTGAGAAGGGAATACAGCAGGGGTGGTTTTGTCAGGACCTTTACCCTGGAAGATTTTATGGACGCAAAGAACATCCAGGCAAAATATGCTGATGGTGTTTTGCAGGTAAGTCTTCCCCTCATTCCGGGAAAGGAATCGGCCAAACAGGAAATTCCGATAAGTTGATTTTCCTTTTTTTTAGTCAAAGTGATGGGGAACCCCATCACTTTTTTTTAACAAATTATCTGGACCCGGGTTTTAACAATTCATCATCAAACTCCGGCACATGGTTTACAGTCTTAGTGGTGAGATCTATTGAATAACCGGTAAACTTATAGCCATGAAAAAAACTTTTACATTTTCCATTTTATTTCTAAGTGCTGTTTTTCTGCTCTCCAGTTGCTCCAAAAGGGGTTACTATGATTTTGATGACCGATATTGGTTAAACCAGGAAAGGGGTGTGGTCGTATACAGCAGTTACAACTGTAATTATTATGTGCTGGAAACCTATAACGGATATACAATCATCAGGGCTTCCGGGGGCATTATGCCCTATGAAGGCGACGTGATTTATGGCGATCTCAGTCACTTTGGATACGGAAGTTTTTATAACCGTTCCTACGGAGGTCTTATCAACGGAACCCTTACAGACTTTTGGCTGAATTACAGCGAGGCCCAGAACAGGATAGACTATTACTGTTACTGATCAACTGTCCAGTTTACGGAGTGATGAGGTGATGATCTGATAAGTCTCCTCATCACTCATTTCTACAGGAACGAATTTTTCGCCAATCACTTTTTCATAAAGTTCTATATATCTTTTTGAAATGGTGCTGACCCATTCATCAGACATGGGTGGGACGACCTGGCCCTCCTTTCCCATAAACCCGTTTCCGATCAGCCATTCCCGTACAAATTCTTTGCTAAGCTGTTGCTGTCTTTCCCCCTTATGCTGCCTGTCATCAAAACCTTCCGCATAAAAATACCTGGAACTGTCGGGAGTATGGATCTCATCCATCAGGATGATTTCTGATCCGATCTTTCCAAATTCATATTTCGTATCCACCAGGATCAGTCCCCTGCGGGCGGCCATTTCCTTCCCCTTTTCAAACAGGGCAAGCGTGTATTTTTCCAGCACTTCCCATTCGGCAGCGGTGGCTAACCCTTTTTGTATGATCTCTTCCTTACTGATATCTTCATCATGCCCTTCATCAGCCTTGGTAGAAGGCGTTATAATGGGGGAAGGGAAATTGTCATTTTCCCGGAGACCTTCGGGCATGGATACACCGCATAATTCTCTTTTTCCTGACTGATAGGTTCTCCAGGCATGACCCGTCAGATTTCCTCTCACCACCATTTCAATCTTGAATGGGGTACATTTCTTTCCTATTGATACCTGCGGTGCCGGCGAATCCATCAGCCAGTTGGGGCAAATATCCCGGGTAGCATTTAACATATAGGCGGCTATCTGATTCAAAACCTGACCCTTGCAGGGGATGGGCCTGGGTAATACCACGTCAAATGCCGAAATCCGGTTACTCGCAACCATGACCAGCCATTGGTCATGGATGGTATAAACATCGCGCACTTTCCCTTTGTAAAAGGCGGTTTGACCCGGAAATGAGTAAGTAGCCATAGAATAATAAAAGTTATGGCAAAACTATAAAAACTGGAGATATAAAAAGTCACCCGGAAATCACCTTATTTAATTAAAAATTAAATTTTTAGATAAATATTACAATGCTTATTTTACATTTGAATTATCTAACCAAAAATAATTAATATGAGAAAAAGCTTGCGCTGTTTGGCCCTGTGCCTGATAGCAGGCATGGCTTCGATTGCTGCCTTTGCTCAGACTATCACACTTAAGGGTACGGTTCGTAATTCCTCCAACCAACAATCTGTACCGGCAGTTTCAGTAACTGTAAAAGGAACCTCTGATGGAACATTTACCGATGAAAACGGAAATTTCAGCATTACCACGGCTGCCAAACTTCCCATTACATTGGTCATTTCATCCATAAATTTTGAATCAAAAGAAGTCAGCGTTACAGACCCGGCGGGAGCTGTAACCGTTGAATTGGCCCCGACCTCCACTCTGGGCCAGGAAGTGGTGGTAGCTGCCACCCGAACGGCACAAAGAGCCCTGGATGCCCCTGTTACCATCGAAAGATTGGGCGGAGCCAGTTTACGCGCCATTGCTGCCCCCAATTATTATGAGGCATTGACCAACCTGAAAGGGGTGGATATGCATACTGCCAGTCTGACCTTTCGGACGATTACCACCCGTGGTTTTGTTTCCAGCGGTAACTCAAGGATGAACCAGCTGATTGACGGTATGGATAATATGGCCCCCGGTCTGAACTTTTCGGTGGGTAATATAGTTGGCCTGACGGAACTGGATGTCGATAATATCGAGTTATTATCAGGTGCCTCCTCAGCCTTGTATGGTTCAGGAGGTATGAATGGTACCTTACTGATCAACAGTAAAAACCCTTTCAAGTACCAGGGACTGAGTTTTAATATCAAACAGGGCATTATGCATACCGATGGTAAGCAAAGAAGCCCCTCACCATATTATGACTGGTCAATGCGTTTTGCCAAGAATTTCAAGGATAAGATTGCTATCAAAATCTCGGGGCAGCTTTTAAGGGCCAATGACTGGGAAGCCAATGATATGGATAATGTAGCCCGGAATAATGTACTCAGCAAGATCATTCCCGGAAACCGTCAAACAGATCCCAATTATGATGGGGTGAATGTGTATGGGGATGAAACCAGCGCTAATATGCTGGGAGTTACCCAAAGCATTCAGAATTCCTATATAGCGGGAATCAACCTTGCTTCCGGCGGAGCGATTCCGAATATTGCCGCACTCTTAAACGGAATTATCCCCTCCAATGCCACCCAATCTCAGATCAATGCCATACTGGCCGGAGCTTTTGGATCCAATCCTACATTGCTGAGTACCGTTAGCCAGTTCTTTCCTTTTTACTGGGGATTGCGCAATAATCTTGTTCCAAACCAGAATGTGTCGAGAACAGGCTATAATGAAAGAGACCTGGTCGATTACAATTCGCTGAATTTTAAATTCAATGCCGGGGTGCATTACAAAATAACTCCAAACATTGAAGCTTCCTGGAATACCTATTGGGGAACCGGTACAACAGTTTACACAGGCGCTGACCGGTATTCGTTGAAGAACTTCAAGATGGCCCAGCACAAACTGGAAGTTAAGAGCAAGAATTGGTTTGTCAGGGGATATACCACCCAGGAAAATGCAGGACAAGCCTATAATGCTACAGTTTTGGGAAGGTTGATGCAGGAGGCGTTCAGACCGAGTGAAGTTTGGTATCCAACCTATATCGGCAATTACCTGGGATACAAGCTTGCTGTTTTAGGCAACGGCTTACCTCCAGATGAATACGGTGCACATCAATTTGCCAGGAATGCAGCCGATGTGAACAGGCCACTTCCCGGCACACCTTCTTTCAATGCGCTAAAAGACCAGATCAGTTCCACGGCTATCCCAGCAGGCGCTAAATTCCTTGATAAATCAGACATGTGGTCTGCCGAAGGACAATTGAACCTTTCAGACGCACTCGGTTTTTCTGATAAAGTGGAAATGATCGCCGGTGCCAACTGGAAACTCTATGTATTGAATTCACAGGGAACGATATTCTCAGATACTACCGGCCCGTTAAAGATCAATGAAACCGGTGGATACATTCAATTGCGTAAAAAATTATTCAATGATGTACTGACTCTGACTGCTGCCGGGCGTTATGATAAGAATAAGAATTTTGAAGGAAGATTTACCCCCCGGTTTACAGGGGTGATCAAGGTGGCAAAAGATAATAACCTCAGGGTCTCCTACCAGACTGCTTACCGTTTCCCCACCAACCAGAACCAGTATATCAACCTGAATGTGGGTTCCGGTATCCTGATCGGTGGTATTCCTGAATTCCAGACTTATTATGGATTAAATACAAATCCAGGCTATACAGCAGAAAGTATTGCAGCCGCCAGGGCCGCTAATAATCCGGCCTTATTGGTTCAAGCCGTCTATAAAGGCATGAAACCCGAAAGCGTTGTTTCTACAGAATTTGGATATAAAGGTTTAATCGGTAAAAAATTGCTGCTTGACGCCTATTACTATTTCAGTAAGTACACCGATTTCCTTGCTGCTGTTGCCGTAGGACAATCGCTGACAGGTTCACCAGCCGGAATTCTGAACCCGCTTACCACCAGGAATCTTTCCTATACTGAAAATTCTGCTTCTGCCGTGAAAGCCAATGGATGGGGATTCGGGCTGGATTACCAGATGGCCAGGGGTTATATCTTCAGTGGTAACGTTTATTCAGACGTCTTGAATAATGTCCCTTCCGGTTTTGTCACTTTCTTTAATGCCCCTAAATACAGGGTGAACCTGGGTTTGAGAAATGAGAATATTATCAAGAACCTGGGATTCAATTTCATCATGAAATGGCAGGATGAAGTGAGTTATGAAGGAACATTTGTTACCGGCACCTTACCCGCCATCCTTACAGCAGATGTGCAGTTCACCTATAAAGTGCCGAACAGCAAAGGAGTGATCAGGATCGGGGGAACCAACGTAGCCAATACCTACCGTCGTACCGGATATGGCAGCCCGGCAGTAGGCGGTCTTTATTACGTAAGCTACGGGTATAATATTTTCTAATACTGTTAAACGAAATTGGATAATTAAAAGCCCTTCGGGGCTTTTTTTTTATGAAAGGCCCAGCATGGTCTTACCAATCCTGATTCCATTGTGGAAGATGAGTAATTGGTATGTGCCGGCGGAAAAATCCTGTGGACTAAGGGAAAATATCAGGTTCTTGGAGTCTCCCTTGCTATAATCAAACCTGATCTTTCGGGTATATTCAATCTTACCGTCAGTTTTGGAAGTAAAGCTCCCTGAACCCCATACATCTTCCATGATTGTTTTACCAGAAGGGTCTTTTACCACCACCGTTAATTCTGCATTGGGGAAACTGAAGGCATTATTCTGAACAGTGAAGGATACTATCAATTTCTTGGCTTTGCGGGCTGTTTTTACAGGAATTTCATTATTACCAGACCGTATATTGACGGCCTGCAGGTTGATCTCTGAAGCTACGAAGATAGAAGCGTCGTTAACCTGTTTGGCCAGTTTCTTGTTTTCATCATCCAGCTTTTTCAGGTTCAGTTCCATAGAATCGATCTGGCCATTGAGTTGTGACATCACACCGGTCAGCCTTAATCTTTCATCTTCCAGGTCGGTATTCTGCTCCCGCATGTCATCGATCTTGTAACGGAGGTCGCGGATCAGGTCCCGCGCATTTTTGAGATCTGATTTTGAAAGGTTTTCTTTTCGAAGGATATTCCCGATCTGTCTTTTCAGGCTGTTGATTTCTTTCAGCTTCACACTGAGTTCGCCTTTTAAAGAATCCACATCTCCTCCCGTATTGTTTACTGCTGTAAAACTGGAACCTGCCAGCAGGTTTTCCAAAGAGTCTCTTACCCTTGAAATGATCGCCAAAGTATCAGCCGCAATAACGATCCGGTTAGGGTTCACGGATGCATAATTACTTTTATCATAAAGATGATAAATCCAGGTGCCAATCAGACCTGCAGAAAGTAAAATAAGGAGTAAAGATTTGTTATCCTTCATAGCGGTTCAAGCTAAACAAAATCTGCTGAATATGAAACAAAAATTTTCAGGATTCCGGCTAACCGAAACGAAAAAACCGTTTCAGGAAAAAGCCTGAAACGGTTTCAAAAAGAATATTTTCAATGATTATCAACCAAATATTCCACCTTTTTTCAAGGTCCTGACACCTTCACCGATCTTAAAGCCATTGTGGTAGACTTCGATTTTATAATCGCCGGTCTTGAATTCAGACCAATGGATAGGGATCTGCAGATTTTTGCGGGTTCCCTGGTCGTAATTGATGGACAGTTTTGATGTAAAGGTCCTTTCACCGTCATTCCGGGTCGTCAAAGTGCCTGAACCCATCGATTCATCAGCAATCACCTTTCCTTCAGGATTAGTGACCATCACATAAATATCGGCAGGTCCGGATTTTGCAATCCTGTTCTCGACATCAAAGGAAACCACCAGTTTGTCAACTTTTTTGGCTGTGGTAGTAGTCTTTTCCTTGCCATTCTTTCTTTCGTTTACCGGGGTGATCTGAATATTGGATGCGCTGAAGGTAGAACCTACATCTACCGTACTTGATAATTCCTTATTTTGTGTGGTGGCGGTCGTGAGATTCTCGGTCAGCACCATCTTTTCAGAGCTGAGTTGTTCATTATCCGCCGTAAGTTGCTGATTTTCAGCTGTCAACTTAGCGATTTCCACCTCATAGCTATTGATCTTTTCATTTAATTCAGCGATCAGTGATTTAGCCTTTTTCAAATCTGCTTCAGTGGCATTTTTCTTGCTCAAAACCGACCTGATCTGGCCTTTCAGGTTATTGATCTCTTTCTGCTTTTCAGAAAGCTGGCCTTCTTTCAGGTTGTTATCCCCAGTGAGAGAATCCAGTCTTAAAACGGCATCATCGTAGGCAAATTTCAGGGAATCGAACTGGTTGGTGACAGAAGCGATCTTATTGTCTTTTTGACCAAGACTTTCATTGGTCTTGTTCTTGTCGTACAAAAGGTATCCCCAGGTTCCTAATAAACCTGCTGCTAAAATCCCAATCAGTATGTTTTTATTGGAATTACTTTTGGGTTTCGAATCTTGGGGTGTAGCGGATGGATAATTTGTGTTTGTCATCGTTATGGGTTTTTGTATGGTGTTTTTTCAAAAATAGTTTATTCAGTATGCCGTATTGAAAAGATATTCTTCACATACCTGAACAACTGCTATTTTCCGAAAACCGTGCCAAACTCTGTTTGTAAAACAGGAACCAGTGTCAATAAAATTTATAAATCACATTTGCCAAAGCCTGTAACTTAGCAACTTATGTCAGCAGAAAAAATTATTTCAGATTGGGAAAAAAAGCAGTTTAAACCCGTATACTGGCTGGAAGGAGAAGAGGATTACTTTATTGATAAAGTGATGGATTTCGCTGAACACCGGATATTGCCCGAATCAGAAGCCGGGTTTAATCTCACCATTTTCTATGGCAAAGATGCTGCCTGGGCAGATGTGATCAATGCCTGCAGGCGTTATCCCATGTTTGCAGAAAGACAGGTGGTTTTACTCAAAGAGGCGCAGCAAATGAGGGATATTGAGAAGCTGGAAGCCTATATTGCCTCACCGCTGGGTTCTACCATTCTGGTGGTTTCCTATAAGGATAAAAAAGTAGATGGCCGGAGCAAACTGGCGAAATTACTAAAGGAAAAGGCGGTGATGCTGACCACCAAGAAAATGTATGAAAATAAGTTGCCGGAATGGACGCATGAAATGGTACAATCTAAGGGGTACAATATCACCCAAAAAGCAGTAATGCTGCTAATTGACCATACAGGAAATGACCTGACCCGGATCAGCAATGAAATTGAAAAAATACTCGTCAATCTTGGAAAGAAAAAAACGATTGCTGAAGAAGATATAGAAGAATTTATCGGTATCAGTAAGGACTTTAATGTTTTTGAACTGCAAAGCGCCATCGCCGCCCGCGACCTGGCCAAAGCACTCCTGATCATCCAGTACTTTGCAGCCAATCCGAAAGCAGCGCCCATTCAACTTGTTTTACCCTCCTTATATGGTTTCTTCAGCAAGGTCTTTATGATACATGGCATTCCCACCCGGGACGAAAAAACCATTGCCCAGTCGATTGGAGTGCCCCCCTTTTTTATTAAGGATTACCTGTTGGCCGCCAGGAACTATAATTATAGCGGTGCGGAAAAAATCCTCATATTACTGCATCAGTACAATCTCAAAAGTGTGGGTATTCATGACGGGGGTACCGAAGATGCCTCTTTATTGAAAGAAATGGTTTTCAAAATGATTTCCTGACCAATCCTTCCTTGTTTGAAAAAAAGGGTGTTAATTGCGCAATTAATTACAGAACATCAAATAAAATAACACATAAATTACTGTATGAAAAAAACTGCCGGTATTCTCGCTCTTTGTATCGCCGTATTCCTGTCTGGTTGTTTTGATGTGATTCAGGACCTGACCATCCGCGACAATGGCAGTGGGGTGATGACTTCAAAAATGGATATGGGTTCGGTAATGGCCATGATGTCGCAAATGGGGGGCATGGGTGACGAAAAGATCAAGATGGATACCAGCATGGCCCTGAAATCTTTTTTGGATTCTGTGACCAGTATTTCAGAGGAGGAAAAGGCATTGTTACAGAATGCCACGGTGGAAGTGGAGATCGACAGTGAAGAAGGGGCCTTCAATTTTCAGTTGAATATGCCCTTTGAAAAAATAGATGATATTGCCAAATTAAAAGCCATTACTGCTAATGAAAACTGGCTGGGAAAGCTATTTTCAAAGATTGGTGAACAGGAAAGTGAAAAAAAGGATCTTACGGAAGGGATGGGGGATATGGGAAATGTGAAAATGCCGATGCCGGATGATTACCTGATTTACCAGTATCAGCCGGGTAAAATCAGCAGAAAAGCAAACACCCTGAAATTGGATTCCCTTTCCAGTGATGAAATGATGCAGAAAATGAAAGAGGGGATGGATCAGGGGATGCCCGGTATCCGTTCCGTCTATGCCATTCATTTACCCAGGCCCGTAAAAAAAGCGGAAGGAAAGAATATTGTCGTTTCTGATGATAAGAAAACAGTCACCATCGAAAATACCATGGATGACCTATTTGACGACCCTTCAAAATTTGAGTTTACCATCGAATTTTAAGATCGCTGCTGAACCTGTTTTAAAGCACTTGGAGGCTGGCTGTTTTGTCTTTGCCGATCTGGATTACCAGGTCTTCAATATTGTCATATTTTACTTCTGCACGCAGGTATTGTTTTACAAACACAGAAAGTGATTGGCCATAAATCTCTTTTTCAAAATCAAAGATATTGACTTCTATCACCCTTTTCTTTCCATCTACCGTCGGCCGGAAACCGATACTCATCATGGCTTTGTACTTTTCACCCGTTCCTTCCAGTTCCACATAGACCGCATAAATGCCGTCACCGGGAATAATCTTTTCACTGTCTTCCACTACAAGGTTGGCGGTTGGGAAACCCAATTGCCGGCCTAATTTATTGCCATGAACAACTTTGCCGGTGAAAAAAAAGGTATAGCCGAGTAACAGGTTGGCCAGGCTTATTTCTTGATGCAGGATCGCTTCCCTGATTTTCGTGGAACTGATGGAAACCTCCTGCAGGATATGTTTGGGTATTTCCCTGAGTTGAAAACCATAAATCCCTGCTTGATCTTCCAGCAGCCTGTAATCTCCCATTCTGTCCTTTCCAAACCGGTGATCATAGCCAATGATGACCGTATGGGGATGGAAACGGTCTACCAGGAATTCCCGGATATAGTCGTCGGCAGAAAGGTTGGCGAAGGCAGCCGTGAAAGGAACGATCACCAGGTGATCGACACCCGCATTTTCCAGTAACCGGATCCTTTCATCCAGGGTGTTGATCAGCCGGATTCCCAGGATGGTTGACGATACGATTTTACGGGGGTGGGGATGAAAGGTGATGATCACGGTTTCTCCTTTTACCTTTTCTGCTTCCAGCTTAAGATGTTGGATGATCTGGCGATGACCTTCATGTACCCCGTCAAAAGTACCAATGGTGACAACTGCATTCCTGAATACGGGTAATGTATGTAAATCTCTGTGTACCTGCATAAACAGGTGCAAAACTAACAGATAATTGAAATTGATTATTGATTTCTGAATAATTAGTTTTGCGGCATAACCTTTATTATGAGTTTGTATTCGAAAAGAGGGGTCTCCGCCCAGAAAGAGGAAGTGCATTTGGCTACCCAGGGCCTGGATAAGGGACTTTATGAAAAAGCATTCTGCAAAATTTACAAGGATATTTTATGTGATGACCAGGAATGGGTGAATGTGATGCATGCCGATGGAGCCGGCACCAAGAGTATCCTGGCCTACTTGTATTGGAAAGAGACCGGGGATATTGAGGTCTGGAAAGGGATCGCCCAGGATGCCATCGTAATGAACCTGGATGACTTGCTTTGCGTAGGGATTTATGACAAATTGTTGTTTTCCTCGACCATCGACAGGAATAAGCACCTGATCCCGGCTGAAGTGCTGGAAGCGGTGATCAATGGCAGCCAGTCTTTTTTTGATACCATGAAAAAATTTGGGATCAACATTAGTTATATGGGGGGCGAAACGGCAGATGTTGGGGATGTGGTAAGAACCATTGCGGTGAATGGAACCATGACAGCCCGTTGGCCGAAGAAAAAATTAATTACAAATGAAAAGATAAAAGCCGGCCATGTGATTGTAGGCCTGGCTGGCTTTGGCCAGTCGAATTATGAAAGCAGTTATAACAGCAGTATAGCCAGCAATGGATTAACCAGTGCACGCCATGATGTTTTACATAAAACCTATGGGGCCCGTTTCCCGGAATCCTACGACAACCGCCTGGATGAACACGTGGTTTATATTGGTCCGCATGAGGTTTCAGACGAAGTTGTCAACGATAATGGGGAGACTACGACCATCGGGCAATTACTGCTCAGTCCCACCAGGACCTTTGCCCCGGTCATCAAAATATTGCTGGAGGAATATTTTGATGCCATCTACGGATTAATTCATTGCAGTGGTGGCGGACAAACCAAATGCCTGAATTATATACCCCAAAATGTCAGGATTATTAAAGATAACCTGTTCAAAGCACCCCTGATCTTTGATATCATACAAAAAGCCAGTCGTGCAGATAATCGGGAAATGTACCAGGTTTTCAATATGGGTACCCGGATGGAAATCTATACAGATGAAAAAAACGCAGCAACCATCATCAAAGTGGCAGAAAATTTCCAAATAGCGGCTCAGGTGATCGGGAGGGTCGAACCAAGTGATCAACAGGAACTAATCATTAAAACCGGTTCGGAACAACTTATTTTTTAATCACTGCTCTTCTTTCTTTTAATTTGCATAAAACAGAGATACATGGCCGATATCATTGCTGAACTGAAAAATGCCAATATTTACCAGGGCAACAGCCTTATTCTTGAAAACGTAAATTTCAGTGTTGCGAAAGGGGAGTTTGTATACCTGGTGGGTAAAACCGGTACCGGCAAATCCAGTTTACTGAAAACATTATATGGCGACCTGACCTTAAGGGAAGGGGAGGGCCGGGTAGGCGAATTTAACCTGAAAGAACTCACCTGGAAAAAAGTGCCCTATCTCCGGCGGAACCTGGGAGTAGTATTCCAGGATTTTCAATTGCTCACCGACAGAAATGTGAATGAAAACTTACGCTTTGTGCTGCGGGCAACCGGCTGGAAAGATGAAAAACTGATCGAAGAAAAAATCAATGATGTGCTGGATAAAGTTGGGTTGAAGTCAAAGGGTTTCAAAATGCCTTTTGAACTGAGCGGCGGGGAACAGCAAAGGGTTGATATCGCGAGGGCCCTGTTGAATTCACCCAAACTGATCCTGGCAGATGAACCCACCGGTAACCTTGACCCTGAAACTTCTGATGAGATCATGAGCCTCTTATTCAGTATCTGCAGGGATTACGGAGCCTCTATCGTGATGGCTACCCATGATTATGTAGTGATCCACAAATTCCCGGCAAGACTGGTGAAGACTGAAAGGGGTAAAGTGATTGATAATGCTACCATATCTGCTGAATAAGCCACTCAGCATTCTTTTCATTATTAAACAGGTTGCTGATTAGTTTTTCCCGCAGCCTGATCTCTTCTTCGGCATAGGGGTGATGATACAGTTGAGAAACAATTGAAGCCATCGCTGTACTGTTCGTCCCGATATGACAGGCTTCTTCCATTCCGGATCCTGCAATGGCCTGTTCGTTCACCAGGCAATGTTTCCCCTTACAGATCGCCATCATCACTTTCAGTTTGGCACCGGTATTGTTAAAGGAGGGAAGGATATTGATATGTGCCTTACTGATCAGTTCATTTAATTCTTTATCAGAAGGGTCAGACACCAGACAGGTGTGCTGGCATAAATGAGCGAGCTTCTGCAAACGCCTCGATGGGTTTTTTCCCGCCACCACGAAAGGGATCTTGATCTTAGTAAAGACATCCTGCAACAACCATATGGCCGCTCTTTCATTTTCAGCGATCCCCAGGTTACCATGGTATAAGCAAAAATTACCGGTACCCTCTTTACCTGTTATTTCCTGGCAAGGAATAAAAACGGGCAGGTGGTGGATATTTTCGGGGCCGTAAATTTGTCTGAACCATTCAGCATCTGTTTCCGAAACACAGTAGATGTCCAGTGACGCGGGCAGTTTTGTTTCATACTTCCTCAATAAATGGCTTTCATACCGGTAAAAGAGTTTCTTCCATAGTTTTCTTTCACAGGCAGCCAGCCTGCGGTAGTAGGTAGATTCGATATTGTGTGCACGGAGTAACACCTTTTTCCCTGACCTTAATAGATCTTCCAGAAAGAAACTGCAGTGTACCCCTTCCAAAAGCACGGGGTGAGGATCCTTCATCAGGTTTTCCAACAATAAGGGATTGGCCCTAGATTTTACAATATAAGGGAGGGTCAGGGAAAATCCTTTTTTACCGGTAAACCTTTCGTAATAAAAAATTTTGCTGCAATAGGGGCTGAGCGCTTCTTTTTTACCTCTTCCATATTCAAAACAATGCAATGTTATTTTGATTCCTTTTTCATGGAGCGCCTTTATCTTATAAAAAAGGTCCATCGCCCCTCCATAATCGGGAGGGTATGGAACATCATGACAAACGATATGTAAATGCTTTTCGATAACTAATTTTTAAATGCCTGCATAAAAATTCAATAATACCGATTGTTCATTGTTCCAGTTAAGCGCCTTGCGGGCTTTTGCCATATTAGCCTGCAACCTGTTAAATAAAACATTGTCATTAAGCATTTTGTTCAGTCCCTGAGCAATTGTTTCCGGGTTGATATCCTCGATCAGCAGGGCAATATCGTATTCTTCGTTAATCCTTCTGTACTCCGGATAGTTCATGGTGACCTGGGGGATCCCGGCATGGATATAATCAAAAAACTTATTGGCAAGGGAAAAGTACTGATTGAGACCCTGTCGCTGAAAGGTATTGACAGCCATATAGGCATTACGGGTATATTCCTTCAATTTTTCGGGTGGAAGCATACCGGTCAACTTAATTTTGTTTTCAAGTCCATGCAGAATGATCGCTTCTTTAACTTCGTCCATGGCATTCCCGTCCCCACAAATTACAAGCGGGCAGGGAACAGATTTCATTGCCTGTATCAGGTTAACCAGCCCTCTTCCTTTATTGACAGCACCCTGGTAAAGGATATACTTTTCCGTTGTGGTAACGGGCTCCTCTTCCTGAACAACAGGAACATTCCTTACAACAGCATAATGTACATGGTACAGGTGTTTAAATTCATCTGCGATTGAACCGCATACTGTATAGCCTTTGGGAAAACGGGGAATCATTTTTTGTTCCACCCAATGCCAGAATTTATATACCAACGGACGGCTGATGACCTCTTCCATCTGGGAAAAATATTCATGGGCATCATAAACCCTTTGCACCCCTTTTAATTTTGAAGCCCCGTAACAGGGCAGGATAGTATCCAGGTCGATAGCACAGATACAATCGCATTTTTTAAACAACAGGTAAAAGAAAAGTCGGGTATTGAATTCCGCATAAAACAGTATCCCTTTGGTAAAGAAACATTGGAGCCGGGTCTGTTGGTAGGATGCCGGGGAGAGGGGCAGGGATGTTTTGCGTTTTCGCCCGGTCAGGGTCACTTCATAACCGGCATCCGCCAGGGTGCCGCATATACGTTTCATGCGCTGATCATACGAAAGGTCGTTGGTGACTGTAAAAACAATTTTTTTCAAAGCTTGTCTTATTAATTAACGGCAGGCATGATAGATGCGTTCGATGACTTCCACTGTTTTCAGCCCGTCCTCAGCATTCGCATGTGCGCCTTTTCCTCCTTCCAGAATTGCCATTATATTGTTATACACCTTATCATGGTTACTCATGGAACCCTGGTAAAACCCATAATCATTCGCCGGCGAAGATGCTTCAGGCATCATTATCTCCTCGCCTTCTACACGGATATATTCAAGGGTGTTCAGGTACTGGCCTCCGATCTTGATGGTTCCTTTTTCGCCGATGACAGTGATGGAACCTTCCATATTTTGCTGATAACTGCTGATCGAAAAATGAAGGGAGCAAAGCGCTTGATTCTCCAATTCGGCTATAACTACAATATTGTCTTCCGTTTCAATATCTGATCCGAGTATCAGGTTTTTCTTAAAAGCCTTTATTTTCCTGATATCACCAAAAAGCCAGATCAGCAAGTCAATAAAGTGGCTGAACTGTGTATACAGGATGCCGCCATCCAGTTCGGCCGTCCCTTTCCAGCTATTGCGGAAATACGCTTTTCCCCTGTTCCAGAAGCCATTAATCTGTACCGATACGATGGCGCCCAACCTGCCCTGGTCCAATAAATCTTTCAGTAATCGGACCGGTGGATTATATCGGTTTTGCTTGACTATAAACAGATGCCGGCGAAAAAAATGGGCGGTATCCCTCATGCTGAGGGCGGCTGGAAAGCTGATGCACATCGGTTTTTCGCATATTACATGCTTTCCCTTTTGAAGGGCTTTGATGCTGTGTTCCGCATGCAGGCCATTGGGGGTGCACACAACTACAATCCCAATAGAGGGTTCCTGTTCCAGCATTTCATCAAATGAAAAAAAGGGCCTGGCCTGGTATTTTTGGGCTATGACCTTCGCTTTTTCTGGGACGATATCACATACGGCGACCAATTTTCCGTGCCTGATAATATTCTCGGCATGGCGCATAGCGATGTATCCGCAACCAACAATAGCAAAATTCAAGTTCATATTAATTCTGCCAAATATACAAGCAATAAAAGGCAATAAAAAAGCCCTGTTCCCAGATCCAGGAAACAGGGCTTATAATTAAAGTACAAGGATCAGAAACCGGTGCCTTCATTCATATTTTGCATGCTTTCCCTTTCCCCTCTCATGTTTTTCCTTTTGAAAAGATTGGGGTCAAATTTTCCAAAACGCCAGCTCAGGTTGAGCCGGAGAATCTGGGGATCACGGCGGCGAAAGACATCCTGCGTAAAATAGGGTGATTCCGAATAGACCCAGGAACGTCTTGTCCTGAAAATATCGTTAACATTCAGTGAAACTGAGGCCATATTGTTCTTGAGAAAATCAAAGCGCAGCCCGGCATCCACAAAATAACTGGATCTGATGTATCCCTGCGAAGTTGATGATGACTGTCCCCAGGGGCCTCCGAATCTGCCACCACCACCATTGGGAGGCAAGATGGTTTTTGACTGGTATTCCCCTGACACCTGCAGACTGAGCTTTTTAACGATCTTAAATGTGTTATTCAATTTTCCAAACCAGCTAAAAAATTGTTTTTGAGGTGCTATCAAGGGGTCGTTGACATTGATTTTAGAAGTGAACAAATTGAGGTTGGAGACCAGGTCCCACCATTTGGTCACTTTGTTCTTCATGGTCATTTCGAGGCCGGTGATATAGCTTGAGTTCGCATTGATATAGGTATTAACCAACTGGTCCTTTCCTGTAACGGGGTTCGCTTCCACGATCTGGTTTCTTGTAATGAGACCATTGGTGTTTTTGAAATACAGGGATGCAAGAAAATTATCCCGGTTTTTAAATATTTTCTGGTAAGATAATTCAAAAGAATTGGTGAATTCGGGATTTAATTCCGGGTTACCACGACTCAGGTTCAGGGTATCCGAATAATCAATAAAGGGGAATAATTGCCAGAATCCCGGACGGTTGATCCTCCTTGAATAATTGATCTGTAATTCCTGGTCGTTTTTAAGTTTTTCACTCAGAAACACGCTGGGGAAAAAGCTCAACGGGAAATTGATATCAAAACTGGTTGCCTTGCTGGGGATCTTGCCATTAAAAGTTGAACTTTCAGCCCTCAGACCGAGCTGGTACCCGAAATTCTTAAGTTGTTTGGAATAAGTGACATACCCGGCCAATACTGTTGACCGGCTTTTAAAATCGGACGATAACAAGCCGGAAAGTACATAGGAATTGGTGGTTTCATCATATTGGAAAATATTATTGATGCTGTTATTATCATTATATGCACCCCGCAGACCCATCTCAATTTTTGTTTGATCATTGATGGGGTTTACAAAATCCGTCTGCACCACCAGGTTACTGCCATAACCTTCCCCCAGTTGTCTTTGTGAATAGGAGCTGTCAAGCGGTGCACCTTTTGAAGGATAATATTCGGTCATGATCGTATTATCATTCTTGTTATCCCTCCTGTTATAATTGACATCTGCCGTCCATTCCCTTCCGGGTTTGGGGAAATTGTGTTTAATACTTCCCTGGAGACCTTTAAAATTAAAATTCCCGACTGATTCAGAGTTTCTGAGTCCGAAAGAAGAGGTAAGGGGTTGTGTATTATACGTGGTATAGAGGTCACTGGTATTAAAGGGTTTAAACTTACCCCCGCCCAGGCTACCACTCAAAGAAAATGTATTCCTGTTATCAATAAAATAATCGAATCCTGCCCTTGCAAATGCAAACCTTCCGGTAGAAGTGTTCTTGTCTGACTGCAGCAGGGAACTGGATGGGTTGCCGATCAGCGTATTCCTTTCGGTGGTACCGGTACTGATCGATTTCCTGGGAAAATAATTGACGCTGCTGAAGAAATTGACCTTGTTTTGGCGGATATTGATGTCTGCACCACCACCTACACGCCCGCGGCTGTCAGCATTGACCCTGATTCCACCGTTATAACCCACTTTCTTGTTCTTTTTCAAAACGATATTTAAGATGCCGGCTGTACCACCGGAAGCATCAAATTTTGCCGAGGGGTTGGTGATCATTTCTACTGATTCAATCGCATCAGCCGGGATCTGGTCGAGCTGCATGGTGGTAGGTCGGCCGTCCACAAATATTTGAGGGGAACTGTTTCTCAGGGTTACATTGCCATCCAGGTCAACCGACAGGGAGGGGATATTCTTCATGATATCTACAGCTGTACCACCGGCGGAAACAATATTCTTTTCTACATTAAATACCTTTCGGTCGATCCCCAGTTGCAGCATCGGTTTGTCGGAGGTAACGGTTACATTCCCCAACACTTTTGCGTCTACCTTGAGTTTGATATTGCCAAGATCCTTATCGGCCATACTAAGCAGGGCGCTAAAGTCCTGGTTGGCGATGCTGTTCCGGTCCGGCATTTTGATGTCAAATTTTACGTTCATCTGGATATCCTCATATCCGATAGCGGTAATTTTTAATTTGTATTGACCAAAAATGGGCACATTTTCGAGAGAAAAATCGCCATTAGGACTGGTGAGCATACCGGCTATGATCACATCCTTCTTTTTCTTGCTGGTGGAGTCATATTTATTCTGGATCAACTGGACGGATGCGGCATCAATCCCCTTATTCAGAAGGGAATCTATGATCTTTCCATAAAAACGTCCCGTCATCTGGGCTCCACCCTGACGTGCGCCGGCAGCTGGAAACTGTGCATGCCCAAGGACCGCAATGAATAAAAGGGAAATAGAAACAAATAATGTCTTTCTCATGTGTGTGTTTACATTAATATTTTTCTTTATAAGAAACTGATCGATAGGGGTTAAGAACACTATGACAATCAGGCTAAAGAAAAGTTCATTTAATTGATTTATAGGTAGATTAGATGTCTAAAAAGGAATAAACTTTTACCGTTCATCAAGTTAACGGCTCAGGGAAAGTGTTAATACAACCTGTAGGAGGCCGATCAGGAAACCGATTATCCCACCAATGACCTCCACAAAGACAAACTCTTTTTTCATGATCTGCATTAAAATTGACTCCAGTTTGTCGGAGGAAAATCCGGCGACTTTCTCCGTGACAATTTTTTCAAGGTCCAGGTCTTTTTGCAGGTTATCTGCATACCGGGTCATAATCTGGGGAAAAAGCGTTCGCAATTCTTCCATAAACAGGTTTTTCAGGGAATTGATGGTCTTATCCCCTATAAACATGCTGATCACCGGCATCTGGTCACTCAGCCTTACCCGGAGGAAATGATCGATATGTTCTTCGATCATGGGCATTATTTTATCAAGGTTTCCGGGATCGCTGATCTTTTCTTTGATGTCATCAAAAGAAAGGAGTTCCGTACTGACCAGTTTACCGAGTTTTTCCGCAAAAGCCTGTTGTCTTTTGGGGAAAATGCCATGCAAGGTCAGGAACAGAAACTTCCGGGGCTTCCGGGGGTGGAAGAGCATTTTTATTGCGATCCAATTGGTCACCCACCCGATAAACGCTGAAATAAAGGGGAGAACAAATAACCAGTAATTCATCTTTCAAAAATTAATAAAAACCCCGGATACATCCTTTGCTTCAGTATCCGGGGTTGAGGGGGGTGGCCAATGGGGTTCGAACCCACGACCCCCAGAACCACAATCTGGTGCTCTAACCAACTGAGCTATGGCCACCGTTTTGCGGCAGCAAAAATAAGCAAATTGCTATCAGTTAAAAAAATAAAGTAAGAGGTTATTTTAAACAATTAAGTCCCTAACACATTCAGAACCACTCATCAAAAACCTTTGTTAAAAGCCGTAAATGATATGAAATGCGCTGTTTTTGCGTTATTTTTGAAGTTATGCGCAAAGCATTAAAATACATTACTCATATGAAAAGACTTCCCATCCTGTTACTTCTGTTGCTGACCGGTGTTTTTCTTGCCTTTCGTTCCCTGGGTACCAGTGGGGAAAATCCTCCCGGTGAATACGAAAAAGTGTTGAAAAATGTGGGCATGATGCTCATGGAAGGGCATTACAGCCCCAAGGCAATCGATGATAAATTTTCCAAAAAAATTTTCTTCAAATATTTCGAAGAACTGGATCCTGCAAAAAATATTTTCCTGCAAAGTGATATCCAGTCGCTGAATAAATTCGAAACCCATATTGATGATGAGATAAAAGGAGCACCGGTCGAATTTTTCCTGGCAGCCGGTAAAACTTTTAACAGCAGGATGGAGGAAGCCTCTGCACTCTATAAAGAAATTCTTTCCAAGCCATTTGATTTTACAAAAGATGAAATGGTAACCCTGGATGCCGACAAACTGGATTTCCCGGCAACTCCGGAAGAGCGGATGGAATCCTGGAGAAAGCGATTGAAATACTTAACGCTTGAACGTTATTCCGACCTGATCGACATCCGGGAAAAAAATAAAGGAAAAGAAGACTTCGTGGTCAAGACCGATGAAGAACTGGAAAAAGATGCCCGCGAGAAAGTGGAAAAGATCATGGACAGGACCTTTGACCGGTATCGCAATAAATTCGACGATGAGGAAAAGTTCACTGTTTTTGTAAATACCATCACAAAGTCAATGGATCCCCACACAGATTTTTTCCCCCCGGTGGATAAAAGATATTTTGATGAACAGATG
The DNA here is from genome assembly GCA_016125075.1 of Terrimonas sp. GTDB lineage: Bacteria > Bacteroidota > Bacteroidia > Chitinophagales > Chitinophagaceae > SpSt-398. The sequence continues at coordinate 91,190 of WGMO01000010.1, forward strand.
AGCGGTCGATTTTTCGGCATTGGGGCATCACTCGTTTATGATGATGGAAAAATAAAGATCAATACCCTGCTCAGCGGAAGCCCTGCCTGGAAATCCGGGGAGATCCAACCTGGCGATGTGATCCTCAAGGTGGCACAGGGCAAGGATGAACCGGTAGATCTTACGGGTTACGAAGTTGAAGATGCTGTCAAAATTATCCGGGGCAAGAAAGGGACCGAAGTGAACCTGACTTTAAAGAAGCAGGATGGTAGTGTGAAAACCGTATCGATTATCAGGGATGAAATCGTGCAGGACGAGACCTTTGCCCGGAGTGCGATCGTTAAAAACACGAATTCAAAAATCGGTTATATCTACCTCTCCGAATTCTATGCTGACTTTGACCGGCCTAACGGTGCCCGTTGTGCGGTGGATGTGGCTAATGAAATTAAAAAACTTAAAACAGAAAATGTAGATGGTATCATATTGGATCTCCGCAATAATGGGGGAGGCTCCTTATATGATGTAGTGCAAATGGCCGGGCTTTTTATTGAAAAAGGGCCGATTGTTCAGGTAAAGGACAGGGATGGCAAACCCAGTATACTCGAAGACCGCGACCGAACCGTATTGTATGATGGCCCGCTGGCTGTCATGGTCAATGAATTCAGTGCATCGGCATCTGAAATCTTTGCAGCTGCGATCCAGGATTATAACAGGGGAGTCGTGATCGGCAGCACGACTACTTATGGCAAAGGAACTGTTCAAAGAAATATCGGCCTGGATCCTTCTAATGGTTTTTTAACGGCCAATTCCGATATTGGAACGATCAAACTTACGCTTCAAAAATTCTACAGAATCAACGGAGGATCCACTCAATTGAGAGGTGTTTCTTCCGATATTGTTTTACCCGATAATTATGAATATCTCAAATTCCGGGAAAAGGATGACCCGGATGCCCTGCCCTGGGATGAAATTACCAAAGCGCCCTATGCAACCTGGCAACCCGGCTATGATCTTAATAACATTAAAAAATTGAGCGAGGAGCGGGTAGAGAACAATGTTGCCTTTAAACTGATCAAGGAGAATACCGAATGGCTGGCTAAACAAAATGAAAAAGATTATTCTTTGAAACTGGACACCTACAGGGAGGAACAGAAAAAGATCAGTGCCACCATCCGGCAAATTGAAAACCTGAAAAAGCTTAATCAAAGCCTGGATGTAAGCGCCCTGCCACAGGATGCTGACCGTTTTGCGGCCGATAAAGGAAAACAGGAAAGGTTTGAGAACTGGATCAAAAGCCTTAAAAAAGATATATACCTGGACCAGGCAGCAAAAACCCTTACGGATATGATCAACCAGCGCAATATTGCAATGGGAAAGGGAAATACCGAACTCAAGAAATCATTCTGAGATACTACTATCATAACGAAAATAGCCGCAATACTGCGGCTATTTTCGTTACAGGTATCTTTCTGTGATGATATTTTTATGATGCCGGCAATGACCCAGGATAACATATCCCAGAGCGAGTGTGTAGTTGGATAGATTTCCCTCCGAAATCCCGCCTGCGTCCAGCTGGCTGGCATCAAAGGATTGAAAAAGATATTCGGTAGCATTTCGTAAAGCCATAAATTCATTCAAGAGTGCTTCCCAATTCCGGGCGTCCCCTCTTGAAGTCTTTGCATATTCATTTTCATCAAAGCCGGGTAAAACCTGTTTGTCACCGCGTGCAAAACACATTGCCCTGTAACTGAACACTCTTTCAGCATCCACGAGGTGCTGTACTACTTCCTTGATGCTCCACTTATCCTCCGCATACCGAAAATCATGTTTGTCAGCAGGGATTGCCAGCAGAAACCCGATAAAATCCGGGCTATGCCAATGAAAGGCTTCCAGAATATCTTCTTCTTCCACTAAACGTATATAACGATGATAAAAAGGTGTTACCCTTGAAAGATCAGGATAGGGCATAATCGAGTAATTTGATGAATCATTAAAATTAATTATAATCACAAATAAAAACCCCTTTTTCAAGGGGTCCTTATTTTATCTTCAAATGTGATTAAAACGGCTTTAACTTGTTCACTTTTGCTCTTTCTCCTTTTAAGGTCGATGCCAGTTTGATGGCTTCATAAACATTCACCAGGCCGCCCGTTTTACTGATATCACTCAGTTTTGCCTCTTCTGTGGTACCGGGTATCCTTACCAGTTCATCGGTGGGGGTTGCTGAGGCTTCAATAACATATTTAAGCTGTTCTGCACTCAGGTCAGGATAATAGGAGAGGATGAACGCTGCAATGCCCGCCACCACGGGAGAAGCCATACTGGTACCCTGAGCCGTACCATAAGTGTTGCCCCCCGGAATGGTGGAGTATATTTTCATGCCCGGTGCAAATATATCCACATCTTTTTTACCATAGTTAGAGAACCCGGCTGTAATGGAATGATATTTTTCGCCATCAGGCCCGGTTTGTTCCATTTTAGGGTCACCACTTGCCCCTACATTGATCCAGTTGGTAGCTTTTTTTCCGCTTTCCAGGAAATAGGCGTTGGGGAAACTGGGTATGGAATCTACATTTCTGGATTCATTTCCGGCGGCGTGAACCAGCAATACTCCTTTCTTGGCGGCATACTGCACGGCCTCATCAACCCATTTCTTTTCAGGAGAATAATATTTCCCAAAGCTCATGTTGATGATCTCAGCGCCATTATCAACAGCATAGCGGATTGCCAATGCAATATCCTTATCATGTTCATCCCCATCTGGTACTGCCCGGATCATCATGATCTTAACATTATCCGCAATACCATCCATTCCCTTTTTATTATTCCGCGAAGCCCCGATGATGCCCGATACATGTGTTCCATGAAAAGGGGTATTGGCCATCACATCATTATTGCCATAATAACGATCGGACAGGTCGTTATAATTATCTTTTACGATCTCACCCCGGTAGTCTTCAGGAGCATGGGTGCCCGCCTCGGCCTTCCTCACTTCACCAGCCAGGTATTCCACATAATCCCCAAAACCCTGCAGGATATCCTGGTCAGACTTATCCTTCATATCATTGGCTTCCATCAGGTATACAAGTACCGCTTTCGCCTGTTTGACACGCTTCTCTTCGGGATTCAATTCCTTCAGTTCTTCATAGCTAAACATGTCCTTATTGTATGCCTTTCGCAACAGGCTGTCAAATTCCACGACATCCAGGTAGTTTTGTTTGGTATCTGTATAATTCTTTTTCAGGGTTTCAATATTATCACCGCTTCCATTATTCTTAGCCTCTTCCATTTCCGCTTTTGCCTTTACCCACAACCCGTATTCGTATTGTTCATCTTTGGAAAGCTTCTTTTCATCAATGTCTTTTCCATCATATTTATCCTTAAACTGGTAGTATACCCGATGCGCTTCATAGGAATCTTCCTTAACATTGGAGCCATCCTTGCCACCCAGAAAATTCCAGCCATAAACATCATCAATATATCCATTCCCATCATCATCCTTGCCATTTCCCGGTATTTCTCCGGGGTTATGCCAAAGCACATCCTTGAGGTCTTCATGCGTGGTATCAACTCCTGAGTCAATGACAGCGACCAATATGGTCTTGCTTTTCTTTCCCTTTACAAAATCATAAGCCTTATCCAGGCTGATTCCGTCCAAGCCATCTTTTTGCTTGTCTTTGAGATACCAGCCATTGGGTATTTCCTCCTTCTTATCTTTCTGGGCAAATAATGCAGTAGTCAGCAGCCCGGAGCAAAAAACCAGTAAAAAAACTTTACTTACGATACGAATCATATGTGTTTGAATTTAAAATTTGCGAATATATAAAAGAAACCGTCAATTCATTACCCCAAATAAGTCATAATAATCTGAACAGTAAAACCACTCATATAAAATGACAATAACAGGAAAAGGATAGACTGGTTTGACCAATATCGAAATAGAGACGTTAAAAAAAATCTCCCGGTTGTGAAATCGGGAGATTTTAACATTTTGAAGGGTTCTTAATTATTTTTCAATTTTAGCTCCACCCTGCGGTTCTGCGCCCTTTCCGCTGCTGTTTTTTCCTCATTCAATAACTTTGAGGACCCAAAACCAGTGGCCGTCAATCGATCCGCATCGATCCCTTTTGAAACCAGGTAGTTTTTGACAGCGATAGCCCTTTCGTTGGACAAGCGGGTATTGGTGGAAGGGTTTCCATCACTACTGGTATGACCCTCAATATCAATCCGAATATCCTTGTTTTCCCGGAGCAGCCCCACCACTTCGTCCAGCACCGATTCCGATTCCCTCGTCAAAACAGCGCTTCCTAGTTCAAACTGAACCTTACGGGCTGCAAAACTGACTTTTTCGATAATTTCCGCTTTAATGGCCGGGCAACCATTATTCTCTTTTGCGCCCGCTTCGAGGGGACATTTATCTTCCTCGTCATTTATTCCATCCCCGTCAGTATCAGGAATAGGACAACCCGCATACCGGCCAAAGCCAGGTACATCCTTGCATTGATCCTCATTATCCGGGATACCGTCCATATCCGTATCCGGAACCGGGCAGCCATCATATGCCTTTAACCCTTGTTCTTCCGGGCATTTATCTGCATCATCATTAACACCATCTCCGTCTGTGTCGGGCACCGGGCAGCCTTCATATTTAGCCAGGCCCGATATGGTCGGGCATTTATCGCTGATATCTGCAATCCCGTCCCCATCCTGGTCGGGGCATCCCTTTGTCAAAACTGTCCCGGGTTCATCCGGGCACTGGTCATCCATATCCAGTACACCATCATTATCCCTGTCTTTGGGCTTGTCTGAGAGGTCTACAGGTTGGCCGATAAATACCCCCAATGTAACTCCCAGTACCTGGTGTTTAAAATTACCATCGTAAGCTGCCTGGTAAAAATTTGATACGCTACGGCTGTAATTAGCCGTGATAAATATTTTTTTAAATTCAATTCCTGCCAGCGCATTTACCCCGAAATCAAGTGTCTTGTATTTGCCAATACCATTGCCCACCGGGAGGTCTTTATTTTCTTCTGAAGTAAAGGCGATGCCTGATAGATTCATATTTCTTTTTTCATTTCCATTATAGAAAAAAGAAAGATAGGGCCCCGCACCCACCAGGAATTTCGAAGTTTTGCCAATCGGGTTTTTATAAACAATATTGAGCGGGAAATCGATATAATTGATATACTGGGTAGCATCTACATAGTAACCGGTTGACAATGTAGTATCCGGTGTGGAATAAAGGCTGTCCCTGCCATTGGCATATTTTCTTCCCTTGTTGGAGTAAATGATGCCTGGCTGGAAATAAAATTTCGAATCCAAACCCAACTGCAGGTCAGCTATAAAACCAAGATGCAAACCGGTTCTGGATGAATACCCGTTCTTAATAGAATCCCATTGCGGAAGATTATTTTTCTCCAATACGGAAGCAATATTGGGTCCACCAACAATAGCAATGCGTAATTGTGCCTGGATACCATCACCCAGTAGCAGGAGGATGAGAATAAAAAGAAAAACGGGTTTTTTCATCAGGATGATTTTTTCTTTCATAGAAACGGATAAACCTAATAACGCGCAAATTTTGTAAATATTTCCTGTAAATCAAAGTTTTACAGCTAAATACCGAACTGGATACCTTGTGCCAGTGGAAGATTTGAACCATAATTGATGGTATTGGTCTGACGACGCATGTAAGCTTTCCAGGCATCACTGCCACTTTCACGGCCGCCTCCGGTTTCTTTTTCCCCGCCAAAAGCACCCCCGATTTCAGCGCCGGAAGTACCTATATTGACATTGGCAATCCCACAATCGCTACCCGCAGTTGAAAGGAATTGTTCGGCTTCCCGGAGATTTAAAGTCATGATAGATGATGAAAGCCCCTGGGGAACAGCATTCTGGATAGCGATGGCTTCATCGATGGTTTTATATTTTAATAAATATAAAATGGGTGCAAATGTTTCCTGTTGAACAATCTTAAACCCAGCTTTTGCTTCGGCAATACAGGGTTGCACATAACATCCGCTTTCATAACCATCACCTTCCAGCACTTTACCTTCTACCACAAATTTTCCCCCTTCCTGCTTACAGGATTCGATGGACTGCAAATACATTTTGACAGCATCCCTGTCAATAAGCGGTCCTACATGATTTTTTTCATCCAGTGGGTCGCCAATGCGTAATTGCTGGTAGGCTTTAACCAGTTTTTCCTTTACTTTTTCATAAACAGATTCCTGTATGATCAAACGCCTGGTTGACGTACAACGCTGTCCTGCAGTGCCGACGGCGCCAAAAAGGGCTGCCCGTACTGACATATCAATATCTGCTTCCTGCGAAATAATGATGGCGTTATTGCCACCCAGTTCCAGCAATGACCTTCCCAAACGGGTGGCCACAGCCGTTCCAACCGCTTTGCCCATCCTTGTGGAACCCGTCGCTGAAATCAATGGAATCCTGTTATCGGCAGCCATCCATTCTCCAATATTCCGGCCACCTGTTACCAGGCTACTTACACCCTCCGGAACCTTATTATTCTGGAAAACCTCCCTGACAATATTTTGACAGGCGATCCCGCATAAGGGTGCCTTTTCCGAAGGCTTCCAAACACAAACATCCCCGCAAATCCAGGCAAGCATGGCATTCCAGCTCCAAACAGCCACCGGGAAATTAAATGCAGATATGATGCCTACAATTCCCAGGGGATGCCATTGTTCATACATCCTGTGAGCAGGTCGTTCACTATGCATCGTTAACCCATGTAACTGCCTCGAAAGACCCACGGCAAAATCACAGATGTCGATCATTTCCTGAACTTCTCCCAAACCCTCCTGCAGGCTTTTTCCCATTTCATAGGAAACAAGTCTACCCAGGGGTTCTTTGTACTTGCGCAAGGCTTCCCCCACCTGTCTGACAATTTCACCCCGGGCTGGTGCTGGTAATAACCGCCATTGAATAAAAGCCTCCGCTGCTGTATTAATAAGTTTATCATATGCTGCCTCATCGGCTGTAATTACAGATGCAATTAATTGACCATCGACAGGAGAGTAGGAGTCTAGTTTTTCTCCGGCAGAATCAATATGCACAGACCCTGTACTTGTCCCCATGTTATGGGAATCTATTTTTAATAAGGAGAGAAAATCCATGGTATTTGTTTTTATTCGCAAAATTAATAAAAGTAAAAGCGGAGAAAACCGGGTAAACGCCGTATTAGTATTGTTCTTTTTCGTTGGGAAAGTCCAATGATTTTACATCTGCAATGTATTGCTGAACTGCTCCGGTGATCTGCTCATGGAGATTCAGGTATTGCCGTAAGAACCGGGGCTTGAATTCGGTATTGATACCCAGCATATCATGCATGACCAGTACCTGACCATCGCAATATTTGCCGGCTCCAATGCCAATGGTAGGAATGGCAAGGCTTTCAGAAACCTCTTTAGCCAGTTGAGCAGGAATTTTTTCCAGAACAATGGCAAAACAACCGGCCTCCTGCAGCAAAACCGCATCTTTTTTAAGCTTTTCTGCCTCATCTGCTTCTTTTGCCCTGACCGAATATGTGCCAAACTTATAAATGGACTGGGGTGTAAGTCCAAGGTGCCCCATTACCGGGATGCCCGCCGATACGATCCTGTTTACGGATTCAAGAATTTCCTCGCCTCCTTCCATTTTGAGTGAATGGGCGCCTGATTCTTTCATGATGCGGATGGCAGACGATAATGCTTCTTTGGAATTGGACTGATAGGAGCCGAAGGGGAGGTCCACCACTACAAGACATCTTTGTACGCCCCTGATCACTGAAGAAGCATGATAAATCATCTGGTCGAGGGTGATCGGTAAGGTCGTTTCATGACCCGCCATAACATTTGAGGCCGAATCACCTACTAGAATGATATCTATGCCAGCAGCATCAAAGATCTTCGCAAATGAAAAATCATAGGCCGTGATCATGGAGATCTTTTCGCCATCTGATTTCATTTTCAGTAATGTATTGGTGGTAATACGCTTGATATCCCTGTTGATTGCCATGCCATTCAATTAAGGCGTAAATGTAGGAAAAAGGATTGATCAGGCTTCCTGTTCCTGTTGTTTGACCTCTTCATAAAGATTATGAATCAGCCCATCAGCCAGCCCGATCTTGGGAACAAAAATCTCATTGGCATCTGACCACCGCATCACATTGATATAGATCAGTAATGCAGGAACGATCACATCTGCCCGGTCTTCCCGCAACCGATAGTAGGAAATACGAGCAGGGAGGGAGAGGTTACTGAATTCCTTGTAAAAATCCCGCAGGGTTTCCAGCGACAGGGGTTTTCCTTCCTTCCGTTTTGACAGGGAAAACACTTTATTAATATTTCCCCCCGAACCGATAGCACTAACCTGATGATAACCCTTGGTCTTCGTTTTTACAAATTCTTTCATATCATCCCACATTTTTTCCGTGACCTGGTTTTTGAGCAGCCTGATAGTTCCGATATTAAAGGATTCCTTGAAGATGATCTTCCCGTCGCTGAAAAAAGTAAGTTCAGTACTTCCGCCTCCTACATCAATATAAAGATAGGATTCATCGGAGGTTAGGTTTTCTGCAATATGATTTTCATAAATGAAGGAGGCTTCTTCCTGACCACTGATGATTTCGATTTCGATACCGGTTTCCAGCTTCACCCGCCTGATCAGTTCTTTGGCATTGATCGCATCCCGCATGGCGGATGTGGCACAGGCCTTTAAATGTTTCACATCATAAACATCGATCAGGTGCCGATACGATTTAATGGTCTTGATGAGCTTTTCTTCTTTTGAGGGGCCGATCTCACCCTTGTCAAAAACATCAAAACCTAAGCGAAGCGGTACCCTGACAAGGGTCATTTTGATGAATTCAGGCTGTCCATCCGGGTTTTCGATGACATCGCTGATCAGTAATCTAGCGGCGTTGCTTCCTATATCAATGGCTGCCAGTCTCAAGAGGGGTTAGTATTTTTTTATTCAGGTAATTATATATCTCGATCTGTGATCTAATCCTTTTATTTCCGGGTTTTACATATTCATTGCTCAAAGCATTGTTCAGCACTCTTGACTTGACATTGCCCCTGAATTGAATCTCCAGTATATCCATCAATTCCTGCTTGATAACATTGTTATAAATGGGGCAAGTGGCTTCAATGCGATGATCCAGATTTCGAACCATCCAATCGGCCGAAGATATATAAACTTTTTCTTTACCCCCGTTATGAAATACCCACACCCGTGCATGTTCAAGGTATTCATCAACAATGCTGATCGCCTTAACGGGTTTTTTAAATTTCGGGTTTTCCGTCAGCATGCAAAAAATCCCCCGGATCACCATCCGGATCTCAACACCGGCTTTTGCGGCTTCATATAATTTATAGATCAATTCCTCATCGGAAAGGGAATTCATTTTTAATGTGATGGCGGCAGGCTTTTTCTGTCTGGCCATTTTAATTTCATGATTGACCAGTTTCATCAGCTGTTTGCGGATAAATAGAGGGCTGGGAATGATGGTCCTGCACGAATGCAGGTATTGAATCCCCAGTTTGGGTTTTTCAAGAAAACTGAAAATCCTGTTGATATCGGCCATGATTCTCCGGTTACTTGTCATGAGGCAATGGTCGCCGTATAGTTTTGCCGTTTTCTCGTTCAGGTTACCCGTACTAACAAAACCATACTGGATCGTTTTATTCTTTACCCTTTTCCGGATAATGCAAAGCTTGGCATGCACTTTCATGTTCGGAATGCCGATCAGGACTTTCACACCTTCTTCTTCCAGTATTTCCTTCCAGGCCAGGTTTGCCTCTTCATCAAAACGCGCACGCAGTTCCAGCATGACCACCACCTGCTTACCATTTCGCACCGCATTGATCAGCGCATTGATGATCTTTGAATTGGGCGCCAGCCTGTAACAGGTGATCTTAATGGAAGTGACATCGGGGTCAATGGCAGATTCCCTTAAAAGATCAATTAAGGGGTTAAAGGAATGGTAAGGGAAATGCAGCATCAGGTCTTCCCGGAAGATGATATCCGTTACCCTTTTTCCGCCCGATAATAAAGGGTGGTCAAAAGCCTTTCTCCTTTGTTTTCGTTCGGAGAATACATTATCGGGGAAATCCATAAAATGCCGGAAATTATGGATGCGGCCCCCGGGGATCAGGTTATCCCGTTTACTAAGGTTCAGTCGACGGATGAGATATTCCAGCAAGCCGGGATCCATTTCCTTATCGTATACAAAACGAACCGGTTTCCCTTTTCGCCGGTTCTTCAGACCTTTTTCTAATTTTTGGATGATACTGGTGGATACATCGTTATCGATATCGATTTCTGCATCACGGGTCACTTTGAATATGTGGGAAGAATACTGGTCATATCCAAAATAAGAGAAAATCACCGGTAAATTAAACCTGATCACATCTTCCAGCAAAATAATATGATGTTCATCCGGTCTCGGAGAGGGTAGGATGATAAACCGGCCCAACACCCGGCTCGGGATTTCGATGAGGGCATATTTTTTTTGCAGGGCCGTTACCTTCTTCCACATCACCACCCCGAGGTAGATCGATTTCTCCCGCAGGTAGGGCACCTGGGGTATGCTTTCGATCATGAGCGGAATGACATTGGAACTGACCTCTTCATCATAATACCGCCGTACAAATTCCCTTTGTTCTTTATTCAATCCCTTTTCTGTAACAAGGAAAATTTTTTGTGTTTTCAGCTCACCACGAATTTCTTCCCAGATCCTGTTAAATTCGCTCTGTTGATTGAGCACCGACATCTGTATCTCGTCGAGTATCTGCTGGGGTTTTGATTCAAGATGCATATTCCTGATCTTGCTGCCATATTCTATCATTCGTTTGAGGGTGGCCACCCTGACCCTGAAAAACTCATCCATATTATTGGAAAAAATTCCCAGGAACCGGATCCTTTCCCTTAAGGGTACTTTGGGGTCGGCAGCTTCCTGTAAAACCCTTGCATTGAAGGATAACCAGCTGATATCACGATATATGGTTTTTGGCTTTGTAACTGACATGTTCTGTGTTTTTGAAACCTGATCTTTACTAATAAAATTAAAGATCACAGGAGTTGACCCATGTTAAGTTTTTTTGATGCCTTGTTTAACGGGTCATTTTTTCGATGATAGCAGTCGTGGAAAATCCTTCCAGTATGGGATTCAAAACCAGTTTTCCACCGCTTTCGATCACTTCTTTTGCACCGGCAATCTGGTTCACAGTATAATCCCCTCCCTTTACCAGCACATCTGGCCGGATTGCTTTTATCAGCTCCAGCGGGGTGTCTTCTTCAAAAATAATCACAGCGTCAGTGATGAGCAGGGATGCCAGCACCAGTGCCCTTGACTGTTCGGCATTGACCGGCCTACCGCTTCCTTTCAGTTTTTTTACCGAACGGTCGGCATTGACAGCCACGATCAGGTAATCCGCTTCCTTTGCGGCCTGCGACAATGAATATATATGTCCGGCATGCAGGATATCAAAACAACCATTGGTAAAGGCCACTGTTTTTCCGGTAACCCTCCAGGCTGCAAGCAGGGACAGTAGCTCCGGTAAAGTTTTGATCTTGGTCTGTATGATTTCAGATGATCTCATTTTTTCTTATTGAGGTAAGGTATTAAAATAAAACTTGCCAAACCGCCCAGCAGGATCACACTGGTCTGTGCCAACCATAACAGCCATCCAAATGCAAGCGCCGTCCCCTCATTTAAACCATAAACCTGCATAGTTTTCTGCACCAGCACCGCGTAGGCGCCAATCCCTCCCGGGGTAGCCACCATGCCAATACTCCCCGCCGATAAGATGGAAAACGCCTCGTTGACGCCATATCCAATGGTTTCTTTCAATGCAAAAAAACCGATATAGCCTCCCACAAAGTAAAGGCTCCAGATCAGCACACTCAGAAAGAGGAATTCCCATCTTTTTTTGAGATGGCGGATGGTCCCGATCCCATTCCAGATCCTCCGGATGATTTGAATAATCAATTGCAGCAGGTCGGAAAATGTTTTCCTTTTTAACAGCATCCAGGTAATAATAATTGTTACCACCAACCCAGCCGTGATCAGGAGGATCAGGGTATTGGATATTTTTTGCACTTCCTGTTCACCCTGGCTATGAAAGAATACATTCACCAGGTTGGTATAGATACCCGGCTGCAAAACAAGGGTGATCCCAAAAACGATCAATAAGGAAATAACATCAATGATCCTTTCCAGGATAACAGTTCCGATCAGTTTGTCAACAGGAATCTTTTCATACCGGAACAGAAAAGTGCACCGGATGAATTCGCCCAGCCTTGGTACGGCCTGGTTGGTCAGGTAACCAATCATAACGGAAAAAAAAGTGTTTTGCAAAGAGGGGTAGTACCCCATGGAACTGATCAGTAAGCGCCAGCGAACAGCCCGAAGAAAATGGCTTGCCAGTAAAACGATGATAACAGGAACGATTAAAATATAATTGGCACCGGTAAGTGCAGACCGGATATGTGATTTATCAATATCCGTCAGGTCCCGGACCGACCACCAAATCAGGAAGATACCCAGTCCGAAAAAAAAGGCATATTGCAGTAGGGTGAAAATTTTCTTTTTCATGAATAACCGCAATTTCGCAGAATAAACACGAAACTGAAAATCAAACGAACTATTTTTTCATGAAATACTCAAACCTTATTCCCTTCTTTGGGAAAAAGAAGCCAGGGTTTGAAAGTTTTCGCCTTTTCAAAATCCATTAAGGCATAAGAAATGATAACGACAATATCTCCCACAGATCCTTTCCTGGCTGCCGGACCATTCAGGCAGCAAACACCGGATCCCCGCTTTCCCTTGATCACATAGGTTTCCAGTCTTTCCCCGTTATTGACATTGACGACCTGCACTTTTTCATTCTCAATGATATTGGCAGCTTCCATCATATCTTCATCAAGGGTTAGGCTACCCACATAATTCAGATTGGCCTCCGTAATGACGGCCCTGTGAATTTTCGATTTCAACACCTGTATTTCCATAGCGGAGCAAAAGTAAGCGATTTATAAACAGTAATATTGTCAGTAAAACAACAATTAATTCAGCAAAAGGTTATCGATCAATCTTACCTCCTCCAGAAATGCAGCCGTAATGGCTACGAGTTTTTTCCTGCCATCCCAGTCATCACATATGGCGAGCCCCTCCGTTTCGGCAATCTCAAAATAGTCAACCCGGAATCCGCTTACCTGTAAAGTGGTAATTGCCTTTTCTTTGAGCGGACGTATGTTGCCTGGAGACAGCTCTTTTTTCACACTGTCCAGGGCTGTAAAAATTATACCGGCCATTTCTTTTCCATCATCAGACAGGCGCATATTCCGGCTGCTCATTGCCAGTCCGTTTTTCTCGCGAAGGGTTGGGCAAATATTGACCCGGATGGTATCGAAGCCGGATATTTCCATCATTTTTTTGATAACCATGCATTGCTGAAAATCCTTTTGACCCAGAAAAAGCAGATCCGGAGTAGTTATTTCCAATAAACGGTGCACCACCTGGCATACACCCTGGAAATGTCCAGGCCGGTATTTTCCTTCCAGTATACTCTCTATTGGACCCAGGTCATATTGTTTCAGCAAATCCGTTCCGGTTGGGTAAATTTCATGGACAGTTGGGATAAATAATATATCGCAACCGGATTCTTCCAATAGACATATATCCTGGTCAAGGGTGGAAGGGTATTTTTCAAAATCCTGCTGATCATTAAACTGGGTGGGATTGACAAAGATGCTGCAGGCTGTTATACCGCACTGATTACGGGAGGCATCGATCAGGGAAATATGACCTTTGTGAAGGGCACCCATGGTAGGCACGAATCCAATTGTAAAGCCTTCGGCCTTCATTTTGCCAATATATTTGGAAAGGTCAGACGCCTTTTTTAAAATCATCATAATGGTTCAAATTAAGGCCGGAACAGCCGTTTGGACAACTTATTAGCAATAATTTAATTACCTTTGCCGCCTTCTGGGCTATTGGAAAGCTAATATTGGAATCAATCAAACAGCGATAAAATGTCAGCAAAGAAAAGAATTTTATTTATTGCCAGCGAAATGTCTCCCTATCTGGAGTTTACCGAGTTTTCAGAAATTGTGAATAAACTGGCAATCAAATCGAATGATAATGGTTTTGAGGTTCGCTGCATCATGCCAAGATTTGGTGTAATCAATGAAAGAAGGCACAGGCTGCATGAGGTGGTAAGACTATCGGGTATCAATATTTCCATCGAAAATGACGACCTGCCGCTGCAGATCAAGGTGGCCTCTTTGCCTAATGCCCGTTTACAGGTTTATTTTCTTGATAATGAGGACCTTTTTAAAAGAAAATATATTTTTCATGATGAAAATGAGAAATGGTATGCCGACAATGATTTACGTACCGTCTTTTTTTGCAAAGGAGCCCTTGAAACCGTAAAAAAATTCGGCTGGCCGCCCGACCTGATCCATTGCAGTGGATGGATGTCAGGTCTGGTTCCCGCATACCTGAAAACGGTTTACAAAAAAGAACCCGTTTTTTCACAAAGTAAGATCATCTACACCATCGGTCAGAATACCTTTAAGGAGAAAATGGGAAGCGGTTTCCTCAAAAAAGCGCTTATACATGCCAATATCAAGGAAAAAGACCTTGAAGTATTCAAAGAAAACAACAATACTGCCATGTTCCGGGGCGGGGCCAGTTATGCAGATGCGATCACTTTCGGGGACGAAAAAATCGATAAAAAACTGGTCGAGGAATTCAAAAAAGTAAAAGGTAAAAAGACCTTGCTGTATAATGCAGAATCTGATTTAACAGACTATTTGCAATTGTATAACGACCTTGCAGGCAAGTAAGCTATAACCACCATCATTAACGGAAAGTATAATTATAACCCCGTGAAGAACAAACATCATCTGCTTTATTTTTCGCTCTTTTCCATACTGATCATTTCTGCAGTTATAGCTTCCTGCAAAAGGATTAATTCTTTTACAGACCTGGGCGGGGGACTGATACCGGCCGTTGACAATATCAATACATTCGACACCGTAATGGATGCCGAAGCCTTTAACCATATTTTCCTGGACAGCGAAGATTCGCTCCGGGTTTTCTCTTCCGATCTTCATTTCCTCGGAACTATTCAAAATGATCCTTTTTTTGGCAAGACCGATGCAAAATTATATTTACAGTTAAAACCGTCTACTTTCCCTTTTGCTTTTGCAAGAACGGATAGCCTGACCATCGACTCTGTGGTGCTGGTATTGGATTACCGGGGCACTTATGGTGATTCCACGCTTCCCCAGACTATAAATGCCTATGAAATAACAGAGGAGTTTCGGGAAGATTCATCCTATCTGGTTCGGGAAAAGACTTTTGCACACGGCACTTTACTGGGAACCACAACTGTTATTCCTGCCAACCTGGATGATTCGGTTAAAGTGTTCCGGGATACAACAGACCGCCAGTTGAGGGTTAAACTTAACAATAGCTTTGGACAGCGTTTACTGGATTATGATTCTGTAGCCAACGGAGCCTACCATTCTGATTCCCTTTTCAATACTTTTCTGAGAGGTTTTGCACTTGAATCTTCCACGGGAAGCGGCAATGCCCTGATGGCATTTAGCCTGGCTTCCAGTGCCAATACCAAACTGGCCATTTACTACCGGTATCCAAAAAGCGGTGTGGAAGATACAACAGTCAGTTATTTTGTATTCAATGAATATAATGGCTTTTCAGGCTGCGGACATCATAATTATATCAAAAGGGATTTTTCCGGCACTCCGTTAGAGGCAGCCGCCAATTCACCTACCACGGATAATTACCTATACCTGATCAATACCCCAGGTAGTTATGCTACCGTTACTGTACCGGGACTGGATGCAGTTTCCAACAGGCTGGTACACCGTGCCGAACTGGTCATCGAGCAGATTCATGATAACAGTGATAAAGATTTTTCTCCCCCCGGGGTGATCTGGCTTGACGCAAAAAAGTCAACGGATCTTGATTACAGCATCATCCCTTATGACGTATTTCCGGATGGGTCCACCGGGCAGTTGAATTATGGTTCTTTTGGCGCCTATGGCCATGAAGTTCCAGATGGAGCAGGAAATACAGTGATCCGCTGGAATTTTGATCTCACCCGCTATGTACAGAAAATAGTTACAGAACACCAGCCTGTTATGGATTTCAGGTTGATCGCACACCGGTATTTGACCGATTCCCTGAAATCAAATAATTATGCCAATACGGGCAGTACAACTGCTTTTTCTTTCCCCGTCAATACCTCGATCTCTGTCGGAAGAGTGAGGGTGGGTGGAACAGGCCTGCCGGCCAACCAGAAAATCCGCCTTTATATTGTTTACTCTAAAATTTAGTGCACAACAGATTAGAAAAGTTTGAATCTGGCGATTATCTTTGCACCCCGTAAGGTTTGCTATCTTCTTAATTATCAGAAGGTATGACATTCCAAAACCAAATTAATCATTACAAAAATTAAACATGCCCTATCTTTTTACCTCTGAAAGTGTTTCTGAAGGACACCCGGATAAGGTTGCGGATCAGATTTCCGATGCACTTATTGATAATTTTTTGGCCTTTGACCCCAATTCCAAAGTTGCCTGCGAAACCCTGGTAACAACCGGACAGGTTGTATTGGCCGGTGAAGTAAAAAGCAAGGCCTATCTTGATGTACAGGAAATTGCCCGCGGGGTGATCAGGAAAATCGGTTATACCAAGAGCGAATACATGTTTGAGGCACATAGTTGTGGCGTTTTTTCAGCCATCCATGAACAATCCTCCGATATCAACCAGGGTGTTGACCGGAAAAAAAGGGAAGAGCAGGGCGCTGGCGACCAGGGTATGATGTTTGGTTATGCTACCAACGAAACTGATGATTATATGCCCCTTGCCCTTGACCTGGCACATAAACTCCTCATTGAGCTGGCAGCTTTAAGAAGAGAAAACAAACAAATAAAATACCTTCGGCCGGATGCCAAAAGCCAGGTTACCCTTGAATATGATGATAATAACCGACCGGTAAGAATAGATGCCATTGTGATTTCCACCCAGCATGATGATTTTGATGCAGAGGGTAAAATGCTGGCAAAGATCAAAAGTGATATTATCTCCATCCTTATCCCGAGGGTAAAATCAAAGTATAAGAAATACGCAAAGCTTTTCAATGATAAGATCAAATATCATATCAATCCCACCGGAAAGTTTGTGATTGGTGGTCCCCATGGCGATACGGGTTTAACCGGTCGTAAGATCATTGTCGACACCTATGGCGGTAAGGGGGCACATGGTGGTGGCGCCTTTAGCGGAAAAGATCCTTCCAAAGTTGACCGCTCCGCTGCTTATGCAACCCGTCATATTGCCAAAAACCTTGTTGCAGCAGGTGTATGTGATGAAGTGCTGGTTCAGGTATCCTATGCCATCGGTGTGGCGCAGCCCACCAGTATCAATGTCAACACCTATGGTACGGCTAAAGTAAAAATGAATGATGGCCAGATCGCAAAGATCGTAGAAGGGCTTTTTGATATGCGTCCTTATTTTATCGAACAAAGATTGAAATTGCGTAATCCCATCTATAGCGAAACTGCTGCCTATGGCCACATGGGACGTAAGCCCCAATTCGTGGAAAAGACCTTTGTGACACCGGAAGGTAGGGTGGCCAAAAAAAGAGTGGAATTGTTTACCTGGGAAAAGCTGGATTATGTTCCGAAGGTGAAAAAAGCATTCGGTATCAAATAAAATGGTCAAATTATAAATAAAACCTCTTCATCCCGAAGAGGTTTTTTATTTTCGGTAAATGGAAAAAGTGAATCCCTGGACAATCAACGATCAGCATCAGGTTTATGAAAACCCCTGGATCAGGGTAACTGAATTTGATGTTTTAAATCCGGCTGGTGGAAAAGGCATCTATGGTAAAGTTCATTTTAAGCATATTGCCATTGGCATTTTACCGTTGGATGAAGATTATAACACCTACCTGGTGGGTCAATACCGGTTTACCCTTGATCAGTATAGCTGGGAAATCCCCGAAGGGGGGGGGGCGTTGGGGGTCCCTCCCCTGGATTCAGCAAAAAGAGAATTGAAGGAAGAAACCGGTTTGGAAGCAGCCTACTGGGAAAATATCCTGACCATGCATTTATCAAATTCCTGCTCAGATGAGATCAGCGAAATCTTCCTGGCCCGCCACCTTTCCCAGGGTGCATCCATGCCGGAAGAGACCGAACAATTGACCGTGAAAAAACTATCATTTGAAGAAGCCTACCAGATGGTAATCAAAAAGGAAATAACGGATGCCATTTCTGTAGCTGCTATATTGCAGGTTAAATTAATGATGCTGGATGGAAGGATATCATAAAAAACCACGGCCCAAAAAGTCTGCTCTCGTATCAGGAAGACAACCCCTCGTAGAAGCCCTGCGGGGTGGAAAGCCCATCGATAAGATCCTGATGCAAAAAGGCGCGAGTGGAGAAGCTATAACCATAATCCGGCAGTTAGCCACTGAAAGAAATATTCCGGTGCAATATGTACCGATTGAAAAGCTCAATGCAGTAAGCCGGGGGAACCACCAGGGGGTAATTGCTTATACCGCTGCCATCCAATACCAGGAACTGCAGCAGGTGATCTCCTTTGTCATAGAAAAAGGAGAGACACCACTATTCCTGATCCTGGACAGTATTACGGATGTCAGAAATATCGGTGCGATTGCCAGGTCCGCTTTGTGCCTGGGGGTACAGGCATTGATCATCCCCGACAAGGGCGTGGCCCCCCTGCAGGAAGATGCGATCAAATCTTCTGCAGGCGCGCTCGAAAATATCCTGGTATGCAGGGTCAACAGTTTAATGAAAGCGGTTGATGAATTGCACCTGAACGGAATCAGGGTTTTTGCCAGTGAAATGACGGCGTCAAACCTTTTATCTGCATGCGATTTTACCCTCCCCTGTGCCATTATCATGGGGAATGAAGAAAAGGGTGTATATCCGGCATTATTGAAAATAGCCGATGAGCAATTCAAAATCCCCATGACAGGGGATTTTGAAAGCCTGAATGTATCTGTTGCCACAGGGATAATCTTGTATGAAGTACAAAAACAAAGGTCAGATACAACTTTACCGTAACCGTAAACGGTAGGCCATCCCGATTTTGAATAAAAGTCCATCATTGACTTTTGCCTTTTCATAATACTTTTGATCAGCATCTTCTATGCCCATCCTGAATCGCCTGAAAACCGAATGACCGGCTTCGGCGTTCAAAACAATATTTTTTCCCATATAAATATCGGTATACAATGAAAGCTGGTTTTCATCGATCCTGCAGAACGAATGCATTGGACCCGGGTTGATCAAACCTGACTGGTAAGTATTGGTGATGGCCCTAAAACTGGCTCCCCAATACCAATGGGGATTCATGAAATGTTCAAAAACCAGGTTTCCGGGCAAAACCCCAAATAAATTATTCCTCCCGTCAATCTGCCAGTCAATGCCCAGCAGTGGCATAATGAAAACACCCGAAAACTCATTATTAATATAGACTCCCAATTTATACTGAAGCCTTTTGTTTTTCTTATAAGATGCCAGGAATGCTGCACCCATCTGAAAACTATTATTCACCCATTTATTTCCATAACCATTCCATCGGGGAATGGCAGCGAATAGTACTGTCCACTTATTTGATAAGGGATGGATTAAATTTACAGGAAGTATCATAGAACGGAAACTGGAAGGAAGCGCATAGGCCTCAGGTAACCGGATAGCCCATTGTTCGAACGCCGGGCTAAAAACAATTATGCTGCTGTCTCTCCTGAAAACGACCGGTAAATTGATTTCAGATTTAAAATAGGAAACCCGGTTATGAATTTGATCCCGCTGAAGCATACCTGCATCGGGGCTATGTTGATATTGCAAACTGAAAATATTAATATAGGGCTGGCTTTTTAGTATCTGGCTGAAGCCAATCATTAAAAGGAAAAAAAATGATTTCATAAATATTCAATTTCAAAATAATATTCTTGCCCCTGCACTGAAAATACCCGTATTACCCCAGCCAATATTAACATCAATAAAAAAATTACTGAGCAACTTTAAATTGATACCGGCCAGGTAAAGCTGGTAACTGAAATTGACTGTTTGGGTTGTTTCGATTTCTTCCTCAAATTTCCTCAGTTTTCTTATACCCATCGCTAACCCGGAATAGACCTCATAATCTTTTGTCGCTTTCCATATCCTGTCCCCCCGCAGTAAAAAACTCATATTGCTGAATTCAACAGATCGTTGTTTTGTACCAAAATGGTCATAGGTAAAGGAAGGACCGATCCGCCATTTTTCTGCAACCTGCCATTGCAAACCAGCATTCAGGATGATGCATTTATGATGACTGATCTCGGTTTCAGAAACAAACTCATGGTTCCCCGACTTATTGAAATAGGCGGAACTCTTATACCCGCCCTGTACATATAAGGATAACTTCTTTGCGTTTTGCTGTGCAAACATAAAGAAAGGCCAAATCCAAAAACAGGTAATAACTATTCTTTTCATGACAATTTTTTTTGATTACTAATACATCTATAGCCTGAACCCGACAGCAAAATTGATGCTCCCCATAAAATTCCCTACTCTTGATTCTTTAAAATGAGAGACAAGGGTGGGATCAAACGTATTGACAACATCTGTTGCTGAAATTGTATGCCCGCCAGAAAAGGAAGCGTCTGCCCGGATACCGGCAAACCATGTTTTTCGGTTAATAAAATTCCAGAAAGCCATTGTACCTGCTGCCAGGTGTAGCGCATTTTCCCTGGCAGTCCCTGTTGTTACCGGTAACCCCTGACTTTGTTTTTCAGTGTTAAAGAATACAAAGACCGGCCCGGCACCGATACCGGCACTCGCTTTCTTAGTCTGTAGTATATAGTTGAAGGAAAGCGTATGCACTTTACTGGTGATATTCAGGAAATTCAGGTAATCATATCCATTCTGTTCCATTCTGTCGGCTCCATAAACATTGCCACCAAAAGAATAACTGTATCCTGCTTCAAGGACGCTACCTTCTTTTATCTGATAACCCACCCTAACCCTATATCGTTTATTCCCTGTATAAACTGTGGGGTAGCGGGTTGTGGATATAAATCCAAAAAATCCATAGGTCACGTATTTATTAAACCCTGAAGCAATCATCGCATCTTTTAAATTATTATTTGTATTGCTGGTAAAAAAGCCGGTTTCTATGCTGAAATAGAATTTCTTTTGTCCAAAAGAACTGGGGTGCTGCATAAACATTAGAACAGCGAACGCAATGCTATACATGTTCTTTTTCATTTTTTGACTTTTATTGTTTAAAAAAACTTGGAGATCACATTTTCCGTTAAATAAAAAATATTTACTGCAGCATTGCCCTTTTGATCAATTCACTATGATGCTGTCGGAAAGCCTCCTTTTTACCCCCAATGAAGAATTTCTTTTTTACCAGCGCACCAATGATGGCACCTGTGGCTGCCCCGGTTAATCCAAAAACTAATCCCCCCGCCACCGCTTTCTGTCCTGCTGTCAATTTCCAAGTCAATAATTTCCTAATACCGTTAAATAAATCAGAAAAGGGCTCACCTGTATTACGAGTCACCGGATCGTCACCACTAATGATCCCGCCTATAATACCCGACAGGGCGCCAACTCCAAAACCGATCAGGGCTCCCTTCATTACATTATTTTTCCTTTTTAGCCCGATGATATTGATCTGTTCGGTTGGGATCAGAATCATTGCGCCGGAATGGTCAATTTTGGTTTGCTGATTATAGTGCAACAGTCTTTTCTTTGGTTTCAGCAAACTGACCTGATCATCGGTCACACTGTAAAACCATCCATTGACCCTTTTGCCTTCCAGGGTTTGTATACTGGCCAGGCTGGGTACAAATTTCTTTGTCATTGTGGGTAGATCTTCCTGTGAAAAAGTAATAAAGGAAATGAACAGGAAAAGCGCTAAAAGCAGGTTCCGTTTCATAATTGAAGTTTTGGATGAAGAATTGGTTTACCCTCCAAACTTAGTTTCATGATGGCCCCTTCCCTAATTGATAAATGCCTGGCCATTCGCTTTTTTGCCAAAAAATGGCATAAAGAGGGTAGAGGTAATGGGGGGAGGATATTGATTATTGCAAAAAATGCGTTTACTTTAGAAAGACAAAACGGTTTCTACTAATCAAGGAATACCGGTTTGGCAATAATTACCAAAACCAACTTTATGGAGTCGACAGGGGTCCAGCAGGCTTTTTTTAAGCATATAAAAGGCCTATTACCGCTACATTTTTCCCTTGTAGACGCGATCGCCGATCTACTCGAAATCAGTAATGATAGTGCCTACCGCAGGATCAGGGGGGAAAAACCCATCAGTTTTGAGGAGATGCAAAAACTGGCCACTCATTTTAAAATATCACTCGATCAATTCCTGCACCTCAAAACCGATTCCTTTCTTTTCAATGGAAACCTGATTGATGATACAGGCCATGTATTTGACAGGTGGCGCGAAAATGTTTTACAACAACTGCAGTTTGTGGCTTCCTTTAAAAAACCCAATATCATTTACCTGGCCAAGGATATCCCCCTCATGCAGCAATTTATTGTTCCAGAACTGGCCGCCTTCAAGGCATTTTTCTGGCGTAAATCGATCTTCCATTATGATGAAATGAAAGGGAAAAAATTCACGGTCAGAGATTGGAATGAAACGGACCTTGCGATCTCTAAAGAAATCGTAAAAGTGTATAACAGGATAGGTTCAACCGATATCTGGAATATTGAAAGTATCAACAGCACCATCCGGCAAATAGAGTTTTACCGTGAAGCCGGCATCTTTGAATCGGATGAGGACGCAAAAACACTTTACCAGGCCGTGTTCAACCTGATTGACCATCTGGAAAAACAGGCTGAGCTGGGTGTAAAATTTGACATCGATGAAGAACCCCTGTCCAATGCCGCACCCTACCTTCTGTACAATAACGAATTGATATTGGGTGATAATACGATCTTTTTTGAACTGGAACAGCAACAGGTCACCATCCTCAACCATAGTATCATCAATTTTATTGCCACCCGCGACGAAGCCTTTAATGCCTACATGTATGATGTACTGCAGAACCTGATAAAAAAATCAACGCCACTCAGTATCAGCGGGGAAAAAGAACGTACCCGTTTCTTCAATAAGATCAGGGATAAAATGAAACTGGCATCCCGGCTCTGATCAATCTATGCGGTATCTTTGCCTGTAACATGAACAATGAGAGGATCAAAATAATTGAGTGCCCGCGCGATGCCATGCAGGGCTGGAAGGAAATCATTCCCACCGATCTTAAAGCCGCTTATATTAATTCTTTGCTGCAGGTGGGTTTCGATACCATCGATTTTGGCAGTTTTGTATCCCCCAGGGCCATACCACAAATGGCAGATACAAAAGAGGTAATTACAAGGCTGGAGATGAATGGGACCACAACAAAACTTTTAGCCATCGTAGCCAATACAAGAGGTGCCATAGAAGCCTCCGTTTTTGATGAGATCAGTTTCCTGGGCTACCCGTTTTCTGTTTCTGAAACCTTTCAGCAACGAAATGCAAATTCTTCTATTGAAGAATCTTTGCAAAGGGTTGAAGAAATCCAGGAAATCTGTATCCGGAAAGGTAAGCAAATAGTGATCTATATTTCGATGGGGTTTGGCAACCCTTATGGAGATAATTATGATGAAGATATCGTTTTTGAATGGGTCAACAGGCTGGTGGCAATGGATATCAATATAATTTCCCTGGCTGATACAGTAGGACTGGCTTCTCCTGAACAGGTTTTTGACATGACCCGTTACCTGGTTGAGTCCCTCCCGGGTACAGAGATCGGCGTGCATTTGCATTCGACACTGGAAAACAGAAAAGAGAAATTGCATGCTGCTATAAAAGCCGGTTGTAAAAGATTTGATGGTGCCCTGAAAGGGATTGGTGGCTGCCCGATGGCGGATGATGACCTGGTGGGAAATATGCATACCGAATTCATGATCGATTATTTTGAATCTGCCCATCTCGAAACAGGCATCAAAAAGGATGCTTTATCCGGGAGCCTACTGCTCGCTAATAAAATTTTCATTTGATGGATTTGATGCTGCAACTAAATATCAATCCCCCGGAAGAAAAGATAGATTACCGCCACCGGGTAATGATGCTGGGGTCCTGTTTTGCCGAAGAAACCGGTAAGCGGTTAAAGGAGTTAAAGCTGAATATCCTCCAAAACCCCCATGGCATCTTATTTGATCCTGTAAGTATCTGTAAAAGCCTTGCCTCCTGTATTGACCCTCAGCCCTACAGCCTAAACAACCTTTTCCAATACCAGGAAACCTGGAACAGCTGGCAGCATCATGGAAGGTTTTCCCATACAGATCCTGCAACGGCATTGGCAGCCATCAACCAATTACTGGCAACCGCCCATTTGTTTTTAAAAGATGCCGACTGGCTGATCATCACGCCCGGAACATCATTTGTTTATCGCCTGACAGAGAAAGCAGAAAAAGGGGGGCTTCAATACGGAGACCAGGTCAGCAACTGCCATAAGGCTCCGGCAGCATGGTTCACAAAACATTTACTGGGTATCGATGAGATCATCGCATCCTTTGACAATTGTTATCACCAACTGCTCCGGTTCAACCCCAGGCTGAAGATCATTTTCACAGTTAGCCCGGTACGGCATACAAGGGACGGAATCGTGGAAAATAACAGGAGTAAGTCAAGGCTTATAGAAGCCGTTCACCATATGGTAAACAAGTTTGATCATTTATATTATTTTCCGGCATATGAGCTTTTGATCGATGTTTTAAGGGATTACCGTTTCTATGCGGAGGACCTGGTGCATCCCGATAAAAAAGCTGTCGATTATATTGCCCACAGATTCCTTTCAACTTTTTTGAACCCGTCTTCTCAATCCATTATGAAAAGAATAGGGGAGATCGTGGCTGCCAAAAACCACCGGCCGCATTTACCCGGAACAAAAGCACACCGTCTATTTCTTGAAACTTACTGGGATAAAGTGGCGGTTTTGCAAAAAGAGTTCCCTTTCCTTGACCTGCAGGATGAACTAATTTATTTCAGTGATCAACCAATGACCTTATAAATTGTCTTTTCATGGTATTTTTCTCCCGGCCTCAAAATAATATTTGGGAAATGAGGGATGTTGACCGCATCCGGGTGTTTCTGCGTTTCGAGGCAAAATCCGGTAAAGTTGCCAAACAACTTTTCCTTCCCCACCACAAATTCGGGAACGCCACCACCATTATAAAAATGCACAAGGGGTTCTGTAGTGTACACTTGTAAGGTCAGGCCTGACTGATCCCCCCTGGCTTCCGCAGCTAGTTTCAGGTTCCTGTCATCATCCAAAACAAAACTCTGGTCATAGCCCCGGTTACCAATGGCCCTGGGTGCCCTAAAATCATAAGCAGTGTCTTCCACCGCCAATAGGGTGCCGTCCGGTACCAGCCCCTCATCCTGCCCCAGGTAGGCATGGGCGTTGATCTTTAATTGATGCTGGAAAATGGGGCCACCACCATTGAGGTTAAAATAATCATGATGGGTAAGGTTAAGAAGGGTGGGTTTGTCGGTTTCAGCAAAGGATTCGATCACCAGTTCATCCTCCTCGGTGAGACGATATACCTGTTTCACCAGGAGATTGCCCGGGAACCCCGATTCCTGATCCCGGCTCAGGTATTGGAAACAAACAGTATTATCGGGAAGGGCATCATCTTTTACAATATCCCAGGTCTTTGTATCCAAACCGTCTGGTCCTCCATGCAGGTTACAGTTACCATTATTGCGCGCCAATTGGTATTCAACACCGTCAATCGAAAATTTTCCTTCCCTGATCCGGTTCCCTGTTCTGCCGATTACTGCGCCAAAATAGGGGTAACGGGAACGATAGTCGGGCGACCAGTAACTGGCGATATCTTTGAACCCCAGCACAATATTGATTCCTTTTACAAAAAAGGAAGAAACAATATTGCCATAATTGGTGATATGCACTTCCGTGTTACGGTTATTGATAAGGGTAAATTCATAGATCTCCTCCCGGGGAGGATTCACTGCAATGATGCGTTTTTGGATAGACATGTTGATTAGCTTTTAATGGATCCTGTCGCCCCGCAGGTCAAGTTGTCCGATAATGAAAGCTTCTTCTTCCAGCCATTCCTGCCAGCGTAGCCTGACTTTTTCCCTGTCGATGTATTTTTCTGCCAATTCGATAAAGAGCGTGTAATGTCCTGCCTCGCTTTCCATCAACCGGCGATAAAAATTCCGGAGATATTCATCCTTCAAACCTTCGCTCAACCTTTTAAAACGCTCACAACTCCTGGCTTCGATCAGGGCCATCATGAGCAGCGTATCCAGGAAACGGTCTTTCCAATACCCCCCTTTTTTATGAAAAGCCAGTAATTGGTTGACATATGCGTCTTTACGCTGTTTGCCGAGCTTCAGGTTCCGTTTTTGTAATTCAGCCAATACCATCCTGAAATGGCCCCATTCTTCTGTCACGATCGGGGATAATTCCCGAACCAGTTCTTCCTGCTCACTATATCTTTGAATAATTGAAACACAGGAACTTGCAGCTTTTTGCTCACACCAGGCATGATCGGTAAGGATTTCCTCTAGTGATTTTTCTGCCAGGTTCACCCACCTGGGATCGGTGGGTAACTGGAGCCCCAGGATATTCTTCGTGGAAGCTGAAATATCTGTAATTTCCAATGTGTTTGATTTTGAAGGTCCAAATCTAACCAAAAACCTTGTTTTTCTTTGTTTTTCAGTAGCATTATCCTACCTTTGCCGCCTCAAATAATCGGATAAAAAATCGGATGAATTTCTAAAAAAAAACAAAGATGCCTTTAACAAAAGAAAAAAACGCAGCAATTTTTGCTGAATTTGGTGGAAAAGAAACAAACACCGGCTCCATTGAAGGTCAGGTTGCATTACTGACTGAGCGGATTGCTCAAATCTCCAATCACCTCCAGGCCAATAAAAAAGATTTCTCCACACACCGTGGTTTGATGCAACTGGTAGGAAGAAGAAAGCGGTTGCTGATCTACATGCAAAAACACAATCTAACAGGATACCGGGCGCTGATCGAAAAACTCGGATTAAGAAAATAATTTCATGAAGCATAACCCTCCGAACAGGAGGGCTTTTGCTTTTATTACTACCCCCCGGTTGCTGTTTGCATCTTGTCCTATTGCAGTACTGTTATGAACAGCTTCGGAAATGGGTAACCACTCCTAAATAAATTACCATGTTATCACAACCAATACAAAAAACATTTGATATGGGTGATGGCCGTGAGGTCACCATCGAAACAGGCCGCCTGGCCCGCCAGGCTGATGGATCTGTAACCGTCCGTATGGGCAACTGCATGATACTGGCTACAGTTGTAGCCAATAAGGAAGCCAAAGAAGGTCAAAGTTTTTTCCCGTTAACTGTCGACTACCAGGAAAAATTCGCCTCAGCAGGCCGGATTCCCGGTTCATTTTTCAAAAGGGAAGGCCGCCTGAGTGATTATGAAGTATTGATCAGCCGTCTGATTGACAGGGCGCTCAGGCCTTTATTCCCCGACGATTATCGTTGCGAGGTACAGGTATTGGTTACGCTCATTTCAAGTGATGCCGAGGTATTACCGGATGCCCTGGCCTGTCTTGCCGCCTCATCTGCCCTGGCTGTTTCGGATGTTCCCATCCAGGAAATGCTTTCTGAAGTGCGGGTAGCCAGAATCGACGGAGCATTCAAAGTGAACCCTTACCGTAGTGAATTGGAAAAAGCCGATCTGGATTTTATCATCGCCGCCACTGAAAAGAATATCATGATGGTGGAAGGTGAGGCCCAGGAATGTTCTGAAGAAGATCTTGTAAAAGCGATTGAAATTGGTCACGAAGCCATCAAGTTGCAGGTAAATGCACAACAGGAACTCCGCGCCATGGCCGGTGCCAAAGAAAAACGCGAATTCGTTGCCCCTGAAGTTGACAAGGAACTGCTGTCGAAAGTGGAAGCCTTTGCCCAAACCAGGGTCTATGATGTAAGCAAGGCTGCATTAAGCAAACATGAGCGCACTGATAAATTTAATGAGATCGAAGAGGCATTGCTGGAGCAGCTGAAAAAAGATTATAACGTTGCAGAAGGTGAAGAACTGGATGCCGATATCGCCAAAAAAGCGAAGACCTATTACCACGACCTGCAATATTATGTGGTACGTGATATGATCCTGAATGACAGGGTTCGTTTGGACGGTCGCCAGCTCGACCAGGTAAGACCCCTGGATATGGAAATCGATGTATTGCCCACACCCCACGGATCTGCACTCTTTACAAGGGGGGAAACCCAGTCGCTTACCACGGTAACCCTGGGTACACCACTGGATGAGTTGCTCGTAGAAAGTGCTGCTACCTCTGACTATTCAAAATTCATCTTACACTATAATTTCCCGCCCTTTTCAACCGGCGAGGTGAAAATGATGCGCGGCCCCGGCCGTCGTGAAGTAGGTCATGGTAACCTGGCGATGCGTTCACTCAAACAAATGATGCCCGGTGGTGATTTTGCCTATACCGTCAGGATTGTCAGTGATATTCTTGAATCGAACGGTTCCTCTTCCATGGCCACCGTATGTGCAGGATCGCTGGCGCTGATGGATGCCGGGATCCCGATCCCCAAACACGTTTCAGGTGTGGCTATGGGATTGATCAGTAAAGGAGAAAAATATGCAATACTGACCGATATTCTCGGCGACGAGGATCATTTGGGCGATATGGACTTTAAAGTAACAGGCACCCGTGATGGTATCTGTGGGGTACAGATGGATATCAAAGTAGACGGGCTGAGCATGAACGTTATGCGTGAGGCGCTTGACCAGGCAAAAAGAGGCCGTTTACACATCTTAGATGCCATGTACCAATGTACACCAGAAGCAAGGGCGGAAGTGAAGCCACATGCACCGAGGATGGTGAGGATGTTTGTAGAAAGGGAATTCATCGGTGCCGTAATCGGGCCGGGTGGAAAAGTGATCCAGGAAATGCAGCGGGAAACCGGCACTACCATCAATATTGAAGAAAAGAACAATAGAGGAGAAGTTAGCATCTTTGGTACCAACAAGGAAGGTGTGGAAAGAGCTGAAAACTGGATCAAGGGTATCGTGGCCATCCCCACCGTTGGTGACGAATATGAAGCTACTGTAAAATCAATCATGCCATTTGGTGCTTTTGTTGAATTCCTGCCCGGCAAACAGGGACTCGTGCATATTTCAGAAGTAAGCTGGAAACGCCTTGAATCACTGGATGGGGTTTTGGCTGAAGGTGACAGGATCAAGGTAAAACTGATCGGTACCGACCCCAAATCGGGAAAATTCAAATTATCGAGAAAAGTGTTAATACCAAAACCGGAAAGACAGGACAGACCCGCAGAAAATAATTAATCCCTATCCCGCTGAAAAGCGGGATTTTTTTATGGATAACTACATAAAGATTCATTTTAACAAAATTGCGAGCGATCAGGCAGAATTGTTACTGGCCCTGTTATCCAATGCCGGATACGAAGGTTTTGAAGAGGGGGATGAATATTTTTCTGCTTTTATTCCTGAAACCGCATTTGATGAAGCCACCCTTCAGTCCATCACCGGATCCCTGCATTTACAATTTGAAAAATCAATTATCGCTTCAAAAAACTGGAACCAGGAATGGGAATCGAGTTTTGACCCTGTAACAGTAGATGATTTCTGCAGTATCCGGGCCGCTTTCCATTCCCCGGTAAATAATATGCAGCATGAGATCATCATCACCCCCAAACAAAGCTTCGGAACCGGGCATCATGCAACAACATTTTTGATGATCCGGCAGCTTAAGACGATGGAGCTGAAGGGGAAAAAAGTTTTTGATTATGGAACGGGTACCGGTGTCCTGGCCATCCTGGCAGAAAAAATGGGGGCAGCCGAAGTCCTTGCTATTGATAATGATGATTGGAGTATTGAAAACGCCGGAGAAAATATCCTGATGAACCACTGTACCCGGGTTAAGCTTGAAAAACAGTCCGTCATTCCTTCCAATAGCCAGTTTGATATTATCCTGGCCAATATCAATAAAAACGTAATAACAGCAAATTTCCAATCCCTGGCAGATGGCCTGGTTTCAGGAGGAAAACTGGTCTTGAGCGGGCTTTTAAAAACGGATGAGCCGGATATCCTTTCACTGTCGGAAAATGCGGATCTCCAGTTACAGCACCGCGAAGAAAGAGGGGAATGGATATCGTTGACTTTCAAGGCTTTAAAAATAAATGTGTATTAAATTATAATTAAGTTTTCTCTTAATTCGTTATATTTGCACACCAACTTCAACCCCAAGGTTCTATGAATGAACTGTTATTAATAGTTCTCGCATATCTGATTGGCAGCATCCCAACATCCGTTTGGGTGAGCAAATACTTTTTCGGTATTGACATACGCGATTATGGCAGTGGCAATGCAGGTGCTACCAATACCTATCGCATTTTTGGCCCGAAATGGGGCACATTTGTAATGATCGTCGATATGATGAAGGGAATTGCAGCGGTGAAACTTTCTTTGTTACTTCCTTATTATTTTGATCATGATACTTTGCTGACCAACCTGCAGGTAGGCCTGGGACTGGCAGCTGTGATCGGTCATATTTATCCCATCTGGGCCGAATTCAAGGGCGGAAAGGGGGTAGCGACGATTTTCGGGTTGGTGCTGGGTATTTCTCCTGTTACGGCTGTCTGTTGTGTAGGCGTTTTCCTCCTGGTGCTCTATCTCACCCGTTTTGTTTCCCTGAGTTCTATTCTGGCCAGCGTATCTTTTCCGGTGTTCATTCTTGTAATCTTTAATGTCGAAAATGATTTTTACCGGATATTTGCGATTGCAGTGAGCCTGATGGTTTTGGTAACGCATCAAAAAAATATCGGCCGCCTGTTAAAAGGCAGTGAAAGCAAAGTGCCGATTCTCAAATACCGCGACCGCCGGAAAGAAAAAAGGAAAGCTGATTTCTGATTTTCAATTTTTCAAAATTCATTAACTTTCTGCAACCATCACCAGTTGGTTTTCATCTGCTTTGGTATAATCATTGTACTTTATCATTAAAATCATGACCGTGAAAAGAATATTGCTCCCTTTACTTTTTTCTATTACCATTTTTTTGGCCCCTTCCTGTTCAAGGAATGCCCTGACCGGGAAAAGCCAGTTTACCCTGTTCCCTGAGTCGGATATGCAATCCATGGCGAATACTGAGTACCAGCAGTTCCTGTCTACCAACAAGGTTGTAGCCACCACTACCAGTAAGGATGCTGAAATGGTAAAAAGGGTAGGGCAAAGAATTACAAAAGCCGTGGAGGCTTATTATACAGAAAAAGGGATGGCTGATAAATTAGCAGGTTTTAAATGGGAGTATAACCTGGTCGATGATCCTGCCGTGAATGCATGGTGTATGCCCGGTGGAAAAATTGTCGTCTATACCGGTCTTTTACCGATCACCCAAAATGAAGCGGCACTTGCCGTAGTGATGGGACACGAGGTTTCACACGCATTATTACAACATGGTAATCAAAGAATGAGTCAGCAGGTTGGTGCTTCTGTGGTTCAGATGGGGTTACAGGTTGCCTTATCAAATAAACCCAAGGAAACCCAATCTGCATTCCTGGCTGCGTATGGACTGGGTGCACAGGTAGGTGTCATTCTTCCGTTTTCGCGTAAAAATGAATTAGAGGCCGATCATTGGGGTCTCAACTTTGCCGCAATGGCGGGATATAACCCACGTGAAGCTATTCCTTTATGGGAAAGGATGGAAAAAGCGGGAGATGGTCAGAAACCCCCTGAATTCCTGAGCACACACCCCAGTGAAGGCAAAAGGATCGACCAGTTGAATAAACTCATGGATGAGGCTTTGAAATATTACAAGCCTATTCAAAAATAAACCCGGTTATTTCGCATAAAATATTGATTAGAATTAATAAAATCCTTTCAAATCAATGATTTGGAAGGGTTTTATTTTTAATAAATGTCGGGATTACACAAAAAAATTCGTATTTTTGCAACCTGTTTTAGGTCCGTTACCCGCCTATTTTCAATTACTGGACTGTATCAGAAACCCCTAAAACCCCTTAAAAGGTATGTCACAAACGCTGTTTGAAAAATTAGAGTTAGCTGACGAAAAGAATCTACTGATCCAGGGTTTACCTTCTTCCATCGAGAAACAGTTTTGCAAACTATCATTTGCGAAAAATCTTACTCCGCTTTTAAAAAGCCGTAAGATCGACTTCGCTTTGTTGTTTGCTGTCAACGAATCTCAGCTTAACAGCATCTTGAAAGAGGTAATGCCTGCGTTGAAGAGCGATTCAAAGCTTTGGATAGCATCTCCAAAGACTTCATCGAAGATTGTTACAGATCTTAACAGGAATTGCAGCTGGGACAAGCTGACCAATGCCGGTTACGAATGTGGCGAAGAAGTTGTCCTTGACCATGTATGGAGCGCGACCCGCTTTGATAAGGCTGGCCGGCACAGTACCGTCAGGGCCCGCCATGGCGAACCCGCTACATTGGAAGCCTGATCCGCTGTTAGTAGTAAATCATTTAATTTAGCCCCGCATCAATGCGGGGTTTTTTATGGCGCAAAAAAACGTTGAAATAAAGGCCCGGGTCAAGGACCCGGAGGCAATTCGGCAATATCTTTTAAGCCACGAGGCCATTTTTGCCGGTACTGATCATCAGACCGATACTTACTTCAATACACAGCAGGGGCGATTAAAGCTCAGGGAAGGTAATATAGAAAATAACCTGATCGGATATGAAAGAAACGACCAGGCAGGCCCCAAGACTTCAGTGTTCACCCTCACCAGGATTCCGGACGCGCCTGCCTTCAAATCCATTATGTCGAAAACAATCGGTATAAAAGTGATTGTAAATAAGATCCGGGACATCTATTTTATTGGGAATGTAAAATTCCATATCGATAGGGTAGAGGGGCTGGGTTCGTTTATGGAGATTGAAGCCGGGAACTTAAGGGATGCCTCAAAATCTGAGGAAGACCTTCAGACACAATGTAGGTTTTATCTCCGGGAACTGGGAATTGCCGAAAAGGATCTCCTGACAAATTCCTATAGCGATATGCTATCGGTCCATTAGTCTCACTTAATGATCACGCTGCCCATTTTCCGGGTCAGTTCCACTTCCAGTTGCTTGAGATGATCGTGGGTCCGGTGCAGGGTTTCATATTCTGTGCTGGAATGGGGTTTTTCCATATCCTCCTGGTTCTGCAAGAGCATCTTCCTTACCTTTTTCAGTTTCAGGTAATTGATCACTGACTCCACTTCTTCGTGGGTATGGTCCTCATCCATCTTCAGGAACTTCATCAGTTGCTGTTCATTGCCTTCGCCGAGTGTCCGTATAAAATCTTCGTAAGGCTGCTCAAATAATTTTTTCTGGTATCCTGAGCTCTGGCTGAATGCTGTTTTCCATCTTTCGCTTTCCTCATAGGGGAAATTTAACAATGATACGGCAAAGGCACTAAGCTGGGTATCGGAATGATAGATGAAATGTTGTTTATCGGGCAGCGGTTGTTCATCATGCAGCAGCCGCCTGTATTCCTGCATCAGTTTGACCACTTCGGGATTATCAATCAGCTCTTCATCCATCATTTCGCTGATCATATAGGCAGCCACCAGTTGTTCCTTGTTCATGGGTCGGTTGCCATATTCCATCAGGATGCGTGCAAATTCCCTTTCCTGCAGTTCATCCCTGAACAAAAGGTTGAATGTAGCTTCATCATATCCGGATGCTTCGGCCTGGGCAGCATTCAGTTCCTGCTGCCTGGCTTCTTCCAATGGAAATTTGCGTTCCATTGTAGTGATCCTTTCCCGGATATATTTATTCACAAGGGTATGCAGACCCGCCTCTTCGATCTTAAGCAGTTCGGCACATTGTTTTATATAATCCTGTTGCTTGGTGAAATCTTCGGCTTTATTGATCCTGGAAATCGTTTCGGCCACCTGGTTCACGACGGCCGCTTTCTTATTGCTGTCGCCTTCTGCATCCCTGAGGGCAATATCGAGCTGGAAAAGGATGACGTCTTTCTTGTTCTGATCAATATATTGCGTAAAGGCAGCAGCGCCAGCTTTGTTGACATAACTATCAGGATCTTCATTATCGGGCAGGAGTACCAGTTTTACATTCAATCCTTCTTCGAGTGCCAGGTCAAGACCGCGCAGTGCGGCTTTAATACCGGCAGCATCCCCATCATAAAGGATGGTCAGGTTATTGCTGTATTTTTTGATCAGGCGGAGCTGGTCGGGGGTTAAGGATGTACCGCCACTGGCTACCACATTTTCAATTCCTGCCTGGTGCAAAGAAATAACATCAGTATATCCTTCCACCAGCAGGCATTCGTCTGCCTTGTCAATTGCCTGCCTGGCGTGGTAGGAGCCGTAGAGGATCTTACTTTTTACATAGATCTCGTTTTCCGGTGTATTGATATATTTGGGAGCCTTATCGTTTGTTTTCAGGATCCTGGCCCCAAAACCCAATACCTTGCCACTGTGGTTATGGATCGGGAAGATGATCCTGCCGCGGTAATTATCCTGTAACTGATCGTTCCTGTTCACCACCAGGCCGGACCGTAACAATAACTCGCGGTTATACCTGGCAGTAACAGCTGCTTTGGCAAAGGCATCCCGTTGTTCCGGGTTATAGCCCAACTGGAATTTTTTGATCACTTCTTCGCGAAATCCCCTTTCCTTCAGATAGCTAAGTCCGATATCCAGTCCTTCTTCGGTGTTGAAAAGCTGATCACTAAAAAATTGCTGGGCAAACCCATTGATGATAAAAAGGCTGTCTGCCACCTGCATTTGCTGACGCTGTTCATCGGAAGCGTATGTCTCTTCGACCTCGATGCCATATTTCTTCGCCAGCCATTTTAAGGCCTCTACATAGCTGTATTTCTCATGTTCCATGATAAAGCTGATGGAATTACCGCTGCGGCCGCAACCAAAGCACTTATAGATCTCCTTGGCAGGCGAAACTGTAAACGAGGGGGTCCTTTCATTATGAAAGGGGCAAAGCCCCAGATAATTGGAACCTCGTTTCTTCAATTTGACAAAACCACCGATAACATCAATAATATCAATTCGGGCAAGAATTTCCTGTATGGTTTGTTGGCTTATCAATTTCGATCGTCTATTGAAATAAGAAATGCAATTTATTGAATTTCAGTCAGGCATCTTGCGATGCTGTATAATAATTTTTATCCAAGATCCGGACAAGAATTAGTGTGTTCAGGCGTTTAGGATCATAAATCCGGTCATTTCCGGCCTTTCATTAAACCTCAGAGACCCAATCCGGTCTCAAACAAAACATTTTTTTATGAAACCGACCCGTAATTTCTTTTTCTCATTGATCGCTTTGGCATTGATGAACTTAAGTGCGTATACTCAAAACAGTTCCGGGGTAGATTCCACCGGCCTGCCAGGAGATAATTTTAGCCTCCAGGGCGCATTGCAGATGTTCCAGAAAGCTGGTTCACCCGAAGAATTTGAAAAACTCATTAATACAGAAAATAATAACGTCAACAACCTCGACCTGAATGGAGATGGCGAAACCGACTATATAAGAGTCATCGACCAATCAGATAAAGATGTGCATGTTTTTGTGTTACAGGTGCCTGTGTCTGAAAATGAGAGCCAGGATATTGCCGTGATTGAGCTGGAGAAAACAGGAGATGCCAGTGCCATGATCCAGATTATTGGTGATGAAGATATTTACGGAGAAGAAGTGATTGTGGAACCGGATGGGGGCGATGCTGTGGATAATGACAGCAAGGGTCCATATTTGCAGGCAGCACCTTTTACACCAGAAAGATTGGTGGTAAATGTTTGGTTTTGGCCATCCGTCAGGTACGTATATGGCCCGGTTTACAGACCCTGGATTTCACCCTTTAGGTGGAGGGTTTACCCCAACTGGTGGCAGCCCTGGAGACCTTATGCCTGGCATATCTGGCACCCCCGTTGCAGGGTCTATCACCGTAGTTTCGCCGTAGTACACACCCATCGGGTAATCCGGGCGCATACTCTTTACAAACCCGTGCGGGTGAGTTCTGTCACCGTTAGGAGCCGTAATGCCGTCGCGATGAATAATTACAGGGTTACAAGAACCAGGACCACGGTAACCGGCCCCAGGGGCAATAAGGCCGTTAAGACCACCACTACAGTGCAGGGAAGGGGTGGGAAGGTAAAAGCAAAAAAAACAACCGTGCGCAGGAAAAGAGGTTAATCAACATAGTTCCATATCCGTACTCTATCAATACCCTTAGTGGACCGGCCTATGGCCGGTCTTTTTGTGCAAAAAAATGTCTTGATTTTATTGGCAAACTGTAGTAAATTTAATCAAATCCCTTCCCACGGGAAATCAATCAAGGACGGAAATATATTCTTCATTGTTAAAACTTAAATCCCATGGTGCAAACAGACATCTCGCAGCTTTCCAGGGAATGTGGTGACTGGAGAGACACACTGCGTTCCCTGCGCGATCAGCTTATCGGCTGCCAATCACAACTCCAGACTTTCGCCTCCCGCTCCCTCTCCAAAGAACAACTTACAGCAGTAGAACATTTCCACAACCAGTTTCACATTCAGCTTATCAACATCCACGATCTCAAACAGGCAGTAAAGGCCCATGAGCGTCGCATGAAATTCGAAACAACCGCACACGAAGGCCAGCTTACCGAAGAAACCGTTGGAGATCATGAAAGTCTATTTGGTCAGTACGAGCATCTTACTTCTTCCCTGAAAGACCTTACCCAAGAATTTACCGATTTCACACACCGATCGAAATAATATTGCGCTTTAGCGCAGCCTTGAGCAGTATCAGCTTATGAACTAACAGGCTTCATAAGATAATCTCCTATTCTATTAAAGATTTGTAGTTCACGAAAATCAATTGTTCACTATTAAATCGTTTGCCATGCCTGAATTTGATACTTCACACGTAAAAAATATTGTCTTGCTGGGCCATGCAGGCTCAGGTAAGACCACCTTAGCGGAATGCATGCTTTACGAAGCCGGGATCATCAACCGCCGCGGGACCATTGAAGAAAGAAATACCGTCGGGGATTACCACGAACTCGAGCAGGAGCGGGGTAACTCAATCTTTTCAAAACTGATGCATACCAAGTGGCGTGGGTATAAAATCAATATCCTGGATACCCCGGGATATGATGATTTTGTAGGGGAAGTGATCTCCGCCTTACGGGTTGCCGATACAGGTGTCATGCTGCTCAATGCCGCGATGGGTGTTGAAGTGGGTACCGACGTGATTTGGGATTACACAGAAAAATTCAAGACCCCCATGATATTTGCGGTCAACAAGCTCGACCAGGACAAAGCCGATTTTGATAAGACCGTTCAACAGGCCAAAGATCATTTTGGGGCCAGTGTCACCGTTGTTCAATATCCCCTCAACCAGGGGCTTGGGTTTAATACCATTATCGATGTACTCAAGATGACCATGTATAAGTTCCCGCTGGAAGGCGGTAAACCGGAAAAACTACCGATACCCGAAGAAGAGCGGGAAAGGGCCAACAAATTACACCAGGACCTGGTAGAAGCCGTGGCTGTCAATGATGAAACCCTGATGGAACATTACCTCGAAAAAGGGGAGCTCGACGAGGATGAAATGCGTAAGGGCTTGAAACAATCATTGATTAACCACGATATCTTTCCCGTATTCTGTCTTTCAGCCGCCCGGGATATGGGTAGTGGACGCCTGATGGGTTTTATCGATAATGTATGTCCCAGCGCCAATGAGATGCCCGCCCAGGTTACACAGAACAATACATCCTTACCCAGCGATGCCAACGGACCGGCTGTGATCTTCATATACAAGACTGTTTCAGAATCCCATGTAGGGGATATGTCCTATTTCAAAGTCTTTTCCGGTACACTTAAATCCGGTATGGAACTGATCAATGAGACCACCGGCAGTTCTGAAAAATTCAACCAGCTTTTCATGATGGAAGGCAGCAAACGCATCAATACCAATGAACTGGTGGCAGGGGATATCGGTGCAACCCTTAAGCTTAAAAACACTCATGTCAATAATACGCTCCATATCAAAGGCAAGAACCTCGAACTGGAGCCCATCGTATTTCCGAACCCCAATATGAGCATTGCCATTGAGCCTGCCAAAAAAGGGGATGAAGAGAAACTTTCACAGGCCCTCCACCAGTTAAGGGAGGAAGACCCGACGCTCATTGTTGAAGTATCACCCGAGCTCAAACAGACCCTGATCTATTGCCAGGGCGATATGCACCTGGCCGTAGCGAAATGGAAGATCGAACACCTGCACAAGGTGGAAGTAAAATTCGAAAAGCCACGTATCCCATACCGTGAGACGATCAGGAAGATGGCCGAGAGCAGTTATCGCCACAAAAAGCAATCGGGTGGGGCGGGACAGTTCGGAGAAGTATATATGCGGATTGAACCCTGGCACGAGGGTATGCCCGACCCCAAAGGACTGAATGTAAGAGGAAGGGATGAATACCCGCTTGACTGGGGTGGCAAACTCGTTTTTTACAACTGTATCGTCGGGGGTGCCATCGATACCCGCTTCCTGCCCTCCATTCTGAAAGGCGTCATGGAAAAGATGCAGGAAGGCCCCTTAACAGGGTCCTATGTCAGGGACGTGCGGGTCTCCGTCTATGATGGTAAGATGCATCCGGTTGACAGTAATGATATCAGTTTTAAAATTGCGGGGCTCCAGGCATTCCGCCAGGCCTTTAACCAGGCCGATCCGCAACTGCTGGAACCGATCTACCATGTGGAGGTACTCTGTCCTGATGAACTGACCGGTTCCGTTATGGGCGATTTGCAAACCCGCCGTGCCATTGTGGAAGGCATGGATACTGAGGGGCATTTCCAGAAGATCATCGCAAGGGTGCCCCTGGCAGAAATGGATGGCTATTCCAGCGCAGTACGCAGCATTACACAGGGAAGGGCAAAATTCAAGATGCATTTTAAAGAATATGCAGCCGTTCCCTACGACCTGCAACGTAAACTGACCGAAGAATATAATAAAGAAGAGAAAGCTGAATTAGTTTAATTTTATCATTCAGGAATTTGATTGAATAGGGGCAGAAAGTTCTGCCCCTATTTTCATCCTGGTGTATTAATGTAGGTAAACATTCTTATATTCAGATGGTATTCGATGACCTGAATTGATAAAAAATGGTTAACAGCATCCTATATTCATATAAACTTACGACCGGTTTTTGAACCCTACTAAAATAGATTGTATGCATTCAGCCAAAAAGCGTTTTTTGACCGATTTCTTGAACCGTGTTGGCACATATAAAATAATTATGAGAAAAAACAAAATGATCCTGACGGGGCTCACTATCTTCACTTTACTGATAACAGGTTTGCATTGTACAGAAAAAAAGGAAGCAGCTAATAAAAATGGGGCATCATCCCCGGCACTATCCGAATCGGAAAGTAAGACCCAGGTTTGGAAGATGGAAGAAATATACTGGGATTATGTTCAAAAAAATGACACGGTTGCCTATAAAAAACTATGGCATGATGATTTTATCGGTTATCCCAGCTTTGGAGATGGAGTTGCCGACAAATCCAGGATTGCCGTTTGGATCCCGGCTTTACATGAGGATAAAAATTTACAATTCAGCTATTCTTTACATAAAAAAGCAGTGAATGCGATAGCCGATGTGGTAATCGTATTTTATGACGCCGATGAAATTTGGCGGGATAAACAAAATAATGTGGTGAAGCAAGTTCCCCTGAAACTTACACATACCTGGAAAAAATACGGTAATGACTGGATGATTCTTGGCGGAATGGCGGCAGAGAAAAAATAATATACTAATCAAACTAAAAAAGGCGGCCCTTATCGGACCGCCTTTTGATTTTATTAAAGATAGTTTTACACCAGGTCGAACCGGTCAAGGTTCATGACCTTGGTCCAGGCCGCCACAAAATCATTTACAAATTTTTCCTGTGCATCCTCACAGGCATATACTTCTGCTAAAGCCCGCAGTTCTGAATTGGATCCAAAGATCAGGTCGACCCGGGTGGCGGTCCATTTGGGTTCTGCTGTTTTGCGGTCACGACCTTCAAAAAAATTATTCGATTCAGAAGAAGCTTTCCAGGTAGTTCCCATGTCAAGCAGGTTTACAAAGAAATCATTCGTCAGCACACCCGGGCGATGGGTGAAAACGCCATGCCTTGAATGGTTGTAATTGGTATCCAATACCCGCATTCCTCCCACCAGGGCAGTCATCTCCGGTGCAGTGAGCGTCATCAGTTGAGCCTTGTCAACCAGCATTTCTTCTGCCGGCACAGCATATTGGCTCTTCATATAATTCCGGAATCCATCTGCCTTGGGTTCCAGAACAGCAAAAGATTCTATATCGGTCTGTTCCTGTGAAGCATCGGCACGACCGGGTGTAAAGGGTACTTTCACCTCTATTCCTGACAACTTAGCCGCCTGTTCGATGGCGGCAGACCCACCCAGGACAATGAGATCGGCCAATGAAACCCTCTTACCATCAGATTGTGCATTGTTGAATTCATGTTGAATGTCTTCAAGCATTTCAATCACTTTAGCCAGTTCACCGGGATTGTTGACTTCCCAATCCTTCTGGGGTGCAAGACGGATCCTGGCACCATTGGCACCACCCCTTTTATCTGATCCCCGGAAGGTGGAAGCTGAGGCCCAGGCTGTGGATACCAGTTGGGAAACGGTTAGCCCGGAAGAAAGAATCTTACGCTTCAGTTCTTCAATATCTTTTTCATGTATTAGTTTATGTGAAACTGCAGGTATCGGATCCTGCCAGATCAATTCTTCTTTGGGCACTTCCGGTCCGAGATAACGGGTAATCGGCCCCATATCACGGTGTGTTAGTTTGTACCAGGCGCGGGCAAAAGCATCGGCAAACTTATCCGGGTGCTCATAAAAATACCTGGAAATGGGTTCGTATATGGGATCAAATCGCAAAGCGAGATCAGTTGTAAGCATAAAGGGGGCATGCTTTTTATTGGGATCGTGTGCATCAGGCACCAGACCGGCACCTGCATCGCCTTTGGGTTTCCATTGGTGTGCCCCGGCGGGGCTCTTGGTCAGCTCCCATTCATAACCAAAAAGGTTTTCAAAAAAATTATTACTCCATTTTGTTGGGGTGGTCGTCCAAGCACCTTCAAGACCACTCGTAATAGTAGCATCGCCATTTCCACTGCCAAAACTGTTTTTCCAGCCCAGGCCCTGTTCTTCTATACCGGCAGCGGCAGGTTCGCGCCCCACGTATTTTGCGGGATCCGCTGCGCCATGTGTTTTACCGAAGGTATGTCCGCCGGCTATTAACGCTACGGTTTCTTCATCATTCATCGCCATCCGTCCAAAGGTCTCCCGAATATCGATAGCAGCAGCCAAAGGATCAGGTTTGCCGTTGGGACCCTCGGGATTTACATAGATCAGACCCATCTGCACAGCAGCCAGGGGATTTTCCAGTTCCCGGTCGCCCGTATAACGTTTATCACCTAACCATTCTGCTTCCGAACCCCAGTATATATCTTCTTCAGGCTCCCAAACATCTTCACGGCCACCGCCAAAACCAAAGGTCTTGAAACCCATCGATTCAAGGGCACAGTTGCCGGCAAGGAT
The DNA here is from genome assembly GCA_016125075.1 of Terrimonas sp. Taxonomy (GTDB): domain Bacteria; phylum Bacteroidota; class Bacteroidia; order Chitinophagales; family Chitinophagaceae; genus SpSt-398. Next base: position 132,868 of record WGMO01000010.1, read on the forward strand.
CATCAGGTCGGCCCAGGATATCTTCCTGCCATATTTCTTTTTTACCGGCCAAAGTAGTAATCGTGCCTTATCAAGGTTGGCATTATCGGGCCAGCTATTCAGCGGAGCAAAACGCTGGGTACCTGAACCAGCACCACCACGACCGTCCGCAATACGGTAGGTTCCAGCGCTGTGCCAGGCCATCCGGATAAAGAAGGGCCCGTAATGGCCATAATCAGCAGGCCACCAGTCCTGCGAATGTGTCATCAGTTCGAAAATATCTTTTTTGACCTCCTCCAGGTTGAGCGACTTAAAGGCTTCTGCATAATTGAAATCCTTATCCATTGGGTTGGAGAGGCCGGAATGCTGCCGAAGAATGTTCAATTTCAACTGGTTGGGCCACCAGTCGCGGTTGCTTGTACCACTGCCCGCCACCTGTTTGATTACCCCCCCGGAAAAGGGACACTTGCTTTCACCGTTCATTTTATAAGCTGTCGTACCGGTCGTTGCGTTTTTTTCCATTGTCTATTGATTGTTTTATTGTAGAATGAAGATTGTGTTGATTACAGTTTTAAAATTGTACTTATCCACTTGCGGTTCAAATACAAAACTAGGACTAATTTGAAAGGATTCTTCCGGTTAGAGGGATAAAAATCTTTCCTTTTCAATAACTCCGGAAGCCCTGGATTGTTCAGGCAAAATGTGACTCTTTTTACAATTTTACCAAGAACCTTTTTACAGCATTATTTTCTTTAAAATGTACTAATCCCCCTGCTTGAATGAAGTAAATATTTACATTTTACCGAACACTAGTCTGTAGTAGGGATCTTCCATGATATTGACGTCAATAAGGGTATCTGCACTGGCCAGCAAAAATAACGGATCAGGCTTTTTTTGGTTTTGCAGGGTGTCAATACCGTATTCCAATATCCCAGAAAATGATCCGAAACTCATGGAAGTGATGGCAGTAAAAGGTTATCGATTGCCGTGAAAGCAAGGTAGCGTCGCAACCTGGTCTGTTCCCTTATAAATTCTATCTTTTTTATTCCAATTCTTAAATTCAGTTTTGTTGAGCGTGGTAAGCAAAAACATGAAACGTAATTTGGTTTTTTGCCGGCCCGCACTTAACTTTTACAGGACATCAGACCTATCCAATGGGAATTCACCTAACCATCGAAGAGCGGGAAAGCTATATTTTAGCTGTTACTTCCGGGAAACGGGAAGAAGGGCGTCAGGTGGATAGTGCCATCGAAATATTTCAAAAAATAGGGATTGCCTGCAGGGAAAAAGGGATTAACAAAATCCTTTTTATTTCAAAGGCCACAGGAAAATTAGGGGTTTTCAATGTCCTTTTTATCTTAGAAAATTTTGAAAGAATTGGCTGGAGCCGTGAATTTCAATTAGCCTATGTAAACCTGAACGAAAACACCCTCCCGGATACCCGTTTCGGTGAGAATGCCGCCGCCAACAGAGGTTATCATAAAATAAAAGTATTTGCCAACGAAGAACGGGCAAGGGAATGGTTAATGATTGATATGTAATTCCTGAAAAACAAATTCCGGCTATTCCTAACTTCCCGCTTCACAACCACGTGCGATAAAATCCATTCTGCTTTCTTTTAATTTCATATATTCAAGGCTGTAACCAAAACAACATGTCAGCTGCATCAGGAGGTAAAGGGCTCAAAAGGGTAGTAGGTGTATCCGGACTTACCATGGCAATCATCAATGGTACGATCGGTTCGGGAATATATGCTCTCCCTGCCAATGTGAGCTTCGAGTTGGGTGCATTTGGTATCTATGCCTATCTTTTTTGCAGTATTATGCTGGCGTCCATCCTGCTATGCTATGCAGAGATCGGCAGCAAGGTCTCCATTAGCGGGGGCTCTTACGCCTATGTGGAAACAGCATTTGGCCATTTGCCGGGCTATATCACTAACTGGATGTATTTTTTTGGTTGGGGTGTTTTGGGTAGTGCAGCTGTTTTAAACATCATGGCTGATGCTGTTTCACTCCTGTTCCCAATATTTTCCCAAACTGGTTTTCGTGCGTTACTGTTCTTCGTGTTAATTGCCCTGATCGTTGGCGTCAATATCCGGGGCACCAAACAAGGCGTCGGCATCATCAAAATCTTTACAATCGTCAAACTATTTCCTTTGGTGGCGATCATCTTCTTTGGGTTCAGCAGGATAAAGGCAGTAAACCTGCATTGGGAACATTTTCCTTCACTCCAATCTTTTGGTGTTACAGCCTTAGAACTATTTTTTGCATTTGCCGGTTTTGAAACCTCATTGAATGTAAGCGGGGAAATCAAAAATTCAAAACGGACTGTTCCGATCAGCATCCTGCTGGCTGGTACAATCGTTTTTATTGTTTACATGCTGATCCAGATTGTGACCCAGGGTATACTGGGAGTTAATATGGCCGAACATCAGCTATCTCCACTTGCTGCAGTTGCAGTCATCATTATCGGGCCCCTTGGCGGAACAATCGTCTTATATGCAACGGCTATTTCCTGTTTTGGAACGACCAGCGGAGATATCATGGCGACACCCCGTCTATTGTTCGCCGGCGCGCAAAACGGGTTTTTCCCTAAATTCCTGGCCAAAATACATCCCAGGTTTGCAACTCCATTTTGGTCAATAATTATTTATGGCGGCTTGATCTTTATATTTTCTGTTTCAGGAGGGTTCAGACAATTGGCGGTACTGGCCAGCGGTAGTATCCTGATTATTTATTTTGCAGTCATTGCTTCCACCCTGAAACTTAAACTCCGTAAGCATGCCTTAGCAGAGAAAACATTCAGGATTCCCGGAGGCTGGAGCATACCGGTCATCGGCATGATCAGCATTGCCTGGCTACTCAGCAACCTGAATGGGAGGCAAATCATTTCCACCCTGACTTTTATCGGCATTGTTACTGTCCTGTTTTTCATTACGAAAAGGATATCAAAAGCAAACGGAACAGACCCAAAGGAAAATAACCCCAATCAACCTAATCAATAAAACATACAGCAAAGTATATGACAACCCCCCTTAAAAAAAACAGGATTCAATCCATCGACTTATTGAGAGGCATTATAATGGTCATTATGGCGCTTGACCATAGCCGTGATTTTTTCCATGCACAGGCAAATCTTGATGATCCGCTGAACCTGGCCACGACTACTCCTTTCCTGTATTTTACCCGTTGGATCACCCATCTCTGTGCCCCTATTTTTGTATTTCTTTCCGGCACTTCAGCCTGGTTGCAAAGTGCCAGAAAAACAAAAAAGGAACTTAGTCGCTTCCTGATAACCAGGGGGCTGTGGCTGATAGCGGTAGACTTAATTGTAATCACATTTGGTACCACCAATAATATTTATTTCAGTGTTTTTGTCATCCAGGTGCTCTGGGCCATTGGCATCAGCATGGCCATATTGGGTTGTATGATCTGGCTGCCTTTTTATGCAATACTCATCACGGGACTTGTGATTGTGCTGGGTCATAATGCTATTGATTTTGCAGAGTTGCACCATGATGGAAATTACCCGCTGTGGTGGATGTTACTGCACAAGCAGGGCGCTTACCCGCTTTGGGAGGGGCATAGCCTTTTCATTTTTTATCCTTTTCTTCCCTGGGCCGGTCTGATGATGCTGGGGTATTGCTGTGGTAAGATATTTACTGTTTATACGCCCGAACGGCGCAGCAGGATCCTGTTGAGTACGGGATTTGGCCTTTTGATCTTTTTTGCCCTGTTGCGATCCACGAATGCCTATGGTGATCCCCTTCACTGGTCGGAACAAAAAAACGGGCTTTTTACCTTCTTATCCTTTATGAATGTACAAAAATATCCTCCCTCGCTCCTGTATATGTGTGCAACGATCGGGATAGCCCTTATTTTCCTGGGATTGGTTAAACAGGCGAACAGCCGGCTGGCCAAAATATTTATTGTATACGGGAGAGTCCCCATGTTTTATTATATCATCCATTTCTATTTACTTAGCCTGATCAATACCGTACTTTTTCTTTCCAGGGGACACAGTTTTGCTGACGGGCTTAAAGGGGTAGAGGGGTTACCCTGGCGGTTTATCATACCCGGGGAGGGCTATAGCCTGGGCATCGCCTATCTGATCTGGATCTCTGTGGTGGTGGCCCTTTATCCCATCTGTAAACAATATGACCGTTACAAAAGCAGCCATCCTGAAAAGAAATGGCTGAGTTATATATAATCCGTTTATTTGAACACGCCGGGGCTGCTGAATTAATTTTGGATCCCCGAAAATAATTCTATCTTGGGTTTTGGAAAAAATCAAAACCCAAACCCTACATCAATGCAGAAATATTTTCTTTTCATTTTCCTTATCATGGGCCGGTCCTTATTTGGCCAGGTACAGGAACCCAAGACGCCATTTGAACTCAATGAGACCCTGGCTGGCATCAGTGACAGCCTGTATACGATTGGGGTAAATTGGGGTAATGCCTTTAATGAAGCCAATCAATCCGGCGATTTCAGTGCCATAAAAACCGTAAGGGTTTCATTGGAAAAATATATTGATACCAAGATCACATATGTATCAAATATGAAAGATGTCAAAAACTCAAAAGCCTTCCGGCTGGCCATTCTTGATTTCCTCAACTATGAAAAATCATTTTGTGATGACGGCCTCAAACCTTTTGAAAATCTCGACAGCAAAAGCAGTGATGCTGATAAGAAAAAATTACTGGATCAGCTCACACCCATCCTTTCCAAAGAGGAAAATTTGCTGAAAGCCATTGCCGTTGTACAAAAAAAATATGCTGAAGAGAACGGGTTTACGATCCAGGAATAGATTTCTGAATTAACCCGTTGAACATCCCGTTTGATTGTTGAATATTTGATTCATCAAAGTGATTTGGCCGGATTTGTTTCTGTTTTTCCTACATTTAGTATATGTGTTACTATAACAGCTGCAGGGTTTCCCGGGCAGACTTTATCCGTTTGAAAGGGATTGAGAAAGAGTTGAAGAACCTCACCTTCAATCGCCTGGCACAGAGCGGTTTTGATTATGGCGACTGGCCCATTCTCCTGCCTGCGAACGGGGGAAAAGATTTTGAAATCCGGAATGTTCACTGGGAATATATACCGGGCTTTATCCATGATGAAACCGAACTCTTTGAAGCCCGGAAAATGAATACCTGGCTGAATGCCCGGTCTGAAACCCTTATCACCAATGATAAAGGTAAGCCTTCCCTGTACAGGGAGGGAGCCAGGGAAGGGCGTTGCCTGGTATTGTCAACCGGGTTTTATGAGTGGCGGCATGTACCAAAAATCGGGAAGAAGGGACAGGCCCTGAAAGCCACCGAAGCCATCCCTTACTTTATCCGGCTAAAAGGAAGAGCCTATTTTTATATGGCTGGCGTTTCAAGAGTATGGACCAATTTGGCCCGCGACCAATCGGCCCTGACATTTGCCATTGTCACCACAAGGGCAAACGATCTCATGAAAAAGATCCACAACCGTAAAGAAAGAATGCCCACCATATTACCGGATGAAATGGCGGCTGAATGGATCGGGGAGGGGCTGAATGATGAAAGCGTTCTTGCCCTTGCCCGCTACCAGGTTCCGGAAGAAGAGATGGAAGCCTGGACGGTCGCAAAAGATTTTATACATAGCCCTGATCCCGAAGCAGCGTTTACTTATCATCACTTACCCGCCCTTTAAGCATGAAAGAACCCGTCCATTTCACCATACAGGTGAAAATTCATTATACCGGTAAAAAATACCGGATGCGGACAGCGCATATTTACAGTTCCGAACAGGTGGAACGATTCAAAGTCTTTGGTAAGGATGAACGCTTTATCATGATGGAAAAAAGGCTGTCTTTGCACCGGCAGCCCTGGAAGATCACCAGCGGCAATATAGCCATCAGCAATATCCAGGAAGCCGCTATGGCGGTACAATATATACAGGAAGCCATTGATGAATACCTGGATAAACGAAAAAAAAACAGAGCAGGCGGCAGTATAGACCCATAGGTAAATGGCCGCATAAAACTTTCTTTTTTCCTGGCGGAATAAAATGATATTTTTCTTATATTCTCGGAAAAGTTAAACAATAGCATTTCCTGTATGAAATGCATAATAATTTACCTGAACAAAAAATATAAATATGCAAACGATTCTGGGAGCAAATGGTACCATCGGAACCCTCCTGGCAATGGAGTTGACTGACTATACCGATTCAATAAGACTGGTGAGCAGAAACCCTAAAAAAGTTAACGAAAAAGATGAGCTTTTCCCCGCCGACCTTTCTGACCCCTTGCAAGTGGATAAGGCCATTGAAGGATCATCAGTGGTTTACCTGCTGGTAGGTTTCGAGTACAAGATCAATGTATGGCGGGAAAAATGGCCCAGGCTGATGCGTGCAACATTGGATGCCTGTATCAAACATGGTTCAAAACTGGTATTCTTTGACAATATGTATCTCTATGACAAAGCTGCCATGTCATATATGACAGAGGATTCCCCTGTACTTCCCCCCTCTGAAAAGGGAAAAGTGCGTCAGCAGATTGCAGATATGCTCCTGCATGATACAAAAAGCGGGAAACTGGAAGCTTTGATTGCAAGGTCAGCCGATTTCTACGGACCCCGCAATGAAAAAAGTGTGCTTCAGGAAATGGCCTATAAAAATCTCAAAAAAGGGAAACGTCCCAACTGGATGATCGATGCAGATAAGATCCATTCCTTTACCTATACCCCCGATGCCGCCAGGGCCGTGGCAATTCTGGGCAATACAGCAACAGCCTATAAACAGGTCTGGCACCTGCCCACCAGCAGTGAACCCATCACCGCCCGGAAAATGATTGACCTCTTTAACCAGGAAATGGGGATGTCAAAAAAAGTGAGTGTTATCCCGATGTGGATGCTAAAAATCCTTGGCATCTTCATTCCCATATTAAGGGAAATGCCGGAGATGATGTACCAGAATGACAGGGATTATTTTTTCGATTCATCGAAATTTAACCGCCAATTTTCGTTTACGCCCACATCTTATGAAGCCGGTGTACGGGAAACGGTAAAAGCAGGGTAAGCGAAATTCTGGAATCCTTTTTTTTCTGAGGGGGCAATTTACCCTGCTATGGCCCCCCATTTTTGTCTCATCAAACTCCCTTCCTTATTCTGAAAGGGAAACAGCTTTACGATCAACTGTTAGTAGCAATCGTTAAGTAATTCTAAATGTTATTGCAATACCCAACCATTTACGAAAAGCTGACAATCTCCAACTTAGATACAGGTAATTTTAATGAAGGGAGTATATAAAAACACCTTTATTTTCAACCTGCAGACCCCACTCATCCAAAAAAAAATCGTCAAATGAAGACCCTTGGGCTATTCTTTTTCCTTCCATTTATCCTGTCAGGCAACATCTGGCTAACGAACCTGGATCAGGCCGAACAGGCTGCACAAAAGGAACAAAAATTCATATTACTCAATTTTTCAGGTTCCGACTGGTGTGGCCCCTGTATCCGGATGCATAAGGATATACTCGATAGTGATGTATTCCTCCAGCTGGCTCAAAAAAAGCTGGTACTGGTCAATGCAGATTTCCCCCGCTTAAAAAAGAACCAGCTCTCAAAATCGCAACAGCAAATCAATGACAGGATCGCGGATCAGTATAACCCAAAAGGGATATTCCCACTGACCTTATTATTGGATGACCATGGCAAGGTGCTGCGGACATGGGAAGGTTATTACCAGGCTGGCGCATACCAATTTACGGATGAAGTAAAAACCCTGCTTCAAAACAATGCCAACTGAAAAAAACTTACCCGGCCTTCATAAAAGGGAGATGAAACTGATGGGCAACCAATTCGAAATTTCCGTGGTGGCGGAGGACAGGGATTGGGCGGAAAAAAGAATCCGGGAAGCGGTACAGGAAATCCAGCGTATAGAACAATTACTATCTACCTACCAGGAAAACAGCGAAACTAACCAGATCAACCGACAGGCAGGCATACAACCTGTAAAAGTTAGCCGGGAAGTCTATCAGTTGATCGAAAGAAGCCTGCGTATCTCGGCCATTACCCAGGGATCTTTTGACATCAGCTATGGTTCTATCGATAAAGGTTTATGGAATTTTGACAAATCCATTACCCGGTTACCGGATCCCCAGGTCGCCAAACAAATGGTAAGACTGATCAATTACCGGAATATTATCCTGGAGCCAGTTGGACAAACTGTTTACCTGAAGGAAAAAGGGATGCGAATCGGTTTTGGCGGGATCGGAAAAGGATATGCCGCCGAAATGGCCAAGGAACTGATGAAAAGCAGGGGAGTAACCAGCGGTATTGTCAATGCATCCGGTGACCTGACGGCCTGGGGTCATCAACCTGATGGTCAGCCCTGGACCATTGGCATCGCGCATCCCGACGCCGCCGAATATCCCTTTTCCTATCTCACCCTTTCTGATATGGCCGTGGCTACTTCCGGTAACTATGAAAAATTCGTGATGATCGACGGTAAAAAATATTCGCATACCATTAATCCCCGTACAGGATTACCCGTTACCGGCATCAAGAGCGTAACGGTCATAGCCCCAAACGCAGAAGTCTGTGATGCCCTGGCCACTCCGGTAACCATTCTGGGAATAGGGCCAGCCCTCCACCTTGTGAACCAGCTGAAACAGGTGGAATGTATCATTATTGATGACGACAATCATCTTTACAAATCGGATAACATTCATTTATCATAAACTACACATATGCAAAACAAAATTCCTTTCAGCATTTTATTATTTGGAATGACGGCAGCCCTGGCCACAACCAGCTGCACATCGGTAAAAGAATACCAGAAGAACCGGATCAATGACGCAGAAATGGAACTGGCCGCCCGGAAAGTTGAAAAAGGGGAAATGAGTTTCCTGACTTACCGGGAAGGCGCCTCCGGTGCCAATGGCGGTAAAGTGGGAGGCGGTTGCGGTTGTAATTGATCTGTTGTTATCCATTTTAAAACCCACATCTCCCCCCTTATGCGTAAAATCTGTTTAACCGTGATCGGCATGTGTATACTCCTGGTGCATGCCTTTTCACAAAGTCCGTCTTCCACCGATCCGGAGGCCTACAAAAGTCTTGACCTGAAACTGGAAGAAACAAACCTGGTGACGAGTTATTACTCCCAGAATGGCAACCACTCCCCGGTAACCGGAGGTATTGGAACGCAAAAATTAACGGACATATCCAATATCATTAATCTCAAATTTGTCAAATGGGATATTTTTGACCGTAAGCATACTTTTCATGTTGAGCTGGGCATCGATCACCATACGGCAGCTTCATCTGCCTATGTTTCCAAAACGGGCGCATCCAAAACTGGCGGAACCCGGATTTATCCTTCGGTCAACTGGCAGGTAGAAAATGAAGCGAAAAGGACAACTTTCGGAGTAGGCGCATCCTATTCTAATGAATATACCTATCACTCTTATGGTGCAAATATCCTGTTTGCCAAACATTCAAAGGATAATAACCGGGAATTCACGGCCAAAGGAAATATTTTTCTTGACCAGGTGAAGATGGTTCAACCCAGCGAACTGCGTCCGGAACCCGTCGTGGTAAGCAGTGCCAGCAGGGCAGGGGATGCGAACAAAATCCCATCCAGCCCGAGAAATACTTTTGCTACTTCGTTTTCATTATCACAGGTGGTTAATAAGCGGTTTCAGGTCTCCGTTATTGCTGATGCGGTAGCACAGCAAGGCTACCTTGGGCTTCCTTTCCACCGTGTCTATTTCAAGAATATCACGACAGAAAAAGTGGAGAAACTGCCCGCCTCCCGTTTCAAACTTCCCCTTGGCATACGGCTCAACTATTTTGCCGGCGATAAGGTGATCCTGAGAAGTTATTACCGCTATTATACAGACAACTGGGGTGTAACCGCCCATACCGCCAGCCTGGAAGTACCGGTAAAGATCACCCCATTTGTTTCCGTGAGCCCTTTTTACCGGTATTATGTGCAGACTGCAGCCAAATATTTTGCGCCGATCTATGCGCACGACCTGAATGATGTATATTTTACCAGCAATTATGACTACTCGGCCTTTCATTCCCAATTTGCCGGAATCAATTTCCGGGTCGCTCCGCCCAAAGGTGTATTTGGGGTAAAGAATTTCAGCTTGCTGGAGATCAGGTATGGGCATTATCATCAGACCACCGGGCTGAACGCTAACAATATTTCGCTGAATATCCGGTTTAAATAAAAAAAGAACCGCCTTTGCCGGCGGTTCTTTTCATAATTAGTCCTGTAAAAAGTGAATTCCTATTCCAGTTAATGTCCGAGGCTCCATCCTTCCCGGTAATCTCTTTTCACAAACTGGTTGGCTTCATCAAAATTGGTGATCTTCATGTTTTGGGCATCCCATAATAATTTCTTCCTGCCGAGGTATTTATCACTCCAGCCCTTACCGTCAGGATTCCTTATCATCCAACTCCTGATTGCCAGGTTACCGATCAAAATACTTTCGGTAAAGGGTCCTGCGTATTCAAATGGGGAACTCGTTTTTGCATTACCATATCCGGACATACACGCATTCACCCATTGCAGGTAATGTCCTTCAGTGACCCGTTTGATTGTTTCCGGCGGAAGTTTTTCTTCCTGCATCAGCCTGGTGGGCAATAACCGGGGCCTGGCACCATAACAATCCATCAGAAGTTTTCCCTTGGTGCCTACAAAAAGCACCCCTCCATCCCAGTTACCAAAAGCTTCATCCGGCAATAATTCATCCGGGCGCTGCGGTAACAATCCGCCATCATGCCAGGATACCTTGATATTTCCCTTGCCATCCGTTCTTGGATAATTCAGGTAAATAATGGAAGATGGGGGACAGGCATCGATGTTTTGCGTATCATTCCACATTTCCCTCCAAATAGTGGCTACACTGCATTCAACAGAATCCGGATAGAGTATGGGCAATATCCTGTAGATGGGATCCATGATATGACAGGCCATGTCTCCCAAAGCACCGGTACCGTAGGCCCACCAACCCCGCCAGTTGAATGGCAGGTAGGCCGGGTTATAATCAATGGCTTTGGCCGGGCCCTGCCAGAGATCCCAGTCGAGTTCTTTGGGCACCTCGAATTTTCCCGTGGGCGTGGGGATACCCTGTGGCCATACCGGTCTGTTGGTCCAGGCATGCGCCGTGTGTACATCCCCGATCAAACCAGCATCAAAAATCTCTTTCGCCCTTCTTACGCCATCACCGGAGCCACCCTGATTACCCATTTGTGTAACCACCTTGTATTTTTTGGCTGCCTCTGTGAGCATACGCGCTTCATAGATATCATGTGTAAGGGGTTTTTGTGTATAGACGTGCTTACCCAGTTGCATAGCCGCCATCGTGGCTACAGCATGGATGTTATCGGGTGTTGATACAGATACAGCATCAATATTTTTATGCTCTTTGGCCAGCATTTCACGGAAATCTTTGTAATAAGTGGCTTTTTCAAAATTCTTCCTGGATGTTGCCGCCTCACGGTCATCCACATCACAAAGTGCAACGATATTGACATTAGGGCTTTTGGCAAATTCAGCAAGATCGCTTTTCCCTTTGCCTCCTACGCCAATACCGGCAATATTTAACTTGTCACTCGGCGCCACAAACCCTTTTCCCAAAACATGCCGGGGTACGATCATAAAACCTGCAGCAGCCATAGATGAATTACGGATAAATTTCCTGCGCGAATTGTTTTTCATTGTACAATTTTAGAGGTGAATTATTGATAACTGGCGCCTTCTTTCAATTCCTTTTCTGTATAGGCAATATTGTATTGTTTCAGCACTTCATCAGGCACTCCATTCCACTTCGTGGGGGAATTACCTGCGTAACCAATATCGGCCACACCGATCCTTGAGGTGTAAAATCCGGTCGCAGTCAGGTTACGTACCAGGGTAAAAAATGAAACACCCTGTGAGAATTCGGGTTTTGCCTTTTCGGGATATGCAATAGCATCGACGATTTCCATTTGCTGTGTGGCTGTACAATCCTTAAAAGGATGTTCAAAATGGTTCATGCAATATACATCGAGCCAGCGTAATCCTCCCCGCATAGGGTCCTGATATTGCGGCATATCCTTTACGATAAATTCAATAAAATCGGGAACCCCGGCATCGGTGGCACTTCCGCTGATATCATCTTTGGGTATGATGATATCCGACAACAAAGCAATTGTAGCCATTTCATGTTCAGTAAAGAAAGTGGTTTCCATCAGTTTCCGGTCACGCTCCAGTTCTTCAGGTGCCCGATCAAGATTAAAACTGATTTCGGGGGGATGCTCTGCTTGCTTCTTTTCATCATTATTACATCCTGCCAGTACAGCCGGTACGGCGATGGCACCCGTTGCCAGCAATTTCAGGGATTTTCTTCTATCCATTGTTCAGATAAAATTTTAATACTTGTTTGTAATGCCAACCATTCTACTGATCTTTTGTACAGGAAGTCTTTCTTTTCCTGAGCACTTAAAGATTATTTTTTTTCATTTCATCAATGATATATTCACTTGCCCGCATGCTTAAGGCCAGTATGGTCCAGGTAATATTCTTATCGGCCTGGGAAGTGAAAGCCGCACCATCCACAACAAAAAGGTTCTTACAATCATGCGCCTGGTTCCACTTGTTCAAAGCCGATGTTTTCGGGTTACTGCCCATCCTAACCGTTCCTGCCTCATGGATAATCTCACCCGGCTTTGAAATGCCCCAGTTGTTTTCAGGTCCGTCATTGTCACCCCAGGTGACCACGGCGCCCATCGCATCCATGATCTCCCTGAATGTTTCCTTCATGTGCCTGGCCTGCTTGATCTCATAATCACTCCATTTCACATGAAAACGTAATACGGGTATGCCATATTTATCCACTACGTTGGGATCAATTTCACAGTAATTGTCCTCCCTGGGAATGGCCTCTCCACGGCCAGCCATCCCAACACCCGCACCATAGAAATAGCGGTAATCCTCTTTTAGTGACTTACCATAACCACCCGCTTCCTTTTGTACGCCATTAACGGGGTGCTTCCCGTTCATGCCCTGAATATCCCAGCCAAATCCATAGGCCGGCTGTCCCATTCCACCCCAGTATTCAATATGGTATCCCCTGGGGAAATCCAGTTTTTTATTATCCACCCACCAGGGAGAATACACATGCATGCCCCCAACACCATCTTCATTATACCTTTTCCTTCCAAATAATTTTGGTAATACGCCCCCCATGGCAGCACCAGTTGAATCGTGCAGGTATTTACCTACCACATTGCTGGAATTGGCCAGTCCGTTGGGATGTCGGGAGGATTTCGAATTCAGTAGTATTCTTGCCGATTCACAGGTACTGGCAGCAAGGATAACGGTACGCGCATTGACCTGGTACTCCTGCATGTCCTGCTTATTGATGTAAGAGACCCCGGTGGCGAGGCCTTCTTTATCGGTCAATACTTCACGAACCATTGCTTCCGCTACCACATCGACATTACCGGTTTTCAATGCCGGGTATACCAGCACATTGGAGGATGAGAAATCCGCTTTGGCCAGACTACAGTTACGTCCGCACTGTCCACAGAAAAAACATTCGCCCCTGTCTTCATTGATCTTTTTTGTCAGGATCGACAAGCGGGAAGGGATCACCGTTACCCCCACTTTCTGGGCGGCTTGTTTGATAAGAAGTTCATGTAAACGAGGTTTTGGCGGGGGGAGAAAATGACCGTCGGGATCATTCTCGAGCCCTTCGTTGGTGCCAAATACGCCGATCATCTTATCGATGCGATCGTAAAATGGTTTTATATCATCATAATTGATGGGCCAGTCTTCGCCCAGACCATCAATACTTCTTCTTTTAAAATCCCGGGGGCCAAAACGGAGGGATATTCTTCCCCAATGGTTGGTCCTTCCCCCGATCATCCTGGCACGCCACCAGTCCCACTGGGTTCCCTCTTTCTTTGTATAGGGTTCTCCATCCAGCTGCCAGCCCCCATAACAGGCATCGAAATCTCCAAAAGGCCGGTACTTGGTGGAAGCACCGCGTCGTGGGGAATCCCATGGGTTTTTTAACTGTGTAACATTTTTCTGTGGGTCATACATATGTCCTGCTTCCAGCAAACAGACTTTCAAACCCGCATTGGCCAGCATGTATGCCGCCATTCCGCCCCCTGCTCCCGAACCCACAATCACTGCATCATATTTCAACGATTTTTTCTTTATCTGGAGATCACCCATATGACAAGTATAAATTATTGATGGTCAATTTACAGTATTGTTATTTTCTAACCGAATATTTTTGTCATATTTTCCTCACAATCATTCTGAATGATTAATTTCAACATGATTTTTAACACCAGCTTTTAACAGCATGAAAAAAACAATTCTTTTCCTACTGATCATGTCATCTATGAAATTCAGTAAATCCCAGTCCTCAGCCTTTACCAACTATCCCATCTATTCCGGCAATGACCTGGGTTTGGTGTATTCAAAAGCATCTTCGCAATTCAGGATCTGGTCGCCGGAAGCGGAAGCTGCGCAACTGCTCTTATACAGGGAAGGAAACGGTGGTGAACCGATTTCCATCATCGATATGGAGAAAAGTGAAGGAGGAACCTGGATCAGCAGGATAGCAGGTGACCAGCAAGGGAAATTTTATGTTTTCAGGGTCAGGATTCAAAAAAAATGGATGGATGAAGTACCGGACCCTTATGCCAGATCGGTGGGCATGAATGGAAAAAGGGCCATGGTAACCGACCTTACTCTGACTGATCCTACGGGATGGGACAAAGATATCAGTCCCGCATTTTTACACCCGACCGACGCGATCATTTACGAGTTACATATAAGGGATGCCAGTATCAGCAATAGTTCTGGCATCACACACAAGGGAAAATTCCTGGGGCTGGCAGAAAAAGGCAGCAGGTATAAAACAGGTTTGAAAACAGGGCTCGACCACTTAAAGGAACTCGGCGTTACGCATATTCATATTTTGCCTGCTTATGATTTTTACTCGGTGGATGAATCAAAACCCGATCAACCTCAATATAACTGGGGATACGACCCCCTGAATTATAATACACCGGAAGGTTCCTATTCCTCGAACCCACAGGATGGTGCAGTAAGGATCCGGGAATTCAAAAAGATGATCCAAACCTTTCATAAAAACGGACTAAGAATCGTGATGGATGTTGTCTATAATCATACGATGCTAACTGAAAAATCCTATTTCAACCAACTTGTTCCGGGTTATTATTACCGGCAGGATAAGAAAGGAGGGTTTTCCAATGCCACAGCCTGTGGCAATGAAATTGCCAGTGAGCGGTATATGGTCAGGAAGTTCATGCTGGAATCGGTGTTATACTGGGTGAAAGAATACCATGTCGACGGTTTTCGATTTGACCTGATGGGGGTACATGATATTGAAACCATGAACCTGATATCAGAAGAATTGCATGCTATCCGGCCAGATATTTTGATATATGGTGAAGGGTGGACAGCCGGGGCTTCTCCATTACCGGATTCACTCCGGGCCTTAAAGGCCAATGTTTCCAAACTGGACCGTATCGCCGTTTTCAGTGATGATATCCGGGATGGTATCAAGGGAAGTGTTTTTGAACATGAGGACAAAGGATTTGTAAGTGGTAAACCGGGAATGGAAGAAAGTGTCAAATTCGGCATCGTGGCCTCCTGCCGGCATCCCCAGGTTGATTATACAAAAGTGAACTATTCAAAATCCCCTTATGCAAAAGAACCTTATCAAACCATTACCTATTGTGAATGCCATGATAACCACGTATTATGGGATAAATTGAAAATTTCGGCTCCTGAAGCCAGCACGGCCCAGCGAAAAGAAATGCATAAGCTGGCCTTATCAATCATCTTAACAGCACAGGGTATTTCATTTTTACATGCAGGTACTGAATTTTTACGCACTAAAAAAGGCGTCGAAAATTCCTTTGATGCCCCCGACAGTATTAACGCCATCGACTGGAGCCTCAAGTCAAAAAACCTGGATATTTTTAAATATGTGAAAGGTCTGATCAGGATGCGTAAAGCGCATCCTGCGTTCAGGATGATGCATTCGGATGAAATTCGTGAAAACCTTCATTTTGAAGAACAGGTTCCTCCCGGCGTTATCGCTTTTACCCTTAATGGTGCGGCAGCAGGCGATACCTGGAAAAAAATATTTGTCGTGTATAATGGAGGAACAGAACCTATTGCCCTGCCATTGCCCAGTGGAAAATGGCATGCAAAAATCAGCAATAATAATTTCACAGGTTCCAAACATAAAAGCCAATCAACGATCAGGGTTAATGCCAGTTCCTGTTCGGTCTATTACCAATGATTTTGACGGGTACAGATAATTTTTTATATTTAAAATAACTTTTTAGCCTCATCACCCAATCTGATACCCTTCAATCCTGCCTTTAAGATCCTCTGTGCGAGAAGTGGAATCGATTTCCTCACCATTAAAATATCGCATATGAAGTCAAGACTGATTGCTTTAAGTATCTGTTTGTCTGTGTGTTCATTTTCATACGGGCAATACACGCCCTTACCACCACTGGACCATACCGAATATGAACAGTTTGTCAATACTCTCAGGACAACTGCTCTTGAACAGGACATGCCAGAGTTGATTCCAATTGCTGATAATATGACCTATGACGAAGCGAGGCGTTTTATGGCCAACCCGCATGTATTTGCAGATGAATTAAAATCCATGAAGAAAAAGGAGGGTGACCCCGCGATGGATGCCATCAGGATTGGCATCATTGTCAATTTCCTGATGAACCATTTTACAGGATTGGGGAGCGCTTATAAGTCCAATCCAGGCATCGGCTTTGCATTGGGATTGTACGCCCTGTATACCTTCAGCACTGTATACATCATTACAGAGATCGTATTTGCCCTTAGGGCAGCTGGAGAAAAATATAATTCCGGCAGCTATAATTATACCAATACCTACAGACTGGGATATGCCATGCTTTTTTCTTCCATCCTGTATGCCATCGAACTGCAAAAAGTAAAATTATTGCTGGGCGGAGGCCCTGTTCTGGGTTTAGCGTTATTGGGAAAACAGATCTATAAAGAAAACGGGCAAACCGACAAATCAGATATCCAATTTGGTGGAGATTACTGGAAAAGATTTGCTGCGGGAATCGGTTTAACTGTTGGTATTATGAATTCAGGAGGAATGTTTTTTTTCCTGAGCTATACTTTATTCCTGACGAAACTGTATCAGAATTCAGATATCAGAATGAATATGTTCAGGCTGGGGATGGCATTTTTATTTGCAAAGAAATAAGTAAAAAGAGATTGAAGCGCCGGGATATCGGATGATATCCCGGCGTTTTTATGTTGCCAGGTTAGTCGGTGTTGATGGTTTCATCCACATAGGCAGAAATCCAACCCACCTGTCCGTTCTTGACCAGGAAAAATTGTTTGCTCTCATAAATGGAAGAAAACTGTCGCATGATCTTTAATAAAAGGCCCGTACCCGCCAACATGGAACGCTGGTCAAAAACCTTGTTGACCGTTTTCACATTTTTTGCAATAACAGCCTTATCGAGCAAGGGGTCTTTAATATTACTGACCAGTGCGGAATCTGAAACTGTTTTATACTGACGATATAGCCGGTCACTAAATTTTACCACTTCATCAAATGTTACCGATACCACGGTTTCATCGATTTTTTCCGGATGCATCAGGGTCGCCAGTGCCCAGGAAATCCCACCACTGAAGGCCACGTTATCACTGAGCGGATAGGCACCGCTGGCATTGATGGAATAGATGATCTCGTTGTTTTCCACACCGGCCAGCACCCTGTTCAGTTGCTTCCTGAAATTATCCAGAGAGTTATCATCACCACTGGCTTTTTCAGCGGCATTTGCGGTGCTTTTGGTACCCCAGGTGAGTTCATATAATTTAAAATCGTCCGTATTGCCATAAGGGAAATAACCACCCTTTGTATTTCCACTACCGATGTCAATCAGGAATGTGGTGAACCGCCTGCTATCCGGAACAATACCGAGGTGGGATAGCCTGGCCTCACCGGTTACATCGATCACCGGTACATCCCGCCGGCTGTCATCGATACGAATCCTGAAGGAATCTATAAAACTGCTGACCCAGTCATTCTTATTTTCCTTTTCTGCCTGCACTTTTACACCGCTGCTGATCACGGTAAAGACTCTTTTGGAGGGGATATCATAAACGTTCCTGGCGGTCTGGTACAAACCCGTGATGGCATCCAGTGTAGCATCAAATGTGGGTTGGGTGAAAGAAATAAAATCAGTATTAACGGTAGAGTCTTTCAACGGGTTAAATGCACCACTTGTTTTTGCATTTTTCCCGATTTCAATCAGGCTGAATTTTACGCCTTTTGACCCGACTTCTATACCGGCAAAAACATTTGAATTCCTGTATTTTAGTTTGAGGTTTGATTGTGCAGATCCCTGGTGCACCCACAGAAAAAAAACACAGAGCAGGACCGAAATCCTTTTCATGGTATTGATACGCATATTCCAGAAAGTTTAATCGCGTTAAAAGTAGCGAAATGAACAGTCATGCCAGAACTTATAGTATATTTCCTATTTTTTTATGTGAAAAAAATGTGTTTAACTATTATCCGCAGGGGAGGGTGCAGGTTAACCCAATAATATTATTTAACCGGGTAAATAAATACCCTGTGCCGGGTATTATTATCCGTTCCCAATTGGAGTACATTCATCGCTCTAAAGAAAGTATCATGGGCCATATCAAAACAGTAATGATTATCGTTTTCGGACTGGTTCCCCAAATGATGATATCCCAGTCCCTGCATTTCGACAAAAAAATGCCAGCAAGGTCAGCCAGTTTTTCCTGTAATTTCTTTGATCATAGTACCCAATATAATCCACCTCCTGCTGAAGGCGTATCTGATCAGGATGCAGAAAGATGGATGCGGGGGATGATCAACACCATTACAGAAAAGATAGGTTTACAAAACCGGTATTTTTTAAAAGCCCTGAAAAATTACAATAATTGTTCTGCGATCTGTTTCTCCAATGATATTGGACAGGACAGGTTTATTCAGTTTGACAGGGATTTCCTGGAGTCTTATCAGAAAAAAACTAATAACAAATGGTTTGTCTTTGGCGTAGTAGCGCATGAAATCGGTCATCATCTGAATGGACATTCGCTGGATGGGATTGGTAGCCGCCCCCATAAAGAACTGGAAGCTGACGAATTTGCGGGTTTTATCATGCAAAAAATGGGCGCGGGTCTTAAAGAGGCCCAGGGTATATTCAGTTTCTTAAATGAAACCGAAGGACCGCCTTCACATCCCATAAAAAAAGACCGATATGAAGCGGTAAAGAGGGGTTGGGATAAAGCTGCGGGAAATATCACGCTGGCCACGCTCCGTTTCAACGAAGCGGATTTAAAGGATTTTGCCCTTCGGAACTTAACAGATGCCAGGAATATGTCGGCCGGCGACCTGAAAGGAAAAATGATCCTCATCAACCGGTCACTGGAAAATTTTCCGGATTACGCAGAAGCACTCAGTGAGAAAGGTCTGGTCTATATGCAAATGAAAAGTATGGATAGTGCTTATTTTTATTGTAACAAAGCCATCAGTATGGAACCCTATATCGGTCTGTTAAGGCTGAATATGGCAAAGGTTTATTACTACGACAATAATCCTGCAGAAACCGATGCTTATGTTGAAGATGCTTTATACCTGAAACCCGTGTTCCCGGAAGCCTACTTATTCAAAGCAGAAGTTGCTTTTGATAAGTCAGATTATACAGATGCCCTCCAACAAACAGATTTCGCCCTCCGGATGTATCCAGAAAACATAAAACTCAGGGCCGACATTCTTGCAGCCAGGGCCATTGCTTTTTATAAATTGGAAAAATATGCTGATGCATATGAGTATATGGAAGCTGCCCGTAAATTAGACGAGAAGAATATAAGGGTTTTGATCCTTTATGATGACTACAAAGAGAAAGCAGAAGCAGCAAAAAGATTTCACTAAGATTCTTTCTTGTGGACTTCCTATTTTACAAACAACTGTAACAAAAACTTTGATCAATACCGGTTGCGGTCCCTGTTATAGCCACCACCTTTATTAAAGCCGCCGCCCCCCCGGTTGCCACCACCCCGGTATCCACCAGAACCACCACCGGGCTTTTCCTCTGCCTGTTTTACCACCAGGGTCTTATTCCGTCCGAGTGCAATATCATTTAATCCCTCAATAGCTTCACGGGCTTCTTCATCATTGGGCATTTCAACAAACCCAAAACCCCGGCTTTTACCGGTTTCCCTGTCAATGGAGACTTTTGCAGAATTGACTTTACCGAATTTTTCGAAAAATTCCTCCAGTTCCGCATCATCCAGGTCATAGGGCAGGCCCGCAACAAAGAGTTTCATGTTCCTTATTTTTTGTAAATGTACAGAACAAGCCCAAAAGTTTATTTATTTTTTATGGACCTCATTTCAAACAAATTCAGCCATTTTTTGAGGACTTCCCGGAAAGGGGCTTTTTACAGTTCCATGATATTACTCATTCAATGTCAACGGATATTTGCCCCTTCAAAGAAAAGCATATGTACTGGATTAATTATTTACCCATCATCACCACCTGTTTTGCCGCTTACTTTTTGGTCGTTCTTTACCGGCATTGGCAGCAAAAGAAAGAAGCACTTTATATTTTCTGGTGGATGCTGGGTGTGTTTTTTTATGGGGCCGGCACCATTACAGAAAGTATCAATACCCTTGCCGGTTTCAGTACCGCCAATTTCAGGGCCTGGTATGTTTTAGGGGCACTCCTGGGGGGTGCTCCACTTGCCCAGGGCACTGTTTACCTGCTGCTAAAAAGAAGGGTTGCCCATTTACTGGCCGCTTTGTTGGTAACTGTCATCGTGGTTTCAACAGTCCTCGTGATCCTGACACCCCTCCACCCGGAATTAATAGAAAATAACAGGATGTCTGGAAAGATCATTGAGTGGCATTTCATCCGGTACATCACCCCTTTCATCAATATATACGCTTTCCTGTTTCTTGTTGGCGGGGCTGTTTTTTCGGCCATCAAATATGCCAAAAACAAAGCATACCGCAGCAGGTTCCTGGGCAACCTCCTGATCGCCCTGGGAGGCCTGTTACCGGGTATCGGGGGTTCATTTACAAAGTTTGGATATGTTGAAGTACTGTATGTAACAGAACTTGTAGGTCTGATCTGTATTTACTCCGGTTACCGCATTATCAGTGTTGATAAACAGTCTTCCGTGCACAGCAACCAGGCCGCCTTTAGTATACATTAGATTAAAAATCAGAATAATCGGCAGCACGCATGAGGATCACATCGGCATGTGAAACATTATGCTGGTACTCGGGAAGAGATGAAAGATTTTTCCAATCCGAGTCACTGCTGAAAGACTTCCAATGGCTGTTCCGGGCTTCGAGGTCATCAAAGCTGGTCATATACATCAGGTTAGGCATATGGCTGCCACTGAGGACATCAGCATAGAAAACAGCATTAAATTTTAACCGTTTGAAAATTGCTATTTCCCCGCCTTCATTAAACATCTTCACTTTACTGGTATAGAGGCTTTCGGTCGGGCTTTCATAACTACGCAGTTCATAGATGTGGTCCGACTTTGGAGTGGAGAGAACGGGTAGTGCCATTTTCGGAGTCAACCGGAATGACCTTAACAGGATCGTTTCAATCCTTGTAAAAGGGGCATTATCAAAGGATGCTTTTGCAAAATCTTTTGCAGCTTCCTGGTAAACACCGTCTGCAGCAAGGAGGCCATCGATGGAAACAAGTTTTTCCAGTGTTGTGGCCTGCAGGAAAAGATAGATCTTTTTATCGGCAGCCGTATCATTGGCCAATGGTTTAAAGACACCAACCCTGTCAAATTTATTTTTATGCAGAAAGGGTAAGAATGCTTTCTCAAAGTATTGATCCAGTACCTGTTCCTGACTGCTGTTCACAAAATGATACACACTGATCCTGTAGAACTCGTGTTGTTCTTTAACCGGAGTGGCTTTGCCTGCGGCCGGCCAAAGGGTCATTATTGAGATAAAGGCTATCCAAAATTGTTGCATACGACAAATATATCTTTTATTTATTTTTCATTTCTTTCATTAATTCATCTACTGCAGCTTTCAACTGGTCGTCGGTTCCGGCTGCCAGCCAATTGGGTTGGTTTTCCACGATAATATCGGGTATGGCAGGTCCCAGTTCCTGGTTCTTATCGGTTGCTTTTGTAAACCAACCCCGAAAAGGTAAGCGTACAAATGAACCATCCATCAGTAATTTGCCGCCTGTAGAGATCACAGATCCGTTCGTGGGGACGCCCACCAGTTTTCCGATACCCAGGGTTTTGTAGGCGTGTGAAAATATTTCCGCATTTGAATAACTTCCTTCATTGCAAAGGGCAATCGAAGGTTTTGTCCAGGCCGAATAAACCAGCCTTTCCCCGAGCGGGTAATATTCCCGGAATTTCTTTTTGTCCTTTTCAGGATTATCCGAGGCCCCCCTGGGAATCGTATAGGCATGCTGTTTATAGTTTAAAACAGTCATCAGGTAATCGGTAGTAGAACCGCCACCATTGTACCGCACATCGATAACAAGGCCATCCTTTCCATACCCGGCTGCCGCAAATTCCCTTTCCACCACTTCAAAACTGGGAAAATTCATCGCCTGGATATGGATATATCCTAATTTTCCACCAGACCATTGCTCCACCATCTTCTTTCTGTCATCAACCCATTCCTGGTATATTTCGTTATTGATACTCCCCGATAAACGAAGAACCACCTCTCTTTCCCTGCCATCTTTCCCGATTACTTTCAATACCACTTTTTCATTCACTTTACCCTCCAGGTATTCATAAAAATTATTGCTACCGGATACTTTGTTTTCGTTGACATTCGTTATGATTTCCCCTGCATACAACTTACTGAATTCCTTATCGGCCGGTGTACCCGGGATCACCCGGTTGACGCGCATTCCATTCTTTTCCGGAAACAGTTCCGCACCGATATACCCGGTGGTCACTTTCTGGGTACTGACCCTGCTGGCCGCTATAAACCCCTGGTGACTGGAATTGAGTTCCCCCAACATCAGGTTGAACATATCCCTGAAATCTTCGGAGGTACTGGCATATATACAACGGTCCTTATACTTATCATGCAAATGCCCCCAATCCTGGCCGTGAAAATGAGGATCGTAAAAACCATCGCGGAGGGTACGCCAGGCTTCCTCAAATACCTGGGTCCTTTCTGTAATAAAATCGATATGCAATTTTGCCTGGTAGGGCAGGGATTCCGTAACACCAGATTTTGCATCCAGTCTTGAAAAGGAACCTGACCTTGTATAATAGAGATATTTTCCTTCCCGGTCCATGGCTACCCCGGAAGGGTTGCTGCCACCTTTCGTGAGTTCCCTGAGGTTTTTGCCATCCCACTTAATACTGTAAAGGTCTCTACCCAGGGCACTGCTGTTGGGGGTTGTATAATAAAAGGTTTCACCATCGTTTGAAATGGCCAGGTTGGCTTCATCACCCGGAAAACTGGTGACCTGCACAATTCTTTCAAAGAGCTTATCGGTATCGATCACCAGGGGTTGTACTGTTTTCTTGCCATTTGATTTTGGATCGGCCACCTGATCATCAGCATATAACCAATCCTGGGGATCTTTTTCCCAATCTTCTTTTCTAAGCCATACAAACCAGATATCATTGCTCCTCCCCACACTACGGTCAGAAATAAAACCCAATTTTGACCCGTCTTTACTCCAAACCGGATTTCTGTCCTGGCGGGGATGCATCGACACATTGACCGGAATGCCTGTATTGTCTGCACGGCGGATAAAGACTTCTTCATTAAAGTAAAGGTCTTCTATGGAATAAGCCAGCCATTGATCATCAGGACTCCAGGAAATTCCGGAAGGGGAGGCCCAGCTGTCATTCAGGATTTTTTCGCCTGAGAGCTTGCCCGTCTCTGATATATTGGCCACCACAAAGGTTCCACGACCCCGTACATAGGCAATTTTCTTTCCATCATTGGAGATGCTCAAAGAATTTTCATCTCCAGGTGTGCGGGTAAGCCTTACTGTTTCCAGTTTCAGAGTTTTGAAAATATCATGTTCAGCAGTGTCAGCTGATCGAACCAGGTAAAGATCAAAATTACCGTCCATCCTGTCGCTGGTAAACAAAAGGGTGGAATCATTCAGCCAGGCAGGTTCGATATCCCGGTAAGGGTGATTCGAAATATTTACACAACGCGGTTTATCCTTATCGGACTCCCTGACAAATATCTCCCCCCTGATACTAAAAGCGATCTTTTTCCCATTGGGGGAAAGTGCATAATCTTCCGCACCGGAGGTGAAACTTTTTGTTTCCTCCGGATCCCATCGCTCATCCGAAGCTGTATTGATATTGATCTTTTTGATCGCACCGCTCTCGGTATTCATGGCATACAGGTTCATGTCCTTCTCCAATACGATCATTTTACCATTATACGATAAACCATAGGCCCGGATGGATTCATCTTTAAAATTTGTTAGTTTTTGGGGTGTTCCCGCTTTCCCGTTCTCATCGATCGGCAAACGGTATAAATTATAGGCGCCGTCAATGCTGCTCAGAAAATACAAAAGCCCGTTACCCGCCCACTGGGGGGAAATATCATTTGTTTTGAAACCGGGCAACTTTGTATAGGATTTCTTCTGCGTATCAAACAACCATAGGTCCCGGTTTGCACTGCCATCATAAGCGAGCCGGGCCACCGGGTTGATATCCCCCCTTACAAAAGCCATGAACCGGCCATTGGGAGAGTAAACCGGGTCAAAACCCATTGCGTCCAACACCCTTGATTCTGTACCGCCCGTAGGGGATATGGCATAAACCTCGTTGGGTCTTTCCAACTGACGGAACTCCCTGTTGGTGGAAAAAACAATTTTATCGGGTTCGGTCCAACTGCTTACCTGGTCGCCGCTGGCATGAAAGGTGAGTCGCTTTGCAAGGCCGCCGGTAGATGGGATCACAAATACATCATTGTTTCCATAACGATCGGCAGAAAAAGCGATTTGCCGGCCATCCGGACTATAGACAGGGTTGGACTCATAAGCCTCATGAATAGTGAGCCGGGTGGCATTTCCGCCCGTTACCGGAACCGTCCAAATATCTCCCTGGTAGGAAAATGCCAGCTGCGTACCGTCAGGATTCACTGCGGGCTGACGCAATAACTGGGGTTGCTGGCCATATGTTAACCCCCATATAAACAGGGAAAAGATCCCCGTTATTTTTTTTCCCATAATCATTGATTTTGTATTGGTATCATCCAATAAGGATGACCATAAAGATATTATTCATGGATATAAATAATCCAATATATTTTAAAAGCGGATGTTACCGGGAAAAGAAAAAACCGGCGTTCATCAAGGATCATCAAACGTTGATACCACCGCTTACTTCAATCCGCTGCCCGTTGATCCATTTTGCGTCATCGGTACATAGAAATGCCACCACCGAACCGATATCATCTGCATTACCGACACGACCCAGGGGAGAAAGGGCGCTGAGCCTGTTCTTCAATTCAGGGTTGCTTCGTATGGCCGCATGGTTAAAATCTGTTTCAATGGGTCCCGGAGCAATAATATTTGCCCGGATCCCCTTTGACCCCAGTTCTTTGGCAAAATATTTTGTCAGCGTTTCTACGGCTCCCTTCATCGATGCATACACCGAATAGCCCGGATTGGCAAACCGGGTAGTGCCAGAAGAGATATTGATAATACCTCCATGCTGATTCATGAGCGGAAGTAATTGCTGGGTAAGAAAATAAACCCCTTTGAAATGTACATTCAGGAATTCATCAAAAAGTGATTCGGTGACCTTTTCAAATGGCACAGTCGCCCCCATGCCTGCATTATTAATGAGAAAATCGAAACCCGGGGCATCCCATGCTGCCAGCACTTCCCGCACTGTCTTGCAAAAATCCTGGAAAGAAGAAAGGTTGTTCATATCTAATTGAAGGGAAAAGGCCCGGCCTCCCGATTTTTCGATTGCCGAAACAACCTCATCGGCTTCCACTTTTTTGCTTCTCCAGGTGATGATCACATCAATCCCTTTTTGGGCGATCTTGATGGCCATGTCTTTTCCTAATCCGCGGCTTCCGCCGGTAACCAGGGCGATCTTGTTGTTTGACATTTTCAGTTTGTGTTTACGTTCATTAATATTTTAAGGTATAACAACCGGAACCCGTTTTGGTTAAAATTCGGTAATACCGGATAAAATAATATTATTGTTACTGTAAAAAAGATCATCCGGGGCTTTTTATTCCTACAAAAGACAACCTAAAATGTAATTTCCGGTCAGCGCAGGGAAGGTCATTTGCTTCCATACAATAAACAGCTATTTTAACTCGGATATTAGCAGATTGCCTGAAAAAATGATAATTTAGTCGACGCTTAAAATCATGCATGTGCCCGGATCAACCCAATACCGTTCCAGAAATTTTCATCGCTTCATTTTTATTGGGTTTTTGTTCGGAATTTCATCGGCCACATCAGGTCAATTATGCAATGGAAGCCTGGGCGACCCCGTGGTCAATATCACTTTTGGCAACGGTGTAAGCGGTAATACCGGCTATACGCCTACCAATGCATACACATATACCAGTTCTACCTGTCCCGACGACGGATATTATACGATCACCAAACAGACTTCCGGTTGTTTTGGAAGTTCCTGGCATACCATTCATAACGACCATACAGGGGGAGGAGCCTTTATGCTGGTAAATGCCTCTTATACACCCGGTGACTTTTTTGTCACGACTGTGGCGGATTTATGCCCCAATACTACTTATGAATTTGCATCCTGGATCATGAATGTATTGAACCGTAGCGGCATACGGCCCAATATCACTTTTAGTATTGAAACACCATCCGGATCGATCCTACAACAATTTTCAACGGGCGATATTCCTGAAACTTATACGCCACAATGGAAACAATATGGTTTTTATTTTACTACACCGGTCAACAACCCGGTCATCGTTTTGAGGATGACCAATAATGCGCCCGGGGGAAATGGCAATGACCTGGCGCTTGATGATATAACATTTCGTCCCTGCGGCCCTACCATCACCTCAGCGATTGTAGGATATTCGGATACGGTAGATATCTGTGAAGGCAATACCAATCTGTATACGTTTACTTCTGATGTTTCGTCTGCCTATATCGATCCTGCCTACCAATGGCAGGTCAGTGTGGATACCGGAAAGACCTGGACGGACATTCCCGGTGCAAATGCAATTACCTACCTGCGACAGGCTACTGGTGCCGGCACCTATTGGTACCGTTTGGCAGTAACAGAACAAAGTTCCGTCTCCATCACTTCCTGTCGTATTGCTTCCAATAATGTGGTTATCAATGTGCATGCAAAACCATTTGTCAGTGCCGGACCCGACCGGGTTATTTTTACCGGCGACTCCGTAAAAATCAATGCCCAGGTAACGGGTGAAAACCCCTTTTTTTTCTGGGACCCGCCCGATTATTTAAGTGATATTCATTCTACTGAACCATATGCTACACCCCCGGCAGCAATCACATATACTTTATCTGCAGCATCGTCCTTTGGCTGTAAAAACCAGGACCAGGTAAACATCAAAGTGGTTGCTGGAATTTTTATTCCTACCGCCTTCACCCCCAATAATGATGGGAAAAACGACCGCTGGAGGATCCCATTTCTGGATCCCCTGTTAGGAGCATCCGTCAACGTTTATAATCGTTACGGGCAACTGGTATACCATACGGAAGGGGAAACAGTCGATTGGGATGGCCGCGTTAACGGTGCGCTGCAACCCACCGGCGCTTATGTTTATTATATCCACTTCAAATCTGGCAGAAAGGATATGAAAGGGACTGTTATCCTCATTCGGTAGGGTATCAATACCTGATGATCTGCTTTTTCTATTTTCGTTGATAGGGGATATCGTATACCCATAATAGCGAAATCCCGGTGGTAATTCACAATACTAACAATCGTTATCTTTGTATAATAATTGATTTTATGAAAGAAGTCTATGTTATAGCTGCCGTCCGTACCCCCATCGGAAGTTTTGGAGGGAGTCTGAAGAATTTAAGTGCCACCCAACTGGGTGCGGTTGCCATTAAGGGCGCGATCGAGAAAGCAGGTATCCGGCCCGACCAGGTGCAGGATGTATTGATGGGTTCCGTGATGCAGGCCAACCTGGGACAGGCACCCGCCCGGCAGGCTGCAAAATTTGCCGGTTTACCGAATGAGGTGAACTGTACCACCGTGAACAAGGTCTGTGCCAGCGGCATGAAAGCCATTGCCCAGGCCGTACAAAGTATTTTATTGGGAGATGCTGATATTGTTGTGGCCGGAGGGATGGAAAGCATGAGCAATGTGCCATTTTACGCGGACAGTGTCCGATGGGGTAATAAATATGGAAATACCACACTCATTGACGGTTTGGCTAAGGACGGATTAACCGATGTTTACGATGGAAAGGCCATGGGAAATGCGGCCGAATTATGCGCCAGTGAATGTGGCATCAGCAGGGAAGAACAGGATGCTTTTGCAGTACAAAGTTATCAGCGCTCGCAGGCAGCCTGGGAAAAAGGATACTTTGACCAGGAAGTAATACCGGTTACCATTCCGCAAAGAAAAGGGGAACCTTTGATCTTTGCTAAGGACGAAGAACCCTATAATGTTAAGTTTGAAAAGATCCCCTCCTTGAATCCTGCCTTTCAAAAAGACGGTACGGTAACTGCTGCCAATGCCAGTACCATGAATGATGGTGCCGCTGCGATGGTATTGATGAGTAAGGAAAAAGCTGATGAAATTGGATGCACACCCATTGCGAAAATTCTATCGTATGCGGATGCGGAACAGGCGCCGGAATGGTTTACCACCACTCCTTCACTTGCTGTACCCAAAGCCGTTCAAAAAGCCGGGTTAAAAATGACGGACATAGCCTATTGGGAACTGAATGAAGCCTTTGCTGTTGTGGGCATTGAAAACAGTAAGCGAATGCAACTTGATCCGGCAAAGGTCAATGTGCACGGTGGTGCTGTTTCATTGGGACATCCTTTGGGTTGCAGCGGGGCCAGGATCCTGGTCACCCTGATCCATGTTCTAAAAACCAACAAGGCCAAATATGGCGCAGCCGGCATCTGCAATGGAGGAGGGGGCGCCAGTGCCATGGTCATAGAAAATATTTAAAAAAATACCTCCCTGTCAGGAGGTATTTTTCTGACAATATGATCAGCAATTAATTGTCTGAAACCACTTTTACGATCCGGTATACTGCAATGCCGGGTCTGTTCAGGGATATTTTATTGATCATGGTTAATCCTTTTGTAGGAAAGACTGTCTTTGCATCCCAATCAGGCATCAACGCATCCCTGAGGTTCTTGAAAAGATCATATGACACGGTGGTGAACTTGATATTATCGCCCCGGGGTGCCAAAACAACGGCATTTCCCCAGGCCAATTGCTTGGTCTGGCCCTTATCCATGGCGGATTGGATAAAGGGCATCCAGTATTTCTTTTCCAACCTGATCAGACTATCAGCATAATCCGTATTATGATAGTTCATCACAATATAATTAAAGTCCTCGCCTGGTTTTGCATTGGCAGCCTGCGCCCAGTCCCGGTTATTAAGGAAAAACTGGCTGGTGGTGGTACTCATGGAACTGGTTTCCATTTCTGACCATTTTACACCCGCAACGTCTTCTACATTATTGAATACATCACCGATCTGGTCAATATCCGGAAACGTGTTGACAAAAAGAAAATTGGAGGAATTGGGTAAATCATAGCCGCCGACCTTTTCCAGTAAGGCCCAGAAATTCATTTTTTTATCTTTTATGGCCTTATCCGCAACCTTACTCCAATAGGTCGTTTCCCGTTTCACAAATTCCGCCACCTTATCATCCGGAACATGCCGGTACTGATATGTGGTGATGCTCTTATCCTGGGCTGTTGCATTTATGCCCAACGAAGACATAATAAAAATGAAGATCGTGGCGTAAACCAGTTTAAATTTGATTGTTAACGATTTCATTGTATTAAATGTTTTTTGGTAATAAATGATGATAAAAAAGATAAATATCATTTTGCACTCAGATCGGCCCTTAAAAACAGCATTTCAGACCAGGAACTTTCAACACTTTGACTTACTTTCTCCAACCAGGTTTCATATGAATCTGCTCCATTTACGGCTTCATATCTTTCCTTGTAAGGTTTGCGATAACCATCCTTCATTTCCTTTAATCCGTTTTTCAGGCGAAAAACCAAAGCATATTGGGCCGGGCCGGAAGCTACAGACCTGTAAACTGCTACCGACTGCGAACCTTTCCAGGCACCCTTAGACTTCATCAGGGTATTTTCCAGTACTCCGCTCATGGCCACTTTGGGATAAACGTGTGTAATGGTTATTTTATCAGCAAAATCAGATACTTCCACGGAACTCAGGTCATCGCGGAATTCTGCATATGAAGAGGAATATCTATCTGTAAGGAATGGAGCTACATTCTTGTTCCAGTCCTTGACATGTTCATCACCAAGGTTTCCTCGGTTGTCAAATTCATCCCAGGTTTTTGGCCCCTCTGTAACATGATATCCCCCGGCATCGGGTCCGCTTTGTATTTCATATACCCTCCATTTCCAGTCGCCACTATGGTATTTCATAATATGGGCGGCCAGTCCTTTTTCAAATTCCAGGACTTTGTCTGCTTTGGGGAAATAACGGCTTGAGTTTACTACACTTTGGCTGAAGCTGGTTGCACCAAAAGCAATCAGCATGAAGAAAAGAGAAATCTTTTTCATGTGTGTGTTAATTTTATTGGTTAAAAAAAAAGGGTATTGTTGGGATAGGGGGCGAAAGAGCCTTTAAGATAAAGTTTTTTAATGGAAAACCCTTAAAAATATTTTTATTTAGATTGCAATCATGAATGAAATCAGGGTAAGAATCGCCAAACCGGAAGATACTGAACTGATCGCTGATATCAGCAGGAAAACTTTTTTTGAAACTTTCGGCTACCTGAATACGAAAGAGAATATGGATTTGTTCATGCGGGAACAATTCAGCCGTGAACAATTGATGGAAGAGGTCCTGGAACCGGGTAATATATTTCTGTTGGCTTATAACGGAGCCATTACCAGTGGGTATGTCCGGCTAAGGGAAGGGGAGAAGCATAGCCATTTTTCGGGCAGGGAGTCGATAGAAATTGCCAGGATTTACGTAAGCAATAAGTATATCGGAACCGGGATCGGCCAGTTGCTAATGCGTAAATCCATTTTACTGGCAAAAGAGATGAAAAAAGAGATCATCTGGCTGGGCGTTTGGGAAAAAAATGAAAAAGCGATCCGGTTCTACAACCGTTTTGGATTTCAGGTTTTTGGAAAGCATCTATTCCTGCTGGGCAAAGACGAGCAAACCGATCTGCTCCTGTATAAAGACCTCGCTAAAAACTGAAAATTCCTGTATAATTAATCCAAAGACGATTCAAACGCATAATTTCATAGTACAAATCAGGATATGAAAATAGTATGCATGTTATTCCTCCTTCTTCAACCGTGCTTATTCATCCAGGCTCAAAAAAAGCCGGCTTATATACTTTATAACGGTGAGGGCCACAAAGTATCCTATCATAAAATGATCGGGATACTGAAAAAAACGGATATCATCCTCTTTGGGGAATATCATAATAATGCGATAGCCCACTGGCTGGAACTGGAACTGGCCAAAGACCTGCAGCCGTTGCGAAAACTTGAAATGGGGGCAGAGATGTTCGAATCGGATAATCAGGAGGCCGTAAACTTGTATCTAAGGGGAGCGATCAATGCCCATCAACTGGACAGCATGGCCAGGTTATGGAAGAATTTTAAAACGGATTATCAGCCCCTGCTTGATTTTGCCCGGGACCATGGAATTGATTTTACGGCCACCAATATTCCCCGGCATTATGCATCACAGGTCGCTAAATATGGATTTTCTACACTGGATAGTTTGCCCGACAGTGAAAAAAAATGGATGGCACCCTTACCCATGCGTTATGATGCGGAACTACCCGGATATAAGAATATGCTCACCATGATGCCCGGGCATGGAGGTGAAAACCTGCCAAAGGCACAGAATGCTAAAGATGCCACCATGGCTTATTTTATCATGAAATACCACAAGCCGGGCGATCTGTTCATTCATTATAACGGTTCCTATCACTCGCAGGATGGAGAAGGTATCATTTGGCATCTCCGGCAGATCAACCCGGCCTTGAAAATTGGAAGCATAACCGTTGTAACCCAAAAGGATATTACCCACCTGGAGCAGGACCATAAACATAAAGCCGGATTTATCATTTGTGTGGATGAGGATATGACCAATACATATTGAATCTTATGCGAACCCGGGTTAAAATATGCTGTATCCGTTCTGCTGCCGAAATGAAGATCGCCATCGACTTGGGAGCCGACGCCATCGGACTGGTTGGTAAAATGCCCAGTGGGCCTGGTCCGATT
Organism: Terrimonas sp.; assembly: GCA_016125075.1. Taxonomy (GTDB): domain Bacteria; phylum Bacteroidota; class Bacteroidia; order Chitinophagales; family Chitinophagaceae; genus SpSt-398. The sequence goes on from WGMO01000010.1 coordinate 165,355, forward strand.
CCCGACTGGCTGATTGCAGAACTGGCCAGGTCCGTTCATCCGCCTGTAGCAAGTTTTCTGCTCACCAGTGAACAGTCATCCGAAGCCATCATTCATCATGTAAAAAGCGTGGATACCAATACCGTCCAGATAGTGGACCGGTTAGCCACAGGCACTTATGAAGATATCCGTATCTCATTACCTTTTCTAAAGATCGTCCAGGTAATACATGTTCTGGACGAAAACAGTATCCAAGAAGCCATCCAGCTCCAGGAAAGTGTCGATGCCTTATTGCTGGATAGCGGAAACCCCCATGCTGCAATCAAAACACTGGGCGGTACGGGAATGGTCCATAACTGGGAGATCAGCAAAGAAATCGTTGCTGCCGTAAAGATCCCGGTATTCCTGGCCGGGGGGTTACATGCAGGCAATGTACAGCAGGCCATCAGGACGGTCAGGCCCTTTGGCGTCGATATCTGCAGCGGGGTGAGAACGGATGGCCGGCTGGATTTGACAAAACTTTCTGCGTTTATGCAGGCCGTAAACGGTCTTTGATCGTTTGTATGATCTTACGGGCGTGTTCTCTTGAATTTTCGATAAATAGCCGGTGCGTATTCATGCCTCCGCAGATTACTCCAGCCAGGTAAATGTGCTCAACATTGGTTTCGCAGGTATTTTCATCGATCCAGGGTTTTTTGACGGCATCCTCCGATAACCGGATATGCATGTTGCGCAAAAAATCAAGATTGGGCTGGTAACCCGTCATGGCAATCACCCAATCGTTGGCAATGGTCTGATCTCCTTCCGGGGTATGGATCACAACATCCTTTTCGCGGATGGCTTTTACAGTAGAGTGGAAATAGGCTTTGATGGAGCCTTCTTTGATGCGGTTCTCAATATCTGGCCGCACCCAATATTTCACCCTTTCGCCAATCTGGTCCCCACGGATAACCATGGTAACTTCTGCACCCTTGCGCCAGGTTTCAAGGGCCGCATCGACTGCTGAATTATTCGCCCCCACCACCAATACTTTTTGAAAAGCGTAAAAATGCGGATCCTTATAGTAATGCGTAACCTTGGGTAGTTCTTCACCCGGCACCTGCAGCAGGTAGGGAATATCATAAAATCCCGTTGCGATAATAATATCATCGGCGGTATAGTTTCCCCTGGAGGTTTCGATATTGAAATGGCGGCCTGCCTGCTGATGACCTGCCGGGGCAGTAATTTTTTTTACGGCTGTAACGGTTTCAAATAAATGGATATTGATCCTGTAGGTTTCTGTTACCCTGCGGTAATATTCCAGTGCTTCTGCACGGGTAGGTTTGGGGTTATTGGACACAAATGGTACGTTCCCTATCTCCAGTCTTTCGGAAGTGGAGAAAAAAGTCATATTGGAAGGGTAATGATAAATGGAATTAACCAGGCACCCTTTTTCCAGGATCAGGTAAGCGATACCTTCTTGTTGAGCGGCAATACCACAGGCTAGCCCGATGGGTCCTCCGCCGATGATAATGACCGGGTAATGATCTTTCATGCTGCAAAGATAAAAGGGTTCGGCCCGAAACAGGGCTTGAATCCATTGTTAAACAGTTTTGCTAAAATGCCGGTCATACGATATTTTTGCACCTCTTTAAAACCTACAATTGAATGGCAAGACAAATCGCATTTCGAGAAGCCCTGAGAGAGGCAATGAGTGAGGAAATGAGACGTGACGAAAGAGTTTTCCTGATGGGTGAAGAGGTAGCCGAATACAATGGTGCATATAAAGTCAGCCAGGGCATGCTCGCCGAATTCGGTCCCAAGCGGGTCATTGATACCCCCATCTCAGAACTGGGATTTACAGCGGTTGGGGTAGGAGCTGCTCAAAACGGGCTTCGTCCAATTGTAGAATTCATGACCTGGAATTTTGCGGTTCTGGCCCTGGATCAAATTTTAAATACTGCCAGTAAGATGCTGGCCATGAGTGGCGGACAGGTATCATGTCCCATTGTTTTCAGGGGTGGAAATGGCTCGGCCGGCCAGTTGGGCGCCCAGCATTCAACTGCCTTTGAAGCACTCTATGCGAATATTCCCGGTATTAAGGTAGTATCCCCCAGTAACGGGTATGATGCCAAAGGGTTACTGAAACAGGCTATCCGCTATGAGGAAGATCCTGTTATGTTTATGGAAAGCGAAGTAATGTATGGCGACAAAATTGAAGTGCCTGAAGAGGAATATTATATTGAACTGGGCAAGGCAGATGTGAAGAAACAGGGAAGGGATGTAACCATTGTTTCTTTCAATAAAATGATGAAAGTGGCGATGGGTGCTGCTGCTGAACTGGAAAAAGAAGGCATCAGTGCCGAGGTGGTGGATCTGAGAACAATTCGTCCCCTCGACTGGATGACCATCCTGGAGAGCGTGAAAAAGACCAACCGCCTTGTCATTGTCGAAGAACAATGGCCATTTGCATCGGTGTCTTCCGAAATAACCTACCGTATTCAAAAAGAAGGTTTTGATTACCTGGATGCGCCCATTCGCCGTATTACAGCTGCAGATGCACCCCTGCATTATGCCCCCAACCTGGTAGCTGCGGCCCTTCCCGATGTGCCCAGAACTGTCAAATTGGTAAAAGAGGTCATGTATCTTAAAAAATAGTCCACTTTTTATTTCTTTTTTCACCGGGAATTACAGCCCCCTGTTTTCGGCTATTCACATTAGTTAAACGCTGAATTGTGAATAAAAAAATACCCGTTTTTACTATACGCTTTCATCTTTAAACCACATCTTTGCAACGGTTTTTCATAGGATATTGGATTTTACAACGAGGCAGGATTTCTATCCAGCCTCTATTTTTTTTATCCCCTCCGGATTCCGTTTCCTCCTGATCTTGCTGCATAAATCAGCATTTACCTTATTTTTACTTTTCAAAGAATCAAGCATGGCAGATGTCCTTATAATTGATGATGAAAAGGCAATCCGGAAAACACTCAGCGAAATCTTATCGTTTGAAGGCTACAAAATAGAAGAGGCGGCAGACGGGGAAGAAGGATTGAAGAAATTCAGGGAAAAAGAATACGATGTGGTGCTTTGTGATATCAAGATGCCCAAAATTGACGGCATTGAATTCCTGCAAAAAGCAGGTGAAATCAACCCCGATGTGCCCATCATCATGATTTCCGGACATGGCAATATTGAAACCGCTGTGGAAGCTGTTAAGGGAGGAGCTTATGATTACCTGGCAAAACCACCCGACCTGAACAGGTTGCTGATTACCATCCGGAATGCGATGGATAAGAGCAGCCTGGTTACGGAAACCAAGGTCCTGAAACGAAAAGTCAGCAAGGTGCAGGACATGGTGGGCCATTCTGCTCCTATCGCCAGGATCAAAGAAACCATCGAAAAAGTGGCCCCGACCGAAGCCAGGGTGCTGATAACCGGCGAAAACGGCTCAGGAAAAGAGCTGGTAGCCCGCTGGATTCATGAAAAAAGTAACCGTGCAGGGGCACCGCTGGTGGAAGTAAACTGTGCGGCCATCCCCAGCGAACTGATAGAAAGTGAGCTTTTTGGCCATGAAAAAGGATCTTTTACTTCAGCCATCAAACAAAGGATCGGGAAATTTGAACAGGCCAACGGGGGCACTCTATTCCTGGACGAAATCGGGGATATGAGCGCGGGTGCGCAGGCAAAAGTGTTAAGGGCCCTGCAGGAAGGGAAGATCACCCGGGTGGGCGGTGATAAGGAAATCAATGTAGATGTACGGGTGATTGCAGCCACAAATAAGGACCTTTTGAAAGAAGTGGAAGAGAAAAATTTTCGACTCGACCTCTATCACCGTTTAAGTGTCATCCTCATTCATGTCCCTTCACTGAATGAGCGAAAAGACGATATTCCTTTACTGGTTGATCATTTTCTTTCGGAAATATGTACGGAATACGGGATCACGAAAAAAAGTATTGACGAGGATGCCATGAAAAGCCTCCAGGATTATAACTGGACGGGAAATATAAGGGAGCTGAGAAATGTGGTCGAAAGACTCATCATCCTCTCCGGCAAAAAGATAACCCGTGAGGATATCACCAGTTATGTCATACCTAAATAGATTGGGTAAATTTTACCATTTCATCATAAGATTGCAGGATCACCAGGTTCGGATACTGTTTTTTTAAACAGCAGGTGGCAGGACCGGATATTACCAGTTTTTTAGTCGGATACCTGTTACAGATAAAGTCAGTATAGCTATTGATTTTTTCAGCAGCAATGTTGGTAATGACATGTGTATAAAAATAATCGACGGGGCGGTACCGGCAATACTCTGAAACAGCATCCTTTGACACATGGGTGCCGAAAAAGGATACCGATTGTTTATTTTTCTTAAAATGATAACCGGCTACCAGCAGGGGTATTTCATGGTATTCACCCGGGAAACTGAATATAAGCACCCTTTTTAGATAAAAATCGGGGACCGGCAAACGATCTGTTGCCGCAATGATTTTTTGCCTGATGAGGTTGCTGGAGAAATGTTCCTGGGCAGGAATAACATGGTTACTCAGCCATAAAAGTCCCATTTTTTGCAAAAAAGGATAAAAAAGGTCTTTGATCCCAGTTTCAAAACCCACTTTACGCAGCAATTTATCTGTTAATTTCAGGAACCTGCTTTCATCAAAATCGACGGATGCTTCAATGAGCCGGCTGATAAAAGAGGGGAAATTCTCCTGGTTGATGACGGTATTATTAACCAATTGGTCGATTTCCCGGCTGTCTAGTTTGGCAATGGAGGATATCTTATACCCGTTATTGTACAAAAAGGAAATCCTTAACAAATTTTTCAGGTCTTCGCTGTTATAAAACCGGTGATTGCCCGACTTACGTTTTGGGATCGAGATACCATATCGCTGTTCCCATACACGGATGGTATGGGCCTTGATACCGCATAAGTTTTCAATATCCCTGATGCTGAATTTTTCCATCCTTTGGTTTAAAGTTATAAAAGATCAGGAAAATGTTTAAACGGGTATTTCTTTTTAAATATTCAGTAACAGGATTATTGTAATAAATTTGTCAACTTTAAACAATTCATATGAGCTTAGAGCAGATCCTGGTAATTTTTCTTGTCGCACTGGTTTTGTTAATCCTTCCGGCCATCGGCATGCAAAAGCTTTTCCGGAAAGCAGGTGAGGAAGGCTGGAAAGCCTGGGTACCCTTCTATAATACCTGGGTGATGTTGAAAATTGCCGGCAGGCCGGCACATTGGTTTTTCTGGCAGTTCATCCCGGTTGTAGGTTGGTTCATCACCCTGGGCATCATGATAGAATTTGTAAAAGTCTTTGGGAAATTCAAATTCTACCAGCATGCCGCCACTGTATTCAGTGCCGGTTTGTATTTTGCCTGGATGGCATACCGCCAGGATGTGCAGTATATCGGTCCGGAAGCTGTAAAAAAATATAAAAAATCCGCCTGGAGGGAATGGGTTGATGCCGCGGTATTTGCCATTGTGGCCGCCACCCTGATCAGGTTATTTGTCTTTGAGGCCTATACGATTCCTACCGGGTCCATGGAAAAGACATTACTGGTCAATGATTTTCTTTTTGTCAGCAAACTCAGTTATGGCCCCCGGGTTCCGAATACCCCATTATCCATACCATTTGTCCACAATTATATTCCCGGTACCCGGCTCAAATCCTATTCAGAACTGATCAAACTGCCCTATATACGCTGGTTTGCTTCACCGGTTAAGCGGGGAGATGCCGTCGTCTTTAATTTCCCAGCCGGAGATACCGTCATCAATCATCCCGATTTTCAATCAGCCCGCCCTTATTATGACCTGAAAAGATGGCTGGTTTCCGGAACTCCGGATGAAAAGGCATTTGCCCAAACGGTCTTTAATGACCCGGAAACCTTCCCGATAGCCGTCCATCCGGTAGACAAAACAGATAATTATATCAAACGTTGTGTGGGAGTTGCCGGAGATACTTTATCGGTACATGAAGGGCTTGTCTATATCAATGGTGTGAAACAGCCGCTGGCCCCGGATGCCCAGATGAATTATATCGTAACCTTAAACAATACCGGATATCTTGACCCCGATATCATGAAAGAGGAATATAACCTCGATAATGACAAGAATGATTACCAGCTGATATCACCACCCAACCAATACCGGATACTCCTGACGGAAAAAGCAAAAGAGAAAATGATGAAAGCCGGAATGATCAAGGATATCAAGGTAGATTACAGTGGTGGCAATGAACCAACCTTCCCCTACGATACTCTTCATAAGTGGTCAAGGGAGGAGTTTGGTCCGGTGTGGATACCCAAGAAAAATGCGACTTTGCAACTCACCCCTGAAAACTACCCGATTTATGAAAGGGCCATCCGTGTTTATGAGCATAATGATTTTCAAATGAAGGATGGAAAGTTTTATCTGAATGGGAAAGAAGTATCCAGTTATACCTTCAAAATGGATTATTACTGGATGATGGGGGATAACCGGCAGGGATCTCAGGACAGCCGTTACTGGGGATTTGTCCCCGAAGACCATGTGGTGGGGAAAGCCTGGATGATCTGGTTTAGTTTTGAAAAAGGGCATGGACCCCGATGGAGCCGGTTTTTTAAAATCGTAAAATAACTTAACTTTAAATGCCCCGGGGAAATCCGGGGCATTTTTGTCTTTAACAGCTTTCTATGAAAAAAAACAAGATCATAACGGAATATGAGGTCTATCCTTCCATTGAAGCCTTATCTGACCAGGATGCAGGATTGTTAAGACAAGCCCGAAATGAAACGGCCCATGCCTATGCCCCTTATTCCGAATTTCAGGTGGGTGCAGTTGCCCTGCTGGCGAATGGCAGTACCGTTACAGGGACCAACCAGGAGAATGCTTCATTTCCGGTGGGGCTTTGTGCCGAAAGGGTATTGTTATCTTCCGTGGTTTCACAATACCCCGGCATACCGGTCGAATCCATTGCCATCAGCTATCACAATAAGAAAGGCCGTAGTGACCATCCGGTTTCACCCTGCGGCATTTGCAGGCAGACCCTCACGGAATTTGAAAGCAGGACAAAACAGAAAATCCGGCTGATACTTGGTGGGATGGGTGGAGAAGTCATGATTTTTCCATCCGCTGAAATGTTATTACCGCTTGCTTTTAATAGCAGTGAATTAAAATAAGGTTTGAACCCCGTATGCATATTTGGCTTCATGCGCCAACAGCCATTTTTTGCGCCATAGGCCACCGGCATAACCCACCAGGTCACCACCTGACCCAATCACCCGGTGACAGGGGACAATAATCGCAATATTATTTTTCCCGTTAGCGCTGGCAGCTGCCCTTATTGCTTTGGGGTCGCCCAGTTGCCGGGCCAGTTCAAGATAACTGATGGTTTTACCAAATGGGATCGTGAGCAGTTGGTTCCAGACTTCCTGCTGGAATTTTGTGCCTTCCTGCCTGATGGGAAGTTCAAACTGCCGGAGTTCACCATGAAAATATTGAATTAATTGTTCTACACAATGAATCAGGACAGCAGGCAGATGCTTATTTCTTACCTCCGCTTTTTGTGATTTATCATAAAAACTGACCTCGGTTATATAGGTTTCCGTTCCGGAAACCTTTAGCCAGTCAATGGGAGAGTGGTAATATGTTGTAAAATGGTCCGGCATATCAGCCAACCTTTTGACCGTTATGGGTTCTTTGTTCAGGTTGTAATAAAATTACATCATTGTTTTCATCATAAACGCCTAATACAAGGCATTCGCTGATAAAATCGGCGATCTGTTTGGGTGGGAAATTAACCACAGCGACAACCTGTTTATTCAGCAGAGTTTCCTTGCGGTAATGAACCGTAATCTGAGCGGATGATTTTTTCCTGCCCAGCTCAGGGCCAAAGTCGATTAATAGCTGATAGGCTGGTTTTTTGGCTTTTGGAAAATCATTCACTTCAATGACCGTACCCGATCGGATATCAATTTTTTCAAAATCATCCCAGGAAATAAAAGACATAAAGAAAAATTAGCCCAGTAAGTTAGCCAATTCTGCCAATTCCAGCGCTTTGTATTGGTCTTTTTCGGTAGCGAAACATTTTCCAAGTTCGGATAAAAGTTGCCGGATCACGGATTTATTGGAAAGGGGTTTGAAAAAGGAAGCATTCTGGGGTACGGACAACCGTTTGAAATAATTGTCAGCATCATTATGTGAAAAGACAAGACCCGAAGAAGGATCAATATAAAACTCGATCTTGTCCCGGTAGTTCCCAATCCGTTCATCCGAATAACCAGGTTTGAAATAAGCCAGGACGAATTGTTTGGGGATCGAAACCGCTTTAACGGGGATATCCAGTAATTCACAAAGGACCATATAGAGAATACCGTTACACAACTGGTTACCTCTTTTGGATTCCAAAGTTTTATGGATCAGGAATTCATTGGGCTCGGCATAATTCACTTCGGTACCTTTCAACCCATAATAGTTATAGAGGATGCTGGCTACAATTTTAATCTGTTCTAGGGGGGTGAGGTAATTATTCAGTTCCAGCCAGATATTGCGCCTGATCTTTTCCGTTTCCTGTAATACCGGTGTTGTGGACAGATCGGGATACTGAAACTTACTCACCAGTAAAGCTCCCACCATAAGGTCCTGGAAACCGGAAACGCTCCATTGACGAAAATCTTCATGCAGGTCAGTATAATGCAATTTATGGATCAGCACTTCAATCCTTCCCTGGATCTCTGCATCAGGGGTTGTTTCCCATAAGTGTTCAAGATTCGGGATAACTGGTTTGCCATAATCAATGATCTTATCAGAAACAGCACCGAAGACCTCTTCATCAGGATCATCGATAAGGGTAAACAGGGCAGTAAGTTCTTTATTTGTTTCCATGTGACGGCTTTGATCTTATAAATATCAAGTTTACTAACGAATAAAACCGGCTAAAATTTTCCACAGGTGGGGATAGGATCGGAAAAAAGAGTCTTCGCTATCGGGCATTCCTCAGGCCAATAGCCACCATGAAATATTTTTTGAAGCTTTTCGTATATCAACTAACTTGAAAAGAAATTTCCAGTCATGTCAAAAGAACAAAATAATCTTAACCCTTCGCGCAGAGCATTCATCAAGAATACGGCCCTTGCCGGTGCAGGATTTTATATTGTCCCCCGGCATGTTTTGGGAAAGGGTTTTATAGCACCCAGTGATAAATTGAATATTGCCGGGATCGGAACAGGAGGGAAGGCCGAGGTCAACCTGCCTTATGCCTGGAACAACGGTGCTGAAAATATTGTTGCGCTATGTGATGTGGATGATAATATGTCTAAAAATGCAAGGAAAAAATGGCCTTCAGCTCCTTATTACAAGGATTTCAGGGAAATGTTAGATAAAGAGCATAAAAATATTGATGCCGTAATGGTAACAACACCGGATCATATGCATGCCGTGCATGCATTACCCTGTATGCAGTTGGGCAAACATGTTTATGTGGAAAAGCCCCTGACGCATGATATTTATGAGGCCCGGATGCTCACACAGGCAGAGAAAAAATACAAAGTAGTTACTCAAATGGGTAACCAGGGCAGTAGCGGTGATGATACCAGGAACGTGGAGACCTGGATCCAGGCCGGCATTATCGGTGATGTGCATACGGTACATGTCTGGACCGACAGACCGGTATGGCCTTCCGGGGTATCGTTGCCTACCGGTGATTTTAAGGTACCGGAAGGAATGGACTGGGACCTCTGGATCGGAACCGCTCCCTATCGTGATTATAATCCCGCCTATCATCCGGCCATCTGGCGGGGATGGACAGATTTTGGAACGGGATCACTTGGGGACATGGGCTGCCATTTTATGGATGTGCCCTATCGTGCTTTGAAACTAAGATACCCTGAAGCAGTTGAGTGCAGTGTAACTTCTGTCTATACCGGTTTTTTCCAGGAAAGTTTTTACAAAGGCAGCTTCCCGCCATCTTCAAAAATTCACCTGCAGTTCCCAAAAAGAGAAAATATGCCACCGGTGGAACTCATTTGGTATGATGGGGGTATCAAACCCAAACGACCCTCCGAATTATTACCGGATGAAGCGATGGGAGAAACAAGCGGGGGGATGATATTTGAGGGAACAAAAGGTAAGTTGATGGGTGGATTGTTTGGACGTAACCCCACCTTGCTTCCCACAGGTTTAATGAAAACGGCAGCCTTCCCGAAATCAAAATTCCCCTTTGTGGAAGGAGGTTCAGAAGGACACCAGACCCAATGGGTAAATGCCTGCAAAAAAGGTTATGGAGCGTATACCAGTTCACCCTTTTCAAAATCCGGACCACTGGCCGAAACCGTACTGATGGGTAACCTGGCTGTGATGAGTTATAATTATTATGAAACAGATGCCAAAGGAAATAAATCATTCCCTGGCAGAAAGCAACTTTTGTGGGATGGTGAAAATATGAAAATCACCAATTTCGAACCTGCGAATCAGTTTGTAAAAAGAACATACCGGGATGGCTGGAAGCTGGAGCGCTGATGAATTCAAAGCAACAAAAAGTGAACAGGCTGGACAACAGGTGTATTCAGCAGCTTCATTGTAAATAAACACATTTTGCCTTTTTATCAAACATACCTTCCTACACAGTCGTTACGAACCATCATCAGGGAGATTCAGGTATTTGCAGCTAACTGGAATACTGAAGAAAATCTTCCTCCTCCTTTTATTACCTGTCTGGCCAACACAGAACAAAATCTTTATTTTTTTGCCCATGACCCCATCAAGGTAGTACCCGCCATTCATGTTGAGATACCCGCTCCACCTGTTATCATTACAGGGCCCAAGTACATACCCGTTGGACTCAAATTCGGAAAAGACCACCTGATGGTAAAAGTGGCCTTTCATCCAACGGGTACCTACCGTTTACTGGGTGCCAATATGGAACAAACCGTCAATAAGGGTATTGACGCCCGGGAATTCTGGGGTGATGACCTTAACGATTTACTTGAAAAAATTAAAATGATTCCCTTTGACCAGGTGGCAGACCTGATCATGGGTTTTATTGAGCATAAATTTGACCAGCAGATCCGGCCAGAAGAACCCATTGATACAGTTGCCATAAAAATGCTGAGCCCTTTCCCGGAACATTCACTGGCAGATTGGGCTGCCATGGCCTGTTTAAGTCTCCGGCAATTCGAAAGAAACTTTCTCACCAGGGTGGGGATCTCTCCCAAATTATTCATCCGGATTGTGAGGTTTGAACAGGCAATGAAAATAAAAAATGAATTCCCCGAAAAGAACTGGGCAGCTATTGCGATGGAATGCGGGTATGCTGATTCATCTCACTTGTTAAAAGACTTTAAATCCTTTGCTGATTTCCCACCCAGTGAATTTTATCTTAAGCCCACCAGCGGACACAGTGAACTTCCTACCGGTTAGAATGTCGTTTTTTTACCAAAGTTCTTGAACCTGTCCATTTATTTTTGATTTCAAATCAACCCATGGCTCAGCAGGGATTAACTGCATGCCGGCGTTGTAGGGTTGTGCATTTTAAAACCAATCAAGATGAATACAGACAATCATTTGACAATAGTAAGACAGGTCGTAGAGCAAGGTTTTGGAAAAGGGGATATGAGGGTGATCGATAATTTAATAAGTGATGATTGTGTCGAACACCAGTTTGCCATGAAAGGAGGAAAAGAGGGGCTGAAAAAGGCTATCCTCAGCCTGGAGGCTGCCTTCAGCCAAAGAAATTACCAACTGGTACAATATGCTGTCACCGGCGATAGGGTATGGACCCAATATATCGCAACCGGTGTGCATACAGGCGCTTTCCTGGGACATCCAGCTTCCGGAAAAAAATTTATGATCGATGTCATCGACATCGCAAAGATTGAAAAGGGTAAAATCTGTGAGCATTGGGGCATTCCCGACCGTTTTGCCCTTCTTTATCAATTAGGTCTTATCGAACCTTAAATAATAATCAATGAAAAAAAAGGATAATCCCGGCGTTTACCTCCCCCCGCCACTGATTTATGTATTTGTCTTTTTATTTTCCCTCTGGGTCAATAAAATGGTCCCTCTCCGGGAAGAATTGACCGGCAAAAAATACAGCTTAACAATGGGAATCCTATTTATCCTTATAGCCGCCATGATCATTTTTGCAGCCATATTCAGGTTTATTATTTCCGGCAATACGCTGGTAACCATCAAACCGGCAAAATCACTCCAGGCTATTGGTATCTATCGTGTATCAAGAAATCCCATGTACCTGGGCCTGGTTTTTTTGTATACCGGACTCGCTTTCCTGAAAGGGAATACCTGGACAATCCTTTTTATTCCATTGATCATAATATTTGTACAGGCTTTTGTAATCAGGAAAGAAGAAAAATACCTGCTGAGAACTTTCGGAAATGAATATGAAAACTACCGGTCAAAAGTAAGACGTTGGTTATAACCGATGACAGCAGGGAAAAACGGATGGGACATCTTTAAAACTGGTATTTGAAATTCATAAAATCAGCCACCGGTAATACGTTTCCATTAAAATCGAAAAAGGCATTATTTTCCCATGAAGATCCCGTACCCCAGCCATCATTCATGGAAGATGAAATCCAGGCGGGTTCCCAGTATTGCACCCCGATACCCCCAGCCTTGATCACAGCCTGTGCCAGGTCTTTCATATACCGGTATTGCCCGTCTTTTGAAAGATCATACCCGGTGATAATATCCGATGCAGAAAAAATATTAGCATAGCTGTCAGCGCTGTTAGCCGTCCAGGGATAGGCTGTCTCCACAATCATGACTGGCTTTCCATAACGGGTTGTCAACACCTTTATGCTATCGGTCACCCCTTGCATGGTCTTTACAACAGACCATTTGGAGTAGTGTGAGAGACCCAGGATGTCAAAATCGGTAACTCCCTTTGCCACCAGGTTTTGTATCCATCCATTGGCAGTTTGAAACTGTGCCTCATGCAGAATGATCTTCGGTTTGATGGAAGAGGATTGCGAAAAATCCCTAACCGCCTTGATACCACTCTTCAGTAATTCCGTAAAATTATCCCAGTTATTGCCCACCACTTTTCCTACCGGCCAGCAGATGCCGTTATTGGACTCATTACCCACCTGGATCATTTCGGGTACTAGGTTCTTACTCTTGAGATCGTTCAATACGGATATGGTATAATTATAGAGTGAGTCTTTTAAGTCAGTTAACGATAAGCCAGCCCAGGCGGCGGGTGTATCCTGGTGCGAAGGATCGGCCCATGTATCAGAATAATGAAGATCAAGGTTAACAGCCATACCGAGTTGTTTTGCACGGCTGATGGTCTTTTCAATATCATTCAGGTCATTATAATATTTGCCTCCATTTAAAGCGGCGACCCACGAAGGATGGTGCCATAACCTTACCCGCACTGTATTGGCGCCATGCTCCTGCAAGATCTGGAAAGGGTCTTTCAGTAAATTGTTTTCCCTGTATTGACCGCCATGATCTTCAATATTATTTACATAGGAAAGGTCTACACCCATGCTGAACTGATTCCAGGCATAGAGCTGTTTTTCGACAGGCGGAGTGTTCTTGCCCGGCTTACAGGAAATGAAAGATGATAAAACAAAAAAGAAAACCATCATCTGCACATATAATTTATTTTTTTCTTTTAGCTTCATTTGCATTTTTTGCCGTTTTCTTTTTTGCTGCCTTCTTTGCGGGCGATTTTTTCCTGGTGGCCGTTTTTTTCGCTGCACCTTTCCTGACAAAAGCATTGGGCTCCACTGCTTCGATCATCTTCTTCACTTCTTCCAGGGAAACGGCGGCCAGATCTTCTGCTGAGAATCTTGTATCATCCTGTTTCTTCTGAAGCTTGATGATTTTTTTACCAAATTTGATGACCGGTCCCCATCTTGCATTTTCAATGCTTATTTTTTCTTCCGGCCAGCGCTGTATGAAACGATTGGCTTCCTTTTCAATTTTTGCCGCTACGAGTTCATCAATATCAGCCTGTGACAGGTTATCAAAATCATACCGGCGGGGGACATTGATAAACATTTCATCCCATTTGATATAGGGGCCGAATCTTCCTTTTCCTTTTGTTACCGGTTTCTCCTGGTAAAAGGCCACCGGGGCATCGGCCAGTTGCTTTTCCCGGATCAGTTCGGTTGCCCGATCCAAAGAAACTTCCAGGGGATCCTCACCCCTGGGGATTGAAATAAATTGTTCACCGAATTTTACATAGGGCCCGAAACGGCCGACATTCACTGCTACATCCTGACCCTCATATACGCCAAGTGTTCGGGGCAACTGAAAAAGATCAAGCGCATCTTCCAGGGAAATCGTTTCGATACTCTGGTCTTTCCTTAATGCTGCGAAACGGGGTTTTTCTTCTTCGTCAGCTTCCCCGATCTGCACCATGGGCCCATACCTTCCCATTCTGGCTACGATCCTTTTGCCACTTTCCTGATCAACACCCAGTTCCCTTTCCCCTTTGGCCCGTTCGGCGGTTTCTATAGTTTTATCTACATCTTTTTTAAAGGGGTTGTAAAAATCATCGATCATCTTGTTCCACTTCATCTTTCCCTCTGCCACCTCATCAAATTCACCTTCGATCCTTGCAGTGAAACTGTAATCCATGATATCATCAAAATACTGTTTCAGGAAATCTGTGACCACCAGACCGAGGTCGGTTGGGAATAGTTTTGATTTTTCGGCCCCGGTATTTTCCTGTTCTGTGGTTGCCTTGATCTTGTCGCCTGCCAGTACCAACACCCTGAAATCCCTTTTTATACCTTCTTTATCTCTTTTCTCAACATAACCTCTTTTTAATATGGTAGAGATAGTAGGTGCATAAGTAGAAGGCCGGCCAATACCCAGTTCCTCCAGTTTCTTGACAAGGGATGCTTCTGTATAGCGGGGGAGCGGGCGGCTGAACCTTTCAGTTGCTTTCATTTCTTTTAATGGCAGGGATTGTCCAACCGTTAAAGGGGGCAACATTCCTTCCTGTTCCTCTTCAGTAAGATCATCATCATCCCGGTCTTCCCGGTATACCTTTAAAAATCCATCAAACTTCAACACTTCACCACTGGCAGTCAGTTCATCCTTATTAGTTGAGATATTTATTTTCGCAATGGTTTTTTCAAGTTCTGCATCTGCCATCTGGCTGGCCATGGTCCTTTTCCAGATCAGTTCATATAAACGTTGCAGGTCTGGATCACCCACCTGTGTATTATTCATATAAGTCGGGCGAATGGCTTCGTGGGCTTCCTGCGCGCTTTCATTTTTATTCTTGTACTTCCGGAACTGGTGGTATCTTTCACCATACATGCTCTTTACCGTATTCGTAATATCCCCTAAGGCAGTATCACTAAGGTTCACACTGTCGGTACGCATATAGGTGATATGACCATTTTCATATAACTTCTGAGCGAGCAACATGGTCCGGGATACACCGTAACCCAGTTTCCGGCTGGCTTCCTGCTGAAGGGTGGAAGTAGTGAAAGGGGCAGCAGGGGTTCGTTTACCCGGTTTTACCTGGATATCATTCACTGTATATGTCGCACCCAAACAGGATTTCAAAAAAGCGGCGGCATCTTCTGCATTGTCCTGTTTTTTTCCTTCTGCTTTAAATGTGACTGTTTTATCAGAAAGGTCTTTGGCAGTAAAGAGTGCTTCAATCTTAAAAGTGCTGACCGGCAGGAAGGCATTGATCTCTCTTTCCCTTTCCGCAATAAGACGGACTGCCACGCTTTGAACACGTCCTGCACTTAGATTGTTGCGCATACTGATCTTTCTCCATAAAACCGGGCTCAGTTCAAAACCAACAATCCTGTCGAGTATGCGGCGGGCCTGCTGGGCATTGACCAAATTCATATCCAGTTTCCGGGGATTATTGACTGCGGACTGTATGGCAGGCTTGGTTATTTCATGAAAAACAATACGTTTTGTTGTTTTGGGATCGAGACCCAGGACTTCACATAAATGCCAGCTGATCGCTTCACCTTCACGGTCTTCATCCGTTGCCAGCCAGACTTCACCAGATTTTTTAGCCAAAGCTTTTAAGTCCCTGACAACCTTTTCTTTATCTGCAGGAATAATATAACGCGGTTGGTAATTTTTCTCGATATCAATCCCCATTTCTGCTTTTTCCAGGTCACGGATATGACCATAGCAGCTCCTAACTTCAAAGTCCTTTCCGAGGATCTTTTCAATGGTTTTTGCTTTCGCAGGGGACTCAACAATTAACAGGTTTTTCGCCATTTGAGATGTATGGGTTTAGTCTTTCACAGGGTCATTTTCCTACCCTGATAAATGCAATAATAGCATAGAAATTGCAGATTTTCATTGTACTTCATTTTAAACAATAAAATAATCAAGAAGTTTTACCCTTGCAAATTGCTGAAAATCAGCTCAGAAATTTTTTTTGCCCAACGCTGATATTCAGTGGCCGCCGGATGAAGCCCGTCTGCGGCTATTAACGATGGCTGATGCAATGCTTCCCTGCTGCCGGCTGTGATATCTATATAATGACATTGGTATTGGAGGGCGAGGTTTCTGTTAACATCGTTGAAAGCATCAATTTCTAGCGAAATTTTCTGAAGATCTTTACCGGCAGCAAAGGGCGTCACCCCCCAATCGGGTATGGATAAGATGACCAGGTGTCCGGGGTCCCCCCCCGTCAGCTGAACCGCCTGCTGTAACAATAACTCAAATTCAGTTTGATAGTTATGGACAGATCTTCCCCGGTATTGGTTATTGACCCCTATTAAAAGGGTGACAAAATCATAGGCCGGTAAAAAAGTATGTTCCTGCATCGCCCTTTGTAATTCATCTGTCGTCCAGCCGGTCTTTGCTATCATTTCTGGAGCATTGGCAGCTATACCTTTTTGCCTCAGATGTTGTACCACCTGGTAGGGAAAGGAATCTGTCAACACAAGACTTTCCCCGATGGTGTAGGAATCGCCAAGGGCTAATAAATTGAATATCGTTTTTGAAAGTGTATACATAAACTGGAAAAATTTCAAGGAATGAAGGTTTGATACTCTGACACCAGCAATGCAGCCGGGCTTATTAACCCTACCTTATAATATGGTGTTGTTCTGATCAAGCAGCCAGATTAACCGGTCGGTATACCGGGGTCCAGAAAACTGATAATTTTGGATCTCACTTCAGCATCCCTGTATATCCTCCGGTGGCCAAGCCCTCTGGTTATTACAAACCTAATATTTTCATGCTGATCTTCTTTTACTTTTAAAGCATCCGATAGGGGTGTAAGCAAATCATCCTCATCATGCACCCACAATACTTCTGCCCGGAGGGCCGGTATGGCCCGCCGAATGGAATACCATGCTGCAGGCTGACCGCTTCTTTCCAAAATAATATGCATAAACCTTGTCCTTACAGGATCTCCAAGGCCCAGATACTCAAAAAACAAATCCATGGATGTGGTGCTTTCCGTAAGGGGCGCAATGAGAACAACCTTATTTGTCTCCTCCTGCTTCATTTCCTCAAGCGCCAGGCTAAGTGCAAGTCCACCGAACGAATGGGCGATAAACGCATCCACGGGCCCGAATTTTTCATGAATATGCTGAATAAACCTCTTGAAAATAAGCAGGTCGATCTTTGATCCCGAACTTCGGCCATGGGCCGGGGCATCAAAGGCCAGGACTTCATAGTTAATTTTCACCAGTGGATCGATAAGATGTTCGTAGTTGACAACAGAAGATTCAAATCCATGAATGATCAAAAGTTTCCGGGGTGCACCTTTGTTCCAACGGTATCCTGCCAGTTGATAAGTTTCAAATTGCGTGGAAAGAGTTTCGGCTTCGAGGAATTTTGCCGGTAAATTCTTTTTATGGCGGTACTGGGGGGTACAGAACAACTCAAATGCCTTTTCGGCAGCCTGTCGCTTTGATAGAATTGCGAGTAACCGGAATTTTATTTTTAAATAATTTATTGCCAGTCTTTGTGTTAATTTCATAGGAACAAATCTATTTTAATTAATGCTAATTTCATTTTCAAAGCGGGTCATCATATGAAGATCGTAATGATTGGAGCCGGGAATGTTGCAGCAGTGCTGGGAAGAAAATTCAAGGCAGCAGGACATACCCTATTGCAGGTTATTAGCCGGAATTCAAATGCAGCCAGTGCACTGGCCTATGAATGGGATACCGAATCGACAAATTATATCAGCCTTATCAACAGGCATGCTGACATTTATATCATTGCCGTATCCGATGAAGCCATCGGGGAGGTCATAAAAGACCTCTACCTTCCGGGAAAGGTAGTTGCCCATACGGCAGCCGCGGTAAAAATGGAGATACTGCGCCCGGTAACCGAAGATTATGGCGTGTTTTACCCTTTACAAAGCCTGCGGAAAGAGATGAAAACAATTCCCGAGATTCCCGTATTCATTGATGCCGGGACACAAAGGGCAAGGCAAATGCTGGAAAAACTGGCTGGTTCAGTATCCTCAGAGCCCGTTAGCTTTCATTCGGGAGATGAGCGGTTAAAATTTCATATCGCCGCGGTTGTAGTCAGTAATTTCACCAATTACCTGTATGCCCTGGCGGAAGATTATTGCAAAAAAGAAAAAATTGATTTCCGGCTGCTTTTACCCCTGATAAAAGAATCTGCCACCCGATTACAGGAGGCTTCCCCTTCATCCGTGCAAACAGGTCCTGCTGCCAGGAATGACCAGACTACCCTCCAAAAACATCTATTGGCACTGGAAGCTTACCCCGAGCTCCAAAAAGTATATGCTTTTCTATCAGACAGCATAAGGGAAAAACATTGAAGTTTGGTGATCTTTTCCCAAACAAGTAAGTCATTTCCTTGTTTTTACAATAAATTTGCCACCCGAAAAGCAACGAAGAGATGTATACTATCAAATTCAAGTTTGAGCAGAAAGGATTAGCGCCCGTTACCCTCACCGATATTGAAGCCGGACAGAGCCTGCTGGAAATAGCCCTGAACAATGATATTGAACTTCACCATAATTGCGGGGGCGTCTGTGCCTGCAGCACCTGTCACCTTTACCTTGAAAAAGGGGATGATCTTGTCGAAGAGATCAGTGATAAAGAAGAGGACTATATTGACAGGGCCGTCAATCCCCGGTTAAATTCCAGGCTAGGCTGCCAGTGTGTATTGCATGATGGCGGTGGGGTTATCGAGGTCACCCTTCCCGACCAGACACAGTTTTTAGGTGAATAAACCCAAACATGAAAGCAACCTTTGGACCAATTGAAAATATTATTTTAACCCCTGAAACGATCACCCATCATTACATTATCAAATTATGAGCCACTACGAACCACCCATACACTGGAACGATTATGAAGATATCGCTTTAAAACTTTATGAAAAATTTGGTGATGAATTTTCTGAAAGCAGGATTTACAGGGTAAGATTTACAGACCTGCTGGAATGGGTTCTGACCCTCCCCAATTTTGAAGGGAAAAGAGAAGACAGCAATGAAGGGCATCTTGAAATGATCCAGAGCGCCTGGGTTTATGAATGGCGTGATAACCAGAAATAAACAAAGATACCTATGCTGTATCCCGCCTCCTGCACCCTTTTTTCAGGTAGATGCCAGGTTACTTTCACGCTATCGTTCTGGCTAGGATAAACAGCAGAAGGATACAGATTATACGGGCTTTTCCATGAACATGATATTTATAATGATAGTTTTTTATCTTTCAGAAAATTAGTCCATGAGATTAACAGCAGCATTTTTCAAATTAGTCCGCCTGCCAAATCTCTTATTCATTGCGATCACACAATTGCTGTTCCAGTTTTGCATTTACCACCCGATCTATCAGGGCAATATTCCGGATAAGGACGATGTCCATTTTTTCCTCATTGTACTGGCATCCCTGCTGATAGCTGCTGCCGGCTACATCATTAATGATTATTTCGACATCAATATTGACGAAGTCAATAAACCTGAAAAGATGGTTGTGGACAAGATTATCAGCAGGCGATGGGCTATCGCCTGGCACTTGATGCTAAGCACGGCGGGCATTATTCTGACCATAATTGCCCTTCCGGTACTGCGGTACCCACACCTGGTGCTGGCCAATATTTTTTGTGTCATACTGCTTTGGTTCTATTCGACAAATTATAAGAAAACCCTGGCTATGGGGAACATCGTCATTTCCCTGCTGACAGCCTGGACCATCCTGATCCTGTTCTTTTCGAAATTCCCCCTGGGTTTTGCCCATCATAACGGCAGTTTAAATATTGACCCCAAATTTTTCAGGCTCACTTTTCTCTATGCCGGTTTTGCCTTTGTTATTTCTCTGATCAGGGAAGCGGTAAAAGACATGGAGGATCTGCCCGGTGATGAGAAATATGGTTGCAAGACCATGCCCGTGGTATGGGGTATACATGCCACCAAAGTGTATATCGCGGTATGGCTGTCCGTATTGGTGGCGAGCCTGGTCCTGTTGCAGGTGTATGTATTATCCTTCCACTGGTGGTGGGCGGTACTTTACAGCACATCTTTAATCATTGCTCCGCTTCTGTTTGCTTTGTTAAAACTATTTAAAATTCATACCGTAAGGGAATATCATAGGATGAGCAACCTTATCAAATTTGTTATGTTCTCCGGTACTGTATCGATGATATTTTTTTATTTCTATTTATGAAAAATATAATTCTTGCCTCACAGTCTCCCAGAAGGAAGCAACTGCTGGAATGGGCTGAGATTCCTTTTACTATCCACGTCAGTGCAACCGATGAATCCTATCCTCCCGGTTTGGAACCAACAGAAATAGCCGTCTTTATAGCCCGGAAAAAAGCAAAAGCCATACCCGAACCCCTTGCAGCGCAATCGATCATCATTGCCGCCGATACCATCGTTGTACTGGGCGAAGCCATCATCGGGAAACCCGTACACCGCGAAGAAGCGATTAGCATGTTGTTGGCCCTGTCGGGAGAAAAACATAAGGTTATTACGGGTGTTGTGATCCGGAACGGGGACCAGGAAATTGCTTTTGCAGATAGTACAGAAGTGGAATTTCATGCATTAAGCGAGGAACAGATTGAATTTTATGTTGATAAATATAAGCCCTATGATAAGGCGGGTTCCTATGCCATTCAGGAGTGGATCGGCGTGGTGGGCATCAAGCATATCAAGGGTGACTTCTACAATGTCATGGGGTTGCCGGTCAGCAGGGTAGTAAAAGCATTGAAAAATCTTGGGTATTAAAATACGTCTCCGTTTAAGAAAATTCTCAAAGGATATAAAGTTTTTTCTCCTGGATTAATAATATCTTGGATTGACAACCATTAACCTTATTGACCATGAATGAAAAGCTGCTGCAATTCATCTGGCAATTCCAGTATTTTAATACCGGCGAACTGGAAACCACGGACCAGGAACGACTGCAAATACTTAAACCCGGCTTCAGTAATCAACACCAGGGGCCTGATTTTACAGATGCCAAAATAAAAATTCACAATACACATTGGGCCGGAAATATAGAAATACATGTCTGCACCTCCGATTGGTTGAAACATGGACATCAAAATGACAGTAATTACAACAATGTCATTTTACATGTCGTCTGGAAAAACGATATACAATTCCCCAATATTCCGGTGCTGGAGCTTTGTAACAGGGTTCCGGGTCTGCTCTTACAGAAATATAAGGAGTTGATGAATCAATCCAACTTCATTCCCTGCGAATCGAATCTGCAGACTGTCCATGAATTGACCTGGAAAAACTGGAAAACAAGACTGGTGGCTGAAAGACTGGAAAGGAGAGGCGAAACCGTGACCCGTTTTCTTGGGCAGAATAATTATCACTGGGAAGAGACCTATTGGTCGTTGCTCGCGCGCAATTTCGGATATATGGTCAATGCCGACGCCTTTGAATCCATAGCAAGGTCCATACCGGTTAAAATACTGGCAAGACATCGCAATAATATTCTGCAAACGGAAGCCTTGCTTATAGGCCAGGCTGGATTACTGGAAAAAGCATACAAAGATGATTATCCCCTACAACTGAAAGATGAATATGTGTACCTGAAAAAAAAATACAAGTTAAAGACGGTCCACATCCCCCTGCATTTTCTAAGGATGAGACCCGGTAATTTTCCAACCCTTCGACTGTCACAACTGGCCATGCTGGTCACAAGATCCCATCACCATTTTTCAAAAATAATTGCAATGCCACCCCTGGCGGAGGTCATACAAGCATTTGACGTGGCTGCCAGCGAATACTGGGACTCACATTACCGGTTTGATCAATCCAGCAGGTATAAAAAGAAAAAAATTGGGCCGTCCATGATAAGGAATATCATCATTAATACCCTTTGCCCGGTCTTCTATGCATATGGTGATTTTCACAACGATAGCCGGTATAAGGATAGGGCAATTGGGTTTCTGGAACAAACAAAAGCGGAGATCAACACCGTGCTCAAAAAATTTATGCACCTGGGTTTGGAAAATAAAACTGCATTCGATTCCCAATCCCTGATGGAACTAAAAAAGCAGTATTGCAACCTTAAAAATTGCCTGAATTGTAGTATCGGAAACAGTATTCTCCGGGCTTATTAAGCCCAGCTTCCCCAGTCAATCTGAACCTCGATATCCGGGTGGATACTCTTCATGACGGGACAGTTTTCCCCGATTATCCTGAGCGTTTTTATCTTCGAGGCCTCCAAACCTTTTAACGACGCCGGAATGTGAAATGTTAAATTTATTCCACTCACCCGTCTGGGCTCGGCCTTCATGGTCTTTAAAACTTCAATTTTCACCCCCTCCAGGTCAAACCCCATTGATCTGGCCTTTATACCCATCACTGTGATCATACAGGTCCCCAGGCTGGTAGCCAGCAGGTCGGTGGGAGAGAACCGCTCTCCTTTCCCGTTGTTGTCGACAGGGGCATCTGTCTCAAAACTATTTCCGCTGCGTAAGTGGGTACAGGTGGTACGCAGGCTTCCTTCATAAACTACATGCGATGTCATTACATTATTTTGCCCTAAATTTACGTTATGAAGTCATAAAAAATTTACCCGTGAAGAAACTTGTCATACCCATCATATTATCACTAATTGTTTCCGGTGCTTTTGCACAGGAAAAAGACAGCAGGGACCAGAAACGTGAAGCCAAAAAAAACAGGATCAACCAAATGGTGAAAGAAGAAGAGGAGGGCGTGCTGGTCTATAATAAGCAAAGCATCTTCGGGTTCAGGTTCCGCACAAATGGCTATGGGGCTTTTTATGAATTGGGCAGAAGTAAATCGCCGACTGTTTCCATGGTGTACAGTATCGAATTCGATGAAATAAAGAACCCCAAAGAAGATAAGAAATTCGTGTTTTTTGGTAACCCATATGTATATGGCAAGATCAATAATTTTTATAACCTGAAACTGGGTGTGGGACAGCAACGGGTACTGGGGCAAAAAGGAAATAAAAATGGTATCGCGGTTTTGGGTGTATATGCAGCCGGGCTTTCTGTTGGTCTTTTAAGGCCCTATTATATTCAATATAAC
Organism: Terrimonas sp.; assembly: GCA_016125075.1. Classification (GTDB taxonomy): domain Bacteria; phylum Bacteroidota; class Bacteroidia; order Chitinophagales; family Chitinophagaceae; genus SpSt-398. The sequence continues at coordinate 188,775 of WGMO01000010.1, forward strand.
GGTAGTGGTACAACAGAAACTATCAAATACACCCCGCAGGATAGTGTCAAATTTGTGGATGGACCCATTGATGGGTCGGCTGGAATTGGAAAGGGGTGGAATGAATTAAAGATCAAACCCGGGGGTTATGCCAAAGCTGCCATCAGATTCGATTGGGGGCGATTTAACGAAGTGGTATCCGGTATTGAAGCGGGTGTGAGTGTTGAAATGTATGCCAGTAAGATCCCCATCATGCTATTTCAGAAAGAACAAAGACTATTCTTCCAGGGGCATATTGCTATTCTGTTTGGACGTCGTAAGTAATCCGATTATTTTTGTAGAAGCATGTTAGCGGGAAAGCATTTTCAGCTGGTCCTACTATTTTATTGCTGTTAATAGATTTGCCATAAATTATTGATTTTCATAAAATTATAAAAGGAAACCTTCTTTCATGACAGAACTTCCTGTAATAACCGATAATGAGCTCACCGCAACAAGGATAAAGAAGCCGGACTGGTTACGTGTCAAATTACCGATCGGCGAAAGTTACAAACATGTAAGAGGGCTGGTGGATACGCATAAACTGCATACGATCTGTGAAAGCGGAAACTGTCCTAATATGGGTGAATGCTGGGGTGCCGGTACGGCAACTTTCATGATCCTGGGCAATACCTGTACCCGGAGCTGTGGTTTTTGCGCTGTTGCAACCGGTAAACCTGATCCGGTCGACTGGGATGAACCTCAAAGGGTAGCCGAAGCGATTCACCTGATGAAAGTGAAACATGCTGTTATTACTTCCGTAGACAGGGATGAGTTAAAAGATGGAGGTTCTGTAATATGGTATAATACGATAAAAGCAGTGAAGGCATTGAACACTGATACAACTTTGGAAACTTTAATTCCTGACTTTAAAGGTCAAAAGGAGAATATTTTACGGGTGGCAGATGCCGCACCGGAAGTAATCAGCCATAATATAGAAACAGTGGAAAGGTTGACACGGCAGGTAAGGATACAGGCAAAATACTGGCGAAGCATGGATGTGATCAAGACACTAAAAGAGGCCGGCATCCGGACTAAAAGCGGGATCATGCTGGGTTTGGGCGAAAGAAAAGAAGAAGTGATTCAAACTTTAAAAGACCTGAGGGATAATGGTTGTGATGTTGTTACGATCGGACAATATTTACAACCTTCAAAAAGGCATTTACCCGTACATCGTTTTGTTCATCCCGATGAATTTGCCTTTTACCGTGACCAGGGTTATGAAATGGGACTGGATTATGTTGAAAGCGGACCCTTGGTAAGATCATCCTATCATAGCGAAAAACATGTATTCCCAAATATGGGCAGGAAGATTTGGGAAGAAGAACGTTTAATGATGAGCCGTTAATCCCGGGAATGAAATGACGAAGCATACCTTCTTATTGTCTTTTTTTCTTTGTATTTCATGGTTTGAACTTGATGCCCAATATATATTAAACGGCTCTGCGACAAAAGACAATTGTAACTGTTATACCCTCACCCAGGCTGTCAATACCCAAAGCGGCAGTGTTTGGAACAGCAATAAGATCAATCTTTCCCAACCCTTTGATTTCTGGTTTAATGTTTTTTTGGGCTGTAAAGATGCTGATGGGGCAGACGGGATCGTTTTTATGTTACAACCCATCAGCACCAGCCTTGGTGCCAGTGGCGGCGGGCTGGGTTTCCAGGGGGTAGTGCCTTCCATTGGGGTGGTACTGGATACCTGGCAAAACACCAGCGACAATGATCCTGTTTACGATCATATCAGTATCAATGCAAACGGAGTGATTGCGCATGGAGCAGACCTGGCCGGTCCTGTACAGGCTTCCGCAACCAGCCAGAATATCGAAGATTGCCAATGGCATGTGGTCAGAATTTCCTGGGACCCGGTCACAAAATTTATACGAGCCTATTTCGATGATTCCCTAAGAGTGGAAGCCAATACGGACCTGGTCGCCAATATTTTTAATAACGACCCGATGGTCTATTGGGGATTCAGTGCGGCAACAGGAGGATCGAATAACCTCCAGCAATTTTGTACAGCCTTAAACCCGGTTTTTAGTACCAGCCTGGGAATGAACAATACGAGTTGCGGCCTTCAGCCGGTACAATTCCAGAACACCTCCCAATCATTCGGACCGATTCAAAGTTTTTACTGGGATTTTGGAGACGGGAGTACCAGCAACCAGCAAAACCCTCCCCCAAAGATGTATGCGCAGGAAGGCATTTATGAAGTGAAACTCGTCATTACCGGATTAGATGGATGTACAAGTGATACGTTAAGAAAAACAATCACCATCGGTTCAAAACCAATAGCGGATTTCACAGTTATGGACACTTGTGCCACAAAACCTCCTTCGATCACTGATCTGTCATCGAATACCGTTGGTAATATTACGGAGTGGTCATGGTTTCTTGACGGCTCATTGGTTTCAGGATCCCAACAACCCCAGTTTTTTGGTCTTCCCGCCGGAAGCCATGAATTGAAACTGGCAGTAAAATCAGTGTATGGTTGTACCTCCGATACGATTGTAAAAACGGTTACTCTCAAATCCCTGCCGCAAATCAGTGTAACAACGGATGATGGTTGTGAAAATAAGGAGCTTTTCTTTTCTGCTGCCCAAACAGATATGAGTACCAATATTACCCAATGGCAATGGAATTTTGGAGACGGCAATACTGCCATGATAAAAGACCCCGTACATACTTATGGTTTAACGGGCAATTACAATATCACCACCTGGGCGGTGGCCGATAACGGTTGTTCATCTGATACAGTAGCCAACCTGGTCAGTATCAATAAAGCGAAAGCTTTTGCAGGCAATGATACAATAATCCTCAAAGATGTGCCCTTTCAATTGCAGGGTACCGGGGGAGGAAGCTATGCATGGTCTCCCGCCACCGGACTCAACAACGCCTTTATTCCAAACCCCGTGGCTATTTTGCAGGATGATATGACCTATGAACTGACCATTGAAACCCCCGAAGGTTGTGTTGCCAAAGATTCTATTCATCTGACCGTTTTCAAGGGCTCTGCTATTTATGTCCCCACAGGCTTTACCCCCAATGATGACGGGTTAAATGACTTGCTCAAACCCATGTATATTGGAATCAGGCAACTGGAATATTTTATTATTTACAACCGGTGGGGCCAGAAAGTATTTGAAACAAAAGATCTTTCTGCTGGATGGAATGGCCGGCTGAATGGTCAGGTTCAATCAACAGCCAGTTTTGTGTGGATGTTAAAAGCAGTGGATTATGTCGGAAAGAAATATGAGATGAAAGGAAGTTTCATATTGATAAAATAGTTGTTACTTCAATCCCCATTTGTAGTATGGTGAAAAATATTCTCAGCTTATTTTCTGCATGCTTTTTTTCCCTTTCTGGTATTGCCCAGTTGCATTGGGTCAATGTGGATGCAGCCTATCAACCCCTGCCACCTTCTATCCATGTTTATACATCAACCAGCCCGCTGGAAGGGAAACCGAATATTGCTTATTACATCACGGCAGACCTTAAAGATCCGGATATTGAATTTACGGTCGACACGACCCGGAACAGAAGATTGACTCCCGGGGCCTTCTATGAAAAGAACGATCACCCGGTGCTGGTAGTGAATTGTACTTTTTTCTCATTTGAAACCAATCGCAGTTTGAATACAGTGATCAGGAACAAAAACTTATTGGCATACAATGTCCATGCTGTTGCGGGTAGGGGTAAAGACAGTTTGCAATACCTGCATTATTTCAGAAGCGGGATCGGTATCAACAGAAAAAGACAGGCGGATATTGCATGGATTTTTTCTGATTCCCTTTCAAAATTCGCCTATGCCAGTCAACAGGCCATTTCACCTTTGAAAGATTCAGTAAAGAGTCATGAATTGAAATTTTATCAGCAGTATGTTTTGTCAAACAAGGGTCCGAAACATAGTGTATTAAAAAAATGGAAGATGGAAACAGCAGTGGGAGGGGGTCCCGTGTTAATCCAAGAAGGGAAGATCCATATCACCAATGAAGAAGAGAAGATGTTTACCGGTAAGGCGATCAACGATAAACATCCAAGGACCGCAATGGGCTACACCAAAGATAATATCCTGGTCATCCTTGTTGTACAGGGAAGGCAACCAGGACTGGCAGAAGGGGCCACGCTGCTCCAGGAAGCTGCCTTGTTAAAAGACCTGGGCTGTGAGGAAGCATTGAATCTTGATGGAGGTGGCAGCAGTTGTATGCTGATCAACGGAAAAGAAACCATTCGCCCGTCCGATAAAGAGGGACAAAGGGCGGTGCCCGCAGTATTCATCATAAAATCTAAAGAAAAATAAGGCAGAATTTTACAAACGCTTCTTCCGGGAAAGAATAAATTCCATCTACTTTTCCCGGAACCCAGTATCAGGCCAACCTGTCATTGACATGACTAAAAAATTTATCCCTTTGCAATAGATTCGTGGAATGAAATATTTCATTTTAGGAGTTATCACGATTTTCCTGGTTTCATTGGGTGCCGCTGGAATTACCAACCATCACAAAAATGATCCGGTGAGCGTAAGGATAAAAAAACCTGTTCCGGAGCCTTCACCATTTGTGCTGCTTGAATTATTTACTTCCGAAGGCTGTTCCAGTTGTCCGCGTGCCGATGCACTATTGCCGGAACTGGCCATGACAGAGCCGGGTGTTATCACCATTGCCTTTCATGTTGATTATTGGAATTACCTGGGATGGAATGATCAATTCAGTAATAAGATATTTTCTGACAGGCAATACGAATATGGCAGGCGGTTCAGGCTGGCTTCGGTTTACACCCCGCAACTGGTATTCAATGGAAAAAGGGAAATAGTGGGAAGTGATAAGGCTAAAGCCAAAACCCTGATCAGGGACTTATTAAAAGTAAGGCCCCTTACCCAAATACTGATCCGGAAAACAGAAACAGAAAATAATAGCCTTAAAATTGAATATACAATAAAGGGAGATTTTGAGAATACCAGGTTGTGCGTTGCAATCATACAGAAAAAAGCTATTGTAAAAATTAAATCAGGGGAGAACCGGGGAAGGGAACTTGCGCATTCAAATATCGTCATCAACTACCTGGAGCAAACTCCACTGGAAAATGCCCAAATCAAGGTTCCCTTTTCCATTTCCGAGAAGGGAAACAGGGGGCTGGTCCTCTTTCTGCAAAACAGGAAAACCCTTGAAATATCGGATGCTATAATGGCTGATTTCTAAATCATTTCGCATCCCAAACCAGGGCACTGGCACCCAGGATGGCTGCATCGGACTCCTTTAAATGACTAACCAGTAATTTAACCTTGTTATGGAATACTTCGATGAGGTTGGCTTCCATATGCTCTTTGGTCGGTTTTAAGATCAGGTCACCCGCCTTTGTCAATCCCCCGAAAAGAATGATTGCTTCCGGGCTGAGGTTCATCACCGTATTGGCGAGGGCAATCCCCAAAATCCTTCCGGTATATTCAAAGATATCTTTGGCCAATTTGTCGCCCTGGATGGCAGCCTCATACACTTTCTTAGAACTCATTTCTTCCACCGGTACCTGTCGTAGCAAACTGTCTTCCGTACTGTTTGCCAGCAATTCAATGGCTGTTGCGGTGACTCCGGTAGCCGATGCATAACTTTCCAGTGAACCGCGTTTACCAGTCCCTTCATGTAAGCGGCCATCCGGGATGATGATATTATGCCCGAGTTCACCGGCAAACCCATCATGACCATAAATGAGTTGTCCGTTGGCTACAAATCCGCTGCCCACACCGGTACCCAATGTTATCATCACAAAATCCTTCATCCCCTTTGCCGCGCCATACATCATTTCACCGATGGCAGCAGCATTGGCGTCGTTGGTAACCGTTACGTTTAAATTAAATTTATCCTGCACTTTTTTGGCCAGGGGGATAATTCCCCGCCAGGGAAGGTTAGGGGCATATTCGATGGTTCCGGAATAAAAATTCCCGTTAGGGGCGCCAATACCAATACCCTTGAATTTGCCGATACCACCGGCCTTTTCAACGAGTTCCATCAGTTTCAGGTGCAGGGCACTGACAAAGCTGTCAAAGTCGGCAAAATCTCTTGTTGAGATATCGCTGGAAAATAAGAGATTACCGTTTCTGTCTACAATACCGAATTTAGTTCCGGTTCCACCAATATCTACGCCTATTGCCAACTGTTCATTCACTGATTTTGTCGCCATAACTTGAAAATTTAAAAAAGTCCCGTTTTACAACGGGACGGAAGTTACAAATTCATTTTTATTTGCTTAATGACTCGCCCCGCCTTCTAGTTTGTCATAGTCGATCCCCTGTGATTTTAAGATCGATTTGGCACGGACAGCATAAAATGCGAGATAAATAAAACAGGCTACACCAACAAGATAGGACATTTGAATCCCCAACAGGTGGTCGCCAGCCAGGTATCCTTGTAAAAGGCTGATAAATCCGCCACCCATGATCATCATGATCAGAAAGCTTGAGCCTTCGTTGGTATGTTTACCCAGCCCGGCAATGGCCAGCGTAAAGATACAGGGCCACAGTGTGGAGCAGAACAAACCTACACTGATAAATGCATAAACACTCACCATGCCATCCGCCAACATCCCGATCGAAAGCACGGTAATCCCCATGAGCGAAAAAATAAGCAACTGCCGGGCAGGATTGCCCCGGCTAAGGATATCACCGATGATCATGGCAATAATCACTAATCCATAGATGAAGAAGGGGGTGATATCATGGTTGGCCAGTTTGTTGATCAGCAAAAAAACACCAAAGGCAATATAGGGCATGAAAAATCGTAAAATCTGTTTGGCACCCATACTGATATCAAAGGCTCCGACAGAACCAGTCCAACGACCGATCATAAGGCTCGCCCAGAAAAGAGAAACGAAGGGGGCAATTTTGTCGGTAGGGGTGTTCAGGTGCTGCCGCATAAATTCAGGAAGATTGGAAGCCGTGGACACTTCAACGCCCACATAAACAAATATGCCGATCATGCCCAGTACAAGCTGGGGATAATTCAAAACACTTTTCTTAACCTGTACCTTTTCGGCCGACTCAGCTTCTTCGATGGCCAGGTGATCCAGATCGATCTTATTGGGAACTGAAGAAAATTTAAAAACAATAGCGGCCAATACAAAAGCGGCCCCTAAAATGAGATAAGGGAATTTCACACTCTCAATGCTGGCCACCGCCTTGGTATTGGCGGTAACGGACCCAAAAATGGCCAAGCTCACTAAAATGGGCCCAATGGTGGTTCCAAAATTATTGATACCCCCTGCCATGCTCAACCTTTGCGAACCTAGTTTGGGGTTACCCATCACAATGGCCAGCGGGTTGGCGGCTGTTTGTTGTAAAGAAAAGCCCAGTCCCACTATAAAGAGACCGGTAATCATTAAATTGAAAGAAGCCCTTTCTGCAGCCGGGTAAAACAAGAGGGAACCGAGGGCGGAGATGATCAATCCCAGCGCTATGCCGTTCTTATAACCAATCCTGTTCAGGATATCACCTCCGGAAATTTTAGAGATCCCAAAGTATATCAATGATCCGATGGTATAGGCCACATAAAAGGCAAAAGATACCATCTGTGATTGCCATTGCGCCAGGTGAAGTTTTTCTTTGAAGACCGGGATGAGAATATCATTAGAAGCAGCAACAAATCCCCAGAAAAAAAATACGCTGATCAGTACACTGAATTGTGACCATTTTGTTTGTTGGCTCATAGCAATCTTATTTAATTTAAATTAAGGTCTCAAAGTAGGTAAAAATCTTTATCAAAATTTTTTATACCAAACATTTATATAACAAAAAAACCACTTAAATTGGCTTTGTTATGGAAATAATTCATGTTTCGGCAGAATGTTATCCTGTTGCCAAAGCCGGCGGCCTGGGCGACGTGGTGGGGGCCTTACCAAAGTACCAAACCAAACTGGGACATATTGCCAAAGTCATCATGCCCATGTACCGTACTAAATTCCTGTACAATAACGAATGGGAGTTAGTACATGAAGGCGGGCAGGCCCTGGGGTCACAGCATTTTCATTACAGTGTGATCAAAGAGAAATCCAACAAACTTGGATTTGACCTTTACCTGGTCGATATCAATGGGCTGCTGGACCGGGAAAAGATCTATGGTTATGATGATGACACGGAAAGATTCATGTCCTTCCAGATCGCGGTCTGCGACTGGCTTTCAAAATGGTCCCATAGGCCGGATGTGATTCATTGTCATGATCACCATACCGGCATGATCCCTTTTATGCTGAAATACTGCTATGGCTTTAATCACCTGGCCAATATTCCGACCGTATTCACGGTCCATAATGCACAATACCAGGGTTGGATGGGATGGGATAAAAGCCATTACCTGCCACCCTGGGATACCTGGAAAGGAGGCCTGATTGAATGGGGAAGCAGTATCAATCCCCTGGCCGCTGCCGTTAAAAATTCCTGGAAAGTTACCACCGTGAGTAACAGTTATCTCGACGAGTTGAAATACATGTCAAATGGCCTTGAAAAATTATTTGAATATGAAAAGGGTAAAAGTTCTGGTATCCTGAATGGCATCGATAATGAAGTGTGGGATCCCCAAAATGATAACCTGATTGCGAAAAATTATGATATCGAGGAAGTGGGAAAAGGAAAAAGGAAAAATAAAAAAGAATTATGCGGCCAGTTTGGTCTGGATATCGACAAACCCCTGATTGTTTTTATTGGAAGACTGGTGGGCGAAAAAGCAGCCGACCTTTTACCAGAGTCCATCAGTTCCTCGATCTACCAACACCATGGCAATGCCAATTTTCTTATCCTGGGTTCAGGCGAACCTGAAGTGGAGGGTAGCCTGGAGCATTTAAAAGACCAGTTTAAGGGGTATATGAATACCTATATTGGTTATAGTGAACCCCTCAGCCACCTCATGTATGCGGGAGCCGATTTCCTGCTAATGCCCAGCCGAGTGGAACCCTGCGGCCTCAACCAGATGTATGCACTTCGGTACGGTACCGTCCCCATGGTGAGGAGTACGGGGGGGTTAAAGGATACGGTAACTGATTTTGGCGATTACCAGGGCTTCGGGATCCGTTTTAACAATGCAGATGTCTGGGATATCACTTATTCGGTGGGAAGGGCTATTGACCTCTATAATAATAAAAAAGAACTATACGGGTGGATGAGAAATTATATGATGACACTGGATCATTCCTGGGATTCATCTGCCAATCAATACATATCTTTATACCAGTCACTAAAATAAAATCTAACGGCCATGGCAATCAGGACTATTACACATTCAAAAGAAGTTTTATCAGTAATATTAGGAGGTGGCGCCGGCAGCAGGTTGTACCCCTTAACGGCAAGTCGTTCAAAACCTGCTGTACCCATTGCCGGAAAATATCGTTTGGTTGACATACCGATTTCAAATTGCCTGAATAACGGGATCGGGCGCATGTTTGTGCTCACCCAGTTCAACTCAGCCTCTTTGAATCGCCATATCAAGAACACGTATCATTTCAGCCCTTTTAGTAAGGCCTTCGTTGATATCCTTGCTGCTGAACAAACACCCGACAATCCCACCTGGTACCAGGGAACGGCCGACGCCGTGCGCCAGGGATTAAGGCATATAGCCCCCTTTGAAAGTGATTATATCCTGATCCTTTCCGGTGACCAGTTGTACCAGATGGATTTTGCACAAATGCTGGAAAATCACAAAAACCTGGGAGCGGATATTTCTGTTGCCACCATTCCGGTAGCAGACAGGGAAGCTCCCGAATTCGGCATATTGAAATCAAATGAAGGGGTGATCACCTCTTTTATTGAAAAACCAAAAAAAGAATTGTTACCCGACTGGGTAAGCGACACTGGTGAAGAGATGAAGAGTAAAGGAAGGGTTTACCTGGCTTCCATGGGTATCTACATCTTCAACCGGAAACTCCTTTTTGATATGCTCCAAACGGAATATAAGGATGCAACCGATTTTGGTAAAGAGATCATTCCGGACTCCATCGAAAAATATACGGTAGCCAGTTACCAATACGATGGCTACTGGACGGATATCGGAAATATTTATTCATTTTTTGAAGCCAACCTCGACCTAACCAAGGACCTGCCTGATTTCAACCTTTTTGACAGCGACAGGACAATCTATACCAGGGCCCGTATGTTACCCCCCGCAAAAGTGAGCGGAACGACGCTTGAAAAGACCGTGGTATCGGAAGGCTGTATTATTAATGCTTCGCGGGTGGAAAGTTCTGTAATCGGCATCCGTTCCAGGATCGGGTATGGGTCCACAGTGGTTAGCAGTTACCTCATGGGTAACGATTATTATGAAACCCTGGAAGATATTAAGAGCGACCAGTCAAAAGGTCTGCCCCTGCTCGGTATCGGCCAGCGTTGTTATATCAAAAATGCCATCCTGGATAAGAATTGTCGAATCGGTGATGATGTCCGTATAAATGGAGGTCCACACCTTGAAAATACAGACCAGCCCCTGTTTACTGTAAAAGATGGAATAGTGGTGGTTAAAAAGGCGGCTGTCATTCCCAATGGCTTTGTAATCTGATAAAAATTCTTCTCAATAAATAAAAGGATGGCATGACCATCCTTTTATTTTTTTCGCATGTGTACTTTTTACATATTCTTATTATCTTCCTTTTTATATTTACCTAATAATAATGATTGCTTATGTCAGTACTATCGCCTGGTAAACCCAAACTCAGTATTGGTCAGATCATTAATATGAGTGTTGGTTTTTTTGGGATCCAGTTTGCTTTTGGATTACAAAATGCCAATGTGAGCAGGATATTCCAGACTTTAGGGGCTAAAATTGAATCAATACCCATTCTTTGGATTGCAGCCCCGCTCACCGGACTCATCATTCAACCGATCATAGGTCATATCAGTGATAAAACCTGGCTGGGCAGATGGGGCAGGAGAAGACCATTTTTTATGGCGGGTGCTATTTTAGCTTCTCTGGCACTGTTTATATTCCCGAATGTCAGTGCACTATGGATGGCAGCGGTCATGCTGTGGTTACTGGATGCCTCCATCAATGTGTCGATGGAACCTTTCCGGGCTTTTGTGGGAGACATGTTGCCCGATTCACAAAGAACAACCGGGTTTGCCATGCAAAGCTTTTTCATCGGCATTGGTGCCGTGGTCTCATCCATCCTGCCATCTGTTCTCACCTATTACGGGGTCAGAAATACGGCCGATCCCGGTATCATCCCGGATTCTGTTAAGATTTCCTTTATTGCCGGGGGTGCAGTTTTTCTGCTGGCGATCGCCTATACTGTATTTACGACTAAAGAATATTCGCCGGATGAACTGAAATCTTTCGGTGAGATCGAGGCATCAGACAATTCCATCAATATTAAAACAACTGCTTCTGCCTTTGTAAAAAAAGGAATTATCTGGAGTATTATCGGTGCTGCTTTAACGGGTGTACTTTATCTCAACAACCTTTATGCCCGGGAAAAACTGGAAAAAGAACTTTATGTTCTGACGGGGGGGCTGCTGCTTTTTGGGATCCTGCAATTAATTGCATCCACGCAGCGAAAACAGAATAAGAAGAACGGTTTTATTGAAGTGATGGATGACCTGAATTTTCTCCCGGATACCATGAAAAAACTGGCAGTGGTACAGTTCTTTTCCTGGTTTGCCCTTTTTGCCATGTGGATCTATTCAACACCCGCATTGGCACAACACCTTTATCATACGACCGACACCACATCAGTGGAATATAACAGGATTGGTAACTGGGTGGGCGTGCTTTTTGCCTGGTATAATGGTTTTGCAGCCCTATTTGCTTTTTTGCTACCGGTCTTGGCCCGAAAATTTTCCAGGCCCGCCACACACATGATCGCATTAATTGCTGGTGGATTGGGTTTGGTGTCCTATTACCTCTTCAAAAATGAAAACTTTTTAATCATCAGTATGGCAGGTATCGGGTTGGCCTGGTGCAGTATCCTGGCCATGCCTTATTCGATGCTGACACAGGCTTTACCGGCTAAAAAAATGGGGGTGTACATGGGCATCTTCAACTTTTTTATCGTTATTCCACAAATCCTGGCAGCCACCTTATTAGGCGTTTTCACCAAACACCTGTTTCACGGCAATGCCATTTATACCATCGTTGTGGGAGGCTGTTCCATGATCATTGCCGCCCTGCTGACATTAAGAATTAAAGACAAATAAAAATATGAGAAAAAATATTGTAGCCATTGGTATATTCCTGCTGGCAAACCTGCTCTCCTCCGCGCAGGATATTTATCCCACCCATTGGTGGGTCGGGATGAAAAATCCACGCTTGCAACTGCTGATCAGGGAAAAAGATATCGCGAATAAATACCTGAGTGTACAGGTCAATTATCCCGGTGTAACTTTTAACAACCTGACCCGGCTTGAGAATCCAAACTACATCTTTATCGATATCTCGATTGCCAGGGATGCAAAACCGGGTCAAATGACATTGAATCTTGTGCCGGTAAAAGGGAAAACCAGGACCCTCACTTATGAATTGCTTGCCAGAAACCGGGAAGACGGAAAGACCCGCTTACAGGGTGTTACGGCGAAAGATGTTTCTTACCTGCTGATGCCGGACCGCTTTGCAAATGGTGATACCACCAATGATGCATTTCCGGATATGCGGGATACCGGTAGCGACCGTCATAATAAATTTGCCCGGCATGGTGGAGACCTGAAAGGCATTAAGGACCATCTTGATTATTTTAACGAACTGGGGGTAACCGCACTTTGGTTTACCCCGGTGATTGAGAATGATATGCCCAGGGAACATGAGGGCAATAACGATATGGCAGGATACCATGGTTACTGGTTTACCGATCATTACAAGATCGACAGACGGTTGGGTACTAACGAAGAATACAAGGATCTCATTAATGCCGCCCATCAAAAGGGATTAAAAATTATCCAGGATGCCATTTACAACCACGTTGGACTCTGGCACTGGATGTACCAGGATTCTCCTTCACCGGATTGGATCAACTGTTGGCCGACCTTTACCGGACCCAACCACCGGGAGGAATCCATGTTTGATCCCTACGCTTCAAAATTTGATAAAACCAATATGGAAAAAGGGTGGTTTACGCCGCATTTGCCTGATGTCAATCTTGACAACCCTTTTGTGGAAACCTTCCTCTTACAACATGCCATCTGGAGTGCTGAAGAGTTTGGTTTCGACGGATTCAGGATCGACACTTACAAGTATTGTGAGGAAAATTTTGTGAATCACCTCAATGCAGCTTTGCAAAAAGAGTTTCCCAAAGTCACCACTTTTGTGGAAGCCTGGGCCAATACCGTGGTGGCCAATGCCTATTTTGTACGAAATAATATACAAACATTTTTCAAACATAATGCGCTGGGTGCGATCGATTTTTCCTTATGCTTTGCCATGCTGGCCGGTATGAACCAGCCTTATGGATGGACAGAAGGCGTGAACAGGGTATATATGACTTTGGCACAGGATATCCTGTATAAAGATCCGATGAACAATTGCATCTTCCTGGATAATCATGATATGGACAGGGTTTTCTCGGTGGTAGGAGAAGACTGGAATAAATTTAAATGGGGCCTGAACTGGCTTTTTACCATGCGGGGTATCCCACAAATTTATTATGGTACAGAAATATTGATGAAAAACTTCAAAAACCCTACGGATGCCGAAGTACGCAAAGATTTCCCCGGGGGGTGGCCACAGGATGCCGTCAATAAATTCACCCGGGAAGGCAGGAATGAAATGGAAAATACGGCATTTGATTATATCAGTAAACTTTTACATTTCCGGAAGAATGCCTCCGCCATCACATCCGGAAAAACAATGCAGTATATTGTCAGGGATGGTGTGTACCTCTATTTCCGGTACGATAAAGACCAAACGGTAATGGTTATCACCAATACAGGGAACAATACATTCAAACCTGACTGGAATATCTACCGGGAAAGAACAAACGGGTTTACAAAATTAAAGAACGTGATCACAGGGTCATTGGTACCCATGGAGGATTTTTCAATTGATCCCAAAGAAAGCTATGTTTTTGAATTGGTGAAATAAACTTTATAGTCTGACAAACCAGATAGCCCGGTCATGGTATTTTTCACCCCAGCTTTTAATGGCCTGGTCGATGGTATTTGTCATTTCACTCAGATTTGACTTTTTCCCTTTCGCAGGAGGGGTGATCAATTTTTCATCAGCGGCTGTAATCGTTTCAATTTTCGTTGCAAACCAGGTGGTATATAACCGGGGAATCGCAATTCCCAGAATCATTCCCGGCAAACCACTGAATGATTCAGGGCCGCTGGATAGCACAACTTCCTCAGAATAAAATGCCACCACAACAACGGAATCACAAATTTTTGTCACAGCTTTCCTGCATTCAAATCCGGCAATCATTCTTGTCTCTGGTTCAAGTTTCCAGGTAAACCGCTTGAGGGAATCTGATACCAGAAACTGTGTTTCAAAAACCTGTTTCTGGCTAACTGCGGCATGTTTCAAAAAGTCCTTGAATACGACATTCGACAGGGCGGGGTTTTCAAAAAAACCTGTCTTTTGAACATCCACTTCTCGGCCAGGTTGATAAAGCGACTTGTTTTCATCAAAGATGAGATCAAAATATTCCGTCCTGAACTGGGGCACTAATTTCTTGAATTGTTCAGTCCAGTTATCCGCTTCCCCGCTAAAATAAAGGCGGTGTGTATTCGTTTTCCGCTCAAATTCAATCTTACCCTTTTTAATAAAGACAACCTGTGCTGACCCCCAGGAACACCAAAAAAGAAGAAAAATATTCAATATCGTTTTCCGTAAATTCATTTTGTACTCCCGGGATTTTTGGTAAAATTCCATGTAAAGGATAATAAAGCATAACGGCTCAGCATATTGTAATTCCGTTCGTAAATCATATTGGAAGTGTAAGACCTGTCAAACCCTCTTCGCTCTTTAAGAATATCATTGATCTCCAACTTGAATACACCATTTCTGTTTTTGAATACTTTATAAGAGATATTGGCATCCCAAACCGTAAAATTATTATTATTGTCGAATGCATCGGTCTTCTCCCGCAGGTAAACGTTAACATTCGTTCCGATCTGCAATTGTTTGGTGATAAAGAAATTGATATCAGCACTATGTTCCTGGCTCAGGAAATTATTCTTTTTGGCACTGATACTTGATACCGAATGATTATAGGTGATTCCGGTAACCATGTTGATACTGAATTTATCTTCCTTGTATTGATTGAGGTAGAAGCTGACCCCTGTGGAATTGGAAAGGCTGGTGTTCTTTACGGTATTGACAAAATTGACATATCGGGCCCCGTTAAAATTGAGATTGACGCCAACCCGCATGTCCGTCTTTTTGAACTTTGTTCCATAGGATCCGTAAAACCAATAGTTGTAATTGCCCCGGGTATTGATATATTGCTGAGTGGTGACTCCATTCACCGTAACCTGGCTGGAAACAATTGCATCCTGAACAGGGCTGATGGAGCCGTTGATCCAAATGTTCCTCCCGCTGAGCATTTTAAAATCACTAAAAAAAAGGGAAAGATTATGCCGGAAAGATTGCTTCAGCTCTGGATTGCCAACCTGGATAAAAAGGGGGTTTGTATTTTCCCGGACTGGTTGGATCTGTTCAATACCCGGTGGTTGCGGGGAACCTGAATAATTGATGTTTAAGCTCCTTTGAGAAGAAAATTTATAGGTAATCCGGCTGGTTGGAAAAAGGTTGGTATACCGGAACTCGTTTACCTTGCTACCGGTAGCATCTTTCTGAATATAAGTAGAAACCCCGATATTACTACCCAGGTTAGCGATCAGCTTCTTACCGGTATATTGATATTTAATACCTGCACTGTTTGACTGGTATTGCAACCCATACTTATTACTGAACAGGCTATTCAGGATCGTGTATTTACCATTATCCTTATCAAAACTCTTTCTGTCGGCATCACTGGAAATATGACTGATGGCAAGATTGAACTCTAGGATTGATTTTTTCCCTATTGGTTCGGTAAACACCATTTTGGAAGACGTGGTTTGAGTGATGGCATCGTTGGTCTTGTATTGGTCCACAGTATCCCGCTGGAAAGGGAAGCCATTGTTATCAAAGAAATCGGTTGTGGAATACAGGTAACCGGTAGCATTATTTTCATTGTATTTATGAGATACCACCCAGGATAGGGTTCGTTTACTTTTTCTGAATTTCTGGCGCCAAAGTATGCTGCCCAAAAAGGTTTTTGTATCCGTAACCGAATTATTCGACCGGCTGTTCCTGTTCACAGCCTGTAACAACTCGTCGTCAGATTCGGTGTTGGAGAGGGTGGCATTATCTTTATGCTCCATTTTCCCATTGAATTTGAAACGGAGCGAGGCAAAAGAATCAATGTTGAGGTCAAAAGCGCTGCTGATCAGCTGTTGGGTTTGCCGGGAGTTACTGCTATGGTTCTCTTTTGAGTAATATGCAGAGTCGGGGAGTATATATTTGGTAAGCGAATTCCCTGCTGCACTGACATCCATATTCCGGATACTGTAATTGGCATTCAGGTGCTCTTTATCCTGGTTCCATTTGTTTGAAAAATGAGCGCCTGCCTTTATTGTTTTTGGGATCCCCTCATCATAATAGGTATTCGACCAATCGCTGAAATCACCATCTCCTTCACCGTTGATCATGATAAAACCCGCACCCATTTCCACGGTGGCATCGCCGAAATCCTCTTCCTGGCCAAATTTGCTCCTGTCCTGCCATCCAAGACCGGTTTTTCCGGTATTCGACGCAATTCCATAAACAGAGAACTTCTTTTTCCCTTTAAAAAAATTCAGCATGGCTTCTTCAGAATATCGTTCCGCAGTCCCCCCACCAATGACCACTTTTCCAAAATATCCTTTCTTCTTGTCCTCCTTCAGCACGAGATTCAGTGTTTTGGAACGGCTGCCATCATCAACACCGGTAAACTCAGCCTGGTCGCTTTTTTTATCAAAGGATTGCACTTTATCGATGGCATCAGCCCTGAGGTTTTCAATTACCACGGCCGGATCGTCGCTGAAAAATTCTTCACCGTCAACCAGCACTTTTTCAACTTTCTGACCCTGGGCGGTTACCTGGCCCTTATTATCCACCTGCAACCCAGGCATGTTCCGGAGCAGCTCTTTTACGGACGCGCCATCCCTAACCTTAAAACTGTCGGCGGTATATTCCACCGTATCTCCTCGCATTCGGATCGCCCGGTTCTGTTTTACAATCACTTCTTCCAGTAACTTACTGGCAGGGATGAGGCTGATGGTATGGAAATCAATTAGAGAACTGCCGGCGACCTGGAGAGGCTCGGCAAAGTCAACGTACCCGGGATAGCTCACGATCAATAAGTAAGATCCCGGGCTAATAGGACCGATGTTAAAATGACCATCATTTCCTGTCCTGGTAAACTGGTATAGGGTTGTGTCCTTTTCAACAACGAGTGAAATAACGGCATCCTGAAGGGGCTTTTTTTCAAATGTATCAGATACGATACCGGATAGGGTGCTCGTCTGAGCAAAATCGGTTTGGGAAATACCCAGCAAAAAAAGAATGGACATTATGAATTTTCCCATGCAGGTTGGTTTGGAAATGGCGCTAACGAAATTCTATCAAAATAAACTGAAAAACCAGGCACAAAACTTAATTTTCCGTTAAAGCTTTATATGGCTTATAAACGGTAACTTTAGTACAGGAGGACAAATATGGCGTCTTCAATTTTTGAAAAAAGCTATGCGCTGTAAAAAATCCTCCTGATTATTCTGATAAACTAATCGGGTATGAAACCAAAACAGGAAACGAATCCCATCCGTTACGAGGACAAAGAATTTGTCGATACCACAAAAAACGTGTGGAATTATTCATTGCTTACTGATGATGATGTTACTAATTTTCAACGGGGCACACACTATAGCTTATACGAAAAATTCGGCTCTCATTCCATACAGGTAAATGATCAATGGGGGATGTATTTCTGTGTATGGGCGCCAAATGCTACCGCTGTTTCTGTTAAAGGTAATTTCAATGACTGGAAAGACCACGAATTTGAACTATACCCGAGATGGGATAAAAGTGGAATCTGGGAAGGTTTTATTCCGGGTTTCAATCTCGGCGAGGTCTATAAATATCATATTGTAGGATACCAGGGGCTTGTAACGGACAAGGGAGACCCCTTTGCCAACTTTTGGGAGAAACGGCCCCAAACAGCCAGTATCACCTGGGATATGTATTATCAGTGGAAAGATGAAACCTGGATGAAGGAACGGAAAAAGAAGAATGCACTTGACGCACCCTGGAGTGTTTATGAGGTGCACCTGGCCAGTTGGATGCGACCGGACAGGAACAATGAGGAAGTTTATAACACGTATGAACAAATCACGGAAAGGTTGGTGCCTTATGTGAAAGAGATGGGATTTACGCATGTCGAATTTATGCCTGTCATGGAACATCCTTTTGATGGCAGTTGGGGTTACCAGTGTACCGGATTCTTTGCGGCCACATCAAGATTTGGCGATCCCCAGGGGTTGATGAACATGATCGAAGCTTTTCACCGGGAAGGTATTGGCGTTATCCTGGACTGGGTACCCTCACATTTTCCCTATGATTCCCATGGACTTTTTATGTTTGACGGCACGCATACCTACGAATATGCCGATATGCGGAAAGGTTTTCACCCGGACTGGAACAGCTATATTTTCAATTATAAAAGGGGAGAGGTAAAATCTTTCCTCATCAGCAGCGCAAGGTACTGGTTCGACAAATTTCATATTGATGGTATCCGGGTTGATGCAGTAAGCTCCATGCTGAAATTAAATTATTCCAGGAGCCATGGGCAATGGGAACCCAATGAATTTGGAGGAGACGGAAATCTTGAAGCCATCGCTTTTATCAAGGACCTGAATGAAACCATTTTCCGTGATTTCCCCGATGTGCAAACAATTGCCGAAGAAGCCACCGATTGGCCTGGTGTGTCGAGACCCACTTTTCAGGATGGACTTGGATTTGGCATGAAGTGGATGATGGGATGGATGCATGACACCCTTGATTATTTCAAGTTTGATCCCTTGTTCCGGCCTCATCACCAGGGTAAGTTCACTTTCAGCATGATGTATTATTATGATGAAAACTTCATGCTGCCCTTCAGCCATGATGAAGTGGTACATGGCAAAAGCCCGATGTTGTATAAAATGCCCGGGGATGATTGGCAGAAATTCGCCAACCTTCGGTTGCTGTATACGTATATGTGGACCCATCCGGGCGCGAAGCTCCTTTTCATGGGTTGTGAATTCGGGCAAACAAGCGAATGGAATTACAAGTCTGAACTCGACTGGTTTTTACTGGAACACGATTCCCATAAAAAACTCAAAGATTGTGTTTCGGAATTAAATAACCTGTTAAAAGACGAACCCGCCTTGTATATCAACCAATTCAATATGCACGGCTTTGAATGGGTTGACCTCAATCACCGTTCAGAATCCGTTATTGTTTATAAAAGAAAAGGTAAGGAAAATGAGGATGACCTTTTGATCATCCTGAATATGACACCCGTCATCCGGCTGGATTGGGAAATTTATGTTTATGACCACAGGTATTCAATGGAGATCTTCAACAGTGATGCAAAGGAATTCTGGGGAACAGGCGAAACCTACAATCCGGATATCAGATCAGCATGCGTAGATGAAGAGAATAAAATATATAAATTAACGGTTAATCTTCCCCCGCTGGCCGGCATCATTTTAAAATAACCTGCTTTCCCGCGCAAAAACCATCTGGTTTTTCAGTAAAATTACCATCGGTTTTTTCGCGAATGGATTATTATTCAACCGGCACACAATTTTTGCTTAATTATCCCGTAAAAGGTTATGAGTTATCGTGAATGGCTATTATTTTTATAGTCCGTTCCGATTAACCAAAACAGAAATTCCTATGAACCGCTACTACCTTATTATCATTAGCTTGTTGAGTGTTACTTCTACTTTTGCTCAAGTTGATAGTGCAGATTATTTCTTTCAAAAAGGCTTAAAGGAAAAAGAGTTGGGAAGGAAACTGGAGGTCTGGAAAAACATGGATAAGGCCTACCATTATGCCCCCGACAATACGCAGGTGGTTTCAGAACTGGCAGCCATCTTGCTGGACCTCCGCAAATACGGGCAGGCAAAGGAAATGTACCAGAAACTGGAAAGCCTGGGTATTACCTCCGCAGATAATTACAGGCAACTGATGACCCTTTCCTTCAACATGAAACAACATGACGACGTTATCCATTATGCCACCAAACTGAAACAGGTTGATAAGACTGCCAAGGTCAGTTATATGATGGGCAAATCTTATTATAACCAGGAAAATTACGGTGATGGCATTAAACATCTCGAAGCGGCGCAGAAAGAGGAACCCGACAATGCAGAAATTCCCTATCTGATTGGCAGAAGCTATGCCGACATGTTTAATTATAAACAGTCACTTCCTTACTATATAAAAGCCATAACCCTGAACCCGGCAAAATCCGACTGGACCTATGAATTAGGTATGATTTATTATGCAATGGGAGACAATGCCAATTCCTTAAAATATATGCTGCTGGCAAGAGAAAAAGGGTATAAAAAATCAAACGACTACCAATACAACCTGGGGATCGCTTATCTCAATACAGGCAATTTAACAGAAGGGTTGAAAATATTTACGGAATTGCTGAAAAAAAGGCCCAGTGACCTGAACATCCTGAACATCGTAGCGGAGTCCTATTATTTCGCCGGCAAGTACCAGGAAGCCATGGACTACTGGGATAAGATGCTCGAATATGATATGAAGAATGCTTCAGCTTTATACATGATTGGCATGTGCTACCAGAAAAAAGGGGAAAAGGATAAAGGAGTGGCGCTTTGTGATAAAGCCATCGAAATGGATCCCAGCCTTGCCAACCTGAAGCAGAAAAAGCAAATGATGGGAATGTAATTCCTCTACCTGTTTTCCCTCTACAAAACAGAATCCATCCCGGCGATCACATCCTTTCCGGTACCTGAATCCCCAGCAGGTGCATGGATGATTTTATGACATGGGCCGTTAATTGGCAAATCCTTAACCGTAATTGTTTCTTATAGGCAGTGGTGGCGTTGATCACGGAATGTTCTGTGTAAAAAGTATTAAATGCCTTCGAAATTTCAAATGCATAGATAGCCAATAGAGAAGGGTTATGTTCAGCGGCGGCCTGTTCTATCATCAGAGGATATTGTTCCAGCTTCATGACCAGTTCCTTTTCCTGTTTATGCAAGCCCTCTTCCGGCTGCAGCATCCCATTTTCTGCACTTACTTTCCTTAAGATTGATTTTATCCGCGCATGGGTATATTGAATAAACGGACCCGTAAACCCGTGAAAATCGATGGACTCCTCGGGGTTAAAAATCATCCTTTTCTTCGGGTCAACTCGCATGATAAAAAACTTTAGGGCGCCCAGCCCAATCATTTCATAAAGTCCTTTCAGCTCATCTTCTGTAAAATCCTTTACTTTTCCCAGTTCCTCAGTTTTACTTTTGGCAACGTCCACCATCTCATCAATGAGGTCATCCGCATCCACAACTGTTCCTTCCCGGGTCTTCATTCTACCGGAAGGCAGTTCTACCATTCCATAACTCAAATGATAAATCCCTGCTGCGCCCGGAACCCCTAATTTTTCACAGATCAGCTTCAAAACTTTAAAATGATAGTTCTGTTCATCACCCACAACATATATGCTCTGCTCACAACCAAACTCCTTTTGCTTCTGTTCGGCTAGCCCGATATCCTGAGTGATATATACAGCCGTCCCATCCTTTCGTTGCACCACTTTCTCATCAAGCCCTTCCGCTGTCAGGTCAATCCATACGCTGCCATCTTCTTTCCTAAAAAAAACTTTTTTGGCCAAACCCTCTTCCACTGCTTTCTTGCCCAGCAGGTAGGTATTGCTTTCATAATAGGTTTTATCAAAATCGCTGCCGATACGCGCATAGGTAACTGCAAACCCATCATAGACCCAGCCATTCATTTTTCTCCATAACTCGATGATCTCGGGCTTCCCCTGTTCCCAATCCAGCAGCATCTGCTGGGCGGCTTTCATTAATGGGGCTTCCTTTTCTGCATCTTCTTTTGAAAGACCATTGGCCATCAATTGGTCAACCTCCTTTTTCAGTTCCTGGCCAAACAGCACATAATAATCTCCAACAAAATGATCTCCCTTTTTACCCACCTGTTCGGGAGTAGCACCATGGGCATAGCGTTGCCAGGCCACCATACTTTTACAGATATGGATACCCCGGTCGTTGGAAATACAGGTTTTGTAAGTAGTATAACCGGAAGCTTTACTGATCTCGGCGATACTCCATCCCAGGAAATTATTCCTTAAATGCCCGAGGTGAAGAGGCTTATTGGTATTGGGAGAAGAATACTCAACCATCAACTTCCGGCCATTAGGTGCTTTATAGCCAAAGGAGCTGGAATTGAACTGCATTTCAAGAAATCCAAGCCAGATATTATCGTTGACAGTAAGGTTCAGGAAGCCCTTGATCACATTAAAAGAAGAGAAAAAATCCGGATGTTCCTGTAACAGGAAGGCACCGATTTCCTGGCCCGTTTGTTCAGGCGGTCTTTTCAATTGTTTTACCAATGAAAATAACACCAGCGTATAATCCCCCTCGAATTCGGGTTTTGTGGCATTGATCCCGATTGCGTCCAGGGGCAATTCAATCCCGTAAAGCGTTGAAATCGCTTGTTTTGAAAATTCCCTGATCCTGTTTACGACTATCATCCTCTGTTTTGTTTGGCTGCGAAAATACAAAGCCCCGGTCAAAAGAAGGGCTTTTAAGATACCGGGAATTGCAATTCCCATAACTTGGGGTTATTTTTGCCGATATATGAAAAGGCATATTCATTCCGCCCGTGATTTCCTTGTACCCCTCATTGACTTTTTCTATCCCCCCTTTAATAAATTGATGGATATCCAGACTTTTCGGTATGCGGCCTGCGGGGGTGGGAATACGCTATTGGGCCTGGTTGTTTATTATATCAGCTTTAAATTCATCCTTAAAGAACAGATGCTCGATTTGGGTTTTTATGCATTCAAATCCCATATAGCAGCCCTTTTCTTTTCCTTTTGTGTAAGTTTCCCTGTTGGATTTTTTTTGATGAAATACCTGGTATTTGTTGATTCCAATGTTAAATGGAAGACACAATTAATAAGATATCTTTTGTTCTTTATCCTGAATCTTACATTTAATTACTTGCTGCTAAAATTATTTGTTGAGGTTTTGCACGTTTTTGTCATGTTATCACAGATCATCACAACTGCCATTATCATCATTTTCAGTTACTTTATGCAGCGGCATTTTACCTTTAAAATCATCAACAAGGAGGATATAGTCCCTAAAACGCAATAGTTCCCACTTTCACTGCCAGGATCCCGTTCAGGTTACTCCTGATGATCATTTTCTCACCCAGGGGATAAATTCCAATGATATCCAGCTTATCAAGTCTCCCTTCCGTGAAGATCCCATTAACCCATTCCCGGTTCATCTGGGCATTTGCCATCTTTATGGAGGTGTCGATATATTCGGAAAGGCTGAAACGGGTACTCTTCGCAATTTCATTGATGATACCCCGATTGAATAACCACTCTGCGGTTTTGACCAACACGGTCTTTGTCTTTATATCAAAATCGAGATCCCGGATTCCCAGTTCCCGCTTTATCAAATCATAATAGGGCTTACCCGTGAGGTAAGCGGTTCCGGCAGCTGACCCGGAAAAATTGATTTTTATGACTAACTTTTCATTGCCGGTTCCGTAGATCCTGGTTTCATTCAGGATAATATGTTTTTTAAGAGGTCCTTTTTTGAAATCAAAGCTTTTGCCCTTTAACTGGCTGTTCAATATGTTACTCAGTGAATCATAGTTCAGTTGGGCATCCAGGAAAATATTGAATCCCGGAGCTGCAGCGCTCCTGGTAAGGTTGGGTAGCAATGTTTTTATTGCTTCGGGTTTTTCAAAACTCAGCACGGGCCTGGCTGATAACCCAAGGTTGATATTCAGTGAATCATTTTTAGCATAAAGATTGAAGAGTTTTAGGGCCAGTGGATTTATTTTCAACCAACCCAAACCATAAAGGTCTTTGGGCATATTGATCTGGTTCCACAATGCCTGGATCTGGGGTTGAATATTAATCAGACCAAATGAATCAATGATCGCTTTTTTGGAGCCTTCCAGTTCCTCAATCATTCCTTTCATCACCTGGTTAGTAATATCCTGTCCCCAAAAGCAGACTGTACATTTATCTATTGGCAGGGGATCTCTCCTGAAAATTGTATTCTGAATCTGATAATCCGGCTTGATATCTATTTTAGTGGAGAATCCCACCTTTACCCTTCTTTCCCCTTCTGCAAATCCACATTTACAGGGCGTGGTCCAGGGCGAGAGGACTGCATTCCCCAGGCAAAGCCGGCTGGAACCTATTATTTTATAATAACCGGTAAAATCCAGGTTAAGGGTATTCCCGCTGGCACTCAATTGCAATGGACCTCTCCTGAACTGGTATTTGTACCGTGTATCACAGGCGCTTTGCACCCAGTCTTCGGGCCAATGGGGAGAAGTGAAAACTGTATCAACATTATTTTCTGCAAGGGCATAAATCGGTTTCAGGTCAATTTGTATAGGGATATTGATTTCTGAATAAGGAAGTGAGTCTAATTTGAAATTGGTTTGCGACAATAAAGGCTTATCGGGAATGATTTTTTTACTACAGGAGGAGATTACCAATGCGATTACGGGAACGAATATGAAATTGAAACTTTTAGCCATATGCCAAAACTAAAAAATAAAGCCAGTTCAGATACTGGCAATGATATAATATAACATAGTGCTGCAGGCAACCAATTTAAGCAGGGAACCGAAAAGAAATCCAACAAAAGAACCCCATGCCGCTTTCAGGGCATGCCGGGAATCATTTTTTGCAATCATTTCTCCCAGAAAAGCACCCGCAAACGGGCCCAAAATCACCCCCCAGGGCCCGATCCAGAAAGCAGCCAAAAACCCAAGCGTACACCCCCAGATACCATATCGGGTTCCCCCATATCTTTTTGTGCCCCAGATGGGAATCAGATAATCCAGGACCAGGATCAGTAAAACGATGATTAACCAGATTACCAGGAATTTTGAGTTGAAAGGGTGAGGAGACCTCAGCTGCTGTAACCATAAACCCAGAAAAGCGATAGGGGGGCCGGGCAGCAAAGGAAGCAGGCTGCCGGCAATACCGGTCACGACCAGTAAGATTCCCAGTGTGATCCATAACCATTCCATGGGTTAAAATTCAAATTTCCATTTACAATATCCAAATCCCATTTCCGGGAATGATGGGAATCGCAAACCTGGATTTCAGTAGCTTTTACCCGGGGTTTCAGACAAAAAGGAATAATACAATACCCAAACTGCCATTTTTACACCCTTGCTCCACATGGCATTATCATTGAGAATATCTTTTGAATCCTTAAATTCAAAATAATATGGGAAAGATAATCGGAATAGATTTAGGAACTACAAACAGTTGTGTTGCCGTAATGGAAGGTAACGAGCCTGTAGTGATAGCCAATGACGAAGGACGTCGTACGACCCCGTCTGTAGTGGCTTTTCTGAAAAATGGCGAAAGGAAAGTTGGTGACCCGGCAAAACGTCAGGCCATCACTAATCCGCATAATACTATCATGAGCGTGAAGCGTTTCATGGGACGCCGGTATGATGAAGTGGGTGAGGAAATGAGCCATTGGAGCTATAAAGTGGCAAAAGGTGACAATAATACCGTTCGTATTGACATAGATGGCAGGTTATACACCCCGCAGGAAATAAGCGCCATGGTGCTCCAGAAAATGAAGAAAACAGCCGAAGATTACCTTGGGCAAGAGGTAACCGAAGCCGTTATTACCGTACCTGCCTATTTTAATGATGCACAGCGCCAGGCTACAAAAGAAGCAGGAGAAATAGCCGGTTTGAATGTACGCCGGATCGTTAATGAACCGACAGCAGCCGCCCTGGCCTATGGACTAGACAAAGGCGGTAAAGATCATTATGTTGCTGTTTTTGACCTCGGTGGCGGAACCTTTGATATTTCTGTGCTTGAACTGGGCGATGGCGTATTTGAAGTGAAATCAACTAATGGAGATACCCACCTCGGAGGTGATGATTTTGATAAAGTGATCATGGACTGGCTGGCAGACGAATTCAAAAAAGACGAAGCGGTAGATCTTCGGAAAGATCCCATGGCTTTACAACGTCTGAAAGAAGCTGCCGAAAAAGCCAAAGTTGAATTGAGCTCATCTTCTGAAACAGAGATCAATCTTCCTTATGTGACAGCAATCGATGGAGTACCCAAACACCTTGTTAAAAAACTAAGCCGCAGTAAGTTTGAGCAGCTTGCAGATAATCTTTTTGCAAGATGTCTGAAGCCCTGTGAAGCTGCCCTGAAAGACGCCGGTCTGAAAGCATCCCAGATTGATGAAGTCATCCTGGTGGGTGGTTCAACCCGTATTCCCAAAGTGCAGGAAATCGTAGAAAAATTCTTTGGTAAGAAACCCAATAAAGGAGTGAACCCCGATGAAGTGGTTGCCGTTGGCGCCGCTATACAGGGAGCTGTGTTGACAGGAGAAGTAAAGGATGTTCTCTTATTGGATGTTACTCCGCTCAGCCTGGGTATTGAAACCCTTGGAGGAGTGATGACGCCGCTGATACCTTCCAATACAACCATCCCGACAAAAAAATCTGAGACCTTTTCTACGGCTTCCGATAACCAGCCAGGGGTGCAGATACATGTTATCCAGGGTGAAAGAGGAATGGCAAAAGACAATAAAAGCCTGGGTATCTTCAACCTTGATGGCATTCCGCCAGCCCCCCGTGGTGTACCCCAGATCGAAGTGATCTTTGATATTGATGCCAATGGTATCTTGCATGTTACGGCAAAAGATAAGGGTACCGGTAAAGAACAAAAAATCAGGATAGAAGCCGGTAGCGGCCTGACCAAAGAAGAAATAGAAAAAATGAAAGCCGAGGCTAAAGCCAATGAAGCAACCGATAAAATTGAAAGGGAAAGGGTTGAAAAACTGAATGCAGCAGATGCACTTGTTTTCCAAACCGAAAAGCAAATAAAAGAATACGGTGAGAAAATTCCTGCTGATAAGAAAGCTGCTATCGAAACAGCCGTTGGAAAACTCAAAGAGGCACAAAAAGCGCAGGATCTCAACGCCATTGATACCGCTACCACTGAACTGAACAATGCATGGACCGCAGCCAGTCAGGATATTTATAATGCTACGCAGCAACAAGGGGCTGCACAACCGGGGCCGGAAGGGGCTGCCGGACCACAGGAACAGGGTGGTGACAGCAGTGGTGAGAATGTTACAGATGCCGAATTTGAAGAAGTCAAATAAGCATTACCGTTCGTTAAAGAACTTATTGCCGATATTTTACCAGCCCCCACTTCAGTGGGGGCTTTTATTTCAAATAACGGGATATGCTGGAAATCATAGCACTGTTTTTCTTAACTGGGCAGATCGGTCGCCTGGCCCTCCAAAAAGGATTAAAACCCATAACCTGGAAAATCCATACCATCCTTTTATGGGTGGGGGGTGAAATGGCCGGTATTATCGTTGGGGTCTCATTATTCGGGCAAACAAACCTCACAGCCTCCCTGCTAACTGGCTATATCTTTGCAATCGCCACCTATATACTCTTAAGGTATAATCTGTACAGCCGCCCGGATCAGGAAGAACCGGGCAGAAGTAATTAAATCAGGATCAATAAAAAAAAGCCTGGCTCATTTTGGCAATTTCAACGAATAATCAATGCCCGTAAGTATCCCTGTAATAATAGGTGTCTCCCCCAAATGATTGCATGGTGCTTAAAACCAGGGTATTGTCGTCCAATTGGTCAATATTGAATACGGTAACGCCAATAGATAATTGTGTCTCATTTTGCGCAAAAGTCCAGATACCAGTGCCAATTACCTGAGGATCTGCTGCATTACATTTTGAAGCCCCTTCCTCAAAACTATAGGTGTTATTGCTTAAAAACTTAAAAATATCATCCTTGTCACAGGCATCCCAATTCGGAAAATCATCTACATAGACCCCGTTATTAATCCGCTCTTCGCTCTTCAACTGGATCCAGTTTTTTTGGGTCAGGAATTGGGAATTTGATTTTTTACTGTCCTTTTTGCAGGAACAGATCAAAACTAACGCGGCTACCAGGCCGGTAAGCAATAAATGACTGGTTTTTTTCATGGTATAGTTTAAGGATGACTGAACCGGAAGTGAAATTAATCAAGCTAAAGCTGAAAATCGAGAAAAAGAAAACAATAATTTTCAATTCCACTGTATAAAACAGAACAAGAATTGTGTTTAAGCCCCCTAATTACCGTTAGTGTTTTCTTAAAGCCATTTAACAATTTTTCGGGTCTGAATATTTGTAAAAATACAAAGTCTGTTGTATCTTTGCACCGCAATAAGCTGAGCAAGTTAGATATCAACTTCAGAAGAACGCAGACCGTAACCTAAACCAGCATGAAATTCAGCTTGCCCCTGGTTTTCTTACTTCCGTTTCGCTCAGATGATTTATTAACGACAGATTAAAAAGGAGAATTTATGAAGAGCATTCTTATGCAATCAACTGTGCAGTTGAACGAAGAAACAAAACATCAACTGGCAGAAGAAGTAAAGGAAACATTGGCAAATGATGCCAACGTTAACAACAACCGTAAAAAAAGAAATTTCACTGCCGCTGAAATGTGGAACCGGCACCGTAAGGGACGTTCCGCCAGCAGCATGATCCGTAAATGGAACTTAAGCTGATTTCTTTTATTGAAACGAGACCAACCCCGACATTTTGTTGGGGTTTTTTCTTTCACATACCCTTAACATTCTTTATTTGTGCAATCAGGGCACCACTGGCATCTGTAGTGTAAAACCCAACACTTATGCCCAGAAAATACCTCATGATGGTCACCATGCTGGCCCTGGCAGTCACCGCCTTTCTTTCATTCAGAACAACGCCCCAAAAACTCAAATCCTTTAAATTAATGGACGGCATGGGCGACACAACCATACCTGGCAAACCTGATGCCCGGGGTTTCGAAGGAAAAACGACCGAAACCCAATTGGGCGTGATCCGTTTCAAAAGTGCACTGGATAATGACTACTATTTAAAAAATGCCCAGGATCATGAGGCCTATTTTTACCTGGAAGCAAAAATGGGAGATTTCAAGAATGATATTATAGCAAAAGTGCCGCTTAATATCGCCATCGTAATCGACCGTAGCGGTTCCATGTCTGGCGATAAGATCAGCTATGCCAAAAAAGCGGCTGAAGACATCATTCAAAGGCTTTCACCGGATGATTATGTTAGCGTCATTGTCTACGATGACGAGGTCGACCTGATCCAAGCTTCGATACGCGTCACCGATAAGGAAGCCATCCTTGCAAAAATCAGGAGGATCGAAACCGGCGGCTCAACAAACCTTTGGGGAGGCACGGAAAAAGGGTTTGAACAGGTAAGATCCGGCTATAAGAATCGTTATGTAAACAGGGTATTGCTGATCAGTGACGGGCTGGCGAATGTTGGATTGACCAGCCAGTTTGAGATCCGGAAAAGGGTTTCTGCCTACCGGGAAAAGGAAGGTATCACGTTGTCCACTTTTGGGGTAGGGCTGGATTATAATGAGATCCTGATGACCGATATGGCAGAATCGGGAAATGGGAACTATTATTTTATCAGTGCTCCCGATAAAATGGCATCACTGTTTGAAAAAGAATTAAACGGCTTATTGAACGTAGCTGCCCAGAATGCCGAGATCAGGATCCAGTTACCAAGGGGTATCAGCATCCAAAAAGGGTATGGCGTTAAATACGAAGAGTACCCTGGTGAAATCAGGATCCAGTTAAGGGACCTGTTTTCTGAAGAAACAAAAGGTTGTTTATTTAAAATTGCAATCGACAGTTATGCCGATGTCCCCCTGCAATTACAATCAACACTCAGTTATGATGATGTGATGGACCAAAAAAGGAAAACCATGACCCATGAAAACAAATTGTTACCCACCACGGACAAAGATGTATATACAAACCATTTTAACGAATGGGTACTGGCCCAGTCCGTTTTATACCGGGCAAATGAAAATATGGAAAATGCAATGCTGGAAGCCGACAAAGGCAATTATGCAAAGGCCAGGGATCTGGTCAGGGATAACCAGGTTTTTCTAAGTGATAATAAGTCATACGTCGAAAAGTCAGAGGAACTTAAAAAGATGGAGCATACCAATACCGGATATTATTCCGAATTGAAAAATGCGGAAACGATGAGCAGTGATTCTGTCAAATACATGCAAAAATCGAACCGGGCTTCATCTTATAAGATCAGAACCAAGAAGAGTAACTAAAAGCCCGGTCACAGAGGGATAAAAACAGGGAAGCCGGTTATGAAAACCGGCTTCCCTTATATAAAAATTTGGTTGCTTACATGATTCTCATCGCTTTCACAAAAAATGTAGTAACAAAAGGTAACAGCAGGGTTAGCCACTCCCAATGACTGTAAATCGCAAAAATCAGGGCTGCTGTAGAAATAAAAAAACCTAACCAGGGTAAAAGTGTCGATTTCTTTTCTTGTTCCATGAATGTTAATTTTTGCAAAAATAGGAAAGCAGGGGCAAATTACGAATTAGCATTTTTCTGTAAAGACCGATATCCTGAAAAAAGCAGGATGGACCCGGCTAGTACAACACCCGACAGGGCCAGTATCCATTTGCTGAAAACAAAAAAATGATACACAGTAAAACTATCTCCGATTTGGGGTTGATCCATCCATTTGAGTAAATAGTGGTTTTCTGCAATGTCAAAGGCCCAGGCCAGGGTCTGAAGCAATGCAGCCCCCCACAGGATATTTTTAAATATCCCCCGAGCCGTCTTTTCCCGGGCCATCATACAGAGGCTGGCGATTCCCGGGTAACAACCCGCCATAAAAATATAATCAAAATGCAGGTGGTAACTGAGGATGACAGCTACTTTTTCATCCATGCCCCTAAAGATCTGTTCAATTTTTTCCGAAGGATAAAAAAGCTCCAGCCCAAAAATGGAAATTGGATTTCCAGCATAAACCAGGTCGGGTTCCATCCATTTCATGGCAAAGGAACTGGCAATAAAGAGACCAAAACAAAAAAAGAATAGTTTTTTCCAGCGTATCATACCGTTATTTTTTTCCGAAATCGTTTGCAGAAGATTTACTGTCAAAAGTCAGCTTTTTTGATCTGGAATTTTCATTATTTTAGCAATGTGTACAAAGTACACACAAACTTAGGGTCAGATAGACTTGGATAGATTGCTTGCTTCCTCGACATTTGTCCCTCTTATATACCCAACCAACTGGCATGAAAATACAGTTTTACCTGCGATTTTATACATCGTATGGACAAACGCTATGGATTAGTGATAATGGTATTTTGCCGGGTACTGACCTGGAAAATGAGGCCATTCCCATGACCTATCTAAATGATGAGTTTTGGACGGCTACCATTAATATCAATGAACAGGCTACAGACAAATTCAATTATAAATATATTCTCCAAAATAAGGATGGCGAAATTGTTCCGGAATGGGGCAACGACAGGATCATCGATCTTGCCGCACAAAACGCTTCTGTGATCCACCTTGTTGATACCTGGAACCATACCGGGGAATTTGAAAATTCATTTTATACGGCTCCGTTTACAGAAGTTTTGCTAAAACGAAGCGGTAAAAAATCAGGTGTAAAACAGGATAAAGACTATACACATATCTTCAGGATCAAAGCTCCTTTGATCAGAAAAGACGAGACCGTTTGCCTGGTCGGGAGTGGCGGAAAACTGAACGACTGGTCCACCAGCTCGCCAATACGATGCGAAAAAGAAGGGAACTGGTTTGTGGCCAGGGTGAACCTGGCTGCCGAGGAATTTCCGATTGCTTACAAGTATGGGGTGTACCATCAGAAGAACCAGGAATTTATTCAATTTGAATCCGGTAACAACAGGATTTTGTATGATGATGCAGCCCCGGGAAAATTAACCTATATACATGATGGCTTTATCCAATTGCCCAATACAACCTGGAAAGGTGCCGGGATCGCCGTGCCGGTATTCAGCCTGAGAAGCAAAAAAAGTTTTGGGGTAGGGGAGTTTACAGATATCAAATTGCTGGTCGACTGGGCCAGGAAAATCGGCATGAAGCTGGTACAGATCCTGCCGGTAAATGACACAACTGCCAAGCATACCTGGGAAGACTCTTATCCTTATGCAGCTATTTCGGCATTCGCCCTCCACCCGCTTTATATCAATCTTGAAGAAGTGGCAGGCAAAAAACAGGAAGACAAAATCAAACTGCTTCGTAAAAAACAAAAACAGCTTAACGAAATTGAAACCGTTGACTATGAAACGGTGATGAAATTCAAGCTCTCTGTTTTGAAGGAACTCTATACGGATTCAGGAAAAGAAATTTTAAAATCAGAGGATTTCAAAGAATTTTTTCAGAAAAACGATCACTGGCTGGTTCCCTATGCAGCCTTTTGTTACTTGCGGGATAAATATGGAACGGCCCATTATGATGAATGGACTTCATATGCGGTGTACAGGAAAGAGGAGATCGATAAACTGAATACCCCAGGCTCAGTCGCTGCGGATGCCATCAGGTTCCAGTATTTCATACAATATCATCTGCATGTACAGGTAAAGGAAGCCACAACCTATGCACATAAAAACGGCATCATCCTCAAAGGAGATATCCCGATTGGAATTTATCGTTACGGTTGTGATGCCTGGGTGGCCCCGGATCTATATGAAATGGATAAACAGGCCGGTGCCCCTCCGGATGACTTTGCCATAAAAGGTCAAAACTGGGGTTTTCCAACGTATAACTGGCCAAAAATGCAGGAAGACCAATTTGACTGGTGGCGCAGGAGGTTTGAACAGATGAGTAATTATTTTGATGCTTTCAGGATCGATCATATACTTGGGTTCTTCCGCATATGGGCAATCCCCGATCATGCAGTACAGGGCATTATGGGTCATTTTGTACCTGCCATACCGGTAAGTATTCATGAGTTTGGGGAAAGGGGCATTTGGTTTGACCATGACCGGTATTGTAAACCCTATATCACAGATACCGTACTGGATGCGTATTTTGGTTCTCTCGCCGAAAGGGTTAAAACCGATTACCTGGTTCCCAATACACACGGCGGATACGATCTGTTACCGGAATTGGATACCCAGAAAAAAATAGAAAAGTTTTTCAGGAAACTGGAGGAAACGGATGAAAATAATAAGCTAAAATATGGCTTATTGGATCTTGTTTCCAATGTGATCCTTTTCAAAGAAAATAATACCGAAACCGACCAGTTTCATTTCCGCATTGCGATGGATCGTACCATTTCATTCCGTCATCTGGAATGGAATACCCAGCAAAAATTGAAGGAACTTTATATCAATTATTTTTTTGAAAGACAGGATGAGTTCTGGAAAAAAGAAGCCATGCATAAATTGCCTTATCTCAAAAGAGCCACCAATATGCTCATTTGCGGGGAGGACCTGGGCATGGTACCGGGTTGCGTTCCCGAAGTGATGAAACAGCTGGGCATCCTGAGCCTGGAAATACAAAGAATGCCCAAGGATTCAAAAAAGGAGTTCTTTAATCCCGCAGAAGCTCCCTACTTATCGGTCGTCACGCCCTCTACCCATGATATGAGCACAATCAGGGGCTGGTGGGAAGAGGATAAAATCAAAATACAGAAATTCTTTAACCAGGAACTGTCCCAATGGGGAGATGCCCCTTATTACTGTGAAGCATGGATCAACCGGGCCATTGTACTGCAACACCTCTATTCTCCCGCTATGTGGAGCATCTTTCAATTACAGGATATCCTGGGCATGAGCGAAACCATCAGAAGGGAAAACCCCCATGAAGAAAGGATCAATATCCCGGCTGACCCCAAACATTACTGGCGGTACAGGATGCACCTGACTTTGGAGGAACTGATCAAAGAAGATACCTTTAACGATGAACTGGCCGATTATATTTATCATTCAGGAAGAAACCGTTAAATGATTTGAAAGTCAATTATCACTCATATCAGTTACCCTTCCGGTTCCCATTTACTATTTCAAGGGGTACAAAAACCCACCAGCCCACGCTGCTTGTAGAACTCGAGCATTTTGGTGTTAAAGGATATGGTGAGGCTCCTGCCATTACTTATTATCATATTACAGTAGAGGATATGATCAGGGATATTGAAAGCAGGAAAATGTTTATTGAAAAGTTTGCTTTTACAGACCCGGAACGGTATTGGCATTACCTCCATCACCTTATACCGGGTAATCCCTTCCTGGTTTGTGCGCTTGATATGGCCGCATGGGACCTGTTTGGTAAATTAAAAAACAAACCGCTATATCAGTTATGGGGGCTCGATATGTCAAAAAAACCGGTAACGGACTATACGATCGGGATGGATACGATCGAGAAAATGGTTTCAAAAATGAAAGAGAAACCCTGGCCGGTTTATAAGGTAAAAGTCGGAACTGCCAATGACATTCAAATGGTCAGGGCCCTGCGGGAAAATACGGAATCCGTTATCCGGGTCGATGCCAATGCTGGATGGACCCTGGAGGAAGCATTGCAGAAAATTCCGCAACTCAAAGAACTGGGCGTGGAACTGGTTGAACAACCGCTCCCGAAAGAAAACTGGGAGGACATGAAGATCTTGTTTGAGCGTTCACCCTTGCCTCTTATTGCTGATGAAAGTTGTGTGAGCGAACAGGATGTTGACAAATGCAAAGGTTATTTTCATGGCATTAATATAAAACTCACCAAGTGCAGCGGTAT
Organism: Terrimonas sp.; assembly: GCA_016125075.1. Lineage (GTDB taxonomy): Bacteria > Bacteroidota > Bacteroidia > Chitinophagales > Chitinophagaceae > SpSt-398. The sequence goes on from WGMO01000010.1 coordinate 223,684, forward strand.
CACGCCCGCCCGGAGAATGATTTCCAGGGCCAGGGAACTCGACCTGAAGATCATGATAGGCTGCATGAATGAAACCACGGTCGGTTCATCCGCCATGGCTCATTTATCTCCGCTGGTTGATTATCTGGATATGGATGGTCCGCTCTTGCTGAATGAAGATATCGCTACCGGGTTGGAATATGCTGATGGTAATTTTTCAATGGCCGGTGGCACCGGTCTTTGTATCCGGTTAATGACGCCTGCTCAATAAGCCTGGCCGGGTAATTTCCAATGATGATGCTTGCATCCCCCGATTCTCTTTTGTACTTTGTTAGTGCTGAACAAGATTGTGAGAACATCCATCATCTTATTAATATCCGGTTTTTTTGTATCCAATCATTCCCCCTTGCTGGGTCAACACCCAAAAAATGATTGGAGCCTGCAATTTTTTGCCGGTACGATCAACTACCAGGGTGACCTCAAACCAACCAGTTTTACATTCAATCATTCCAATCCTGCCATTAATATTCTTGTTCGGAAACCGATCAATAACTGGCTCAGTTTCCGTATGGGGATGGGGTTGGGAAAAATTGAAGGAGCAGACCGCTACAATCGCAATTACCTCGTGCCCCGCAACTTAAGTTTTTATTCAACCATAAAAGAAATATCCGCCGAACTGGAAGTCGCCATTCCGGAGATTGCAGCTACCCATTTATCAGCCTACCTCTATGGCGGAATGACGGTTTTTCATTTTAATCCCTGGACCTATGACCGCAACGGTAAAAAAACCCACCTGCATCCACTCAGTACAGAAGGGCAGGGGTTGCCGGGATATCCCGAAAGAAAACCTTATAAACTGATTCAGCCTGCCCTTTCATTCGGAACGGGTTTCCGGTATGAGCTGAATGAATGTATCCAACTGGGAATAACTTTCAGCCAGCGAAAATCCTTTACCGATTACCTGGATGATGTGAGCAGTTTTTATCCTGACAAAGACGACCTTTTGGCAGCCAAAGGAATCACCGCCGTACAGCTTGCTTACAGGGGGGATGAACTTCCGGGGGGGGCACCCTATCCTCCTCATGCCGGCACCCAAAGGGGAACGGCTTCAGAAATGGATTGGTATTATTATTTTGGACTTACAATTGAATTCAAATTAAACTGCATAAAAGCATTCCTATCAGGATGGAAAGGGAGTCATGAATCTTTTTACGCATCACACTGCCCCAAATAGTTTCAAGATTTATCATTTCCCTAACAAACTTTCAGCACTTGCCGTTTTCTAACTTCGTTATCTCTTCAAAGGTAATTAGGCTTCATTTTTGCTTACCCTAATAAAATTCTGTTATGAAAACTTTCTGGACGGTAACAGTTTTTCTGGGCATTTCTTCAATGGTCTCAGCACAAAACTGGCATATTGGTGTTAACGGCGGCATCGCCAATTACCAGGGCGACCTGGTGGATAAATATTATGATTTCAGGCAAACAAAAGGCCATGTTGGCCTCACCGCCAGTTATGAGTTATTTGACCAGATCATTTTAAGAGGTGGCATCACTTACGCAAAAATCAGCGGGAGTGACCAATACAGCAATAAGGATTACCTGGTGGCCAGGAATTTAAGTGCTGCCACAGCCATCACAGAATTGAGTTTTGTCGGCGAATTCTATCTCAACAACCTATATTATAAACGATATTCACCCTATCTTTTTGGCGGACTGGCCTTATTTCATTTCAACCCTTACACCTATGACAGTGCTGGTACTAAGGTTTTTTTAAAACCCCTGGGTACCGAAGGACAGGGCATCTCCGGTTACGGGAAAAAGCCCTATGCGCTTACACAAATTGCACTTCCCTTTGGTGCCGGTATCAAATATGCCCTCACGGACAATATCAGGTTGGGATTTGAACTGGGTTTCCGGAAAACATTTACTGATTACCTGGATGATGTCAGCACTTCCTATGCAGATCCGAATGATCTGCTTACCGCCAGGGGGCCGCTTGCTGTTTCCCTCTCCTACAGAGGCGATGAACTGCCCGGCGGTGACCCGGTTTATCCTGCAAAGGGGGTACAAAGGGGAGGTGCGAAATATAAAGACCTCTATTATTTCACCGGTTTCAATCTCAGTTTCAGGATGGTTAAGAAAACAACGAATAACAATGGCCTGTTCCGTCCGGGAAGAAAGGGTAAACTTGCCTGTCCGACGGTTCCTCTATAAGCAGGTCTGAATTCAAACCAATTCTTTTGCCAATTGTAGTTTAATTTTGAATCAGATAAACTACAGAATGGCCTATAGCAATCTTCAGCATTTTATTGATACCCTCGAAAAAGAAGGTGAACTCGTCCGCATCAGAAGTTACGTTGACCCCAAACTCGAAATAGCAGAAATAACGGATAGGATCAGCAAAACAGCAGGAGGCGGGAAGGCCTTGCTGTTTGAAAACACGGGTTATGATTTCCCGGTACTGATGAATGCCTACGGTAGTGAACGCAGAATGTGCCTGGCTTTAGGAGTGAACCACCTCAACGATATTGCGAATGAAATTGAGGCCTTGTTTAAATTGATGTCATCTCCCAAAGAAGGGATATTAGACAAACTCAGGTTATTGCCGAAACTCAGTCAGTTTGCCTCCTGGATGCCAAAAGTCATAAAGGGAAAGGGTGCATGCCAGGAGATCATCATGAAAGACCCGGATATCACGAAACTACCCGTTATAACCTGTTGGCCCAATGACGGTGGACCATTTGTTACCCTTCCTGTCATTCACACCAAAGATCCCAATACAAACGGCAGAAATGTAGGCATGTACCGCATGCAGGTGTTTGGTCCCACCCTTACGGGGATGCACTGGCACAAACACAAGGTATCGGCAAAACATTTTGCTGAGTATAAAAAGCTGGGCAAAAAAATGCCGGTAGCGGTTGCCCTGGGTGGCGACCCGGTTTATGCGTATGCTGCCACAGCACCTTTGCCTGAAAACGTGGATGAATACATGCTGGCAGGTTTCTTAAGAAAGAAAAAAGTGGAACTGGTCAAATGTATATCGCAACCGGAGATTGAAGTACCTGCCGACGCCGATTTCGTGATTGAAGGCTTTGTTGACCCGGCTGATGCGCTAATCTGGGAAGGGCCTTTTGGTGACCATACCGGTTATTATTCCTTACCAGACTGGTATCCGAGATTCCATATTACCGCCATCACCCATAAGAAAAACCCTGTTTACCCGGCCACCATTGTAGGTATCCCTCCCCAGGAAGATGCCTGGCTGGGCAAAGCCACGGAAAGAATTTTTCTGGCACCGATAAAAATGACCATGGTACCCGAAATTGCAGACATGGATATGCCGGTGGAAGGGGTCTTTCATAACCTGGTGATCACGAAAATCCATAAAGAATATGCCGGACAGGGACAAAAAGTGATGAATGCCATGTGGGGAGCCGGGCAAATGATGTTCAATAAGATACTGGTGCTGGCAGATGGCACCATTCCCATTGGTGATTATGAACAGCTGGCCGCCTATGTATTCAAAAACCTGAATCCCGCCACCGATATCTATTTTTCACAAGGACCGATGGATGTACTGGATCATAGTTGCAGTAAAATGGGTTTCGGTGGTAAAATGTGCCTGGACGGCACCCATAAATTTGATGAAGAAAAAGAAGACGCTTATCAATGGCCCTTACCTGGCAATGGAGATAGTTTTGATGTGTTAAAAGAGAAATTCCCGGAAATCAGTGAAGTCAATACGGGTTTATTGAAAAAAAACATACCCTGCATTATTGTATCGGTTGAAAAAAACAGGAAGGGTCATATTCCATCATTGCATGAACAGGTCTGTTCCCTGCCGGCGATCAGGTGTATCAAGATGATCCTCTATGTGGAGCATACCGTACAGGCCAATGACCTTGCAACTGCCCTCTGGAGGTTTTGTAATAACCTTGACCCAAAAAGAGACCATTTCCTTTTTCAAAGCCGTGACGAAAGTACCGGGCAGCAATTTGCCTGTATCGGGCTTGATGGGACCAGGAAAACAAAAGCCTATGATAATTTTCAGCGCGACTGGCCCAATATTATCGTTGCAGATCCGGAGACAATTACATCCATTGATAAAAAATGGGATCAGCTGGGGCTGGGAAAACTGATTCCCTCACCTTCCCTGAAATTCCAGGACCAGATGTATGGCTCTGAAGCCGTGGTACAATCATAAAGCAAAAGCGTATTTTCATGGTATGAAGAAAAAAATTTCCCTTGCCTTTTTAACCGTTTTCCTTTTTGCCTGTTCTGCCCAAAAGAAAAATATTAATGCGGAAACGGAAATCCCAAAGACGCTGTTATGGAAAATAAGCGGAAAAGGCATTGAACACCCTTCCTATCTCTTCGGCACCATTCATATGTTGTGTAAAGATGATGCCCTGCTGAGTGACAGCCTCAAGGCGGCCATAAAGAATTCCAGCCAGGTTTATTTTGAAGTGGATATGGACAACCTCTTTGAAATGATGGGTGCCATGACAAAGATGAAGATGAGAAACGATACGACCCTTTCTGATCTTTTAAGTAAAGCGGATTATAATAAGGTAAAAGATTATTTCAATGAAAAAGGAGGGTTGCTTCCCTTTTCTGTCATTGAGAAGTATAAACCCTTCCTGGCGGCCTCTACCATGATGGAAGGTAATATGCCCTGTGAAGAAAGCCTGGCCATGGAACAAGTGATCATGCAGGAAGCCGTTAAAGACAAAAAGAAAATTAACGGCCTTGAAACACTGACCTATCAACTCAGTATTTTTGACAGTATCCCATACCGGACACAGGCCAACCTTTTATTGAAATACATTGAATCCGGCCAGGATAGCAAAGATGCCATGAGGGAATACAATGAATTATTGAAAGCATACAAGGACCAGGATCTCAATAAACTGGAAAAGCTCACCCGTGACGATGATATGGGAATTGCCAATTTTGAAGACCTTCTTCTTTATAACAGAAACCGAAACTGGGTGAAGAAACTGAGTACCCTGTTATTAGACAAACCGCTTACCATTGCGGTTGGGGCCGGGCACTTACCCGGAAACCAGGGCCTCCTCAACCTCTTGCGAAAGGAAGGCTTTACCGTAGAACCCGTCAGGAATGAAGTGGTTCTGAAAACAAAATTATAGCGACTTTTTCTTCTGTTTATAAAATACCCAATGGAAGGTATTATCTCCGATAATCCTTTTTGTACATTGTGGGTGCTTGTATTCATTTGCCACGTCAAACATAGGAAATATGAAAACAAAACCTGCGCTCTTCCGACTTCTCCTGCTTTCCATTTTCTCGCTGGTCTTTTTTTTGGCTGCGAAAGCTTCCGGGGAACCCCACCCAATGGCCCTGCCATTATCCCTGGATTCCCAAAAAGTTGTTTTTAAAAAACAGACGGTTGATTATGATGTCTTCCAGGATGGGAAAAAAGGGATGAGGATCCATCTCACTTTTACTGTTCATGGGATGAAAGGTAAAGTCTATTATGTCACCATCAGGTTTGAGGATGAAAAAGGAAATTACCTGCCCGACAAAGATTACAGCTATGATAATATTTTTGGTGATGTGTCAGTGAGCCGTAAAATCACCCCCGGCTATGATATCACCGATTATAATGATTTCCAAATTTTCATGCCTTATGACCAGCTCGACCTGGATGCGGGCAAATATTCCCTGAAAATGGATGTGGATATCGATGATGGCGATGAAGAATATTGGATGGATGAGGATGACGGCCTAATCGCCCATATGAACTTTTACAATTTCACCTATACCGAACCTGAAAAATCCACCCCTAATACAACAGCCAATACAGGACCCAGGGCGAAATTTGACAGCATATGGGTAGATTATGGGGTAAAAGAAGATAATGTACTGGGCATGAAGGTTCACCTGCGATTTACGGTATATGCCATGAAAGATTCTTCTTCTTTTGTTGCCATCTATTTCCAGTATAATGACGGCACCAATAAAGTTTTAAAAGACCGCAACAAAAAGAATTACAGTACAGCGGGAGATGTTGCATTTTACAAGAGTATCACACCAATCTATGATGCCGCTAAATTCAACAACCTGGAATTATTTATCCCTTACGAGGAACTTGACCTGGATCCCGGTGATTACCAACTAAAAATGGATATCAAGATCATTAAAAAAGAGGGCGGGCTGATTGATAAACTCACCATGTATAATTTCAAATATTCACAACCAGCCGTCACCCCGAATGTGAAAACGGAGTCGGCGGGTGACAAACCTCCGGCCAACGGCGTATTCGATAAGCTTTGGGTGGATTATGATATCAATGATAATGGTGAACCGGGCATGCGCATCCATGTCGCATTTAAAACGGAAAATATGAAAGATGTCAGTTCTTTCATTGCCATTTATTTTGAATCGGCAGACGGTACTAAATTAAAAGGGGTAAAAACCGGTTATATTTCAACCAATGGAAATGCAGCAGTTTTTAAAAGCATCAAACCAGCCTATGATAATGCTACTTACAGTGACCTGCAGATCTTTATGCCCTATGCTGCACTCGGACTGAGTTCCGGAAGCCACAACCTGAAGATGGATGCCGACCTGATCCTGGAGAAAGGCGACCTGGTGAAACATTTTACTTACAAGGAATTTTATTACAAAAAGAATTAAGCCAAAAAAAGCCGCTGAAATTTCAGCGGCTTTTTAAATCATATTCTTTCCAGGGCTGAAAAGAAGAAATCACCTTCGATTTGTGCATTTTCATCACTATCGCTTCCATGTACCGCATTTTCACCAATGGAAGAAGCATAGAGCTTTCGGATAGTGCCCGCTTCTGCTTTTGATGGATCCGTTGCACCGATCAGCTTCCTGAAATCCGCCACTGCATTCTCTTTTTCCAGGATGGCGGCAATGATGGGGCCGCTGCTCATAAAATCGACCAGTTCCCCGAAAAAGGGTCTTTCCCGGTGGATGGCATAGAATTCACCTGCCTTTTCAACGGAAAGCCTGGTTTGCTTAAGGGCTACCACGGTAAAGCCGGCCTTAATGATCATATCCAGTATAGCACCTGCATACCCTTTTTTCATGGCATCAGGTTTAATCATAGTAAGCGTTCGATTCGTCATAATTACAAATGTTTTTGCGCCGCAAAGGTAAGGTGTAGCGCGCAATCATCCAATCCGTAAATTGGCAAATCAGGTAATTACAACTACTTTTGCCACCGTTTTATGAAACCCATAGCAGAAATATACCCCCAACTCCGGCAGACCAGGAAGATTTGTATCACCATGCACCAGAAACCTGATGCGGATGCCATGGGCTCGGCCCTTGCGCTCCATGGGTTCCTGTCCGCCCTGGGCCATACAGTATGGGTGATTTCCCCCACCAACTGGGCTTCCTGGCTGAACTGGATGCCGGGTTGTGCATCCGTTATTGATTTTGAGAGAAACAGGGCCGGTGCAGAATCTCATTTAGACCAAGCAGAATGGTTGTTTTGCCTCGATTTCAATACTCTGAACCGCACCAAGAACCTGGCACCCAGGCTTGAGGCCATGAACTGTGTCAAGATCCTGATTGACCATCACCGTGAACCTGATGAAAAGTCCTTTGATTACGGCATCAGCGATGTAAAAAAATCTTCCACCTGCGAAATGATCTATGATTTCATTGTTCAATCAGGACATGCTGACCTGATCAACAGTGATATTGCCGATTGTATCTATGCTGGTGTGGTCGCCGATACCGGTTCCTTTCGTTTTTCTTCCACGCATGCAGGTGTTCACCGGCTGGTAGCCGACCTGAAGGAAAGAGGGCTGGAACATATGCATGTTCATGATGCCCTGTTCGACAATTTTCATGAAAACCGTTTAAGGTTTATCGGTCACGTTATCATGAACAGGATGGAGGTCTTATATGAGTATAATACTGTTTTGCTAACGGTGCCAAAAGCAGACCTGATCAAATACCATATCAAAACAGGGGATACAGAGGGTTTGGTCAATTTTCCCCAAACCATCAAAGGTATCAAACTGGTCGCCATCGTAATAGACCGTGACGAAGAAAGAAAATGGAGTTTCAGGAGCAAAGGAGAATTTGATTGCAATAGCTTTGCCCGAAAATATTTTGAAGGTGGGGGGCATTTTAATGCATCCGGCGGAAGAAGTTCAGCCTCGATAGGAGATACCGTTAAATATTTTAAAAAGGTACTGGAAGAAAATAAAGCATTACTTCAATAAACAATACATGAAAACAAAAAACAGCCTCTTCGTCATTGTTGCCATGGCAGCAATCTTTTTTACCGCCTGTAACCAGCTTTCTTTTAAAAAAGCAGCCAGCGGTCTCGTATACAAAATCATTCCCGGGAGTCAAAAAAATGATTCCCTGATCAAATCCGGCAATGCCGTAAAATTCCAGTTTATCAGAAAGTACAATGATTCTGTGATGTACGAGAGCTATGGAAAAATGCCCGGTTTTGCCAGGGTTGACGTTTCGCCGGGTGCGGCATACAGCCTGCTGGAAATTTTACCCATGATGCGAAAAGGGGATAGTGCGGTGATCATCGAAATGGCAGATACCTTATTGAACAAGGGAGTCCGTTTATGGCCAGGTGTTAAAAAAGGAGACCGGTTCGTCACCAGTTTCAGGATCGTAGACGTGTTCACGAATGACAGTCTTGCCCAGGCCGATTACAGCAAAGAAATGGAAAAGGACAAACCCCGTCAGATGAAAGAGCAGGAAGAGCAAATGGCCAAATTGCAGCAACAAAAGATGGAACAACAGCAAAAGGATTTTGAAGAGATGGAGAAATCAGGTGAGGTGGCAAAAGGGATCAAAGAAGTGGAAGACTACCTGAAATCAAAAAATATCAAGGCTGTCAAGACCGGAAAAGGAACCTTTGTGGTAGTCAAAGAAGAAGGTACAGGCCCGGCTGTAGTGAACGGGAAATACCTCCTTGTCAAATACTCCGGAAGGATTATGTCCACGGACAGCACTTTCGAATCGGGATCCTATCCTTTTCAAATTGGGAAAGGGGGTGCAATACAGGGATTTGATGAAGGATTGTTGCTGTTTAAGCAGGGGGGGAAAGGCACACTCTATATACCCGGATTCCTGGCTTATGGAAAAAATCCCGGACCCGGCAATTCACCCTATGAAGCTTTGACATTTGATGTGGAGGTTGTGGGGGTTGCGGATCAGCCGATCACACCCGGTGAAGGACAATAATAATTCTCAATACTATATTTTGAAATGGACCCGCTGCGTTATCAGCGGGTTTTTTCATGGACGGCATTCCATAAAATAACGGCTTCCTTTGCGGCTTTCACATCATGCACACGGAGTAGGGAGGCACCGTTCATCAAACCAATTGTATTCAGAACCGTAGTGCCATTTAAAGCATCCTCCGGGGAAACTCCCAGGGTCTTGTATACAGTCGACTTCCTGGAAATACCCATTAGAACTGGTCGCTTCAGCATGGAAAAAACCGGAAGATCGTGGAGTAAAGCAAAGTTCTGCTCGGCTGTTTTAGCAAACCCGAAACCGGGATCAATGATGATATCCATGATCCCCATCTTTTCCAGCTTATTGATTTGGGTGGTAAAAAAATCAAGGACCTCCATTGTCAGGTCTGTAAAGTGGGCCTGTTGCTGCATATCACGGGGTGTGCCTTTCATATGCATCAGTATATAGGGGACACCTAAGCCGGCAACTGTGGGCAGCATAGCAGGATCAAAACGACCTGCACTAATATCATTGACGATTGAAGCCCCTGCCTCCACGGCCGTTTTGGCAACAAGGGCAAAATAGGTATCAATCGAAATAATCAAATCAGGATATTGCTGATGGATCGCTGTAATGACCGGCAACACCCTGGCCAATTCTTCTTCCGCATCAAGGGGTTCACTACCGGGACGGGTACTCTGACCGCCGATATCGACAATATCTACTGATTCGTGCACGAATTTTTCGGCCTGTGCCAGGGCTGCTTCCGTGACAGGCGACCTGCTTTTTTCATAAAACGAGTCAGGTGTAACGTTAATGATTCCCATTACCAATGGTTTATCCACAATCAGCAGTTGTCCCTTACAATTGAGTGTAAACATTCCAGCCTAGTTTGTTACATTTGAAGCTAAAGTATAGAATAAAAACCAATGATGGATACTAACCGGCAATATGAGGATGTGATCAGTTCCTGCAGGGATATTTTCATGAAAAAAACAAAAGATTATGGTACCGCCTGGCGGGTGCTGCGCACCATTTCGATCGTTGATCAGATCTTTATCAAAGCACAGCGTATCCGCACCATCCAGGAAAAAAAACAGCAAAAAGTGGCGGATGATATAGCCGCCGAATTCAAGGGCATCATAAATTATGCTGTTATCGGCCTCTTACAGTTACAACTGACCGATAAAGACCCGGAGGAACTGGAATCCGGGCTGGTGCATACCCTTTTCGACCAGCAGGTGCAGCAGGCCCAACAACTGATGCAGGATAAGAACCACGATTATGGGGAAGCCTGGCGCAGCATGAGCCAGGAAAGTTTTGTCGACCTGATTTTGATGAAATTGCAAAGGATCCGCCAGATCCTGGCCAATGACGGTAAAACCCTGATGAGTGAAGGGATTGATGCCAACTACCTGGATATTATCAACTATGCAGTTTTTGCCCTCATTTTAATGCCGAAATCTGTTTCCTGAAAATGGGCCATGATTATTCATTAATTTCAAGGGATAAATCATAGCATCCATGAAAATAATTCTCCATATCGCAAGATTTTTTGTTGGCATCCTCTTTATTTTTTCCGGGTTAGTGAAAGCAAATGACCCCCTGGGACTGAGTTATAAAATGCAGGAATTTTTTGATCTCTGGGGCATGGAGGCCTTTAACCACCTTACACTTTCCCTGTCACTGGTCATCATTGCATTTGAAATCATTGCCGGTGTGGCCGTCCTCCTGGGTTGGCGTTTCAGGTTATTCAGCTGGCTGCTCTTACTGTTGATCATTTTCTTTACATTCCTGACCGGTTATGCCTACCTCTCCGGAAAATTCAAAAACTGTGGCTGTTTTGGAGATTGCATCCCCATTTCTGCTTATACTTCCTTTATCAAGGATATCATTTTACTGGTCCTTATCGTCGGGCTGTTTATCAACAGAAAAAAGATACAACCCATTTTTTCTTCAGGATTAAATATGGCCCTGATGCTGACGGCGGTCCTGGGAAGCATCATCCTGCAATGGTATGTTTTAAATTTCTTACCCGTTTTTGACTGTCTTCCATTTAAAAAAGGAAACAATATTGCCGAACAACTGAAAACACCACCCGGTGCCGTAACGGACAGTTTCGCCATCCGTTTCATCTATGAAAAAAATGGAAAAGAATTTGAATTCTCACCCTCGGAATTACCGGCCGATTTTAAGACCTACACCTATAAAGACCGCATTGATAAACTGGTGAGAAAGGGAAATGCCGAACCTCCTTTGAAAGGATTCTCCCTGTCTGGTGAAACAAAAACAGATTCCACCCAGGTCGTGCTCAATGAACGATATGCCATCCTGCTTTTTGTGGAAGACCTTTCAAAATTCTCTGCCGCCCGCCAGGAAGAGTGCCGGTCGGTCTTTGAACTGGCACTCAAAAAGAATCTGCCCTTCTACATGGTCACAACCAATATTGCAACGGCAAAAGAAAAGCTTGCCGGAACAGTTTTAGCAAACATCCAGGTTTTTACCTGTGATTTTACCGCCATCCGAACCGCCGCCCGTACCAATCCCTGCTATTACCTGCTCAGTAAGGGCACCGTGGTGAATAAATGGAGTGCAAAAACAGTGGCAGGACTTGAATTTTCTCTGATGAATATGAAACCATTGATCCCGATTCCCCCCGCCGGTTTTGCAGGGGAGCCCGATACCATACTTTCCAAACAAGATTCAATTCATTAAGTTGACCCGCTTTATCCTCAAAAGGTTTTTCTATGGCTTACTGGTGCTGGCCGGTGTTGTGGTACTGGTCTTTTTCCTTTTCCAGGGATTTGGCGATCCTTCCCGGCTTGTCATGGGTCAAACAGGCGACTCCACCACGCAGGCTAATATCAGGAAAGAAATGAACCTGGACCAGCCAAAATGGAAACAGTTCCTGTACTACCTGAACGATGTATCGCCGCTGGCTTTTCACACCAAGGAGGAAATAAAAAATAAAGGGCTGAAGGGGTTCTTTATCGGCCGTGATTTAAAACTGGGCCTTAAACTGCCTTACCTGCGAAAATCTTACCAATCGAAAAAAAATGTTGGAAGCATACTGATGCAGGCCCTTCCGGGCACCCTGATGCTGGCCGTCGCAGCAATGTTTATCGCGATCCTGATAGGCATCCCCCTGGGTGTAATGGCCGCAGTAAAAAAAGGCACCTGGATGGATAGTTCGGCGGTATTGGGCAGCATACTGGGCATATCAGCCCCTTCATTTTTCATGGGAATCGTAATTGCCTATGTTTTCGGGTTCCTCTTAACCCACTACACGGGACTTCATATAACGGGAAACTGGTTCGAACTCGACGACAGGAACGGGGTCAAATATCTTTCCCTGCAAAACCTGATCCTACCCGCTTTCACACTGGGCATCCGGCCGCTGGCCATCATCACCCAACTGACCAGAACTGCCATGCTCGATGTGCTGAACCAGGACTATATCAGGACTGCCTTTGCCAAAGGGTTAGGGAAACGAAAGGTCATTTGGAAGCATGCCCTCAGGAACGCCCTCAACCCGGTGATAACAGCCATAACGGGTTGGTTTGCCGAATTACTGGCCGGTGCATTTTTTGTGGAATACATATTCGGCTGGAGAGGAATCGGAAAAGTAACTGTTGATGCGCTGGAAAAACTGGATTTCCCGGTTGTCATGGGATCTGTATTGATTTCAGCCTCTTTCTTTATCCTTGTCAACCTGCTGGCCGATATTTTATATGGGATAATAGACCCCCGCATCAGGACGACTACTTAAATTACCTTCTCCGCTTTTAACCGCCATTTTTAACAAAAATTATTTATTCACAACTGACCAGCATCAGGATATAGGCAATTATTTTTTCGTAGATTATAGGATTGTTTCGATACGTGCAATCCCTTATTCACCCTAAAATCTTTGAGCATGGAAAAAATAATTCACATACTAAAAAGGAAGGAACCCAACTTCCATACCATCACCCCAAATGCAGACCTTACCGAAGCACTGAATAAAATGTGTTGTGAAGATGCAGACCACCTGGTTGTGATGAACGATGAAGGCAATTTCCTGGGTGTCATCAGCGAACATGATATCACCACAAAAGCGTTGATGATGAAAAAACCGGTAGAAGATCTGAAAGTGAAAGATGTGATGGATAATAAACTTCCGATGGCTACTATCAATGATACTGTAGAAAGTTGCATGAAACTTTTAAGACAGCACCAGGCCAGGCATATTGCCGTTTTTGAAAACTTCAGTTTCAGGGGCGTAGTAACAGCCTCCGATTTTATTGATGAAGCTGTAAAGAAAAGAGACGAGATATTTGATACGGATGAAGAAGTGTATTGACAGGGTCTATTGGATGACTACTTCACTGATTATTTTTTTCCCCAGTGCCTCATTGACCCTGTTCATGATTTTCTCCTTCTGATAAAAAAGTTCGTTTTTCAGGGGCGCCACATGTGTCGTGATATAGAGTTTGTCGCCATATATCCTGATACTTTCGGTATACCGGGCAATGGTCTTACCCATGATCTCCTCCCACACATCTTCAATCTGAAGTGCCTGGATCGACCCCTTGATCCTGCTTTTGTTCAGGAATTGCTGTATGGCTTCACCCATTGAAAATTCACCCATGTTGCAAAGTTAATTCATTCAGATGTCAATACACTGATAGGTGGTGTTGACCATTTCAAGATGTTTGCATAACCTATCCTTATTGGTGTCGGTTATGAAAACCTGGCCTTTATTCTCAATACAGACCCGGTATAATAGATTTGATATCCGCTCCTCGTCCAGTTTCTCAAAAACGTCATCCAGCAGCAGCAGGGGAGGAAACCCCTTTTTATCCCGCAACACTTCCATCTCAGCCAGTTTCAGTGCAAACAATAAGCTTTTTCGCTGTCCCTGTGAAGCGATTGTACGGAAGGGCTGTCCGGCAAACCGGATATCAATATCATCTTTATGGATACCCGATGTCGTTCGCTGCGACCATAGGTCTTTCTGCCGGTTGGCAGCCAGTATGGACCCGAAGGCATCCTGGAGGAGTTCGCTATCATACACGAGGGTAATGTCTTCGTATTGCTGAGAAATATTGTTGTACAGCTGTTTCACAACCGGAAGGAAGCTGACCAGGAATTCCTTTCTCTTTTCAAACAGGGGTGTGCCCTCCCGGACCAGCTGATGATCGATCACCTCCAGCAATTCGAAATTCTGCTGGTGGGTATCTGCAAACGACTTTAGCAAAGAGTTTCTTTGCTGCTGTATTTTAATATAACTGATAAGGTGCTGGAGATAGCCGGGATCCAACTGGGACAATAAAGAATCCAGAAACCGGCGCCTTTCTTCACTTCCGTTGGTGATCATGCTGATATCATCCGGGGCAATGATCACGCAGGGATACCTTCCAATATGGGATGAAAATTTCTCATACAGTGTTTCATTCACAGAAAACTCTTTTTTCCCGTTTTCCCTCAACACACAGCATGTCTTTTCCGGCTGGCCATTGACTTCAAAAACCCCTTCCAGCCTGAACCCCGATTTACCCTGTCGCACATTCAAAGCATCCATCCTTGTAAAATAGCTTTTCGTGAAAGAGAGATAATGGATGGCATCCAGCAGGTTGGTCTTTCCGGTACCGTTATTGCCGCAGATCGCCGTAATCCTTTCAGGAAAAGAAAATGACCGGTTCATATAATTTTTGAACTGGAACAGCGATATGGAGCTAATTTTAAGCAAAATCCAGGACGCAATTTAAGCCTGATATCCGGGTAGCTGAGCGATTCGTTGAAAAACTCCGTTATTTTTACCTAAAAATCAGATAAAGGGTTAAAAATCATAAAATCATATTGGGAAACGGAAAATAAGAAATTGGCTGGTTTCCCTTATTTTTGCACCTCAAATTTTTTGCCGGTGGCTACTAAATTTTCTAAAGAAACTTACCTGTATTGGTACGAACTCATGCAGCTCATCCGCCAGTTTGAACTGATGGCGGAAGAAAAGTATAAAATGGAAGGAAAGATCCGCGGTTTTTTCCATGCTTATATCGGTCAGGAAGCCATAGCAGCAGGTTGTATGACAGCAACAAAACCTGAAGATCTTTACATAACCGCTTACCGCGATCACGGCCTGGCCATTGCCAAAGGAGTCTCCGTGAACAGCTGTATGGCAGAATTATTCGGAAAAGCGACTGGTAATGCAAAGGGAAAGGGAGGTAGCATGCACTTTTTCGGAAAGGATGTGAACTTTTATGGCGGTCATGGTATCGTAGGCGCCCAGATCGGTACTGGGGCAGGATTGGCCTTTGCAGAGAAATACAGGGGAAGTGAAAACGTGGTGCTTTGTTTTTTTGGCGATGGGGCCGCCCGCCAGGGTATTTTACATGAAACCTTTAACCTGGCCATGTTGTGGAAACTGCCCGTGGTATTCATCTGTGAAAATAACAATTATGCCATGGGCACATCGATCGAACGGACCAGTAACGTTATCGATATCTACAAACTGGCGGATGCCTATGAAATGCCCGGGGATGCCGCAGATGGTATGCATCCCGAAACGGTGCACGAGGCCGTTGCCAGGGCAGTAAAAAGGGCGCGGCAGGGTGATGGACCGACCCTTTTGGAATTAAAGACATACCGGTATAAAGGGCATTCCATCAGTGACCCCCAGAAATACCGCAGCAAGGAGGAAGTGGATGAATACAAGGATAAAGATCCCATTGCCCAGGTGCTGAACATGATCAGGGAACACCGGTATGCCACTGAAGAAGAAATAGCTGCCATTAATAAGCGGGTCGATGATATAGTGAACGAGTCGGTAAAATTTGCAGAAGAGAGCCCCTGGCCCGATGATAGTGAGGTTTTAAAGGATGTTTATGTCGATAAAAATTATCCGTTTATAGTTGACTGATATAAATTAAACCCCAATTATTTTAAATACAAAAAAATGTCGAAAGCGAATACAGTGATTGAGAAGGACCACAATGAAATGGTGGTCGAAAAAGCAAAGGATTTCTGGGTAAAGTACCAGCGTCCCCTAATGATCGTCAGCGCCCTTGTCATCATCATTGCCGGTGGTTTCCTGGGGTATAAGAATTTTGTCAAATTACCTAATGAAGCTAAAGCCGAAGATGCTATTTTCAAAGCAGAGGAATACTACCGCATGGATTCCCTGGATAAAGCCTTAAACGGTGACATGCTGAATGCAGGGTTCCTGAAAGTGATCAGCAAATATGGCAACACTGATGCCGGCAAAAGGGCACGTTTGTATGCCGGAGACTGTCTGCTCAGAAAAGGCGATTTTGCACAAGCAGTGAAATACCTGAAAGAATTCAGTACAGATTCGAAAATGATACAGGCTGTTGCCTATAAATTAACGGCCGATGCCTATTCAGAGCAGGGCAAAAATGATGAAGCCATTGATTATTACAAAAAGGCCGCCCATCATTTTGAAGCCGACAAGGATAATTCTTCCTTATATCTCTCCATGGCCGCAGGACTTTGTGAGAAAACCGGGAAAACCAAAGAGGCCATAGAACTGTATAAGGAATTAAAAGAGAAATTCCCGAAAACAGCGGCCGGCTTTGATGCCGATAAATACCTTGGTAAACTGGGTGCCTATAATTAATCGAAATGGCGGATGTAAGCAATAGTAAATTATTAACTACCAATACGGGCATTCTGCAAAAGGATGCCTTTATTGTTTTAGTGAAAACAGAATGGAATGCCTTTATTACGGATGAACTGGAAAAAGGCTGTCTGAAAACACTGGAAGCAAATAAGCACGTTAAAACATTAACCCTCCAGGTACCCGGATCATTTGAAATACCCTTTGCGATCAAACATTTTTGGGAGCATCATGGCAAAAAGAAAAAACCGGATGCCTTTATTGCATTAGGCTGTGTGATCAGGGGCGGCACTCCACATTTTGAATATGTCAGCAAAGCGATTACAGAAGGTATCACCCAATTGAACCTTTTGCTACCTGTTCCAACCATATTTGGCGTGTTGACGGTCGATACGGAAGAGCAGGCCCGGGACCGGATTGGTGGCCCGCAGGGTCATAAAGGAGAGGAAGCCGCCATTACCGCCATGAAAATGATCGCCTTCAAAAATGCCATTAAAAAGTCATGATCACCACATGAATGTCCAGATCTTCATACCCTGTTTTGTAGACCAGCTGTACCCGCAGACCGGATTTAATATGGTCAAGGTATTGGAAAAGACCGGTTGTACAGTCAGCTACAATGTCAACCAGACCTGTTGTGGTCAGCCCGCTTATAATGCCGGTTTCCGGGATGAGGCCCGAAAAGTCTGTACTAAATTCATCCATGATTTTAAAGGCACAGAATATATATTAACCCCCAGTGCCAGTTGTGCCGGGTTTGTGAAAAATTACTATCATCAATTGTTTGATAATTCTTCCCTACACAATGAAGTCAGGGAACTGAGCAACCGCATTTATGAATTTTCTGAATTTATGGTGAATATTCTCCAAGTCACTGATGTGGGTGCACGCCTGGAAGGAAAAGCAACTTACCACGACAGTTGTGCGGCGCTCCGGGAGTGCAAAATAAAAGAAGAACCCCGGAAACTCTTAAAGAAAGTGAGGGGACTGGAACTTACAGAAATGAATGATGTGGAAACCTGTTGTGGTTTCGGTGGCACTTTTGCCGTTAAGTTTGAATCCATCTCAATAGGTATGGGCGAACAGAAAGTGGAAAATGCCCTGGCCACCCAGGCCGAATATTTAATCGCAACCGATCTTTCCTGCCTCATGCACCTGCAGGGTTATATCAACCAGAAAGGTTATGCCCTGCAAACCATGCATATCGCCGATGTGCTGGCGGAGGGCTGGTGAACAACTGTAATACATATCTTTTCGCGTTACTTCGCAATAAAAAACAGTTTTCCGGAACCCGGTCAGCATAAATAAAACAACAAAAAAGCCCCGGTTAACATTGCTGAAAAACCGGGACGTTTGTTAGGTTAGGGGAGTGATCATTTTGGTAAAACAACATGATCGATCACATGGATAATACCATTTTTCTGATACACATCACTGATTGTCACTTTTGCCATTCCGCCTTTCTCATCTTTCAGCACAATATTTTTTCCATCCATCATGACCCATAATTTACCTCCGGCTACCGTGGTCAGTTCGGCCTTGCCGTTTCCAGCCTTGATCATCTTTGCCAATTCTTTTGCATCCAGTCTGCCCGCCACAACATGATAAGTCAAAACCGTAGTCAGCATTTTTTTATTTTCCGGTTTCAGCAGGGTCGGTACCGTTCCTTCCGGCAACAGGTCAAATGCTTCGTTTGTTGGAGCAAATACGGTGAAAGGTCCGGCGCTCTGCAAAGTTTCCACGAGACCGGCAGCTTTTACAGCTGCTACCAGGGTCGTATGGTCTTTTGATTGAATGGCATTTTCAACGATGTTTTTGGAGGGATACATCGCCGCACCGCCAACCATCACTGTTTTTTCCATTTGTGCCTGTGACTGGTAAAAGAATAAAGAAGCCATCAGCAGCAAAGCTGCTTGTTTGATTGATTTCATAACTGTTTAATTTTTTTTAATGATTCAGAGATTGCATACAGTTACGAGACCCCCATTCCTTTAGATTTAAGGATCAATAAAATCTTTTACTTTTGATCCGTGAATTTTCGATCGTTTACGCTTAATAAAAAAAATAATGACCTATTGGCTTGTTAAATCAGAACCGTTTAAATATTCCTGGGATCAGCTCAAAAAAGATAAACAAACCTGTTGGGATGGTGTAAGAAATTATGCAGCCCGTTTGCATCTCCGGGCCATGAAAAAAGGAGATGAGGCTTTATTTTATCACAGCAACGAAGGACTGGAGATTGTCGGGATAACCAAAATTATCCGGGAAGCCTATCCCGATCCGACAACCGATGATGACCGCTGGGTCGCAGTTGACCTAAAGGCCCATCAGAAACTCAAAAAACCGGTTTCGCTGGATAGCATCAAAAAGGACAAGCGTCTGGCCAATATGGCCCTCGTGCGATTGGGACGTCTTTCCGTTCAACCTGTTACTGCAGAAGAATTTGGGGTCATCATGGAATTGGCCGGTATGTCCTGACAGGAAACATTAACTTACCTTGACTTAAAAGAATTGAAAATTGGTGAACAGGAAGAAACTGGTGGTTTTATCGGGTGCAGGAGTCAGTGCAGAAAGCGGGTTAAAAACTTTTCGTGATAGTGACGGGCTCTGGGAGGGCTATAACGTGGAACATGTAGCCACCCCCCAGGCATGGCGAAAAGATCCTGAACTTGTATTGTCTTTTTATAATTACCGGAGAAAGCAGGTGCGGGAGGCCCGGCCCAATGAAGCACACCTGGGATTGGCAGAACTGGAAAAATATTTTGAGGTAACGGTTATCACCCAGAATATCGACGACCTCCATGAAAGAGGAGGTTCCTCGCAGGTATTTCACTTACATGGTGAGATCCTGAAAATGCGCAGCGAGGTCAACCGGCATTTGGTTTATCCCATCATGGATGATATCCATATGGGGGATCGGGCGGAGGATGGTAGCCAGTTAAGACCGCATATCGTGTGGTTTGGTGAAGCTGTCCCCATGATGGAGGAAGCCATTCCCATCGTGCAGGCCGCCGATATTTTTGTGGTGGTCGGCACTTCACTGGTCGTCTATCCCGCAGCCGGGCTGGTGCAATATGCCAGATGGGATATCCCCAAATATATCATTGACAAAAAAATACCCTATTCTTCATCGTTATATAACCTTATTGCCATCGAAAAACCGGCTACAGAAGGTGTTCGGGAACTGATCGCAAGACTGGTCGGCCCTGGCAACCCGTAAGAGATCATTAAGGTATGGGGCTGGTCGTTTCCCTAAAGGTAATGCCATGCAATTCAAGCTCCTCTAACACGGGCCCGTAAATTTCTTTGTCTACCGGAATATACAGACCGCTCTTCCTGATCGTCCCCCTGAGTATGAGTTTGGCGGCGATACCCAATGGCAGACCCACTGTTTTCGCCATGGCTGTTTTAATGCTGTCTTCCCCTTTTACCACCAGGGTACTGCTTACACCATATTTCTTTTCTCCCAGGGCATATGTAAATTCATGCACCATAACGATCATATCCTTATCGCCTTTTTTTAACTGTAGTTTCCTTTCTACAAGTTCCTGCAGGATATCGGCAGCGGTTTTTGCTGAAGCAGGCACGGGGGTATCAGTGAACAGGTCAAGAAATTCAAACTGTTTCCGGTTACTGTCATCTATGAATGGCAGCAAGGGTGCGGACCATTGCCGGTAGGTCAGGTGGCGGGTGTCAACTGCTATTTTTTCATCGGTAAGACCCGCCCGTACGATTAAATCCCAACCCCGGCAAAACGATTCATAGCGCAATGTTGTGCGAACAAATGTCCGGGCTTCATCCACTCCATAGAGCGGGATATATTCCAGTGAATCACGGTTCGGATACCAGGCCATCAACGGTAAGCCTTCCACCGCCAGGGTTTTACACTCATGAAAAATAGCGGGGTAATCTTTCCGGATGATTTGCCCCTGCTCTTTGTAAAGGGCACCGGCACTGCCTGCGCGAATAATATTCCTGGGATTCCAGCTGATCTTGTAATGCCAGGGGTTATCATCATCTTCAGGTGCGACCAGTCCGCCACAATGCGAATAAAAAGAATCGATCCTTCCCCCTTTATCCTTAATGGTATCAATGATCCGCATGGCACTCATATGATCGATCCCGGGATCAAGTCCCATTTCACAGAGGAAGAGTATCCCTTTTTCTTCCAGGGAAGTTTGCATGGCCCTGAAATGTTCATCCACATAAGATGCAGTGAGCATATGCCGGCCACAGGCCAGGCAGGCTCGGGCCGCAATCAGATGAAGGGTGGGGGGTAACATGGAAATGACGATATCGGCCGCACTAACCTGTCGGTACAGTTCTTCCCCGTTATGGATATCAAATGAAGCTGCAACAGCATGGGGACTATTGCCCGTTTTCATTTTTACCAGGTGAATATCCGCATCCACGATGGTCACTATCCAATTTTCTTTTTCGGCATTGCTGATCAGGTAATCGATCAGCAGCGTAGCCGACTTTCCCGCTCCCAATAATAAAATCTTATGCATCATTATTAAATTACGCCAGCTCAAAGATTGTATATAATTTTATAAAAAAATAATAATGAAGAAATTTCTGATTGTATTGCTTTTGTTCTGCAGCATTTCTGCCTACCCGCAGTTTTTTAGCTTAGGGCTGAAAGGGGGCGCAAACATCAGTAATTTTTCCGGTGGTAATTTTGGGGATTTAAAAAACAAAGCCATTATCGCCTTTCATGTAGGCACCTACCTCAACTTTAAATTAGGGGCCGTTTCGCTGGTACCGGAAATCCTTATTTCAACACAGGGGGCAAAACTCGACAGTGCCACAGGCAGCGATACCTGGAAGGTCACTTATCTGTCTGTTCCGTTCATGGTCAAATACCGAACATCAGGTGGGTTCTATGCAGAATTGGGTCCGCAGGTGTCCTTTAAACTGAATGAAGATATCGGTAACCAGACCATCAATGCATTTGCAAAAAACCTGGATCTGTCGGCGGCGGCGGGGATAGGTTTACAAGCAAAATCGGGCCTGGGAATTGGCATTCGGTATTTAGCCGGTTTATCGAAGGTGGGAGATTTTACGGGGAACAATATTAATCCTGATTTCAAGAACAGTCTCTTACAGGTTTCCCTGATGATTGGACTCAATTCAGGAAAATAAAAAAAAGTTGGCGTGGCCGGATTGTGCCCTGCCTTTTAAATGTTATTTGTTTTTTACCAGCTCAGCATTCAATTCGCTGGACACCACCTTCCTGATCTTGAAATTGACGTTGATTCCCCTGTTGCTATCCGGAATCCTGATGGTCATTGTTCCATTGGGCGCCACAGACTTAAACTCGACGAGGTCGGTTTTCAGGGGCAGCTCACTGGGTTTCAAATACTCCAGTTCAACGATTACATTATCCAGGATATATTTTGAATTATTAGAAACCGTTAGCTGAAGGTCTTTGATGCCTCCAAAAGCCAGGCGTTTGAAGTCATTGGAAGAAACGGATACAAGATGTGAAATATCTGAAACTTCTGAACCGGGACTCCTGAATTTTTCCGTTTTGGACTGCTGGTCACTGGCAACCATCTCACCCGGATTTTCCTCATGGCTGTTATTGGTCTGATTCTGAATACCGGGAGTTGATTCAGTATTATTTTCAGATACCGGGTCTCCGTTAACGGTAGTGACCGTATTACTCTTCCGGGAGAGGGGTTGTTCCAATCCTGCTGATCCTTGCCCATCAGCCACTCCATCAACAGGTGTATTGTTATTAGTTGAAGGGATATTTATGTTTTGACCGGGTAATGTCTTCTCCATAACAGGCCCGGAAATAGAAAGATCGGTTTTTACCGGTTTCCGGGTAACCGTAAGAAAAATTAAAAACCCAAGTGCCGCAACATATACCACTACACTGGCTTTTTTGGCCAGTTCCTTCATTTTTCTTTTCCGGGAGTAAAGCTCTTTTCTTTCCAGCAAAGTTTGCCGGTAGATATCTTTTATTTCATCGAGTGACTGTTCATATTTTGTTTCCAGCACAGGTTCTTCGTTAATAAGATGTTGAAGACCTGTATTGTTCAGTTCCGGCTGGGTAGCCGGCAATTCGCGGGTGGAAGGTAAACCCGTATGTTCAGGTTTGTATTGACCGATTACATGTACTTTTTGTTTTTCACGGTGAGGCATGGAGATAAAAACGGGCGCTTCCTTCTTTGGTTTTTTTACCACTGTAGTCACTACAGTGGCAGATTCACCGGCAAGAGCAGCTGCAGATTGCTCTTCTGCGGCTGGGGATGATTTCTTTTTATAAAACCGGTCATAGGGTTGTTCTTCAACAACAGGAGCATAGGGTTTAAGTTCGTTCACTTCACTGGGATAACGCCAGGCAGCGCTTTTGCCATCCACCCATACCAGGTCATATGGTTTTAAACCCAGTGCAATAAGGTCGTCGAGCGAATAAGGGCCTATCTCCTTATTGCTCCGGAGTAATCGGTATAATGCCATAACCCGTCCAGTTTGGTACTGCTGTAAAGCTACAAAAAATATGGGTGGTGCTTTGTAAAAGGCTTGTTATAAATATCCCTTTTCAAAACCTTTGAAATACATTAACATAAGTGGATAAAAAAGGGGTAAAAATCGATCATTTCCGGCAAGGTTTTCAGGGTTTATTACGGTACATTTGCTGACCTAAAAATATGTCCCGGGAAAGCCCGGAAAATAAGCTATGGACGATACAATGGAGCCACTGGAAACCAGTGATAACAACCGCATTATTCCGGTTAATATTGAAGAACAGATGAAGACCGCCTATATCGACTATTCGATGTCGGTGATTGTGGGCAGGGCACTTCCTGATGTAAGGGATGGGTTTAAACCTGTTCACCGTCGCATCTTGTTTGCCATGAATGAACTGGGCCTGAATTACAACAAGCCTTACAAGAAGTCGGCCCGTATTGTCGGTGAAGTGCTGGGTAAATACCATCCACACGGGGACACAGCGGTCTATGACGCTATGGTAAGGATGGCACAGGACTGGAATATGCGTTATCCGCTGGTCGATAAACAGGGAAATTTTGGTACCCAGGATGGCGACGGGCCCGCAGCAATGCGTTATACGGAAGCCAGGTTGAAAAGGCTTGCTGAAAGTATGCTCGACGATATCGAGAAGGATACGGTCGATTTTCAACTCAATTTTGATGATACGGAAAAGGAGCCCTCAGTGCTGCCATCCCGGATCCCCCAGCTTTTGGTAAATGGTTCCAGCGGGATCGCCGTGGGTATGGCCACCAATATGCTTCCTCATAACCTGAGTGAGGTCATTGATGGATGTATTGCCTTTATTGACAACCGTGATATCAGTATCGATGAACTAATGCAGCATGTGCAGGCACCCGATTTCCCGACCGGTGGTATCATTTATGGGATGGAAGGGGTGAAAGCTGCCATGCATTTCGGAAGGGGCAGGGTCGTACTCCGGGGTAAACTGCATGTTGACACCAAGGCCAGCGGACGCGAGCAGATCATCATTACCGAAGTGCCCTACCAGGTGAACCGCGATGCCCTGACGGAGAAAATCGGTTACCTGGTCAATGAAAAAGTTATTGATGGTATCGCACACGTCAATAATGAATCCAATGAAAAGGAAGGGACCCGTATCGTCATTGACCTGAAAAGGGATGCCATTGCCAATGTCATCATCAACCAACTGTATAAACATACCGAGCTACAAACCAGCTATGGTATCAATAATGTGGCCCTTGTTAAGGGTCGCCCCCGTATTCTCAACCTGAAAGACCTGATCAGCGAATTCATCGAGTTTCGGCATGAAGTGGTGATACGCCGGACCCAGTATGAATTGCGTGAAGCAGAGAAAAAAGCACATATTTTACAGGGCTATCTGATCGCCCTCGACCACCTTGATGAAGTGATCGCCCTGATACGCGCTTCCGCAACGCCGGATGTGGCCAGGACCAACCTGGTGAATGCCGGCTGGGGACTGGATGAAATACAGGCAAAAGCCATCCTGGAACTCCGTTTACAGCGGTTGACAGGCATGGAAAGGGAAAAGATCAAAGAAGAATATGACGAACTGATGAAACTGATCACCTTCCTGAAAGACCTGCTGTCCGATGAAGGAAAAAGGTTTGAAGTGATCAAGGCAGAATTATTGGAAATAAAAGAAAAATTCGGTGACGAAAGAAAGACAGAATACACTTTCCTTGATGATGAGGTAAAGATCAAGGACCTGATCAAAGAAGAAGATGTAGTGATCACAATTTCGCACCTGGGCTATATCAAAAGAACCCCGGCAGAAGAGTTCAGGTCGCAACGCAGGGGCGGCAGGGGTTCGATGGGCGGAAAAACAAGGGACGAGGATTATATTGAACATTTATTTGTAGCCTCCACCCACCATACCATGCTGTTCTTTACCGAAAAAGGCAGATGCTACTGGCTCAATGTTTACGAAATCCCGGAAGGGGAGAAGACCAGTAAAGGCAGGGCTATCCAGAATATGGTACAGATACCGCCCGACGACAAGGTGCGGGCGATCATTGATGTGAAAGACCTGAAAGATGCAGATTTTGTCAATTCCCATAGCATTGTGCTCTGTACCAAAAAAGGGATTATCAAAAAAACGGCACTGGAAGATTTCAGCAGGCCCAGGCAGTCGGGGGTGAATGCCATCACGATTGTTGAAGGTGATGAATTACTGGAAGCAAAAATGACAGACGGCCAATGCGAGATCATGATGGCTGTCCGGAGCGGAAGGGCCATCCGTTTTCCCGAAGAAAAAGTAAGACCGACCGGCAGGGGCGCCATCGGGGTGGCTGGTATTGATGTAGATGACCAGGATGATGCTGTTGTGGGTATGATTTGTGTAAATCCGGAAACGGAAGCTTCAAAAACCGTACTCGTGGTCAGTGAACAGGGATTTGGAAAGCGTACGGCCGTTGACGAATACCGTATCACCAACAGGGGTGGGAAAGGAGTGAAGACCATCAGTGTAACGGAAAAAACCGGTAAATTGGTGGGCATTTTGGGGGTGAACGATGCCGATGACCTGATGATCACCTGTAAAAGCGGTGTTACCATCCGTATGAAAGTGGCCGATATCAGCGAGCAGGGAAGGGCTACACAGGGTGTTAAACTGATCCGGCTGGATAATGGAGATGAGATCGCTGCCATCACGAAAATAGAAGACCAGGAAGATGACGAGGAACTGCCGGGTGAGGAAGGCAGTGGTACCGAACCGGAAGCAACCAATACGGAGGAAAAACCATCTGAGGAATAGAAAGATTTTCAATACATTTAAAATTTAATAAACTCAAAGAAATGCAAAAGTTAACGCTGACTTCATTGCTTGTCATTTTTACCTTTTCAGTTTTTGCACAAAAAATAGACGATATTAAGGATGCGATCGGGAAACAGGACTGGACCAAGGCCAAGACAATGCTCGATAAGTACATGAGTAACGAAAAGAGCATGAAAAAGAATGAGGGGATCTGGTACTACAAATCTGTCATATTTAACGAACTGGCCAAGGATGACAACCTGAAACCTTTGCTGAATGGGGTGGATGGCCGTCAAGAAGCTTTTGAAGCCTATAAAAAACACCTGGAGGCCGATCCCAAGAATATCCTGGGAACCCTGGAACAAAATGTAAGACTGTTCGATATCTACAACGGTTATTTTGGACTGGCTGTGGCAGGTTTTAATTCAAAAAATTATGACGTGGCCCTGGAGAATTTTGAAAAAGCCTATGAAGTAGAAAAATTTATCCGGGAAAAAGGGTTTACCTATAATACCGGTACTTCGGAATTCAGTTTCCCGGCTTTTGACACCTCCATGATCCAGAATATTGCTTCTGCAGCATACAACGCTAAAAAGGAGGACCAGGCCGTTTCTTACTACAAACAGATTGCAGATGCCAAGATTGGCGGAGAGGATTACCTCAATATCTATCAGTACCTGAATGAGTATTATGCCAAAAAAGGCGACCAGGCCAATGCCGATAAATACCTGGCCATCGGGCAGGAATTGTATCCCACCAATTATTACTGGTTACAGGCCCAGGTTGACCAGGTCAGCGAGGATGATTATCCAAAAAGGTTTGCCAAATACGAAGAAGTGATTGCTAAAAACCCTGATTCCTATCTTCTACATTATAATTACGCGGTGGAACTGTTCAATTACGCTTATACCAGTGATGCTAAACCGGCCGACTATAAGGCAGTGCAGGAAAAGATCGAAACCCACCTTAAAAAAGCGGTGGAACTGAAAAAGGATGATGCTCATGAAGCGAATATCCTGATGTCAAGGCATCTCTATAGCCTGACATTCGACCTGGGCGAAGAACAAAGGGCCATCAAGGGGCAGACCCCGGCTGATCAGAAAAAAAGAAACGACCTAAGGGATAAGATCAACCAGAAATTTGATATCATGCTGCCCTATGCGCTGGCCAGTTTTGATTATTACAGCAATAAAACAGACCTGAGGGCCAGTGATAAAGCCAACTGGAAACTGATCGCCGAAATCATTTCGGCCTGCTATGATTCCAAGAAGATGGTAGACAAAGCGGATGAGTACAGGGAGAAAATGAAAAACATCCATTAATATATTATTACTCCACAAGATCAAACCATCACCTGTAAAAGGGTGGTGGTTTTTTCTTTGCCCTGGTTTATGCTTTAAAGCCGTTCAGGCTTCTCTTTCTTTCCAGGGGGGGAAGGACTGTTTAACATAATGTAAATTATAAGAAAAACTTAAAGTTGATGATTGGATATCAGGGAATAAGGAGTCTTTATTATCTTTACCCTCTAAAATTTTAATACAATGGATTATCAGAATTATTCCCGGGAAACGAAAATATCATTACCCTATACAGGTGAACAGACAACGGTGAAGAACTTTATGGCGAATGTTTTTTCGTATATGTTCCTGGCACTGGGTGTTTCAGCCCTGATGGCTTATTTGTTTTCCAGCAATCCCATATTACTCAGTTACCTGATCAATGAAACCCATACCGGTTTGAATATGCTCGGCTATGTGGTGATGTTTGCTCCCCTGGGTTTTGTGTTACTGATGTCTTTCGGGTATGCCCGGCTTTCAGCACCGGTCCTGATGCTGTTATTTATTGTTTATGCTGCCATTACCGGTATCAGTTTTAGCTTTATTTTTCTTGCTTATACCTCGGGTTCCATCCTGGCTTGTTTCTTATCAGCTTCCGTTATGTTTGGTGTGATGGCCGTAATGGGCTATACCACCCAGAAAGACCTGACATCCTTTGGCCGTATCATGATGATGGGGCTGATCGGGATCATCATCGCTTCCCTGGTCAACCTTTTCCTGAAAAACGGCACTATGGACTATATCATCAGCTTTATTGGGGTAATGGTATTTACCGGTCTGACAGCCTATGATGTCCAGAAATTAAAGCGTATCGGAGAAGGCATCGAGTCGGAAGGCACGCCCGCTGTGGAAGTGAAAAAAAGATCAATTATGGGTGCACTGTCCCTCTACCTTGATTTTATCAACCTTTTCCTGATGCTGCTCCGCTTATTTGGCAGAAGAAATTAATTAGATTATGTTTTTATAAAGCGGCCCCCGGGTCGCTTTTTTTATGCCATAAAAAAATTGAACTTGCAGGTATGAACCTGCGAAACATGCTAATACAGGAACATTCAAAGGTCCAGTGCGAAAAGATCGTTCAGTGGGTCGGAAATGACCAGGAAAGGTTTGACCAGCTTTTCACCCTATTCTTACAGGATGAATACCGGGTCGTACAAAGAGCCGCCTGGCCCCTGGGCTATGCCGTACAGGCGCACCCCGTTTTGATCAAAAAACATTTTGCCCAACTGATCTGCAAGCTCCGGCGGCCGGATCAGCCTGTTGCAGTAAAAAGAAATACCGTAAGGATCTTACAGGATTTAGACATTCCTAAAAAATTCAATGGCGAAGTCATGCATCTTTGTTTTCAGTTTATCAGCGCTCCGGAAGAGACAGCAGCTGTTAAGGCTTTCTCCCTCACGATACTCTATCAACTCTCAAAAATATACCCTGAAATAAGGAGGGAATTGAGACTGGTTATTGAAGAAAGATGGCCTCATGAAACGGCTTCCTTCCATGCCCGGGCACGGAAAATCCTGCAGCAGCTATAGCACCTTTTCAAAGTATCCTTCTATCAAAGATTTTTACGGCCGACCCGGCTGCCAGGAAGACAGAATGAGGATCCTGTTCCCTTAAAAAACCAAATGATTTTCCGTAGAGCCCGGCAAAATCACAATCAATCTGATAAGAGATGACGGGATGAATGTCCCAGCGGGGATGTGACACATGGTATTCAACAGTCCTGTCATTTGTTTTCCTGGCATATCCCCAGAAATGTTCCGTGATGAATTCTTCAGCACTCTGCGCTGCCAGTGCTGTTGCCTTGCTGCTGGCTTTGACCAATATATTGTTCCAATCCTGTTTTTTCCATTGATAGTCCAGCAGTATTTGATCTCCCTCATAACGCAGGCTATGTCTCATCGGCATCGTCCTGTAATGTTCCTTATATAAAATATTTGCCAGGGCACTGATGGCGGGCTTGGGTACGATCTCGCTGATAAAAACCACACCCCTTTTAAAAGTCCCCTCGTCCTTGTACCGCACATAAAACCGGAGATTGACTTCGGGAAAATTTTCATGAAAGGGGATCCTCATACCTTTCAGTCGTACCTGCTCAAACATAAAACCTACCAGGCTTATATAATAATCATCCTGCCAGGTATCCAGTTCAGTGCCTGTGGGTACAAACGGTAACAATAAGGAAGGGTCGATACGATAATTGGCCATCACCAGGTTTTTCCAGGCTGCGGTCAGGAATATGTTGCGGGTATTCATTTTTTTTCCCTGTTAAACTCTTTAAAAATCAGGCGGAGGTTCTGGTCGTAGGTAATATAATTGTAGAGCCAGTTCATAAATACAAACAACCTGTTCTTAACACCCAATATCAGCATCAGATGTAAACTCATCCAGATCATCCAGGCAAAAAAACCACTGAAATGCAGTTTGGGTTTGGGTATATCCACCACGGCCAGGTTCCTGCCCACGGTAGCCATGGCCCCCTTATCCTGGTATTCAAATTCAACCGGCAATTGCTTTTGCCCCATGATATTGACCAGGTTCCGGGCAAGCCAGTCCGCCTGTTGTATAGCAGCAGGGGCTACCTGTGGATGGCCCTGTGGAAAAGCCGGGGTTTCCATGCAGGCAAGGTCACCAATGACAAAGATATTTTGATGCCCCGCTATTCGGCATTGCCGGTCCACCCGGATCCTGTTTCCACGAACAACCAGTTCCTGATCGATCCCGGCAGGAACATTTCCCTTGATGCCCGCGGCCCAAATAACGGTATTGGACGGGATCGTATTCCCATTTTTCAGGGTCACCTCCCTCCCATCATAAGCTTCCACCAGGGCTCCTGTCATCAATTGAACCCCGAGTTGTTCAAGGTATTTCATGGATTGCCGGGAGGAGCGATCACTCATGGCCGCTAAGGTTCTAGGGGAGCCTTCCAGGAGATATATATTCATTTTACCAAAGTCCAGTTCGGGATAGTCCTTGGGTAACACATATTTTTTCATTTCTGCAAGTGCACCCGACAATTCCACACCCGTGGGCCCGCCTCCCACGATCACGATATTCATCAGCCTTTGTAATTCCTGATCATCACGGACGTGCAGTGCATCCTCGAAATTCTGTAAGATCCGGTGCCTGATCTGCAAAGCCTCTACCGTCGATTTCATTGAAAAAGCATGCTCTGTAATTTGCCCGTTGCCAAAGAAATTGGTGCCGGCACCCATGGCCAGTACCAATACATCATAGGATATTTCCTCCTGGTCAGTGATCAGTTTATTCGCTTCTGGCCGGATTGCTTTGATGGATTCAAGCCTTAGCCTGACATTCCTGCTTTTCTGAAATACTTTCCGGAGCGGAAATGAAATATTGCTGGCATCGAGTCCCGCTGTCGCTACCTGGTAAAATAGTGGTTGAAACTGGTGGTAATTATACCGGTCGATCAACATGACCTCGATGCCCGGTTTGTTTTGGAGTCGCCGGGCCAGCCTCAGTCCTCCAAATCCCGCACCGGCTATGACTACTTTCATATTCAAACTGTTTTGAACACAAAGTTATACAATTTTCAATATATTTTGAAAATATAGGAAGTATTATTTTGCTGACCTGAACTGCGGGTGTATTATTTCCCAGAAAAGGGAAAAAATTGACATTAATACAGCATCCGGACTTTAATAGTGCCCTTTACCTCTTTTAGCAGTTGTAAAGCCCTGCCCGAAATATTCTTATCGACATCCAGCACCACATAACCGATTTCTTCATTGGTCTTGAGGTACTGGCTTACGATATTGATTTTATGTTTGGAAAGCTGGGTATTGATTTCAGACAAAACACCCGGTACATTATTATGAATATGAAGGATCCGGTGGGCACCTTCCTGTGGCGGCAGGGCCAGGGCCGGCACCGTGTGTGAGCCAAAGGTGATCCCTTTTTCAAGATAATTATAGAGTTTGGCACTCACATCCTCACCGATATTCTGCTGTGCTTCTTCCGTACTGCCCCCGATATGCGGGGTTAAGATAACATTCGGCAGGTCCTGCATCGGGGATTGGAAACGGTCGCCGTTCTTTTCGGGTTCCCAGGGAAACACATCAATGGCGGCACCACTCAGTTGCCCCTCCAGTAATGACTTTCGTAAAGCGTCCAGGTCTACCACCGTACCCCTGGCATAATTGATCAGGATGGAATCTTTCTTAAAATGTTTGAGCAGGTTCTTATTGATGATATTATGCGTTTGTGCATTTTCAGGAACATGCAATGTTATGACATCCGACCGGCCCACAAGTTCTTTTAATGTTTTTGCATTGACAGCATTTCCCAACGGGAGTTTTGTTTCAACATCATAAAAAAGGACCTTCATGCCAATCGCTTCTGCTAGAACACTTACCTGGCTGCCGATATTTCCATACCCGATAATGCCGAGGGTCTTCCCCCTGAGCTCATAACTGCCTTTTGCATCCTTCATCCAAATGCCTTCATGGGCCGCTTTGTTCTTATCCGGGATCCGCCGGATCAGCATGATGGCCAGGCCAATGACCAACTCCGCCACCGAACGGGTATTGGAATAGGGCGCATTGAACACAACCACGCCGTTCTTCGTGGCCGCCTGCAGATTGACCTGGTTAACGCCAATACAAAAACAACCAATGGCCTGTAATTTCTGGGCTGCTTCAATAACTTTTTGCGTGACCTGTGTTTTGGAACGGATACCCAGGATATGTACATCGCGGATCTCCCGGATCAACTCTTCTTCCGTCATGGCCCGTGTGATCTTCTCCACCTGCACGTAGCCCTGCTGTTTAAAATATTTTACGGCTGTATCACTGATATTTTCTAAAAAAAGAATCCTGATCTTTTCTTTGGGGTAGCTTGTTTTGCCGGTACCTGTACTCATAATGATTGCAAAGATGAGGAATTTACGATTGAAAAAGCGTACTACTAACATTCGTTGTACCGGATCTTAGCATTATATTTGTTAATACCCAATACCTAATTAGATATCTTTTGAAAGACATACTGACCACCGCAGCTGTTTCCTGTATCATCATTGCAGGTTGTAATGTATCCGGAAGGGATAGGATGAAATTTGATGCCCCCCAAAAACCGGAAATTGTCAAAGATGATTTCTCCCGGAAGGATTATGACAAATACCACCAGACCATTCAGGCATTCATGCAGGAGAACCTCCTGAGAAGAAGTTTTAACGGGGCCATCCTGGTAGCCAAAAACAATACAGTGCTTTACGAAAATTACCAGGGGTTTGCCGATCTCCGGACAAAAGACAGTATCACTGAACATACGGCTTTCCATATTGCCTCCACATCCAAGACCTTTACCGCCATGGCGGTGTTGCAACTGGTTCAGGAAGGCCGGTTAACCCTTACCACAACATTGGATCAATTTTTTCCGGGATTCCCCTATGCAGGAGTCACCGTCAAAGACCTGCTCAGCCATCGGAGCGGCCTCCCCAATTATTTATACTTTCTTGAAAAGACAGGTTGGGATACCCAAAAAAAGATCAGCAACCAGGAGGTACTCCAATCCCTGATCAATGATAAACCCAATAAAGATTTTGAACCCAATACCCGATTCAGTTATTCCAATACCAATTTTGTACTGCTCGCCCTGATCATTGAAAAGATCACCGGCCAACCCTACCCTTCCTATATGAAAACAAAGATCTTTGAACCGCTGGGCATGAAAGATACTTATGTTTATACGGAAGCCGAAGCTGACAGATCAACCCCCAGTTTTAAAAACAATGGACGGTACTGGGATCTTGATTTTACGGATAACACCTATGGCGACAAAAATATTTACAGTACCCCTTCCGACCTCCTGAAATGGAGCCTGGCGGTCAACGAAGAAAAAATCATACCCCGGCAGCTGCTGGACATGGCATACACCCCTTACAGCAATGAAAGAAAATCCATCCACAACTATGGATTGGGATGGCGGATGCTGAACCTGCAAAATGGCCGGAAAGTGATCTACCACAACGGGCGGTGGCATGGAAGCAACAGTGCCTTTGCCTACCTGCCGGAAGAAAAAGTCACCATTATCATAGTGGGTAATAAATACAACAGCAATATCTACAGTACGGCCCGGAAGGCCTATGATATCTTTGGCAATTATCTTCAAACTGATAAAAACGATGATGAAGACGACGACCCCCTGGTCAGCAATTCGCCTGTTCGCGGAAAAACAGTTGCCAATAGCCAGGTCCCCGGTGCTGCTTTCAACTATACTGCCGGCAAATAAGATTTTATTGTCAATGGAAAATCCGGAATTGTTTCCCAACTTTATAGGAAATAATCCTGATGAAAATTTTCAGTGCACAACAGATCAGGGATTGGGATGAATATACCATCAGGCAGGAGCCTGTTTCTTCCATCAACCTGATGGAGCGA
Source organism: Terrimonas sp. (assembly GCA_016125075.1). Lineage (GTDB taxonomy): Bacteria > Bacteroidota > Bacteroidia > Chitinophagales > Chitinophagaceae > SpSt-398. The sequence continues at coordinate 257,485 of WGMO01000010.1, forward strand.
GCAGCCCGGGCCTGTGTTGAGTGGTTTGACAACAACGGTTACCTCAGCGCGAGCCGGCATTTTACTATCCTATGCGGCAAGGGGAATAATGGCGGTGACGGCCTTGCCATGGCCCGGTTATTTTTTCAGAAAGGGATACAGCCTGCGGTATACATTCTTGAATTTGGCCATAAGGGTACAGATGATTTTCAATCCAACCTGGAAAAACTGCATCTCCTTACCAATGACATCCATTACATCCAGTCTGCGGAACATTTTCCGGGTCTCTCAAAAAATGATCTTGTGATCGATGCAGTTTTCGGTACGGGTCTGAACAGACCTGTTGCCGGAATGACAGCTGCTCTTTTTGACAGCATCAACCAAAGCGCTCCTGAAGTGGTGGCGATCGATATCCCCAGCGGACTGTTTTCAGACCAATCCTCAAAACACAACACGGTAATCCGGGCTACCCACACTTTATGTTTCCAGGCTACCAGGATGGCATTCCTGGTAGCTGAAAATGCCGACAAATTCGGTCAGCTGCATATCCTGGACATCGGGCTAAACAAAGACTATTATGAAAGGACTTCCACTGATAAAGAAACCATCGGCGAAGACCTGATCCGCACCCTCTACCACCCCAGGAATACCTTTGCACATAAGGGGGATTTTGGTCATGCTGCAATATTGGCCGGCAGCACCGGCATGATGGGAGCCGCCGTATTGAGTGCAAAGGCCTGCTTACGCAGCGGTGCGGGTAAGCTTACCTGTTATATCCCCAAATCCGGTTATGAGATCATCCAGATGGCCGTTCCGGAAGCCATGGCCTCGGTCAGCGGTACCCCCGATACCATCAGCGGGTTCCATCCCGTGGCTGAACATGACGCCATCGGGATCGGACCTGGCATCACCACCCATGAGGCTATCCGGGAAATGATATTAAGGATATTTGAAAACCCAACTGCTCCCCTGGTAATAGATGCAGACGCCCTGACGGTGATGGCCAGGAACCCTGAACTCCTGCACCCTATACCACGCCAAACTATCCTGACGCCCCATCCCAAAGAATTTGACAACCTCTTTGGCGCTTGTAAAGATGATTTTGAGCGGATAAACATGGCCATACAAAAAGCGAAAGAACACGAAATCATCATCGTTTTAAAAGGGCACCGCACCCTTGTTGCAATGCCGGATGGCCTGCAATTTTTCAATACCACCGGCAATGCAGGAATGGCAACGGCCGGTAGCGGGGATGTTTTGACAGGAATTCTTACGGGTTTGCTGGCACAGGGCTATCCCGCCACTTCTGCTGCCCTTTTGGGGGTATACCTGCACGGGCTTGCTGGAGACCTTGCTGCCAAAGAAAAATCAAAGGAAGCAATGATTGCCGGGGATATTATCGATTTCCTCGGGTCGGCATTTATTTGCATTTCAGGATATGATTTTCGGGCCGGATAATATCCTGTTGATAAGCAGCAGCAGCCCCATTACCCTTTGCCTGTTTTTTACGGATCTCCGGGTTAGCCGGATTCCCGGAAACCTGCTCTGGAAAAAGATTTCACGATATTTTTTTTATTATGTATCCCCTATTCCTATTTACGGTTTCATCCCCTATCTTTGCCGTCCTTATAAAAATTTAACTGTATTAGAATCACTTGTTTATGGACAAATTGATCTACCTCGTTCCCCTGATGGCCGTAATTGGCCTGGTATACACATTTATTAAGTTTAACTGGGTATCCAGACAGGATGCGGGCACGGACCGTATGAAAGAAATCAGCACTTATATTGCCGAGGGCGCCATGGCATTTTTAAAAGCTGAATGGAAGGTCCTGGGTTATTTCGTGGTCATTGTAGCCATCCTGTTGGCGGTCATGGCTGGCGCCAACCCACATTCTCACTGGTCCATTGCTTTGGCTTTTGTATTAGGTGCCGTTTTAAGTGCGACAGCCGGTTTTATCGGAATGAAAGCCGCCACGAAGGCAAATGTAAGAACTGCACAGGCGGCCCGTACCAGTTTAAGCAGGGCGCTTAAAGTGTCTTTCACAGGGGGTGCTGTAATGGGTGTTGGGGTGGCCGGTCTTGCCGTATTAGGACTGGGTGGATTATATATCGTCCTGAAACATTTTTTTGCACCTGATTCCCTGTTAAATTCAGAAGAAATGGTAAGGACGATTGAAGTCCTGACCGGTTTTTCCCTTGGTGCTGAATCAATTGCTTTGTTTGCCCGGGTTGGCGGTGGTATTTATACCAAGGCTGCCGACGTTGGTGCTGACCTGGTAGGCAAAGTGGAAGCCGGTATTCCCGAAGACGATCCAAGAAACCCTGCTACCATTGCGGATAACGTTGGAGATAATGTGGGTGATGTGGCAGGGATGGGTGCCGACCTTTTTGGTTCTTATGTGGCTACCGTTTTGGCCACAATCGTATTGGGTCAACAAACTGAAGTTTTAGGCACAGATATTCTGGGTGGTTTTTCTCCTGTTATTTTACCCATGCTGATTGCGGGTGTAGGTATTCTTTTTTCCATCATCGGTACATTATTCGTACGCATCAGCGAAAAGGCAGAAATCAATACCAATACAGTACAAAAAGCGCTCAATATGGGTAACTGGGGTTCCATCATCCTTACTGCCATTGCAGCGGCGGGCCTGGTATCCTGGCTTTTACCCGATGATATGATGTTAAGAGGTGTTGCCTTTACGAAGTGGGGTGTACTGGGTGCTATTGGGGTTGGGTTACTGGTGGGTGCCCTTATGAGCATCATCACCGAATATTACACTGCAATGGGCAAGCGTCCCGTGTTATCGATCATACGCCAATCCTCAACCGGGCATGCCACCAATGTGATTGGCGGACTTGCTATTGGCATGGAATCTACTTTTCTGCCCATATTGGTTTTAGCAGGCGGTATATGGGGTTCATACGAATGTGCCGGACTTTACGGTGTAGCCATTGCCGCAGCCGGTATGATGGCTACCACGGCCATGCAATTGGCCATCGATGCGTTCGGGCCCATTGCCGATAACGCGGGTGGTATCGCAGAAATGAGTGAACTCCCCCCCGATGTCCGGGAAAAAACCGATGTGCTGGATGCAGTGGGCAATACAACGGCTGCGACAGGAAAGGGATTTGCCATTGCTTCCGCCGCATTGACGGCGCTGGCACTTTTTGCAGCCTTTGTCGGGGTAGCAGGCATCAACGGTATCGATATCTATAAAGCCAATGTACTGGCAAGCCTTTTTGTCGGGGCCATGATCCCATTTATTTTTTCTTCACTGGCAATTCGGGCTGTTGGCCAGGCGGCCATGGCCATGGTGGAGGAAGTTCGCCGGCAGTTCAAAACGATTCCGGGCATTATGGAAGGAACCGGAAAACCTGAATATGATAAATGTGTTGCCATTTCCACACAGGCTTCCATCAAAAAAATGATGCTGCCGGGTGCCATTGCCATTATTTCTCCCCTGATCATCGGATTTATGCCTGGACTCGGTGCCGAAGCACTGGGTGGTTTCCTGGCAGGTGCAACCGTTAGTGGTGTGCTCATGGGTATGTTCCAAAATAATGCCGGTGGCGCCTGGGATAATGCCAAAAAATCTTTTGAAAAAGGTGTTGAAATAAATGGGGAGACTTTTTACAAAAAATCTGAACCCCATAAAGCATCTGTAACCGGTGATACAGTGGGTGATCCCTTTAAAGATACTTCTGGTCCCTCCATGAATATCCTGATTAAGCTAATGTCGATCGTATCACTGGTGATTGCTCCTACCCTTGCACAGGTACAAACGAATTCGCAGGAACATTCAACAGGAAAAAACAACAAAATTGAGCTGAAATCTGAAAATAATACTATAGATTTGAAACCAGAAAATACAGTTTATCAGTATAAATAATTAAAGGATCTAATCAGAACCATTACAAAGTCCCGGTGTTTCCACATCGGGGCTTTTTTTATCTTCATAATCGTAAATATACTAAGTATTTTTACTTTTCATATGCGTATTTTACGGTGTAATTTTGCTGTAAAGATACCCTAATGAAAAATGTAATTCTACCCTTTTTGGCCTCGGTATTTTTCTTATCTAACAGTGAAAGGGCTGAATGCCAGACTCTTTCTGAATTCAACTGGAATTCAAATCCGGTAACACAAGCCGTTGTAGGTCCCAATGCTATTTCTGTCAGCAGCTCGGCGACTTCCACATCCGGAGGGGTCGGAGGAACAAATGGCTTAAACCCCGGCACGCCCAAAATGGATATTAACCTGGTACTCCCCGGAAGTACATTTGATGTTGCAGGAATTGATATGCAAATTGATTTCAGAAGAGCAGAATCACAGGGAAACTTTTTTTCCAGAGGATCTGGTTTTGCATTTGGAATGACTGGAGGAAATCTATATGTAAAATTCCAGATTCAAAACGGTATGGGTGGAACATCAACCATCAACTCCGGCAATATTTACAGCATCCCCAATGACAACAGTTTCAGGACCTATCGATTTATCTATAATAACAATACCGGTATCGCTGCCATCAACGTCAATGGTGTATCGGTTTGGACCTATACCGCCAACCAGCCCGGTTTGTCAATGATTTGGTCAAATGCTAATATGGTCATCGGCGAACTCATGGATGCCACCGGTAACAATGTCGTGGTATTTGACAATATGAAAGTGCAGCAGGTTCCCCCGGCAGCTGCCTTGTTTGTAAATTTTATTTATACACAGGCCACCCGGAAAAATGGGGTTAATGAAATCAGGTGGAAAGCAATCCATACAGAACCTGGAACCCAATACATCATCCAGGCCAGCCAGAATGGGATCAGCTTTTCCAATATCGACAGCGTTGCGGCAAAAGGGATAACCGGTTTGCCGAATGAATACCAGTACAACCATTCTATCAATCTTTACAATAACCTGTATTATCGTATTGTGGCCCTAGAAATCAATGGTAAGGAATTTGTATCACCGGTGATGAAACTGAGCAGTACGGACAAGACATTTTCACTGGATGTAAAGAGTCACCTGCAGGGCAGCACCCGGACATTATTTGTACAAAATCCTGAAAGGGGAAACATTCATATCACCATCTATGATACCAATGGAAGGTTGCTGCGGAGTTTTAATGGTTCCGCTGAAGCCGGTCTCTCCCAATATGTTTGTACAGCGACAGGGTCTTCACCGGTCGTGGTCAGCATCACCCATGATCAGTTAGGAACAATTTCTAAACTTGTTCAATAAACCTTTTGCTACCAGCATACAGCAAATATTTTAACGGCGAGCGCCCCTTCCTGTCTGCCGCCCTGTTAATGAATGTTAAAAAATATTAAATTTCATGAACCCCATTCATTAATACGAATTTAATCGTATATTCGGGCATAATTTACCATTATGTCAACCGCAAAGCATTTAAAACCGACGGAAAGTGAACTTGAAATTCTCCAGGTTTTATGGAATAAAGGCCTGGCAACAGTACGGGAAGTACATGAAGAACTTTCAAAGACAAAGGATGCAGGTTATACGACTACCCTCAAACTGATGCAGATCATGAATGAAAAAGGTCTGGTAAAAAGAGACAATTCGATGCGGAGTCATGTTTACCAGGCAGCCGTAAATAAAGAAAAAACGCAAAAGCATTTACTGAATAAAATGATCGATTCATTGTTTGGGGGGTCCCCTACCCAACTGGTAATCCAGGCCCTGGGGAATTCAAAAACAAGCACTGAGGAATTGGCAAAGATCCAACAGCTATTGGATAACCTTAAAAAGCAGTAATCATGCCTGTTTTTTCAGAATCAACTTATTTGCAGGCACTTGGCTGGGCCATTATTAACAGCTTTTGGCAGATGTCACTGCTCTGGATTTTGTATAAGGCCATAATCGCCTTCAACCCTCAGAATGCAAACCGCAGAGGTTTCCTGGCAACTCTATTGCTATCGTCTGGATTCATTTGGTTTCTCTTTACCTGGATATCTTCCCTGAACGGTATTCCTGAAAATACATTGATTGGGTCAGCCGTATATGTATTCAATACGGAAAATGATATTTACCCCATCCTGACGGGCATGGCGCCTGTTGCAGCGATACTTTATCTCCTTTTCCTCTTATTGCCCCTGAGGCAATTTATCAGGAATTACCGGTATGTCAGGATTGTCAAAAACGCTGGTCTGCAAAAAATTCATATTGACTGGAGGATCTTTGTCGGTAAAATGTCGGTACGGATGGGTATCAAAAGAAATGTCAAGATCTGGTTATCCGAATTTGTCAACTCCCCGGTTACGATCGGGTTCATCAAACCGGTGATCCTGATCCCTGTGGCAGCCATCAATAACCTTTCCACCCAACAGCTTGAGTCCATATTGCTGCATGAAATCGCCCATATCCGAAGAAAGGATTACCTGATCAATTTCCTGTTAACGATTATTCATTGCCTGCTGTATTTTAACCCATTTGTAAAATTGTTGCTACGGGTAGTAGAGGAAGAAAGAGAATTGAGTTGTGATGAATTTGTACTGCAATTTCAATACAATGCCCGGGAGTATGCTTCCGCATTGCTGACACTTGAAAAAATATCCGCCCCTCCCTATTTACCCATGGCCATTGCGGCCACTGGCAAGCCTTATGGCCTGCTGAAGCGAATTGAAAGGATACTGGGTGTACAGGGGAAAAAATCATTTACATCCTTACGCAACCTGGCAGGTATCAGTTTCAGCCTGTTCTTTGTTCTGATCTGTAACTGTTTCCTGATATCAGGCAACTTTTCGATTCCAAATACGGGAGAAAGTTTTTTCTCTTTTAATGACCTGGCAGTTACACACTTTTCACCCATCAGCACAGAAACTGGTCTTCAAAAAGTCAATACAACGAAAGCTTTATCCCCGGGAGCACAGGCTTCTCCAACAGCGAAGAGCAAGGAAAATGATGTCAGTGTAAAACAGGTTGACCAGGAAGATCAGGCCTACAAAAATAGGGCGTCCATGGCACCTTCTCCACCACAGATCATCCCTGTCGGATTTGTGAACCCTGTTGCGCCTGCATTGACAAAGCAGGACGAAGCACAGGTGGAAGCCACACTGGATGCAACAAAAAAGATAATAGCCGCAACCGAATGGAAAGAACTCCAAAAGAATTTTGCTGAAGCGCTTAGTTCCGCTGAAAAGGTCCAGTTAAAAGCTGCGTTTGAAAAGCAGATCAGTGAAAAAGACTGGAGTGAGCTGAGAGACCGGCTTCGGTATGAATTTGCCAATATCGACTGGGAAAAAGCACAAACCAAACTGGGCAATGCCATCATAGAGATCAGGATTGACAGTGTGATCAACGAATGTAAGAAAACGATTCAGCAGCTATCCACCGTGGAAGGCCTGATGGAGCAATATAAAGTAGCCTCCATACCCGATACAGACCTTTCCTTACAGGCATTAAAAGAAGAACAACAAAAAGCAAAGAAACAGCTGGAGAAAATAATTGCGATCCGGGAAAGAAAGATTATCAGGTTATAACGGTTACCAGCACCTGGGGCATTTTTCGCTATACTTATTCCCCAACAGGAATCCCAGCATCAGTTCATGCGTACCCCGGCTTACAGTATTCAGGCTGGAAGTTGTAAAATCATAGGCATATCCGATATTAAATGTATTGCCCGCATTCAGCCCCAGCATGGCCGCATAGCCATCTTCAAACCTATAACTACCCCCTACCCACAACAAATCCCGGTACTGGAACTTGACATTTGTTTCCACCTGAAATTCACGGAGGGAAGATCCCCGAATATATTTTGTCATGACAGAGGGAATCATATTGATATCTTCCGTGAGCAGGAACCTGTATCCAGCGGTCAGAAACAAATGGGGAACGGCCCTACCTTTCTCCACAATCGCAGCATCATCCACAAAAGAAAGCTTTTGGGGCACAACCTGCAAAGCCGATAACCCTACAAAATAATCCCTGGAATACAACCATAATCCCGCACTGATATCAGGTCGTATCTTATTAAGTTCACCGCTGATGGCAGCACCCGTTGCAGGATCATAAGGGTCACCCCCGCCAAAATCATTTTTTGTCTTATCAATACTGACTCGGGTAATCCCAGCCGAAAAGCCGGCCGAAAGGTTGGTGGTAGGATTCAAACCCAGATGATAGGCATAGGACCCATAGGCAGTGAACCTGTTAAAGCTGCCGGTTTTGTCATTGATCATGGTGAAACCCAACCCATGGTGTGGTTCTGCCGCCGTATAGTTTTCCCAATAATATTTACCTCTTGGATTTTGACCGGGTACTGCATAGGAAGTGGCAGAAGTCCTGTAATCATTTTTCCCGATGGGTCCATGAATGGTCAGGTAAGCAGTCCTGGGCGCACCGTTTAAACCCACCCATTGGTCCCTGGCACTTACCTTGAGGTCCACATAGTTCTCAATACCGGTGATGGCCGGATTGATGATATAAGGGTTCAATATATACTGGGTATAATGCGGTTTCTGTTGTGCCTGTAAAGATCCGCAACATACAATAAACGCTATGATAAAATATCTCCTCATTGATTATTTATCGAATTACATCAACATAACCCGCCATCCTTTTCCGGCCATTTTTCGGATCGACGATATAATAATAGGTACCTACCGGAACTGGTTTACCGTTGACCGTTCCATCCCAGGGTTGTGTATATCCAATGGAACGGAAAACCAACTGACCATACCGGTTATAAATTTCAACCGTGGCGCCCGGATAAGTTTCCAGGTAATCGATCACCCACTTATCATGAATCCCGTCGCCATTTGGGCTGAAAATGTTAGGGATCAGGGGTGTTTTCAGCACTTTTACAAAAACGTCGTCTGAAGTACTGCAACCCTTATCAGAAGATACCGTTAAGGTATAGGTTATGTCATCCACCGGTGAAGCTTTTGGATCGGCCAGATTGGGATTATCCAATCCTGTTGCCGGAGACCATAAATAATTAACCGGGAATCCTGCATTGAGTACAGGTGTTAACTGTACAACCCCGCCCTCCAGAACAAATTTATCAGGACCCGCATTGGCAACCGGTACAGGAAACACTTCAACCGTCTGTTCCCGGAAATTTTCACATCCATTGGTTCCTGTAAAGGTATACCGCAGCACATGTGTCCCTGCGCCAGCTGTCGCCGGGTTAAATATTCCGGATGCAGATACACCGTTTCCGGAAAATACCCCCGTACCGGCCATCCCATTTAAGACATTAGCTTCGGTAATCTGGAAAGGAGATACATCCTCGCAGATACCGTTTACCGGATCAAATTGTACGGTAGGTGTCGCCAGCAGGGTAAATGTTTTTTCAATGGGTTCCAGGCAGGTAAGTCCGGAGTAAGCCACCACCCTGATGGTAACGGTTTTTGAAGCCGGGGCACCAAATTCGGGATACATAAAACTGTATTGTTTGCCTGCTACAGGATCCTCATCGGTTGTTTTCAGCGAAATATCATTGGCAGCATCCCAGTAAATTTCCAGTTTTACGATATTTCCATACCCAACGACAAAAGAAGCATTTTCAATAGTAACCTGTTCATTACTGCAAAGGGAAGCCTGGTTTTGAATGGTAAAGTCTGCTTTTGGTATGGCACTGTTCACATCAAAACTTTGTGCTAATGTGTCCGTACAACCCTGGTCAGAAGTCACGATCAGTGTTGCCAGGTAATTACCGGTAGCTGTAAAAATATGCGTGGGGTTCTGAACAGTAGCCGTATTGGGGTTCGGCACAGTTGCATTCGCATCCCCAAAATTCCATTGCCAACCCGTAATGGTGCCATTGGAGATCTTACTGGTATCTGTAAACAGAACCGCCGGATCACTCAAACAGGTTTCGGGGGTAATAAACCCTGCCTGGGGATTAACATGTACCGTGACCGGGTTGGTGACCAGGGTGCTGACACAGCCCTTATCCGTTTCAACCTGCAGGGTCACATTATAGGTACCGGTATTTGTATAATTATGTACGAAGGGAGCTCCATTGTTCAAAACAGCATTGGTTGCATCGCCATAATCCCAGGTCCATTTCACCAGGGTGCCCGAATTGGGGACAGATGCATCATTGATCTGAATATTCTTTCCTTCGCAGGCGGGGCCCGTTATATTGAACTGGGCGGTGGGCAGGGCATGAACAATCACCTGCCTGGTGAATACCGTTGAAGGGCAGCCAATCGCAGATTGAACAGATAAAGTAACTGTATACGTGCCCGCTGCTGCATAGGTTTTGGAAGGATTATTGACCGTAGAAGTGGTTCCATCCCCAAAGTCCCATGACCATTGCGTAACGGTACTGTTGGGTGCGGTACTTTGATCCGTAAAATTAAACCCACCACCAATACAGACCTCAGTTTTGTCGACCGTAAAATTGGCCTGCGGTTGTTGGAAAATCGTTGTCAGTTGCTTGGCCGAATCGTCAACACAACCATTATTGGAAGTCACCGTTAACGTAACCGTATAAGGACCCGGCCCCGCAAAAACATGAAGGGGGTTATTAATATTGCCGGCCGTATTGCCATCACCAAAATCCCAGGCATATTGCAATAATGACTGGGAACCGTCACTGATGGTGGAAAGACTGTTGAACTGTGCATTTCCGGCTGGAAGGCAAACATTGGGCAGGCTGAAATCTGCTACAGGATCCGGGTGGATCGTAACCTGTTTTTGGTATTCCAGGCTTTGACAACCCGTTGCCGTTTCCACTTTCAGGACAACAGTAAAAGTACCCGTTGATGTGTAGATGTGATTTTGTGCTGCATTCGTTGTCGCTGATACGATGGGTGTACCATCCCCGAAATCCCAGAACCATTTTGCCAGGGTGGCAGAACCGGTGACAAAGGACGAATCTGTAAACGTGATGGTCTTATTGGTACAGAAGGGTGCCGTTGCTCCAAATTTGGCGATGGGCAGGGAATTCAATACAACCGTTTTTGTAGCAGTATCTGATATGCATCCCACATCCGTTATGGCATAAAATTTCACATCGTAAGATCCGGGGCTTGTATAGAGATGCTTGGGGTTCTTGATGGAATCAATTCCGGCATCACCGAATTGCCATGACCATTTTGTTATCGGACGGCCCCCCGTATTGGTATTGTCGAAAAATGCTACACTGTCAGTAACACAACCATTGGTCGTAAAATTAAAATCAGCCACCGGTGGCGGAAAGACTTCGAGGTCATAATCGATATCCTGTTCACCGGTACAGCCATCCCCAGTTGGGTTTTGTACAACCACCTTAATGGGAAAAGTGCCGATCGTATTGATCAGGTATGGTGTCGGCAGTTTATAACGATAGACCTGCCGGTTGCCAATAATCCAGGAAGAATCCGAAACCGGGTTATTGATCGTCACATCAGGGAACAAGCCACTAAACAACCATTTAATAACTGTCGGTTTATAAGGAAAAACAATTGAAAAATAAAAAGGGGTACCCTTACAGGCAGTAGGAAAGTTTACCGTTGCATAAGGGTTCTGGGTTGTAATGAACTGGTAAAGGTCCCGGACATTGGTTCCCGCCGAATAACCATACGATTCAAAATTTCCCAATCCATAGGCGATGGCATTAAAGCCGCTGTCCGCTGTCAACCGGAAAGATGGGTTAGGAAGATTGGTAAGATTTTCTACCAGGTAAGAGAAACCCGGAACACCTGGCATGGGAAGAAATGAGGATGTAGGGGGCACATTATTGATCCTGAAACTGGGTGCTGCAGATGTCTGCATATACACGGAAAGGTAGCGTTGAGAGATCGCCTGCAATGTGGATGAGAATATGGTGATATCATTGATATTCTGCTCAACCGGGTTCAGGACAATCATATCCGGGTCGCCCAGGCTATTGGGAGCACCGGCAGCGGCCGAACTCATCATATACTGGACGCAACTGACCGGCTTACTGGCACTGATATAAGTAGCTGTGTTCACCGGAGCCGGGTTGGGCGAAGCGGCCGGGTAAAACTCACCGGCATTTAACGTGATGACCGGGCCGGCACCAATGCTGATATCGGTATTGTCTTCGGAAGCTATAACCCTGTAATGGTAACCATTAGGGTTGTTCGCAAAAGGAATCACCCCAAAGCTTTTACCCCAGGTATTGACCGGGTAAAGTTGTTGATATAAAGGGTCATAAGACCCCCCCGCCTGAAAGCCATTTCCAATGGCCAGGGAAGAACTCCCGGAAAAAACGGCAATCTTTTTGCAGCTACCGGGTCCCAGTGAAACAGATTCGATGAGGCTGCCGGTAAGATCCTGGTCATCCTGTACCTGGTAAACGTCACCTTTATTGGGTAAAACGACTGTATTGACAGTAGGAGAAAGAACCCCATTCCTTCTCAATTGATATTTAACCGTAGTATTGGTATCTACAGCAATGATCTCAAACTGGGATTTGGAACCAGAAGTGCTGGCCTGCCAAAAACTGGCAGCATAGTGTTTCTTGCCCAGTACGTTCACCGGCAGAATAAGCGATGCGGCAGATCGGAATCCCGCATAAATATGAGCATAGACCACAACAGGCGGTTTCCCTGCATCCACCAGCACATGAATGCCCTTATTGACAACCGTACCGGTCTGGTTAAAATTGATATGTGCATTCGCATAAGGGATATTAATGGGTCCGGCCACCTGGTTGGCGGTTACGGTAAAGGTTGTATTAAACCCGTTTACACTAATGGTTCCCGAAGAATTCTTGTCGGAGGTGATAAAGAGCGCCATCTGGGCAATATTCGATCCCGATGGCGTATGTGACGGAAAACATAACCAAAATTCCTTCCCTTTATTGGAAAAGTCCTGGGAAAATATAGGGGCTGCAGCAGTTATCAATACGATAACTACCAACAATAGTTTTTTTATCATTTGTCCAATGTCCTGAGCGAATCCAAAAATGACTGGCAAAATACATAAAAGATAGTAAATCAGGAAGGTAAAACTACTATTTCAGGGTTAGCTTTTTGGGTCAAATGCTTAGCAGGTTAAAAAATTTTAATGACTCCCAGGGCAAAAAAGATTATCCATTATTATTATATGACAGTGAAAACGAAGGGCAACAAATGGGCGATTGTGTTTTATCAGTGAACAGGCAAATCCTCCAGAAATTTTAGGATTACACCTTTTAGTAAATTAAAAATATTTTGTATTTATAATTTATGTCAATTGAATATTCAAATAAACCTTATAATAATCAGTTTATCAGCTTAATAATTAATTAAATAACATTTTAATATAATATTATATTAGTTTGGTAAAAAAAATAAATTCTTGTTATAGATTATTAAATTAAGTATTTTAAATAAATAGTATTAGCAATTATTAACCAGTTATTCACAAAAAATATAAATACTAACTTATTTGTCTAAAATATCACACCCTCATTTTTTTTATTTACTATAATTTTTAGTTAATGAAATCATGAAAAAATTAAAATAATTCCGACCCAAATTTATTTTGAATAAATTGCAGGCATATCCCCTGCCCCAAATGCAATTGCGTTTTTTTGTTTCGATCTTATTGGTGCTATTCCTGTCATCCTGTCGGCATATGCTGGAACCCAAATTCCTGGGATTATCTGATTTCAGGGTAACCTCCCTTGCCGGTGATCAGTCCATAATGGAACTTAACATCAACTATTATAATCCCAATACCTATGGAGTTAAAATGAAGAAAACGGAATTTGATGTATTTATCGATAATGAATTGGCCGGTCATGCAGCCATGGATACCGTTTTAAGGATCAATCCCCTTCAGAATTTTACCATCCCCATACAACTTAAAGCCAGAACAAAAGACATTCTGAAGCATTCCCTGGCCTTGCTGATCAACAAAAAACTAATGATAAAAATAACCGGAACGACCCGGATTGGTAAGGCGGGCATTTATTTTAACTACCCGATTTATTATGAAGGTATGCAATCGATCCAGATGGATTGATGGCCTGCTGAAGGAATGAAAAGTGAGGAAATTTTATTGCTGATGCCCACCGTCCTCCGGCTTTTTACAGGTCTTGGGAAGCCTTTTGTAAGCATCGGGATTGGCCGGTACGTCATCTGCATCATAACCTGCATTGGCAATCGCCGCTTTGATCATCTCAATATTGGTCCGGTTGGTCAGGAATTTGACCGTAGTTTCTTTTCGTCTCCAGTTGACATTGACATAGGTAACCCCGTCATATCGCTTCAGGTATTCCTCAATCCTGCTTTTACAACTCTCGCAACCCACCGTCGGCGTCTTGATCTTAACGGTTTCAAGGGGTTTGGTTTGTGCATCCATCCCCAGGCTGAGGCCGGTAAAAGCTATAACGATGAAAAAAAGCTGTTTCATTGGGCAATATTTACTGTAAATTACTAAACACCGGTCCATTTTGAAGGCTCCTGACGCCATTTTAACAATATTTCTTGTTCTTCCCCGCTGATCATCTTCTTTTCCAGGGCTAATGAAACCAGGTTCGGGTAATCTGTGAGGGAATAGTACAATAGGCCAGACTGTTTAAACGCATCATTGGCAATATCAAAGGCATAGGTAAATATCGAAACCATACCCTGTATAGCCAACTCCTGTTCCTTTAATACATCAACAACCTGCAAACTGCTTTTTGCCGTGGAAACAAGGTCTTCGATCACAACCACTTTTTGACCTTTCTCAAAATAGCCTTCTATCTGGTTACCCATACCGTGCTCCTTGGGTTTGGGTCGAACATAGATGAAGGGGAGCTTTAACTGATCGGCTACCAGTGCACCCCAAGCAATCCCGGCTGTAGCCACACCCGCTAACAGCTCTGCTTCCGGGAATTTTTCATAAACAGTGTTACTTAATTCTGATTTGATGAAGTCTCGAATAAATGGAAATGACAGGATCCTCCTGTTATCACAATAGATAGGACTTTTCCATCCGCTTGCCCAGGTAAATGGCTTTTGGGGGCTTAATTTTACTGCATTAACTTGTAATAGTTTCTCTGCAACGATTTTTGCATCAGTCATGCCGCTAAGTTAAACCAAAGCTATGTATCTGAAAATTTACTTCAATAACAAGCCCCTTTTTCTCTGCGACGATATTGACCAACATATTGAACCCTTTCTGCATCACGATGATGCTGTCTTTATTGATGAACTGGATAGCCATACGCTGAAAACGATGATCCATGAAATGCAGGAAGAAAAAGTACATGCCGGTGTTTTTTATCATCCAGACCTCCTTACTTTAAAAAACGCGTTCTTTAAAAAATTCATTGTGATCCAGGCGGCCGGTGGCGCCGTTTTGAATGAAGAAAATGAATTACTGATGATCTATCGCCGGGGATGCTGGGATCTGCCAAAGGGTAAACTGGATGAAGGGGAAGATTTACCTTCCTGTGCCATCCGGGAAGTGATGGAGGAAACTGGTCTTCCGGAGGTGCGGATTAGTGCTCCCCTCCAAACTACCTATCATACCTATCACGAGGGAACGAAATTCCTGCTAAAGGAATCCCATTGGTATAAGATGTCCGCATCCAAATTAGCTACACTGATTCCACAAACGGAGGAAGATATCCTGGATATCCGGTGGGTGCATCAGGAAAATATTCCCGGATTGCTTGAAAAATCCTTTCCCTCCATCCGGGATGTAGTCCGGGAGGTCTTTTCAAATCCCTAACCCTTTCTTCGAATAATAGCAACGGTTAGACGGCTAACACAAACCAGTTTATCCTTGTCATTATAAATCCTGATATCCCAGACATGGGTGGTGGCGCCAAGATGGAGGGGTTTCGCAATCCCTTTCACAAAACCCTCTTTAGCACTCCGGATGTGGTTGGCATTGATCTCCAGCCCCACACAATAGAATTTTTGGTGATCAATCACCAGGGCTGACCCCACACTTCCCAGGGTCTCTGCAAGGACACAGGAAGCACCCCCATGCAATAAGCCATAGGGCTGTTTTGTACGCTGGTCGACTGGCAGGGTAGCACTAATAAAATCCTCTCCAATCTCCTTCCACTCAATACCCAGGAAATCGGCCATGGTATTTTCGCCGAGAAGTTTTATTTTTTCAATACTGAATTCCTTATCAAACCATATTGGCATCATAAACTTAGGCTAAAGAAGCGGCTACAAGATCCGGTAAAAAAGCGCTGGCATTACCGCCATTCCTGATAATATCCCTTACAATCGTGGAGGCTACCGAAGTGTATTTAGGTTCCCCGGTTAGGAAAATGGTCTCAATATGCTTATCCAGTTGCCGGTTTGCATCTGCAATTGTTTTTTCATACTCGAAATCACTCACATAGCGGATCCCCCTCAGGATGAACCGGGCATTAATTTTGTTGCAAAAATTAATCGTAAGTCCTTCATAGATGGCACCCGATACTTTTGGCTCATCCTGAAATATCTTTTCAATCCACTCCAATCTTTTTTCTGCAGAAAACATGGGGACTTTTCCCGTGTTGGTACCAATGCCTACAATTATTTTATCAAATAAAGGCAATGCCCTGGTGATGATATCCACATGACCCAATGTAACAGGATCAAAAGTGCCGGGAAACAAACAGATTCGTTGCATATAAAAAATTTTCAGCGTTGGGTTGTTTTCCGGTTCTAAGATGGGATTTATATATTAAATAGCGAAAATTAATTCTGCCGGTTGGATAAGAGGTATAAAACCGCCATCCGAACAGCCACACCGTTCTCAACCTGTTGCAGCACCAGCGATTGTTTACTGTCTGCCACATCGCTGTCAAGTTCCACGCCCCGGTTGATCGGACCCGGATGCATAATGGTGATGGTCTTATTTAGACTGTCGAGTAATCGCCTATTGATGCCGTATGCCAGGCTATACTCCCGCAACGAGGAAAATAAGACCTGGTTTTGCCTTTCCAACTGTATCCTTAACACGTTTGCTACATCACACCACTCCAAAGCTTTTCGAAGATTATATTCCACCTTAACACCAAAGGCCTCCCGGATATATTTGGGGATCAGCGTGGGTGGTCCGCAGACAATGACTTCTGCCCCCATTTTTTTCAACAGGTATATATTGCTTTGTGCGACCCGGCTATGCATGATATCCCCAATAATAGCAACTTTGACTCCTTCCAACTGACCTAACCTTTCTTTGATCGACAAAGCGTCGAGTAAGGCCTGGGTGGGATGCTCATTTACCCCATCACCCGCATTGATAATGGCGGCAGGAATATGTTTGGCCAGGAAATGAGGAGCTCCGCTGGCACTATGGCGCATCACAACCATATCCACTTTCATGGATAAGATATTGTTTACCGTATCCAGCAGCGTTTCCCCTTTTGAAACGGAGGATCCCGAGGCAGAAAAATTGATGGTATCGGCAGATAAACGCTTTTCTGCCAGCTCAAAGGAAATGCGGGTACGGGTAGAATTCTCGTAAAAGAGATTCACGATGGTCACATCCCGTAAGGAGGGTACTTTTTTGATGGGTCGCTGTAAAACTTCTTTGAATTGCTCTGCTGTCTGTAAAATAGTCTGGATGTCCTCTTTGGTCAGGTCTTTAATGCCCAGCAAGTGTTTGGTAGAAAGGCTCATTAAAGTGCGAAGATAATAGAAATTCGCATATGAAAATTTAAATCGGCAGATTCAAAAAAAGGAAACCAGGGGATCTGGTATTGCGCCGCCAGGTTGGGTCATCAGCGCACTGTGTACGATAGATCAGTCCAGGATTGCCACTTCCTCTTTCTGATCCCGTTCTTTCCAAAAGACCTTTACTTTCTGGGTAATAATGGAATCAATGGCTTTTCCCGTAAAATCAGGCTGGATGGGAAGTTGCCGGCTGAAACGGCGGTCGATCAGGATACAAAGCTCCACTTTGGCTGGCCGGCCAAAAGCCAGTAAAGCATCTAAAGCTGCCCGGATTGTTCGACCGGTATGCAATACATCATCGATCAGAATCACCCTTTTATTTTCGAGGCTGAAAGCCAGATCCGTCTGGTTGGGGACATGGAGTTCATTCCGGATATCATCCCGGTAAAAAGTAATATCGAGTTTGCCATAATGAATGGAACGGCCAGGCAGCATATTGCTGATCTCTTCCATGATCCTATCCGAAAAAAACACACCCCTGGGTTGCAAACCGATCAATACCAAATCGTCGGGATCAGTATTGTTTTCCAATACCTGGTGGCTCAGGCGTTTGATCGTGATCGCCAGTTGCTGCTCATTCAAAATCGTCTTCACTTGAAAATTTTTATAAAAATAGCGATAGAATCGTTTAAATTCAAAATCAAGCTCATATACGGTTTTTCCTGTTTTCCTGACCGCATTTCGGGGTCTGGCTTCAAATTTGCATTTTTGCAATACCTGCGTTAAAATTCAACATAGAATATGAAAAAAAACCTACTTAAAAGCCTCAAAATATCGGGTATAATCCTTTTTGCATTGGTTTTGATGGCTTTTGCCACCCCCTTCCTCTTCAAGAAAAAAATCATTGCGGTCGTAAAAAATGAGATCAATAATAATGTCAACGCCAAGGTTGACTTTAGTGGATTCAGTATATCCCTCTTCAGACATTTCCCGCAGGTATCCCTGAAAATGGAAAATCTTTATATCAGGGGAGCCGGCGAATTTGAAAAAGACACGTTGATGTCCACCAAGGACCTTGACCTTTCCGTGAACCTGATCAGTTTCTTTAAAGGATCGGCCATCAGGATCACTGCTTTTGAATTGGATGAACCCCGTTTTCACCTGTTGGTGAATAAAGACGGAAGGGCCAATTGGGATATCACTAAAACCAGCGCTTCGGGAGATACCAGCCAGTCAGAGGATGTTTTCAAAATTAATCTGGCGAAATATACCATCAAGAACGGTTATTTGTTTTATCAGGATGTTAGCGCAGATATGCAGGCAGAAATCATCAATTTTTATCACAAAGGAAGCGGTGACCTGATGGCTGAAACATTTCAATTAGCGACCCAGACCCAGGCGGATGCGGTTTATTTCAATTATGGCGGTATCCCTTATTTGTCCGGTAACAAGACGACCGTTAACGCCAGGATTGATGCCGACATTAATAAAAACAAATATGGGTTTCAACAGGCCGACATACAAGTCAATAACCTGAAGTTAAGTGCGGACGGATTCTTCCAGTTGGAAAATGACAGTACGTATAATATGGATTTGCAATTTGCTTCCCCGTCTAATGACTTTAAAGATATACTGTCGCTCATCCCGGCTGTTTATAAAAAAGATTTTGCAACGATTAAAACAAGCGGAACGGCCCTTTTCAAAGGGTTTGTCAAAGGCAGGTACAGCCCACAGCAAATGCCCGCTTATGATGTTGACCTGCAGGTGAACAATGGATCTTTCCAGTATCCTGATCTCCCGAAACCCGTTCAGCAAATACAGCTGGCCCTGAAAGCCAGTAACCCGGATGGCTTACCGGATCATGCGGTTATTGATATTTCAAAAGGGCATATAGAAATGGATAATAAGCCATTTGATTTCCGGCTCTTGTTTAGAAACCCCGAAACGGTACAATACCTGGATGCAGCGATAAAAGGCAATATAGATCTTGCAGAGATCAACAAATTTATCAAGCTGGAAAATAATACCAAACTTTCCGGTCTCCTGGCTGCCGATGCTTTTGCAAAAGGGAACCTGTCTGCAATCCAACAACAGGAGGGCGCTTTTTCTGCAGGTGGCTTTTTTAATATCAGCCGTCTTTTTTATTCGGCCAATGATTTTCCGGAGCCCATTCAAAATGGGAATATCAAAGCAGCTATCACCAACAAAGGAGGAATGGCAGACCAAACAACCATCAACATTCCTTCCGGTCATATAGAATTAGGAAAAGACCCTTTTGATTTCGCGATCACGATCAGCAACCCGGTTACAAATATCAATTTTGACGGATCGGCAAAAGGCAGTTTCTCCCTGAACAATATCCAACAGTTTACCCAACTGGAAAAAGGGACTTCCATAAACGGGTTACTCAATGCAGCGCTTGCATTCAAAGGCAACAGATCGATGATAGAGAAAAATGAATACGACAAATTGCAATTAACCGGAGATCTTAATCTCTCCGATCTTAGGTATACTTCAACGGCCTACCCTTCCGGAATCAATATAAAAAGCACAAAACTGCTTTTCAATCCCGCCAATATCAGTCTCAATAATCTTGATGGAAATTACCTGGGCACCCATTTCTCTGCAAACGGCACACTGGATAACCTATTGGGCTATCTGATGGGTAAACAAACACTGAACGGCGTATTGAATGCCAGCGCCGATCAAATGAACTTAAATGACTGGATGGGGACCGGGGGCAGTACGGATACCCTTGCCGCCACCCATACGGAACCCTTCCTTGTACCCGCCAACATCAATCTAATACTCAATGCCAGGGCGGGGTCCGTACGATATGATAAAGTGGCCTACAACCAAATCAATGGCAGGCTGGTAATGGCCGATGAAACGATAAAACTGGAAAATGTAAAAACCAGTGCATTGGATGGTGACATGACTTTTAACGGGTCATATGCTACAAAAGACTCCAAAAAAGATCCCGCCATCAGTATCCAATATGATATCAACAATGTCGATGTTCAAAAAGCATTTTTTGCCTTCAATACCATTCAGCAACTGATGCCAATCGGACAGTTCATTGCAGGGCGCTTATCTTCCGAACTGTCTATGACCGGCCACCTGAATGGCAGTATGGTTCCGGAAATCAATACTCTGACGGGGAAAGGAAATTTCCTCCTGATCGAAGGCGTATTAAGCAAATTCAAGCCTCTTGAAAAAATTGCAGGTCTTTTACAAATTGATGACCTGAAAGGCATTTCCTTAAAAGACATTAAAAATTATATTGAATTTGCCAATGGCAAGGTACTGGTTAAACCTTTTACCGTTAAGGTGAAAGACATAGAGATGGAGATTGGAGGGCTTCATGGCATCGATCAAAGTATTGACTATATCGTGCAGATGAAAGTCCCTCGTAAGTATTTAGGGACCCAGGGCAATTCACTGATCAACGATCTGGCTGCCAGGGCTACGGCAAAGGGCATACCGGTAAAACTCGAAGATATTGTAAACCTGACCCTGAAGGTGGGAGGAAGCATCAGCAACCCTACGGTCAGTACCGAGTTGAAAGATGTTGCCGGCAATGCCGCAGATGCTATGAAAGAACAGGCCACCGCCTTTGCACAACAAAAGATCGACAGTGCAAAAAACACTTTGAAAGATTCCGCCAACAGTATCAGGAAAGAGATCACGAATGACCTGAAAAACGAAATCAGAAACCAGCTTTTCGGAAAAGACTCCCTTGCAGGATCAGACAGTACGAAAGCCAATACCCTGGATAATGGTAAAAAGAAAGCAGAACAAACCATTAAAAACACTTTTAACAAATTGCTCAATAAGAAAAAAAATACGCCGGCAGATACTACAAAAAATAATTTTCCATAAACTACTCGATCTCTCAATATCGTACGGATAAAAAAATGACAATTTGATAACATTACCCTTGTAATAACATTGGTTTCTTTACAGCGGAAATCAATAGATGATGGGTTTTTTACTCTTTTTAGTAGTCATTCTTTTTTTACTGGCCGTTACAGACCTGATTGTAGGCGTTAGCAATGATGCTGTCAACTTCCTGAACTCAGCAATCGGGAGTAAAGTGGCAAAGTTCAAAACGATTATCATCATCGCAGCTGCCGGTGTCATCATCGGATCTGTTTTTTCCAGCGGCATCATGGAAATTGCACGGACCGGCATTTTTCATCCCCAGTATTTCACTTTTGATAAACTGATGTGGATATTCCTGTCGGTCATGCTCACAGATATTGTATTGCTGGATATTTTCAATACACTCGGACTACCGACTTCCACAACCGTTTCTATCGTATTTGAATTATTGGGAGCGGCCATGGTAACCGGCATCATCGTATCTTTTGAGAATAAGGCCCCGGTGAATGAAATGATGAAATATATCAATGCCGAAAGCGTTCTCACCATCATATCCGGAATATTCCTTTCCATCATTATCGCATTCACCGCCGGCATCATCATACAATACCTCTGCAGGCTGGTCTTTTCTTTTAACTATGAAGACAAATTGAACCGCTATGGCGCCCCTTTTGCCGGAATCGGCATTACGTCGATCATCTATTTCCTGCTGATTAAGGGCTTAAAAGGCACTACTCTTCTAAATGAACCCACGAATGAATGGATTTCATCCCATACCCTCGTCATACTGGGCATCCTGTTTATTGCCGGCACCCTGCTGGCAAAAATATTTCAGGTAAAAGTCCGTCTCAACCCGTTGAAACTGGTTGTCCTCATGGGTACCTTTTCCCTGGCGATGGCCTTTGCCGGAAATGACCTGGTCAATTTTATCGGGGTACCCATCACCGGTTTCCTGGCTTTTGAGAACTGGCATGCTTCCGGCATACCGGCTGACCAGTTATACCAGGATTACCTGGCCAGTAATAATGTAATAGTGCCCAATTATATGCTCCTGATAGCAGGGATCATTATGGCACTTACCTTATGGTTAAGCGCAAAAGCCAAAAAAGTAACGGAGACCGAGGTCAGTCTTGGCAGTCAGCAGGAAGGTGAAGAAAAATTCCAGCCCAATGCGGTTTCAAGAAGTATTGTAAAATCTTCCCTCCTCCTGGGTAACCTGTTTTCTGCCATCCTGCCCAAATCGATGTTCAAGTATTATGATCTCAGTTTTGAAAAAAGCAAGATCCGGCAGGCTACAGTTGTTCAGGATAAGCCCGCATTTGACCTGTTGAGGGCTTCGGCCAACCTCGTGATTGCGAGTATCCTGATCGCTGCCGCCACATCCCTCAAACTTCCTTTATCAACCACCTATGTTTCCTTTATGGTAGCGATGGGTACTTCACTGGCCGACAAAGCCTGGGGCAGGGAAACAGCTGTGTACCGGGTTGCCGGTGTTCTGAGTGTCATTGGCGGATGGTTTATCACAGCGATTATTGCCTTTTCAGTAGCCGGGCTGATGGCCTTAATCCTGAACAAGGGGGGAATTATTGCAACGATCATCATGCTGGCCGTGGTCGCCTTCTATATTATTTTTTCACATATAAAATTCTACCGAAAAGAAAAAAAAGCAAAGGAAAAATCGGGGAAACTCAATTTACTGGAACCGGAGGATGCAGATATCTTTGAAAGCAATAAAAAGAGAGTAACCGAAAATCTGAAAGAGTTAAACCATGAATATGGACAGGTTTTACTGGCCTTAAAGAACAACGATATAGCGGTCCTTGAAACCACCCATAAAAAATTAAAAGAACTGGAAGAATTTGGTTTCAAATTAAGAGCCCAGAGTATCCGGTATATAAAAAGCCTGAAGACGGATGATATCAAATCCGCGCAAATCCTGCTCTACAGCTCCGATCTTATCCAGGACCTCACCGATTCCATCGTCAATATGAGCGAAGAATGTATCCACTATATGCGTAACCTTCACCGGAGACCGGACAATGATTTCATAAAAGTAGTGGAAGAACTGCGCTTTAAAATGGATAGCTTTTTCAGTATCATCCGCGACTACCTTCGCAATAACAATTTTGAACAAATCGATTACATCAAGATCGCCAGGGACGATGTGCGAACATTTATCAATACCCAACTGGATAAACAGATCGGTATTATCCAGGTTAAAAAAACCGGCACCAAACAGGCCATCCTGGAAACCAATATCCTTTTGCAGAGCAGGGATATCCTGGCGGTTTCCCTGCGGATCCTGAAAATGTTCAGAAAATACCTGCAATAAAAAACCGGTCTTTTGAAAAGACCGGCCTGATTGTATCGTACTGACCCCTCAATGAATGATGGACCGGAGATTATTTTTCCTGCATGAAAGGATACCGGTAATCTGTGGGGGGATTAAAGGTCTCCTTGATAGTTCTCGCACTCAGCCAACGGTAAAGATTCAGGATCGAACCTGCTTTATCATTGGTTCCACTGGCCCTGGCACCTCCAAAAGGCTGCTGTCCGACAACTGCACCTGTGGGTTTATCATTGATATAAAAATTCCCGGCTGCATTCCGCAGTTTTTGGGTAGCCAGTTCTACGGCATTCCTGTCCTGGGCAATGATAGATCCCGTTAAGGCATAGGGAGATGTTTCATTTAACAGATCCAGGGTTTTTTCAAAACTATTGGCAGGGTAAACATATATCGTCAATACCGGTCCGAAAATCTCTTCACACATCGTGATATATTTCGGGTTTTTTGCTTCTATCACTGTGGGCTCAATAAAATACCCTTTTTTCTTATCGCATTTACCTCCCACCAGCACTTCAGCTTTAGGGTCTGCTTTGGCATTATCAATATAGGTTTTGATCTTATCAAAACTTTTTTCATCAATCACGGCATTGATAAAATTCGAAAAATCCTCGACTGTTCCCATTTTGAAACTCCTGACCCCTGCTACCAGTTTCTTCTTTACTTCATCGGCGATATTGTTGGGGATATAGGCTCTTGAAGCGGCAGAACATTTTTGACCCTGGTATTCAAATGCGCCCCGCAATAATGCAGTGACCAGTACATCCACATCTGCTGATTTATGGGCCATTACAAAATCTTTCCCACCTGTCTCACCAACGATCCTTGGATAGGATTTATAGCGGCCCATATTCGCACCGATCGTTTTCCACATATAATTAAACACCCCGGTAGAGCCTGTAAAATGGACCCCGGCAAAATCAGGATGTGTAAAACAGATATTCCCCAGGGTAGGCCCATCCACATACACAAGATTGATCACCCCATCCGGCAGCCCCGCCTCTTTCAGGATACGCATAAACATTTGCGCCGAATAGATTTGTGTATGTGCTGCTTTCCATACCACGGTATTTCCGCACATCGCTGCACTGGTGGGGAGGTTTCCCCCAATCGCCGTGAAATTGAAGGGGGTGATGGCCAGTACGAACCCTTCCAGGGGGCGGTACTCCATCCTGTTATGGATACCTGCACTGCTAACAGGCTGTTGTTTGTAAATCTCGCTTAAGAAGTGAACATTGAAACGAAGGAAATCAATCAGCTCACAGGCACTGTCAATTTCTGCCTGGAAAGGATTTTTGCTCTGGCCCAGCATGGTGGTGCCATTGATATAGGCCCGGTATTTTGTTGCCAGCAGGTCGGCCGCTTTTAAAAATATATGCGCGCGGTTCTCCCAGCTCATAGAAGCCCAACCGTCCTTAGCAGCCAGGGCGGCATCAATGGCCTGCTGTACATGTTTACCTTCTCCTTCATAATAATAACCCAGGGTATGCGCTAATTCGTGCGGAGGGTGCAAAGCCAGCTTGGTCCTGGTCCGCACTTCTTTTCCCCCAATATACATGGGTATATCGGCCACCTGGCTTTTCAGTTCGGCCAGGGCCGCCTTCAGTTTTATTCTTTCTGAAGATCCGGGGGCATAATTTAATACCGGCTCATTGGCAGGCATCGGGTAAGAGAAATATCCTAAGTTCATGGTCAGTGATTTGAAAATATAAAAATTCGGTTCTTTAGATTTTTTGTCAAAAAGGATTCCCGTTCTTATCGGTTGATTATCCTTCCTTCTCTGCCATCAGGTATGCCTTGATAAATCCATCCAGGTCTCCATCCATCACCGGCTGTATATTTCCGGTTTCATAATCAGTACGGTGGTCTTTGATCATTTTATACGGATGAAAAACATAACTGCGTATCTGGCTGCCCCACTCTATCTTTTTCTTATTGCTGTTCACCGCATCCTTCAATTCATTCCTTTTCCTGAGTTCAAGTTCGTATAACCGGCTCCTTAACATTTCCATGGCCCGCTCCCGGTTTCCTAACTGGCTCCTGTCCTGCTGACAGACCACAACGATCCCGGTGGGTATATGGGTAAGCTGGACCTTGGTCTCCACTTTATTGACATTCTGACCACCGGCACCGCCACTACGGGATGTTTCCATTTTTACATCTGCCGGTTTGATCTCAATATGGATGGAATCATCTACAAGGGGGTATACAAACACAGACACAAAGGAGGTATGGCGCCTGGCATTACTGTCGAAAGGGGATATCCGGACCAGGCGGTGCACCCCGCTCTCTGCCTTCAGGAAGCCATAAGCAAATGGACCGTCAAACTGCAGGGTACAGGTTTTGATTCCCGCCCCATCACCCCATTGCCAATCCAGTTCTGTCACTTTCCAACCGTTTCTCTCCCCGTACATACGGTACATCCGGGCCAGCATTTCCGCCCAATCCTGGCTTTCGGTGCCACCAGCTCCACTATTGATCTGTACAACGGCCGGAAGCTCATCCTCGGGTTCATTGAGGGTCCCCTTAAATTCGGCATCCTCTACCATGGAAAGGGCTTTTTGATAGGCCTCCTGGGCTTCCTCTTCCGTCGCCTCCCCTTCTTTCCAGAAATCATATATGACAGCAAAATCTTCTACCGCGGTGCTGGTTGTTTCGAACAGTTTCACCCAGTATTCATTCTGCTGAATATTTTTCATGATTTCAGTCGCCCGTTTGTTGTCATCCCAGAAGCCGGGACTCAGGGAGAGCTGCTTTTCCTGTGCTATCTTATCCTGTCGGTTAGCGACGTCAAAGAAACCTCCTTATCCCGTCTAAGCGGGACCGCAAATCTTTCAATTTTTCTGTTGTCATGGCCGCAAAGTTAAGTGTTTTGGGGAAATAGATAATGGACAGTTGTCACGGGAAAATTAACCCTGTTTTCTATGGTTGTGATTCTTTGTATCCCTATTTCAATACGGCCATTTTGTGATAAATATTACGATACAACAAGGGTGTCAAACCGGTGATTTTTTTAAAAAGATCCCGGAAAGCCTTGGTGTCGGTATATCCCACCTCGTACATGACCTGCTGAATACTCATACGGCTTGTTTCAAACAATCGTTTTGCTGCTTCGATCTTTGCCCTTTGCATATATTCCAACACGGAATTGTGGGTAGCCTGCCGGAAACGACGTTCAAAAGTTCGTCTGCCCAGGGCCATTTTTTTAGCCAGTTCATCGATATTTATTCTTGCATCTGTATGCGCTTCGATATAAGCCTGGGCCTTTTTGATCTCGATATCATCATGTTCTTTTTGCCCCCTGAAAATGGCAAAGGGAGATTGGCTTTCTCTACCCATATCGATGGCAAAATATTTTGATGCCAATACCGCCATTTCCCGGTTGGTATATTTTTCAACCAGGTACAATAAAAGGTTCCAGTAGGAATGGGCTCCACCACTGGAATAGATCCTTTTTTCTTCGGTAATGATACAGCCTTCCACCAGTTCCACATCCGGAAACATTTCCCGAAATTGGTTGGCAAAGCTCCAGTGCGTTGAACATTTTTTCCCCGTCAACAGTCCTGTTGAGGCCATCAGAAAAGCACCCACACAGAGTGAAGCCAGTTCGGCGCCTTTTTCATACTGGTCCCTGATCCACTCGGTCAATTCCCCGTTTTTGGCAACGACAGCCTTTATATCCCCGAAAATGGCAGGAATGATGATCAGGTCTGTTTTTTTTACTTCGTGAAAAAGTTTGTCAACATGAACACTATACTGCCCATTTTGCAAACGGATTTCTTTTTTAGCCCCAGCCAGGCAGATTTCAAAAACCGGCTTTTGACCCGATGATTGTAAAAATCCATTTACAGCAGAAAACAGGTATTGCGGGTCGGCAATGGCCTGTAAAACTGAAGCTTCCGGTACCAGGATGGTTACATGTTTCATCTTTTAAAGTTAATGATCAAAATTGTCGCAAACAACCCTCTAAATAGGCAATATTGCACCGCCTTATATTTGAATCTCTTTTGCATCTTTGTCCCGGAATACCCAATCCGCGGGAATTCGATAGGTGTCAAATACCGCACAGGCACAGATAATGGCTTCCCCGGGAAAAGAGGATGTAGGTTACAAGATCATCATAAACAGTATATAAAAATTAACTTAGAAAATAATTTATCAAATGGCCACAGTAAGTACTTACCTGAATTTTTCCCGGAATACCGAGGAAGCCTTCCAATTTTATAAAACAGTATTTGGAACAGCATTCAATGGCGCCATATCCCGGTTTGGTGATATGCCAGCACAGGAAGGTGCAGCACCTCTTTCAGATGCTGTTAAGCAATTGGTGATGCATATTGAGCTACCCATCACCGGGGGACATTTATTAATGGGTACAGACGTCCCGGAAACATTTGGCTTCCAGGTCAATTTTGGAAACAATATGCATATCATGCTTTCTCCGGATAGCCGGGAAGAGACCCAAAGACTTTTCGGGTTATTATCAGAAGCGGGGAAAATAACCATGCCGTTGCAGGATATGTTCTGGGGTGCTTATTATGGAAGCTGTACGGATCAATTTGGCATTCAATGGATGTTTAACTGTAATCAATCATAAAATACTATGGAAATGAATATTCACCCCTGTTTGTGGTTTGACGGTCAGGCATTGGAAGCGGCCGAATTCTATTGCTCGCTTTTTAAGCATTCCAGGATCAGTTTGAACACTGGCATGGTCGTCAATTTTGAACTGGATGGTCAGAAATTTATGGGATTGAACGGTGGTCCGGCATTTACGTTGAACCCATCCATTTCATTACTGGTGATCAGCGAATCAGATGATGAGATAGAAAATCTATTTAACAGGCTTTCGGATGGCGGAAAGATATTAATGCCGCTCGGCACCTATGATTGGAGTGAAAAATATGCTTTTTGCCAGGACCGGTTTGGCCTGGCCTGGCAAATCATGAAAGGAAAATACAGTGATGTAAACCAAAAAATAACCCCTACCCTGTTATTTGTAGGGGCTCTTTTTGGCAGAGCAGAAGCAGCCGTCAAATTTTATACAGGTGTTTTCCCCAAGTCATCGATCAACGGGATCCTGTTATACAGTGAGGAAGAAGGTAAACATGTATCCGGGACCGTCAAACATTCCCAGTTCATACTGGACGAAAAAGTGTTCATGGCCATGGACGGGTATGGAAATCATTCATTTTCGTTTAATGAGGCCTTTTCATTTGTTGTAGAATGCAAGGACCAGGCAACACTGGATCAATATTGGGAAAAGCTGACGGAAGACGGAGGGGAAGAAAGCATGTGTGGCTGGCTGAAGGATAAATTCGGGGTTTCCTGGCAAATCATTCCGGCCCAGATCGGTGCCATCATGTCCGATCCTGATAAAGCGCCAAATGCAATGGCCGCTTTAATGAAAATGAAAAAGATCGATATCAATACACTACTAAATGCGTAAGGATCGCTATGCGGGTTCCTGAACAAGTACTTTAAAGTATCAAACAAAATAAACCAAGCCTCATTAAGCGATGAAAAAAAACACTTCAACGGGCACAGACGGTGTGACAGAATATATCGCTCAATTCCCCCCTCCGGTAAGAAGCAAACTGGAGCAGATCAGGAAAACAATCAGACAAACGGATCCGGGTATGGAAGAAACGATCAGTTATGGCATGCCCGCATATAAATTACAGGGTATATTGGTCTATTTTGCCGGGTACAAAAACCATATCGGCTTTTACCCGACGGGCTCTGGAATCAATGCATTCAAGGATGAAATCCAAGCTTATAAATGGTCAAAAGGTACGGTGCAATTCCCCATCGATCAACCCCTGCCGCTTGCCCTGATCAAGAAAATTGTCACCTACCGGATTTCAGAAAACAAACGGCTTTCAAAGAGAGAAAGAAAGTGATATCCTCTGAACAAAGCAGGGATTAGCAGGTCAATTCAGGTGAAGGATGACTATATTTGGGGAATAAATTTTCCCAGTTAAATATGTCATTGGAAATAACCGCGCTCAACTCTGGCAGTAATGGCAATTGCTATTATATTGGGAATGATGATGAAGCCATTTTGATAGATGCGGGTATCAGTTGCCGTGAGGTGGAACGCAGGATGGCAAGACTGGGGCTGGAAATGAAAAAACTGAAAGCAGTCTTTATTTCCCATGAACATACGGATCATATCAGCGGATTGCCTGTTCTATCCAAAAAATACCAACTGCCCGTTTACATATCTTCCAAAACTGAAAAGGCGGCCAGGCTGAAACTCGATAAAAAATGGGTACATCACTTCGAAACCGATGATTGTATCAAGATTGGAGGAATTTCGGTACTTGCCTTTAAAAAAAACCATGATGCGGCAGACCCGCATAGCTTTGTGGCCTCTTCCTCTACAGTGACTATTGGGGTCTTTACCGATATCGGTATAGCCTGTAAAAAGGTCATCCAGTATTTTAAACAATGTCATGCCGTATTCCTGGAGTCGAATTATGATACGGTCATGCTTATGCAGGGCAACTACCCCTTTCATCTTAAAAAAAGAATTTCAGATGGAAAAGGGCATATTTCAAATGAGCAGGCACTCGACTTATTCTTATCGCACCGACCCAAACAATTGAGCCATCTCATCCTTTCGCACCTTTCTCAGAACAACAATAAACCTGAACTGGTAGAACGCCTTTTTGCCCCCCATGGAAAAGGGATCAACATCATTGTCGCCTCCCGGTACAGGGAAACAGCCGTGTACAAAATTGAAGCAAAGTACGGCCCCCGACCCAAACTGAAAAGCATACACGATCAAAAAGCACTCCAGCTAAAACTTTTCTAAGATGCAGCAATAGCCTCCCACCAATGGCGGTCAGGAATATGATCACCCAACACGAGGGGTTCACCGATCCTGGGGGTACCAATTTTCATTCCCGCACTTGCACCTGCTGAAATCACCCGTTTAACGGGTTCATCCCAATCATGAAAAGCCAAAGCAAATTTCCCCCAATGTACCGGCATGAGCAGTTTTGCCTGTAAATCAATTGCCGCTTGTACGGCTTCCTCCGGTATCATATGGATAAAAGGCCAGTCTTCATGATACTGACCTGTTTCCAGCAAAACGAGATCAAAAGGGCCATGGTCCTCACCGATTTTTTTAAAATGACTATCATACCCGCTATCGGCGCCGATATAGATTTTATGATCCGATGCTTCCAGTATATACGATGCCCAAAGGGTCTTGTTACGGGTTAACGACCTGCCGGAAAAATGCCTGGCAGGAGCTGCCTTTAACTGCAGCGTATCAAAGAAAACGGCCTGTTCTCCCCAATCCATTTCTGTGATGATTTGTTTGTCATAACCCCAATACTGTAAGTGGGCGCCTACCCCCAGGGAGGTACAGACCTTTTTAACCTTCGGCATCAACTCTTTTACTGTCCGATGATCCAGGTGATCATAATGATCATGTGTAATGAGCAATAAATCGATCCCGGGCAGATCAGCAACGGAATATACATCCGACCCTTCAAAACTCTTTGCACCAAATAAAAAGGGGGAGGCATGCCCGCTAAAAACCGGGTCCACCAGTATATTTTTACTGTTTATATGGATCAGGTAGGAAGAATGACCAAACCAGATGATCACCGGTTGTTCCTGATCGAACGATTTTAAATCAGTTCGAACGGAAGGAATTGTTCCGGGAGGTCGGGTGGAAAGGGGTTTTTGCAGGAATTTCCAGGTCATGGATATCAGGGAATGCTTTTTGATCATCATTTCCGTCGGTGAAATGTTCTGAAAACCACCCTGACTGTATTGGGCTGAACGTAGCAAACTGTCAAGCTGTTCCCCGGAGGGATTTTTTCCAAAAGAAGTAAACATGGCGATAATAATTCCTTTATAGGAAAGACGATGAACAATCCTGAATATTTTATGAAACCCCAAAACGAAATTATCTTAACTTACTGAATCAATTCCCTAATAATTTCATTATGACCATCCATCGAAGAGGCTTTCTTAAACAAAGCTCATTGGCAATCGGCAGTGCTATCCTGCTGAAGCATGACTTCCTTTTCAACGGGAAAAAGGAAAGGGTAGGCTTACAACTCTATTCCGTGCGGGATGAAATGTACCGCGATCCTGCCGGTACATTGGAGAAAGTAGCTAACATGGGCTACCGATACGTAGAACATGCCAATTATTCCAACCGCAAGTTTTATGGGTACAGTGTACGGGAATTCAAAAGTTTACTGGACGGACTCGGACTGCAAATGCCCAGCGGGCATACCGTTTTAAATAACCAGCATTGGGACAAAACGAAAAAAGAATTTACCCCTTTATGGAAAAATACCGTGGAAGATGCAGCCTTCATGGGACAGCATTTTGTGATCAGCCCCTCGATGGAAAAGGAATACAGAAGTTCCTACGATCAATTCATGGCCTTAATGGAGATCTTTAATAAGAGCGGATCCCTCTGTAAACAATACGGGATGAAATTCGGCTATCATAACCATGACTTTGAATTCAGTGAAAAGCTGAATGGTATTGCTCTTTATGACCTGATCCTGAAAAATACCGATCCCGGTCTTGTCATTCAACAACTGGATACGGGAAATTTGTTCAATGGAGGGGCCAGGGCGCTGGAAATCGTCAAACAAAACCCGGGAAGGTTCCAATCCCTGCATGTTAAGGATGAGATCCCGGTACCGGATATGCCCGGGAAGTATGAAAGTTGCATCCTGGGAAAGGGCATTGCCGAGGTTAAAAAAGTATTGGACCTGGTCAGGAAAAAATCCGGAGATGTCGATTATATTATCGAACAGGAAGCCTACCAGGGATTGCAACCGATTGACTGTGCCCGGGAAGACCTTGCCGTGATGAAAAACTGGGGTTTTTAAACATTTCCATCAACTAATTGTTGATTCAAAAAACTAAATTTTACTGATCATGAAAAAAAATTGGATTGCCCCCATAGTGCTGGCGGTATTTATGGGGACCCTGAGTACGGCCTGCAATAATGCCGACAAGAATACTACTCAGAAAGAACCTGCATTAAAAGAAGAAAACGTCACGTATACACAGGATAGCACCACAATGAACGGCTTTGTTGTGTATGATGAAAATATCGAAGGAAAAAGACCCGCCATCATTGTGGTACATGAATGGTGGGGATTAAATGATTATGCCCGGATGAGAGCCCGGGAACTTGCCAAACTGGGATATATTGCGATGGCGATTGACCTTTATGGAAATGGCAAACAGGCCAATGATCCAACTGAGGCAACCGCACTGGCCACTCCTTTTTATGCCAGCCTGCCACTGGCCAAATCCCATTTTGATGCCGCCCTCGAAAAGTTAAAATCTTACCCACAGACAGATCCCGGGAATATGGCGGCCATCGGTTATTGTTTTGGCGGCGCCATGGTTTTAAATATGGCAAGGGCCGGTGAAGACCTGAAAGGAGTTGTCAGTTTCCATGGGAATCTTACCGCCAGTCCCCTGGACAAGGAAAAACTGAAGGCTGCCATCCTGGTCTGCCATGGTAACGATGACAAATTTGTGCTGCAACCGGAAGTGGAGAAATTCAAGCATGACATGGATTCTATCGGCGCCAACTATACTTTTAAGTCCTACGATGGGGCCACCCATGCATTCACCAATCCTGATGCAACCGCGATGGGTGAAAAATTTGGCATTCCCATTGCCTATAATGCAGCGGCTGATTCCGCTTCCTGGAATGACATGAAGACATTCTTTTCAACAATATTTAAAAAATGATGAAGGATAATATCCTTCGGTGAATAAAATTGAACCGGGGTCATTGATCAACTATCAGTGGCCCCGGTTCGATTATTAGAAGTGAGGAGAAATCATTTTTCAGGAAATTACCTTACCATGCTATGTTCGAGGACATGAGTGGATACACGGTCTTTACAGATCGACCGAATCATACACCACTACTTTTTTCCAGAGATGCGAGCAGGTTGTTACAAATTGGAGATGCAACGGATCATTTTGATATAGCTCCTGGTCCTCTTTGTTATCAAAGATCAGTAACCAGGAAAGGGAATAGCTGGTATCGATCACTTCCCTGTTAGTCGCAGCCGGCTGGCCAATATGAAAGGACCGGATGACTGGAAGGCAGGCAATCTTATTTAAACCCGCGATCAGATCCTTTTTGTCCTGTTCATTATTAGGATCCCTGAGCCAGAAAAAAACATGGTGCACGAAAATAGTTTTCATATTATAATTCGATTTATAAAAAAATATTTATCCCAAAGCAAACTCAACTGCAGCTGCCGCATGGATATGCGTGGTATCAAAAACGGGTATGGGTGTATCTGCCTGCTTGATCAGCATCGGTATTTCTGTACAACCCAGAATGATCCCTTCTGCCCCTTTTCTTTGCAAATTATCAATGATTGTAAGATATCTTTCCTTGCTTTCTTTTTTCAGGAGGCCCTTGCCAAGTTCATGATAGATAACATCGTTGACGAATATCCTGTCCTCATCACCGGGCAAGACTGTTTCAATACCCAGTTCGCTGAGTTTTTCTGCATAAAAACCCAGTTCCATGGTGTATTTCGTTCCCAGCAGGCCTACTTTTTGTAACCCCTTTCGTTGAATGACCCTGCCGGTCTCTGTGGCGATATGGAGCAGGGGCACGGAAACGGAGCGCTCCACCCTTTCCGCTATCTTATGCATGGTATTGGCCCCTAAAAGGATACAATCTGCACCAGCGCGATCGATCTTCCAGGCGGCATTACAAATTATGGCAGCGATACGGTCCCAGTCACCCTGTTGGGTCAGGGTAACGATTTCCCCATAATTGACAGAATAAAGGATGATTTGGGCTGCTTCGTTGCCACCCAAACGCTGATTGACAAATTCATTGATAAGCCTGTAATAGTCGATAGACGAATGCCAGGAAGTTCCGCCTACAATGCCGATGGTTTTCATCGGGCAAAAATAAGTCAACTAGGAAGGAACGGGAAATAAAAAAGATCCCCGGCACTGGGCGCCCGGGGATCCAACTTTCATATCGATTAATTATGGAAGCGTGATTACTTTCTGATCCAATCCATTGTTCCACAGCAGGAGCGCCTTGTTATCACAATCGCCATTATTCGGAAAGCCGTAATCCAGTTTCAATACCCGGTCATTGATCACGATCTTCAATGTTCCCTCTGAAATCCAATGACAGTTCACTTTTTTGATCAGCGGATCTACCGTATTCAATACTACAGATTTCCCACCGTTATAATCGGTTCTCGACCTGCCTTCAATCTTATATACGTCATCACGGATCAGCCGGGTATCCATGCCGGCAATCTGGGTAACGACTTTAATACCGGTATACTGGAAACCTCTTCCACTGGGCAGGGTAAATGCGCCGTTTTCAACAGTAACCGTGTATTTATGCAAACCATTTTCGTTTTGATTTTTGAAAGTGATCTTCCCTTCAATATGACCACGGTTCAGGTAAAAATCACGGAATGTCAAGGTCACCACAGATCCACTGACACGGATAGGGCCGGTAAAGTTGAGGATCATGGCACCTTTTCTGAATTTGCCGTCTCTTCCATTACATCCATCGCCAAAATCGATGATAACGGTTTTAGGATAGGTACTGTCGTCGGGTGTGACGGTAATGTTGGCACAATCACCGATCCTTAAACGAAGTTCAGCAAACAGGGATATCCGGCCGCTGGTACCGGCTTCCCTGGCACTGCTTTCTTCATCGGCTGCAGAAAGGGCGACATCACTAACATCATCAAAACTGGCATCTGCTTCTGTGCTTTCATCGGTATACTGTACAGCTTCTTCTGCAGTTACGGAATTGGCTGTATTACCCTGGCTTTTTTCCTTCTGACAGGAATAAAGAAAAGCTGCGAAAACCAGGGCGAGGATCGCAGCGTTGAAACGGTTAATAGATAAAAATTTCATGGCTATACGTTTTTATGGGTTCAGAAAAATTAAATACCCCTTTAAGAAAGGGTTGCATGAAAAAAGTTTAATGCGCCGTTAAAAAAAACTATTTTACCGTTTAAATGAAGCAGATCTGGCAATATATCAGGGGTTACCAAAAAGAACTGGATCAAAGGGTCTTTATCGGGACGGTATTGTTTACCGGCACACTGATTTATTTTAATTATGCTTTCCATCTCGAACAGCATTTGATTCAGTGGCAATACCTGCCATTTCCGGGATTGACGGGTCATGTGATCTTATATGCTGCAGCATTTTCAGTACCCTATTTTCTGTACAGTATATTCCAGACCAGGAACTATTTCAAGGATCCGAAATTCACAGGCCTATTGTTGTTGGCAGCCCTGGTTTTTGCCTGCAAAGTCACAAACCATTTTACCACTGATTTTTTTCCCCCGGGCATCAACGGTGATTACTGGAACCAGGTCATTTACTGGCCCATCAGGCTGATTTTTATTGCAGTGGTCCTGTTCATTATAAAAAGAAAAGGAAGCGGGGATTTTTACGGACTTTCGATAAAACAATTTTCACCCCATCCCTATCTGCAGATGCTGCTGCTGATGGTTCCTCTTATCATTTTTGCTTCCACCCAGGCTGATTTTCTGGCCATGTACCCCAAACTCAACCATGCCATATCGCAGATACCCTTTGAGAAGCATCAATGGGCCGGTAAGATACTTTTTGAGCTTTCTTATGGTAGTGATTTTTTCAGTATAGAACTATTTTTCCGTGGTTTTCTCATCATGGCATTTACCCGTTTTGCAGGAAAGCATGCCATATTACCGATGGCCTGTTTTTATTGTACGATCCATTTTGGCAAGCCGCTTTTTGAATGTATCAGTTCATTTTGGGGGGGCTTATTACTGGGAATTGTAAGTTATAACACCCGCTCCATTACCGGCGGACTGATGGTACACCTGGGGATTGCCTGGATGATGGAACTGGGGGGCTATTGGGGGAATATTTTTAAGCATATACAGTAATACACTAAAACTTAATGCCAAGGATGTTTTAAATTCTGGTTTTTAGTTACTATTTTGGCACGAGAATGCACTCTATATCAAACTATATCAAGCTTTTACGTCCAAAAGATTGGGCCAAAAACTTTTTTTTATACATCCCTTTATTCTTCGCCGGGGAAATAACTGATTTGCAAAAAGATATAGAAGTATTTTTTGGGTTTATTGCTTTTAGTTTCATCGCCAGTTGTATATATATCATCAACGATTATAAAGATATTGAAGATGACAAAAAGCATCCTACAAAAAAATACAGACCATTGGCCTCAGGGGCTGTTTCAAAAACTGTTTCCCTTGTAATTTTTACAGTATTGTTGATCGCAGGATTTTTTCTGGCATGGTGGATAAGGGATAAATTCATGTTTGTGCTGGCCATCTATTTCTTATTGAACTTAGGTTATTCATTTGGGTTAAAGTCAATTCCCATTCTGGATATCATTATTCTGGCCATCGGATTTGTATTACGCATTAAGGCAGGATCCGTCATCGCCTATATCCCCTTGTCGGAGTGGATTATTATTATGGTATTCCTGCTGGCCCTGTTTATGTCGATTGGGAAACGGCGTGATGATGTATTATTAAAAATAAATTCCGGCACAGAAATGCGGAAATCCATTAAAGGTTATAACCTGGAATTTTTAAATGTATTGCTCGCTTTGGTATGTGCAGTTATTATCGTTTCCTATTTCATGTACACGATGTCTGACGAAATAAGATTACGGCCAAACGCCTATCGATTATATTATACCTGTTTATTTGTTATGGCAGGCATATTCAGATACCTGCAGATCATTTATGTATTACAGGATTCCGGCTCTCCAACGAAAATCCTTTACAAGGATAGATTTATCCAGGTCACTTTGATATGTTGGATCATTAGCTACATATTAATACTGTATGTTAAGGATATAACCATCTTCAACTAGCTTTCAATTTTATATCCATTGAAAAAGAAAATTGCTTTTTTTGATTTTGACGGAACCATAACAAAAAAGGATACGCTTCTCGAATTCATAAAATTCAGCAAAGGGGATTTCGGTTTTTTTCTGGGATTTTTTGTAAACAGTCCATATTTAATTGCCTATAAATTAAAAATCATTTCAAACCAGGTAGCAAAAGAAAAGATTCTCCGGTTTTTTTTCAGAAAAACAACAGAAAAGGAATTCAACCGGCAAAGTGAAAGATTTTCCGCAGAAGTTTTACCGCATCTCATTCGGCCTGATGCTGTCCAGGAGATAATCAAACTTCAAAATAACGGCGTGGAAATTGTCATCGTCTCCGCATCTCCGGAAAATTGGATTCGGGGCTGGGCAGGGAAAAAAAATCTTAAAATAATTGCTTCTGAATTGGAAATCGAACAGGGCTTTTTATCGGGAAAAATAAAAGGGAAAAATTGTCACGGAATTGAAAAAGTGAATCGCATAAAAAAAATATACGATCTTTCGGTGTATGAGGAGATATATGCATACGGAGATACAAAAGGGGATATTCCAATGCTATCGTTGGCACACAAAAAATACATGAAACCGTTTAGAAAATAATTTAATGCCATGGTTTTGAGCGGAGACAATACGCAGACAATACAAGGAAGGGATATTGTAGTGATAAGCATACAACCCTGGTATTATGAACTTGGAAGTAATTGTAAAAACATTGCTACTGAATTCGCAAAATCAAACCGTGTTTTATATGTTAACATACCGATAACGAGAAAGACCTACCATTCAAATAAGAAATCTGCCGGAATTGAAGAACATTGCAGGATCATTAAAGAGAAAAAAGGGAATATCAAAAAGATTTCAGAAAACCTATGGCAGGTTTTCCCCACTGCCATCATTGAATCGATCAATTGGATACCGTCAACCCTGCTTTTCAAATCAATCAACACCATAAATAACCATCGCTTTGCAAAAGACATAGCAAAAGCCATTGCTGAACTTGGATTTACCAATGTCATTTTGTTTAATGATAATGATATTTATAATGGCTTCTTACTGAAAAAGATACTTAACCCTTCCCTGTACATATATTACATGCGGGACTTCTTACAGGGTTATAAATTTTGGGAAAAACATGCCTCCGTGCTGGAGCCAAGCTTAATAAAAGAAGCAGACCTTGTTGTTACAAATTCTGTTTATTATCAGCAATATTGTTCCCGGTTTAATCAAAATTCATTCTATGTTGGGCAGGGATGTAGTTTTGATTACTTTGACTATCAAAAATCATATGAGCCGCCACCAGAAATTAACCTGATCAATAAACCGATTATCGGATATGTGGGTGCTTTGGATTCTTCAAGGCTGGATATCAATATTATCGAATTTATCGCTAAACATAATTCCAAATGGAGCATTGTGCTGGTAGGTCCTGAGGATGAAAATTTTAAATCCAGCAATTTGCATGAAATAAAAAATATATATTTTCTCGGAAGGAAAGACCTATCACAATTAGCCGCATTTATCAGACAATTTGATGTTTGTATCAATCCCCAACAAATCAACCCGATCACCAATGGCAATTATCCATTAAAAATAGATGAATACCTGGCGCTGGGGAAACCGGTTGTCGCGACAAAAACGAAGGCTATGGAAGTTTTTGAAAATTTTACGAAACTCGCATTAACAAAAGAAGCATATCCCGAACTCATTGAATCCTCATTACTTGAAAACGCTGAAAGCAAAGCAATAGAAAGGGTTTTATTTGCAAAATCCCATTCCTGGGAAAATAGTGTTCATGATATTTACAAAGCTATTTCTATTTTTATATAAAACGTTTTTTGCATATTATTGATTATCAATAATCTAGTGAATAAAAAAAATATAGCCATTTTTTAACTTTTGCAAGTAAAAACTTCAACTTCCCTATTTTTTGCATATTTTTGAAGCAAGTTCCTCTAAGATTTCCATTCTCCTTTGAATTATTCTTGAAATCAATACCCTTTTATTAAATGTTGCAGATAGTTAATATTCCAATTAACTAGCAGTCGACGTGTTTGTTTTTTAACATTCTGGATATATCATTAATTAAACAGTTCTTTATGAAATTAACATCTACTTTTTGGAAACTTTTTTTATTGAGCCTTTTTTTCGCCCCGGCTGCATTTGGGCAAAGCGATGGTGATTATCGAAGCATAGCAACAGGCAACTGGAGCAATTCAGCAACTTGGGAACGCTATGATGGGGGTACTTTAACCTGGGTCGGAAGTCCTGCTCCACCAACTTTTTCCGACGGACAAATTAGTATCCGGAATGGTAATAACGTAACTATTGATGCATCCGTAACGGCAGATCAGTTGACTGTCGAGACAGGGGGTACACTTTCTATAAACATTTTCGTATCCACATCCGGTGGCAATGACCTTACTTTAAATGATGGTCCCGGCACAGATCTGGTTGTTGATGGTACATTAGTGTTGGGCACCTATAATCTATTAATCGGCAGTGGCTCAGCATTGATCAATGGAACAATGACCTGGACAAGCGGGACACTTGGCGTTGCAACGACTACAGGATCAAGTTCAGTCATTTCCCTTGCCAATAACGATGTTGTAAAACGCATCAATTCAAGTTTCACGAACAATGGAACTTTAAACTGGGCTACAGGAACTTCAAGTGGTGGAATCTATTTTAATGATGGCACCTTTATCAATAATGGAACTATCAATGAACAATTTCAGTCTGACAGGGGCTTTTTCGGTGAATCAGGCACAAATTCGTTCACCAACAATGGAACATTCAATAAAACAACAAGTTTTGTTTTTGGCAATTTTAATGTCCCTTTTACCAATACGGGATCTTTGAAAGGTCAGGGAACATTTAATTTGTCCGGAACTGTTGCCAATAGCGGGACCATCAATCCGGGGGCATCACCTGGTGTTTTAACGGCTAGTCCCGCCACCATCACAGGACAGACACCGGTTCTCAATATGGAAATTGTTAATGGGACCGCCGGAACGGGTTATGACCAGTTAAATGTCACGGGTACTACTGACCTTACCGGTACCGCATTATTTGTTTATGAACTTGATCAAAGCGCTCCTTTACAGACCTATACAATTATGACGGCTACCAGTGGTAATTTTACGGGTAATTTTGCTTATGTGCTGATCCCTCAGGGATATACACTTGACTATACCAACTCTGGTGAGACTTCCATTACCGTTACCAAGAATTCAGCGACTTTGCCTGTTTTATGGGGAAATTTTGCTGCAATAGCGAATGCAAAATCCGTTAAGCTCAGTTGGTCAACATTACAGGAAGTAAACACTTCCAGCTTTGATATTGAATATTCATCTGATGGTAGAATTTTCCACACGATTGCATCTGTTCCTGCAAAAGGAAATAGCGATCAAATCTCTAACTATTCTTATATACATACTACTCCAGATATAACAAGGGGTAATTTCTATAGGATCAAGCAAATTGATATTGACGGAAAATTCACATATTCAACAGTGAGAACGGTTAAATTTAACAAAGGGGATGTAGTGCCTGTTCTGGCAATGCCAAATCCATTCAAAGATGTATTGCAATTGTCCATCCAGGAACAAGGCATTCGTATCACACTTAGTGATTTATCTGGAAAATTGTTATTCAACAGGCTGATGCAACCAGGTGTTCAGCAAATTGATATGCAAAACAGGGTAAGCGGTTTATATATATTGACGGTTTATCAGGGAAATGAAATTATTGACGTTCAAAAAGTAATTAAGCAATAAAGATCAGGTTTATATAAACCAAAAGAGAAGAGGCTGTCCAAAAAGGGGCAGCCTCTTTCAGTTTTCAGGGTTGGTTTATTCACAATTGAACTGTATAAAAAGCGGTTGCAAAATGTTTATCAGTTTTTGAATTTTGCTGTATAAATTTTTTGTATGGCCAAGCCCC